>NZ_JBFUFA010000001.1:0-1116365 GCF_056403695.1 Mesorhizobium sp. P2_F7 | reverse complement strand
CCTCACCAGAGCCCATTGGCAGATCGAGAACGGCCTGCATTGGATGCTCGATGTTCATCTGGATGAGGACCTCAGCCGCGCCCGCAAAGACAACGCCCCTGCCAACACCGCGCTCCTAAACCGTCTCGCCAGGAACATCCTCCAACTCGCCGATGCAGACAAAGTCCCCATCAGCCATCGCATCAAGAAATGCGCTTGGAATGACGACTATCTCATCAACGCTCTAAGCCATATGCGATAGCCCTGCCCTCGAGGGGGAGATGTCGCCGAAGGCGACAGAGGGGGTCGGTACGACCGGGATCGGCCTCCTGCGGCAGAAGAAGGTTAGCGCTCCACGCGAAGCGACCCCCTCTGGCCTGCCGGCCATCTCCCCCTCAAGGGGGGAGATTAGCCCCTCAATCATAAGTCAAATCCGTCGCCTTCCCGCCGAACACTCGATACGCGTAGAACGAATAGAAGATAATCACCGGCAGCACGACCACCGTGCCGGCGAGGATGATGGCGAGGCTTTCGGTTGCCGACGCCGCCTGCCAGATGGTCAGCCTGTCGGGCACCACGAAGGGGTAGAACGACCAGGCAAGCCCTGCAAAGCCGAGCGCGAAGATGGCGGCGAGCGTCAGGAACGGCCGGATCGCGTGGCGGTCGTCGGGCTTGGGCAGGTGAAAAGTCTGCCGCCACAGCCACAGGAACAGCAGCGCCGACAGGATCGGCAGCGGCGACAGATAGAGCATTTCGGGCCAGACGAACCATTTGGCGAAAATGCGCGGGCTGGCGAAGGGCGTGGCCAGCGACACCGCCGCCATGCCGAGCGCGGTCAGCACCAGCGCGGTGCGCAGCCAGGCCACCGCCTTCTTCTGCAACGCGCCTTCGGTCTTGTAGATCACCCAGGCGGCGCCCATCGCCGCATAGGCGGCCGACAGGCAGAGCGCCACCAGCGCGCCGAAGGCCATGCCGCCAAAAGCGACATCGAGGCCGAGCACATAGACGCCCAGCATATAGCCTTGCGCCAGCGAGGCGATGATGGAGCCGAGAAAGAAAATGCGATTCCAGCGGTGCTTCTTGCCGGACGGCACCTTGGCGCGGAAATCGAAGGCGACGCCGCGCAGGATGAGGCCGACCAGAAGCACGAATACCGGAATGTAGAGCGCGGTCAGGATGACGCCATGCGCCATCGGGAAGGCGACCAGAAGCAGGCCGACGGCCAGCACCAGCCATGTCTCGTTGGCGTCCCAGAACGGGCCGATGGCCGCGATCATCGTGTCCTGCTCGGTATCCTCGGCGACCGAGAACAGGATGCCGATGCCGAGATCGAAACCGTCGAGGATGACGTAGATCAGGATGGCCAGGCCCATCAGGCCGGCGAAGATGAGGGGGAGCGCGGTTGGCCAGTCGAAGCTCATTTTCCTCTCCCTACTCGCCGGCAGCCGGCTGCGACATCGCCGTCTTCATCACGCCCGGCAGCGGCGAGGTGTCGCCGTCCTTGGCCGCCTTCAGCGCCAGGTGCACCAGCACGCCGAGATAGGCGATCAGCAAAAGCACATAGAGGATGAGATAGATCGCCAGCGTCAGCGCGACATGGCTGCCCGCGACCGGGCCGACGGCATCCGCCGTCTTCAGCACGCCGGTGACCAGCCAGGGCTGGCGGCCGATCTCGGTCGTGTACCAGCCGGCGAGCGTCGCCAGCCAGCCCGACAGCGACATCGGCACCATCAGCATGGCCAGCGGCCTCGGCAGGCTGTGGCGGCGCTTGAGGAAGAAGGTCGCCGACCAGGAGACGAGAAGCATCAAGATGCCAGTGCCGACCATGATACGAAAGCCCCAGAACAACGGGAGGACCGGCGGATGGAGGCCGGGATAGTCGTTGAGCCCCGGCACGACGCCGCTGGTCGAGTGCCGCAGCATAACACTGGCGCCATCGGGAATGGCGACCTCGAACTTGTTTTCCTTCGTCGCCTCATCCGGCCAGGCAAACAGCACCAGCGGCACGTTGGGCCCGGTGTTCCAGTTGGCCTCCATGGCGGCGATCTTCTGCGGCTGGTGCTCCAGCGTGTTGAGCCCGTGCTGGTCGCCGGCAAAGATCTGGATCGGGATCAGGATCGCGGCGGTGAAGACGCCGGTGCGCAGCGCCTTCCACATCGATTCCGAGCGGTCGCCGCTGAGATAGCGCAGCGCCGACAGCCCGGCGATCAGGAACGAGACGGTGAGCCCCGAGGCGAGCAGCATGTGCGTCAGTCGATAAGGCATGGACGGGTTGAAGACGATCGCCCACCAGTCGACGGGATGCGCCTTGCCGTCGATCATCTCGAAGCCGGCCGGCGTCTGCATCCAGGAGTTCAGCGCGATGATCCAGAAGGCCGACAGCGTGGTGCCACCGGCAACAAGCACCGTCGCCAGCGTGTGGACACGGTTCGACACGCGGCGGAAGCCGAACAGCATGATGCCGAGGAAGGCCGCCTCGAGGAAGAAGGCGGTGAGGATCTCGTAGGCCAACAGCGGCCCGGCAATGTTGCCGACCGTCTCCATGTAACCTGGCCAGTTGGTGCCGAACTGGAAGCTCATGGTGACGCCCGAGACGACGCCCATGGCGAAGGACAGCGCGAACACCTTCACCCAGGTGAAATAGGCGCGCATCCAGGCGGAATCGCCGGTGGCGTTGTAGCGGAGCTTGAAGAACAGCAGCACCCAGCCAAGCGCAATGGTGATGGTCGGAAACAGGATGTGGAACGAAATGTTCGCCCCGAACTGCATTCGCGACAGGATGAGCGGGTCCATGGCGGGCTCCGGCTGCTGTTTCTTGGCGCAGGATAGGCTGCCGATGCGGTGCGGTCAAAGCGGCGTGGCGCCACGCGGGGCGCGTTGTCGCAGCAGATGAGGCCAATCCGTCAGCGGCCCCGGCTACCCCGGCGAAACGGCCAAAAGGGAACGTTTGTCCAGAATTGTCAGCAATGGCATTGACTTCCGGGTTCGCGAACCGACATTCAGCGCAATAATAATCCCCCGCCTCTTTCAAGCAGTCGTTTCCCGCCCCATGCCTTCCACCAATTCGCCATCGATCATTTCCATTTCCGGGGTCACAAAGACCTACGCCACCGGCTTCAAGGCGCTGAAGGAAATCGACCTCGACATAGAACGCGGCGAGATCTTCGCGCTGCTGGGGCCGAACGGCGCCGGCAAGACGACGCTGATCTCGATCGTCTGCGGCATCGTCAACCGTTCGTCCGGCACGGTGACTGTGGATGGCCATGACATCAACCGCGACTACCGCGCCGCGCGCAGCCTGATCGGGCTGGTGCCGCAGGAACTGACCATCGACGCTTTCGAGACCGTATGGACCACGGTCAATTACAGCCGCGGACTGTTCGGCAAGGCGCCGAACCCGGGCTTCGTAGAAAAAGTGCTGCGCGATCTCTCGCTGTGGGACAAGAAGGACGCCAAGGCGATCACGCTGTCGGGCGGCATGAAGCGGCGGCTGATGATTGCCAAGGCGCTGTCGCACGAACCGCGCGTGCTGTTCCTCGATGAGCCGACGGCCGGCGTCGATGTCGAGCTGCGCCAGGACATGTGGGCGATGGTGCGCCGGCTGCGCGACGACGGCGTCACCATCATTCTGACCACGCATTACATCGAAGAGGCCGAGGCGATGGCCGATCGCGTCGGCGTTATCAACAAGGGCGAGATCATCCTGGTCGAGGGCAAGGCCGAGCTGATGCACAAGCTCGGCCGCAAGCGGCTGGTGCTGGAGCTGCGCACGCCGCTCACCGCCATCCCTGATGCTTTCTCGCACTACAAGCTGGAGCTGTCGGGCGATGGCACACAGCTGACCTACACCTATGACAATCAGAGCGAACGCCCGGGCGTCGCCTCGCTGCTGCGCGAGCTCGAGGCGGCCGGCATTCAATTCCGCGACATGGACACGCAAAACAGTTCGCTCGAGGAGATCTTCGTCAATCTGTTGAGGCAAGAACCATGAATTGGCGCGCAGTCTGGGCGATCTATCGGGTCGAGATGGCGCGTGCGTTCCGCACCGTGCTGCAGAGCATCGTCTCGCCGGTGATCTCGACATCGCTGTATTTCGTCGTCTTCGGCTCGGCCATCGGCTCGCGCATCACCGAGATCGACGGCATCAGCTATGGCGCCTTCATCGTGCCCGGCCTGATCATGCTGTCGCTGTTGACGCAGTCGATCTCCAACGCCTCCTTCGCCATCTATTTCCCGAAATTCGTCGGCTCGATCTACGAATTGCTGTCGGCGCCGGTGTCCTATCTGGAGATCGTCATCGCCTATGTCGGCGGCGCGGCAACCAAGTCGATCATCCTTGGCCTGATCATCCTGGCCACGGCCTCGCTGTTCGTGCCGCTGCATATCCAGCATCCGTTCTGGATGCTCGCCTTCCTGGTGCTGACGGCGATGACCTTCAGCCTGTTCGGCTTCATCATCGGCATCTGGGCGAAAAGCTTCGAGCAGCTGCAGCTGGTGCCGCTGTTGATCATCACGCCGCTGACCTTCCTCGGCGGCAGCTTCTACTCGATCAACATGCTGCCCGACGCATGGCGGACCGTGACGCTGTTCAATCCCGTCGTCTATCTGATCAGCGGTTTCCGCTGGAGCTTCTATGGCAAGTCGGACGTCTCGGTCGCCGTCAGCCTCGGCATGACGTTGGTGTTCCTTGCCATCTGCATCGCCATTGTCGGCTGGATCTTCCGGACCGGCTACCGGCTGCGCAACTGAACGGTAGCCGGCAAATCTCAGCTACGGCACATTCGTGATGCTGCCGCTGCCTCTGACCTGCGAACGCTTCATCGTCGGGTGGCCGTAGAGATCGACGTCGCCGCTGCCGGAAATCGAGACGTCCGCGTCCGCCTGCGCGGTGACCTCGGCGTCGCCGCTGCCGCGGATCTCGATCTGCGCGGACTGTGCGATCAGGTTTCTCAGCCGCCCGTCGCCCGAGCCCGAAATCTCGAGGTCCACCGTCTGGGCGGTTCCGCTGGCGGTGACGCTGCCGCTGCCACTGATGTTGAGCCGCAGCTTCGGCTGGTTGATCTCCTCCAGCGCGAGGTCGCCGCTGCCGACCACTTTCCAATCCGTGATCGCCGGTCCCGACACGGCGACATCGAGCCGCGACGGGAACCAGCCCGGCTCGCAGTCGAGGCTGAGCTGGCTGCCTTCCAGCCGCAGATGGTCGATCAGAACCGCTTCGCCGCTGATGACAGCCTGCGCTTTGCCGCCCGGCCGATAGCGAACCGAACCCGGCAAAGCGAGGGTGAAACTGTCATTGGCGTCGAAGGGCAGGGTGACCTCTTTTTTCGTCCGGGTTAGCGCGCCGCAGGTGGATTGTCCGCCGATCCACGAGCCGCCGGCGTTGATCCAGTCCGGCCCGGCAAGGCCGATGCCCACTGCCAGGAAGACGGCGGCGCCCGCCAGTCCAACTGTCGCTGCGAATGCCAGTTTTCCACTCATGATCTGGTTTCCTTCAACGTAGTGACAGATGTGCTCAGGCGCGGTTGCGGTCCGATTGCGTCAGGCGCGAATGCATCCGGGCATAGCGCCCGAGAACCCGCAGGCCGGCGCCCTGGCCCAAGAGCAGCAAGGCGCCGCCGCCGATGAAGAAGCTCACCAGTCCGGCGCCGATAAAGACGCGGCCGAGCGTCACTGTCAGCGCGCCGCCGGCGTCGAACAGCAGCGTGGTGACGATGATCTTGATCCCCAGCGCACCGACAGCGACAAGCGTGATGCCAAGGCCGATGCCAAGGATGACAGCGGTCAAAAGCAGCGGTAGCAGGAAGACGAGGTCGACGAAGGCAAGGCCGGCCAGCGCCAGCGTCGCTGAGAACATGTTGGAAACGCTGCCATGGGATTCGAAACGGCGCAGCCCGGCTTCGGCCTGCAGCTCGCGGGCGAGCCTCGCCGGGTCGCCCAACGCAGCCGCGACCTCCGCTTCGCTGCGGCCCGACGCGTCGGCGAAATGGGCGGCGTAGTCGCCGACAATGTCGTCGATTTCCTGCGGCGGCAGGCCGGCAAGCCCGGATCTCAGTCTCTGCAAGAAATCATCCCTGGTCATGGCAAATCCTTGAGGAGTTGGTCGACAGCGGCCGAGAGCGAGCGCCAGTCGCGGCGGTGGACGTCGAAGGCCCTCTCGCCCAGCGGTGTGAGCCGGTAATACTTGCGCGGCGGTCCGCTGCTCGACTCGACAATGCGGGTGGCGACAAGGCCGTCATTCTGCATGCGCCGCATCAGCGGATAGATCGTGCCTTCGCCCATATTGACCGCGGCGACCAGCGTGCTGGCGATCTCGTAGCCGTAGCTCTCGCCGCGCGACAGCACGGCCAGCACGCACAGCTCAAGCGCGCCTTTTCGCAATTGCACCTGGATTGAGTCGGTCATGTCAGTTTCCGGTTTTCCGGATAGCCCAGCTTCCGGTTCCTATCACATAGATATAACAAGCTACCTGTTAATGCAAGGTAGCTTGTTAACGACGATAGCACGCACGCTCCATGCGGCCATTGGTGGTGGTTTGATCAACGGCTTTTGCGGAGTTTCTACGGGCAGCGCTACGGCTGCGTGTACTAGATCGCCTTGATCAGGCGCAGCAGGCCCAGCATCTCGAACAGCGTCCCCTTGCGGAAGGCGATGTAGGTCGGCTCCTCGATACCGTGGAAGCGGCGCTTGAACGCCGCCTGGCCCTTGAGGTTGAACTTGCTGCGGTTGACCCAGGGCGATTCATAGGCGAGCTCGAAAGCGTTGCGCCAGAAGCTCGATTCGGCAAATTCATTGGTTCCGACGTCGAGCATCGGCGACAGGCCAAGCGTGACGACCGAAATACCCTCGCTGCGAAAGCGGTCGACGGCGAATTTGGTCAGGCCGATCTCGGCGTGTGGGGAGGCATCGATGTGCTTGCGCTTGAACGAGGTGGTGTAGCCGATCACCTTGCCGTCCCTGAACAGCGGATCGAAATCGAGCAAGGCGACGAGTTCGCCTTCCGGGCTGTAGAGCACGAAACGGCGCATATCGATGCCGAGATGATCGGCAAAGGGGCGGTTGAGGAAGGCCATCTCCCAGCGCTTGACGATGCGGTCGGCCCGCCAGTTCTGCGACAGCCGCTGGACCTCGTCGAGATAGACCGCTCCTTCGCCAAAGGAAAACCCCTTCTTCAACAGCCAGCGTTCGGAATAGCGCACGGTTTCGTTGCGCTTGCCGGAAAAGTCATGCGCTGGAAGCTCCAGCCGTGTGTCGATACCGAGGCGGTTGACCTGGTAGCCGAGCCCGGACAGCACGCGCGCCGTCGGCTCGCCGATCTGCACGAACCATGGGCTGTCGGCGGCTTCGACGAAGCGTCTTATGTAGTCGGGCCGGTCGGGCGGATGGGCCACCGGGTCGCCGAGCGCGAAATGGTGCTTCATCTTGGTGCCGAAGGCGATATAGCCGTCGACGTCGCCGAAATAGGACAGTTTTTGCTGCACGGCGGTCGAATAGGCCAACGAGAAGTCGCCGTGCTGGCGGACCAGCGCCAGCCGCTCGACATGCGTCAAATCCAGGCGCGGCACCTTGGCTGCGGCGCCCTCCAGCAGTCTGTCGAGAAAGATACGCAAGGAGGGCATGGTCGAGCTTCCGCGTGCCGATGATAAACAGAGGCCTGCCCCCCAGGCCTCGAATCAGTCGCATTGACGCGACCTCATTATCGATCATATGGCCGCTGTGCCATATAGGACGGGTCCCCATGGCGCAGCTAAAAGGGAATCTCGACCGAATGGCGGCAACGACACGCGAAACGATGCCTATCGCCCCGGGGCCGAAAGGACCCGACGAGACGGTGATCGTCATCGGCGCCGGAGCGGCCGGCTTGGCCGCTGCCGACGCGCTTGGCCGGCGCGGCATGACGGCCGTCGTGCTGGACAAGGAACAGCGGATCGCCGAGCCGTGGCGGCGGCGGCACAAGAAGCTGACCCTCAATACGCATCGCGCCCTTTCGGCCCTGCCCGGCCTTGCCTTTCCGCCACGCACCGCCGCCTTTCCGAGCAAGGATGTCATCGTCGGCTATCTCGAGGATTTTGCCCGCACCCGCGGCATAAGGGTCGAATTCGGCACCGCCGTCGAGCGGATCGAGCGCAGCGGCAGCCACTGGCTCGTCCATACCGGCCAAGGCGTGCTGAGCGCACGTCACGTCATCGTTGCCACAGGTCGTGATCGCTTGCCGTGGACTCCGGACTGGCCGGGCAAGGCGACTTTCGCCGGCAAGCTCGTCCACGCCGCCGATTTCGGCACCGCGGAGGACTATGCCGGCAAAAAAGTGCTGGTGGTCGGCGCCGGAAATTCCGGCTTCGACGTGCTCAACCATCTTGCTCGCGCCGACACGGAAGCCGTGTGGCTGTCGGCAAGGCAGGGTCCGTCGCTGATGCCGAAGCGGATCGGCAAGGTCGCCGTCGCGCGCTTCGGCGGCTTCATGGCGATGCTGCCGACGCGGATTGCCGACGCCGTGATCGCGGCAACGCAGCGCCTGGTGTTCGGCGACCTCACGCGCTTCGGCCTGCCGCCGGCGCCGAAAGGTGGCGCCAGCCGGCTCGGCGTAGAGCAGATCGCTATTGCCGTCGACGACGGCGCCGTTGCCGCGCTGAAGGCCGGACGGACTTCGGTGGTAGCGCCTGTTGCCGCTTTCGAAGGCGCCAGCGTGCGGCTGAACGACGGCACGTTGATCTCGCCGGATGTGGTGATCGCAGCGACCGGCTATCGCACTGGCTTGGAGACCATGCTGGGCGATCTCGGTGTGCTCGACGCCAAGGGCGTGCCGAAGGCCAATGGCGGCACGCCGAGCGGCCAGCCCGGCCTATGGTTCATCGGCATGCGCCCGAGCCTGACCAGCTATTTTCATAGCGCGGGTATGCAGGCTGAGGCGATTGCCCGGCAGATGGCACGGGAGTTGTAGCCGAGCGCTGGACAGAGAAACACAGCGCACTCTCGAGATTGCTGCTGCATCCGCACGACGGGATCGCATACCTCGGCGATTAGCCGAAGCGCCCCGTCCCTTCGTCATCCACGGGCGGAGCAAGGAGCGTAGCGACGCGGCGCAGACCCGAGGATCCATGCCGCGACATCAACGCGTTGCTACGGTGCAGAATTCTGCTCCGCGAACGCTCCACGGCGAAGGTCACGGAATGGATCCTCGGGTCTTCGCGACGCCGCTGCTTCGCCCGTGGATGACGAAGCTGAGAGGACTGGGGCCAACCTCCAAAGCAGGCTCTTGAAGTTGTTCGTTGCCTGGTTATATAACATGTAATGAAGCGAGCAGACTCACCCATGGAAGACATCATTCGATCTCTTGGCTACCTCACGCTCGGCAGCAGGCTGAAGCGCATCGGCGAGCAGTTGCAGGCCGACACGCAGCGCATGCTCGATGGTCTGGAAGTGCCGGTCCAGTCGAGCCAGTATCCTCTTCTGGCCGCGCTCGATCGGCTGGGGCCGCTGCCGGTCGGCGAGCTGGCGCAGTCGCTCGGCATCACCCAGCCGGGCGTGACGCGCAGCGTGGCGCTGCTGGCCGAGCTTGGGCTGGTCGAGGTCATTCAGTCGGACGGTGACCAGCGGCGGCGAATGGTCTCGCTGACCAAAAATGGTCAGCGTCTGGTCGACAGAGCGAAGCGGAATGTCTGGCCGCGCATCGAGAATGCCGTCGCCGATTTGTGCAAAGGGCTGACAGGGCCGCTTCTCGAACAACTCTCCGCCATTGAGGACGGCCTGGCGGCAGCTCCGCTCGATCGTCGTGTAAAACAGGGCGTCGCGCCATGAGCCATGTCCTCGACCGTCCTGTCTGGAGCGCGCTCGACACGCGGCATCGCATCTTTGCCTATGGCGACAAGCTCGCCAGACGTTATCCCTCCTCGATCGTCCCCTTCGCGGCTTCAGGCGCAGATGACGCTGAGAGCCTGCAGGCGCTCGGAAGACTCGTTCCCGCAGGTGAAAGCGTGTTCATGCTTCAGGCGGACGCCATTGTCTTGCCGCCGGAACTGACCGCGACCACGACCGCCTTTGGTGTTCAGATGGTTGCCGAGGCGCCCTTGCCGGACGTCTCCGACGAGCGCGTGCAGCAACTGACGCTGGACGATGCAGCCGAGATGCTCGCTCTGGCGTCGCTGACCAAGCCGGGCCCGTTCACGCTCAAGGCGCTTAGCCTCGGCGATTTCTGGGGCGTGAAGGATCAATGGCAGGCTGGCGGCGATGGCCGGCGAGCGCATGAAGCAGCCCGGCTACAGCGAACTCAGCGGCGTCTGTTCGCATCCGGACTTTCGCGGCCTCGGCCTCGGCAGACTGCTGTCGCTGTTCGTATCGAACCGGATTATGGCGCGCGGCGAGGTGCCCTACCTGCACGCCTATGCCAACAATGCCAACGCGATTGGATTGTACGAGTCCATCGGTTTTAAGCTGAGGTCAGCGATGAATGTGGCCGTCGTGCAGCGCGCCGGCTAGGCAAGAGCCGTACTTATGGCTTCACGCCGATTTCGGCTCCAACCGGCGGAAACCGACGGTTTCCATAAGCATGTCCTCCTCGACCATACCGGCATTGTGGAGCGCGAGCACGTTCAGCGCGATCTCCCGCGCCTCGGCCGAATCGGGATGCACGTCGCGCCTGCGGCAGGCCTCGTCGAACACACGTTGCAGCTTGGCGATGTCATTGGGCCTGAGCAGGCCACGGTCATAAACAGACTTCGGCATGGCAGCCTCCTCTACAAGACCTAGGGCGCCGAGAATAAATGTCCAATCTTTCCCGAGGCTTGAGTGGAGCAGACGCCCGGATTTGAGTAAATCCGGCCCGAACGTTGCAATCGCACCGCGATCTTGCTGCCACCGACCCGGCTACGTCTCGCCACCGGTCAGGCCTGTTCCACCGCAGTTCGCTTGACGTCTCGGCACGCTTGCGAAACAAGGGCTGCCACAAACGGCAGCGAGGCACAAAGTGAGTTTCTGGGGACTGGCGCAGCTCGTCATTTCGACGGTGATCTTCCTGCTGGCGGCAACCGCGGCCAAGCAATGGGGGTTGGCGCCGAGCCTCGGCAAGATCGTGGTGACGCTGGCGCTCTATACGCTGGGCAATCTGATCATGCTGCGGCTGGTCCGCGAGTTCGGCATGTCGGTGTCGTTCAGCCTGTCGGCGGTGATCCAGCTGGTGTCGGTCAATGTCGTGGCGCTGGTGTTCTTCGGCGAACGCGTCAATGCCTTGCAGGCGACCGGCATCGTCCTTGCCATCGCTGCGGTGGCGCTGATCACACTCGGGCCCTATCTGCAGGGGCGGCTATAGTCCGATGAAGACCGCCGTCCGCACCCTCGCCAACTGGATCGAATTTCCGGTGCTGCTCGCCGGGCTGATCATCGCCGGCGGGCTTTGGGGGTTCGAAGAGCTGATGGAGGTGGCGCGCGCCACCACCCCGCACGCCTTCGACACCGAGATCCTGCTCGCCTTCCGCCAAACTGGCCATCCCGACGTTCCGCTCGGCCCGCTGTGGCTGCAAGGCGCGATGCGCGACATCACCAGCCTTGGTAGCTCCTCGGTGCTGGTGCTGATCGTAGCGGCGGTGATCGTCTATCTCCTGCTGATCCGCAAGGCAGGAACGGCGCTGTTCATCCTGGTGGCCGTGGCCGGCGGCCAGGCGCTGTCGACCTTGCTGAAAGCCGAGATCGACCGACCGCGCCCTGACCTTGTCTCGCACCTCGTCACAGAGACGTCGCTGTCGTTTCCAAGCGGCCATGCCATGGTCTCGGCGGTGACCTATTTGACTCTCGGCTCGCTGGCAGCGCGCTTCCTGCCGGGACGTACGACGAAGATCTTCGTGCTCTGCCTCGCGGTTCTGACGACACTGCTGGTCGGCGTCAGCCGCGTCTATCTCGGCGTCCACTGGCCTTCCGACGTGCTCGCCGGCTGGTGCGCCGGCTTCGCCTGGGCGATGCTGTGCTGGCTGGCAGCGCGGCTGCTGCAGCGGCGGCATGCGGTGGCGAATAGTGACAGCGAGTCTGAAAACTGACAGTCCGGAGCGACCATCAAATCAGCCGGTTGATCAGCCCGTGTCCGCAGCCCGCCAGCAGAAAAACCGCCGACAGCAAGGCTGCCGATGTCATCAAGGTCTTGAAAATCTTCAACCGATATCTCCCCTCCAATGAGAACCAAGGCGGGGAGCGTAGCATGCTTTTCCGGTTTCCCGCCCATCCGACTCCACAGGCATATCATGTCTCATATATGCTTTATGATGGTTGAAACATCACCATGATTGTATTATACGTCGTTTCCGCAGACTCAGACGGGGGTTCAGGCCGATGATCACTGCCGCGCAGATGCGCGCCGCGAGGGCGCTGGCCGGCATCGATCAGAGGACGCTCGCGGAGCGCGCCGGGGTTTCGCTTCCTACCATTCAGCGCATGGAAGCGAGCGACGGCGTGGTCAGGGGCGTGGTCGACACGCTGATGAAGGTCATCCAGGCACTCGATGAGGCCGGGGTGGAATTGATCGGCGAGAACCAGACCAGCGAGCGCGGCGGCCGAGGCGTGCGCCTCAAGCCCGTCGCGTCGCCGAACCCGCAAGGTTGAGCCGGCACACAGTCGCGACGGCGACCGCCGACAGTCCTGCCGACGATCCCGCCGCCTTCACGCAAGCGGAAGGCAGTCCATGGATCAGATCCGACGAGCAGTGCATCAACCGGCCCAAAAGTCGGCCCAGAATTCCGCGAAGCCGACATTTTCCGAACTGTTCACGCCGAAACTGGTGACGGTCTGGCGCGAGGGTTATCACCTGCCGCAATTCAAGGCCGACTTCATGGCCGGACTGACCGTCGCCATCGTCGCGCTGCCGCTGTCGATGGCGATCGCGATCGCTTCGGGGGTGACGCCGGAGCGCGGCCTGTTCACGGCCATCGTCGGCGGTTTCATCGTCTCCGCGCTCGGCGGCAGCCGCTTCCAGATCGGCGGCCCGGCCGGCGCCTTCATCGTGCTGGTGGCGGCGACGGTGCAGCGCGAAGGTATCGACGGTCTGCTGCTGGCGACGATGATGTCGGGCGTCTTCCTGCTCGCCATCGGCTATCTCAGGCTCGGTACCTACATCAAATTCATCCCTTATCCGGTGACGGTCGGCTTCACCGCCGGCATCTCGATCATCATCTTCTCCGGCCAGATCGTCGAACTGTTCGGGCTGAAACTGGCGGGCAAGGAGCCCGGGCCGCTGGTGCCGAAGCTGATGGCGATCGGCGAGGCCGCCGGCACGATCAATCTCGCAGCAACGTTCGTCGCGGTGCTGACCATCGTCACCATCGTTGCGGTCAAGCGCTGGCGGCCCGGCTGGCCGGGTATGCTGATCGCCGTCGGGCTGGCCTCGCTGGTGGTGGCGCTGCTGGCACTGCCTGCGGAAACGATCGGCACGCGCTATGGCGGCATTCCGCGCAGCCTGCCGTTTCCGGCGCTGCCGGCGTTCAGCCTCGACAAGGTGGTCGCCGTGCTGCCGGATGCGGTGGCCTTTGCCCTGCTCGGCGCCATCGAATCGCTGCTGTCGGCCGTGGTTGCCGACGGCATGACCGGACGCCGACACCGCTCCAACTGCGAACTGGTGGCGCAGGGTTTTGCCAACATCGCGTCTGCCCTGTTCGGCGGCATCTGCACCACCGGCACCATCGCCCGCACCGCCACCAATGTGCGGGCCGGCGCGCACGGGCCGGTTTCGGGCATGCTGCATTCGCTGTTCCTGCTGGTCTTCATGCTGGTGGCAGCACCCCTGGCCAGCTACATCCCGCTTGCCGCCCTTGCCGGGGTGCTGGCGGTGGTCTGCTGGAACATGTTCGAAAAACAGGCCTTCGCCACGCTGCTGCGCGCTTCGCGCGGCGACGCGCTGGTGCTGATGGCGACCTTCCTGATCGTCGTCTTCCGCGACCTCACCGAAGGCATCGTCGTCGGCTTCGCGCTGGGCTCGATCCTGTTCATCGACCGTATGGCCAAGTCGATCGCGGTCGAAGCGGACCAGTCGCTGGCGCAGGACGATGTCGCCGACAGCGCCAGCGTCTATGATTCCAGCGAGGCGACCGACGCCGAGACCGTCGTCTATCGCATCTCGGGCGCCTTTTTCTTCGGCGCTGCCTCCACGGTCGGCACCGTGCTCGACCGCATCGCCGACCAGCGCAAGAACTTCATCCTCGATTGCTCGGCGGTGCCGTTCTTCGATTCGACGGCCGCCAATGTCATCGAGGGGGCCGCCCACAAGGCCAGGCGCGCCGGCGTGCGCTTCATCATCTCAGGCGCCTCGCCGCAGATACGGCGCACGCTGATCAACCACGGCGTCAAGCGGCCGCTGGTGACTTATGCCGCCTCGATCGGGGATGCGCGAGCGCAACTGATGGGGAAGCTGGAGACACAGTAAGCAGCCGGGATTTGCCGGGCGGGGTCATTTTGTCAGTAGAAAGTTATCCGCCGGTTGAATGTCAACTTTTGACGGTGGCGGCCGCTCCGCCTGCATTTAGCAACGAGGAAAACATGTGCGCGTAGTTCTCCGCCTGCACGGCCCAATCCCACTCTTGGATCGTCTCGATCATGCGGGCGGACATCCGCGATCCGATCGATGGCGTGGTCCGCAACAGGGCGAGCTTGTTCGCAAGCCCTTCCGCAGTTCCATCGAAGAACAGCCCGTTGTCACCATCCCGAATCAGTTCGGGCATGTTTCCCACACGGGTCGTCACCAAGGGGACACCGCACGCCGCCGCCTCCAAGCAAGGATTGGGAGTACCTTCGCTGCGACTGGCGCAGACATAAACGTCGAGATTCCGATAGAAGTCGAGCATTTCGTCATGGTTGCGCCAGTGTTGCTCCCGAATCGCAGTCAGTAGTCGCACGCCCGGCACGGCAGCGACGGCGGGCTCGATGACGTCGTGGAAGCCGCGATGTGCCGGACCATGGTTGCCGAGACTTCCCGCCCATCCGACGCGGAGCTCGCCAGAATAAGGTTGCGGCTCTGGCGGGGGGCAAAAGAATGTCGTGTCGACTCCATTGGGCGTGTAGTGGACCGGAACACCCAGTAGAGGACTATATTCGTGCTCGAGCTTCCGATTGTTGACAAAGACAGCGCGCGCCAGCCGGTGCAGAGCAGCGAGCCCGGGCTCGCGGAACTCGCCCTCCAGTTCTCTGTGGCTGCAGATCCCGATGAGCAGCCTGTCAGACCGCCGGGCGAGGACCGATTCCGGCAGGGGCAGCTTCGCGAGTTGGAACCAATAGAAGATGAGCACGATGTCCGCCACGTTCACGTCGGACTCAGTCACATCATGCTGGAATCGTTCGACGATCTCGAACCTTCCTTCCAGCACGCGCCGGAGATTTTGCGTCTTTCTATCGATCGCCCAGCCGGGTCGGTCCGCGATCGCCAGGATGCGGGGGAGGTGTACATCGCTCACGAGGCGTACCGCTCAAGCCAGTGCGCCGACCATGGCTTGGTCTCGTCCAGGTCGTCGTCCGTCGCCGTGGTGAGCACCTGGGTAGTGTCCGGCAGTTGGATATCTCCTGGTCGCAAGCGGGGTCGCCATCCGTGCCAACCAAGACCATTGACCTCCTCGCTCAGGTACCGGCGGCCAGCATACTTGCGCGCGGCGTGCTCTGCGCTCAGGAACAGATAGTGCTTCATGCGAAAACGCTCGGGGGAGAGCCTTACCGGACCCTCGAAGCGTACGCGGTGGCCGCCTGACCACGCAATCTCCATGGGGCCGCCCTGTTTCTTGTACGCACGGACGCAGTGCGGGGAGCTCGGCCGGAACGGGTAATAGGTACGCAGTGTGTGTTGATAATTGGGATTGTCGTGATCAGGTGCTTCCCGAGTAGGAATGAACGTGAACTCGGAAGACTCGATCGCATTGAAGCCGAGTGCGTCGGCTGCCGCGATGGCGGAGACCAACGATGAGTACGAAGGCGGCGGAAGGTGGATCTCGTCAGCGTCAAGATGCATGAACCAGTCAGCGTCGAGCGACTGAAAAAGTTCCTCTTTGCGACGAAGAAGCTGTTCCCAGCAATACCAGCCGTTGTGCGGGATGCTTTCGAAACCTATCAATCCGACCCCGCGGTAGCGCTGGGCAATCTCAAGCGTTCGGTCCGTCGAAAGATTGTCGCAGATGTAGACCTGTACGCCTTGCCGAAAGAGGTTCTCGAGACATCCGGCGACGAACCGTTCTTCGTTCCGTGTTGTAAGGACCGCGACGACTCGCGGGGAATTCCGGTCCCGCGCAGCATGCGCAATGTGGGTGTTGAGATCGACCAAATCCCTCAATCCTTGGTTATATGCTTCCGGATGCCATGCTGGCCGATCAACTGATATGGCGCAATTAATGAACTTGGCCGAAATGACAAGTCAAAAGACTCAGAGCGGCCATGCCGAGGCGCCATCACTTTCCCACAAAAATGACCGTTTCGGGTCGGAAACAGCCATTCGGGGTTCTCCAGTTCTGCGTTGTGAAAACCAATTGACGGGGATAATCCGTGTCCCTGGCTGCCTCATCGCAGCCATCTCGAAGCAGGCTTTCGCCACGCTGCTGCGCGCTTCGCGCGGCGATGCGCTGGTGCTGATGGCGACGTTCCTGATCGTCGTCTTCCGCGATCTCACCGAAGGCATTGTCGTCGGCTTCGCGCTGGGCTCGATCCTGTTCATCGACCGCATGGCCAAGTCGATCGCCGTGGAGGCGGACCTGCCGCTGGTGCAGGACGATGTCGCCGACAGCAGCGGCCGCGCCTACGATGCCAGCGAGGCGAGCGATGCCGACACTGTCGTCTATCGCATCTCCGGCGCCTTCTTCTTCGGCGCCGCCTCGACCGTCGGCACGGTGCTCGACCGTATCGCCGACCAGCGCAAGAACTTCATCCTCGACTGCTCGGCCGTGCCATTCTTCGATTCGACGGCAGCCAATGTCATCGAGGGCGCCGCGCATAAGGCAAAGCGCGCCGGTGTCCGCTTCATCATATCAGGCGCCTCACCGCAGATACGGCGCACGCTGATCAACCACGGCGTCAAGCGCCCGCTGGTGACCTATGCTGCCTCGATCGGGGATGCGCGGGCGCGGTTGGCCCCGGAGAAGGCGTAGCCGCCGGCCGGGGACCGGCCGGCGGTCGATCATTGCGATGTTCCGTCGAAGGTCTCCGCGGCGATATCGCCTTCGTTCATCAGTGGCACGAAGATCCGCGTGCCGTCTGTGCCGATATCGGCGCTGCCCGGCTTGAACTGCACTACTGCTTCCGGAGCGCCGCCATCCTTGTAGCGATAGAGCGTGCCGGTCATGTAGGCGGTGGCGTAGATGCTGTCGCCGATGGCGACGACGCCGTCGAGATCGGCGAAGTTTTGCGCGCCGGGCAGTGGCGTGACGGCCTTGCTGGCGAGGTCGACCGACAGCAGGCCGCCGGGCTCGGCGGTGCTGAAGTCGGGCTTGATGCCCTTGCCCCAGGACGCCACGATCAGCCGATCGCCATCGGCGAAGACGCCGTTGGGCGACGCCAGCAATGCGTCCTTGACGAACAGTTCAGGCTTGCCGCCGTCGATGCGGTAGATGGCGTCGGCCAGCATGTCGGTGACATAGATTTTGCCCGACCTGTCCGATGTCACGTCGTTGAGGAAGACAGCGCCAGGCACATCGATGGTCGAGACGAGCTTGCCGCTGGCGAGATCGACGACACGCACCTTGGTGATATCGGCGACGTATATCTTGCCGCCGGAGATCGCCGAACCCTTCGGTGCATCCATGCCGTCGGTCCAGTGTTGGGTGACGACCTTGCCCTCCAGCGACAGCACCGAGAGATAGCCGTTGCCGTCGGCTTCGCCGGGATTGCCGACGATGTTGGAGACGATGATGCGATTGTTGGCGGCGTCGAACAGCGCCGATTCCGGCTGCTGGAAGCCGGAGGCGCGCCAGATCTCGCCGGCCTGGGCGGCCGGTGCAAGCACGATGCCGAAGGCGGCGAAACAAATCGAGGTGATGAGGGGTTTCATGGCCAGGTCTCCTGTGATGACGAGCGGAGAGCTAGAGATTTCGATACTTTTCGGGAAGGTCGATTACAGCTAGTATCGAAAACCGATACCAAATGGCGCAAAAGAGGTGCATCCCATGAATGGCCTGATCTTCGAGGCACTGAAGCGGACGCTGAAGGCCAAGGGCGTCACCTATCGCGACCTTGCCGAACGGATGGGCGTTTCCGAGCCGACGGTGAAGCGCATTTTTCACGAGCGCAATTGCAAGCTCGACCGGTTGGTGGAAATCTGCGCCGCCGCCGGCGTCGAGCTGGAAAACGTGCTGGGATCGATGAACAGGGGGCCGGGACCGGTCAACCGCATCGCGCCGGAGATCGAACGCAAGCTCGCCGGGCGGCCGGCGCTGCTGTTCATCTTCGTCATGCTGTCGGAGAAGTTCACGCCCGAAGGCGTCATGCGCTCGCAAGGCCTGAGCGAAGCCTCGATGTTCCTCTATCTGCGCGATCTCGAAGCGCTCGGCCTGATTGCGCTGGGCAGCGGGCTGTCGGCGCGGCTGCTGGTCGACACGCCGATCCAGTGGAATTTCGAAGGGCCGCTCAGGCCGCTGTTCGAGATGACCAACAAGAATTTCATCGGCTGGGCGATCACCCATCTGGAGCGGGAAGCGACTTTCGTCTCCTTCTCCAGGCGGATGCGGCCGGAAACGGCGGAGATGGTCAGGCGTGAGGCCGAGGAACTGGCCGAGCGCGTAAAACTGCTCGCCCATCACGACCAGCACACGACGCCAGAAGACGGGCTGACCGGCTACAAATGGACGTTTGCTTTCGGCGCGACGCCGTTTCCGGCGATCATGCCGATCGGCCCGCACCCCAGGGATGCCGGGGCATCCGACCGGCCCGCCGCTCCAGCAAAGGGACGCCGTCCTTTGCCCGCCTGACACGGCCAAGCCTCCGCCTGTCTTGCTTCGGTTTTCACCATGATCTTTTGTCTGGACGTTTTTGCTCTTTGCAGCCGCGGTTCAAAAATGAAACCCACATTCGTGATAGAGTTCGCGCATTGATTTGCCAGACCGCATGACACGTCCCCATGAATCGAAGTGATCCCATGCCGACCGCACCAACACTTGAACTTCGCCGCTACTCGCGCCTGAAGAATCTGCGGGAGCGCGCGGAACGTCAGGGTGCCGCATTGCAGTTCTGGGCGCGTACGGCATCGCTTGCTGTGATCTCCTGCTTCTTTTCATTGATCAGCCGCTGGGATGCCGCGTTGCTTTTCGTGCTGGCAGGCCTCGTCCTGTTTCAGCTCGTCGGCCTGATCCAGTTTCTCTTTGCGCGTCGTCGCAGCACGGCGCGATGGTGGATCGGTTACCTCGTCGGTACGCTGGACATCATTCTGCTGACCGTTCTGCTGATAACGCCCAACCCGTTTTCCCAGGAGATCGCGCCGGCCGCGATGCAGCTGCGCGAGGGCAGCTTCAAATTCCTGCTGATTTTCGTATGCCTTGGCGCGCTGACCCTTTCGACACGATTGGCGCTCTATCTCGGCGCGCTCGCGGCCTTGACGTGGACGATCGGCGTGGGATGGGTGATTCTTCGTCCGGAAACCGTCATTCCGGCGACGAACCTCTATTCGATGCCGATGACAGAGCGACTGAACCTCTATCTCAACCCCAATTTCGTCGACACATTCGCGCAGGCGACCAACGTGTTGATTGTGCTGATTATCGGCGCAATCATGGCGCTGGTCGTGTCTCGTTCCCGACATCTGTCGGATGATTATGTCAAGGCAGAGCGCGCCCGCGCCAATCTCGCCCGGCATTTTTCGCCCAATGTCGTCGACCAGCTCGCCACCGATGACGAGCCCTTCGGTCCGGTCCGCCGGCAGGATATCGCGGTGCTGTTCGCCGACATCGTCGGCTTCACACACTATTCCGAGGATCATCCGGCCGAAGCGGTGTTCGAACTTCTGCGCCAGTTCCACCGTCGCATGGAGCAGGTCGTTTTCGACCACCATGGCACCGTCGACAACTATATCGGCGATTGCATCATGGCGACATTCGGGGTTCCGCAAGCCAGCCATGATGACGCGACTCGAGCCATCCGGTGCGCCGAAGCGATGATCGCTGCTCTCGAAGACTGGAATGTGCAGCGTGTGTCCAGGGGATACCCGTCGCTGGACGTTCGGATCGGTGCACAATATGGCGCAGTTGTCATCGGCGCGGTCGGCAGCGAGCGCAATCTGTCCTTCGCGGTGGTGGGCGACACCGTCAACGTCGCCAGCCGTTTGCAGGCGCTCTGCCGCGAGCTTCGGGCGAATATTTGCTTTGGGTCACGACTGATTGAGGCCGCGAAGGCGGAATCGCCCACGACACAGTTGAATGCGCGCGATCATGGACCGGTGAGCATCCGCGGCCGGGACGAACCGGTCCATGTCTGGGTCGAACACAGAGCCGAAAACCAGGGCGCTGTTGCGGTTTCGGCGTGATGCAGGCTGCCATGTGAAACGCCTGCACCTCGGCCGGATAGGGGAATGTTCTGACGCAACCCGAAAGCCGTCACGTGTCTGAGGCGATTGCGCCAGCCTTCGTGGCCGCGGCGTCTATGCTTGCCTTGTCCTCCCAGGTCACCGCCCGGTAGTCGAAACCATACTCCAGCGTCGGCTTGACGATGCGGAAGAAAGGCGACAGGTCGAAGTCGCGCGGCGTGTATAGCGAGTGGTGACGGATGTGCAGGATTTCCCGGCGCGAATAGTTCGACTGCGCCGAGGCGCGGCCGGGCGCGCGGGTGATCTCGGGCAGGATCGGATAGCGGATCTGGCCATAGGCCTCGGCAATCAGCGTCGAGCAGATGGCGCGCGTCGGATCGCCGGAGCCGAACGCCAGCATGCGGCGGCGCCAGCGCACCGGCACCGGCGGTGCCGGCAGGAAAAAGCGCAGCATGTCGAAAATGTTCTTGAGATCGTATTTCAGGCCGAGCTTGCCGATCATGAAGGCGACGACCTTGTCGCGGTCTTCCGGCGTCAGGCCGCTCGCGCGGCAGATCCGCGTGTTGTAGGTGCGGTAGCGCGACAGCGGCACGGCGACACAGCCTTCGCCGAGCGTAACCTCGATCAGGCGCGGCCGCTCCGACCCGTCAGCGGGTACGGGCAAGGCATCGCCAACATAGAAGGCGGCGTGTGACCATGTCGACTGGGTCAGATATTTGATGACCGCGGAGATCTTCTGGTTGCCCTCGATGAGCAGGATGTCGCCGGGTTCGAGCGCGCGGCGCAGCGTCTCGGCGTCGGACGGTGTGTACGGCTCATAGCCCGAGGATTCGTCCTGCAGCCGGCCGGCAAGCCAGCGGCCAAGTCGGTCGAGAAGCGTTTCGGCGGGCGCGGTCATCGTAGAGCGTGACTAGCACGGGGTGGTGGGCGAGGGCCAGCGGCCGGCGCATCACCCGACTGTTGCGCTTGTCTCTTCCTGTGGCGCCGGGCCGGCAAGGTCGTCGCGGGCATTGCGGGCGAGTTTCTTCGTCGAGCGCTTGGGGCTGTCGCCGAACAGTTCGGCGGCTCCGGCAAGACAGCTCTTCTTCAGGCTCTTTTCGGAGCGCTTCAACAGCTTGCCCAGGAGCTTTGTGTCCTGCGCATCGCCGAGCGGCTCGCCGTCGGCTTCAAGCAGCGCGCGCATGACGAAGACATCGTGCAACTCGCCCAGCCTTTCGCCCAGTTCGTCGACCGCCTTGCGCCGCACCTTGATCGGCGTCGGCCACAGCCGGCCGAGCAGCGACAGATGCATCGAATGGGTCTTGGCCGCCTTGCGCAGATCGTGGAAATCCTCGGCCTCGCCGCGCGATCCCGCTCTGTCCAGCGCCTTCTTCGCTCGGCGCAAGGTCGCGCGGGCGCCGTCGGCGAGCACATCGGCGGCATGTTCGGGCAGATCCGGGAGCAGCAGCCGCTCTATCCGCACCAGGCCTTCCTCGCAGGCGGCGGTGGCAGCGCCTATCGCCGCGTCGAGGCCGGCGCCGGCATGGATTTCATGTTGGCGGGAAATGAGCCGGTCACGCACGCTGTCGAGGCCGCCGCCGGCAACCTGCTCGGGAAAGGCGGCTGCCAGCCGGTCGATGGTCTCGACCAGCGCGGTCGCTTCGCGCGGGCCTGCCAGCAGGGCCGCCACCTGGCGGTAGCACTGATTCTCGGTCTGGCAAAACGTTTCGTTTCCGGAATGGACGAGACGCAGCAAGGCACGCGCGCTCTTCAGCCGCTTGCGGCATTTGTGCAATGCCTGCTCCGGTCGGTCACGCGCGGCGGCCAGATGGGCAAGCGCCTTGCCGATTTCCTCGCCAAGGATGCGCCTGACCTCGCCGGTCAGCGGCAGGCGCGGGTCGATGCGAAAACTCATGCGGCGATCTCCGGAATCCCCCCAAGGGCGAGCGACGCGTTGTAAAACCTTTGCTCGCCGGTCACTTCGCGGCCGAGCCAGTCGGGCAGCATTTCGTCTGGTACATTCTCCGGCGTCTCAAGCTCGGCCACCACCAGGCCGGCAAGAATCCCGCCGAAAACATCGACTTCATAGAGATAGCCGCGATGCCTAACATGGTGGCGTGTCTTCTCGATGACATGTCCGATGGCGAAGGCCAGCATCTCCTCGGCATCGGCCAGCGGGATCGGATATTCGTATTCGTCGCGCTCGCGGGCGCGGCTGCCGAATTTGAGCGTCAGCTTCGCCGAGGTGCCGTCGCTGATGCGCACCCGCACGGTGCGGCCAGGCGCTGCGGCAAGGTAAAACTGGCGAATGCGGATATCCGCCTCGGCCAGATTGCACCATTCGGCGCTGGAGACCAGGAATTTGCGTTCGACTTCCTTGCCCATGGCCGCGCACTAAAGCGTCTGCGGCTCGACATGGCAAGCCGGCACAGAGAATCAATTTGACTTTAATCAATCGATTGATTAAATAGTCTGCATGATCAAAGCCGCACCCGAAAAAATGCCCCGCCAGGAAACATCGCCCGCCGAGCAAACGCGCGCCGCACTCGTGCTGGCCGCGCTCAAACTGTTCGGACGGCAGGGCTTCGACGGCACCTCGACACGCGAGATTGCGGCTGAGGCCAAGGCCAATATTGGCTCGATCGCCTATCATTTCGGCGGCAAGGAAGGCTTACGCGCCGCCGCCGCCGACCACATCGTCGAAACCATCCAGGCCATTGCCGGACAGGCTATCGGACCGGCGCAGGCATCGACGCCGTCCACCCCAGAGGCTGCCAGGGCACAATTGTTCACCGCGCTGGAGGCGATGGTGGGATTTATCGTTGCCAGTCCCGAGGCCGGCGAGATCGTACAATTCGTACTCCGCGAGCTCTCGCATCCCACGGCGGCGCTCGACCGTATCTATGCCGGCGTGTTCGAGCCGACGCATCGCCGGCTCTGCCAGGTCTGGGAACAGGCTACCGGCGAGCCAGCCGAGAGCGAGGCCACCAAGCTCACCGTTTTCACCATGATCGGCCAGGTCATCTATTTCCGCATCGGCCGTGAGGCAGTGCTGCGCCGGATGGGCTGGCGCGAGATCGGCGCGGCGGAAGCCGCCAAGGTGGTGGCGGTCGCCACGAACAATCTCGAGGCCATGCTGGGCGCGCGCAAACCGGCCGCCCGCAAGGAGGGCAAGCGATGAGCTTTTTCTGTTCCCTGCCGCTCGCGGCCCAGCTGTTCGGCGCCTGCGCGCCGGCAGCGCCTCTCGCCGTCGGCTATGTCGAGGGCGACTATGTCTTGCTGGCGCCGATCGAGGTGGCGCAGGTCGAGACCGTCACGGTCAAGCGCGGCGACCGTGTCGAGCCCAACACGCCGGTGGTGACGCTGGAAAGCGCCGATGCCAAGATTGCCGTGGCGCAAGCCGAAGCGGCGCTGGCGCAGGCGCAGGCGCAGCTGGCCGATCTGCAGGTCGGCAAAAGGCCGGAAGAGATCGCCGTGCTGAAGGCCGAGGTCGACATGGCCCGCGCGCAAGCCACCGACGCCAGGCGCCGCTATGACCGCGCCGCCGACCTGTTCAAGCGCGGCACCGGCACGCAGGCCGACTACGACACTGCGTCGGCGACGCTGGAGACGGCCAATGCGCAGGTCGGCCAGGCGGAGGCAAATCTCGCCGTCGGCGGCCTGCCGGCACGGGCTGAAACGATCAAGGCGGCCGACAACCAGGTCAAGCAGGCGCAGTCGGCCCTGGAACAGGCTGAGTGGCGGCTGTCGAAGCGGGTGCTGGCGGCGCCCTCGCCCGGCCGCGTCAACGACGTCATCCGCAACCCCGGCGACACCGCCGGCCCGACCGCGCCCGTCATTTCTATACTGCCCGACGGCGCCGTGAAACTCAGCGTCTATATCCCGGAAAGCGCCTTCTCGTCGATCAAGGTCGGCACGCTGCTTGCCGTCCATTGCGACGGCTGTGGCGACGGCGTGAAGGCGCGCGTCAGCTATGTCTCGCCCGATCCGGAATTCACCCCGCCGGTGATCTATTCGCTCGAGAACCGGCAGAAGCTGGTCTACCTCGTCGAAGCCCGGCCCGAGGGCAATACGGGCCCGCTGCAGCCGGGCCAGATCGTCGATGTCGAACTGGCGGCCTCGGCACCATGAACGCCATCGACGTTCATGGCCTGGTCAAGCGTTTTGGCGACAAGACCGTCGTCGACCATGTGACGATGTCGGTGGCCGAGGGCGAGATCGTTGGCTTTCTCGGCCCGAACGGTTCCGGCAAGACGACGACCATCCGCATCATGTGCGGCCTCTTAACGCCCGATGAGGGCGAAGGCACGGTGTTGGGTTTCAACATCCGCACCGAGTCGCTCCGCATCAAGCGCGAAGTCGGCTACATGACGCAGAAATTCTCGTTCTACGAGGATCTGACCATCGGCGAAAACCTCGAATTCGTGGCGCGGCTCTACCGGCTGAAGCCGGTGGAAGAGCATGTCGCGCGCACGCTGGAAGAGCTCGGCCTGACGACGCGGCGCAACCAACTCGCCGGCACGCTGTCCGGCGGCTGGAAGCAACGGCTGGCACTGGCCGCCTGCATCATGCACAAGCCGAAGCTGCTGCTGCTCGACGAGCCGACCGCCGGCGTCGACCCCAAGGCGCGGCGCGAATTCTGGGACGAAATCCACAGGCTGGCGGGCGGCGGTCTGACCGTGCTGGTCTCCACCCACTATATGGATGAAGCCGAGCGCTGCCACCGCATCAGCTATATCTCCTATGGCAAGATGCTGGCCACYGGCACGGTGGACGAAGTGGTGAAGAATGCCGGGCTGACCACCTTCGTGCTGCAGGGACCGCGCCTCGATCAGGTCGCCGACGCGCTCAGGGGGCGGCCGGGCGTCGACCAGGTGGCGCCGTTCGGCGCCACGTTGCATGTCGTCGGCTCCGACAAGGCAAAGCTCAAGAAGGCGCTGGCCGACGTCGAGAAGGAGCACAAGGGTGTCACGGTAAAGCCCGGCGAAACCAGCCTCGAGGATGTGTTCATCCAGTTCATGTCCGGCTCGAAGGACAATATGGCATGAACGGCATCTTTTCCTTCGCCAGGCTTGGCGCGCTGCTTATCAAGGAATTCATCCAGATGCGGCGCGACCGCATCACCTTCGCCATGATGCTTGGCGTGCCGCTGGTTCAGCTGGTGCTGTTCGGCTATGCCATCAACAACGATCCCAAAAGCCTGCCTGCCGCACTCGTGGCGACCAGCAACGACCCTTACACGCGCGCCATTGTCGCGGCGCTTCAGACGACCGGCTATTACCGTTTCGACCACGTCGCGCAAAGCGCCGAGGAGGCCGAATTCCTGATGGCACACGGCGACGTTACCTTCGTCGTCACCATCCCCGCCGATT
Organism: Mesorhizobium sp. P2_F7; assembly: GCF_056403695.1. Lineage (NCBI taxonomy): Bacteria > Pseudomonadati > Pseudomonadota > Alphaproteobacteria > Hyphomicrobiales > Phyllobacteriaceae > Mesorhizobium > Mesorhizobium sp. P2_F7. Next base: position 1,090,583 of record NZ_JBFUFA010000001.1, on the reverse strand, counting down.
TCGGCCGCCGGGTCGAACGCGGCGACAATCCTGAGATTCTGATCGAGGCCGACGCCACTGACCCGGCCGCCGCCAGCGGCGCCATCTCGACGCTAAGCACTGTCGCCAGCCAGGCGCTGCTTCGGGCGCAAGGCATGCAGGAGGCGGCGACCGAGAACGCCAGGGGCCAGCTCGATGTGGTGGTGCACCGGCGCTACAACCCGGAAGGCATCTCGCAATACAACATCGTTCCCGGCCTGCTCGGCGTCATCCTGCAGATGACCATGGTGATGATGACCTCGATCGCGCTGACGCGCGAGACCGAGCGCGGTACGATGGAGAACCTGCTGGCGATGCCGTCCAGCCCGCTCGAGATCATGATGGGCAAGGTGCTGCCCTATCTGGCGGTCGGCGCGGTGCAGGTGGTGGTGGTGCTGGCGGCGTCGAAGCTTCTGTTCGCCATCCCGTTCACCGGCTCGATGTCGCTGCTGCTCACTGCCGTGCTGGTGTTCGTGCTGGCGCTGGTGCTGCTCGGCTACACCATCTCGACCATTGCCCGCACGCAGATGCAGGCGCTGCAGCTGACCTTCTTCTTCTTCCTGCCGTCGATTCTGCTGTCGGGCTTCATGTTCCCCTATCGCGGCATGCCGGGCTGGGCGCAGATCTTTGGCGAGATTTTCCCGCTGACGCATTTTCTGCGCATCACCCGCGCGGTGATGCTGAAGGGCGCCGAGCTGCCGGCGGTGGCGGGCGAGATCACCTGGCTGGTTGCGTTCGTGGCTTTGTTTGCCGGCGTCGCATTGGTGCGGTTCAGGCGGACACTCGACTAGGCTCTCAGGGGTTGAGCGATTTTGGACCGCTGACGAAGGGACTGCCCCTGACGTAAAACCGCAGCAGTCGGTCGGCATCCTTGGTAATGCCGATGCGGATGCCTTGGCCGATGTCGCCGGCTTGATGCTCGTCTTCTGCCAGCCATAGCGGGCCTTGGCGGCACAGATCGAGGCCGTCGAGCGAACGATCGATCCGCAAGGCCTGGGCGAGCCGTCCCGGACCTCGCGCCAGGTCACGCAGGCTCTGGACGCCCCGGTTCTGCTGCATAAGCGGAATGCCTTCGAGCGGTTCGAGCGCCCGGATCAGCACGCCGGTGCCGGTGCCCGGTCCCTCGCTTGAAACATTGAGCATCCAGGAGACGCCATAGGCGCGATAGACATAGGCATGACCGGGTGCGAGAAACAGCGATCTATTGCGCGGCGTCATCCCGCGAAAACCATGGCCGGCGGCGTCGCCGACGACATAGGCTTCGGTCTCGACGATGCGGCCGCTGACGATACCTTCCGGCAACTCGCGCATCACCAGCCTGCCGATGAGATAGCGGGCGAGAGCAGTCGTATCTTCCGGCAGGTCGACGCGGTCGAGTGGGCGGTGGCCGGTCATGCTAGCGCCGCCTGGCTTCAAGGTATCCGCTCGACCCATTGTGCGCGCGAAGGGCCCGGCTCGAATGGATCGCCAAAGTACTGGGTCTCGCGGGCCACCTTGCCATCGAGGAACTCCATGATGCTCACCGTATAGGACGGAACCCCGTCATAGGTCAGGACATACTCGGTGATCCAGAGGTTTCCGGCGCCGATGATACGGCGCACGGAAAAGCGTTTCTGGTTCGGCTGCGCGACACGCGAGGACCGGATGTTGTGCCGCCCGACGATGCGCTCGCCCGATTGCGGATAGTCGAGCACCGCGTCGTCGCGATAGATCTGATGCTCCGCCTCGAAATCATTGGTATCGGAGGCCGCCCAATGGCGATCCAGCGCCGCTCTTATCTCAGCGTCTGCCATACCGGTTCTCAGGCCGCGGCCATGATCTCGGCATAGGTGCTGAAATCGACATTGCCGCCCGACAGCACGACCGCGACGCATTTGCCCGACAGCTCGATCTCGCCTGACGAGAGCGCTGCCAGCGCCACGCAGCCGCCGGGCTCAACCACCAGCTTGAGATGCGCCATGGCGTCGCGCATCGCCTGTGCGGCCGCCTTGTCGGAGACGGCGATGGCGCCGGCGAGATTCTTGCGGTTGATCTCAAAGGTGATCGCGCCGGGCTCGGCGGTGAGGATGGCATCGCAGATCGAGCTGTGGCCGGGTTCGTTGGAAACCCTTTCGCCCTTGGCCAGCGAGCGGCGGGTGTCGTCGAAATGCTCGGGCTCCACCGCCCAGACGGCCGTATCTGGCGAGGCGTCTTTGACCGCAATCGAAATGCCGCTCGACAGGCCGCCGCCGCCGCAGGGGACGAGAACCGCGTCGAGGCTGACACCGAGTGCCTTGGCCTGGCGCATCAGTTCAAGGCCGATCGTGCCCTGCCCCGCGATGATGGCCGGATCGTCGAAGGGCGGCACCAGCACCATGCCCTTGTCCATATAGGGGCGCACCACGGTCATGCGGTCGTCGCGAAAACGATCGAACGGCACCACTTCGGCGCCCATCTTGCGGACATTGGCGATCTTCATCGCCGGCGCATCGGCCGGCATGGCGATGACCGCCTTGACGCCGAACATGGCGGCCGACGCGGCAACGCCTTGCGCATGGTTTCCGGAAGAAAAGGCGACGACGCCGCGGCCGCGCTCTTCCTCGCTCAATGTCGACAATTTGTTGTAGGCGCCGCGGAACTTGAACGAGCCGGTGCGCTGCAGCGTCTCCGGCTTGAACAGGATGCGGCCGCCGAAGCGCTTGTTGAGTTCCAGCGATTCGATCAACGGCGTTTCGACGATCAGGCCAGAGAGCCGCGCGGCGGCGGCGTGGATGTCGGCAATGCCGGGAAGCGTGGTCATGGGGAAGTCCTGCGAGGGTGGGATCGCCGCATGGTGCACGCAAAGGCAGGCCGCGCACCAATGAAAAAATGTGACCGTTACAAAGTTTGGCGTGCGGGCGCAGGGCGTCCCATCCGTCAGCCTCTGCGTCCTGCCGGAATTCTCTCCATCGAGAGACTCGCGAGGAGGAGGGTCAAACTGGCCCACCTCTCCCGCCTTTATCCGCGGGGCCGTATCGGCTAAGGGCGGGAGAAGCAGAATCCCGGACCGCCAGAAATGACCGCCAAACCAAAACCCCTGTTCCTCGGCATCGACACCGGTGGCACCTATACCGATGCCGTGCTGTGGTCGGAACAAGGTGGGCCAAAAGGCAAGGTGCTCGCAAAGGCCAAGGCGCTGACCACGCGCCACGATCTTGCGGTCGGCATTTCCGGCGCGGTCGATGCGGTGCTGGAAAAATCCGCCACCGACCCGGCTGCGATCAAGCTGGTGTCGATGTCCACAACGCTTGCCACCAATGCGCTGGTTGAAGGCCAGGGTGGCCGCGTGGCGCTGATCATGATCGGCTTTACCGAGGCCGACCTTGCCCGCGACGGACTGAAGACGGCGCTCGGCACCGACCCGGTGGTGTTTTGCTCCGGCGGCCATGATGTCCACGGCAACGCGGCCAAGCTCGACCTGTCGGGACTGGAAGCGGCACTCCCCGAACTCGGCGCCTCGGTGTCGGGCTTTGCCGTCTGCGCCTATTTCGCCACCCGCAATCCCGCGCATGAACTGGCGGCCCGCGACCTCATCCGCGAAAAGACCGGCTTGCCAGTTACCGCCAGCCACGAATTGTCGGCCAAGCTCGGAGGTCCTCGTCGCGCGCTCACCACTTTGCTCAACGCCAGGCTGATCTCGATGATCGACCGGCTGGTGGCGGCGACCGAAGGGTTTCTGGAAGCCCGCAACATCGCGGCGCCTCTGATGGTGGTGCGCGGTGACGGCGCGCTGGTCTCGGCGGCCTTTGCCCGCCAGCGGCCGATCGAGACCATTCTGTCCGGCCCGGCCGCCAGCCTGGTCGGCGCGCGCCACATGACGGGCCTGGACAACGCCATGGTCTCCGACATTGGCGGCACGACCACCGACGTTGCCGTGCTCGATGGCGGCCGTCCCAGGCTCGATCCCGAAGGCGCCACCGTCGGCGGCTTCCGCACCATGGTCGAGGCGGTGGCGATGCGCACCTTTGGTCTTGGCGGCGATTCCGAAGTGGCGCTGGAAGACGGCGCGCTCAACCCGAAGATCCTGCTCGGGCCGCGCCGCCTGGTGCCGCTGGCGCTGGCCGGCATGATGCATGGTGTTTCCGTGACGTCGGAGCTTGAACGCCAGCTGCGCGCGCCAAACCCGGGCCGCATGGATGGCCGCTTCGCGCTGCGCACCGGCGTGCCGGACAGGCTCGCCGCCGGCCTCACCGCGCCTGAAGCAAAGCTCTACGAGCAGATCGGCGCCGTGCCGCTCGCCATCGACAGGCTGCTGGCGTCGAACGCCCAGAACGCCACGTTGAACCGGCTGGTGTCGCGCGGGCTGGTGCATATCTCGGGCTTCACCCCCTCGGACGCCGCACATGTGCTGGGCAAGCAGGCCAATTGGGATGCGGCGACTGCCCGCCTCGGCGCCGAGCTGTTTGCCCGCAAGCGCGACGGCCGCGGCCAGAACATCGCCGCCTCGCCGGAAGTGATTTCAGAACGCGTGCTGCTGACGCTGACCCGCTGGTCGGCCGAATATATCCTGGAAACCGCCTTCGCCGAAGACGGGCTGGATGGGGCCGCCACCGTCGCCCATGCGCTGGTGCAGCGCGCCGTCGATGCCCATCCCGGCATCGCCCGCCTGAGCGTCGCGCTCGACCGCCCGGTCATCGGCCTCGGCGCCTCGGCGCCGCTGCACTATGCCGGCTTGGCCGAGCTGGTCGGCAATGAGTGCGTGGTGCCGGAGGATACGGACGTCGCCAACGCACTCGGCGCGGTCGTTGGCCAGGTCCGCGTCTCCGCCGAAGCCCGCGTCAGCCAGCCCAAGGAAGGCTTGTTTCGACTCGCGTCGGGGCAAACGGTGCGCGACTTCACCGACGAGGCCAAAGCGATCGCTGCGGCGGAGGCGGATGTGCGGGCGATTGTGGCCGAGCGGGCGAGGGATGCCGGCACCGACAATGCTGAGATCGAGGTCGCGACAGAGTTCAAGGTTTCTACGGTTGAGAGCCAGCGCATGTTCATTGAGGCGCATGTGGTTGCGGTGGCTTCGGGACGGCCGAGGATTGCGGTGTAGCGGTAATCTCCCCCCTCGAGGGGGAGATGTCGCCAAAGGCGACAGAGGGGGTCGTCGCGCGTGAAGCGCCGAAATGACGTTGGCGCTTTGTGCGCTAGGGCCCCCTCTGGCCTGCCGGCCATCTCCCCCTCGAGGGGGGAGATTAGCAGCTCCGCCGGCCGCGATTCTCCCCACCTTCACCCTAAGCTGAATTGACCCCTCACCCCTGACATGCCAAAGGCCGCAAAGCCTTTCATCTGGAGAAGCCCTGATGACCGATCGCGTCGAGATCGCCGGATTGCGGATTGCCCGGGAACTGCATGACTTTGTCACCGGCGAAGCGCTGCCTGGAACCGGTATCGCGGCTGACGCCTTCTGGAACGGCTTCTCGTCCATCGTCCATGATCTCGCCCCGAAGAACCGGGCGCTGCTGGCCAAGCGCAACGCCATGCAGGAACAGATCGACGCCTGGTACCGCGCCAATGGCGCGCCGATCGACATGGAGGCTTACAAGAGCTTCCTCAGGGAGATCGGCTATCTCGTGCCGGAAGGCCCGGCCTTCAGCGTCAGCACGGACAATGTCGACCCCGAAATCGCCGTCGTCGCCGGGCCGCAGCTGGTGGTGCCGGTGATGAATGCGCGCTATGCGCTCAACGCCGCCAATGCGCGCTGGGGTTCGCTCTACGATGCGCTTTACGGCACCGATGCCATCCCCGAAACCGGCGGGGCCGAAAAGGGCAAAAGCTTCAACCCCGTGCGTGGCGCCAAAGTGGTTGCCTGGGCGAAGAGCTTTCTCGACGACTCCGTGCCGCTCACCTCCGGCAAATGGGCTGGCGTCAACGGGCTTACAGTCCAGGGCAACATCTTGCGGCTTGGCGCCGGCGCCGGCGGCACCACGCTGGCCAATCCGAAACAGTTTGCCGGCTATCGTGGCGACGCCGCCAACCCGGAAGCCATCCTGCTCAGCCAGAACGGCCTGCACATCGAAATCCGGATCGACCGGGCCAACCAGATCGGCCGCACCGATCCGGCCGGCATTGCCGACATCGTGCTGGAATCGGCGCTGACCACCATCCAGGACTGCGAGGATTCGGTTGCGGCGGTCGATGCCGAGGACAAGGTCGTGGTCTACCGCAACTGGCTCGGCCTGATGAAGGGCGACCTGGCGGAGGAAATCAGCAAGGGCGGCAAGTCTTTTGTCCGCAAGCTCAATCCTGACCGCGCCTGGACAGCGCCGAATGGTGATGCGCTGAGCCTACCCGGTCGCTCGCTGATGCTGGTCAGAAACGTCGGCCACCTGATGACCAATCCGGCGATCCTCGACCGCGACGGCAACGAGGTGCCGGAAGGCATCATGGATGCGGCGCTGACGGCGCTTATTGCCCTGCACGATGTCGGGCCTAAGGGGCGCCGCGCCAATTCCCGCGCCGGCTCGATGTATGTGGTGAAGCCGAAGATGCACGGGCCTGAGGAAGTCGCGTTCGCCGTCGAGATTTTCGACAGCGTCGAGGCGCTGCTCGGCATGGCCAGAAATACCATCAAGATGGGCATCATGGACGAGGAGCGGCGGACCACCGTCAACCTCAAGGAGGCGATCCGCGCGGCGAAGGAGCGCGTGGTGTTCATCAACACCGGCTTCCTCGACCGCACCGGCGACGAGATCCACACGTCGATGGAAGCCGGCCCGATGATCCGTAAAGGCGACATGAAGCAGGCCGCCTGGATCTCCGCCTATGAGGCGTGGAATGTCGACACCGGGCTCGAATGCGGGCTGGCCGGCCACGCCCAGATCGGTAAGGGCATGTGGGCGATGCCGGATTTGATGGCGGCGATGCTGGAACAGAAGATCGCCCATCCCAGGGCCGGCGCCAACACCGCCTGGGTGCCGTCGCCGACGGCCGCCACGCTGCACGCTACCCACTATCACAAGGTTGATGTTCATGCGGTCCAGGCGGCGCTGAAGAGCCGGCCGAAGGCCAAGCTCGACGACATCTTGTCGGTGCCGGTGGCTGTGCGGCCGAACTGGACACCGGACGAGATCCAGCGCGAGCTCGACAACAATGCGCAAGGCATTCTGGGCTATGTCGTGCGTTGGATCGACCAGGGCGTCGGCTGCTCGAAAGTGCCTGACATCAACGATGTCGGCCTGATGGAAGACCGCGCCACGCTGCGCATCTCCTCGCAGCACATCGCCAACTGGCTGCACCACAAGGTCTGCTCGCAGATCCAGGTGATGGATTCGCTGCGCCGCATGGCGGCAATCGTCGACCTGCAGAATGTCGGCGACCCGCTCTACCGGCCGATGGCCGCCGACTTCGAAGGCTCCATCGCCTTCCAGGCTGCCTGCGACCTGGTGTTTAGGGGACGCGAGCAGCCGAACGGCTACACCGAGCCGGTGCTGCATGCACGGCGGCTGGAGCTGAAGGCGAAAGAGCGAGGCTGAAGAGAATAAACAACGCCCATTGGCTCTCAATGGGGATAATCTGGGCTACGCTCTATTCCTCAGCCGGTTGTAGCTCATAATTCCCAAGTAGCAGCCTGTTCCAGTCGCCGCTGGATGAATCCACCATGCGTCATGGCCGATCAGCGCCCAGAGTGTTAGGCCAACGAGCAGGCTGACGGCGGCGGCTACGAGCCCGCCGGCGGCGAGCGATGCGCCTACGCGACCGTTTGCCGTCTGGGTCGGTTTATTTGCTTCCATGCCGGCTAATCCTGGTTTGTACACGCTACGCCTGATGCGGCGTCCAGTAAACGAAGTGCGGCACTCGCTGGCCAGCGTGTGCAGGTCGCACATTGAGATGTGCGGCGCCGTTACGCCGCCTGCGCCACGCGCTCCGACATCATGCGATAGGAAATCGCCTCGGCCAGATGGATGCGGCCGACGGTTTCGCTGGCGTCGAGGTCGGCGAGCGTGCGCGCCACTTTCAGCACCCGGTGATAGGCGCGTGCGGAAAAGCCGAGTTTTTCGCTGGCGTCCTTCAGCAGCGACAGGCCGGCTGCATCCGGCACGGCGATGTCTTCGATGATCGAAGGCGAGCAATGCGCGTTGGTCGTCGCGCTGGTGACGCTGAGCCGCTCGAAACGCTCGCGCTGGATGGTCCGCGCTCGCGCGACGCGCAGCGCAACCGCTGCGCTTTTCTCCGCCCGATCCGGCCGGATCAGGTCGGCGGCCGACACTGCCGGCACTTCGATCCTGAGATCGATGCGGTCGAGCAGTGGGCCCGAGATGCGCGCCTGGTAGTCGGTGCGGCAGCGCTCGCCGCGCAGGCAGCGATAGCCCGGTTCGCCCGCCATGCCGCAGCGGCACGGGTTCATCGCCGCCACCAGCTGGATGCGCGCCGGATAGGTAACGCGGTGGTTGGCGCGCGCGATCATGCAGTCGCCGGTCTCCAGCGGCTGGCGCAGCGCGTCCAGAGTCTGCGGCGAAAATTCCGGAAACTCGTCGAGGAACAGCACGCCGTGATGGGCGAGCGAGACCTCGCCCGGCCGCACCCGCAAGCCGCCGCCGACCATCGCCGCCATCGAGGCCGAATGATGTGGCGCGCGGAACGGCCGCCGATCGGTCAGCTTGCCTTCGCCGAGCTCGCCCGCCACCGAAGCGATCATCGAGACTTCCAGAAGCTCCTTCGGCGCCAGCGGCGGCAGGATCGACGGCAGCCTTTGTGCCAGCATCGATTTTCCCGAGCCTGGCGGGCCGACCATCAGCAGGTTGTGGCCGCCGGCTGCCGCCACTTCCAGCGCTCGCTTGGCGCTCTCCTGGCCCTTGATGTCGCAGAGGTCGGGCAGGTCGCGCGCCGAGACATGGATGCCGGGCTCGGGCCGTGACAGGACTTGCGTGCCGCGAAAATGATTGGCAATCGCAATCAGGCTGCGCGGCGCCAATATGTCGAAATCCTTGCCCGCCCAGGCCGCTTCCGGCCCGCAGCCGAATGGGCAGATCAGGCCCTTTCCCTCTGCGTTGGCGCCGATCGCCGCCGGAAGCGCACCGGCAACCGCGGCAATGGTGCCGTCGAGCGACAATTCGCCGAGCACGACATAGGAGGCGAGCATGTCGCCCGGAATGGCGCCCAGCGCCGCCATCAGGCCGAGCGCGATCGGCAGGTCGTAATGACTGCCTTCCTTGGGCAAATCGGCCGGAGCGAGGTTGACCGTCACCTTCTTGGACGGCATCGACAGGCCTGACGCATGCAGCGCCGCCTGCACCCGCTCGCGGCTTTCGGCCACCGCCTTGTCGGCCAGGCCGACGATCTGCATGCCGACCTTGCCTGGCGCGATCATCACCTGGACATCGACCGGCACGGCCTCGATGCCCTGGAAAGCAACCGTGCGAACCCGCGCCACCATGTTTGTCTTGAGCCCCTCATGACGGCTCACCCTGGCCTTATGTTCAGGCCGCGAGCGATGCTGGCACAAGACAACCACAGATTTCAGGCTTAGGCAAGAACATTACAGGAACATGTGTTGGCGGCACGCGGTATCGCTTCGCGCGGGGATCTCGCAGTGTTCACCCGCCGCGGCGCTTGGCATCGCTCGTGGAAACAGCGGCGATGATGCTGCCAAACGATATTCGCCTGTAGGCATAGCGACCAGGGAATCGGAAACGGATGTACCTCTCGCCACCGCGCGTCTTGGCGCTTTCCAATGTCCAGGTTCGATCCAAGAATGATTTCCATCCCCGACCTTGAGGGCCCGCTTTCCTCGAAAGCGCCAGCGACGCTTGCCGACGAGGCCGAGCAGATCGGTCTTGATGTCTTCGGCGTCAGCGCGCAAGCCCAGGTGCTGACTGCCGAGCGCGACATGAATTTCCTGCTGACCACGCTGGACGGTGCGAAATATGTCTTGAAGATATCAAATCCCGCGGAAGAGCCCGCCGTCACCAATCTCCAGACGAGCGCGCTGCTTCATCTCGAGGCAACGCGGCCAAGCCTTCGCGTTCCACGCATCGTGCCGGCGCTGGACGGCAGCGTCGAGCCACCGATCGCGCTGCGGGAAGGCCGCACCAGCGTGGTTCGGCTGCTGAGCTACCTCTCGGGCGTGCCGCTCCATGCGCTACCCAGAACGCGTGGCGTGCGGCAAAATCTGGGAACCCTGCTCGCCGAGCTCGATATCGGGCTTCAGAACTTCTCCCATCCCGCGCAGAGCCACAGCCTGCCGTGGAACAGCATGGATCTGCCAAGGCTGGAGCCGCTGCTCGGCACTGTCGAGGATGAGGCCCTGCGCGGCTTGGCCGAGCGCGCCATCCGCGACTTCGCCGATGTCGTTGCGCCGGAAATTCCCAGCCTGCGAGCGCAAATCATCTACAACGACCTCAATTTCTACAATGTGCTGATGGACCAGACCAACAATGAGGCGGTGGCCGGCCTCATCGATTTCGGCGACATCATCCACGCGCCGCTCGTCAATGACGTCGCGGTCGCCGCCAGTTACCATTTCTCCGACGCCAGAGGCTCGCTGCTTCCGCTGGAGGAGTTCATTGCGAGCTATCACCGGCGGCTGAAGCTCACCGATGCCGAGATCGCGCTGGTGCCCTTTCTCATCGCCTCGCGCATGGCCACGACCGTGCTGGTCGCGTCGTGGCGGGCGAGTTCGCATCCCGACAACAAGCACTATATCCTTCGCAACAGGCCCAACGCCCAGGCGGGGCTGTCGGCGCTGCTCGGCCAGTCGAGGGATGAGAAGCGCGCCTGGATCAACGGCGTCTGTGGAAAGGCATGAAATGAGCAGCGCGCGCGATACCAGCATGGCCAATGCCTTCATTCCCGGAAGCTCGCCGCTCCCGCAGACCATGCACGCGCTGGTCGAAAGGCGTGAACGCGTCCTCGGCACCGCGTACCGGCTGATGTACCAGGAGCCGATCCATGTTTCGCGCGGCGAGGGCGTCTGGCTGTTTTCGCCCGGAGGCGAGAAATATCTCGATGCCTATAACAACGTATCTTCGCTCGGCCATTCGCATCCTGCCGTGGCGCAGGCGATAGCCCGGCAAGCCTCGGTTCTCGCCACCCACACGCGCTACCTCCAGGATGAGATCCTCGACTATTCCGAGCGGCTCTTGGCGACGTTTCCGCCGGCCATCGACAATGTCATGTTCACCTGCTCCGGCAGCGAAGCCAACGACCTGGCCTACAGGGTCGCGAAATACCAGACCGGCGGCACCGGGGTGATCGTCACCGAGACGGCCTATCACGGGATAACCGACGCAGTGTCGCAGTTCTCGCCGTCGCTGAGTCCGAACGTGCCGCTCGGCGCGCATGTCTTCAAGGTTCCGGCGCCCGACAATTATCGCCTTGGCGCGGAAGCCGCCGCCATTTTCCTGAACGGCGTCGATGTGGCGCTGGATGCGATGGTCGCGCGCGGCATCAAGCCGGCGGCGCTCATCGTCGATTCCATATTCACCAGCGACGGCATATTCGCGGAGCCGCGCAATTTCCTCGCCGCGGCGGCGCAAAAGATACGCGCGGCCGGCGGTCTCTACATCGCCGATGAGGTCCAGTCGGGCTTTGGCCGCACCGGCACGCAGATGTGGGGCTTCGAGCGCCACAATGTGCTCCCCGATCTGGTCACCATGGGCAAGCCGATGGGCAATGGCTTCCCGGTCGCCGGCATTGCCGCGCAATCCCAAATCATTCGCGAGTTCGGCCTTAACGCACGTTACTTCAACACTTTTGGCGGCAATGCCGTCGCCTGCGCGGCCGCCATGGCGGTTCTGGAGACGATCCAATCCGAAAGGCTGATGGATAATGCCCGCCAGATGGGTGATGCGCTTCGGTTGCGGCTGGCGGCACTCAGCGCCCGGTATCCTCAAATCGGCGACGTGCGCGGCGCCGGCCTGATGATCGGCGTCGAAATCGTCGCTGCCGATCGCGCGCCCGACAAAACGGAGACGACGCGACTGGTAAACGGCATGCGCAAGCGCGGCGTCTTGATCAGCTCATGCGGCGCCGGCCACAATGTGTTGAAGATCCGCCCGCCGCTGATATTCCAGCCGGAGCACGTCGATATTTTTGTGGCGGCATTCGAGGCCATTCTCAGCCGATCCGAGACCGCCGGACCGCTTTGAGAAACTATTTCCGCTTTGCTTCCACCGCATCCCAGAACAGGCTGGCGATGTCGGCGCCGCCGAAACGTTGCACTTCGCGCACGCCGGTCGGCGAGGTCACGTTGATCTCGGTCATGTAGTCGCCGATGACGTCGATGCCGACGAGGATGAAGCCGCGTTCCTTCAGCGATGGTCCGATGCGGGCGCAGATCTCGCGTTCGCGCTCCGTCAGCTCGGTCTTTTCGGCGCGGCCGCCGACATGCATGTTGGAGCGTGAATCGTGGTCGGCCGGGACACGGTTGATGGCGCCGACTGCCTCGCCGTCGATCAGGATGATGCGCTTGTCGCCCTTGCGTACATCCTTGAGATAGCGCTGCACGATATAGGGCTCGCGCGACAGCTGGGCAAACATCTCGAGCAGCGAGGCGAGGTTGCGGTCGTCCTCCTTGAGATGGAAGATGCCGGCGCCGCCATTGCCGTAGAGCGGCTTGACGATGATATCGCCGAACTCTTTTCTGAAGGCGGCGACCTCCTGCGGGTCCTTGGTGATCAGCGTTTCCGGCATCAGGTCCGGAAATTCGGTGACGAAGATCTTTTCCGGGCTGTTGCGCACCCAGGCCGGGTCGTTGACCACCAGCGACTTCGGGTGGATGCGCTCGAGAATGTGCGTGGTGGTGATGTAGTTCATGTCGAAGGGCGGATCCTGGCGCAGCAGGATCACGTCCATCTCCGAGAGATCGGTGCGCACCTTGTCGCCCAGCGAAAAATGATTGCCCTTCTCGTCGCGGAGCTTCATCTCCTCGATGCGGGCAAACACCTTGCCGCCCAGCATCGACAGCCGGTCGGGCGTATAGTGAAACAGCTGGTGGCCGCGCCGCTGTGCCTCCAGCGACAGCGCAAACGACGTGTCGCCGGCGATCGAGACGGTGGAGACATGGTCCATCTGGACGGCGATTTTTAGCGGCATCTTCGGTCTCCGGCGCGGTCGACGACAGCCGATATAAGGAACTCAGCGCCTTCTGCCAATCGTGCTTGCTTGGCCCAGACCCTCAGCGGTCGAAGACGAGCCGCGAATAGCCGAGGAAGGACAGCGCCATGGCCACCAGCGAGGCGATCGCAAGTGCCGCCAGCGGCGGCATTTCCGGCAGCGCGAACAGGATGGCGCAATAGACGAGATAGTTGACGATGCTGGTGGCGATGCCGACGCCGCCATAGCGCGCGCCCTCCTTTGCCATGCCGCGGCTCGACGGCGAAAAGGTCAGGTGCCGGTTGATCTGCCAGGTGACACACAGCGCAAAGCCGATCGACAGCACGCGCGCGACGAGGGGCCCGAGCGGCGTCACCGCCAAAACAAGCCAGAGTGCGGCGGCATCGGCGACGAAGCCGACGCCGCCGGCCAAGACAAAGCGGGCGATCCGGCTCACGGCCTCAGGCTGCCCGGGGCGTCTTGCCCGGTTCGGCCGTCGCGGTTTCATTGGTACGCTCGCGCCGTTCGACCCGGCCCGACGGCACCGAGAGATAGAAGATGCGCTTCTGCTCGGCGCGTCCGCGCGAAACCGAATCGAGGATCAGTCCGGTCACCATCGCAAGCATCGACAACAGCAGCAGGCCGACCGACAGCACCCAGGTCGGCATGCGCGGCACGAGGCCGGTCTGGGCGAACTCGATCAGCACCGGCGTCATCAGGGTAAGGCTCGATGCCAGGAAGAAAATCGCGAAGGCGCCGAAGAAGCGCAGCGGCTGCGTCTCCTTCATCAGCATGGCGAACATCCACAGGATCCTGGCGCCGTCGCGATAGGTCGACAGCTTCGACGACGATCCCTCAGGCCGGCGGCCATAGTCGAGCGCGATCTCGCTCACCGGCAGCTTGAGCTGCGAGGCATGCACCGACATTTCGGTCTCGATCTCGAAGCCGCCGGAAACGGCGGGAAAGCTCTTGACGAAACGCCTGGAGAAGACGCGGTAGCCGGAGAAGATGTCGGTGAAGTCGGTGCCGAACAGCCGCTTGTAGAGGCTGTTGAAGATGCGGTTGCCGAAGGCATGGCCGGAACGGCCGGCATCGTCGGTAACGCCGCGCCTGGTGCCCACCACCATGTCGCAGCGCTCGGTCTGCAGGATGTTGATCAGCTGCGGCGCATCTTCCGGCGAATAGGTGCCGTCGCCGTCGGCCATCAGATAGATATCGGCATCGATGTCGGCGAACATGCGCCGCACGACATTGCCCTTGCCCTGGCGCGGCTCGCGGATGACGATGGCGCCGGCCGCGCGGGCCTTTAGTGCCGTCAGGTCGCGCGAATTGTTGTCATAGACATAGATCGTGGCCGACGGCAGCGTCTCGCGAAACCCCCGCACCACCTCGGCGATGGTCAATTCCTCATTGTAGCAGGGCAGGAGCACGGCAATGGCCGGCTCGTGGCGGACTTCGTGCGGCATTTCCGTCTCCCGATGCCCGGCGGAGCCTCCGGCCGCGCTCAAATGCGGCCTCGCTCAGGCGACTTTACTATTTATTGAAGCTGTTAAGGCTAGGTTTAAGTCGAGCTTCTTTCCGACAAAGGCCATGACGATGAACGCAGCCAAGGCGGGTGCTTCCTCCTGGAAGTCCGATATGACGCTGGCGCTGCTTGCCATGCTGGTGGCGCTGGCCGTCAATGCCACCACCGGCTTTCGCGAATTGAGCAATGCCGGCGGCGACAATGACAGCTTGCTGCGGCTGGTCGAGGTTCGCGACATGCTGGCCGGCCAGGGCTGGTTTGACCTGCATCAGTACCGGATGGGGCCGGAAGGCGGCTTCGTCATGCACTGGTCGCGGCTGGTCGATGCGCCGCTCGCCGCCATCATCCTCGCCGCCTCGGCGCTGACCGGCAGCACGGCCATGGCCGAGGCGATCGCACAGGTGCTGTGGCCGGCGCTGCTGTTTTGCCTGGCGGTGTTCTGCCTCGCCCGCGCGGCGCGCAGCTTCGCCGGCGCCGGCGCCGTACTGCCCGCCATCGTCATCGGCGCGGCGGCACTGCATTTCATCGGCATCTTCTTGCCGGGTGCGCTCGATCATCACAATGTCCAGCTGATGCTGACCATGGCCAGCCTCAGCCTGCTGCTCGAGGCGCCCACGCACCGCTGGGCGGCGCTGATTTCGGGTCTGTGCGCTGCACTGACGCTGGCCGTCGGCATGGAAACCGCGCCCTATGTCGCCACCATCGGCGCCTGCGTCGCCTTGCTGTTTGTCGTCGATCCCGGTGGCGAGCTTCGGATCGCAAGGGACTTCGGTCTCGGTTTCGCCGGAGTCTCGGCGCTCGTCTTCGTCACCACCATCCCGCCATCGGCCTGGGGCCAGGCGCAGTGCGATGCCTTCTCGGCAGTGCAATTCGTGGTGGCGGCAGTCGCCGGATTGGGCCTTGCCGTCGTGACGTCGCTCAAGCTGTCCAATGGCACGGCCAGCCGCCGCCTGATCTCGCTCGGCCTGCTCGCGCTTGTGCTGGCCGCCGTCGTCGTGGCGCTGTTCCCGCAATGCCTTGCGGCGCCCTACGCAAACCTCGATCCGCGCCTCAAGGAATTGTGGCTCGACCACATCGATGAGGCACAGTCGCTGTTCCATATCGCCGTCAACGAACCGGCCTCGCTGGCGGCGCGCTATGTCACGCCGCTGGTGGCGATCCTGCTGATGGCGCTTCGCCTGCGTGGACCCTGGCGCCGCCAGGACAGCCTCGTTGGTGCCTTGCTGGTCGCCGCCTTCATCGTCAGCGTCTGGCAGGTCCGTGGCTCGACATTCTCGATCGCCCTGGCCGTCATCCCGCTGTCGGCCTGGATCGCAAGCTGGCGCGAACGGGCCAGCATCAGCCCTTCGCGCAGCGTGTCGCTGCGCATGGCGGCAGTCTGGCTGGTGTCTGTGAATGCCGTCTGGGCCGGCGCTGCCGCCGCCACCTCGAGCGCATTCGAGGCCGACAAGGTCTCCGCTGCGGCCAAGGACGCCGATCCGGCCTGCACGCGCAAGGCCTCCTTCGCGGCACTGGCCGGGCTGCCGGACACCACGGTGCTTGCGATTTCCAATCTCGGCTCGCCCATCCTGGCCTATTCCGGCCACCGTGTCTTTGCCGGCCCCTACCATCGCAACATCGCCGGCGACCTGCTTGCGCTCGATGCCTTCCTCGGGTCGGCTGAGCAGGCCAAGGCGATCGTGGCGCAGCACCATGTCGGCCTGGTGGCCCTCTGCCGCGGCAGTGCCGAAACCAAAGTGCTCGCCGCCAAGGCGCCGCAAGGCTTCCTGGCCGGGCTGATGCAGGGAAGCGTCCCCGATTGGCTCGAACCGGTGGCCGAAACGCGCGGAAACCCGGTCGAACTCTACCGGGTCCGCTAAAGCATCATTCGCTAGCGAAAAATCGATTTCGCGATACGGTTCCTAAACGCTTTGCTGCCAGTCTCAGCCTAGATTTCGCACGTCAAAACAGGGATACCGATGCAAACGACGTTTGGCACCGGGCAGGCAAGCAGGGAAAATACCGATCTGGCGTTCACCGACACGCTGACCGGGCTTGGCAACCATCGCCGCTTTTTCGACAAGGTCGACCGCCTGATCAGCGACCGCGCCGACGATCCCGCGCCCTTCACCGTCGGCATTCTCGATCTCGACGGTTTCAAGCCGATCAACGATCTGTTCGGCCACAAGGCCGGCGACGACATATTGATCCAGGTGGCGATGCGGCTGCGCGCCTCGATGGACAGCCACTCCACCGTCTGCCGCATCGGCGCCGACGAATTCGCCTTTCTCTATCCGATGGTGTTCTCGGAGGAAGCCGCGGCCGAGAAGTCGCGCATGATGATCGAAATTCTGTCGGCGCCTTATGATGTCGGCGAACGCACCGCCAGGCTCTCGGCCTCGGTCGGCTGCTCGCTGTTCTATTCCGGCGACGAAACCACCGAAATCCTCGTCCACAAGGCTGAAACGGCGCTGTACCACGCCAAGCGTTCGGGCCGTGGCCGCGTCGTCGTCTATACCCGTGAAATGGAAGAGGCGGCCAAGCGCGTCACCCGTATCGAACAGGCGCTGCGCCGCGCCGTCTCGGCCGGCGAGGTGGAACCGCATTTCCAGCCCATCGTCGATCTCAACACCCGCCGCACCATCGGCTTCGAGACGCTGGCGCGCTGGACCGATCGCGACCTCGGCGTCGTCCCGCCGACAGTGTTCATTCCCATCGCCGAGGAGCGCGGCATCATCGGCCCGCTGTCGCAGCTGGTGCTGCGCAAGGCGACCGAAGCGGCGCGCAGCTGGCCGAAGGACCTGTTCCTGTCCTTCAACCTGTCGCCCTCGCAGCTCGTCGACCAGAACACGGGCCTGCACATACTGTCGATCCTCGATCGCACCGGCTTCGATCCGCGCCGGCTGGAGATCGAGATCACCGAAACCGGCCTGATGAACGATCCGGCCTCGGCCGAGAAGATCGTCGAGGATCTGCGCCGCGTCGGCATCCGCGTCTCGCTCGACGATTTCGGCACCGGCCAGTCCTCGCTCGGCCGTTTGCGCGAGTTCCATTTCGACAAGCTCAAGATCGACCGCGCCTTCGTCTCCTCCATCCTCGACGACCGTCCGTCGGAGCACATCATCCGTGCCATTCTCGCCATGTGCGAAGGCCTCGGCATGGACGTCGTCGCCGAAGGCATCGAGGAGGAAGCGCAGGCCGACCGTCTTGTTCAGTTCGGCTGCGCCGGCGGGCAGGGCTATCTGTTCGGCAAGCCGGTCGATGCCGACGCCACGCTCGGCTACCTTCGCGATTCCTATCGCGGGGCGCTTTACGCCAAGGCAATCTGACCGGGCGCCCCGCCGCATCGAGTGGGTAGAGGTTCCTGCCTTGGGCAGGCCTGGTCCGATGTCTTGCGTCCTTTTGTCTGACATAAGGCGACGAAATCACCGTTTTCGCCCTTGCTCCCCGGACTTGGCTGGCTAGGATGCGCGCCGACCGGGACCGGGAGAGAAAAAATATGATGCCATCGGCGGACTTTGCCGACCTCAGGGGCGCCTCGGTGCTGATCACCGGCGGCGGTTCCGGCATTGGCGCGGCATTGACCGAGGGTTTTGTCCGCCAGGGCGCCCATGTCGCCTTCATCGACATCGCCGATGGTCCAAGCACGCTGCTCGCCGATCGCGTCGAAAAGGAACTCGGCCGGCGGCCGCTCTACCTCAAGACCGATCTGCGCGACGTCGAGGCGCTGCGCGCTTCGGCCGCCAAAGCGGCTGAGGCGCATGGCGACGTTACCGTGCTGATCAACAATGCCGCCTGGGACGAACGCCATGATGTCGCCGACGTCACCGTCGAGTTCTGGGACAACAACCTTGCCATCAATCTGCGCCCGCACTTCTTCACCGCACAAGCAGTGGCGCCGGGCATGAAGCGGGCCGGCGGCGGCTCGATCATCAATTTTACCTCGACCTCTTATCTCATCAACCACCCCGACATGCCGGCCTACACCGCCGCCAAGGCTGGCATCCTCGGTCTGACCAAGGGTCTTGCCGGCAAGCTCGGTGTCGACGGCATTCGCGTCAACGCTGTTGCGCCGGGCTGGGTGATCACCGATCGTCAGCGGGAACTCTGGGTCACCGAGGAGAGGCTTGCCGCCCATGTCGCCAAGCAGTGTATCAAAGAGGTCATGCAGCCCGACGACATGGTCGGCACCGTGCTGTTCCTGGCTTCGGACGCCTCGCGTATGCTGACGGCTCAAATGCTGATCGTCGACGGAGGGTTCCTGTGAGCCCAGCAAGTCAAAATTCAACAAGCAAAGCGCCGGCCGTCGCCGCCGTCGACTGGGGCACGACCCGCATGCGGGTCTGGCTGATCGACGAGGCGGGTGGGGTTCTGGCCGAACGCCGCGGCGATGACGGGCTGATCACCGCCCAGCAAAAGGGGTTTGCCACCATCCTTGAGGGCCATCTGGCGGCGCTCGGCGCGCCGGCTTCGTTGCCGGTCATCATTTGCGGCATGGCAGGCTCCCGCCAAGGGTGGCTGGAGGCGCCCTATGTCACCGTGCCGGCGCCGATCGGCGCGATCCTCGCGGGCGCCGCCCGCATTCCTGGCCTCAGCCGTGACATCCGCATCGTGCCTGGACTGGCGCAGCGGCTGGCCGATGCGCCGGATGTGATGCGTGGTGAGGAAACCCAGCTGGCTGGCGCCGGTTTGCCGGCTAATGGACGCCATCTCGTCTGCATGCCCGGCACCCATTCGAAATGGGTGCTGGTCGAGGATGGCGCGGTCGATGGCTTCTGCACCTGGCCGACCGGCGAGCTGTTCTCAGTGCTCGCCCAGCATTCGATCCTGCGCCATTCGCTGGGCGACAATCCGAAGCCGGTCACGCCAGACAATCCATTCTTCCAGGACTGGTGCCGCAAGGCGCTGGCCGAAGGTGGCGACGTCACTTCGCGGCTGTTTTCGATCCGCGCCGCAGGTCTGTTGCAGGACCTCAAGGCCGACGATGCCGCCGCCTGCCTGTCCGGCCTGCTGATCGGCGGCGAGATCGCTTCGGCGGGCCGCCGTTACGGCGAAAGCGCCACCGCCATCGTGCTGGTCGCCTCCGGCGCGCTTGCGGCTCTATATCGGCAGGCGCTCGACCTTGCCGGGCTTGCCGTCAGGACGGTCGACGCCGATGAGGCGGTGCGTGCCGGCCTGATCGAGGCCGCGCGGGAAAATGGCATGATTGCCAGAAATGGAGTGACCGCGTGACCCAGACCGCACCTTTTCCGAAACTCAAGCGCGGCCTCGTCGCCATCCTGCGTGGGCTGAAGCCTTCCGAGGCTGTTGCCATCGGCCAGGCATTGTTTGATGCCGGCATCGAAGCCATCGAAGTGCCGCTCAATTCGCCCGAACCGTTCGTGTCGATCTCAAGCATTGTCGCGGCTTTGCCCAAAACGGCGCTGGTCGGCGCCGGCACGGTTCTGACGGCGGCCGATGTCGACGCCTTGGCCAAGGCGGGCGGTAGACTGCTGGTCAGCCCCAACATCGACGCCGATGTCATGGCCCGCGCCATGCATCATGGCATGGTGACGATGCCCGGCGTGTTCACGCCCACCGAAGCTTTTATGGCGATCCGGCTTGGCGCTTCGGCGCTGAAATTCTTCCCGGCAAGCGTGCTCGGTCCCGGCGGCATTTCGGCGATGCGCGCCGTGTTGCCGGCCGACACCGTGGTGGGCGCCGTCGGCGGCGTTTCGGAGAAAGACTTTGCCGGCTACAAAGCCGCCGGGGTAACCGCTTTCGGCCTCGGCTCCAGCCTGTTCAAGCCAGGCATGAGCGTCGATGAGGTGGCGACGCGCGCCAAAGCCGCGGTGACGGCTTGGGATGCGGCATTCGGCGGAGAGGCGTGATGGAAAACGTTTCGGTCTTTTCGGACTATGTCTGTGAGTTGGGCGAGGGTCCGAGCTACGATCCCGCCACCGGTGCGCTGTTCTGGTTCGACATCGTCAACGGGCTGTTGCTGGAGCAGGGCGTCACGTCAGGCGCATTAAAGGTCCATAAGCTCGGCCAGATGGCCAGCGCCATCGCCATCATCGACGACAAGCGCCAGCTGATCGCCACTGAAACCGGCCTGCAGGTCCGCGATGTGACGACCGGAAAGCTTACGCTGCACACGCCCATCGAGGCCGGCAACGCGCTGACGCGCTCCAACGATTCGCGTGTCCACCCGTGCGGCGCCTTCTGGGTCGGCACCATGGGCAAGGGTGAGGAGAAGGGTGCCGGCGCTATCTACTGGTTCTTCAAAGGCGAGTTGCGCACACTTTACACCGGCATCACCGTGTCGAACTCGATTTGTTTCTCGGAAGACGGGACAATCGCCTACTACACCGATACTTCGATCGGCCTTCTGATGCGCGTCGCCTGCGATCCGGCGACGGGCCTGCCGGTCGGCGAGTCGAAAGTGTTCGTCGACCATCGCTCGTCGAAAGGCTATGTCGATGGCTCGGTCGTCGACCGCGACGGCGTGCTGTGGAATGCGGTCTGGGGCGGCAAGGCGGTCAAGGCCTACTCGCCCGACGGCACATTGTTGCGTGAAATTGCCATGCCGGCGGGGCAGTCCTCGTGCCCGGCCTTTGTCGGCGCCAAGGCCGACCGGCTGGCGGTGACCTCGGCCTGGAAAGGCAAGGACGACAAGCAGCGCAAGCTCGACCCGCAGGCCGGCATGACCTTCCTGCTCGACATCCCCGTCAACGGCCGTTTCGAGCCGCGCGTGCTGATCGCCTGACGTCTCGGTGCCGGTCCTTAGGTCTCGGGCAACTATACTGGCAAGTAGAGCGCTGCGTGTGTTGAACTGCTCCCGAGGTGAGAGCATTGTCCATCGATGGTCATGTTCGCGCACTGGTTGAGAGCCGCGGCCTCGCGCCTGTACGCAAGGTCGCTCCTGGCCGGCCTCTTCTTGGCAGTGGCTGCATCCGGCGCGGGCGCGTCGGGCCAACCGTCACCGCAACTGTGTATCGTCCCGATTACCAACGGCCAGCCAACGGAAGCGGACGGGGGAGACGCCTGGCGGATGGTGTTCAGGGTTGTCATGCTTCCGGACATTCCTCGGCCAATCATCTATCCGTCCAACCGCTCGGGAGTATGGACGATAGATGAGACAGGCAGCTATGTGCGGTTTGGCGGCAAGTTCCCATCCAACGAAATTCATGATCGCTTCGCGCGCGACCCCGCTACGAAGCGCGTCGTTGGAACAAACGGATTCGACGGCCTGTTCAAGATCGATGCGGGCGCGACGCGCTTCGAGCAAATCGTTGTGGGCAAAGAGGTCTCGTTGGACCGTCCCGGAACTCCGACATTCGTTCCGCGCCTCGACGGACTTGTTGTTCCCGGTTCAACCGGACTCTACCTTCTCAACCGCCAAATGCACCTGGCCATGTTGCCGGTCGACGCTCCCTCAGTTCATCCCGGGCCAAGCCAGGTCTTCGACCTGCCTCAAATCAACGCCCTGCTGATAAGTGCCGGGGACCGTGTTTTTCTGCGCTTCGATGACGGCAGGCTCGTCCTCATCGCGACCTTGGAAAATTGGGACTTTGTAACTGGCACCGCGGTGGGATCGAACGGCACCTCGATCGCGATCAAGACTTACTGGAACGAGTTCGCCGTGGAACTGCCCCCAAGGCACGTAGGCGGCACCTTCGAAGAGCCGGTTGATGCGCGCCTGGTGCGTCCACGGCCACAACCCGTTGCCAGCAATTTTTCGGAAGGCAGGGCTATCAGCGTCGCGGGCATCGGGAAGACCCTGGTGTGGAAACCAACAGGATTGTGGGAGCGAGATGGGGATCGCCTTACCCCTATCGCTTTGCCGTTCGATCCGGCAAGGCAGACCCTCACGGATGTCGCCGAGTTCCCATCATTGAAGGTAGTGGTAATCTTCTCCCATGCGGGGATTTTCACTCTCGATGCCGAGGCGCGCGTAAGCGAGGTGCCTGGCGGCCGCAACGCCGTTGGTCCAGGCCCCATTAGAAGCGAAGGCATCATCCCTCTTCGCAACGAGATGATCGTCCTGGGCAACAATGCGCTTCACCTGTTGGCAAAGAGTGAAACCTTAGGGCGCAACGGCTGTCTTTCGGCCACCGATCGTTCCTGAACCTTCATCTCCACCCGCGGTCCGAGTCGTCGAGGCCTTGTTACGCAATCGCCCGGACCAGTCGGTTTCCCGCAAGCCGATTGTCTCGGCCGTGCGATGCTGGCGCACGAATTTGAAATAGAGCGATGCATCAGATGCCGCAAAAAAAACCGACCCTGATCCTCGTCCGCGAGCCGGAAAAGGCCTGTCTCGATCGTCTCGTTGCGGATGGCTTCCCCGCCGAACGTGCGCTCGAAATCTCGTCCTATCTGGCGCAGTCGACCGATATCGCGCCTGAATTCAATGAACTCGCGGCGGCTTGCGAGCGGCGCAGCCTCGCTTTCATGCCGGTCGAACTCGACGATGCGGCGACGGTTCTGGCGAAAGCCGATCCACAGACCACGCTGGTCTGGACGCTGACCGACGGCATCGCCTATTTCCGCGGTGCCGCGGCGCCCACGCTCGCTCGGCTGAATGGGCTTAAAACCATCGGCGCCGACGATGCGCTGTTTGCGCTCTGCCAGGACAAGTTCCGCTCCGGCGCCGTGCTCGGCGCGCTCGGCCTGCCGGTGCCGCAGGCCGGCCTTGCCCGCGACGGCCGCTGGCTGGCCGAGCCGGTGGCCTCAGAAGCCGGCTGGTTCGTCAAGCCGAACCGGCTCGGCTCCAAGGTCGGCATCTGGCCGGATTCGCACTGCTACGAGCTGGAGCACGCGCTGGAACTTAGCCGGCGTGTTTATGCTGCCTATCGCGATGATGTCGTCGTCCAACCCTATGTCGCCGGCCGCAACGTGCGCGCCAGTTTCCTTGGCCTCGAGCCGGGAACCGGCGCGGAAGCGCTCGGCATCGTCTTTGTCGACTCCGGCGGCGATTTCCAGACCATGGCCGACTCGATGGCGCTTTACGGCGACACCGGCGAGGCCGCCAAGGTTGCCGGGCTCTACAGCGAGCCGGTGCTGGAGCCGGTCGCCGACAGCCAGCCAGCAGCCGCGGCAACCATCCGCCGCATCGCCGAACGGCTGGTCAGCGGGCTTGGCCTGCGCGACGTGTTTTCCATCGACTTCCGGGTCGAGGCCAACGATCACGTCCACCTCATCGAATTCGAGGTCTGCCCCGGCCTGCCTTGCTTCGATTTTCGTGCCTATTGCCGGCAGCAATGGGGCATGACGCTGGCCGATGCGATGGCCGCAACAGCTGCGAACCGGCTGAACGGAAAGGCCAGCTAAGAAGCCCGCGCGCATCGGCGCGATGGGCTCAGCCTTGACGGCTTTTGGTCGACCTTTAGTCTCGCGCAACAGTCCTCAGCGAAGGTCGCGCGATGAACACGCCAGCGAGTTCCCTCCACCATCATATCCGGCGCATGGCCGGGCGCGACCCGCATGAGGTCCATCGTGTTGCCACCCCGCTCGAGCTGCTGTTCGACCTGACCTTCGTCA
Organism: Mesorhizobium sp. P2_F7; assembly: GCF_056403695.1. Classification (NCBI taxonomy): domain Bacteria; kingdom Pseudomonadati; phylum Pseudomonadota; class Alphaproteobacteria; order Hyphomicrobiales; family Phyllobacteriaceae; genus Mesorhizobium; species Mesorhizobium sp. P2_F7. The sequence continues at coordinate 1,066,504 of NZ_JBFUFA010000001.1, read as the reverse complement.
CCGCCTTCAGCCTTGCCTCGTCGCAACTGGCGCATGCCGTGGCCGAGGGCCACTATGCGGCGGCGCTGCTCGGCTTCGGCTTTGCCAGCTTCGCCATCTGCTGGGCCTGGATCAACTTCTCCTGGTTCTCCTCCGCGTATGACACCGACGACTGGGTTTTCCGTCTCGTCACCATGGTGCAGATGATCGGCGTGCTGGTGCTGGCCATTGGCCTGCCGCGCATGTTTGCCTCCATTGAGCATGGCGAACACCTCGACAACTCTATCATGGTGCTGGGCTACGTCATCATGCGCGTCGCCATGATCTTCCAGTGGCTGCGCGCGGCGCGGCAGGATCCCGCCCGGCGGGGCGCCTGTTCCACCTACGCCATTGCCATCGCGGTGGCGCAGATCGGCTGGGTGGTGCAGATCCTGGTCGATTTCTCGCTGGCGGCGAGCCTGGCATTCGGCGCGGTCCTGCTTCTCATCGAGATGGCCGGGCCGGTTGTTGCCGAGCGCAGGGATGGCGGCACGCCATGGCATGCGCATCACGTCGCCGAGCGCTACAGCCTGTTCGCCATCATCGCGCTTGGCGAAGGGGTGGTCGGCACGCTGGCGACATTGTCGGCCGTGGTCGAGGAGCAGGGCTGGAACGTCGATGCGGCGCTGGTCGGCATCGCCGGCATGGGGCTCACCTTCGGCATGTGGTGGGTTTACTACATGCTGCCTTCGGCGCCGGTGCTGCACCAGCATCGCAACCGCGGTTTCGTCTGGGGCTATGGCCAGATGCTGACCGTCGCTGCTATCGTCGCCACCGGCGCCGGGCTGCATGTCGCGGCCTATTTCATCGAGCACAAGGCGCATATCGGTCCGCTGGCGACCTTGCTATCGGCCGCCATTCCGCTGGCCGTGTTCCTGGGCGCGATCTATGCGCTGCATTATTACCTCGTGCGGCGCTTCGATCCCTTGCACATCTGGCTGCTGGCGGGCACCGCCGCCATGCTAGCCTTTGCTGTCATCGCCGTGCTTGCCGGCGTCGACATGGCGGTCTGCCTCGTCATCCTGACGCTGGCGCCGGCCGTCAGCGTGGTCGGCTATGAGATGCTGGGGCACCGCCATCAAGCGGACGTGCTGGCGACGCCACACTAGAGCAATTCCAGGAAAAGTGTGTAGCGGTTTTCCGTCCGGAATTGCGTAAGAACAAATACTTAGAGCGGTTCAGCGATTCCGTGAACCGCTCTAAGCGGCGCGTTCGCGCGTCAGATACCCTCGACCAGCACGATCTCGCCGTCGGCCACTTTCTGGCGGATGGCGACGGCGCGCTGGTATTCCGGCGAGTGATAGCAATCATGCGCCACGCTGAGCGATTCGAACTCGATGATGACGTTGCGGGCGCGGCCCTGACCCTCGGCCTTTTCGTGCTCGCCGCCGCGCGCCAGGAATTTCGCGCCGAAGCGGTCGAAGGCAAGTTTTGAGGCCGCGACATACTCCTTGTAGCCCTCGGCATCGCGCACATCGACGCGGGCGACCCAATATCCCTTTGGCATTCTCTTTCTCCTGGTTCGAAAAATGTCAGGCGGAGCGCATTTCTTCTAGAATAGCTTCCGCCGCCGCGCGCCTGTCGCTTGCCGCAACGATCGGGCGGCCGACGACGAGATGGCTGGAGCCGTTGCGGATTGCCTGGGCCGGCGTCACCACGCGCTTCTGGTCGCCATGGTCGCTGCCCTTGGGCCGGATGCCGGGCGTTACCACCGCCAGATCAGGTCCGACGATACGCCGCACCGCTTCCGCCTCCTCGGCCGAGCAGACGACGCCGCCCATACCGGCATGCAGCGCCTGTTCGGCGCGCCGCAGCACCAGCGTGTGCGGGTCGTATTCATAGCCGGCGTCGATCACGTCCTGCTCGTCCATCGAGGTCAGCACGCTGACCGCCAGCAGGCAGAGATCGCTGCCCTTGGCGGCCTCCACCGCCGCCCGCATCGCCTTGGGATAGGCGTGGATGGTGAGCATGGTCATGCCCATACGCACGATGTTCTCGACGCCCTTGGCCACCGTGTGGTCGATGTCGAGCAGCTTCATGTCGAGGAAGATCTTGGTCCCGCCGCTGGCCAGCTCCCTGGCGAAGTCGAGCCCGCCGGCGAAAGCCAGCTGATAGCCGATCTTGTAGAAGGAGACGACGCCCTCGAGTTCGCGCACCGCCTGCTCGGCTTCCCTGACAGTCGGCACGTCGAGGCCGACGATCAGCCGGTCCCGCATTGTGGTCGCGTGGATCATGCCCGGGTCGACAGCATATGCGAGGTTTCGATCAGCGTGCGGCATAAATGCTCCATCGATTTGTTCAGTCTCACATCCCTGAAATTGCCGTCGGCGTCGAAGGCACTGGCGCCATCGGCTACCGAGCATTCCGGCGTCACCACTTCCGCCTGGCAGCGTACCAGCACGGCGCGCAGATGGTTGATGCAGCGTATCCCGGCGAAATGTCCGTTGGAAGACGAGCACAGGCCAGCGACCTTGCCGGCAAACGGCCTGAACGTGCGGCCGCTATCCGTGCGCACCCGGCTTACCCAGTCGATCGTGTTCTTGAGCAGCGGCGGGATCGAGCCGTTGTATTCGGGCGTCGCAATCAACAGCCCGTCATGGGCGGCGATCAGCCGGCCGAGCTTCACGGCATTGTCGGGAACGCCTTTTTCCTTTTCGAGGTCTTCGTCCAGGATCGGCAGCGGATAGTCGGCCAGCGAAATGCGCGTCACCTCGGCGCCCTGCATGGCCAGTTCCTTCTGCGCCACATCGGCGGTCCTGCCGCTGAAGGCGCCGGTGCGCAGCGACCCGGCAAAGACGAGGATTTTCGGAATTACTGCCATTGGCCAACCTTGTCCCGGGACAGGTACAGCCGCCGGCAACTCAAATCAATGCGCCTCGCGCCGGTAGATCCATAGCTGGGTCGGCGGGATGTTGCGGATGATGAAGTCGAAATGCTTGACCGTGTAGTCGCCGCGGCCGGGCGGGATCGGCGACAGCGGCCCGTAGGTCAGCTGCACGATCGGCCGCCCCACCGGGATGCGGTCGAGCAGGCTTTCGATATAGGCGATGCGCTGTGCCACAGGGAAGTTGAGCAGCGGCACGCCGGAGACGACGGAATCGAACACCAGGTCACGCTTGTCGCCGAGCGTCGCATTGAGATTGAAGGCGTCGCCTTCGATGACGTTGACGCCGGGATAGAGCTGGCGCAGGTGGCGTACGAAATCGGTGGAATATTCGACTGCGTAGAGGTTTTCGGGCTTCACGCCCAAGGCAAGGATCTGGCGGGTGATGACGCCTGTGCCGGGGCCAACCTCAAGCACCGGCAGGCCGGATTTCGGATTGACGATGGAAGCCATCTTGCGCGCGGTGATGGAGCTTGTCGGCACGATCGAGCCGACGGTCTTCGGCTTGTCGATCCAGCCTTTGAAGAATTTGAGTTCGTCGTCGAACTTTTCCGCCAGCGCCTTCCGCAATCCCGGACCACGTGCCATGCAAGTTCTCCTCAGCCACCCCCCGAATGCTACTTAGCAGCTAACAGGTCCAAGGCAAGGCGCGATCTGGCATAAGATGTTGATGACGTTCGGGAAGCGCCTGGGCGTGTTCACCTGCGCCGGCCGCATACGAGACAATCAATGCTCGCCGAATGACTCGAAAAAGTCCTTCATGCGGGCGAAAAAGCCGCTCGATTGGGGCGAATTGTCTTTTGACGACAGCTGCTCGAACTCTTCCAACAACTCACGCTGGCGCCGCGTCAGGTTCTGCGGTGTTTCGACCGCGGTCTGGATGTAGAGGTCGCCGACATTGGGCTGGCGCAGCACCGGCATGCCTTTGCCCTTGAGGCGGAACTGACGGCCGTTCTGCGTCCCTTCCGTGACCTTCACCTTGGTCTGGCTACCGTCCAGCGTCGTCACCTCGAAGGAGCCGCCAAGGGCGGCCGTCGTCATCGAGATCGGCACCTTGCAATAGAGGTCGGCGCCGTCACGCTGGAAGAATTCGTGCGGCTTGACCGCCAGGAAAATATAGAGATCGCCCGACGGGCCGCCGCGCAGGCCGGCCTCGCCCTCATTGGCAAGCCGGATGCGGGTGCCGTCCTCGATGCCGGCCGGGATGTTGACCGACAGCGAGCGTTCTTCGGTGACGCGGCCCTGGCCGGCGCATTTCGGGCACGGGTCCTTGATCGTCTGGCCGCGGCCCTGGCATTGCGGGCAGGTGCGCTCGATCGAGAAGAAGCCTTGCGTTGCCCGCACCTTGCCGTGGCCATGGCACATCGAGCAGGTCACCGGCTGGGTGCCGGGCTTGGCGCCGCTGCCTGAGCATTCCGTGCATGAGATCGAGGCCGGCACGCGGATCTGCGCGGTTTTTCCGGCAAACGCCTCTTCCAGCGTGATTTCCATATTGTAGCGCAGGTCGGCGCCGCGCTCGCGGCCGCCGGAAGAGCGGCGCTGGCGCCCACCCATCATGTCGCCGAAAATGTCTTCGAAGATATCGGCGAAGCCGCCGGCGCCAAAGCCTTGCGCGCCGCCATTCATGCCGCCCTGCTCGAAGGCGGCGTGGCCGAAACGATCATAGGCCGCGCGCTTCTGCGGGTCCTTCAGCGTCTCGTAGGCTTCGTTGATTTCCTTGAACTTGTGCTCGCAGGAGTGATCGCCGGGGTTGCGGTCGGGATGGAACTGCATGGCGAGCTTGCGGAAAGCGCTCTTGAGCTCCTTGTCGTCCGCGCCCTTTTGCACGCCCAGCGTTTCGTAGAAATCAGCTTTCATTTTTTCCCGCAGCCCGGATGCTCAACGTCTTGATGCATGTTGCGTCGTTTGCCGGCACGTCGTCTCGATTTAGGAGCGGTGCTGCCCGGATGCTAGGGCTGGCGCGGACTTGTTTGTGTTTTTCGGCGACTTTTTCGGCAGGCCCCGCACTTTTTTCAGCGAGGGTTGCAAAAAAGCCCGGCTTTGCGCCGGGCTTTCTGCACTATCTTGCCGTCAACCGGTTCAGGCCGACTTCTTCTTGTCGTCGTCTTCGTCGATTTCTTCGAAATCGGCGTCGACCACGTCGCTATCCTTGGCGGCGTCCGCCTTGGCGTCGGCTTCCGCCGCTTCCTTCTGCGAGGCCTCGTACATCGCCTGGCCGAGCTTCATCGAAGCTTCGGCAAGCGTCTGCGACTTGGCTTCGATGTCGGCCGCGTCGTCGCCTTCGGCGGCGGTCTTCAGGGCTGCGATCGCATCCGATATCGCCGTGCGCTCGGCCTCCGAGACCTTGTCGCCATATTCCTTCAGCGACTTCTCGGACGAATGCACCAGCGCCTCGGCCTGGTTGCGGGCCTCGACCACGGCGCGACGCTTCTTGTCAGTCTCCGCGTTGGCCTCGGCGTCCTTGACCATCTTTTCGATGTCGGCGTCCGAAAGACCACCCGAGGCCTGGATGCGGATCTGGTGCTCCTTGCCGGTGCCCTTATCCTTGGCCGAAACGTTGACGATGCCGTTGGCGTCGATGTCGAAAGTGACCTCGATCTGCGGCACGCCGCGCGGCGCCGGCGGGATGCCGACCAGGTCGAACTGGCCGAGCGCCTTGTTGTCGGCGGCCATTTCACGCTCGCCCTGGAAGACGCGGATGGTCACGGCCGACTGCGAGTCTTCAGCCGTCGAGAACACCTGGCTCTTCTTGGTCGGGATCGTCGTGTTGCGCTCGATCAGGCGGGTGAACACGCCACCCAGCGTCTCGATGCCGAGCGACAATGGCGTCACGTCGAGCAGCAGCACGTCCTTGACGTCGCCCTGCAGCACGCCGGCCTGGATGGCGGCGCCGAGCGCGACGACCTCATCCGGGTTGACACCCTTGTGCGGCTCCTTGCCGAAGAACTGCTTCACGATCTCCTGGATCTTGGGCATGCGGGTCATGCCGCCGACCAGAACCACTTCGTCGATCTCGCCAGCCTTCAGCCCGGCATCCTTGAGCGCCGCCTTGCAGGGCTCGATGGTGCGCTGGACGAGGTCGTCGACCAGCTGCTCGAACTTGGCGCGGGTCAGCTTCAGCGTCAGGTGTTTCGGGCCGGTCGCGTCGGCGGTGATGAAGGGCAGGTTGATTTCGGTCTGCGTCGTCGACGACAGCTCGATCTTGGCCTTTTCCGCAGCCTCCTTGAGGCGCTGCAGGGCCAGCTTGTCGTTCTTCAGGTCGATGCCCTGTTCCTTCTTGAACTCGGCCGCCAGATACTCGACCAGGCGCATGTCGAAGTCTTCGCCGCCGAGGAAGGTGTCGCCATTGGTCGACTTCACCTCGAACACGCCGTCGCCGATCTCGAGCACCGAAATGTCGAACGTGCCGCCGCCAAGGTCATAGACGGCAATAGTCTTGCCATCCTTCTTGTCAAGGCCGTAGGCGAGTGCCGCTGCCGTCGGCTCGTTGATGATGCGCAGCACTTCGAGGCCGGCGATCTTGCCGGCGTCCTTGGTGGCCTGGCGCTGGGCGTCGTTGAAATAGGCCGGAACGGTGATGACCGCCTTCTCGACCTTCTCGCCGAGATAGGCTTCCGCCGTTTCCTTCATCTTCTGCAGGATCATGGCCGAGATCTGCGAGGGCGACTGCTTCTTGCCGCCGGCCTCGACCCAGGCATCGCCATTGTCGCCCTTGACGATCTTGTAGGGGACAAGCTTCTTGTCCTTCTCCGTCACCGGGTCGTCATAGCGGCGGCCGATCAGGCGCTTGACCGCGAAGATGGTGTTTTCAGGATTGGTGACCGCCTGGCGCTTGGCCGGCTGGCCGACGAGACGTTCGCCGTCGCCGCTGATGGCGACGATGGAAGGCGTCGTGCGCGCGCCTTCCGCATTCTCGATCACCTTGGGTTCCTTGCCATCCATGATGGCGATACAGGAGTTGGTGGTGCCGAGATCGATACCGATTACTTTTGCCATTTTTCTAGTCTCTCCGCTAAGCAGGCTCTCAGGACCCGTAAGGCGTTCCGACGAAAGCCCCTGTTCACAAGAAATCCCGTTTGGCGACCGGTGTTCCGCCGCCGCAGGGCTGGCGCGTATATAAGAACAGGCGGCATCGGGCGCAAGCATTCTGCGCATGGCGTCCACTATGCGTCTTCTGGCGCCAAATCGCCCCTCCGTCGGGGCGGAAGCGGTCGAGCGGACAGCATTGTGGACGAAAAGGCCGCTTCTCATCGTTTTTGCCGCAGCTATAGTGCCATAACGTTTGGGGAATGGATGATGCGTTGGATTTTTGGGCGATTGCTCGCCCTTTTTGCCGTTGCCAGCCTCTCATGGGTCACTTGCCCGCCGGCCCAGGCGGTCGAATTCCAGACAATCACCATCAAGGTCGGCTATGGCGCGGGCGGCGGCTATGACCAGACTTCGAGGCTGATTGCGCGTCATCTCGGCCGGTTTCTGCCCGGGCAGCCCAACATCATCGTGCAGAATGTGCCGGGTGGCGGCAGCCTCAAGCTCACCAAGATGCTTGTCGGCAGCGAGCCGGCCGATGGCAGCGTCATCGCCTCGATCAGCGAAGCGATGTTCTACGCCCCGATCCTCGATCCCGAAAACGCAACCTTCGACCCGCTCGCCTTGCAGTGGATCGGCTCGCTGGTCGACGATCCGGCCTATTGCCTGACCACCAAGCGCTCCGGCATCGACACGATGGAAAAGTTCCTGCAGTCGGATTTCCTGATCGGATCGACGGGCAAGAACAGCACGACCTATATTTTCGCCGCCCTTGCCAAAAACGGCATGAAGGCCAGCTACAAGATCGTCACCGGCTTTGAGGGGACCGCCGATATCGAGCTGGCCATGCAGCGCGGCGAAATCGCCGGCATGTGCGGGGTCTCGAGCTCGCTGCTCAGGAGCGATCGCGATGCGATCAACATCATCGGCATGTTCGGACAGGGCGGCAGCGTGCCGCGCCTCACCGAAAGTATCGTCGATCCGACGGCGCGCCAGGCCGCCGACCTCATCGAATCGGCTTTGCACATCCACCATCCGCTGGTTGCCCCGCCGGGAACGCCGAAAGAGACCGTCGACGCGCTCCGCAAGGCCTATGCGGAGATGGCCGCGGACCCGGATTTTCTCGCCGACGCCACCAAGCTTGGCGACCTGACCATCAAGCCGACGTCCGGCGAGGCGATTAGCCAGCTGGTCGCCCGACAATTGAAAGCCACACCTGCGGTCTTCGCCGCCGCCCGGGAACTTGTGAAATAGGCCTCCAGTGGATTTGATCATTACCGCCATCGCCGAGATGGCGCAGCCATTTCGCATGCTCATGCTGGTCACCGGCGTGTTCGCCGGCCTTGTCGTCGGTGTCGTACCGGGCATTGGTGGCCTGTTCGCCATGGCCCTGCTCATCCCGATGACCTACAATATGGACCCCTTTGCCGCCTTCGCGCTGCTGCTCGGCATGGGTTCGGTCACCACCACGTCGGACACCATTCCGGCCATCCTGTTCGGCGTTCCGGGCTCGGTCGGTGCCGCGGCAACCGTGCTTGACGGCCATGCCATGGCCAAGAAGGGCGAAGCGGCACGCGCCTTCGGCGCCTCCTATTCGGCCTCGATGATCGGCGGCGTGTTCGGCGCGCTGGTGCTGGCGGCGGCAATTCCCGTCATGCGCCCGCTGGTGCTCTACCTCAAGACGCCGGATTTTTTCGCCATCTGCGCCTTCGGCCTCTCCATCGTCGCCATCCTCGCCGGCAGCCAGCCGTTGAAAGGTCTGGCGGCGGCGATGCTCGGCATGCTCGCCTCGTTCATCGGCATAGACAGCATTGCCGGCATCGAGCGCTGGAGTTTTGGCCAGATCTACCTCTGGGATGGCTTGCCGATTTCGCTGGTCTTCCTCGGCCTGTTCGGCCTGCCCGAACTCGCCTCGCTGCTGTTGCGCGGCTCCATCCAGGGCAGTGCCGAGCGGCCGACCTATGCCGGCATGTGGCAAGGCATCAGGGATACGCTGCGCGAATGGCCGCTGGTGCTGCGCTGCAGCGCCATCGGCTCGCTGCTCGGCGCCGTGCCGGGCATCGGCATCGCCGTGCTCGACTGGATCGCCTATGGGCATGCCTCGCGGCGGCCGGGACCGGGACCGAAATTCGGCCAGGGCAATGTGCGCGGCATCATTGCGCCGGAGAGCGCCAACAATGCCAAAGAGGGCGGCTCGCTCATCCCGACCATCGCCTTCGGCGTGCCGGGCTCGGCTTCGATGAGCATCCTGCTCGGCGCCTTTGTCATCCACGGCCTTGTCCCTGGCCCCGACATGCTCGGCAAGAACGCCGCGATCACCGTGTCGATGGTGTTGTCCATCGCCGTCGCCAACATCGTCGGCGCTGTCACCTGCCTGCTGTTGACCAGGCAGCTGGCCCGTATCGCGCAAGTGTCGGCGGCGATCCTGGTGCCGCTGGTGGTCACCTTCATCGTCGTCGGCGCCTACCAGACCAATATGAGCGCCTTCGACTTCCTGCTGGTGATGCTGGTCGGCGCGGTCGGCATGGCAATGAAGGAACTCAACTGGCCGCGTTCGGCCTTTTCGCTCGGCTTCGTGCTTGGCCCCAGTCTCGAAAACTATTTCTTCCTCGCCTACCAGATTTCCGGCTGGGCCTGGCTGAAGCAGCCGCTGGTGCTGATCCTGCTTGGGCTGGCCATTGCCGGCGTGGTCAGGCAAACGGTGTCCTGGATCAAGGCCCGCGGCAATGCGGGCGCACTCCCGCCGGCATTGCCCGATATCGCCGCCAGCGGTGCGTTGACGCTGCTCGGTTTGGCGGCCCTGGTCACGGCACTGCTCGACTTTCCCTTCGAGGCCGCCATCTTCCCGGCCATCACCGCCGGCCTGCTGACGCTGTTTTCCTTGCTGACCACCGTCCAGACCGTGCTGCGCTGGCGAAAGCCGGTCCCCGCCATCCGAGCCGATATGACGCCGGCCGGCGAATGGCAGCCTTCCGATGGGCCGGCGATAAAGGGCAATCTCACCGTGCTTGGCCTTTGCCTGGCGCTCGCCTTCCTGGTCCTGTTGGCCGGCCACCTCACCGCCAGCTTCGTCTTTGTCGCCGGCGGCATCTGGATGCTCGGATCGCGGTCGCCGAAGATGGCGCTGGCTGTCGCCGCGGGCACGACGCTTTGTATCTATGGGGTGTTCGATCTGCTGGCGTCGCAGCCCTGGCCGGCGCCCTGGCTGGCCGGTCTTTTCAAAGCCTTTTGAAAGACAGCCCGCTCGTACAGGGCGGCGAACCGGCGAGCCTTATTTCGTGCAGGCGCTTCCCATCGCTTTCCCCACCGCTATGATATCGGCGGGCTTTTGGGGGTGCGACATGAACTGTCCGACGGTTGTGCGGCTGCCGCGCGTTTTTCTGCTTGGCTTGGTCTGGGTGCTCGCCGGTTTGGCGGCAGCGCAGGCTGTTGAATTCAAGACGGTTACCATCAAGGTCGGCTATGGGGCGGGCGGCAACTATGATCTGTCGTCGCGTCTCATCGCACGCCATCTCGGCCGCTTCCTGCCTGGCCACCCCGATATCGTCGTCCAGAACGTGCCCGGCGGCGGCAGTCTCAAGCTCACCAAGATGATGCTGGGCAGTGAGCCCGCCGACGGCAGCGTCATCGCCTCGGTGAGCGAGGCGATGCCGTTCGCGCCGACATTCGATCCGGCCAACGCCAATTTCGATCCGCTCACCATGCAATGGATCGGCGCGCTGTCGTCCGAACCTTGCCTGTGCGTGACCACCAAGGCTTCCGGCATCGACACGGTGGAAAAATTCCTGAGCCAGGAGTTTCTACTCGGTGCCTCAGGCAAGAACAGCCTGAGCTACATCGCCGCGGCACTGGTGAAGAATGGCCTCAACGCCAAATTCGGCATCGTCACTGGCTTTGAGGGCTCGGCCGACATCCTCGTCGCCAGCCAGCGCGGCGAGCTCGCCGGCCTCTGCTCACTGCCCTACTACGGCATAGCCGACAAGCTCGACCAGTTCACCATCCTCGGCACGATCGGTCCAGGCACCGTCGCGGCCGCGCCGACGCTTCCGCGTTTCTCCGACCAGATCAAGGATCCACTGACGCGCCAGGCGGCCCAGTTCATCGAATTCTCGCGCGGCTTCTATTTGCCGTTGATGGCGCCGCCCGGCATTCCGCACGACACGCTCGACGCGCTGCGCAAAGCCTATGTCGACATGAGCAAGGATCCGGATTTCCTGGCCGATGCCGTCAAAATGGGTGGCATCACCGTCGACATCACGCCGGGCGAGGAGATAGCGGCGCAGGTGGCGCAGGAGCTCAAGGCGGATCCGGCGGTCTTCGAGGCTGCCAGAAATCTCCTGAAGTAAGCTTTTGACGTAAAAGCCTACGGTTTGGCGGCAGCCGGCGACAGCGTTTCGACAAGGCTGCGGCGCAGCAGCTTGCCATTGTCGCTGTAGGGCAGCGAGCTCACCAGCCTGACCTCGCGCGGCCGCCGGTCGGGCGAGATGTTGGCGCGCAGAAAGGCCTCGAACTCGGCCACGCTGCCTTGGTCGGCGACGATGAACGCAGCGATCTCCTGGCCCATCATCGCATCGGGGAAGCCGGCGACCGCGACATCCCTGACCTTGGGATGGGCGCGGATGAGCTTCTCCAGTTCCTGCGGCGCGACATTGACACCGCCGCGCACGATCATGTCGGCCTCGCGGTCGACAATGGTCAGGAAGCCGTCGTCGTCGAGGAAGCCGATGTCGCCGGGAATGCCCCAGCCGGCACCCATCACCTTGGGGTCGACGAACGGCTTGTTGCCTGCCGACACCACCGCCGAAACCATGGTCGACGTCCAGGCCTTGATCAGGCCGCTCTCGCCCTTGCCAAGCACGCGCCCATCCGCATCGAGAATTTCGACACGCACATCGGCAAACGGACGCCCGGCGGTGCTGGGCTTGGCCAGCACGTCGGCGCCCGACAGCGTGGTGATGCCGCCGGTCAGGCTCGACGCATAGTTGATGCGATAGCCCGGCGAGAGATTGCGGTAGGCCGCCAGCTTGTCTTCGACGGTCGCCGGGCCGCCGATGCTGAAAAGCACCGCCAGGTCCGGCAGCAGCCGGGTCGAGCGTTCGCCCACTTCACGCACCAGTCTCGAAATGACGGGCGGCGGCAATGCCGAGCCGCTCGCCTGGAATGACAACAGGCCCTCGATCAGTTCGGACGGCGTGAACAGCGGCGGAAAGAAATTGATCGTCCCGCCATGGCGCAGATAGCTGAACACCTGGTGGCGCGTCGCCGAATAGGACATCACCATCGGGGTCAGCAGGCGCATCACCGTCCCGGTCAGTCCGCGCCGGTGCCCCGTCACGCGCCCGGCAAGCGCCTCATGCGACTGCAGATAGCCTTTCGGATCGCCGGTCGTACCGGACGAGAACATCAGGAAGGCCGGATTGCTGTCGTCGCCAACCGGGCCGGAACTAGGCTTGGGCGAGGCGTGCTTCCAATCCTGCTGGAAGGCGACGCCCGGATAGACATCATCACCGGGCGGGCTGCGGCTTTCGAGGATCAGCGTCAGGACGAAGTCGCGCGCAAACTGCGCCCGTTGGCTGCGCGGCGCACGAAAGTCGGCAATCGAAACCGTGGCGCCGAGCTTCCAGCAGGCGAGGATCGACAGCACCACGTCGATGTTGCCGATCATGGCCAGGCCGACGCGATCGCCGGAGCGGATACCGAGCGCGCTGAAATTGGCGGCGAGATGGTCGATCTGGGTCAGGGCCTGTGCATAGGTGATCTGGTCGCGGCCGCTGACCATTGCCACGCGGTCGCCATGGCCGGCGAAGGCAGCCACTACGTCGCGGCCAAAACCCATCTAGCGGACCGGCATTCCGGCCGGCGCGCGTCTGGCGTCGAGGAAGGCGATGATGGCGGCGTCGATCGCGTCCATGTTGGCGGCGCGGAACTCGTCATGCGTTCCCGGCATGACGACCGTTTCCACCCTCGTATTCTCGCTCGCCCAGCTCTTGTACTGCTCGACCGTGGTGGCGCTCCATTCTGAGCTGGCGATGACCAGTATGTCGCAAGGGTAGGAAGACGGTGAAAAACCCGCGGCAGCGCGCACCAGCATGCTCTTGAAGGCTTTCTGCCTGGTGTGGCGACCGAGCCTCGACTGCCCAAGCCCAATCGCCGCAAGACCATCGCGCAGCGCCCGCCAGTAGACGACCTTGCGGGTTATCTGGCGCCGCCTTTGCGCGGTCATGCGGTTGTCGGCCATCGGCTTCAGCCAGGCCGAACCCAATGGCGGCGGGTCGATCAGCAGCAAGGCCGGTCGCTCGCCGGTCGCCTCATGGGTCAGCCGCCCGACTTCGATCGCCAGCAGCCCGCCGAGGCAGATACCGCCGATGATGCGCGGATGCTGGCCGGTGGCCGAGCTCAAGCCGTCGAAATAGTTGGCGCTGATTTCCTCGACGCTGTCATAGGGCGTCTCGCCGGGCTCGAGGCCCATGCCGCGCACGGCGATGACCGAATAGCGCTGCTTCAGCGCCTTGCCGAAGCGGTTGGCAAACAGCGCCGAACCGGAAATGCCATGGATCATGGCGATCGGCTCCTGGCCGTGGCTGCCGGAAACCTGCACCGCCAGCCGCCGCGCCGGGTGCTCGGGCAGTTGCAATGCGATCAGTCTGCCGAATTCGCGCGGTGTCGGCGCTTCCAGCAGCACCGAGGTCTGCAGCTTCACGCCGAACCGGCTCTGCACCGCAAGGACAAGGGTTTCGGCGGCCAGCGAATCGCCGCCGAGGTCGAAGAAATTGTCATCGAGGCCGACCGAGGCCAGCTGCAATTCTTGCGCAAAGATGCCGGCAATCGCCTGTGCAGGCCCGCTGCCCAGTGCGGTTCGGCCTGGCCGGATGGTGTTATGCATATTCATCGGCAAGCCCTTGAACCGATGGAATCGCCGTTGCCGGCAACAAGGCATCCCCTGAATGCCTGTCCGCTTTTAACCTACAGCCTATGCGTTGAACAAGTAGCCTAGCCCTGCGCAGTACCGATAGGCGTGGGTCCGAAGGCCTGCGCGCACAGCGCCTGCAGCTTGGGAAAGACATTGATACCGCCGGCAATCACCTGCGTGCCGTGGGCAAGCACCGTCCTGGGGTCCGGCTTCAGCACCATGCCGCCGGCCTCTTCCACCAGCAGCATGCCGGCCAGGCAATCCCAGGCGTTCATGTGTTCCTCGACATAGCCGAGCAGCCGGCCGGAGGCCGCATAGGCCAGCATCAGCGCGCCCGATGCATTGCGGAAGAAGACGCCGCCTTCTGCCATGATCAGGCCGACGAGCACCGCGACATGCCTGGTCTCGGCACGATTCGACAGCCCGGTCCCGACAGATCCTTCGCCGAGACCGGCACCGATGCTGGCCTTGATCGGCCTGCCATTGACGAAGGCGCCGCCGCCGCGACGGCCGTGAAAAGTCTCGCCGGTCGATGGCTCGTGGATGACGCCGACGACCGCCTCGCCATCCTTGGCGCAGGCGATGACCACGCACCAGGCGGGAATACCGCGCACGAAATTCGCCGTGCCGTCGATCGGATCGATCACCCAGACATGGCCCGTCGATCCGGCAACCGCGGCATGTTCCTCGCCGATAATGCCATCCTGCGGATAGGCGGCGGCGATTGCCGCGCGAATGAACAGTTCCACCTCGCGGTCGCCATCGGAAACCAGGTCCTGATGGCCCTTGCTCTCGATGGTCAGGTTTTCGAGATCGCGAAAATATTTCAGCCCGAGTTCGCCGGCGCGGCGCGCCAGGTCGATTGCGAAATGCATGCGCTGGTCGAGATCATGGGTCACGGCAGGGCTCTTGGCTGAGGAGGGCGCCTGCCCTTAGCAGACGCGCATGTCAGGCAAAAGCGTCACGCGGCCTGCGACAGCGATTTATGCGCCTCGGCCAGGATCTCGAACGAGCGCACCCGTGCCATATGGTCGAAAATCTGCGCCGTCACCATCAGCTCGTCGGCGCCGGTGCGGCGCACGAAGGCGTCGATGCCTTGCCGGACGGTTTCGGGCGAACCGACGACGGCGCAGGACAGCGCCTGGCCAAGCATCGTCTTCGCCATAGGCTCCAACGTCTGGTCGTAGCCTTCGACGGGCGGCGGCAGGCGGCCTGGTCGTCCGGTGCGCAGGTTGACGAAGGCCTGCTGCAGCGAGGTGAACAGCAGTTTTGCCTCGGCGTCGGTCGGTGCGGCAAAGACGTTGAGACCGAGCATGACGTAGGGCTTGTCCAGCTGTTCGGACGGCTGGAAGCGCGAGCGGTAGATCTCCAGCGCATGGTCGAGTTCGGCCGGCGCGAAATGCGAAGCGAACGCATAGGGCAGGCCAAGCATGGCGGCGAGCTGCGCGCCATAAAGGCTGGAGCCGAGGATCCAGACCGGCACTTTCTGGCCTTCGCCGGGCACGGCATGGATGCGCTGGCCCTCTTCGGCTGGCTGGAAATAACCCATCAGCTCGACGACATCCTGGGGGAAATTGTCTGACGCTTCGAGGTTGCGGCGCAGCGCACGCGCCGTGCCCATGTCGGTGCCGGGCGCCCGGCCAAGGCCGAGATCGATGCGGCCGGGGTGCAGTGCCGCCAGCGTGCCGAACTGCTCGGCGATCACCAGCGGTGCATGGTTGGGCAGCATGATGCCGCCGGCGCCGACGCGGATCGTCTTGGTGCCGCCGGCGACATGGGCGATGACGACCGCGGTCGCCGCGCTGGCGATGCCGGGCATGTTGTGGTGCTCGGCCAGCCAGTAACGCTTGTAGCCGAGCCGCTCGGCATGGCGGGCAAGGTCGAGCGAATTGGCCAGCGACTGCGAGGCGTTGCTGCCTTCGACGATCGGCGACAGGTCAAGTACGGAAAGAGCGGTCATGGGCCTCAAGCCTTTACGATGTTCAGCTGCCGGACCTTGGTTTCGAAGGCGGCACGGTCGGGGATGATGATGTCGAGCTGGCTTTCCAGAATGTCGGCGAATTCCGCCGCTGTCGCGATCTCGCGCTGCTCGCTGCGGCCGCCGACATGATACGTCGAAAGCCTGGCGTTGCGCAGCGCATAGCGCCGGTCTGGCAAGGCGCGCGCCGCAACGACGGACGACAGGAAATGCGAGGTCGGATGGGTCGAGACGAAGTAATTGGCGACCGCATAATCGACCTCATAGGCCGGCTGCATGTCGAAGCGATAGAGTGTCGGCCAGTCGCCGCCGACATTGGCCTGCACCCGGAAATGATCTGAAGTCTCGATGATGCGGAATGTTTCGTGCGGGGTCTGTTGCTCGAGACCTGGCTCGAGCAACAAGGGTGCTGTCATCGTCAGGCCACCGAAGCCGACATCGGCTATGTAGGTCCTGCCGTCCAGCTCGATCCGCAACAGCATGTGGCTGCGCGCGGTGATGGCGTCCTCCGGCTGACCTCTCAGAACCCGCGCCGCGAGGCCGCGGACCTCAAATCCTAGCGTCTTCAGCGCATGCATGAGAATCAGATTGTGTTCGAAGCAGTAGCCGCCGCGGCGGCGAGTGAAGATCTTGTCCTGCAGCGAAGCGAGATCGAGCTTCACCGCAATGCCCAGCAAGGGATCCATGTTTTCGAAAGGGATCGCCTGCGGATGCTGCCGGTGCAATGCCTTCAACGTATCCAGCGACGCGTCCCGCGAGCCGGCATAACCGATGCGGGCGAAATAGGCGTCGAGATCGAAGGAAGCATCGTTCATGGGAAGGCACCGGGCATTGACCGGCCGGATATAGGCATCCGATGCGGGGGCCGCAAATAGGCCCGCCGGTTATGCCGCGGCCTTGTCGCCTTCCTCGGCAGCTTCGTCTTCCACCACGATTGCCGTCTGCTGCGCGGCGAGGAAGTTGCCGACATGGCTGAGGCCCTCGAAGTGATCGCAGAACACCTTGACGACGACCAACAGCGGCACCGCCATCAGCGCACCGACGAAACCCCACAGCCAGGACCAGAAGGCGATGGCGATGAAGATCGCCACGGCGTTGATCTCGAGGCGCCGGCCGACCACCATCGGCGTCACGAACTGGCCCTCGACGATGTCGCACAAAAGCACGAAGGCCGGCGCCAGCAGCGCGTAGGAGATCGAATCGAAGCTGATCAGCGCTATGATGTTGACCAGCACGATGGTCATCAGCGCGCCGACATAGGGCAGGAAATTGAGCAGCGCCGCCATCGCTCCCCAGACCAGCGGGTTGGGCATGCCGAGCCCCCACAGGCCGAGGCCGATCACCGTGCCGAGGCCGGCATTGATGACGGCGACGGTGAGCAGATAGTGCGAGATTTCGCGCTCGACGTCGTAGACGACACGCAGCGCCCGCTTCTTTTCGCTGAGCCTGGTGAAGGACTGGATGATCTTTTCGTAAAACATCGTGCCGGATGCCAGCAGGAACAGCGACAAAACGAAGATGATGGTGATCGAGGTGCCGGCCGAAAGGATGTTGTCCGCGGCCGACGACAGCATGCCGGACTGCGCCACCGTAACCTTCTGGACGTCGGGTTCCTGCGAGGTTTCGGTCAGCCCTTCCAGCTGATGCGCGATCTGCATCATCCTTTCGAAGGGGCGGCGGAACTGCGCCATCCGCTCGCTCAGCTGCTGGCCGATCGAGGAGGTGTTGTTGATGAGGTCGATGACCGGACCGCTGAGCAGATAGCCGGCAGTGGCAAAGATACAGACAGACAGCACCACCAGCAGCGTTGCCGACACCACTTCGGGCACGCCGCGCTTGCGGAGGAAGCGCACGATCGGCGTCAGGGTCAGCGTAAGCAGGAAGGCGAGGATGACCGGCATGAAGAAGGCGCGGGCGAAATAGAGCGCGTAGATAGCCATCAGGATGAAAATGCCGATGAGCAGCGAACGCATCAGATGCGTGTCCGCACGGGCAGTCAGGCGCGGATCGGTGCTTTCGGCAGCGCCTGCGCCCGAAGCTGTTTGTTCGGCTTTCATCATGCTCCCTCACGGGCAGCACAGCAATTGGGGCTGCCCGTCGACGGAAACGTCCAGTCGGCTTCAAGGTTCCAGCTAGCCCGCAGGCCGCCAAATGCGTGCCTGCGAGTTTTCAGGCGGCGGGGGCCGTCACCGCCGGTACGGCCTTCGCCGTTTCCTTGCGCACGATCGGCGCCACCTTGGTGCCGTAGAGTTCAATCGCCTTCATGATCTTGGCGTGCGGCATGGTGCCGATCGCCATCTGCAGCAGGAAGCGGTCGTTGTTGAAGATCTTGTGCTGGGCGACGATCTTTTCCGCCACAGCTTCAGGATTGCCGACGAACAGCGCGCCGTTCGGACCGCGCGACTGGTCGAAATGCGCCCGCGAGGTCGGCCCCCAGCCGCGCTCGCGGCCGATGCGGTTCATCACTTCAGCCTGCGGGCCGTAGAAATCGTCGGCCGCCTGTTCCGTGATCTCGGCGATGAAGCCGTGCACATTGATGCTGGTGGCGAGCCCCTTGGGGTCGGTGCCGGCCCGCTTGGCAGCCTCGCGATAAATGTCGAACAGCGGCGCGAAGCGCGCCGGCTCGCCGCCGATGATGGCCAGCGCCAGCGGCAGGCCGAGCACGCCGGCGCGCGCAGCCGATTGCGGCGTTCCGCCAATGGCGATCCAGATCGGCAGCTTCTCCTGAAAGGGGCGGGGGTAGACGCCGCGGTCGTTGATCGCCGCGCGCAGATTGCCGGACCAGGTGACTTTCACGCTGTCGCGAATGGCCAGGAGCAGGTCGAGCTTTTCGGCGAACAACTCGTCATAGTCTTCGAGATTGTAGCCGAACAGCGGGAAGGATTCGATGAACGAGCCGCGCCCGGCCATGATCTCGGCCCGGCCGCCAGACAGAAGGTCGAGCGTCGCGAACTGCTGGAAGACGCGCACCGGATCGTCCGAGGACAAAACGGTGACCGCGCTGGTTAGCTTGATGCGCTTGGTGCGTTCGGCGGCGGCGGCCAGCGCGACCACCGGTGCGGATGCGGCATAGTCGGGGCGGTGATGTTCGCCGAGACCAAAGACATCGAGGCCGACCTGGTCGGCCAGCTCTATCTCTTCGATCAGGTTGCGCAGACGCTCGTGCGGGCCGACAGCACCTGGGCCGGGCTCCGGGCTGACATCGGCAAAAGTATAGAGACCGAGTTCCATGATCTGTCATCCAATGGTTGGGTTTTGCGGCTAGAGGTAGCGACCGAACCGCCTCGCCGCCAGAGGGGCGGATGGTGAACAGTGCATGTCGGTTTCGGCCAGCTCTTGTTCGGCTTTGGTCGGCAAAAGCGCGTCTCCCGGCTGCAACAGCATAGAATTTCATGGCTGGCATACCGTTTTGGCGCTTGAACTCTCGGTTTTCGCGCGTATGTAAGCGTCGCGAATTGACTTCAGGGAAGTGGACTTGG
The DNA here is from genome assembly GCF_056403695.1 of Mesorhizobium sp. P2_F7. Lineage (NCBI taxonomy): Bacteria > Pseudomonadati > Pseudomonadota > Alphaproteobacteria > Hyphomicrobiales > Phyllobacteriaceae > Mesorhizobium > Mesorhizobium sp. P2_F7. The sequence goes on along the minus strand of NZ_JBFUFA010000001.1, from coordinate 1,047,209 downwards.
CTATCTACAGGGAAAAAGACATTTTCGAGCGGCGCAATGCCGCGAACGAGGCAAAGAAGGCGCTTCTGGAGCGCTTCAAGTCAAAGCCGGCGGCAGATGATCCTGCAGTGCTGGCCAGGCAGGCCGAACGCAAGGCGATCCTTGAGGCGCGTGAGAAGCGCGAGGCCGAAAAGGCCAGGCTGAAGCAGGAAAAGCTGGCACGCGAAGCGGTCGAGAAGGCCGAGCGCGAGGCAGCAGCTGAAGCGGCGCGTATTGCGGCCGAAGAGGCAGCGCAGGCTGAAGCGAAGATCAAGGAAGCCGAAGAGAACGAGCGCATTGCCCGTTTGCTGGCCGACGAAGCCGAACGCAAGGCCAAGCGCGACGCACGCTATGCGGCGCGCAAGCAGCGCACCGGCCGGACGCCTCCGGGCTTCTCCGCCCGCTAACGCTCGATCGAACGGTCGGACATCAGGGTCGCCCTCCAGCGACCCTGAACGTATTTGTGCGCCGATTTGCTTGCTTTGCTTAGGCGGCGAGCTTCAGTCCCATAATGCCGCAGACGATGAGCGCGATGCAGCCGAGCCGGATCGCGGTCGCCGGCTCGCCCAGCAACCAGATGCCGAGCAGCGCCGTGCCGACCGTGCCGATACCGGTCCACACCGCATAGGCGGTGCCGACGGGCAGCGTCTTCAGCGCCAGACCGAGCAGGCCGAGGCTGACGATCATCGAGGCGACGGTAAGCACTGTCGGCAGCGGCTTCGAGAAGCCGTCGGTGTATTTGAGGCCGATCGCCCAGCCGATCTCGAATAGGCCGGCGAAAAACAGAAAAATCCACGACATCGGGATGCACTCCATTCCATGAGGATGGCGGGTCGTCCCGGCCGGTTTTCGGGGAAAGCGCGAGGTCGTCCTCGCCGCCTCGATATAGGCGGCCTCGCTTGCCCGATCAACAAAACACCGGCAGCATTGTTCATGCCGCCGGTGTCAAAATCTGCGCCGAAACGGTTTGCCCGGACTTCAATAGTCCAAGGTGGGCTTACTTTTCCTTGAGCCTCATCGCCTTGACGGGCGGCGCCTTGAGCGCCGGAGCCGCGGCGGGCTTCTTGGCGTCCTTCTTCGGCTTGCGGGCTTCCTTGCCCGCCTTCATCGCACCTTTAGCCATGATTCGGTCCTCCAATTGGTGGGACGTCAAGTGAAACAAGAGAAACGCCGGACTGCAAGAGGCTAGCCGCTTGTCGCCAGCGACAGCGGGCTGCTTTCAACCGGTTTCTAATTTGCTCGTAAACCATGCCGGTCCGTGCCATGGTTGTCTTCGCACTGCAGCATCGGCCATGCCTTCGCCCGGCGATGATCAGGCAGTCCGGTCAGGACGACAATGCGAATCCACATCGGCAGCGAGATGAGTTTCGATTTTCCGCAGGAAACGCCGCTGATCGCGATGCTCAACGTCCACTACTCCAGGGCATCCGATCTCGAGCGCCCGGATTTCCTGATCTCCAACCCGCCGGTGCCGATCCAGAGCTATCGCGACAGTTTCGGCAACTGGTGCAACCGTTTCGTCGCCCCGCCCGGCCGCTTCACCTTCGGCACCGATTCCGTGATCCGCGACCCCGGCACATTCGAGATGGGCGACCTGATGGCCTGGCAGCACGAGGTGCGCGACCTGCCGTCGGACACACTGCTGTTCCTGTTGCCCAGCCGCTTTTGCGAGAGCGATCTCCTGGCCAGCGAAGCCTGGCGGCTGTTCGGCAATACCCCGCTCGGCATTGCCCGCGTCCAGGCGGTCTGCGACTTCGTCCACAACCATATCGTCTTCAGCTACGGCAATGCGCGGCCGACGCGCACGGCGGCCGAGGCCTATCGCGAGCAAAGCGGTGTGTGCCGCGACTTTGCCCACCTCGCCGTTACCTTCTGCCGTGCGCTCAACATCCCGACGCGCTACTGCACCGGCTACATCAGCGACATCGGCCTCCCCAAACCCTGGGCGAGCATGGATTTTGCCGCCTGGATGGAGGTCTATCTCGGCGGCCGCTGGCATGTCTTCGATCCGCGCAACAATTCCCCGCGCATCGGCCGCATCCTGATCGCCTCCGGCCGCGATGCCGCCGACGTGCCGCTGACCCATATTTTTGGACCGGGCACGCTGGCCGGTTTCAAGGTATGGACGGACGAGATCGTCGAATAGGGCGTCTTTTCCGCTCAACCCTTCAAGAACCTGAACGACCGGGCGACTGGTGCGTTGTGGTGCCTGTAGAGCTTCGGCGGCAGGGCCGCTACATTGGGTGCCTGGGAGGGACAGCATGGCAGCGCATGGCGGGTCGAAGACGGTCATCTACGCGGCGCTCGCCGGCAATCTCGCCATTGCGCTGACCAAATTCGTCGCCGCCTTCTTCACCGGCAGTTCGGCCATGCTGTCGGAAGGCGTGCACTCGCTGGTCGACACCGGCAATGGCGGCCTGCTGCTCTACGGCATGCACCGCGCCGCCCGCCCGCCGGACCGCACGCATCCGCTCGGCCATGGCCGCGAGCTGTATTTCTGGAGTTTCATCGTCGCGCTGCTGGTCTTCGCGCTCGGCGCCGGCGTGTCGTTCTATGAAGGCGTCGTCCACATCATGGCGCCCGAGCCGGTCGCCAATCCCAAAATCAACTACATCGTTCTTGGCCTCTCGATGCTGTTCGAGGGCAGCTCCTGGTATGTGGCGCTGAAGGAGTTCCGCCGTGAGAAGGGCAAGCAGGGCTGGCTGCAAGCTGTGCAATCGAGCAAGGATCCGAGTGTCTACACCGTGCTGTTCGAGGACAGCGCCGCCCTGCTCGGCCTCGTCGTCGCCTTCGCCGGCATCCTGGCGGCCGAGGTCCTCGACATGCCCGAGCTCGACGGCGCCGCCTCCATCGGTATCGCGGTGATCCTCGGCGCCACCGCCATCTTCCTCGCGCGGGAAAGCAAGGGCCTGCTCATCGGCGAGCCGGCCTCGCCGGAAGTCCAGGCCAAGGTGCTGGCCATTGCCCAGCAGGACCCGGCGGTGCAACGGGCCAACGGCGTCCTCACCGTACACATGGGACCCGAAGAGATCGTCGCCGGCCTCAGCATCGAATTTGAGGACCATCTGACGGCGCCCGAGATCGAAGCCTGCGTCGAGCGCCTGGAGGCGCTTTTGAAGAAAGAAATGCCGGAGATCACCAGGCTGTTCGTCAAGCCGCAGACGACGGGAACCTGGGAACGGCGGCGCAAGGTGGTCGAAGCGGCGTCGGACTAGAGCAATTCCAGGAAAGGTGTGAGCGGTTTTCCCGGGAAAAGCGCGTAGCGCTTTCCCTTGGGAATTGCGCAAGAACAAAGAGATAGAGCGGTTCGCCGTTTCCGTGAAACGGTGAAACGCTCTAGCGCTGGACCAGAAGTCCGCCGTTGGCCCGGTCACCTTGTCCCGCTAAGATCAGGCCACGGATTTCGGAGGAGCAACCATGAAAATCGACGGTGGGTGTCATTGCGGCGCCATCACTTATGAAGCAGAGGTCGACCCGGAAAAGACCTCCATCTGTCATTGCACCGACTGCCAGCAACTGACCGGCACCGCGTTTCGGGTCACCGTTCCCGCGCCTGAGGATCACTACCGGATCACCAAGGGCACGCCGAAGCTCTATATCAAGACAGGATCGAGTGGCGCCAAGCGCGCCCAGGCCTTTTGCGGCGACTGCGGTTCGCATCTTTACGCAACGTCGGTTGGCGACGGCCCGAAGGTCTATGGGATCAGGGCGGGGACCGCGCGGCAACGCGAGGATCTGGTTCCGACCCAGCAGAAATGGCACCGATCGGCCCTGCACTGGCTTCCGGAATTCGAGGGCATAAGCATCGTGGAGGCGCAGTAGCACCTGCCTCCGGTTTAACGGGCCCAAACCCGACGATGATGTGCTAGGCTCACCATCAAACGGATGGCGGGGATAGCAATGTCGGAAACGGACAAGGTGTTTGCCGGCTCGATTCCGGAAAACTACGACCGTTACATGGTGCCGTTGATTTTCGAGCCGTTCGCCGCAGATATGGCACGACGGGCAGCGTCCTTGTCGCCCGGCGCCGTCCTGGAAGTCGCCGCAGGCACCGGGGTCGTCACCCGCGCATTGGCGCCAAAACTGTCGCCTGGCGTAAGCTATGTCGTGACCGATCTCAACCAGCCGATGATCGACTTTGCGGCTTCGCAGCAAGCTCCCGACAGCCGCATCCAATGGCGCCAGGCGGATGCCCTGGCGCTGCCGTTTGGGGACGCGACCTTCGATCTCGTTTGCTGTCAGTTCGGCGCGATGTTCTTTCCCGACCGCGCCGCCGGCTATCGTGAAGCAAGGCGCGTCCTAAAACCCGGAGGCCATTTCCTGTTCAACGTATGGGATCGCATCGAAGAGAATGTATTCGCCAATGATGTGACGAACGCTCTTGCGGAGATTTTTCCGGACGATCCGCCGCGCTTTCTAGCCCGCACGCCGCACGGCTACCATGACACGTCGCTCATCCGCCGCGAACTGGAAGATGCAGGTTTCTCCCGTGTGGCGATCGAGACGAGAGCCGAACAAAGCCGTGCCTCCTCGCCGCGCCTTCCGGCCGTTGCTTATTGCCAGGGAACTCCGCTTCGCAACGAAATCGAGGCCAGAGGAAAACTGGAAACCGCTACCGATCATGTCGCAGCCGCGATGACGGCGAGACACGGCAGCGGCGAGGTTGCCGCTAAGATTCAGGCACACGTAATCGTGGCTACGGTCTAATCGTCGCCTTCGACGACACGCAGCCTGAGCTGCCCCGTCTTGGAATCTGCCATCCGCACGCCGGGTTCGGCCTTGGCGGGTCCGCCGCGCGCTTCGGCTTCGCTTTCGCCAAACTCCAGCGCCTCGATCTTCTGGCCGCGCCGGGTCACTTTCGATGTCGACACCAGTATCTCGTCGATGTCCTTGGCCGACTGGCCGAAGTGCGTCTGCAGCCGGCGCACGCGTTCGTCGACGCGCGCGACATCCTCCATCAGCCGGATCACCTCGCCCTGGATCAGATGCGCCTGTTCGCGCATGCGGGCGTCCTTGAGGATGGCCTGGATGACCTGGATCGACAGCATCAGCAGCGACGGCGACACGATGATGACGCGAGCCCTGTGCGCCTTCTGGATGAGAGCGTCGAAATTCTCGTGGATTTCGGCAAACACCGATTCCGACGGCACGAACATGAAGGCGGTGTCCTGCGTCTCGCCCTGGATCAGGTATTTTTCCGCGATATCGCGGACATGGATTTCGATGTCACGGCGAAACGCCTGGGCCGCGACCTTCTGCAAGTCTGCGCCATCGGCGGCGCGGATGGCGTTCCAGGCCTCCAGCGGAAACTTGGCGTCGATGGCAAGCTGCGGCGCGCCGTTCGGCATCCTGATCAGGCAGTCCGGACGGCTGCCATTCGACAGCGTCGCCTGGAATTCATAGGCACCCATCGGCAGGCCGTCGGCGACGATCGCCTCCATGCGCGACTGGCCGAAGGCGCCGCGCGTCTGCTTGTTGGACAGGATCGCCTGCAGCTGCACGACCTGGCCGGCCAGCGACTGGATGTTGCCTTGCGCGGTGTCGATCACCGCCAGCCGTTCCTGCAATTTGGCCAGGCTTTCATGCGTCGATTTGGTCTGCTCGGTCATGGTCTGGCCGAGGCGGCCGGTCATGGCGTCGAGCCGCTGGCCGATCGACTGGTTGAGTTCGGCCTGCCTTGCGCCGAACACATCGGCGATGGCGCCCATGCGGCCCTGCATCTCCGCCTGGCTTTGCAGAATGCCAGCCATCCGCGCCTCGGCGTCGCGGGCGTGGTCGGCAGCTTCCGCCGCCGCGATGGTGCGCGCCCTGGCCGACCGCCACAGGGCGACCACCAGCGCCAGGAACAGGCCGAGAAACACGATCGCGCCGAAGGCCAGCGCATGGCCGAGCGTGATGGTTGTGGCGCCGAGCCGGGCGACAGGCTCGGAAAGGATGGAATTCAGGTCGTTCATCCCGCCAGCATAGCCGATTCGCCGGCCTGGCACAGATCAAAACGTGAACGGGCGCAAACCGCCCCGGTTGACGCTTTTCGCATGACGTCTTAGGTGAGACGCCATGTCGATCAAGCCGCTCATCATCCTTCCCGATCCCATCCTGCGCCAGGTTTCCAAACCGCTCGAACGCGTCGACGCGTCCGTGCGCAAACTGGCCGACAGTATGCTGGCGACCATGTATGACGCGCCGGGCATTGGGCTCGCCGCGATCCAGATCGGCGAGCCTGTGCGCATGCTGGTCATCGACCTCGCCAAGGAAGACGAGACGCCGGCGCCGCAAGTCTTCATCAATCCCGAAGTGCTCGAAAGCGCGGACGTGCGGTCGGTTTACGAGGAAGGCTGCCTGTCGATCCCCGACTATTACGCCGAGGTCGAGCGCCCGGCTTCGGTGCGGGTGAAATATCTCGACCGTGACGGCAAGCTGCAGGAGATCGAGGCCGAAGGCCTGATGGCAACCTGCCTGCAGCACGAGATCGACCACCTCAATGGCGTGTTGTTCATCGACCACATCTCGAAGCTTAAACGCGACATGGTGGTCAAGAAGTTCAAGAAGCTCGCCAAGGACAAGGCGCCGGGCAAGCTGGTGGGATAGGAAGATGCCGCTTCGCGTCATCTTCATGGGCACGCCGGAATTTTCGGTGCCGGTGCTGCGCGCGATCGCCGAGGCCGGACACGAGATGGCAGCCGTCTACACCCAGCCGCCGCGCGCCGCAGGCCGCCGTGGGCTGGAACTGACGCCGTCGCCGGTGCAGCGCGAGGCCGAGCGGCTTGATGTCGCGGTAAGCTCGCCGATTTCGCTGAAGAGCGAGGCCGAACAGGCCGCTTTCCGCGCCCTGCAGGCCGATGTCGCCATCGTCGTCGCTTATGGTTTGCTGTTGCCGAAAGCTATTCTGGAGGCTCCGCGGCTCGGCTGTATCAACGGCCATGCCTCGCTTTTGCCGCGATGGCGTGGTGCTGCTCCCATCCAGCGCGCCATCATGGCCGGCGATACTGAGACCGGCATGATGGTGATGCATATGGAAGAGGGGCTGGACACCGGCCCGGTGGCACTGGTTGAAAAATGCGCCATCGGACCCGATATGACGGCCGGCGATCTGCACGATCGCTTGATGAACATTGGCGCTACCCTGATGGTGGAAGCGCTGTCCCGATTGGAGACAAATACGCTGGCATCGGCCTTGCAGGCGACTGACGGGGTGACCTACGCCAGGAAAGTCGATAAATCGGAGACGCGTGTGGACTGGACGCGGCCGGCTGGCGAGGTCCACAATCACATTCGCGGCCTGTCGCCATTCCCTGGCGCCTGGTGCGAGGCCGACATTGGCGGCCGCACAGAACGGCTGAAACTGCTTCGCTCGACGCTTTCTGAAGGCACGCTTTCTGAAGGCATGGGCGAGTCGGGAGGAATTCTCGATGACCGGCTGACGGTCGCCTGCGGAACAGGCGCAGTCAGGCTGGTCGAAGTTCAACGGGCGGGCGGAAGGCCCGCTGCCGCGCAGGAGTTTCTGCGCGGGGCCAAGATCGAAAAAGGAATGAAATTCTCATGAGCATGATGTCGATACGCGCGGCAACGCCGCGGGACCGCGAGGCTATTCGCCTCGTCGAGGAACACGCATTCGGCCAGCAGGCGGAGGCCGGTCTGGTCGACGCGCTGGTCACCGGCGGCGACGCCGTTGTCGAGCTGGTGGCGGAAGAAGACAGCCAGGTGGTCGGCCACATTCTGTTCTCCAGGCTGTATGTGCAGAATGGCGGCAAGAGCTTCCCGGCAGTGGCGCTGGCGCCCTTGGCGGTCGAGCCGTCTTTCCATGGTTCGGGCATTGGCGGTGCGCTGATCCGCGAGGCGCATATCCGCCTCAAGGACGCCGGCGAAGTGCTCGCAGTTGTCTTGGGCGATCCGGCCTATTACGGCCGCTTCGGTTACAACCATGCGCGCGCCGAAAACTTCGAGAGCGAATACCAGGGTGAGGCGCTGCAGGCGCTGGCCTGGGGTGACGCCCCTGAAAAAGGCAAACTGGTCTACGCCCAGGCCTTTACCGCACTCGCCGCCTAAACGGCGAGTGTATGCCGCGTTTTCGTCTCGATATCGAATATGACGGCAGCCTCTTCGCCGGCTGGCAGCACCAGGCGGATCAGCCTTCGGTGCAGCAGGCGATAGAGCAGGCGATCGAGAAATTCAGCGGCGAGGCGGTGCGGTTGCGCGCCGCCGGCCGTACCGATGCCGGCGTGCATGCGACCGCACAGGTGGCGCATGTCGACCTCGCCAAGGCGTGGCCCAACGACAAGGTGCGCGACGCCATCAACGCGCATCTGCAGGCGGCAGGCGCGCACGTCGCCATCCTGCAGGCGGCGGTTGTCCCCGGCGATTTCGATGCCCGTTTCTCGGCCACCGGGCGGCACTACCTCTACCGCATCCTCAACCGGCGCGCGCCGGCAGCGCTGGAAAAAGGCAAGGTCTGGTGGGTGCCGAAGCGGCTCGATGCGGACGCCATGCACGAAGCGGCGAAAGTCCTGCTCGGCCGCCATGACTTTACCACCTTCCGCTCGACCCAGTGCCAGGCCAACAGTCCGGTGCGGACGCTGGAGCGGCTCGATGTGAGCCGCCAGGACGACCTGATCGAAGTCAGGGCCTCGGCGCGCTCGTTCCTGCACAACCAGGTGCGCTCCATGGTCGGCTCGCTGAAACGCGTCGGCGACGGCGGCTGGACGGCTGCCGATCTCAAGGCCGCGCTCGATGCGCAAGACCGCGCAGCCTGCGGTCAGGTGGCGCCGCCCGATGGGCTTTTCCTCATCGGCGTCGACTATCCGGAAAAATTCTAGGCCGGGGCGGCCGTCGGTACGGTGATGCCGAGCAGCGCCACCAGGCCGAACAAGACGGCCAGGGACACCACCAACATGCCTGCGAACACGGCGCTGCCCACAGCCGCGCCCTTGCCGATCGCGGCATTGGTCATCCGCCAGGTGAGCACCAGCGATAGCACCACCAGAACCAGCCACACCAATTCGGCGACTGGGTTGCCGGGCGGCAGGAACAGCCGGATCAACGCCGATGGCAGCAGCATCCAGGCGGTGATTGCCGACGCCCAGTTGCTGGCGACGACGTAGTGGACGAAGCGGTCGCCAATGCCGGCGCGCGACGCGACCAGGGCAAGCGCGACCAGCGGCAGCAGCCACGAGCCGAGGTCGACGGTTGCCAGGCGGACCAACATGCCCAGCCGCCCGGCAAACGCATTGGGGTCGCCGATCTCGTTGGCCGTGCCGACCCAGCCGACGATCATCGCCGGCGCAGCGACGACGATGGCAAAGAAGGAATTCCAGAAACCGTCCGCCGACAGGTCGAGCAGCCGCAATCCGTCGGCCTTGCCGAGCATCAGCCGCCAGGCGCCGGTAAGCGATGAAGAGGTCTCGTCAACCGAAAGCATGATCAGCCTTGCTCGAACCAGTCTTCGATGAAGCGCTGGTAGATCTGGGTCAGCGTTTCGAGGTCGGCCAATGCGACGCGTTCATCGACCATATGCATGGTCTTGCCGACCAGTCCGAACTCGACCACCGGGCAATAATCCTTGATGAAACGGGCGTCCGAGGTGCCGCCGGAGGTGGAGAGCGCCGGCTCCTTGCCGACCGCCGCCTTGATCGAGCCGCGCAGCGCGTCGATCAGCTTGTCGTCGCGTGTCAAGAAGACATGGCTCGGCCGGTCGCGCCACACGAGCTCATAGTCGACAGGCGCCTTCTTGCCGGTCCGGTATTTCTTGCGCTTGGCCGCCTGGTCGAGGCGGTTATGGATCTCGGCCTGCACCGTCTCGGCCGTCCACGTATCGTTGAAGCGGATGTTGAAGGTGGCTGTCGCTTTGGCCGGGATGACATTGGTCGCCGGATTGCCGACATCGATCGAGGTCACTTCCAGATTGGTCGGCTGGAAATCCTTGGTCCCCTTATCGAAGACAGGGTGGAGCAGGGCCTCGACCAGGCTCATCAGACCGCGCACCGGATTGTCGGCAAGCAAGGGATAGGCGACATGGCCCTGGCGGCCGTTGACGGTGACGCTGCCCGACATCGAGCCACGCCGGCCGATCTTGATCATGTCGCCGAGCGCGTCCGGATTAGTCGGCTCACCGACGATCGAGGCGTCCCACTTCTCGCCCTTGGCGGCCGCCCAGTCGAGCAGTTTTGTCGTGCCGTTGATGGCCGGGCCCTCTTCGTCACCGGTGATCAGCAGGGAGACCGAGCCTTTCGGGCCGCCCGTTGTCTCGACGTGGCGCGCCACCGCGGCGATGAAACAGGCGATGCCGCCCTTCATGTCAACGGCGCCGCGGCCGAACATCTCGCCCTTGGCGATTTCGGCACCAAAGGGCGGATGCGTCCACGACGCCTCGTCGCCCACAGGCACCACGTCGGTATGGCCGGCAAACATCAGATGCGGCCCATTGCCGGAGCGGCGCGCATAAAGGTTCTCGATGTCGGGCGTGCCGTCTTCGGAAAACACCGGGCGTTCGACGGAAAAGCCGAGTGGCTTCAGCATGCCTTCCAGCGCGGCCAGCGCACCGCCCTCGGCGGGTGTTACGGAGGCGCAGCGTATGAGGGTCGCGAGGTTGGCGGCGGGATCGGTCGGCAATGTCATGGGCAAAGCGATAATCGAAAGCGAAAGGCCTGTCACGGTCAGAGATGATGACCGGTCCTGCCGCCGACATTATGGTTTTCATGTCGTATAGTGCAGGCCAACACCGGATTATCGCATGGCCAACGCCGAAAAGACCATCGTCATTGCCGGCGCCGGCAGTATCGGCTGCTATGTCGGCGGCTGCCTGGCGCTGGCCGGACGCAAGGTGGTGTTTCTGGCGCGGCCGCGCATCGCGGAGGCCTTGCTGGGCGGTGGGCTGCGTGTCACCGACCTCGACGGTCGCGACCGATCCGTCAGGCCGGTCTCCGTCACCGCCGACCCGGCCGCCGCTCTGGGCAATGCCGACGTGGTGCTGGTGACGGTCAAGAACGGCGCCACCGAGGAGATGGCGGCGCTCATTGCCGCACACGCGAGCAGTGATGTCGTGGTGGTCAGCCTGCAGAACGGTGTCGGCAATGCCGACCGGTTGCGCACCGGGCTGGGCTCTCGACCGGTGCTGGCCGGCATGGTGCCGTTCAATGTCGTCCAGTCGGCCGAAGGCGCCTTGCCGCTTCACGTGCATCGCGCCAGCGACGGCAAGGTGATGATCGAAGACGGTATGGCCGGCCTCGCCGGCCTTCTCGATGTCGAAGGCCTTGCTGTCGAAACCCATGCCGACATCAAGGCAGTGCAGTGGGGCAAGCTGCTGATCAACCTCAACAACGCGCTCGTCGCGCTGTCGGGCCTGCCGCTGGCGAGCGAGCTTGCCGACCGCCGCTGGCGGATGATCCTTGCCGGTCAGATCGACGAGGCGCTGGCGGCGATGAAGGCATCAGGCATTGCCCCGGCGCGGATCGGCGGCCTGCGTCCCGGCCTGCTGCCGAAACTGCTCCGGCTGCCGGACTGGCTGTTCCGGCTGGTGGCGAGGCGCATGCTCGCCATCGACCCGCAGGCGCGCTCGTCGATGTGGGACGATCTCCAGCGCGGCCGGCCAACCGAGATCGGCGACCTGCAGGGAACGGTCCTGAGCCTCGCCGAAAAGGCCGGCACGCCGGCGCCTTTGCTGAATAGGGTCACCGCGCTGGTGCGGCAGGCCGAGCGGGAAAAGCGCGGCTCACCCGGGCTGACGCCGGAAGCCGTCACCGGATAGGCTACTCGCCGCGAGCGTCGGGCCTTGGCCCGGAAAAAGCAGGCGGGCGCCGGCACCGCGTCACAGCTTTGGGGCGCGCCCCGGAGCCGGCGCCTTGCTCGCCGGGCCTGGCGCCGGCAGCGGCTGCGCCGCCGGGTGGTTCTCGATCAGCGTGATCTTCTGCCAGATCTTGCGCGACAGGTTGGATGCCAGGTTCTCGACGTCGTTGACGCCATCGATGACCACATCGTCATTGACCGACTGCGCGAACAGCGCCGCGATCTTGCCGGTGATCGACAGCATTTCCGAGCAATAGTCGAGGTAGCGCGCGAGGTCCGCGGCATTGGTGATACGCGCCGGCGAATGCGCGGTCGGCCTGAAGTTTACAGACAATGCGGCCGGATCCTTGGTCAGCTGGTGCATGTCGATGACATGGATCAGCGACCTCAGCCCATGCAGCTGGCGAAACACCCGCTTGCGCTTGATGCGCTCCTCGGTGCGGATCAGCGCCAGCAGACCGAGCACGGCGAGGATGATCATGTTGATGGTGGCTTCGATGCCTTGCACCGACTGCACCGCGTCGTCTGCCTGCGAGATATGGATCAGCGGCAGGATGGTGCCGACGAACAGGAAGATCAGCGCGCCGGCGGCGACGGCGGCGACGATGGCGCCGCGCAGCCACCAGATCGGCGCTTCGAGCGCTTGCGCTGCCTTGGCCAGGTCGCGCGACAGCGACACCAGTTCGGCGGCGACGCCGCGCAGACCGGCCTCGGGAAAACGCTCGGCGACGCGCCCTTCCAGCCGCTCGGCGGTGTCGATGATCAGTTTCGGATCAAGCGTGCGGTAGCGCATGGCGAGATATCCGGTCGGCCCTCAGGCTTGTGCAGGAGAATTGGTGTGCCGGCCGTAGCGGTTGGGCCCGGGATCACTTCTGAAGCAGGCTAGAATAAGAAGAAGAATCGGGCCGATGATGAGAGAGATCAACGCGTAGTAAGTCGGCTTGCCGAAATCATGGAAACGCTTTGCCGTGACCGCGAAGCTCGACCAGGTCGAAATCAGCACCACGGTCCAGAACACAGTGGCCCACACCTGGCTATTTGCGGTGCCGGGCTCCAGTCTGGCAAACTGGTAAAGCGGGAAAAACTGGGCAAGCAGCAAAAGCAGGCCGGCCAGCGCGTATGCACTGGGGCTGACGCGGCCTGAGGTTTTGAAGAAAAGCCAAATGAGGTCTGTTTTTTCAGCCAAGCGGATCCGGTCCGTATTGATTGGCGCCCCTGTTGCCTTCGAGGATGCCCAGCTCGACGATAAGCCAGATAGCTCCGATGAATGGCACCAGCGCGATAAGTGTCCACCAGCCCGACTTGTTGCGGTCATGCCAGCGCTTGGCGTAGACGGCGAAGACCAAATAGAGCGTGGCGATCACATAGATCAGGTAGACGAAACCGTAGGGCATGCCGTTGAAATTGGTGCCGATGATGTTGTCGATGATGATGGCGATGATGGCGCCGACGAATATCACACCAACACAAGCCCAGAATTTGGCGCGGTTGATGCGGCCTTCATAGCTCGTCAGAAGATACTTCCAGTCCATGTCACCCCTCCATGCGGAATCAGCGCGACGGAATGTCGCGCCGGCGGAAGGTGCGTCCGTTTGCAGAAAAGATCAATCGCGCAGCAATTCGTTGATCGAGGTCTTGGAACGGGTCTTGGCGTCGACCCGCTTGACGATGACGGCGCAGTAGAGGCCAGGGCCCGGCTCGTTGTTCGGAAAGGCCTTGCCCGGCATCGAGCCGGCGACGACGACGGAATTCGGCGGCACTTCGCCATAAAAGACCTCGCCGGTGGCGCGGTCGACGATCTTGGTCGACTGGCCGATGAACACGCCCATGCCGAGCACCGAGCCCTCGCGCACGATGCAGCCCTCGACCACTTCCGAGCGCGCGCCGATGAAGCAATTGTCCTCGATGATGGTCGGGCCGGCCTGCATCGGCTCCAGTACACCGCCAATGCCAACGCCGCCCGACAGGTGCACGTTCTTGCCGATCTGGGCGCAGGAGCCGACCGATGCCCAGGTGTCGACCATGGTGCCGCTATCGACATAGGCGCCGACATTGACGAAGGACGGCATCAGCACCGCGCCCGGCGCGACATAGGCCGAACGGCGCACGATTGACGACGGCACGGCGCGGAAGCCGGCCTTTTCGAAATCGACCGCGCTCCAGCCGTCGAACTTCGATTGCACTTTGTCCCACCACACCGCCTGGCCGGGGCCACCCTTGATGATCTCCATCGGAAAGAGCCGGAACGACAGCAGCACTGCCTTCTTCAGCCACTGGTTGACATGCCACTTGCCGTCGGCCTGGCGCTCGGCGACGCGCACCGTGCCGCGGTCGAGCAGGTCGAGTGCGGACTGGATGGCGTCGCGCGTTTCGCCGCGGGTCGCGGTCGAAATCGTGTCGCGCTCCTCGAAGGCCTTCTCGATGGTCTTTTCGAGGCTCGCCAGATCAGGCTTCGACATGATTTTGCTCCGTTACCGCGCTGTTAAGGCCATCGCCTTAACCTTGTTTTGAAAATCGCGCGGACCCTATGTTAAGGCGTATTGGGGGTCAATCGCGCGTGCGCCATGGGACGGCGCAAGTGAACTGTTGGGACGGGTAAAGCATATGACTCCTATGGAAAAGGCGGGATGGACGCCGCTGCCGCATTCGGACGAGGATCTGGAGCGCTCGAAAAGCGTGCCGGACACCCCGCAGACGCGCGCCGACACCTATCGTCTCGCCTGGAACGATCCCGACTTCATGACGCGTCGCGAATTGCGCGCGGTGCGGCTGCAGCTGGAACTGTTGAAGCCCGAAATGATCCTGGCCGAACGCGGCATCCGCTCGACGGTGATCCTGTTCGGCGGCGCGCGCATTCCCGAGCCCGGCGGCGAGGCCTGGGCGGCCAAGAACGAGACGCAGAAGAAGAACCTCGAGGAAAACAGCAAATATTACGAGGAGGCGCGCAAATTTGCCCGCCTCTGCTCGCAGCAGTCGGCCACGTCCTATTATCGCGAATTCGTCGTCGTCACCGGCGGCGGGCCTGGCGTCATGGAGGCGGGCAATCGCGGCGCCGACGATGTCGGCGCGCCGTCGATCGGCCTCAACATCGTCCTGCCGCACGAGCAGGCACCCAACGCCTACGTGACGCCGGAGCTGTGCTTCAACTTTCACTATTTCGCCATCCGCAAGATGCACTTCGTCATGCGTGCCAAGGCGGTTGCGGTGTTTCCGGGCGGCTTCGGCACCATGGATGAGTTCTTCGAGACGCTGACGCTGATCCAGACCGGCCGCATGGAGCGCGTGCCGGTGATCCTGTTCGGCAAATCGTTCTGGAAAAGAGCAATCGACCTCGATTTCCTGGCCGAACAAGGCACCATCACGCCCGGCGACCAGGACATTATCGACTTCGTCGAAACCGCGGATGAGGCGTGGGGGATTATCAGCCGGTTCTATAAGCTCTGAGAACCGCCCTCGCCGGCCAGTGGTTGCGGCCGATGGATGAGCGTGACCAGAACGAAGGATATGATCATCAGCAAGTACCAGGCGCCGAGCTTGTTAATCGACACCGGGGTCCAGCCCGCGCTTTGATTGGGGTAGATCCAGGCGCGCGACCATGTGCCGATGTTTTCGGCGAACCAGATGAATGCCGAGACCAGGAGAAAGCCGACCAGCAAAGGCATTTTGTGGCGAAAGCGGAAGACCCGGTAGTGAACGACGGTTCTGAAATAGAGTGCCGCCGTCGCCGCGAACAGGCCGTAGCGCAGGTCGATCATGAAATGATGCGTGAAGAAGTTCGCATAGATCGCCAGACATAACAGCACGGTGGCCCCGAACGGTGGGTAGGAGCCGTAGCGAAAGTCGAAGATGCGCGCGATACGGGCGAGATAGGAGCCGACCGCCGCGTACATGAACCCCGAAAACAGCGGCACGCCGACGATACGGATCAAATTGTCCTCGGGATAAATCCACGAGCCGGCCGAGGTTTTGAAGATCTCCATGGCGGTGCCGACAATGTGGAAGACAAGAATGACCTTGGCCTCCTCCAGCGTCTCCAGCCGCAAGACCAGCATGGCGATTTGAACAGACAAAGCGGCGAGGAACAAAAAGTCGTAGCGCGCCAACATGGCATGCTCGGGCCACGAGAATTTCGTGGCGATGATCAAGGCCAGCATGGCGCCGCCGAACAGGCAGGCCCAAGCCTGCTTCAGGCCGAACACGAGGAATTCGACCAGCGCGCCGGAGAGCCCGTGCGCCGGCAGCCGGTCGAGCACGCCATGAGCGGCGGTATCGATCCGCTCCTCGACGGAGGTGAGACGCTTCAGGCGTCGACCTCAACGATTGCGGTGAGAAAACCGGCAAGGTCGTCGGTGACGAAATCGACGTCGTCCTCATTGGCCGGGTCGCGTTCCCAGATCTCGGCAAAGGTCGGTTCGAAATTGCGCGGCACCACCAGCACCGTGGTCATGCCCAGCGATTTCGGCACCGCCAGATTGCGGGCGAGATCTTCGAACATCACTGCATTGTGGCCGGTGACGGCATGCAGTTCGGCAAACTTCTCATAGGTCTGGCGCGACGGCTTCGGCGTCAGCCCGGCGGCGACGATGTCGAATATGTCGTCGAAATGGTCGAGGATGCCGAGCTGGCGCGCGGTCCGCTCGGCATGCCTGCGGTCGCCATTGGTGAAGATGAATTTGCGGCCTGGAAGCTGGCGGATGGCGGTGCCGAGCACCGGATCGGGCACCAGCCACGAATAGTCGATATCGTGCACCTTTTCGAGGAAGTCGTCGGGGTCGATGCCGTGGCGCGTCATCAGCCCGTTCAGCGTCGTGCCATATTCGAGATAGAGTTCCTTCTGCAGCTTGCGGGCCTCGTCACGCGGCAGCGTCAGCAATTCTCCGACATAGGCCGTCATCTTGACGTCGATCTGCGAAAACAGATTCGAATGATGCGGATAGAGCGTGTTGTCGAGGTCGAACACCCAGTCGGTGACATGGGCGAAGCGGGCGGGATCGGGCGACGTGGTCATGGCGTCCTTATGGCACGAAATATCTGCCGTTCGAACCCCTTTCTGATGGCAGGCTTATCCACAACCTATACGCATCTAGAGTTGTAAAAATGGGCTCACCATTCAAATTTTAGCCATCGCCGAAAGGTGGCCTTCAGGGCTTGCTGGCACAGAGACGGTTCAGTGGGAGCCAGCGATGAGTCGCATAGTTTTAAAGTCCGCCGCCGTCGCGTTCGGCTCGGTAGCCGTCTCGCTTTTGCTGACGCTTATTATCGTTCCCGCCATGGGTTTTCCGGTCAGTCGCACCATCTGGCTGACGTCAACGGTGTGCCCGCTGGCGCTCGCCTGGATCGCTTGCGCCAGCACCTTCTGGCAGAGCGACAGGCTGAAAGGCGCGCATCGCGACCTCGCCCGCGCGCATGCCCAGCTCGCCGCCGCGCACCGGCGTCTGTCGGAGAAGGCGAGCCGCGACGACATGACCGGCATGCTCAACCGCGAGAGCTTCTTTGCCGCACTCGACGGCTCGCGGCGCAAATCCGATCGCGGCGCGCTGCTGATCATCGACGCCGACCATTTCAAGGCGATCAACGACAGTTTTGGCCACCTGACCGGCGATGACGCGCTGCTGTTGATCGCCAGCGCCATCGAGCGTGGCGTGCGCAGCGGCGACGTGCTTGGCCGCATCGGCGGCGAGGAGTTCGGCGCCTTCCTGGTCGGCGCCACGGGCGCGGAGGCCAGGCGCGTCGCCGAGCGCATCCGCCGCGAAGTCGAGCTGATCCGCTTCCGCCCGGTCGACGAGCGCACGGTGCCGCTGACCGTCAGCATTGGCGGCATCACTTGCGGCGAGGACGCCAATGTTTCGGAACTTATGCGCGCTGCCGACCTGCGGCTCTACGAGGCCAAGCACCGTGGCCGCAATCTGTCGATCCTGGACCGGGACATTTCAGAGGCCGCCTGAGGCTCCTGCCCATGCTCGCTAAGGATTTGCTAACATTGTTTTTACGCAACCGCGCCGTTTACCCGGTTGTAAGCCGTTTACCCGCTAGGACTGGCACGGAAATGGCCTGTCTGGCCGGCACGTGTGCCGTTCAGGGAACGCCATGCGTGGATCGAAGGCCCCCATCGAGAGACGTGTCATGAGTTTCTTCATCAAGAAAATATCGCGCCGCACCATCGTGCAGGCGCTGATTGCGATGCCGGCGTTACAGCTGTTTCGCAAGCTGCCTGACAGCGACCGCCCCCATGCCGATCCCGACGAGATCGTCGAGGTCAATGGCTGGATCCTGAAGCGGAGCGACCTGGCATGATCTTCGACAGTTACGAGGCGTATCGCGCCTCGGATTTCAAACCCAAGGTCTGCATCCTCGGCTCAGGGCCTGCCGGCACCACCATCGCCAGGAAGCTTGGCGCCGCCGGCATTCCGGTCGTGGTGCTGGAGGCCGGCTCGCGCGAATTCAGCGACGAGTCGCAGGATTTCTACCGCGGCACCACGGTCGGCGATCCCTATTTCGACCTCGACATCACCCGGCTGCGCTTTATGGGCGGCTCGTCGAACCACTGGGCCGGCTGGTGCCGGGTGCTCGACAGCCAAGATTTCGAGCCCAAGGCGTGGGCGCCGGACACCGGCTGGCCGATCAGCCGCGCCGACATCGAGCCTTTTCTGCCCGAGGTGCATGACATACTCGAGCTTCCCGACTTCCGGCCCGATGTGCCGATTTCGGACGACATACGCTGGGTGCAGTTGATCAAGAGCCCGGCCGTGCGCTTTGGCGAGAAATTCGCCGATGAGCTCGACAAGAGCAAGAGCATCGCCGTTGTGCTCAACACCTATGCCACCGAACTTGCAGGCGACGGCAAGCGGGTGACCGGCGCCAGGCTGTGGTCGAACGGCCAGGATGCCGGCGCCTTCAGCGCCGATTATTTCATCGTCTGCACCGGCGGACTGGAGAATTCACGGCTGCTTCTGTGGTCGAACCAGCGCTCGAACGGTGGGGTGGTGCCGAACGCGACGGCGCTTGGCCGCTACTGGATGGAACATCCGACCTTCGAGGGCGGCAATGCCATCC
Source organism: Mesorhizobium sp. P2_F7 (assembly GCF_056403695.1). NCBI lineage: Bacteria > Pseudomonadati > Pseudomonadota > Alphaproteobacteria > Hyphomicrobiales > Phyllobacteriaceae > Mesorhizobium > Mesorhizobium sp. P2_F7. The sequence goes on along the minus strand of NZ_JBFUFA010000001.1, from coordinate 1,028,360 downwards.
TGGCTGACTACAGCGAGTTCGAGGTCGACGCCGTCAACGAGGCCTTCTTCTCGCCGACGCTTGCCGCGATGGAGCGGCTGCAGATCATGAATTTCGGCATCCGCCTGATCGAAACCCCCTATGCCGGCGTCAAGAGCCTGATTGCCGACCTCGCCTGCACAGCGCCCGACGCCGCCGAGTGGGTGGCCTATCAGCTCAGCCAGAATCTGCGCTGTGCGGCCCAGCTCTACGTCGCCTGGGAACAGGCGCCGCTAGCTTCGAACCAGATCGAACTGTCGAAGACCGATGTCGACCATGCCGGCGTGCCGCGCATCAAGCTGCACTGGAAGAAGTCGCCGCTGGAGCGCCGCACCATTCTGGAGGGGCTCAAACTGTTCGGTACGACGCTGATCGAGAAGGACCTCGGCCGCGTCCGCATCATGGACTGGCTTGCCAACGGCCAGGACTACCCGACCGATGAGGAACTGGCCGGACATCATCACATGGGCGGCACGCGCATGGGCACCGATGTGACCAAAAGCGTGGTCGACGCCAACTGCAAGGTTCACGGCATGGACAATCTCTATGTCGGCGGCTCCTCGGTGTTTTGCACCTCGGGCGAATGCAACCCGACGACGACGATCACCGCCCTTGCCTGCCGGCTCGGCGATCATCTGAGCAAGGTCATCACAGTGTGACGCAGTCCCGGGGTGACGCAGTCATCCCAGGTGTGACGCAGTCACCCAGGTGTGACGCAGTCATCACCGTCTGACCGCCAAAAGCGGACAGCGCCGGCAGGATTGCTGCCGGCGCCGCCCTGGCGCGCCTTTGGGTGGATTCAGATCTGGACTAGAGCGTGATTCCGAAACCGGTTTTCGGAAGGGTCACGCTCAGTGGAAGGTAGAGCTTCATCCCGATTCATCGGGATGGAACAGCCTCTAAAGGCCGTAGACGGCGATGCGCACCAGCACGGCTGCGGCGGCCAGCGCTACCAGCAATATGCCGAGGCCAATGGGCGAGCCCCAGCCATACCATTTCATCGCCATCTCGGCGTATTTGTACTCTTCCTCGTGGGAGAGCGGCGCACGTTGCTGGATCAGGCTCATTTTTCACTCCTTGTCGGCGGCAGGCCCTTGCTATGTCCGAGGCGGAACCGCATATTGATGCAATGGTCTAAATGTTAGACAGATTGATAATTAGATGATCGAAACAAATTCGTCAAGCCAGAATCGCGAGGACATGACGACGGCCATCGGCCTGGCCATCATGCAATGGCAGGACGCCACACAGGCCTATGACGAAGCGGTGGGGGCAAGGCTTGGGCTGAACATGGCCGAACGCCATTGCATCGGGCTGCTCTACGGCGGCCCGCAATCGGCCGGCGCTATCGCGATCGCAACCGGCCTGACGCCGGCTGCCGTGACGGCGCTGATCGACCGGCTGGAAGCGCGCGGTTACCTGACGCGTACGCGCAGTCTCGAGGACAGGCGCAAGGTGGTGATTGAGGCGACCGAGGCGACGCGGGACCTGTCGGCCCGTTACTACGGCGCCATCGCGCGCGAAGGCGAGAAAGTCGTCGCTACCTTCAGCGACGCGGAACTGGCCACCATATCGCGCTTCGTCCACGCCGCACTCGACCTGCAGCGTGACCAGCTGGCGCGGCTGAAAGCCGAGGGAACGGACGCGCTCGGGCGATAGGATGCCGATGTGTTCGCGGTGTTACCGCATATATCGGCAGGGACGAGACTATTTCGGCTGGACTCCATAGGCGGCAAGAAACGCCTCCACCGAGGCATCCGCGTGTCGTTCAAGTTCGGCTTTGGAACGCCGGTTGCTTCCCGTGAACATGGCTTCGTTCATGGGAATCCAAAGAAGCATTCCAAAAAAATGGCTGGCTGCCAGATGGGGATCACTGGTTAGTATCAGTCCGCGAGTGGTGAGCTTTTGAAAGCAGGACGCCATTGAGCCAAGCATGCGCTCGAAGCCCTTTTCGTACCAACTGCGGCCAAGCTGCGGCATTCGGTCCGCGTTGGCGATAATTAGGCGCCGCAGCTTCAACAACTCTTCATCCATGAGAACCGCTATCAAACGTCGAGCAAGCTGCTGCAGCCCACCCTCCATGAATTTCGCCTCGGAAAGCAGCGTCGTCACGGACTCGATGATGTCGTTGGCTTGTGTAGCGGTCGACAGAACGACTTCGCCGAACAGCGTCTCCTTGTCGGTGAAATGCTTGTAGACGGTCTGCTTGGAAGCTCCCGCCCTGGTGGCGATTTCTTCCATGCTGGTCCCGTCATAACCCTTAGCGATGAACGCCGCCGTGGCCGCCTGGATGATTTCACGATCCTTGCGTTCCGATCTCGTCTCACCGTCGATTTTCATCGCGCTCCCTTGACCGGTACTAGACGGTACCGTTCCCACGTGATAGCCATGAAAACGGTACTGGACTGACTAGTACCTGTCAACGAAGGCAAGGCTTAGACCGATGACCAAGATGATCTTCCTCAATCTACCGGTGCGCGATCTGCAGGCAGCGACCAAGTTCTATCTCGCGATCGGCGGCACGCTCAATCCGCAGTTCTCGAACGACCAGGCCAGCTCGATCATGTTCTCAGACTCCATTGGGGTCATGCTGCTGACGCACGGACATTACAGCCAGTTCACGGCACGGCAGATCGGCGACGCCAAGCGTGACAGCCAGATGCTGATAGCGCTCACCACAGACAGCAAGGACGAGGTCAATGCGATAGTCGAGAAGGGCGTGGCGGCCGGCGGCCGCGCCGATCCCAACCCTGCGCAGGATCTCGGTTTCATGTTCAACCGCCACATCGAAGACCCCGACGGCAACGTCTGGGAGTTCCTGTGGATGAACCCGTCCGCCATGCAATAGGCCAGCGGGATCGAGCGCCCGAAGCGCGTCGCGTTGAAACGGATTCACGCGACGCGCTTCAGGTCTTTGTTTCTCCGCGCTACGCCTTAAACACTGGTTCCGGATTTGCTAGACCGTCGCCGGATCCAGCGCTGGCTGACCCTTGCGGCGAGCAACGATCGCCTTGAAATCGGCGGTCCGGAACGCATCGCGCAACACGTCGAAGGACGGCAGCACGAAATAGGCCCGCTGGAACTTGTCGATCTCGTAGCCGGTGCGCATGACCGTTTCGAGGTCGAACGGCACATGGTGCGCATCCTTGCTGTCGACGGCGAACTGCAATTCGGTGAAGGACGACATCAGCCCGGCGCCGAAAGCTTTTAGCGGCTGGCCCTTCTCCTGCATCAGCCCGTATTCGGCGGTGTACCAGTAGAGGCGGGTGATCATCTCGTCGCCGCCCAGCGCAATCACGCTCTCGGCCTTCTCGCCATACATCTGCATGAAATCGGCAAACACCGGCTGCGTCAGGATCGGCACATGGCCGAAGAAGTCGTGGAACATGTCCGGCTCGACGATGTAGTCGAGCTCTTCCTTTGTGCGCAGCCAGTTGGTCACCGGAAAGCGCCGGTTGGCGAGATGGTCGAAGAAGGGTGCCGCCGGAATGAGGCCGGGTACGGCGACGATTTCCCAGCCGGTCAGCTTGCGCAACTTGTCTGAGACCGCGCCGAAATCCGGGATCCTGTCGAGCAGGCCAAGCGTGGCGACGCCATCGAGATAGGAATGGTGCGCCAGTTTTTGGGTCAGCTTGGTCTGGCGGTCGCACAGCGTGCGCCACACCGCCTGCTCCTCGGCGCTGTAATCATAGCCCTGCGCCACGGTGAAATCGCTGCGGCAGACCGAATAATCGCCACGCAACCCTTGCGCCGCGCAATCACGGGCATACTCGGCAACGCTCATCGTCGTCATGGTTCTTCTCCCCTGATCATGTGACTTCGAATCTGTTCGCCAAATCTACCGGCAGCCGGCGAGGCAATTCAGCTTTGATGATGGCTTCGAGACAGGATTTGAGGTAAAAGTCACCACACAAATGCTGAAGGAGAGTGAAAATGCCTCAGTTTGACGATTTCGAGATCAAGATGCTCGACATCCTGCAACGCGACGGGAGAAAGCCCGTCTCCGAGCTGGCGCAGGAGATCGGCCTGTCGACGACGCCATGCGCGCGCCGGTTCGAGGCGCTGCAGGAGGCCGGTATCATCAAGGGGTTTGCCGCCGTGCTCAGCCGCCGCGCCGTCGGCCTGATGGTCGAAGTGTTCATCGAGGTGCGGCTGGTCAGCCACAGCGACGGTTCGCCCGAGACCTTCATCGCCGCCGTGCAGCGCATGGACGAGGTGTCGTCGTGTTGGACGATGACCGGCGACCACGATTTCCTGCTGCATGTGATGGTGCCGTCGGTCGATGAGCTCAACGCTTTCGTCATGCACCGGCTGATGCGGCTTGCCGGTGTGCGCGACGTCCACACCCAGCTGGTGTTGCAGAACATCAAGGGCCCCGGCCATGTGCCGCTCGCCCATCTAAGGCGGTGATATCGCCTCACCTTCCCATGCTGTGGCCGGTCCGATAGCTTGGCTGGATGGATGTTCTAGATTGGCTAGCGCGCTGGTATGAGGCCCAATGCAATGGGGATTGGGAGCATGCGTTTGGTGTTTCGATCGACACCATCGATAACCCGGGCTGGTCATTGAAGATCGACCTTGCAGGGACGGACTGCGACGGGCGGACCCTCGATCCGATCTCGTACAACTACGAACATGAAACCGACTGGTGGCAATGCTGGACGGAGGGGAACGCGTTTCATGGCCATGGCGGCCCACTCCACCTTCGTTCGCTTCTTGAAAACTTCCGAGAGTGGGCTATGCGAATTCGCTAGCACTATCCAGCTGTAGGGGACGTGCAGAACGCCCCACAATCAGCACCTGAGGAAAAGCTGCACGCAACCTGCTGAAACAGGCCAAGCGGACGTCCACATCGACAACCAGCATGCGCGGACCAACTCCCGGGAGGTCCGTCATGAACATCGTGCTGATCAATCCGCCGCACACCGCCATCGGCAGCCGCGTGCCCGACGACCATCTGCCGCCGCTCGGTCTCCTGGCAATCGGCGGGCCGCTGCTCGACGCCGGCCATGACGTGCGCCTGGTCGATGCCGAGTTCGGGCCGATGCCGTTGGACACACTCGTGGGCGATGCCTTGAGCAGCCAGCCTGACTGCATCCTGATCGGCCATTCAGGCTCGACCTCGGCGCATACCACCGCACTCACCATAGCCCGCATGGTCAAGGAGCTCGAGCCGGCCACCATTATGATCTATGGCGGCGTGTTCCCGACCTATCACTGGCGCGACATACTGGCGGCGACGGATGTTTTCGACTTCATCGTGCGCGGCGAGGGCGAGGCGACCATCGCAGCCCTCGTCGGGGCGCTGGACAACCGCCGGCCGCTGGCCAACGTCGCCGGCATCGCCTATCGCGACGATCTCGGCCGTCCCTCCGCGACGCGGCCGGCCGGCACCATCGCCAACCTCGATGAGTATCGCGTCGGCTGGGAGCTGATCAACCATAGCCGTTACAGCTATTGGGGCGGCAAGCGCGCCGTGGTCATGCAGTTCTCGCGCGGCTGTCCGCATCTGTGCAACTACTGCGGCCAGCGCGGCTTCTGGACCCGCTGGCGACACCGCGATCCGGTGAAGTTTGCAAAAGAGATCGCCTGGCTGCATCGCCAGCACGGCGTCGAACTGATCAATTTGGCCGACGAGAACCCGACAGTGTCGAAGAAAGCCTGGCGCGCTTTTCTCGACGCGCTGATCGCCGAGAACGTACCGGTGCTGATCGTCGGCTCGACCCGCGCCGACGACATCGTGCGCGACGCCGACGTTCTGCATCTCTACCGCAAGGCCGGCGTCATCCGCTGGCTGCTCGGCATGGAAAACACCGACGAGCAGACACTTCAATTGATCCGCAAGGGTGGCAGCACCTCGTCCGACCGCGAGGCGATCAGGCTGCTGCGCCAGCACGGCATATTGTCGATGGCGACCTGGGTGGTGGGTTTCGAGGACGAGACCTTTCGCGATTTGTGGCGCGGCTTCCGCCAGCTGCTTGCCTATGATCCCGACCAGATCCAGGCGCTCTATGTCACCCCGCACCGCTGGACGCCGTTCTTCCGCATTGCCCGCGACCGCAAGGTGATCCAGACCGACGCCCGGCTGTGGGACTACAAGCACCAGGTGCTGCAGATGACCCGGCTGAAACCGTGGATGCTGTTCTTTTCGGTCAAGCTGATCGAGGTTGCGGTGCAGTCGCGGCCGAAGGCGCTGGCGCGCATTCTCTTCCATCCCGATCCCGAACAGCGCCATTCGATGCGCTGGTACACGAAAATGGGCCGCCGCGTCTGGTTCCGCGAAGTCTGGGGTTTCCTGGCGTGGGACTGCCGCCTGAAGGATGGCCCGACGCTCGCCGAATTCTGGGGCGCGCCGCAGGACGCAGAGGAAGAATCGATGGTCGTCGTGCGTCCGCCGCGCAAGCAGGCCGAAGCTGTCGCCGCGATCTCGCCGGGCGCCTGACCTGCTTGCTGTCATTTCATGGTTATACGCGACGTATGTGTATTGACATACGCGGCGTATGTACCCATCTCGAACATACGGGGCGTATGTGACCGCCCCGGAGCGCAGGCCGAGATCGTCGGGAGCCTGCCTTGTCCAGATGGAGTGAAAATGACCAAACGTGACGCGATCTTCCCTGCCGACCGGCAGGCTCTCTACGAGATCAACCGCTATTCAGCAGCGATCCGCTCAGGCGACTTCCTGTTCGTCTCGGGCCAGGTCGGCAGCCGCGAGGACGGGTCACCCGAGCCGGTCTTCGAAAAGCAGGTCCAGCTCGCCTTCGACAATCTCGCCGCCGTGCTGAAGGCCGCCGGCTGTACATTCGATGATATTGTCGACGTGACCACCTTCCACACCGATCCCGCCGCGCAGTGGGGAGCGATCGATGCCGTTCGCCTGAAGGTGCTCGGTGAACCACCCTACACCAACTGGACTGCGGTCGGCGTCAATTGGTTAGCCGGCTTTGACTTCGAAATAAAGGTCATCGCGCGCTTGCCCCAATCCGCCTGATAGACTGGCAGCTTGATCGGCGGGCTGCGGCCAGCAGCCGTTCAGGGCACGATCAGCGTGCCGGCGCCGTGTTCGGTAAACAGTTCCAGCAGCACCGAATGCGGCGTCTTGCCGTTGAGGATAACGACGCCTTCGACGCCGCGCTCGATCGCCTCGATGCAGGTCTCGACCTTGGGGATCATGCCGCCCGACACCGTGCCGTCCTTAATCAGTGCCTTGGCTTCCGCCACCGTCAGCTCGTCGATCAGCTTCTTGTTCTTGTCGAGCACGCCGGGCACGTCGGTCAGGAACAAGAGGCGCGTCGCCTGGCAGGCGCCGGCGATGGCGCCGGCAAACGTGTCGGCATTGATGTTGTAGGTGTGGCCGTCGCGGCCGGGCGCCACCGGCGCCAGCACCGGGATCATTTCGGAGCGCGCCAGAAGATCGAGCAGCGTGCGGTCGACCTCGACCGGCTCGCCGACGAAACCGAGATCGAGCACCCGCTCGATGTTGGAGTCCGGGTCGATCATGGTCTTGCGCGCCTTTTCGGCGAACACCATGTTGCCGTCCTTGCCGCACAGGCCGATCGCCCATTCGCCCTCGGCATTGATCAGCGCCACGATCTCCTTGTTGATCGAGCCGGCCAGCACCATTTCGACGATCTCGACCGTTTTCTGGTCGGTAACGCGCAGGCCGCCTTCGAACTTCGATTCGATACCCATCTTGGCCAGCATGGCGCCGATCTGCGGCCCACCGCCATGGACGACGATCGGGTTGACGCCGGATTGCTTCAACAGCGCGATGTCGCGCGCAAAAGCCTTGCCGAGCTCGATATCGCCCATGGCATGGCCGCCATACTTCACCACGACCGTCTTGTGCTCGTAGCGCTGCATATAGGGCAGGGCCCGCGAAAGCAGTGCGGCCTGCATTTCGGCGGTGGCGGTGATCTCCGTCATCGGCTTGGTTCCTTGGATGTGGGTAAGGACGGCGGCGTCTTAGCGGGAATTGGCGCAGGCCGCAAACGGCTTTGCTGTCACAATGACGAAATCGCAAAGACGGCGCGATCTAGCCCGGCACCTTCAGCGGCGCCCGCCGCGTCAGCCAGCCCGAAATCTTTTCCATCTGCGCGGCGAGCGACAAAAGCGTCTCCTCGTCGCCGGGGCGGCCGACGGCCTGGATGCCAAGCGGCAGGCCGGCATCGGTGACAAGGACAGGCAGCGCGATCGACGGCTGGCCGCTGACATTCTGGATCGCCGGCCAGTGAGTGAACCACAGGCTCTTGTCCATCAATTGACCAAGCAGCGGCTTGAGCTTCAGCAGCCGGGTGAGGTGCAGTTTGTCGAGCAGGTTTTCGATCAGCTCGTCGGCGCCCTTCGGGTCCATGGCGCCGCAGGCCAGCGGCGGATGGGCAATGATCGGCATCAGCACGGCGTCATATTGCGCGGTCTCGGTGATCAGCCGGCGCGAAACGGCGTTGAGCCGCTGCAGGCCGGCATAAATCTCGCCAGCCGACACGACCTCGCCGAAGCGGGCGATGACGCGCGTGGCGCGCTCGATATCGCCCAGGACCGGGCGGCCGACGCGCAGCGCCTCGCCGCGCATCGTGCCGGCCACCGCCGAGGCGACGGTTTTGGCGAAATCGGCCATGAACTCACGATCGATATAGGGCAGGTCGATCTCCTCTACCGTGTGGCCGCCTTCGCGCGCCAGCGCTATCGCGATGTCGAGCGCAGCGAGCGTCTCGGCCGATATCGGCAGGCCGAGCGGCGATTTCCGGTAGACGGCGAGCTTGAGCTTGCCTGGATCGCGCGCCGCAGCGGCGGCAAAGGTTCCTTTCGGCGCCGGCGCGGCATATGGCGCCAGCGGGTCGGGCCCATGCGTCAGGTCGAGCAGCAGCGCGCAGTCGCGCACCGAGCGGGTGACGGCGTGGTCGACCACCATGCCGTACCAGGCTTCGCTGATCAGCGGTGTCTGCGGCACGCGGCCGCGCGAGGGTTTCAGGCCGACCAGTCCGGTGCAGGCCGAGGGCACCCGGATCGAGCCGCCGCCATCCGAGGCATGCGCCGCAGGCACCACGCCGGCCGCCACCAGTGCTGCCGAACCGCCCGACGAGCCGCCGCTGGTATGGCTCGTGTTCCACGGATTGCGGGTGATGCCGAAGGCGACCGATTCGGTCATCAGACGCAGCCCTTGTTCGGGCGAAGTGCTGGTGGCTATCGGGATGAGTCCGGCAGCGAGATAGCGCTCGGTCATCACCGAGTTGAAGTCGGCGGCGAAAGCCGGAATGCGGCTGCCGGTGTGCGTCGGCACGCCCTTGATGGCGATGCCGAGATCCTTCAGCGCAAACGGCACGCCGGCCAAAGGCAGCTTGCGATCTATCGCTTTCGCCCGCGCCCGCGCCGCATCGTAGAGCGGTTCGGCGATGGCGTTGATATCCGGGCGGGTGGCCTCGGCGCGCGCAATCGCCGCATCGACAAGATCCTGCGGCGAGATCTCGCCCTTGTGCACCAGCTCTGCCAGGCCGGTTGCATCGTTGTCCCACAGCATCCGTTCGACCGACATTGCTGTTCCCCTTTCCGCAGGAGGCTAACGACAGGTGATTTCCTTGGCAACCGACCGACGATTACTGGCGGTTCGGCGGGGACTTCGTTTGCGTGGACAACAACATTTCTGCCTTTGCAAATAAATCGCAATCGCCTAGCTTGTGGGCATGACGCCGCAGGACATCTCCACCCTGATTGTCCGGACCTCGATGAAGGATCGGGCTGCGTTCGATCTGCTCTACCGGCAGACCAGCGCGAAACTTTTCGGCGTGTGCCTTCGTGTATTGAGGGACCGGGGAGATGCGGAAGAAGCGCTGCAAGAGGTCTTCGTCAAAGTGTGGACGAAGGCGGATCGTTTCGCGGTTTCTGATCTCAGCCCAATCTCCTGGCTAGTAGCCATAGCGCGCAATCATGCGATTGATCGCATCCGATCGCGGCGCAAGCCTGCTGCCGATATCGACGCCGCGCTTGACGTGGCTGACCCGGGTCCGGGGCCTGAGGCTATGGTTGTTGCGGGCGGTGAATCCGAGCGCATCTACCAGTGCCTCGAAGAGTTGGAACAAGACCGGGCGCAGGCCGTCCGAGGTGCTTATTTGAACGGCGAAAGTTACGCCGACCTGGCGGAACGTCACAAGGTTCCGCTCAACACGATGCGGACATGGCTGCGGCGCAGCCTGTTGAAACTTAGAGAATGTCTGGAAAGATGACCCTGGCAGAAGAAAATGGACCGGAACGTGGAGGCGACGACCTGCTCGCAGCCGAATACGTTCTCGGCGTTCTGCCAGCGGACGAACGCCAGATAGCCTCCGGACGTATCGACGCGGAGACCGGCTTTGCCCGTCTCGTCGATTCCTGGGAGGTTCACCTTTCGCCGATGGCTGCCGCCTATGCGGAAGTCGAGCCGCCGGCCACCATCAAGCCGGCCATCGATCGCCGGCTGTTCTCCTCCACCGCAGCGTCGACCACTGCGGCTCCGAGCGGCAGCCTGTGGGCGAGCCTCGCCTTCTGGCGCGGCCTCACCGCAGCGGCGCTCGCCGCGCTGGTGCTCTACATCGCCGTGCCTTACGTCCGGACGCCGACCGTCGTGCCGCAGGAGCGCCTGGTCGCTTCGCTGGCTGCCGATGGCAGCGACGTCAAATACCTCGTCGTCTACGACGCCGGACGCCGCGATGTCGGCCTATCGCTGGTTTCGGGCGAACGCGCCGCCGGCAAGGACTTCGAACTGTGGATGATCGAGGGCAAGAATGCGCCGGTCTCGATGGGCGTCATTCCTGCCGGCCAGACCGCCCATATCCCGGTTGCCCCGGCCGTGCAGCAGAAGCTGGCGCAAGGCGCCGTGCTCGCGGTCAGCGTCGAGCCGACGGGCGGTTCGCCGACCGGACAGCCGACCGGACCGGTTGTTGCCGCGGGCGATCTGAAGGGCATCTGATAGACCTCAAGGCCATGACCTGACTACGAAGAACAGCGGAAGTATATCTTCCGCTGTTTTCGTCTTGGCTTTCGGTAGTGAAAATTGAAATTAGATCATCGAAAATTTAATTCGCCGACAAAATAAAGAATAATTTTTCCCGTTTCGCGGAAACTCAAGCAGTTATATCCCGTATCTCCTCATGTTCCCGAAAGAGGAACAATAACCCGAGGAGTCCGAACACTATGCGTAAACTCGCCACCCTTTTGCTCGCCGGCACCATTGCCGTCTCCGCCCTCGCCACCGCTGCCTATGCCGAAAATCCGATGGTTGGCGGCGCCGCCATGTTCGCCAACAAGAACATCGTCGAGAACGCCGTCAATTCGAAGGACCACACGACGCTGGTCGCTGCCGTCAAGGCTGCCGGCCTCGTCGAGACGCTGCAGGGCGCCGGCCCGTTCACCGTCTTTGCGCCGACCAATGAGGCCTTCGCGGCACTTCCGGCCGGCACGGTCGAGATGCTGCTCAAGCCCGAGAACAAGGATAAGCTGACCAAGATCCTGACCTGCCATGTCATCGGCGCCAAGGCGATGGGCGCGGATGTCGCCGCCATGGCCAAGGCCGACGGCGGCACCCACAAGGTCAAGACGGTCGGCGGCTGCGAGCTGTCGCTCAAGGCCGATGGCGGCAAGGTCACGGTCACCGACGAGAACGGCAATGTCGCCAATGTGACGATCGCCGATGTCGAGCAGTCCAACGGCGTCATCCACGTCATCGACAAGGTTCTGCTGCCGAAGATGTAACAAAGCGCCTGCCGCCGACGAACAGTTGGTCAAGGCTCCCTGCAGATTGCGCTGCTCGCGCCCCCGTGGGCCGCGCAAACGACCGAGCGCTCCATCCCGTCCGCAGCAAGCGCGGAGCCGGTGTGGAGCGTTCGTTTGCAGGGCCACCGTCACCGGCTTTTGATTTTCCAGTGGCGGCCAGATTTGGCAAAACAACCTGCAGGAGGATTTCTGTCATGAACCGTCGCGATTTACTTCTCAGCGGCGTCGCCTTTGCGGCCGTTGCCGGCGCGGTGGCAACGCTGCGCATGGGCGGGCCTCAACCCGCCAAGGCTGCCGAAACCTTCGAGGTCACCAAGACCGACGCTGAGTGGCACACCATCCTGTCTGACGAAGCCTTCAACGTGCTGCGCAAGGAAGGCACTGAGTATCCCGGCACCAGCCCGCTGCTCAACGAGCACCGCAAGGGGATTTTCGCCTGCGCCGGCTGCGACCTGCCGGTCTACCCCTCGGAAACGAAGTTCGATTCCGGCACCGGCTGGCCGAGCTTCTGGCAGGAAATCCCAAATGGCATCGGCAAGACCGAGGACCGTTCGCTCGGCATGACCCGCACCGAAGTCCACTGCCGCCGCTGCGGCGGCCATCTCGGCCATGTTTTCGACGACGGCCCGGCGCCGACCGGCCTGCGCCACTGCATCAACGGCGTCGCGCTGACCTTCAAGGCGTCCGCGGCCTGAGCGTCAGCGTCTCCTGGCGATGTCGGGAGTTTGGGGGGCGGCGTGACAACCGCCTCTTACCTATGAAATGGGGCCAAAACTCTTAAAATCAAGAATTGGCAGACGGCTTTTTATGCGTAGATTCCGCAGCCCTTAACGAGAGGGCCAGACTCTATGCAACCAACTGAAGAACGCACTCGCCAAGGCGAGCGCACATCGACCGGTCGTGCTGAGGCAGATCGGTCACAAATCTCCCATCCTGTGGTGATCGTCGGAGGCGGGCCGACCGGGCTGATGTTGGCCGGCGAGCTTTCCTTGGCCGGCATCGATGCCGCCATCGTCGAGCGGCGCGCTGGACAAGAGCTCGATGGGCTGCGCTCCGGCGGCCTGCACGCACGAACAATCGAAGTCTTCGACCAGCGCGGCATTGCCGACCGGTTTCTGGTGCAAGGGCGGACTGCCCAGGTCGCGGGCTTTGCCGGCGTTTCCCTCGATATCAGCGACTTTCCCACCCGCCACAATTACGGGCTCGCTTTGTGGCAGAAGCACATAGAGCGCATCCTGACCGACTGGGTCGAGGAGCTTGGCGTCACGATCTACCGTCGCTGCGAGGTGACGGCTTTCGGGCAGGACGACAGCGGCGTCGATGTCGCGCTCAGCGATGGCCGCTCGCTTCGTGCCGATTACCTCGTCGGCTGCGACGGCGGCAGAAGTCTCGTGCGCAAGGCATCGGGCATCGAATTCCCGGGTTCGGATCCGACGACCAGCAACCTGATTGGCGAGGTCGAGGTCACAGAGGAGCCGAACTGGGGCATCCACCGCGATGCGACAGGCATTCATGGTCTCAGCAAACTGGACGACGGGACCGTGCGGGTGATGGTGACCGAACGCGAGGTCGGGGCTGTCGCGCCGCCGACGTTGCGCGATCTGAGCGACGCGCTCATTTCCGTCTTCGGCACCGATTATGGCGTCCACAATCCGGCATCGCTGTCCCGCTTCACCGATATGACCCGGCAGGCAGCGTCATACCGCAAGGGACGGGTGCTGCTGGCGGGCGACGCCGCCCACGTGCATCCGCCGGACGGCGGACAGGGCATGCAGCTTGGCGTGCAGGACGCGGTCAATCTGGGCTGGAAGCTCGCGCAGGTGATCAGGAAAACAGCGCCGGAAAGCCTGCTCGATACCTACCAGGCAGAGCGTCATCCGGTTGCCGCGCGCGTGTTGAAAAACACCATGGCGGCGGTCGTGCTGCGCCGTGAAGACGAGCGCATAAAGGCGCTGCGAGACATGGTGTCCGGGCTCCTTGCCATGGAGGAACCGCGCAAGTGCTTTGCCGGCATGATGTCCGGTCTGGACATCCACTACGAGCTCGGCGAGGGGCACGAACTGCTGGGGCGTCGCATGCCGGATCTCGACCTCGTCACCGCCGATGGCCCGCAACGGGTCTTTGCGCTGCTGCACCAGGCGCGGCCGTTGTTGCTCAACTTTGGAAAACCCGGCGCTTTCGACATCGGCCCATGGGCGGACCGGGTTCGCTCGGTCGACGCCAGATATGATGGTGGATGGGAGCTTCCGGTGCTGGGCGCCATCGAAGCTCCCGATGCCGTGTTGGTTCGTCCCGATGGCTATGTGGCCTGGGTCGGTGGCCCGACATCGGCGGGCTTGACCGATGCGCTGACCAGATGGTTCGGACCGCGCCTGCGGCCGCACAACGGTCGTGAATCTCGGTAGCGGTTGATGCTTAAGCGTGACCCCGGAAATCGGGGGTTGATTTCCGGGGTCACACATGAGGGCGCCAGGCGGGGGAACCGGCGCGCTCAATGGCCTCCGCCGCCACCGCCCGCGGGCGGCGCCGGCTTGGAAATGACCATGGTGAAAACAGCCATGATCGCGAACAGGGCGGTCAGCATGGTGAACACGTCCATGAACGACAGCAGCGACGCCTGCTGGTGGGCCATGCCAGACAGTTTGGAGATCGCCGCCTTGGTGGCGTCGAGCCCGGGTGTCTGCTGGAAGTCGAGCGTCATGTTCTGCAGCTTCTGCTGGGCTGCGGCACTGCCCCATTCCACATGCTCGGCCAGCCTTGCGTAGTGGAAGGCGCTGCGATCGATCAGCACGGTGTTGATGACGGCAAGACCGACGGCGCCGCCGAGGTTGCGGGTCAGGTTGAACAGGCCCGACGCGTTCTTCAGCCGGTCCGGCGGCAGGGTGCCGAGCGCGATGTTGTTGATCGGCACCATGCACAGCATCATCGAACAGCCGCGCAGGATCTGCGGGATGAGCAGCTCATAGAAATCCCAGTCGGCCGTCAGATGCGTCATCCACCAGGTGCCGGCGGCAAAGCCGAGCAGCCCGATCATCATCATGACGCGCAAATCCATCTTGCTCGACAGGATGCCGGAAATCGGCGCGGTGACGAACATCGCCAGGCCGCTGACGAACAGCGCCTCGCCGATCATCAGCGAGTCGTAGCCGCGGATGCGCCCGAGGAACACTGGATAGAGATAGGTCAGGCCATAGAGGCCGATGCCGATGACGAAGGAGAACATCGAGCCGAAGGCGAAATTGATGTTGGTGAAGGCCGTGAGATCGACGATCGGCTCCTCGGCGGTAAAGGCGCGCCAGAAGAACAGCACTGCGCCGACAACCATGATAATGGCGCAGATGAACACCGCCTGTTCCTGCAGCCAGTCATGGTTCGGACCTTCCTCGAGCACATACTCCATACAGCCGAGGAAAGCCGCCATGCCGGCAAGGCCCCACCAGTCGAACTTGCTGAACAGGCCGAGATTGGGCTTGTCGAAGTCGATCAGCGTCCAGGTCGTGGCCGTCACCAGAATGCCGGGGATAACATTGATCAGGAACAGCCAGTGCCACGACAGGGCATGGCTGATATAGCCGCCCACGGTCGGGCCGATGGTCGGCGCCAGCGTCGCCACCAGGCCGATCATCGGCGACACCATGGCGCGGCGCGACGGCGGGAAGATGGTGAAGGCAGCGGCGAAGACGCTCGGGATCATGCCGCCGCCGATAAAGCCCTGGATGGCGCGGTAGACGATCATCTGGTCGATGTTGGTGGCGGTTGCGGCCAGCGCGCTCGCCGCCGTGAAACCGGCCGCCGCACCCGCAAACAGCACCCGCGTCGACAGCATCCGGCTAAGGAAGCCCGACAGCGGGATCATCACCACTTCGGCGATCAGATAGGCGGTCTGCACCCACGGGATTTCATCGGAACTGGCAGAGAGGCCCGCCTGGATCTCGGCCAGCGAGGCCGAGACGATCTGGATGTCGAGGATCGCCATGAACATGCCGAACACCATCGCCAGGAAGGCGATGAGGCGGCGCGTCGAGATCGTGGTCGGCACCGCCGGCATGGCAGGCGCCGGCGCCGCCCCTGCTGTTATGGTTGCGGTTGCCATGGCGTTATCCCCTTGCGCCCGCTCAGTTCGTCGCGGCCGGAGCCGTGCGGCTGTCGACGGCGACGACGACGGAGAGGCCCGCGCGCAGCCTGCCGGCCTTCAGCACATCTGCAGGCACTTCGATGCGAACCGGAACGCGCTGCACCACCTTGGTGAAGTTGCCGGTGGCGTTTTCCGGCGGCAGCAGCGAGAACACCGCACCCGAAGCCGGCGCCAGCGACGACACCGTGCCTTCGAAATCATGGCCGTCCGTGGCGTCGACCGAGACCCGGACCTTCTCGCCGGGCACCAGCTTGGCCAGCTGCGTCTCCTTGAAATTGGCAACGATGTAGAGCTTGTCCATCGGCACCACGACGGCGAGCTTCTGGCCGGGACTGACGAGGTCGCCCTGCTCGACCGAGCGGTTGCCGACGACGCCGTCATACGGCGCCTTGAGCACGGTGAAGGACAGATCGCGCGCGGCCTTGTCGCGGCTCAGCTGCAGCGAGGCCAGCGTGCTGGCGGATTCGGCGCGCTGCGCCTCGAACACGCCGATATTGGCCTGTGCGGCGGCGATCTGCGCATCGGCGCCGACAAGCGCTGCATTGGCCTGGTCGAGAGCGGTCTGGGCGTCGTCGAGCTGTGCCTGCGTGCCGACACGCGTCTTGACCAGTTGCGCGGCACGCTGCTGGGCACGCACCGCGTTATCGGCGGCTGCCTGGTCGGCGACCTTCTGCGCCTGCGCCTGTTGCAGCGAGGCCTGCGCCGCCTTGGTCTGCGCATCGATGCGGTCGAGCGTCTTGGACAGCGTGGCGATCTGCGCCTCGGCCTGGGCGACGGCAATCTTGTAGTCGCCGGCGTCGATGGTCACCAGCGGGTCGCCGGCCTTGACCTGCTGGTTCTCCGAGACATTGATCTGCTCGACATAGCCGGAAATCTTCGGCGAAACGAATGACATGTCGGCCTGGACATAGGCGTCGTCGGTCGAGATCAGGAACCGGCCGTCGGTCCAGTAGTTATAGCCATACCAGGCGCCGGCGCTGAGCAGTGCGAGCCCGATGATCGGCAGCATCAGCGAGCGCGCCGACCGCTTCTTCTTGGCCGGCGCTTCGGCCAGAACTTCGGCGGCAGGCTTGGGAGGCGCTTCCGGAGCTTCGATGACCGGCGACACCTTGGCGTTTGGAAAAGGCCGGACTTCCGCAGTCGTGGTTGGCGTGTTCGAGGACATGATATCTCGCTACTATCGCTATATGAGGAAATCGTGTTATACTGAACCGTTCGGTTCGATGCGGACGTTGACATAGCGTTAAAGTGGGCCCATATCAAGGGCAATCGAACCGAGCGGTTCGAATTATTTTGCGAGGTGTGACTTTTATGGCCGACACGTTAGCCGACGCCGAAAACGATTCGTGCGATGTGCTGGACAGCGCGCGTCGCGGCCGCCCGGCAGCGGGCCAGGATCCGATCAAGCGCAGCCAGATCATCGAGGGCGCGCGTCGCGTGTTCATCGACAAGGGCTTCGAAGCGGCGTCGATGAACGACATCACCCGCGAGGCCGGCGTCTCCAAGGGCACGATCTATGTCTACTTTGCCAACAAGGAAGAGCTGTTCGAGGCGCTGATCGAGGAAGAGCGCGGCACCATCTTCAAGAACATGTACGACATGCTCGACCGCGCCGACGACCTGCGCCAGACGCTGGTGAAGTTCGGCAAGGTGCTGTCGCTCAAGATCACCTCGGCCAAGGTCATCCAGGCGCAGCGCACGGTCATCGGCGCCTGCGACAGGATACCCGACATGGGCGCGCGGTTTTACGAGCGCGGCCCCAAACGCGGTCACGACAAGGTGGCGCAGTTCCTCTATGCCGCTGTCGATCGCGGCCTGCTCAAGATCGACGATGTCGATCTTGCCGCCTATCAGTTCACCGAACTGTGCCTGGCCGGTCTGTTTCGCCAGTGCATCTTCGCCTACCGCACTAAGGCGCCGAGCCAGGATGAAATCGAACACATCGTGCGGTCGGGCGTCGGCATGTTCCTGAAGTTCTACGGCACCGAAAAGCTTGCCGAGGAAGAAAGCCACCAGCTGATCGCCCTGGAGGCAAAGGCCAAGGCTTAGCTGGCTCGCTCAGCCGCCATTGGCGGCCAGCACGATCGCCGCCCGCAGCTCCTCGAGACCCTCGCCCTTTTCCGACGACGTGGCGAGAACGAACGGAAACGCCGCCGGCCGCTTCTTGATCTTCGCAAGCGTCTCTTCGATCAGCCGCGGCACGCCCGCCGCCTTGATCTTGTCGGTCTTGGTCAGCACGATCTGGTAGGACACCGCCGCCTTGTCGAGCAGCGACAGCACCTCATCGTCCTTGGCCTTGATGCCGTGGCGGGCATCGATCAGCACGTACACCCGCTTCAGCGTCACGCGGCCCTTGAGATAGTCGAAGACCAGCTTGGTCCAGTCGTCGACTTTTTCCTTCGGCGCGCTGGCATAGCCGTAGCCCGGCATGTCGACCAGCGCCATCGGCGGCAGGTCGGTGCCTTCGCCGGAAAACCCGCCCGGCACGAAATAATTGAGCTCCTGCGTGCGCCCCGGCGTGTTTGAGGTGCGCGCCAGCCCGTTATGGCCGACCAGCGCATTGATCAGCGATGACTTGCCGACATTGGAGCGGCCGGCGAAAGCAATTTCCGGCGGCCCTTCCGGCGGCAGGAATTTCATCGCCGGCACGCCGCGGATGAAGATCCACCCTTTGGTGAAAAGCTCGACGCCGATAACCGTATTGCCCAACGCGTTCAAACCGCTGCCTCCAGCCTGGAAATATCGGCGCCCCTGATGGCGTTGAGGTTGCGGCCGATCTTGTCCACCGGCCAGTTCCACCACGCCACCGAAAGCAGTCGCCGCACGGTCCTGTCATCGAAGCGCATCTTCACCACCTTTGCCGCATTGCCGGCGACGATCGCATAGGCCGGCACGTCATGTGTCACCACCGATTTCGCCGCCACGATGGCGCCATGGCCGATCGACACGCCGGGCATGATCACCGCATCCATGCCGATCCATACATCATTGCCGACCATCGTGTCGCCGCGCACTTCCTGCGACCACGTATTCGGATCGAAGCCCTGTTCCCAGCCATGGCCGAAAATGTTGAACGGATAGGTCGAGAAGCCGGACATCGCATGGTTGGCGCCGTTCATGATGAAGCGCGCGCCCTCGGCGATGGCGCAGAACTTGCCGATGATGAGCTTGTCGCCGATGAACGGGTAATGATGCAGCACGCACCGCTCGGCGAATTTGTCCGGTCCGTCCGGATCGTCATAATAGGTGAAGTCGCCGATCTCGATGTTGGGTGCGGTGACCAGCGGCTTCAGGAAGCCGACCCGGTTGTGCATCGGGATCGGGTGCTTGATGTCTGGGTTGGGTCCGTCCATGGCGAGGTCCGTCGAAGAGTGGTAGCCGGGCGCGGGCGCAATGCGCAGGCGCCGTTCAAAATAGCGTGATCCGCCCTATAGCACCAATCGCCCGATGAGCGAGCCCTGCGGGGCTGCGACGGTCACTTCGTGCCGCGGCAGATGACGATCGGATCGGACATCGACCGGTCGAAACCGGCACCCTGATAGACCTGGACGTTGGCGGCCCCGGGCGGCAGCAGGAAGCTGCCTTCGACGATCTTCTGGTCGCCGGTCGCCATGTGCAAGGCCCAGCTGAAGCTGCAGAATTGCGGCGGCGCCTTGGGTTCGACATGGCTGCAGTTCAATTGCGCGCCACCCAGCATGGCGGCGCCGCCGCAGCTGACAGCCTCCTTGGCGGCGGCCGGAAATGCGCATCCCGAAAGCACGGCCACAGCGGAGATCCGAAGCCAAGTCATCGTCATTTCCAAACCGACGCGTGCCGGTCCTCCTGTTGCGCCAGCGCAATGGGACATTTGCTCCAGGCGGCCTAAGCCATCTTGCACACGGCGTCCAGCAGGATTATGTGCATGATGATAATAAGCATGCTCACGAAAAGTTGCTCGCCGACTCCGATATCCTGCCATGTCCTCCTCAACCACCATCAGCTTCGTGCTGCACGATGTCGCGCGCCTGCCTCGCAGGCGGTTTGAGCAGCGTTCGCCCGCATCCACTGTGACCCTCATCAAACCCAATCTGTTCGAGGCTCGGCTCAAGTCAGCCGTCGACCGGGAGAAAATCCATGGCTGAATCGACATCACCCAAGAAGCCGGCGGAAGACATCGCGGATCGGCCGCGCGAGGTCATCCGGCTGGACAGCGAGCGCGAACAGCGTCGCGCCGGCACCGTCATCGACGATGGCGAGCTGGAAACGCCGGTCGCGCTCGAGCCGGCAGCACTCGAGGCGCCAACCAGGGAGCCGCAGCCGCAGCCTGCCCCGGTCATTGCCGCGCCGCCGGCGCCGGTCAAGCCGAAGCGCAGCCTGACGCGGCCGGTCCTGTTTGCCCTGCTGCCGATCGCGCTGATCGTCGGCGGCTACTACTACGTCATCGGCGGCCAGGTCATGACCACCGACAATGCCTACATCCAGGCGCAGTCGCTCGGCGTCTCCACCGACGTCTCCGGTACCGTTGATGAGATCGACGTGCATGAGAACCAGGCGGTGAAGAAGGGCGACGTGCTGTTCCGCCTGCGGCCCGCCTCGTTCGAGACTGCACTTGCCGCCGCCCAGGCGCAGCTCGGCACGGTGCGCAACCAAGTGCTGACCTTGCAGGCGAGCTACCAGCAGTCGCTGTCGCAGATCGACCAAGCCGAGGCCGACATTCCCTATTACGAGGCCGCCTTCCAGCGTCAGCAGGATCTGCTCAAGACCTCGACCGCCTCCAAGGCAAGTTTCGACAGCGCCCAGCACGACCTCGTCGCCGCCCGCCAGAAGGTGTCTGTCGCCAAGGCGACGGCGCAGGCGACGCTCGCCCAGCTCGGCGGCGACGCCGACCAGCCGGTGGAGAAGAACCCCTTCTACCTGCAGGCGCAGTCCGCGGTCGACGACGCCGAGCGCAACCTCGGCGATGCAACCGTCAAGGCGCCGTTCGACGGCATCGTCACCAATGTCGATGCGCTGCAGGTCGGCAAGTATCTGCCGGCATCGCAGCCGGCCTTCAGCCTGGTTTCGGCGACCGATCTTTGGATCGAGGCCGAGCCGAAGGAAACCGAATTGACCTATGTCAGGCCGGGACAGACGGCGACGATCAGCGTCGACACCTATCCGGGCGCTGTCTGGCACGGCACCCTCGCCTCGATCAGCCCGGCCTCGTCGTCGAGCTTCTCGCTGCTGCCGGCGCAGAACACCACCGGCAACTGGGTCAAGGTCGTGCAGCGCATCCCGATGCGGGTGACGGTCGACGATCTCGCCGGCAAGCCGCCGCTGCGCGGCGGCATGAGCGTCGTCGTCGATGTCGACACCGGCCACGCGCGCGGCCTGCCCGACTTCATCACCAACCTCACCCGCGGGTTCGGACAAAAATCATGACCCGCGCGGCCGCGACAGGTGCCGTGATCGCCAATCGCGGCGCCATCACCGCTTGCGTGATCCTGGCCGTCATCATGCAGGCGCTGGACACCACCATCGCCAATGTCGCGCTGCCCTACATACAGGGCAGCGTCTCGGCCAGCGCCGACCAGATCAACTGGGTGCTGACCTCCTACATCGTCGCCGCCGCCGTGATGACGCCGCCTTCCGGTTATCTCGCCAACCGCTTCGGCCGCAAGCGCATCCTTCTGACCTCGATCACCGGTTTCGTCGTCGCCTCCGTGCTGTGCGGCTTTGCCCAATCACTGCCGCAGATCGTCGGCTTCCGCCTGCTGCAAGGCTTGTTCGGAGCTGCCCTTGTGCCGCTGTCGCAGAGCATCCTGCTCGACATCTACAGCATCGAGGAGCGCGGCTCGGCGATGGCGCTGTTTGGCGTTTCCGTCATGGTCGGCCCGGTGCTAGGCCCCGTCATCGGCGGCTGGCTGACCGAAAATGTCAGCTGGCGCTGGGTGTTCTACATCAACGTGCCGATCGGTGCGCTCGCCTTCGCCGGCGTGTCGATGTTCGTCATGGAAACCAAAATGGACCTCAAGGCCAGGCTCGACTGGCTAGGCTTCGGCATGCTCAGCGTCACCATTGCGGCGCTGCAGATGTTTCTCGACCGCGGCGAGCAGCTCAACTGGTTCTCCTCATCCGAGATCATCGTCGAGGCGCTGATCTGCGCTTCGGCCTTCTACATCTTCCTCGTCCACACCTTCACCGCCCGCAACAGCTTCGTGAACCCGCGCCTGTTCCTCGATCGCAACTTTGCCGTCGGCATGGTTTTCATCTTCATCATCGGCATCACCTATCTCGCCTCGCTGGCGTTGATGACCCCCTATTTGCAGACGCTGATAGGCTATCCCGTGGTGACGGCGGGCATCGTCATGGGGCCGCGCGGCCTCGGCACCATGGCCTGCATGTTCCTGGTCGGCAGGCTGGTTGGCAAGGTCGACACGCGCTGGCTGTTGTTCATTGGTCTCGCGATCACCGCCTGGGCAATGTACGACATGACCGGCTGGACCCCCGATGTCTCGCAATGGACGATCATCAGCACCGGCTTCATCCAGGGTGCGGGCCTCGGCTTCCTGTTCGTGCCGCTGACCACCATCACCTTCGCCACGCTGGCGCCGGAGCGGCGCGCCGAGGGCACCGGGCTCTACAATCTGTCGCGCAACATCGGCTCCAGCGTCGGCATCTCGGTCGTCACTGCGTTATTGACGCAGAATGTGCAGATCAACCACGCCAACATCGCCACCTATGTGACACCCTTCAACCAGGCGTTCAGCGATCCCGCGATCTACCAGGCGATGAACCCTTACACCGCCGCCGGCCGTGCCGCGCTCGACGGCGTCGTCACGCTGCAGGCAACGATCATCAGCTACATGAACGACTTCAAGCTGATGATGATCCTGTCGCTGGCGGCCATCCCGCTGGTGCTCTTGCTGCGCAAGCCGGCGACACCTGCCAAGGTCGACCACAGCGCCGTCATGGAGTGAAACGAAGACAAACCGGGGCCCTGCGAAGGACAAGCAGGACCCCGGTCGTGTCGAAGGCGGCTTCCGCAACACATGGCGGGATGGCAAGCCGGGAAAAGCCGTAGCGACTTGCCGTGATCCCTTTGCCGGAAGCCGTTACTTCGGCAACAGCACCTTGTTGACGACGTGGATGACGCCGTTCGACTGGTTGACGTCGGCGATTGTCACCTTGGCGGCGCCGCCGGACTCGTCGACGATGTAGAGCGATCCACCCTTGACCTCGGCGGTCAGCGTGTCACCGGAAACGGTCTTCATTTCATATTTGCCGCCCATCGCCTTGGCCTTCGTCATCATATCCTTGGCCGAAATCTTGCCGGCAACGACATGCGCGGTCAGGATCTTGGTCAGCTTGTCCTTGTTCTCGGGCTTCACCAGCGTGGCGACGGTGCCGGCCGGCAGCTTCTTGAAGGCGGAATCCGTCGGTGCGAACACGGTGAACGGACCGGCGCTCTGCAGCGTGTCGACAAGACCGGCGGCCTTCACGGCTGCCACCAGCGTCTTGTGGATCGGCGAGTTGACGGCGTTTTCGACGATGTTCTTCGTGGTCGACATCGCGGCGCCGCCGACGGCGGGATTGGCGAATGTGTAGACGGTCGTGGCGGTAAGGCCGGAAGCCGCGAGGACGGCCGAGATGCAGAGAGCTTTGAGGATGGACTGTGCCATTGGAGAACCCTTCCATTGCGACAATTGTTGATTCGATTGTCGGGGAGAGTTACGCGGTGGTCGAGGGAAAGTTTCGAAAACAAGCGTAAAAAATATAATATAAACAAATACTTATTGGAAAATGGGACTACCCAGCACCGATGCCCCCGCGACCTAAGTCACGAGGATGCGGCTCCAGCGAAGCAATTTTCGAATGAAGGGTGATCCGTCCTGAACGTCCTGGGGGATACAGGATGAGACACGCCGTTCACGTGCTTCTAGTTTCGCCCTTCACGGGAACGTGATGAACGTATCACCCAACAAAAAAGCCCCGGTCAGACCGGGGCTTTTTGGATTTTAGGGGGCACGCCAGCTACTCAGCCGGTGATGGTTTCTTTCGAAACAGCGCCGCCAGATTGTCCCACAATTCGATCTTGGCGCCCTGGCGCTTCATGATCACGCCCTGCTGCAGGATAGACAGCGTGTTGTTCCAGGCCCAGTAGATGACGAGACCGGCCGGGAAGCTGCCCATCATGAATGTGAAGATGACCGGCATCCAGGTGAAGATCTGCGCCTGCGTCGGATCCGGCGGCGTCGGGTTCATGCGCATCTGCAGGAACATGGTGATGCCCATGACCACCGCCCAGGCGCCCATATGCGGCAGGAATGCCGGCGGCGCGAAAGGCAGCAGGCCGAACAGGTTGAAGATCGAGGTCGGATCGGGCGCGGCCAAATCCTGGATCCAGCCGAAGAACGGCGCGTGCCGCATCTCGATGGTGATGTAGAGCACCTTGTAGAGCGAGAAGAACACCGGAATCTGCAGCGCCACCGGCCAGCAGCCGGCGAGCGGATTGATCTTCTCGGTCTTGTACAGCTCCATCATCGCCTGTTGCTGCTTCATCTTGTCGTCCGCGTATTTCTCGCGGATCTCGAGCATCTTGGGCTGCACCTTCTTCATGTTCGCCATCGACGAATAGGATTTGTTGGCGAGCGGGAAAAAGATGGCCTTGACCACGACGGTGGTGGCGAGGATCGCCAGGCCGAAATTGCCGAAGAATTTGTAGAGCGTGTCGATCAGCCAGAACATCGGCTTGGTGATGAAATGGAACCATCCCCAGTCGATCAGGAGGTCGAACCGCTTGATATGGCGATCCTCGGCATAGGCGTTGATCTTGCCGACTTCCTTGGCGCCGGCGAAGATTTCCGACTCCACCGTCGTCGATTGTCCGGGTGCAACCGTGATCGCATCGGACAGGAAATCGGCCTGATAGCTGTGCGCGTGAGGCCCGGTAGGGAATTCGAAATAGGAGTAGTTGGGCTGGAATGGCTGCTTTTCGGTCGGCACCAGGGTCACAGCCCAGTATTTGTCGGTGATGCCGAGCCAGCCGTCGGTCGACTTGCCTGGCTTGACCTGCCTGTCCTTCTCGATCGCCGCGTATTTGTGTTCCTGCAGGCCCTCGGTGCCGGTGAAGCCGATAAGGCCCTCGTGCAGCACGTAGGTGCTGGCAACCGCCGGCTTGTCGAAGCGAGTGACGCGGCCGTAATTGTAGAGGGAAACGGTCGCCGCGCCGGAGTTCTTCACGGTGTCGGAGACGGTGAAAAGGTAGTCATTGTCGACCGAGAAGGTGCGCTCGAAGGTCAGGCCCTTGTCGTTGACATAAGTCAGCGTCACCGGGGTTGCCGGTGTCAGCGTCGGATTGCCAGCCACGGTCCAAACGGTGTCCGCTCCTGGCACGGAGCCGGTCTGCTCGACACTGGCGCTATAGCCGATTTCGGCAAAGTAGCCGTTGGGCAAGGCCGACGGATTGAGCAGGCTGATCTCAGGCGAGTCCTTGTCGACCGTCTCGGTGTAATGCTTGAGCTTGAGGTCATCGAGACGCGCGCCGGTCAGGTTGATCGAGCCCGACAGGCTCGGCGTGTCGATCTTGACGCGGGCTGTCGCCGCAAGGGCCTGTTCGCGGCTGGCCGCCGTTACCACGCCGCCGGGCGCGTTCGGAATGGCGCCGGGCGCCGCGGGCGCCGTCGTGCCGCCGGGATTAGCGGCCTCGGCCGCCTTCTTCTGCTCTGCCGCCCGCTGCTCTTCGATGCGCGTGGCCTCGGCTTGCCGCTCGCTGCGCGGCAGCACGTAGAAATATTGCCACAGCCCGAGGATCAGCACCGACAAGACGATGGTGATGTAGAAGTTCCGGTTGTTTTCCATCGAAAGCCCTTGGCCTATCGTGTTCCGCTGAGACGGCGGGAGAGCTCGGCCTTCAATTGGCCGAACGGAATGGTAAGCACGTCTTCACGCCCGACGATGACATAGTCATTGCCAGGCGCCATGTCACTTGCGGCATGGGTGCGCACGGCTTCTTTCAGTCGCCGCCTGATGCGGTTGCGCACGACTGCATTGCCGACTTTCTTGGTGACGGTGAAGCCGACGCGCGGCGACAGACCGTCATTGCGGTCTAGAACTTCAACGAGAAAAAGCCGCCCGCGCCGCTTTTCACCGCGGCGGACGGCCAGGAATTCCGCACGTTTCAGAAGCCGCTTGGGGTTTGGTCCCACTGGCTTGCCGGTTGCGGGCAACGATCTCGTCTTCCGTTCAGGCGCTGAGCCGCTTGCGGCCGCGGTTGCGGCGAGCTGCGACGACGCCGCGACCACCCTTGGTGGCCATGCGAGCACGGAAACCGTGCCGGCGCTTGCGGACGAGTTTGGACGGTTGGTAGGTACGCTTCATTTGTTTTAATACCGCGGGGTGCGGCCCTTCTTGATTCTGTCACTGTGTAACAGGAGCTTTGCCGGGCCGGTATTGGCGCGATCGAAACCGCGCCGGGACGAATGGCCCGAGCGTGAGCGGCTTATAGAAAGAAGGGTTTTGCGAGTCAATCCGGCGCGAACGAGCAGTTCGTCCTAGCGCGAACGACAGTTCGTCGCGGCGCGAACGAGCAGTTCGATGCGGTTTTATTGCTGGTACCATCGTCCAACCAAGGATGAAATTGGCAAAAAAGCCGCAATCGCCTAATCTCAACCGATCAAGCGTTTGTGAAGACAGGCCTTAATGAGCGAAGTTGCCTCAGCGGATGAAGGGACCGGCCCGGTGAAAGCCGACGCCAGCCCGGCGTCCGCTCGTCCGGCTCCAAGCCGTTCGGTGCCCTTGGCGCGCGGCCTGTCGACCAAGCTGCTGTTGCTCACCATCGTCTTCGTGCTCCTGGCCGAAGTGCTCATTTTCCTGCCCTGGATCGCCAGTTACCGTCTGGCCTGGCTGAAAGAACGGCTGAGCACCGCTGCCGCAGTGTCGATCGTGCTGGTGCAGGGCGAACCCAATTCGCTCTCCCGCGCCGCCCAGAACGACGTGCTGATGGCAATCGGCGCCAAGGCGATCGCGGTGCGCGACGGTGGTGTCTCGCGCCTGCTGGTGGTGGCCGAAATGCCGCCGCAGGTCGACGAGCATATCGACATCGCCAATGTCGGCATGATCAAGGGCATGACCGGGGCGCTCGACACGCTGTTCTTCGGCGGCAAGCGCATGCTCAGGGTTTTTGGCCCGGTCGGCGAAAGCGACAAGGAATTCGAGCTGATCATGCCCGATTATTCCCTGCGCAACGCCATGCTGCGCTATTCGCGCAATGTCGCCTTCGTCTCGCTGCTGATCTCGCTGTTCACCGCCATGCTGGTCTACGCCGCGATCGACCTGATCATGATCGGCCCGATCCGCACCATGACGCGCTCGATGCTGTCTTTTTCCGAGGCGCCGGACGATCCCGGGCGCATCATCCATCCGGCGGCCCGCGCCGACGAGATCGGCGTTGCCGAACGCGAACTGTCGCAGATGCAGGAACGGCTGCAAAAGATGCTGTCGGAGCAGAAGCATCTTGCCGATCTCGGCCTCGCCGTCTCCAAGATCAACCATGACATGCGCAACATCCTGGCCTCGGCGCAGCTGATTTCGGACCGCCTGCGCCTGGTCAAGGACCCGACCGTGCAGGCCTTCGCGCCAAAACTGCTGCGCGCGCTCGACCGCGCCGTGTCCTATTCCGAAGGCGTGCTGGCCTATGGCCGCACCCAGGAGCCGGCGCCCTCGCGCCGCCGGTTGCGGCTGCGCCAGCTGGTCGACGACGTCCACGGCCTGCTCGACATCGAGGACGGCATCGAATTCGTCAACGCCGTCGAACTCGCTTTCGAGGTCGATGCCGATTCCGACCAGTTGTTTCGCGTGCTTACCAATCTGTGCCGCAACGCCGTGCAGGCGATGGCGGCCGACGCCGAGAGCGCGCTGGTGCGCCGGCTCGCCGTGTCGGCCGAGCGCATGGGCAGCGTCAGCCGCATCATCGTCACCGACACCGGCCCCGGCCTGCCGCCCAAGGCGCGCGAAAACCTGTTTGCGGCGTTTCGTGGTTCGGCCCGCAGCGGCGGCACCGGCCTTGGCCTGGCGATTGCGCATGAACTGATCCGCGCCCATGGCGGCACGGTGGAGCTGGTCGAATCGATCGGCGGCCGCACCACCTTTGCCGTCACCATCCCCGACCAGCCGGTCCGCCTCGACCAGGCCCGCAACGGCCTGCGCCGCCCGGCCTGAGGTGTGTCGATATTCAGCTGAGGCCGGCCTGCAAATGGCCGATACCTGCGCTTCCAGTGCTCACGTACCAAAAGTACGCTCCGCTCCGGTTCTCGGTATCAGCCATTTTCGACTCGGCCTGATCTGAATCTCAACACACCTCTGCGCTGGCAAAAGCGCCTGCGACAAAACTTTTGCCGGATCGGCTTGCTTTTCGGAAATTCAGTCGTTAGGGAACACGTCTCGTCGCGGCCGGTCGCCAGGACCGGATCGCGGGGCTATGCAAGTCATGGCCTGTTGCGCGCCCGTAGCTCAGCTGGATAGAGCACCAGACTACGAATCTGGGGGTCAGGAGTTCGAATCTCTTCGGGCGCGCCAAATTTCATCGCCGATAGCTCGGAAGTCGTAGTTCCCCCAAGGCAACCAAGCCGCCGTCGCCTCCCGCAATGAGGCGCCGGCTCAGTAGCTTGACGGTCCGTCGGTTGCTCCGCCAAGCAGCCTGACGTTGAGCCGGCCGCCGGTGAACAGCATGTCGTCCAGAGCCTCGGCGAGATCCTTGGAGGTCACGACCTCTCCGTCGCCCCGCATGATGCTCGTTTGCGCGCAACGACGCATAAGCTCCTTGATGAAGGCCGCGCTGACGCCTTTCGTCCGCGCCACGGCCTCGGCCACGATCTTGTTGGACAGTTTCAGCCCGCCGCCATAAAGGCGCACCAGCTTTTCGCGGCAGTCGTCGTCCGGCAACGGCACCTCGATGGCCTGGTCGATACGGCCCGGCCGCCCTGTCAGCGCAACTTCGAGCTGTTCCGGTCGGTTGGTGGTCAGGACGAACAGGATGTCGGCATTGTCCTTAAGTCCGTCCATTTCGTTGAGCAGCGTGTTGAGGAGGGATTCTTCGCACGGACCACCCATGTTCTCGCGGTCGCGGGCAATCAGGTCCACGTCCTCGATCACCACGGTGGCCGGCTGCAGCAGGCGTGCCAAGGTCATGTATTGCGACAATATACCCATCTGACCGGCCGTTATGATGAGCGTGGTGTGGCCGGGGAGGTTGGCGGCGAGGTAGCGAATGGTGTGCGTCTTGCCGGTGCCCGGCGGGCCGTAGAGCAGGATGCCCTTGCGCGTCGATTGTCCGAGCCGCCTCAGCGCGTCCCGGCTCTCGATGAACCGGATCACGTTGCGGTCGAGAAGCTTCAGGGTCAGTTCCGGCAGAATGATCGCTTCGCGCGCCACGGGCGGCAAGCGATGAACCATCACGCCTTTGGACCGGCCCTGATAATCCCCTTCCGTTTCGAGGGAAAGAACCTTGCCGCGGTAGGATCGTGCGGCATTGATGGCCGCCTCCAATTGTGAGAAGCAACGGTCCACAAGGGCAACGCCATCCTCGCCGGCCGGCACGGCGATCTCCACGCAGGTTCCGGACTCGCGACCGTACTCGCGGTGGAAGGACAGCACGACCGCATAGTGCAGGCCGCTGTCCCGGTTGAGCCACAAACCGTTGTTGAGGCACTTTATCGGCTCGCTTTCGCCGATATCGACATCCTGATATTGCGCAGCCGAGATGGTAACGGCGAACTGTCCTTCCTTCGTCAGCGCGGCATAAGTCAGCGTCTCGTAGCGATGCTGCTCGTAGAGGCCGAAGAAGCGAATGGGTGCGGCTGAGAACAGCTTGTTGAGCGCCACTTGCACGTCGGCGCGCATGTGGCCGGGAAACTGGCGGGAGGTCGCGATTATCTCGTCATGTGCCAGTCCGCCAAAATGCCAGCCGATCGCCTCATGAGCATACTTGAACTTCTTGTCGCGCGGAGACTTCTTGTCGCGCGGAGCTTGTGTGGAATGGCCGGCTATGGCCGCGCTTTCTGTTTCACTGGGAGCGGCCGTGATGCGAAGCGGGTGGCCAGCCGCCTTGATGCGCTGCTGCGCCGTGTCCAGCATCGCCTTCGCCACCGCGAATGGGTAGCTGCCGCACACGGCCTTTCCCTCATGCGACACCGTTGCGGCGAAGGTCTCGGCCTCCGCAGCCGATCGATCGAAGACCGAACGGACGAGATCGACGACAAACTCCCACGGGGTCTGATCGTCATTGTGAACGACAAGCTGCAAGTTGATTGCTTCGGCGGGTGTATTGCGCAATGGAACGGCTCGCTTTCGGATTGCTGCACAGCCACTCTATCTACGCCACGTTGCATGAATTGTTAACGACCCGCTGCCCGTCCTGATGGGCTCGACACAGGTCTCTCCGCCGTTGCAAAGCCGGCTCCCGACGTGAAGGATCGTGATGCGGTAGATGGTCAGCTTCGGGCTCGCTGCCGTTCAGGGCTTGCCGCGAAGCTGGTTCGATATAGGCGCCGAGCTATTCTACCCGGGCCTTGGGCCTGCTGAACCCCACGCAAGATCTTTCAATCCATTGGAACAGATGCGGCCGACTGCCGTTTGACTTCTTTCGCCCATCTGAAAGGAAGTCCAAATGCCCACCCCTGCCGAGCTCGAAGCCAAGTTCTGGAAGTCGTTGAAGTCTGACATGACAATGATGATCGGCCTCGATGGATCGAAGGTCATCCCGCGTCCAATGACCGCCCAGATTGAGGATGGAAAAAGGCCGATCTGGTTTTTCACGGCGACAGACACCGAACTTGTTGAGGGCCTGAAGGATGGCGCGGGCGCAACGGCTACCTTCACATCAAAGGGGCACGACCTGTTCGCCACGGTCCAAGGGAAGCTCTCGCTGGACAACAACCGCGCGGTGATTGATCGGCTTTGGAATCGCTTTGTCGCGGCCTGGTTCGAAGGCGGAAAGGACGACCCGAAGCTGGCACTGCTTAAGTTCGACCCGCAGGAAGCTGAGATCTGGCTCGACAGCTCAAGCGTGACTGCAGGCATCAAAATGCTGCTCGGGTTCGATCCGAAAGAGGAATACAAGGACAAGGTCGCCAAAGTGTCCCTGTGAGGAACTGCAATTTTATGGCGATGCGGAGTGGGGCTGTTGAGCGATGGACACCAAGTCCTCGTTGATCGATAACGAAGCGGCCAATCGTGCGTTGGCCATGTCGGAAACCAGCAAGGCCGCCATAAGGGCAGAGGATGGGGGCCGTGGTCGCGATGCGGCCTGGCCATCACAAATTCCGGCGCTCGGCTGGAAGGATATCTTCTGGCGGCTCTGGGAAGAGTTCAACAAGGACCGGGTTTTGCTGGTCGCGGCCGGTGCTACCTTCTATCTGCTGCTGGCGCTGTTTCCGGCGCTGGCCGCGTTCATCTCGATCTACGGTTTTGTCGCCGATCCTGTGACAGTGGCGGACCATGTCGCGTACCTCGGCGGATTGTTGCCGTCAGGCGGACTGGATCTCATTCGCGGGCAGTTGCAGGCTTTGGCCAGTCAGAAGCCGGGAGCGCTCGGGACAGGTTTCTTCGTCGGCCTTGCGATCGCGCTGTGGAGCGCCAACAGCGGCATGAAGGCGCTCTTCGATGCGATGAACATCGCCTATGAGGAAAGCGAGAAGCGCAGTTTCATCACGCTCAATCTGATGTCGATCCTGTTCACGATGGGAGCCTTGGTGATCGGGATAGCCCTGTTGCTGACGGTTGGCGTTGTCCCGGCACTGTTGCGCTTTTTCTACCTCGACGCCTGGACCGAAACCCTTGTTGCCGTCTCTCGATGGCCGATCCTGGTAGGAATCATGCTGACAGGCATTTCCCTGCTCTACCGTTTCGGCCCCAGTCGCGAACGCGCAAAGTGGCGATGGCTGAGTTGGGGCGCCCTGATGGCGACCGCCGTCTGGATCGCCGCATCGTGGCTGTTCTCCTTCTACCTGCAGCATTTTGCCAACTACAACGCCACCTACGGATCGCTGGGCGCTGTCGTCGGCTTGATGATGTGGACATGGATTTCCGTCATCATCCTCATCGCCGGCGCCGCAATCAATGCCGAGATGGAACATCAGACGGCAATCGATTCGACCACGGGTCCCGCTCTGCCGATGGGAGAGCGCGGTGCGGTGGTTGCCGACACGCTGGGCAAAACAGCTGATTAGGTCCTGGATCGCTTATCCGGCAAAGAGCCGACTCGTCGCTTAAGAGCTCTAGGTGTCGGTCTGCCCAATCGGCCGCGCCCCAGCCAGATACCGGTCGTTGTCGAACGGCTCGGCCTGGTTGCTGTCCGGGCTCCACATATGGCGGTGGGTTTCCGTCAGATTGCCGAGATAGACATGCAGTGCGCCGGAGCGGGCGTTGCCGGTGTTGGCGACCGCATGCACCGTATCAGGCGTCATGTGCACCACGGCGGGGGCTGCGATGTCCTGCCGTTCCGGTGTATCGATCTCGCTGCCGTCGACGGGATAAATGAAGTTGGTCTCGCTGCCCTTGTAGATGCCGATCAGCGCATCCATCAAATGGTTGTGCGCGGGATACTGCAGGCCGGGCGAGAGCGTGATGTGGTAGATCGTCAAGTCAGGGCTGGCATGCAGCAGCACCTCATCGTCTTCCTCTTCATGGGCGAGCACGCCCGATGCATGAAAGCGGTCGGTGTGTTCGAGCAGCACCGCCTTGACCCGTTCGAAGGCATCAGGACCTTTGGCTGCGTTGACGATATCGGCGGTTACGGCGTAGAGAGGCGAGTCGGCGGCCAAAGACATTGTCAGTTATCCCTCTTAAGAAGCTTACTACTCATAACTGAGATGCTCAGGCTAGCGAACGCCGGAACCAGCGTCAACTGGATGGCCCGAACGGAAGACCCGACATGATCGCCCCGAAATCCGCGTCCCCGTCGACCGCAGACATTTTGCGCAGCGAGGAGGCTTACGAGCAGCTGAAGAGCGATATCGTCGCCTGCGTGCTGCGCCCCGGCGAAAGCCTGACCGAAAAGCAGATCGGCGACCGCTACCAGATCAGAAAGGCGACGATCCGCTCCGCGCTCGCCCGCCTGACGCAGGAAGGGTTGATCAAGAGCGAGCCGAGGCGCGGCTATGTCATCGCACCGCTCAGCCTGCGCGACGTCAACGAGATTTTCGACGTCCGCAGCCTGATCGAGCCGGAAGTGTTCAGGGTGGCGGCCGCCAACCTCACCGAGCGCGGGCTCGACGACATCAGGCTGGCGGCGGGAAAGGTGCTGAAGCCGGAGACGCTGCGCAGCCATGTCGCCTTCCTCGCCGCCGACCGCGCCTTTCGCCTGGCGCTGGCCGAGCTTTCGGGCAATCTGCGGCTGGCGCGCCTGCTCGACCAGATCCTCGACCAATCGGAGCGCGTTCTCCATCTCGGCTTCAAGTCACGCGACTTCACGCAAGTGATCATCGGCCAGCAGAAGGAGCTCGTCCTTGCCTGCGAAGTGGCCGAGGTCTCGGCCATCGCAAAGCTTGCCCGTTCGCAGTGCCTGTCGCTCAAGAAGCAGGTGCTCGAAGCTTTGCTCGCAGGTTCCAAACTGCAGGACGCCAATCTGCAAAGCTTCGCCTGAGGCGGCGAAGCCGTGCTCTCCGGCCGCCGCTCACCTGTCGATGAAGCGGATTTCCGCGTCGGCAAGGCAATAGGGCGCATAGCGGAAATCTCTGATATGGCTGACCTTTCCGTCCTGCCAGTCGACCAGCATGAAGCCGCGCACGGCGTCATCTGCCGCTCGCGGATCGCGGATCAGGATGGCCGGCCTGCCGTCGACGAAGCCAAGCGAAAGCGCCCAGTCGCTGACGCGGTCGTAATTGCCGAAATAGTTGGAAACCTGCGCCTTGCCGCGCATGCGGGTGCGGTTGACGACTTCGAGCTGGATGTCCTCGGCGATCAGCGCCCGCACGGCGTCGAAGTCGCGCGCGTTGAACAGGTCGACATAGCGGCGCAGGCGCCGTTCGTCATCGGCGTCGAGCTTTGGAACGGGCGCCTGTTCGTCTTGTAGAGCCAACAGCCGCAGCTGCGCCCGCCCGCGATGCAGCGCCGCCTTGGTCGCGGCCAGCGTCGCACCGGAGACCTCGCAGGTTTCGTGCAGGCTGAGGCCAAGCACGTCGACCAGGATCACGGCGCTACGCTGCGCCGTCGCAAGCTGCATGAAGCTGCGCAGGCTGGCGGCGGTGGCGAGCCTGGCATCGGCGCTTGCGGCGGGGTCTTCGATCGTCGTCATGTCGGCCTCGCTCATGCGCGCCTGCTCCCGCTGGCGCCGGCGCAGATGATCCTGCGCGGCATTGTGGGCGATGCGAAACAGCCATTGCTCGGGCCGCTCGACAGAGGCGTCGCCGTCAATGGCCTGCAGCGCCTTGATCAGTGTCTCCTGGACGATGTCCTCGCCATCGATCACCGAGCCGGCCATGCGGGCACAATAGCGGTGCAGCTTCGGCCGTAAGGAGCCGAGCATCGCCTCCAGGGCCACGCGGTCGAGTTTTGCTGTGCTCATCCTGTCCATTCCCAGTATGACGCTCTGGCACGGCGCCAACGCCGTGCCAGTCGTTGCAATCAGGCTGGCACGGCCGCATCGGCACCGGCCAGCATACGATAGTTGCCGACGATCTTAGCCGGCGATCTGGCCAGCGGCGTCGAGCGGCGCGCGGCATGATCGGTGCTGAACGCCTTGAAGGCGGCGAGTCCGGTCAGGCCGTCGCCGTCCTGGCTGACAAGATGGACGAACTCGCCATTCTCCAGTTCCAGCACGAGGTAGCGCACGGATTGCGGCTTGGTTTCGTCGAGCGCCTCGAACACCTTTGCAACCAGCATACGGTTCTCGTCGATGCTTTCATCCTTCACGCCGTAGCGGATGAGATTGTAGCCCATTGTCGTCTCCTGTTTTTCAAGTCTGCACGGAGAAGACGTTTCGCGGTGTCGAAAAGATTCTCCGCCGCCGCGAATCTTTTTGACCGCGCAGATCGTCTTTCCCCCGTGGACGGCTGCGCGGCAGCCAGCAGGAGCAGGAGAGACCCATCATGCACATCCAGTTTGCCGAATTGCCTGTCATCGACCAGGATCGCGCCAAGGCCTTTTATACGGAACACCTTGCCTGCCAGGTCATAGCCGACCAGCCGATGGGCGACAGTGGCTGGCGCTGGGTCGAACTGGCCTTCCCCTTTGCGGTCACCAATTTGCATTTCGTCAGGCGCGCCGATGAGGCGCCGAGCGCCGACCCGGTGATGGTTCTGGTCGACGACAATGTCGAGGCAACGATCGCCGCATTGAAGGCGCGCGGCGTCGAAATCATCACCGAGCCGCAGGAGGCGCCCTGGCAGCCGGGCCGCACGGTCGCCGAGTTCCGCGACAGCGAAGGCAACCGCATGGTTGTCGCCAGCAAATGAGCGGGATCAGCGCACAGCCGAACCTTGACACGAGAGCAACAGGAGAGATGGACATGACCCCTCAATCGTCGACGCTGAAAGTACCGGGCGCCAGCCTCTACTACGAGACACGCGGCTCCGGTCCCGTGCTGCTGATCATCCCTGGCGGGCCGCAGGACGCCGGCGTCTTCGCCGATGTCGCCGACCACGTCGCCGACCGCTACACGGTGGTCGCCTACGACCCGCGCGGCAATTCGCGCAGCACGTTCGATGGCGAACCGCAGGAACAGGACCTCGATGTCCATGGCGACGATGCCGCTCGGCTGATCGACGCGCTCGGCGCCGGGCCGGCCTATGTGTTCGGCACCAGCGGCGGCGCCCAGATCGGGCTCAACCTCGCCGCTCGCCATCCCGGCCGGGTGCGGGCGCTGGTGGCGCATGAGCCGCCCAGCATGATGCTGCTCGAAGACCCGGCGCCGGCGCTGGCCGGCATGCGCGACCTGCACGACACCTATCGCAGCCACGGCGTCGAGGCGGCGATGCAGAAATTCTTCAGCGAGAACGGCCTGTCCGAGGGGCCGGATCATGACGAAGCCGGTCTGCACGACATCGAGGATGCGCCGCCGCAGTTCGAACCATCGCCAGAAGACGCCGAGACCCTTGCACGGGTTAGCGGCAATTTCGAATACTGGCTGGCGCATGGCGTCATGCCGCTGTCGCTCTACCGCCCCGATGTCGAGGCGTTGCGTGGCCGCCCTGTCGTGGTCGGAATCGGCGAAGAGTCCATCGGCCAACCGATCGACGGCATGGGCAAGGCGCTGGCCGACAGGCTCGGCACCAACCGCGCCGCCTTCCCCGGCGACCATATGGGCTTTGCCCATTATCCCGACCGCTTCGCCGAGACCTTGCACCTGGCGCTTAGCGGCGCGTGAGATCGTCAGTTCAATAGGAAAGGGCGTCCGCATGCATGATGCGGACGCCCTTCTGCCATGAAATTAACCGGCTAACATTGCTGTATCAGACAGCCTCCCAGCCGTCCTTGCCGCCGGCGCGGAAGATGGCGTCGATGACCTTCTGGTTGAGCACGGACTCCTCCAGTGTGAAGACACGCTCCTTGCCGCCCGCGGCCGCCTTGGCAAAGGTCTCGACCTCGCGCCGGTATTGCTGCGTGCCGGGAAAGCGGAACACCTGCGCCTCGGTGTGGTTCTGGTTGTGCAGTTCGATGCGGTGATGGTCGTAGAGCCCGGCATTGAACGGCGAGAACACTTCGATGAAACCCTTGTCGCCATGGAACACCATCACCTGCCGCGCCGCCATCTGCGTCGACAGATAGAATGACAGTTCGAAATCGCCGAAATCGGCGCGGATCGAGGAGTAGATGTCGGTGCCGAATGTCTTGTCGCGCTCGATCGTCGCCTGCACCCGCAACGGTTCCTTGTCGGTGCAAAAGCGTGTCGACACGGTCGGGTAGACGCCGATATCGGGCAGCGCGCCGCCGCCGAGATCGAGCTGGTTGCGCATATTGGTGGGGTCGACATTGTAATAGGAGAACGCGCCCTGCACATGGCGCAGCCGGCCGATGGCGCCGTCTGCGATGAGGTCGCGCACCTTGATCCATTGCGGGTGGTAGATGACCATGAAGGCTTCGCAGACCAGCACCTTCTTCTGGTCGCGCAGCTTGATCAGCGGTGCGATATCCTTGGCATCGAGCGCCAGCGGCTTTTCCACCAGCACGTGTTTTCCCGCTTCGATGGCTTTGGCCGCCCATTCGACATGCTGCGAGGTCGGCAGCGGGATGTAGACGCCGTCGACCTCTTTCGACGCCAGCAGTTCCTCATAGGAGCCAAAGGCATGCTTGGCGCCGAACCGCTCGCCCAAGGCCTTGGCCTTCGACAGGTCGCGGCTGGCAATGGCCGACAAAACGCCATTCTCGGCCTCGACGATTGCCGGCAGCAACTGCTCGCGGCCGATCTTGGCCGTCGACAAAACACCCCATCGGAACATCAGGCTTCTCCTATAGATTTACAGGCGAGGAGGTTTGCCCGAATTTGGGCGAAAAGCCAATGCGGCGGTAGCCAGTTCCTCGCCCCACGCAGTGGGGAGAGGTGGCCCGGCGTAGCCGGGACGGAGAGGGGCCTTCGTAGAGAGCCGGAGCTCGCTAACAGGTGCACGTGGCTTCGCTCCCAAGCCTCGCCCTGAGAGGGCTCTGGCTTCGCGACCGTCGTCCCCCTCTCCGTCTCGGGCTTCGCCCGAGCCACCTCTCCCCCGCTTTGCGGGGGCGAGGAAAGAGGCTCAGCCCTTCTTCCCCGTCAGCGTCATGTCGAAATCGACGATGTTGGAATAGATCGGCGTGCCGACATCCATGCCGTAGCGGGAGCGCAGCACCTTGCCGGTGACGTGGAATTTGATCGTGCCGCTTTTCAGCCCGCCGAGCTCGGCGGTGAACTTTTCCGCAAAGGTCTTGCCGCGCGCCGTCAACCGGCCGCTGACCAGCGCGGTGGTGTCGCTGGTGCGGGTGACGCTGGTCGAGCGGAACTGGATTTCCGGATTGTTGGCGGCATCGAACACCGCGTCGGAGCGCAGGAAGGCGTCGATGCGGCCCTGGCCGGTGCCGACGCTGTCGGGATAGATGGTGAAATTGACCTGTGAACGCCCGACATCGCTGTTGTCGATGCGGATCGATCCCTTGAAGCGGCCGAAGGCGCCGTTGAGCCCGCCGCCGCCGACCTTGCCGATGGAGAAGCGGATGCTGGAGCTGGCCGGGTTGACCGTGTAGCTGCCGGCGGCGTCGTTAAGATCCACCGCCGCCAACACAGGCATGGCAAGGCAAGCGGCGACAGCCGCCAATCCTAGGATACGCGCATACATGGGTTTTGTCCTTCTGGGGCAGGCAAAGTCCTGCGTCTTTCCTCCATGAACGAGTACGCGGTGCGCCCTATTCCATGTCGGGCGCTGACGAAGGCGTGATCATGCGTGTGAGCACCGTGTCCTTCAGCTGGAAATGATGGCGCAGCGCCGCCAGCGCATGCAGCGCCACCAGCGCAATGCCGGCATAAGCGAGATACCAGTGGACTGCTGCCCAGAAGTTCTCCGCCGTGTCGGACAGGCCGAGCGGCAGGTTCGGCATCACGAACAGGTTGAACGGCATCGAGGGGATCTCCAGCATCGACACCGAAACCAGCGCCCAGCCGGACAGCGGCAGCGCGAGCTGGAAGGCATAGAGCGCCAGATGCGCCAGCGGCGCTGTGCGACGCTCCAGGCCTCCGACCGAGGCCGGCAAAGCCGGCGCCGCATTGCCGAGCCGCCAGGCGATGCGCAGGACGATGAGGCCGAGCAGTAGGAAGCCGAAGGATTTGTGCAGCTGGATGAGCTCGAAGGCGGTGCGCTGGCTGGTCAATCGCACCATGACGAAGCCGAGAATAAACTGGCCAATGAAGATTATGCCGATCAGCCAGTGCAGGATGATTGCCACCCAGCCGTAGCGGGTTGTGGTGTTGGTGATGGGCTGCATGGCAAGAAAACGCTTCCGAATGGCGCTTTCTTCCCGACGTCAGCGCTGCCCCTCATTGCCCTGCCGGGCATTTCTCCCCGTAAACGGGGAGAAAGAAGCAGCGGCCCCGCAGCGCCCTTTCTGCGACGCTGGTAATTGGCGAAATCATCGAGGAGAGCATCCTCGCCCCGTTTACGGGGAGAGGATGCCGGCAGGCAGGTGAGGGGCGGCGCCAACCTTGGCCAAATGAATTCAATCGAAGCGACGGCGTTCTTCCACCCTCCCCACAACGGGAAGGGTAACTAGCTGCCCACCTTGAAGAAATCCACAAACGCCCTGAGCGCCGGGCGCATCTGGCGGCGGCTGGGATAGTAGACGAAGAAGCCCTCGAAGGGCGGGCACCAGTCCTCCAGCACGCGGATCAGCCTTCCGTCGGCGAGCGGGCCCCGCACATAAGGCTCGAAGACGAAAGCGAGGCCGGCGCCGTCGATGGCCGCCTGGGCGATCAGATGGTCTTCGTCGAGGATCAGCGGTCCTTGTGCGGCGATCTCGATCTCCTCGCCGTCCTTCTCGAACTCCCAGCGGTAGAGGATGCCGCTGGAGAAGCGGAAGCGGATGCAGCGGTGGTCGGCCAGCTCGCGCGGGTGACGCGGCTTCGGCATTCTTTCGAAATAGGACGGTGCACCGACGACGGCGCCGCGAATGTCCGGCCCGATGCGCACCGCGATCATATCGCGTTGCAGGCTCTCGCCGAGCCGCACGCCGGCGTCGAAGCCGCCCTCCACGACATCGGTGAAGCGGTCCTCGATGATGATCTCCAGCACGATGTCGGGATAGGCCGCGGCAAAGCCGCCGAGCCGCGGCGTCAGCGTCAGATGCGCGGCCGTGCGCGGCACGGTCAGCCGAAGGTTGCCGGCCGGCCGGTCGCGCGCCTCGACCGCCGTTTCCAGCGCCAGATCGATCTCCGACAGCGCCGGTCGCAGCCGCTCGAGAAGCTGGGCGCCTTCCTCCGTCGGGGCGACACTGCGGGTACTGCGCGCCAGCAGCCGCACGCCAAGCCTCGCCTCCAGGCTCGACACGGCGTGGCTGACCGCCGAAGGCGCGATGCCGAGCTCGCGGGCCGCACCGCGGAAGCTGGCGCATTGGGCGACGGTGGCGAGCACGGCGAGCTGGGAGAGGTTCGTTCGGTTCATTGATCTATTTTATAGCACAAGCTGTGCAAAAGACGGATGATTATCGAACGCAAGGCAAGACGCTATCTCCTGTCCATCGCAACAAGGAGATGCGCCATGAAAATCCGCAAACTAGGCACCGAACTCGAAGTCTTCCCCGTCGGTCTCGGCTGCATGGGCATGAGCTTCGGCTATGGCGGCCAGCCGGAAGCCGAAGCGATCGCCACCTTGCGCCGCGCCGTCGAGATCGGAGTGACCTTCTTCGACACGGCGGAAGTCTACGGCCCCTTTGAGAACGAAATCCTGCTCGGCAAGGCTTTGAAGCCGGTGCGTGACAAGGTGACCATCGCCACCAAATTCGGCTTCAAGATTTCCGAGGAAGGTTCAGGCATGGCGCGCATGGTCGGCGTCGACAGCCGCCCCGAACACGTCAAGGCGGTGGCGGAAGCCTCGCTGAAGCGGCTCGATACCGATGTCATCGATCTCTACTACCAACACCGTGTCGACCCCAACGTGCCGATCGAGGACACGGTCGGCGCCATGGCCGAACTGGTGCGCGAAGGCAAGGTGCGGGCGCTGGGACTGTCGGAAGTCAGCGGCGCGACCCTACGCCGGGCGCATGCCGTGCATCCGATCGCTGCCGTGCAGAGCGAATATTCACTGTGGACCCGCGATCCCGAAGACGAGGTGTTGGCCGTCTGCCGCGAACTCGGCATCGGCTTCGTCCCCTACAGCCCGCTCGGCCGCGGGCTGCTCACCGGCACCATCGCCAAGCCGGATGCCCTGGGCGACGACGACTGGCGCCGCACCTTGCCGCGCTTCCAGGCAGACGCCATGGCGGCCAACGCCAAGGTCATTGCCACGCTGGAGAAACTGGCGGCGCAAAAGGGCGTGACCTCGGCCCAGCTGGCGCTCGCCTGGGTGCTGCATCAGGGCGACTTCATCGTGCCGATCCCGGGTGCGCGCAAGATACGCCATCTCGAGCAGAACACGGCGGCGGCCGGGATTGAGCTCAGTGCGGCCGAAGTGGCGGCGATTGGCGATGCGTTGTCACCGGACAAGGTGATGGGCAAGCGCTATACGGAGGAATTGCTGGCGCTGGTGAATGGGTAACCGGTCATCGCGGGGTAAATCGAAAGAGGCGCTTCGGCGCCTCTTTGCGTTGGCGCGTGGCGATGAAGGTTGCGGAGGTTGGCGCGAGGCACCCCCCTCTGGCCTGCCGGCCATCTCCCCCTTAAGGGGGGAGATTAGATGTCATCGGCGCTTTCGCTTTATCGCCAACATTTGCAAGGAAGAGCGCTGACGCTCCAGCTGCCAATCTCCCCCCTTGAGGGGGAGATGCCCGGCAGGGCAGAGGGGGGTGCCTCGCGCCGACGCCCCTACCACGGCACCACCATAATCTCCGGCCAGCACGCCTTCGCCCGCGCCCCCTTGGCCCCATGCGTGCGCTGGTTATCCGTCACCCGGTTCGGCGTAATCCGAAACGAAAACATGTCATCCAGCCCAAACGGCGCTACCAGCTCCAGCTGCCCGTCAGCATCGTATCGAACCCCGACCGCATGCGTCTTCGAAGCAAAGTGGCTGACGGACTCGCTGGAACTCGTATAGCGCGGGCACGGCTGCCCGAACTTCTGCGGATACCAAAGATGCACCCGCGCCTGGTTGCGGACCTCGACCGGCAGCGCAAGCCCTTCGAAATGCTGCGCCGCCCGGCGGATGACCGCATCCTCGGCCTCGTACGACAGGTCGCTGTCATCGAAGTAGAAGAGATCGACATCCTTGATGCCGTAGCCCGACGGCTTGCCGGTCAGATGGTTCCAGACGCTGTTGTAGAGCACCCCTGAAACCACCAGCCAGTCCGGCAGGTTGAGCGCGCGTGCGCGCGCCAGAGCGTCGCTAACCAGCGGGTCGGCCGACACGATGGCGAAAAACGCAGTGCGTTGTGCCTCGAACGGCAGCCCGGAATAGCGCAGATGGTCCATCACCCTTTGGAGGGCGATTCGCCACCTGTCGGCAATCCTCAACGTTTGTACATCACATCCGTGCGGATGACATATTTGCGCCCTGACAACACCTCGTCGCCGCGGTGTTCAATCGGGTGGTAGAAGGCCAACGCCATGCCTTTTCGCGGATTCACAGTTAGGCTGCCGCCCTTGTAGCCCGGGATCGCGCCGCGAAACGATGTGCCGCCGCCCTCAAAGTCATCCGAAAGGTAGATCATGAAGGTGAATTGGCTGTGTTCGTCGGCGGTGCGTACGAACGTGCCGTCATGGTGCCAGTCAAATTTTTGACCGGGGCCGTAGCGATAGAAGCGGAAGCGCTCGTTGAGACCCTTGAGCCGCCATTCGCCGAGGCCGCCATAGAGCACCGGCCGCGCCCGCGCGAAAAGCAGGTCAGCAAGATCCTCGTCGTCGAAAATGACACGGTCATTGTTGCGCAGTTCTTTCATCAACAGCGCATTGCCGCCGCTATTGATGCGCGCCTCCTCAAAACCGCGCCTTTCGCTGTCGGCGATCAGATCGGCGCATTCCTGGTCGTCCAGAAAACCGTCGATCGTGCCGATATGCGTCGCCAGCCAGTTGATGGAAAGCTTGTGGCCCATCGTCGTGTCCATTTGGGAGCATTTGCAACGAGCCCATCCCGACTGTTGTCGGGATGCGGTCCGCCTCACGTCCTCAGCTCGCCGCCCGTCTGCTTGCCGACATTGTCGACGATGCGCTTGGCCAGCGCCTCGAAATCTTCGTCGGTCAGCGTCTTTTCGACCGGCTGGATCGAGACTTCGATGGCGATCGACTTCTTTGCGGCGCCCAGCGACGCCCCTTCGAAGACGTCGAACACCGAGACGCCGGTGACCAGCTTCTTGTCGGCGGCGAGTGCCGCGCGCACCAGGGTGCCAGCCTCGACTCCTCTGTCGACGACGAAGGCAAAGTCGCGCTTCACCGCCTGGAAGGCGGAGAGCTCCAGCTTCGGCTTGGTTTTCGTCGGCTTGACCTTCGGCTCCGGCACGGCATCGATATAGACCTCGAAGCCGCAGATCGGCCCCGAAACGTCGAGCGCCTCCAGCGTCTTCGGGTGGAACTCGCCGAATGTGCCGAGCACCGTCTTCGGGCCGAGCTTGATCGTGCCGGAGCGGCCGGGATGATACCAGGATGGGCCGCCCGGTTCGATCTGCAGCCGGTCGACCGGCGCGCCGCAGGCTTCGAGCGCCGCGATCGCATCGGCCTTGGCGTCGAACACGCCGACCGGACCGGAATTGCCGGCCCAACTGCGGCCGGAGCCGTCGAGCTTGGCGGTGCCACGGCGCACGCCGGCGGCAACGCGCCGCTGCTGGTCGGGGCCGTCGCCCTCATAGGTGCCGGAGACCTCGAACAACGCCACGTCGCCAATGCCCTTGTCGGCATTGCGCTGCGCGGCGGACATCAGCCCCGGCAGCAGCGAGGGCCGCATGTCGGACATGTCGGCGGCGATCGGGTTGGCGAGCTTCAGCGCCGTCTGGCCGCCGCCGAACAGTTCGGCGTGCCTGGCCGGGATGAACGACCAGGTGACGGCCTCCATCATGCCGCGCACGGCGAGCGAGCGCTTGGCGGTGCGGGTGCGCACCTGCAGCGTGGTCAGGATCTTGGAATTGACCGCATCATGCGCACCCAGCGGCTGCGGCGCGATGTTGTCGACGCCGTGGATGCGCATGACTTCCTCGACGAGGTCGGCCTTGCCATCGACATCCGGGCGCCACGACGGCACCGCGACGTCGACGACGTCGCCCGAGCCCTGCGGCTTGAAGCCAAGCCGGCTCAGTATGTCGAGGCTTTCCGCCTTGGGTACTTCGATGCCGGTCAGCCGCTTCACTTCCGACAGCGGGAAGGCAACGATCTTCGGTTTGTGGCCGGCATAGCCGACGACCTCGGTTTCCGTCGGCTCGCCGCCGCAAAACTCCAGCACCAGCTTCGTCGCCAGCTCGACGCCGGGCACCATGAATTCAGGGTCGACGCCGCGCTCGAAGCGGTAGCGCGCATCGGTGATGATGCCGAGCGTGCGGCCGGTGCGCGCCGTGGTGATCGGGTCCCAAAGCGCCGATTCGATCAGCACGTCGGTGGTGTTTTCATCGCAGCCGGAATGCTCGCCGCCCATGACGCCGGCGATCGATTCGACGCCATTGTCATCGGCGATGGCGCACATGTCAGGCGTCAGCGTGTATTCGCGTCCGTCCAGCGCCATGACCTTTTCGCCATCCTTGGCGCGGCGCACGACGAGATTGCCGGCGACCTTCCTGGCGTCGAACACATGCAGCGGACGGCCGCGGTCGAAGGTGACGTAGTTGGTGATGTCGACCAGCGCGCTGATGGGCCTGAGGCCAATGGCGATAAGCCGCTGCTGCAGCCATTTCGGCGACGGGCCGTTCTTGACGCCGCGCACCAGGCGCAGCGCGAAGCCGGGGCAGAGCTCCGGCGCCTCGATCGTCACCTTGACCGGCGTCTCGCCTTTGCCCTTGATTGCCTCGACCGGCGCGGTTTTGAGCCGGCCGAGCCCGCTTGCCGCCAGATCCCGGGCAACGCCGTAAATGCTGGTCGCGTCCGGCCGGTTTGGCGTCAGATTGATCTCGATGACCGGATCGTCGAGATGCGCGTAAGCCGCGAAGCTGGTGCCGACAGGCGCATCCTCAGGCAGGTCGATGATGCCGTTATGCTCGTCCGA
Source organism: Mesorhizobium sp. P2_F7 (assembly GCF_056403695.1). Lineage (NCBI taxonomy): Bacteria > Pseudomonadati > Pseudomonadota > Alphaproteobacteria > Hyphomicrobiales > Phyllobacteriaceae > Mesorhizobium > Mesorhizobium sp. P2_F7. The sequence goes on along the minus strand of NZ_JBFUFA010000001.1, from coordinate 983,720 downwards.
CAGTTCCAGCTCGCGCTCCGAGCACATCATGCCGTGGCTTTCGACGCCGCGGATCTTGCCAACCGTCAGCGTCACGTCGATGCCGGGCACATAGGTGCCGGGCGCGGCGAAGGCGCCGATCAGGCCGGCCCGCGCATTCGGCGCGCCGCACACAACTTGGACAGGCGCTTTGCCGTCGCCGGTATCGACGGTCAGCACCCGCAACCGGTCGGCATCGGGATGCTGCACCGCCGTCAGCACCTTGGCGATGACGAAAGGCTTCAGGCTGGCGTTGTCGTCGACATGCTCGACTTCGAGGCCGATCGAGGTCAGCCGCTCGACGATTTCGGCGAGCGTGGCGTCGGTCTCCAGATGATCCTTGAGCCAGGAGAGGGTGAGTTTCATCACTGTGTTCCGTTTTGTCTGTGTCCGTCCGGTCGAGGCACGCTTGTCTTCAAATGGCGCGGCAGGTCGTCGGGCATATGCAGGAAAGGCAACTGCTCGCGCACATGGGCATGGTGCGTCGGCCGGAAATAGGCCGGCATGTCCATGGCGCCGAGCATGAAATAGATGTGGTCTTCCAGCCGCTCATCGACATAGGCGATCGGCGAACCGCAAATGCCGCAGAACGAACGCGTCACCGGCCCATTCTCGTACATTTTCAGCGCCTTGCCGGTGAAAGCCACCTGCTCGGTCAGAAAGCCGACAAAGGCCGACACCGGCGCGCCGCTGGCCCGCCGGCAATCGCCGCAATGGCAATAGCTGACATGGTGCGGTTCGGCCGAGGCCTCGAACCGCACCGCGCCGCAGCGGCAACCGCCAGTGTGCGGCGCCGTCATGCGGAGAGACCTCCGAACAGCGTCGGCATGTCGAGCGGCCTGAAGCCGTAATGCGACAGCCAGCGCACATCGGCGTCGAAGAAGGCGCGCAAATCCGGCATGCCGTATTTCAGCATGGCGATGCGGTCGATGCCCATGCCCCAGGCAAAGCCCTGATACTCGTCGGGATCGAGCCCGCCGGCACGCAGCACATTGGGGTGCACCATGCCGCAGCCGAGGATCTCCATCCAGTCGGAGCCTTCGCCGAAGCGCACTTCGCCGGGCCGCGAGCGGTCGCACTGGATATCGACCTCGAGGCTCGGTTCGGTGAACGGGAAGAAGGACGGCCGGAAGCGCATCTTCACCTGCGGCACCTCGAAGAACGCCTTGCAGAACTCTTCCAGCACCCACTTCATGTTGGCGACATTGGCGGACTTGTCGATCACCAGACCCTCGACCTGATGGAACATCGGCGAATGGGTGGCGTCCGAATCCTGCCGGTAGGTCTTGCCCGGGATGACGATGCGGATCGGCGGCTTCTGCTTCTCCATGGTGCGGATCTGCACGGGCGAGGTGTGCGTGCGCAACAGCTTGCGCTCGCCCTTCTCGTCCGGCTGGAAGAAGAAGGTGTCGTGCATCTCGCGTGCCGGATGCCCTTCGGGGAAATTCAGCGCGGTGAAATTGTAATAGTCGCTCTCGACGTCGGGGCCTTCGGCAATGGCGAAGCCGAGATCGCCGAAGATCGCCGCGATCTCGTCGATGACCTGGCTGATCGGATGGATGCGGCCGCGCTCGGCCGGCGACTGCCGCACCGGCAGCGTCACGTCGACTGTCTCCGCGGCGAGCCTTGCAGTGACCGCCACGTCCTTCAGCTCGGCCTTGCGGGCTGTCAGCGCCTCGGTGACGCGGTTCTTCAGGCCGTTGATCGCCGGCCCCTTGACCTGCCGCTCCTCGGCGCTCATCGCGCCCAGCGTCTTCAGCATTTCGGACACCGAGCCCTTCTTGCCGAGGGCTGCAACGCGCACCGCTTCGATCGACGCCTCGTCGCCGGCCGAGGCGATATCGGCCATCAGGGAGTTTTCGAGAGTATCCATGTCACTCATGTTCCGGATCCGATCAGGGCAATTCCAGGAAAAGTGCGAAGCGGTTTTCCGTCCGGAATTGCGTAAAACAAAGACGCTCTAGGCATAAGAAAAACCCGCGCCAGCCGTGCCAGCGCGGGTTCCCCAAATCAAGTGTTGAATAGCTTGGGAAGCGCTGGTCTTAGGCGACAGCGCTTTCAAAAGCATTCGGCGTGGTGTTCTTCAGATATTCGAGCGCGACCTTGGCCTTGGCCACCAGCGCGGCGAATGCCTGCGGCTCATGGATGGCCATGTCGGACAGGATCTTGCGATCGATCTCGATGCCGGCCTTGTTGAGGCCGTCGATGAAGCGGCCATAGGTCAGGCCATGCTCGTGGGTCGCGGCGTTGATGCGCTGGATCCACAGCGCGCGGAACGAGCGCTTGCGGTTCTTGCGGTCGCGGTAAGCGTACTGCAGCGACTTTTCGACCGCCTGCTTGGCGATGCGGATGGTGTTCTTGCGACGGCCGTAGAAGCCTTTCGCGGCTTTCAGGACCTTCTTGTGCTTGGCGTGCGAGGTGACGCCTCTTTTTACGCGTGCCATGTCATGATCTCCTTAAAAACGCTGTTCCGACCGAGTGCTCAGAGGCCGTTCGGCAGAAAATTCTTGATGACCTTCTTGCCGTCCGGTTCAGCCAGAACCATCGTGCCGCGGGCATTTCGAATGAACTTGTTGGAACGCTTGATCATGCCGTGACGCTTGCCGGCCGCAGCCGACAGGACTTTACCCGTACCTGTGATCTTGAACCGCTTCTTGGCGGCCGATTTGGTCTTCATCTTGGGCATTTTGCTACTCCGTATTGGTGGCGCACAATCGCGCTTCTTGTTCGCTTCGGGCGGACCAAAAGCCCGAAAAGCAAATGAAACCGCCACGGCATGCCCTGCCGGGCGGTTTTTTGGAACGCGGTCCTATACGTCAAAGCAGGCGCGCGCGCAACACCCGAAGGGCTGCGACGCTCTGTCCGCGATCAAGGGAGTCTGAACAAGACCGGCAGAATACCCGACTGCTGGGCGCCGTCGATGGTCTCGAACACCGGCAGCGCCACCAGGAACACCAGCCCGTCGAGCAAGGTGGTCAGCAAAAGCCGTGGCTTGAAGCTGCCGGTATCGCCTTCCTGGTAGAGCGACAGTTTGGGAAAGAAGCGCGGCACCCGCGCCAGATAGGCTTGGTAAGGGTCGCCGAGCAGTTCCTTGAGGTACTTCTCTTCGCGCAGGATGACGATGTGGAAGGCGCCTGCGCACAAAAGCGCAAACAGGATGATGCCGGAGAACGAGCCGATCTGGGCGCCGACGCCGGCGGCGGCAATGGTCGAGAACACGTAGAGCGGGTTGCGGGTGATCGAATAGGGCCCGCCGGTGACCACTTCGGAGGATTTTCGGCCGCCAATATAAAGCGTCGACCACAAGCGGCCGACAATGCCGAGGAAGATCAACAGCACGCCGAACATCTCGATCGTCTCGTGGACCGGGGTCTCCGGCGGAAAAGTCGACTGGCCAAACAGCAGTGCGGCAAACAGCACCACCACCAGCACGGCAAGCACCATCCTGCGCATGTGCTGGTAGCCGCCCAACTCCTTGATGGGCGCAGGATTGATTTCATTGGCCATGTCGGGAATCCGATCGTGGAAAGGCTTTGCCGGCGATCGCAGCGTCTGGACAACAAACCAGGCGTCCCGCCGATCGCCGGGACGCCATGTAGCAGGATTCAGGCGGATTTAGAGCGCCATTGCCACGCCTGAACAGAACGTGATCCAAAGCAATTCCAGGAAAAGTGTGAAACGGTTTTCCGTCCGGAATTGCTTCAAAACAAAGACATAGAGCGTTTCGCCCGTTTCCATGAAACGGTGAAACCGGTCTAGCGCGGCGCCAGCACCATCATCATCTGGCGGCCTTCAAGCTTCGGCTCGGCTTCGACCTTGGCGATGGTCGACACTTCCTCGCGCACCTTGTTGAGGAGCTGCATGCCGAGTTCCATATGCGCCATTTCACGGCCGCGGAAGCGCAGCGTCAGCTTGACCTTGTCGCCTTCCTCGAAGAAGCGCCGCACGGCCTTCATCTTGGTCTCGTAGTCATGGCTGTCGATGTTCGGGCGCATCTTGATCTCCTTGATCTCGATGACCTTCTGGTTCTTGCGCGCCTCGGCCGCCTTCTTCTGGTTGGCGTATTTCAATTTGCCGAGATCGAGGATTTTTACGACGGGTGGCACCGCGTTGGGCGATATCTCGACCAGATCGAGCCCGGCCTCTTCGGCGAGCAGCAATGCGTCGTTGATGGAGACATCGCCTCGGTTCTGGCCTTCGGCGTCGATGAGCTGGACCCGGGGAACCCGGATATCACGGTTGGAGCGCGGGCCATCCTTGGTGGGCGCCGCTGCTTTGAAAGGTCTGCGAATGGTCGTGGTCTCCTTGGCCGTTTCGTTCAGGGTTTCAAATCTAGAAATATTCAGGACGCGCCAATGTGGTGAGCGCGCGGGCGGAGTCAATAGCATAGCGCTGACAGAAAATCACCCTGAACGCTGGTCTGCACCAAACAAAGGATCAGGCGGGCACTTTCCGCCTCGCCTTTGCCTGTGCCAAAAGACCGGCGAGGAAAATCAGGCCCCACAACCAGGATTGGCCGACAGCCATGACCGCGACCATCCCAACCCTTCTGGATGTCCAGGGAATCAGCATCGCGGTGCGCCATGAGGCGGGCAAGACGCCGGGCATCGTCTGGCTCGGCGGCTATAAATCCGACATGCTGGGCACGAAGGCGCAGACGCTGTCGGATTGGGCAGCCCGCGAAGGCCGCGCTTTCCTGCGTCATGACTATTCCGGCCATGGCGAATCCGGCGGCGCCTTTGCCGACGGCACCATCTCGAAATGGCTCGCCGAGAGCCTCGCCGTCTTCCAGCGCTTCACCACGGGCAAGCAGATCCTGGTCGGCTCCTCGATGGGTGCCTGGATTGCGTTGCGCATGGTGCAGGAACTGCGCAAGGCTGGCGACAGCAGTGTCGTCGGCCTGGTGCTGCTCGCGCCGGCGCCGGACTTCACCACCGAACTGGTCGAGCCGGCGCTGACCAAGGCGCAGAAGCGCGACCTCCAGAAGAAGGGCTTCTTCGAGGAGCCATCGGACTACTCCGCCGAGCCTTACATCTACACGCACGCGCTGATCGAGGACGGCCGCAGCAATCGGGTGATGACCGGGCCGATCGATACCCATTGCCCGGTCCACATCCTGCAGGGCCTGGCCGATGCCGACGTGCCGGCAAGCCATGCGCTGAAGCTGGTGTCCCTGCTGCCGGCCGACGATGTCACTTTGTCGCTTATTCCTGACGGCGATCACCGCCTGTCGCGGCCGCAGGACCTCGACATGCTGCTGAGGGCCGTGGGCGACATGGTCCAGCGGGCGGGTTAGGCAAGAATGCGCATTTCCATCCCGATATCCGCCTTTGTCGCGGCCATCGTCGGCTTCGGCGGCACGCTGGCCGTCGTCATTGCCGCCGCCAAGGCGGTTGGCGCCACCCAAGCCGAGACAGCGAGCTGGGTAACGGCTTTGTGCCTGGCGATGGCGATCGAGTGCCTGTGGCTATCCTGGCGCACGAAAATGCCGATCATCACCGCCTGGTCGACACCGGGCCTGGCGCTGATGGCAGCATCGAGCGGGTTTACCATGGCCGATGCCGTCGGCGCCTTCATCGTCACCGGCATCCTGTTGATCGCCACCGGCATGTTCAAGCCGCTGACCCAGCTAATCGCCAAATTACCGGCCTCGGTGGCGTCCGGCATGCTGGCCGGCATCGTCGTCACCTTCGCGCTCAATGCCGTCAAGACCATTCCCGTCGACCCCTGGCTTATCCTGCCGCTGATCGCGGCCTTCTTCGTCATTCGCCTGTTCAACCCGGCGCTATCGGTGCTGGCGGTGCTGATCGGTGGCGGCACTGCCGCCTTTCTCACCGGCCGTGTCGGCGGCCTGCCGGCGCCGGAACTGTCGACGCTGACGCTGATTGCGCCGCATTTCAGCGCCGCCGCCATTATCGGCCTGGCGCTGCCGCTCTACCTCGTCACCATGGCCTCGCAAAACCTGTCGGGACTGGCCGTGCTGCGCGCCGCCGGCTATCACCCCGAACCCGGCCCGCTGATCGGCGTCACCGGCCTGTTCTCATTGCTGTCGGCGCCGTTTGGCGGTTCGACCACAAATCTGGCGGCGATTTCGGCGGCGATCTGCACCGGCCCCGATGTCCATCCCGACCCTGCCGAGCGCTGGAAGACCGGCCCGTTCTATGCGCTCGCCTACCTCGTCTTCGCGATTTTCGGCGCCTCGCTGGTGGCGATCTTCGCCGTCCTGCCGCAGAGTCTGATCGTGCTGGTGGCTGGTCTGGCGCTGATGGGGTCGCTCGCCAACGCGCTATCGATCGCGCTCAAGGACGAGGACCAGCGCATGGCCGCCACGGTCACCTTCGTCGTCACCGCGTCAGGGCTGACCTTGTTCGGCGTCGGCGCCGCCTTTTGGGGTCTGGTCGCCGGGCTGGTCGTGCTTTTCCTCGAAGCGCTCAAAAAGCGATAATCATTTCAGCCCCTTGTCCGGTTTTGGCCGGCATTGTCTTGAATCGCCGTTTTTCTCATCCCATTTCGAATCCACGCAGCCGTTCGTGGCTGTCTCCAACCGAAGGAATGGGAGAAAATGAACACATCCGCATTGATCCGCCCGGCCTGGACGCCGGCGACCATCGCGTTGATGGTGATCGGCTTCATGGTGTTCTGGCCGCTTGGCTTGGCCATGCTCGCCTACATCATCTGGGGCGACCGGCTTGACGGCTTCAAGCGCGACGTCAACCGCGCCACCGACGGCATATTCGCCGGCTGCCGCCGCGGTTCCGACAAGGCCGCACGCTGGGGCCATGGTTCGGCTCGCACCGGCAACGTCGCTTTCGACGACTGGCGCGAGAAGGAACTCGAGCGCCTCGCCGAAGAGCGCCGCAAGCTCGACGAGATGCTGAGCGAGTTCGACGACTATGCCCGCGAATTGCGCCGCGCCAAGGACCAGGACGAGTTCGACCGCTTCATGGCCAACCGCAACAAGTCGACGGCACCGACGACCTCGGGCTCGACCGAAGCGGGCAAGCCCGCGACCCCCAAGCGCAAGGGTCCGAACCTGCTTGACGACTGAGATCCTGCGACAGGTCTCGGCATGAAAGACGGCGTCGCGCGAGCGGCGCCGTTTCTTTTTTGTTCTCTTTTCGCGTTCGCTCTACTGGTCGTTTTCCTCGAATCGCGTATCGTTCAGCCATGTCCTTCGGCTTCTTTCGCAACCTGACCAAACCCAAGCCCTCGCCTGTCGAAGAGCGAGAGCATGTCGTTGCCGGCCGCACGCTGCCGCTCAAAATCGTTGAGAGCGGGCGGGCGCGGCGGCTGACGCTGCGCATCGATTCCGGCGGCCAGGGCCTGCGCATCACCGTGCCGCCGGGCCTGCGCCGCGGCGAGGTGGAAAAGTTCCTGCACCGCCATCAGGACTGGCTGGAGCAGCGGCTGGCCAAGGTGCCGACACGGCCGCAAGTGCGGCCCGGCATCAAGATCCCGATCCGCGGCGTTGCGCATCGTATCGTCCATGAACCGGCGAAACGCGGCACCGTCACCGTCTCGCGCGACGAGCGCGGACCGCTGCTGATCGTGCATGGCGAGCGCATACATTTGCCGCGCCGGATCGCCGATTTCCTCAAGCGCGAAGCCAAGAAGGAGATCGAGAAGCTGGTGGTCAAGCACACCGAGGCGCTCGGCAAGCGCGCCAAGGCGATCCGCTTCAAGGACACGTCGAGCCGCTGGGGCTCCTGCACCTCCGACGGCAACCTGTCCTTCTCCTGGCGCATCATGATGGCGCCGACGCCGGTCATAAACTACCTCGTCGCGCATGAGGTGGCGCATCTCAAGGAGATGAACCACGGCCCGAAATTCTGGAAACTGTGCGAGCAACTTTGTCCGGACACCGACCGTTGCAAGGACTGGCTGAAGAGGAATGGCGGCGCGTTGCAGGCGATCGTATTTGACTAGGGATAGGCGAAGGGCCGTGCAGCGCCGAGATTAAGGCATCTGTAGCGATCCTTCACACCCCCCTCTGCCCTGCCGGGCATCTCCCCCGCAAGGAGGGAGATTGGCAGCTTCGGTGACCTCGCTAATCCCTGCTTTGTTGAAAATTGGCGAAAGCGGTTGAGCGCCTAATCTCCCTCCTTGCGGGGGAGATGGCCGGCAGGCCAGAGGGGGGTGCTGTCCCTCCAGCCTTCGCAATTGTCTCACTCAATCATCGTTCGCCGCGTTAAGCTCATCCGGCCGCAGCCCTTCGTCGCCATGGCGCGGCCATGGCAGAAAATTCTGCTCGAACGCATCGCTGCCGAAGTACTCCAGCGCCCGGTGCGCTTCAGCCCCATCGAAGGCTGCCTTTTGCATCAGATGCTTGATGACGTCGCGCGCTTGCGCGATCTTCTGCTTGAGTTCGGCAATGCTCTGGTCGGCCATTCGTCTGCTCCGCCTTGCTTCTGCTATCCATAGGTAGCGCCTTTGGCGTTGCCGGCAAACAGCATGCTTTTTCTCGACTCTCGCCGCTTTTCGTGCCAATCCCCGCGCCATGGCGCTCGACATCAAGATCTGCGGGTTGAAGACCGATGAGGCAATGGCTGCGGCATTAGCCGGCGGCGCCAGCCATGTCGGCTTCATCTTCTTCGCCAAAAGCCCGCGCTATGTCGAGCCCGCGGAAGCCGGCCGCCTGCGCCAGGCGGCGATTGGCAAGGCCAAGGCGGTTGCCGTGACGGTCGATGCCGATGACGCGTTCCTGGACGAGATTGTCGAAAAGATGCGCCCCGACATGCTGCAGCTGCACGGCGCCGAAACGCCCGAGCGGGTGGCTGCCGTGAAAGCCCGCTACGGCCTGCCGGTGATGAAGGTGTTCTCCGTCAGCGAGGCCGCCGATCTCGAACGGATAAAGCCTTTTGTCGGCATTGCCGATCGGGTCATGTTCGATGCCAAGCCGCCGAAAGGCTCGCAACTGCCGGGCGGCAATGGCGTCGCCTTCGACTGGCGCATTCTGGCCGGCCTTGACGCCGGGCTCGATTACATGCTTTCCGGTGGGCTCAACGCCGCCAATATCGGCGACGCCCTGAGATCGGCCAATCCGCCCGCAATAGACATTTCGTCGGGCGTGGAAAGCGCTCCGGGTGTCAAGGATCCGGCGCTGATCGAGCAGTTTTTCCGGGCCGTCAGGGCCGCGCGCGACGACCGCGCCGCCTGAACAATTCTTTCGAACCAGGAGATCGGCGATGGACCAGCCGGCGACACCCAATTCCTTCCGCACCGGACCCGACGAGCAGGGCATGTTCGGCATTTTTGGCGGCCGCTTCGTCGCCGAGACGCTGATGCCGCTGATCCTCGACCTCGAACGGCACTGGAACGAGGTCAAGAACGATCCGGACTTCAAGGCCGAACTCACGGATCTGTCGACCCACTATGCCGGCCGACCCTCAAAACTCTATTTCGCCGAGGGGCTGACCAAGCATCTTCGTGAGGTTTCCTCGGCGAAGGGCCTCGGGGGCGGCGCGAAAGTCTATTTCAAGCGCGAGGATCTGAACCACACCGGTTCGCACAAGATCAACAATTGCCTCGGCCAGATCCTGCTGGCCAAGCGCATGGGCAAGAAGCGCATTATCGCCGAGACCGGCGCCGGCCAGCATGGCGTGGCCGCCGCCACCGTCGCGGCGCGCTTCGGGTTCCCTTGTGTCGTCTATATGGGCGCCACCGACGTCGCTCGCCAAAGCCCCAACGTGTTTCGCATGAAGCTGCTCGGCGCCGAAGTGAGGCCGGTCACCGCCGGCCACGGCACGCTGAAGGACGCCATGAACGAGGCGTTGCGCGACTGGGTCACCAATGTCGAGGACACCTATTACCTGATCGGCACCGCCGCCGGCCCGCATCCCTATCCGGAACTCGTGCGCGACTTCCAGTCGGTGATCGGCACCGAGGCACGCGCCCAGATCCTCGAGCAGGAAGGCCGGCTGCCTGACACCATCATCGCCGCCGTCGGCGGCGGCTCGAACGCCATCGGCCTGTTCCATCCCTTCCTTGACGACAAGGAAGTCCGCATCATCGGCATCGAAGCCGGCGGCCGTGGCCTCGACGGCATCGAGCATTGTGCCTCGATGAATGCCGGCGCGCCCGGCGTGCTGCATGGCAACCGCACCTATCTCTTGCAGAATGCCGACGGCCAGATCATGGACGGCCATTCGATCTCGGCCGGCCTCGATTATCCCGGCGTCGGCCCCGAACATTCCTGGCTGCGTGATTCCGGCCGCGTCGAATACGTGCCGATCCTCGATGACGAGGCGCTGGAAGCCTTCAAGCTGACGACGCGTGTCGAAGGCATCATCCCGGCGCTGGAATCGGCGCACGCCATTGCGCACGCAGTGAAGATCGTGCCCGCGATGGACAAGGACCAGATCGTCATCGTCAACCTGTCGGGACGTGGCGACAAGGACGTGCACACGGTGGCCTCGATGCTGGGCATGGAGATCTGATCATGACGACCCGCATCGACCGCCGCATGGCAAAACTGAAAGCCGAGGGCCGCCCGGCGCTGGTCACCTATTTCATGAGCGGCGACCCGGACTATGACACCGCTTTGTCGATCATGAAGGCGCTGCCCAAGGCGGGCGCCGACATCATCGAAATGGGCATGCCGTTTTCCGATCCGATGGCCGACGGCCCGGCGATCCAGGCAGCCGGCCTGCGCGCCCTGAAGGGCGGCCAGACGCTGGTCAAGACGCTGCAGATGGCGGCGGACTTCCGCGGTGGCGACAACGAGACGCCGATCGTGCTGATGGGCTATTACAACCCGATCTACATCTACGGCGTCGACCGTTTCCTCAAGGACGCGATCGCCAGCGGCATTGACGGGCTGATCGTCGTCGACCTGCCGCCTGAGATGGACGAGGAACTCTGCATTCCGGCGCTGAAGGCCGGCATCAACTTCATCCGCCTGGCGACGCCGACCACCGACGACAAGCGCCTGCCCAAGGTGCTGCAGAACACCTCGGGCTTCGTCTATTACGTCTCGATGACCGGCATCACCGGCTCGGCTTTGGCCGACACCGGCAAGGTTGCGGCGGCGGTCAAGCGCATCAAGGGCCATACCGACCTGCCGGTCTGTGTCGGTTTCGGCGTCAAGACCGCCGAGCAGGCGCGCATCATCGGCGCCAATGCCGACGGCGTCGTCGTCGGTACCGCCATCGTCAATGCGGTGGCCAACGTGCTGGGGCCGAAGGGCGAAAAGACCGCCGACCCGGCCGAGGCCGTCGCCACTTTGGTCAGCGGCCTGTCGCAAGGCGTGCGTTCGGCCCGCCTTGCTGCTGCCGAATAGTCGTCTTACCTCTGTAGCCAACTCTTCGTCAGGACAGGAGCCGAAGCGATGAACTGGATTACCAATTACGTTCGCCCGCGGATCAATTCGATGCTCGGCCGGCGCACCGACATGCCGGAGAATCTCTGGATCAAGGATCCTGAGACCGGCGAGATGGTGTTCCACAAGGACCTGGAATCCAACCAGTTCGTCATCCCGTCATCGGGCCATCACATGAAGATTTCGGCCAAGGAGCGGCTGAAATTCTTCTTCGACGACGGCAAATACGAGCAGCTTGAGAACCCCAAGGTCATGCAGGACCCGCTCAAGTTCCGCGACGAGAAGCGCTACACCGACCGGCTGAAGGACGCCAAGGCCAAGACCGGTCTGGAAGACGCCATCGTCAACGCGCTGGGCACGGTCGAAGGCCTGCCAGTGGTGGTGACGGTGCAGGATTTCGCCTTCATGGGCGGCTCGCTCGGCATGGCTGCCGGTGACGCCATCGTGCATGCTTTCGAGGTCGCCTTGCAGCGCAAGCGGCCGCTGATCCTGTTCGCCGCCTCCGGTGGCGCCCGCATGCAGGAAGGCATCCTGTCCCTCATGCAATTGCCGCGCACCACGGTCGGCCTCGACCGGTTGAAGGAAGCCGTCCTGCCCTACATCGTCGTCCTGACCAATCCGACCACCGGCGGCGTCACCGCCTCCTACGCCATGCTGGGCGATGTCCACATCGCCGAGCCCGGCGCGCTGATCGGTTTTGCCGGCCCGCGCGTCATCGAGCAGACCATTCGGGAAAAACTGCCGGACGGGTTCCAGCGCTCCGAATATCTGATGGAGCACGGCATGGTCGACATGGTGGTGTCGCGGCTGGAACTACGCGGGACGATTGCGCGGCTGTTGAAGATGCTGCTCAAGGTTCCCGATCAGAAGCCGCTGGAGCCGGAAATCCTGCCGCCGGCGGTCATCCCGACGGAAGCCCGGCCGCAGGTCTGACGCGACATTCCTGGCCGCCTATCAGCGATTGCGCGCGATGTTTCGCGCAGTATTTTATTGCGCATGATCCTTTCCGAAAACCGATTCGTGTTTTCGGGGTCATGCGCTAGGATTCCCCTATGACCACACTTGCCGCCGACCGCGAAATCGAAGCCCTGATGGCGCTGCATCCGAAAGGCTTCGACCTTTCGCTCGACCGCATCACCAGGCTGCTCGAACGCCTCGGCAATCCGCAGGACCGGCTACCGCCGGTCATCCACATCGCCGGCACCAACGGCAAGGGCTCGTGCGCTGCCTTTTCGCGCGCGCTGCTCGAAGCCGGCGGCCATCTTGTCCATGTCCATACCTCGCCGCATCTGGTCAACTGGGCCGAGCGCTACCGGCTGGCGGCCGAGGGCGGCGGCAGGCTGGTCGACGACGAGACCTTCGCCGAGGCCATTGCTCGCGTCGCCCGGGCCAATGCCGGCCAGAAGATCACCGTGTTCGAAATCCTCACCGCCGTCACCTTCATCCTGTTTTCCGAGCATCCGGCCGCTGCGGCCATCATCGAGGTCGGCCTTGGCGGCCGCTTCGACGCCACCAATGTCGTCGCCCGGCCGGCCGTGTCTGTGATCATGCCGGTGTCGATGGACCACGAAGCCTATCTCGGCGACCGGGTCGAACTGATCGCCGCCGAAAAGGCCGGGATCATGAAGCGCGGCTGCCCGGTGGTCATCGGCGCGCAGGAGAGCGAGACGGCGCTGCAGGTGCTGATCGAAACCGCCGAGCGGCTGGATTGCCCGACCTTCGTCTACGGCCAGGATTTCCTCGCTTTCGAGGAAAACGGCCGCATGGTCTACCAGGACGAGGACGGCCTGATGGACCTGCCACCGCCGCGGCTGCCCGGGCGCCACCAGTTCGCCAATGCGGCGGCAGCGATTGCTGCGGTCAAGGCCGCCGGCTTCGAGATCAGCCACCGCGCCACGGAGAAGGCTATGGCCAAAGTCGCCTGGCCGGGCCGCATGCAGAAGCTGGCGCAGGGCAGACTGGCGGAGTTGGCGCCCCAGGGCGCCGACATCTGGCTCGACGGCGGCCACAATCCGGGCGCCGGCATGGTCATTGCAGAGGCGCTGGCCGAGCAGGAGGAAAAGAACCCGCGGCCGCTGTTCCTGATTGCCGGCATGATCAACACCAAGGACCAGAGCGGCTATTTTCACGCCTTCAAGGGTCTGGTCCGTCACGTCTACACCGTGCCGGTTAGCCTCAGCGACGCCGGCGTGCCGAATGACGAGCTGGCGGTCCGCGCGACGGAAGCCGGTCTCACCGCCGAGCCGGTCAGCTCCGTCGCCAGCGCGCTGATGCTGCTGCGCGACACCTGGGACGGGCCGGCGCCACGCATCCTGATCGGCGGTTCACTGTATCTCGCCGGCGCGGTTCTGGCCGAGAACGGCACGCCGCCAACCTGAACCCATACTTTCGCGAGGAGCCAGTGATGATCAAGGTGAAGCAGCTCGCCCATGTCTGCATCTTCGCGCACGACCTGGAAGCGACGCGGGCCTTCTACCGCGACGTGCTCGGCCTCGACACGCAGTTCAACTTCCTGCGCGACGGCAAGGTGTTCGGCTTCTACCTCAATTGCGGCGGCCGCAGCCATGTCGAGGTGTTCCAGAAGGGCGGCACGGCATACAGCGAGCAGAACCAGATCAACCACTTTTGCCTTGAGGTGGAAAACATCGACGCGGCGATCGCCCACATCAAATCGAAGGGCGTCGACGTTACGGCCAAGAAACACGCTTGCGACGACACGTTTCAGGCCTGGATCCGCGACCCCAACGGCGTGAAGATCGAGCTGTTCGAATACACCGCAAAAAGCGCGCAATTCACCGGCGGCGACCGCATCGCCGACTGGTAGTTGGCGGAGGTCTACTTCAGCTCGATTTCGATGAAGGCGTATTCGCCCTCATTGGCGCTGATGACGTCGTGCTCGACGCCCTCCTTGCGGAAATAGGGCGCACCCTTCTTCATCTCGGCGAAGGACTCGCCGTCCTTGGTCACCAACTTCACCTTGCCGTCCATCAGCGGGACCACGACATAGTCGTGGCCATGCCGGTGCCAGCCGGTGTTGTCGCCGGGCTGGAAGCGATATTCGGTGACGATGACGCGCTCATTGTCGATGAAGACGGTGGCCTTGGCGGATCCGGTCATTTGTCTCTCCTGTCCTGCAACAAGCAGATGACATGGAGTGCGTCGATGCGAGGGCCAGAGGCGGTCGGGCGATGACGCCAAAGAAAGAGCCCGGCGCGAGGGCCGGGCTTCGGATCTCGGAAATCAGTCAGATCAGGCGAGGCTGCCATTGATCCAGTGCGACAGCGCGGTCTTCGGCGCAGCGCCAACCTTCATGTCGGCCACTTCGCCGCCCTTGAAGATCATCAGCGTCGGGATCGAGCGCACGCCGAACTGCGCGGCAAGCTCGGGGTTCTCGTCGATGTTCAGCTTGGCGATCTTGATCTTGTCACCGAGCTCGTTGGCGATCTCTTCCAGCGACGGACCGATCATCTTGCACGGGCCGCACCATTCCGCCCAGAAATCCACCACGACAGGCTGCGAGGCGTTGAGCACATCGGCCTGGAAATTGCTCTTGTCGACCTTGACGGTGGCCATGCGAAAATCCTTTCGAAATTTATCTCGCACCAAATGTGGTGGTTGAGCAGCCCTTCTTCAAGCAGAACTTGTGTCACGCTCCCGTGAGTCGGGCAAGGGCATCGTCCATCGCCTCAGCCGGCAGTTCGATCAGCCTCGGCGCCTCGGTAAACAGCAGCGCCGCAGTCACCGAGCGGCCGGGATAAAGCGGCTTGAGCAATGCCCGGTAGAGCGCCAGCTGCAGGATATAGGCCGGCTGCACCTGAGCCAGCGTGGTCGGCGCCGGCCGGTTGGTCTTGTAGTCGACGATCGACACTTTTTGCGGCGTCACCGCTAGCCGGTCGATCTTGCCGGAGATCGAGCGCAGTTTGCCCTTCACCTGGAGGCTGCCCATAACCGCGACCTCCGCGCGAGAACTGGACGAAAACAGATCGGCAAAACGCGCATCCCCGAGGATCGCCATCACAGAGGCCAGCGCCTTGTCGCGCTCGGCTTCGGTCCAGTCGGCGCCGGTGCGGCTGAGATATTGCCTGGCCGCGCCTTGCCGTTCGTCCTCGGCAAAGCCGGGCAGCATTTGCAGCAATTTGTGCAGCGCCAGCCCGCGCATCACGGCAAAACCGGGCTCAGCTTCGCTGTCCAGAACCGGCGAGCGCGTATCGACGACCGCCTCCTTGCCCTCATCGATCAGCGCCGAGGCGCCAGAAGGTGACAGCGGGCGCGGCAGCTCTTCGTAAGGCGGCAAAGGGCGAAAAAGGTTTGCCGGCAAGAACGGCAGAAGCTGTTGCGGCTGCCGCGTCTCGTCGGCGGCGGCCAGCGCCACCGGCGGCAGCTTGGTCATGATAAAGCGATGCACCGGCTCACCGCTGGCGGGGTGGGGGCGTTCCGTGCTTTCGGGCGCACCTGTCAGCGCGCGGCTGACGATCGAATGCCAGGTGCCGGTGCTGGGCGAACGCTTGCCGTGATAGCCGCAGACAATCAGCCGGTCCTCGGCGCGCGTCATACCGACATAGAGCAGGCGGCGGTATTCGTCGTCGGCGAGTTCCCGCGCCCGCGCCGAGGCCGCCCGGGAGAAACCGTTGGCGACATCGCTTGCCGAGCGCCAGAGATAACCTTTGCCGTCAAAGCTGCGCCCCGAACCGTCGAACGGCATCAGCCGCGGAAGATGCTGGTCGCTGAACGGCGCCGAGCCGCCATCGACCAGGAAGACGACAGGCGCTTCCAGGCCCTTGGCGGCGTGGACGGTCATGACGCGGACCTCGTCGCGCGTCTGGTCCATCTCGCGCTTGATTTCGGGACCGGTGTTTTCCAGCGTCGCCAGGAAGGCCTCCAGCCCCGGCAGTCCGGTGCGTTCCTCGGCCAGGCAAAAACTCAGGAATTCGTCAAGGATATCGCCGGCCTCCGGCCCGAGCCGGGCAATCATCTTCTTGCGCAGGCCGTCGCGCGCCAACACCCCGGCGTAGAATTCGAAGACAGGACGGAACGCCGCCTCGTTGGCCCAGCCATCGAGGCGGGCGACGACATTGGTCAGCGCTTCGCTCTCGCCGGCACGAAGGCGCAGTGACGCTATCAGCGAGGCCGGCCTTCCCGCACCAAGCGCAAAAAGCGTCTCTTCCGACACGTCGAAGATGGGGCTGCGCAGCACGGCGGCGAGCGACAGATCGTCCTGCGGCTGGATGAGGAAATGGCCGAGCGCGATCAGATCCTTCACCGCGATGTGGCCGGGCAGGCTCAGCCGGTCGGCGCCGGCGACCGGGATATCGCGGTCCTTCAGCGCGCGCGACAGCGCATGGACGAAGCGGTCGCGCTTGCGCACCAGCACAAGGATGTCGCCGGCTTTCAGCCTGCGCCCCTTGCCCTCGATGACCTCGCGGTTCTTGAGCCAGGCCTGGATCGTCGCCGCGACATGCTCGGCGACCCGCACTGCCGGCGCGCTGGCATGGTTGACCGGCAGCGTCCAGTCGTCGGGCTCCTCGACCGTATCGGCGCCGAGCGACGGCCAGACCTCGACATAGCCCGGGGCATCGTTGCGGATCGCCTTGTGGTCGAGCGGATCCGGATCATGGCTGATGCCACGCCGCACGCCCGGCTCGGCAAAAACGCGATCGACGGCGGCCAGCACGTCGTCGGTCGAGCGGAACGACCAGGTCAGTTTTAGGTCGGCGAACGAAGCCTCGGCGTCACGGACGCGCCCGGCAAACAAAAGCCGGCTGTCGGCAAAGGAATCGGGCGCTGCTCCCTGGAAGGAGTAGATCGACTGCTTCTCGTCGCCGACGGCAAACATGGTGCGATTGGCGCTGCCGCGCTGGCCGTGGCCGGCGAAGAACTCTTCCGACAGGCGCTTCACCACCTCCCACTGGTCGGGGCTCGTGTCCTGCGCCTCGTCAAGCAGGATGTGGTCGATGCCCTGGTCGAGCTTGTACTGCACCCATGGGCCGGCATCGGGCCGCGCCAGAAGATTGACGGTGCGGGTGATGAGATCGTTGAAGTCGAGGAAGCTGCGACCACGCTTCAGGCGTTCGTAGCGCACAATCAGCCAGTCGGCGATGGTCAGCGCCGCGACCGTGCCTTCCAGCATCCGGAACAGCGCCAGCCGGTCGGACACCTCGACGATCGCCTTGACCGCTGAGAGATAGCGTTCGGGAAGGTCGGGCAGCCGGTCGAGCAGCGCCTTCTTGAACGTCTTGGCGGGATCGTAGGGGTCGCCGTCAGCCTTGAGGAAAGCCTTGCTCAGCATCTGCAGCCGGCGGATTGGATCTTCGTCGGCGAAGGCCGCGCGGGCATAGGGCAGGAGATTGTTGAGCACGGTGCGGGCATCGGCGGCTTCCGCCGCGCTGGCGAAGACCGCAAAGAAATCCGGCGGGAAACCGGGCAGCGGCCAGACCGATGCGGCTATATCATCGGCACTCTGACCCGGGCGGAAATGGAACTCGTCGAACAGGGCTTGAAAGCCGTTGCCGTCGCGCCTGACGGCATCGATGAAGCCGCGTAAGCCGTCGCGCTTGCGCACGATCTCAGTCAGCAGCGCGTCGAGCCCATGTTCGCCGCCGCGTTCCAGCACGGTGGCAAAGGCCTCGGCCAGTCCGGCGTCTCCGGCAGACGTGCCAGAAATCATGTCGCGGCGCGCGGCAGCGAACAGCGAGGCCTCCATCTGCGGGTCGAGCAATTCGAAATGCGCTGGGATGTTTGCTTCCAGCGGGAACTGGTGCAGCACCGATTCGCAAAAGGCGTGGATGGTCTGGATCTTCAGCCCCCCCGGGGTCTCCAGCGCTTCGGCAAACAACCGGCGGGCCCGGCGCATCGTGTCGCGGTCGGGCCGGCGATCGTCGAGCGCGGTGATCTTGGCGGCAAGGTCGGCATCACCAAGCGCCGTCCATTCCGACAGCGTCGAGAAGACGCGGTTCGACATGTTGGCGGCGGCGGCCCGCGTGTAGGTCAGGCACAGGATCTTCGACGGATCGGTGCCGTTGAGCAGCAGCCGGATCACGCGCTGGGCCAGCACATGCGTCTTGCCCGAGCCGGCATTTGCCGACACCCAGGCCGAGTTCTTCGGGTCGGAGGCGCGCGCCTGGCTGGCAGCGGTTTCTGAGGGGATGGGGTAGGCTTTCTTCATGCCTCCCCCGCCTCATCGTCGCTATCGCCGCCGGCCGACCATTCGAGCACGCGCGCCAGATGGTCGTAATCGCCATCGCTCTCGCCTTCGCGGAACGGCAGCGCCCGCGACAGATAGCCGGTCGTCGGATCGGCATAGTGGACGAGCAGCTTTTCCAGCCGCGCCCAGGCCTCTTCGGCAAGGTCTTCGGCGGTCCTCGGCTGGCGGTTGTAGTCGAGGATGGATTCCTCGAACACCTCGCCATTGGGCTTCAGCCGCACGAAGGCAAGCTGCGAGGGTTCGCGCGCGCCAAGCCCCTTGAAGGCGCCGCGCCGCAGAAGCGCGCCCTCCAGCGCCAGCTGCGGCGCCAGCAGCGTGTGCGCCTGCGCCTTGGACGGCGAGGAGCCGGTCTTGTAGTCGAGAATGTCGGCCATGCCGCCGGCCAGCAGATCGACGCGGTCGGCATAGCCCGACAATGTAACGCCGGTACGGCCGACAGCGGTCGTTTCGGCCCGCGCTTCGGCGTGCCGCCGGGCGACTGCGGGAGCCCGGCCGCGCTCCCACTCGATGATGTTGGCGGCAAGCTTTTCGAAGCGCGGCCACCATACGGCCTCGACATCGGCGGGAAGGGCTATCTCGGCAAAGCATGTCCGGCCGGCGGAGATGAGCCGTTCCAGAGCTTCCGGCGCGCGCGGATCGGCAACCTCTGTCGAAAACAGATGCAGTATGTCGTGAAACAACGTGCCGCGCTCTGCGGCACCGGGATCGCGGATCACCGGTTCGAGTGGCAGGAGGCCGAGAATACGCCTGGCATAGACCGCATAGGGGTCGCGGCGCAGCGTCTCGATCTCGGTGACCGAGAAATGCTGCGGCCGCACGCTGAGCGGCGGCTTCGGCTGTGGCCGCGGCGCGAAACGCTTCCGCTCACCGGCATCGAGGGTTCGCGCCCAGGCCAGCAATTCATCGCCGCGCCTGCGCAGGGTGGTGGCGGGATCCTTGCCGATGAAGGTGAGGATGCGCTGCAGCCAGCGCGACGGCACGGCCGGCGCGTCGCCGGCGCGGGCGGAGCGCGTCAGCACCACCTTGTTCGCGCCCATCGCCATCTGGAAATCGTGGGCGGCAAGGCCGATGCGCCGCTCCGGCGGCTCGAGGTCGATGCCGGTCTTCATCAGCCGCGACATGAAGCTGTCGCTCTCCGGCTTGCGCGGCCACACGCCTTCGTTCAGCCCGCCGATGACCAGCGTGTCGACATTCTGCAGTCGTGCTTCCAGCGCGCCCCAGATCGCGATGTTGCGGTCTGTGCCTTGCCCCGGCTTGACCGTTTCCGGCGCAATCAGCGCGTCCATCACATCGGGCCATTCGTCGGCAGCAAAGTCGAATGATGCCGAAGCGCTGACCACGCCGCGCAGCAGCTCGGCGAGTTTCTCGCCGGCATCGCCAGCGTAGAGTCCGGCGAGGCTGCCATCCGCCGTGCGGCCGAGATTTTCCAGCGCGGCGACGCTCGCCTTGGTCAGCGCGACGAGATCAGCGTTGTCTTCAGCGCGAAAGGCAGTCAGCGGCGCCAGCGCCGTCGCAAGCCGGCTCAGGACGTCGCGAGCGTCCTCGATGCCGCGCACGGTCAGGCGCGAAAACCAGAAGGGCTGGCGCTTGTCTCCGCTCAGGCCGGCAAGACGTTCCTCGAACAGCGCCGGCAGCGAGGCGATGTCGGGGCGCCCGGTGCCGCCGCGCAATGCCACTAACTCGATCAGCTCGGCGGCATGACGCACCCCGGTGCGCTCCAATCCGAGGCCTAGCAGCGGATGCTTGAGCAGCGACAAAAGGCCGACCGGATCGCCGGGCCGGAACACGGCTTGAAGCGTGAGCCGCAGCAGGCTGGCCGCCGGCGTGTTGGCGAGCGGCGTGCCACCGGAATCGTCGGCGACGACCCCGAAGCGCAGCAGCTCGGCCGAGACACGACGCGCCAGCGCGCGGTCACCGGTGACGAGGGCCGCCCGTTGTCCCGGCTGCTCGACGGCGGTCTTCAGCGCAATGGCAATCGCCACCGCCTCGTCGCGTTCACTGGCGGCTTCCACCAGCGTCACATCGGCAAAGGCCTCGGCGATGTCGCCAGCCTTGAACGTGACACGGGTTTCGGCCCACAATTCGGTGGTTTCGGCCGGCCGTAGTGCTTCGCCGACTAGGGCCGCGCGCAGCGCCAGCGCCGGCTGGGCGGAGACAACCTCCTCGACATCACCGCGCAGCACGCCGATCTTGCCGATCAGTTTGGCCATGCCGTATTGCGGATGGCCGAGCAGTGCCGGCCGCGCGCCAGGCGCTGCAATGGCGGCAAAGGACGCCTCGTCCAGCATCCCATCGAGACCGGGCAGCACCACGGCGCCGTTGGGCAGGCCGGCGACCGCGGCAAGCAGTTCCGCCGTGGCGGGAATAGAGCCGGTCGAGCCGGCGGCAATCACCGGGCCTTTCGGCGGATTGCGTTCGAGCCGCTTCGCCTCGCGCCGGATCAGCGCATTGCGGTGCGCGGCTGGATTGGTGCGGTCGCGCTCCTCCAGCAATTGCGGCCAGGCATCGGTGACGATGCGGAGGAAACCGAGCGTCACCAGCCACCAGCCGGCAAGATTGCCGGTCACCAGATCGGCAAGCCTGGTCCAGTCCGTGCCTTCGGTCTCGATCTCGTCCATCAGCCGGGCGAGGTCGCGCGCCAGCCAGATCGCATCGGCGGCGGAGGCCGGCACGACGATCTCTTCGTCGAACATCGCCAGGACGTGCGCGGGCAAGGTGCGCTTCCAGGCCCGCACCAGCGGCGCCAAAAGCAGCAGGCGTTCGATGGCCGCGATCGGCGGCGCCATTTCAAGCTCGGTCGGCGTGCCGGCGTCGAAGGCTGCCTCGTCCTCGTCGAACTCGCCGAGCGGGCGGATGACCGGCAGGATTGCCGAACGGCGGCTCGCTCCCGGCCCGGAAAGCGCATCGACGAAGGCGCCGCGCAGCGCCCGCGCCGCACGCCGCGTCGGCACATAGATGGTGACATCGGCCAGCGCCAGCGGATCGCCGTCGAAGCGGAAGCTGGGCACCAGCCGTCCCGCCAGCAAGGCCTCGGCCAGAGTCGGCAGGAACGGCGCTCCGGGCGGGATCGAGAGAACGCGGCGCGAGCCGCTCATACCGCTCCTGCGAGGGCGGCGGCGACCGCCGCTTCCGCCTGCGGGACGGCATCGGGCGTGCCGACGGTGATCCAGCGCCCCCGCATCTGCATGCCGAACAGCCGGCCCGCAGTAATCGCAGTGTCGAAATAGGCGTTGAGCGAATGCGCCCCGGCCGGTGCATCCTTAAAGATAGCGGGATTGACGATCGCTGCCCCGGCATAGATCAGCCCTGCCGGGTCGCCTTTCGAGCGTCGCAGGCCGCCATCCGGCGCCATCAGGAAATCCGTGCCGACGCAGTGTCCGGTCGCCGAGTCGAGATCGGTAAGCATCAGCAGAATATCCATTTTCGCGCCGTCCCATGCAAGGGCAAGGCGCTCGAGGCTGGGCTGTCCGCTATCGATCCAGAACGTGTCGGCGTTGATAATGTAGAAGGGCTCGCTGCCCAGCAGCGGCAAGGCTTTGACGATGCCGCCGGCCGAATTCAGCAGCGCGTCGCGCTCGTCGGAAATGACGATCTTTGGCGTCTGCCTGTGGGCGACATGGTCGACGATCTGGTCCGGCAGATAGTGCACGTTGACGACGGTCTTGGTGACGCCGGCCGCTTGCAAACTGTCCAGCCCCCAGTCGAGCAAGGTCTTGCCGGCGATCCTCACCAGCGGCTTCGGCATGGTGTCGGTGATCGGCCGCATCCGCTTGCCGAGACCGGCCGCCAGCACCATTGCGGTGGTCAGGGTCACGGTGCGCGTTCCTCCAGCAGGCCATGCGCCATATAAAGATCCTTCAACCCGGCCAGCGCCGGATGCGCCAGCGCCCGCCCCAGATAGTCGCGGATGCGCGGCAGGTGTTTCAGATAATAGGGCTTGCCGTCGCGCTTTTCGAGCCGCACGAAAATGCCGAGGATTTTTGAATTGCGCTGCGCCGCCATGATCGCATAGGCCTCACGGAAGGCGGCCTCGTCGAAGCCGCCGGCGGCATGGCGCGCCGCGACATAGGCATTGACGGTCCGCTGCTCGATCTCAGGCGAAACGGTGACGCGGGCATCCATGGCCAGTGAGGCGACGTCATAGGCGGCCGGACCGATCAGCGCGTCCTGGACATCGACGATGCCGAGGCGATCATGACCGGTGCGGTCGCCGCGCCAGATGATGTTGGGCGAGTGGAAATCGCGCAGCATCAGCGTGTATGCGCTGGCGTCCAGCCGATCGAGAATCGCGTTCCATTCCTTGTGATAGCCGGCGCGCAAAGCCTCGCTGGGCGGGCCGCCTGACACCATCGGCACATACCAGTCGACCAGAAGGTCGGCTTCGATCAGCATGGCGTCGCGATCGAAAGGCGGCACGTCGTGGAAAATGCCGGGCACTGCCTCCATGCGCTGCGGCCAGGTCTTGCCGTGCATCATCGCCAGCAGTTCGGCCGCTGCCGCATAGCGCTCCGCCACCGGCTCGCCTTGGCCGTCGAGAAAGCCTTCCGAGCCCAGATGTTCCAGCAGCAGAAACCCCTGGTCGAGATCCTCGGCGTGGATTTCCGGAACGCTGACGCCTTGCGCCAGCAGCGCCTTGTCGATGGCGACGAAGGCGGTGACCGACTGCGCGGTGTGGGCGATCACCGCATAGGGTTTGCCGTCGCGAACCGGCGGTCCGAGCACCAGCCGTGGCGAATTCATCAGAACGCATGGTGCAAAGCCGGCGAGCGAGACGATCTCGTAGGAGCGCGCCGAGGCGTCGCCGACGAAATGGCGCCGCGCGGCCTCGCCCCAGCCGGCCGTTTCAAGGAAATCACGCATTGCCAGGGAGCGAGCGACACGGTCAAAGGCGGCACCTTCGCCCGACAGCTTCGCCAATCGGCCTTCAGCCTGATGGACGAGGTCGATCCAGATCGACGTCTTGGGCAGCGCGGCCTCGGCCCGTTCCGGCCATTCGACAAGGGCGGCGCCTTGCAGCAGCGCTTCGTCGAAACCGAGTTCGTCGATCTCGCCGGCCGAGGACAGCCGGTAGAGATCGAAATGATGGACGGGAATGCGGGTGTCGTAGCTCTGCACCAAAGTGAAGGTCGGGCTCGGCACATCGAGGCCGGCATCGTCGGCCAGCGCCCGGATCAGCGCCCGGGCCAGCGTCGATTTGCCGGCGCCGAGATCGCCCTTGAGCGCCAATACGTCGCCCGGTCGCAGCGCCATGGCCAGGTCTTCGCCGAGCCTTGCGGTCGCAGCCTCGTCGGCGAGAAAACGCTCCACCACAACAACAGCCATCGAGCGCGCTACTCGGCCGCGGCGCGGATGCCCGACGGTGCATCGGGGAATGTGCAGATGACGGTCGTGCCCCGGTCCTTGCCGGTCTCGATGCGCACGCTGCCGCCATGCAGTTCGACAAAGCTCTTGACGATCGACAGGCCGAGCCCGGCGCCACGCCGGCGCCCGCCATTGGTGCGTGGCTCGAAACGGCGGAACACTGAATCGAGCAGGTCCGGAGGCATGCCGGGGCCGTCATCATGGACGGAGAACTCGACGCCTTGCTCCAGATGCCGGCAGGCCAGCGTGATCGTGCTCGCCTCCGGCGCATAATTGGCGGCGTTGCTCAGCAGATTGTAGAGAATCTGGCGGACCCGGGTCTCGTCGCCGTGGAAACTCGTCGGCGCTGCCGCGGCGTCTATCCTGAGCTTGATCGCATGCTCTTCCAGGCGGTCGGCGACCAGCTCGGCGGCCGCCGCAATGGTGCGCTCGACGCTGACCTCCGAAATGTCGAGCTGCATGATGCCGGCGTCGACGGTGGCGAGGTCGAGTATGTCGTTGACGATGGTGAGCAGCACCGACGACGACGAGCCGACATGCTCGACATATTCGCGCTGCTTGGGGCTGAGCGGCCCGGTCGCCGGCAGCGACAACAGCTCGGTAAAGCCGATGATGTTGGTCAGCGGCGAACGCAGCTCATAGGAAACGTGCTGGACGAACTCGTTCTTCAGCTGGTCGGATTTCTGCAGCGCCTCGTTCTTGTCCTTCAGCGCCCGCTCGACATTGACGCTGTCGGTGACGTCGACAAAGGTCATCATCACCTGGCCGTTGGGCAGCGGGATGACGGCGTAGCTGAGCACGGTGCCGTTCTTCAGTTCGGTCTGGCCGTGGCGCTCGCGGCGCTCGTCGTCGAAACCGGTGATGGCGGCGACGAAGCCGCCCCACGGGCTGTCGACGGCGCGCTGGTCGCTGAGATCGCGGATCGCCTGGACATGGACGTTGGGCTTGACCACATCCTGGCTCAGTCCCCACAGCGCGACAAAGGCCGGGTTGGACAGGCGCAGCCGCCCATCGGGGCCGAACACAGCCACGCCTTCGGCCAGATTGTCGAGCGTCTCGCCCTGGACCCGCACCGCGGTCTGGTAGCGGCTCTCCAGGTCCATCTTCTCGGTCAGGTTCTCGAACACCCAGGTGACGCCGCCCTTGGGCTGCGGGTTGGCGACCACGCGGATGGTCTTGCCGTCAGGCAGATGCCACCAGTGCTCCTGCGATTCCACAGCGCGGTAGGCGGCAAGCAGGCCTTCCTTCCAGCGCCGCCATTCCGGCTGCTCGGCGATCTTGCCTTCGCTGCGCAGCCGGTCGAGCAGCAGCGCATTGTCCGGCGCGCTGTGCAGGAAGCCGGAGTCCAGCCCCCACAGTTTCTGGAATGCCTGGTTGAAGAAGCGCAGCTTCTCGTCGGTATCGAAGATCGCCACCGCCGTGTTGAGCTGGTCGAGCGTGTCGGCGTGGCTGCGCACCGTTCGCTCATATTCGCCGCGGATGGTTTCGGTGGCGCTGGTGTCGCAGGCAAGGCCCGCCGAACCGTCGGGGCCGGCGAAGTCGGTGACGGCGAACACGCGGCGGTCGCCCTCGATCACCGTCGACAGCGTCTGTTCGAAGACCGGGCGCGCCTTGTGTTGTTCGGCGATCTGTTCGCGCGCCTGGCCGCCAAGGAATTCCTTGGCTTCGCGCACAGCGGTTTCGGCACTCGTGGCTTCGACCGCTCCGGCATAGGCGCGGTTGACCCATTTCAGCCGCCCATCTGTGGTGCGCAGCCATGCCGGCATCGGCAAGGCGTCAAGCAGGCCGATCATCGTGTCGTAGTCGGCAGCCAGCCGCTGGTTCTCGATCTTCAGCCTGGCCTGGCTGCGCTGCGTTTCCGAAAGCGAGACGAAGCGCACCAGCACATGCGCAGCGCTCTTGCGGCCATGCACTTCGAGCGGCGCCCCGGCCTGCGATTCGATGACCAGATCGAAAGGCTTGGCTTTCTCGCGCAGTCCCGCGACGGCATTTTCGAGCGCGGCGGCCGAGCGCGGCATCAGCCAGCGGCCGAAGGCCAGGAACGCCGCGCGGTCGTCCGGTGCGCCGCTTTCGAGCGGCAAGGTTCCGATCAACTCGGGCTTCTTGTTCTCCGAAGCCCAGACGATGATGCGCTGGTCGCGCAGATTGAGCAGCGCTTCCGAACGCTGTAGCGCCGCGTTGACGTCGGCGACGCGGGCCCTGAGCTCGACATTCTGCGCCGAGGTGCGGGCTCGTTCGCGGATCAGGAAAATGGCCGAGACCAGAGCGGCGCCCATGACGCCGACGAACATGGCGAGCTGGATGACCTCGACCGCGCTGACCGACAGCCCGGCTTTCTGCGCCATGGATGGCTCGGCATGCGCGGCAAACGAGGTGAGCGGACCGGCAAGAGCGGACGTGGCGAGGAAGCCCGCGAGGCGGGCGCCGACGCGCTTCTTCAGGCCGCCGCCTGTCGTGGCGGAGCCGGTGATATCGGAATCGTCGTGGCCGCCGGAAACGGCCCATCCCGCGCGAGGCGGGTTTTCCCCCGGCATGTCTTGGTCCTTTTCGCCGCCTGAATGCAAGACCGCCCAGATGCGTGCGCCGGCCCTCGTCCCCGGCCCGCGAATCACCACAATAGCGCGTGCTGGAATCGGCGTGAAGAATCATTCAGCGCAAAAAAGAAGCCGGGCGAAATGTCAATCGCCCGGCTTCAATATCTAGTGGTAATTTGCGCTATGCTTAATAGCGGTAGTGTTCTGGCTTGAACGGACCCTGCGGGGTCACGCCGATATAGGCGGCCTGTTCGCCGGACAGTTCGGTCAGGCGGGCGCCCAGCTTGTCGAGATGCAGGCGCGCTACCTTCTCGTCGAGATGCTTGGGCAGCACATAGACCTGGTTCTGGTACTGGCCGGGCTTCGAGTAGAGCTCGATCTGCGCCAGCACCTGGTTGGTGAACGAAGCCGACATGACGAAGCTCGGATGGCCGGTGGCGTTGCCGAGGTTGAGCAGGCGTCCCTCGGACAGCAGGATCATCCGCTTGCCGTCCGGGAAGGTGATCATGTCGACCTGCGGCTTGACGTTGGTCCACTTCAGATTGCGCAGCGACGCGACCTGGATCTCGTTGTCGAAGTGACCGATATTGCCGACGATCACCATGTCCTTCATCGAGCGCATGTGGTCGAGGGTGACGACATCCTTGTTGCCGGTCGTGGTGATGACGATGTCGGCGGTCGGCGCCGCATCTTCCAGCGTGACGACTTCAAAACCGTCCATCGCCGCCTGCAGCGCGCAGATCGGATCGACTTCGGTGACCTTGACGCGGGCGCCGGCGCCCTTGAGCGAGGCCGACGAACCCTTGCCGACGTCGCCATAGCCGCAGACGACCGCGACCTTGCCGGCCATCATCGTGTCGGTGCCGCGACGGATGCCGTCGACCAGCGATTCCTTGCAACCATATTTGTTGTCGAACTTCGACTTGGTGACCGAGTCGTTGACGTTGATCGCCGGGAAGGGCAGCAGGCCCTTCTTCTGCAGCTGGTAGAGCCGGTTGACGCCGGTCGTCGTCTCTTCGGTGACGCCGCGGATCGCTTCCTTCTGCTTGGTGAAGAAGCCGGGCGAAGCCTTCAGGCGCTTCTTGATCTGGGCGACGAAGTATTCCTCCTCCTCGCTCTGCGGGTTGGACAGCACGTCCTCGCCGGCTTCGGCGCGGGCGCCGACCAGAATGTACATGGTGGCGTCGCCGCCATCGTCGAGGATCATATTGGAGAGGCCGCCATCGGCCCACTGGAAGATCTTGTCGGTGTAGTCCCAGTACTCTTCGAGGCTCTCACCCTTGACCGCGAAAACCGGGATGCCGGCTTCGGCGATCGCCGCTGCGGCATGGTCCTGCGTCGAGAAGATGTTGCACGAAGCCCAGCGGATCTCGGCGCCGAGCGCCTTCAACGTCTCGATCAGCACCGCCGTCTGGATGGTCATGTGCAGCGAGCCGGTGATGCGCGCGCCCTTCAGCGGCTTCTTGTCGCCGAATTCCTCGCGGCAGGCCATCAGGCCCGGCATTTCGGTTTCGGCGATATCGAGTTCCTTGCGGCCCCAGCCGGCAAGCGAAATATCGGCGACCACATAGTCCTTGCTACCTGTCATGGCAGTGCTCCGGTGTGATTTGTCTCAAAAATGCGCCTGCGCCGCTCGGCGCGTCGAAGGGCGCGGAATGCCGGCCTGACTAGCAGATCGCCGCCAAGACGACAATGGGATATAAAGAAATCTTTATCCCTGCATGTCTCTCGGGCGTGCCTTGGAGGTATGCGGGGCAGGCGCCGCGCGTCAGTCGCGCGATACGGACAGTCCCGCGAGAAGCGGCGCGTAAGCGGCGAGCTTGCGGGATACGAACTCGGTGAAGAGCCGCACGCGCTTCGTCTTGCGTGTCTCCCCCTGCGTGAGAAGCCAGAGTGTCCCATGCATGGGCAGGTTGGTGCCCGGCACCCTCACCAGCAGGGGGTCGGTATCTCCGACGAAGCACGGGAGTTTCGTCATCCCGATCCCCTGCTGCGCCGCGATGATCTGCGTCTCGGCGTCCGGAGTCCTGAACGGAGCTCCCGTCGTGTGGACTTCTCCCTCGCGGGCCCAGTCCGGAATTCCATGATTGTCAATGACGATCCACCGGATGGGATGAGGCGTGCCCACCCGCAACGCAGCTAGTCGATCGCGAGACATGTACACGCCGCTGAACAACTCAGGTCCCTTCAAGCCGTGAAGATTGAGCGGCAGGGTCTTGCGGTCGGTGACAATGCGGATCGCGACATCGGCCTCCCGGTTGGTCAGATTCGCCAGCTCACCGGACGACAGGATTTCCATCTCGATGTCCGGATGCAGAAGCGCGAAGTCGGCGAGATCCGGCATGAGCAGGTGTGTCGCGAGGAACGGTGGAAGCGTCACCCGCAAAAGCCCGCGCGCGCTCTGGTCGCGCCCGAAGACGCGCGTCTCCAGCTGGTGCGACGACGCTTCCATCTGGTTCGCGAGCTCGAGGACCTCTTCCCCCGCAGCCGTCAGGCGATAGCCCGAAGGCAGCTTTTCGAACATCTGCGCCCCGAGGCGTTCCTCGAGCTGTGCGATGCGTCGCAGCACGGTCGAGTGATTCACCCCGAGATGCACGGCGGCAGCCCGCACCGAGCCTCCGCGTGCGACGGCAAGAAAGTAGCGAACGTCATCCCAGTCGATCATGGTGCAATCCCGCACCGCAAGGCGCGCCTTCCAAAGCCCGTGTCCAACACATCGAACAGCATCTCGTATGTAGTGGCGCGGGGTGGCTTTCATAGCCCATGCTGACAAGCACTGCCCAATTCCGGACAGCGGACACCGATCCGTCACGCTGGCGTCAGTCGTCCAGCCGGATCGATTTTGCACCACCGATGTGCGCGTTTCCGCACTCAAAGCCTGACCCCAGCCGACTTACTTCCAGGCTCTCGGGGTTCTTCCCGAAACACCGAAAGCAGAGCCTGAAAGGAAAAGTCATGGGAAAGCTTGAGGGTAAGGTTGCAGTCATCACGGGTGGATCGAGCGGCATGGCGCTGGCGAGCGCCAAGCGGTTCGTTGAAGAAGGCGCCCATGTCTTCATCACGGGCCGGAGACAGGAGGCGCTCGACGAGGCCGTCAAGCTGATTGGCCGGAACGTGACCGGCGTGCGCGGCGACTCGGCCAATCTCGACGACCTCGACCGTCTGTTCGACACGGTCAAGCGGGAAAAGGGCAGGATCGACGTCCTGTACGCGAGCGCCGGCATGGGCGAAGCCGTCCCACTGGGCGAGATTACCGAGCAGCATTTCGATGCGGCCTTCGGCCTGAACACGCGCGGCACGCTGTTTACGGTTCAGAAGGCGTTGCCGCTGTTCAGCGATGGCGGATCGATCTTGATGACCGGGTCAGTCGCTTCGGTGAAAGGCTTTCCGGGTTACGGCGTGTATGCGGCGAGCAAGGCGGCGTTGCGCTCATTCGCACGCACTTGGCTCAACGAACTGAAGGGCAGGAATATCCGGGTGAACGTGCTGAGCCCGGGGCCGATCGCCACACCGATGCAGGATCAAGTTCTCACCGAGGAGGCGAAGCGGATGTTCGAATCCCTGATCCCACGGGGAAAAATGGGCCGTCCGGAGGAAATTGCGGCGGCCGCGCTGTTTCTTGCTTCAGACGATTCGAGCTTCGTGAATGGGGTGGAGTTGTCTGTCGACGGCGGGTTCTCGGCCATCTGAAGGGCCGGGGAATCAATACCAACACGGATCGGAGAAGCATTATGAGCTACGCAATTGTGGGATTCGGTAAGATAGGCCAGGCCCTCGCCCACGCCTTCGCCCGTAAAAACATCGACGTGACCGTCGCGAGCCGCCGGCCGCCCGAGGCGTTGGCGCCGCAGGCTCGGGCGATTGGACCCACGGTCGTCGCCAGGTCGCTGCGGGAAGCACTCAAGGCCGACACAATCATCTTGGCGGTCCCTTTCGGGGAGCATCGCGAGGTTGCGAAAGCCCTGCCGAGCTGGAAAGGCAAGACGGTCATCGACGCGATGAACGCGTTTCCTGTCCCTGAAGAGCTGGACGGCCTCCCGTCCTCAGCTTTCGTCGCCAAGGCGTTCACCGGCGCCAAGTTCGTGAAAGGCTTCAATCACTTGATTGCAGCCACCCTGGCTACCGATCCGGTCGTCGAGGGCGGTCACCGGGTGGTCTTTCTGTCGAGCGACGACGAGGACGCGATCGCTCCCGTGGCGGCCTTGGCCAAACAACTGGGGTTCGCACCGGTCAAGCTGGGAAAGCTCAACGAGGGTGGTGCGCTGGTGCACGCACGCGGCCGCGTTTGGGGCCAGCTCATCTTCCAGGATTTGTTCAAGAAGGAGCAGTGACGGATTTACTGTCCACTGCCACAGGTGCCGGATCTGTCCACGAGACTCCATGCGGGCTAATCATAATCCGAGGTCCGGAAGCTGGGCGGCGCTATATCCTGATCAGGTTTTGCACAGCCTGGAGGTCAGCACTCTTCGCCGAAGCGTGAGGCGACCAGCTGCTCCAGCGCGTCCATCACCGCGACGGCTTCAGCGCCGCTGGCGGTGACGCGGATCGAATAGCCGGGGCTCGCCGCCAGCATCATCAGGCCCATGATCGAGGTGCCGCCGACCTTGAGGCCGTCCTTCTCGACATGGACGGTGGCGTCGAAGCCGCTGGCGACCTGGACGAATTTGGCCGAGGCGCGCGCATGCAGGCCGCGCTGGTTGATGATAGGGAACTCGCGCACAATCTGCTCTTGTCCCGGCGACAGCGCGTTCATTTGCTGCTCAGGAGCTGGCTGGCGACGTTGATGTATTTGCGCCCCGCGGCCTGCGCCTCGTCCAGCGCGGCCGCCATGTTGTCACCCTTGCGGATCGACGACAGCTTGATCAGCATCGGCAGGTTCATGCCGGCAATGACCTCGGTGCGGCCGGATTCCATCACCGAAATGGCGAGGTTGGAGGGCGTGCCGCCGAACATGTCGGTCAGAACGATGACGCCGGTCCCGGTGTCGACGCGGCCGACGGCGTCGACGATATCGCGCCTGCGCTGCTCCATATCGTCATCGGCGCCGATCGCCACGGTTTCGAAATTGTCTTGTGGCCCCACGACGTGTTCCACGGCATGGCGGAACTCGGCGGCCAGTTGACCGTGCGTTACAAGCACGAGTCCGATCATGCTATGGTGGCTCCCGTCATCGCCGCTTCACAGGCGCTTTTTATGCTCGCCGGCCATCCCAGGCGGCGGGAGCGCTATCTTGTCGACGCGCGGCGCGTTGACAAGCCCAAAATTGCGCCGACCTACGCCATTTTGACGCATTGCAGCAAAAAATCGAAACCGGATCATGCGAAAGCCGCGATCGCCAGCCGCGCCATTACGGCCGGCAAGGCCGTCGCAACGTTGCGCTCGATCAGATCGATCCGCGGCACCGGACAACCCGCGATCGGCTCGCTGAGATCTTCCTGAAAGCGGTCTCTCTGATGCTTCGGCACCAACCGGATATGGAGGTCGATCACCCCGCCAGGTTCGAACGACAGCGGCCGTGGCATGAATCCCGGCACTTCCGCGAGGCCGGCAATGGTGGCGGGTACGCGGCAGATCAGTCGCCCGGAGCGAGCGGCCGCAAGCAGCCTGTCGTCCCCGATCAGCCGTGAAAACAGCCCGCGCGCCCGGCAATGGTCGATGAGCACCAGCGCCAGCGTCGTCTTGCCGGCGCCGGACGGCCCGGTGATGAGCACACCGCGTTCGCCGATCAGCAGCGCCGTTCCGTGAATGTTTTCAGCCTGCGGGATCATGCCTCGGCCGGCAGCGTCACCACGAAGCGCGCGCCCTTGATCTCGCCTGGCTTGGTGCCCGGGATGTTCTCGGCGGTCAGCGTGCCGCCATGGGCTTCGACGATCTGCCTGGAGATCGACAGGCCGAGGCCTGAATTCTGGCCGAACGCCTCGCCGGCCGGGCGGTCGGTGTAGAAGCGCTCGAAGATGCGGTCGATGGCGTCGGCACGGATGCCGGGGCCGTTGTCGTCGACGGTGACGATGTTGACCTTGCCCGAACGTGCCAGCGAAATGGCGATATGGCCGTGGTCCTCCGGCACGAAGGAGCGGGCATTCTCGATCAGATTGGTGATGACCTGGCCGATCCTGAGGTCGTGGCCGGTGACGAAATAGCCCTTGACGCCTTGCGGCAGCTTGGCGGCCTTGAACTCGATCTCGACGGCCTTCTTGTTGCGCGTCGCCTCGCGCGACACGGCGACGAGATCGGTGATGAATTTCTTCAAATCGACGATTGCCGCATCTTCGCGCGCCAGCTCGGCGTCGAGGCGCGAGGCATCGGAAATGTCGGTGATCAGCCGGTCGAGCCGCCGGACGTCGTGCTGGATGATCTCCATCAGCCGGCCGCGTGAATTGTCGTTCTTGGCCAGTGGCAGTGTCTCGACCGCGCTGCGCAGCGAGGTCAGCGGGTTTTTCAACTCGTGCGAAACGTCGGCGGCAAAACTTTCGATCGCCTCGATGCGGGCATAGAGCGCATTGGTCATGTCGCGCACCGCGATCGACAGATTGCCGATCTCGTCCTGGCGGTCGGAAAAATCGGGGATTTCCTCGCGGCTCTTGACCCCACGCCGCACCCGCACCGCCGCCGCAGACAGCCGGCGCAGCGGATTGGCGATGGTGGACGCCAAGAGCATCGACAGGATGGCGGTGACCAGTGCCGCGATGCCGAACACCCGCAAAATCGCCTTGCGCTCGGCGGCGACGATCTTGTCGATGTCGCCGCCTTCGGTCGACAGCATCAGCACGCCGAGCACGGCGCGGAAGCGCTGGATCGGCACGGCGACCGAGACGATCTGCTCACCCTGTTCGCTCACCCGCACGATCGTCGACGGGCTGCCGGTCAGCGCCTTGACCACTTCCGGGAAAGCGGCACCGTTGCCGCCGGGCTGCTCGTGATAGACCGGCAGGTCCTTGTTGCGGAAGAAATCGAAGACGAATTTCTGCGCCCGCTCCAGCATATCCGGCTGCTCGTCCTCGACCGGCGGCAGGTCGTAGCGCAGGATCTGGCCGCGCGAATAGAGATGGCGCG
Source organism: Mesorhizobium sp. P2_F7 (assembly GCF_056403695.1). Taxonomy (NCBI): domain Bacteria; kingdom Pseudomonadati; phylum Pseudomonadota; class Alphaproteobacteria; order Hyphomicrobiales; family Phyllobacteriaceae; genus Mesorhizobium; species Mesorhizobium sp. P2_F7. The sequence goes on along the minus strand of NZ_JBFUFA010000001.1, from coordinate 950,236 downwards.
AATCGAGCAGCAGGTTGGCGTCGCGGTCGTAGATGCGGGCGCGCGTGCGCGTCGGCGAGATCAGCCGCCGCAGCACCGGCGCGACGCGCTCGGGATTGATCGGGAAATCCAGATTGTCGAGTTGGTCGGAGCCCGGCCCCAGGCTTTCGCCGGCTTGCAGCTCAAGCAGTTTTTCCGGATCGATGCTGATCGAATCGGTCTCGACCGTCGCCGACGCCGCGATCGCGCCGGCGATGATCTCGCCTTGCGTCATCAGGCTTTCGACGCGAGCGTCGATCAGCCCGTCGCGGAACGTGTTGAGATAGAGGATACCGGTGACCAGCACGGCGAGGCCGGCCAGGTTGAGGAACAGAATGCGCCGGGTCAGGCTGGAAAAGATGTGATGGCCGAGGAAGCGGCGCATCGGCACCGTGACCCTCGACAGGAATGCGGGCAGAATCCTGGACGGCCGCCTGCCGGCGCCCGCCCGTCTGCCTCGCTCTACGTCAACTGCCATCGAATAGCAGCTCCCGGTCCGTTCTCAGGCTTCGCGGAACCGGTATCCGACTCCGTAAAGCGTTTCGATCATTTCGAAGTCATCGTCGACGGCCTTGAACTTCTTGCGCAGCCGCTTGATGTGGCTGTCGATGGTGCGGTCGTCGACATAGACCTGCTCATCATAGGCCGAATCCATCAGCGCATCACGGCTTTTTACCACGCCGGGGCGCTGCGCCAACGAGTGCAGGATGAGAAATTCGGTGACGGTCAGCGTTACCGGCTCGCCCTTCCAGGTGCAGGTATGGCGTTCCTGGTCCATCACCAGCTGGCCGCGTTCCAGCGAACGGGCCTGCTGGCTCGGCGCCTTTGCCGCAGCCTCGCGGGCACTGGCGCGGCGCAGCACGGCGCGCACCCGCTCGACCAGCAGGCGCTGCGAGAACGGTTTGCGGATGAAATCGTCGGCGCCCATCTTGAGGCCGAAAAGCTCATCGATCTCGTCGTCCTTCGAGGTCAGGAAGATCACCGGCAGGTCGGACTTCTGCCGCATCCGGCGCAGCAGCTCCATGCCGTCCATGCGCGGCATCTTGATGTCGAGGATGGCGAGATTCGGCGGGCGCGCCGCCAAGCCTTCCAGCGCCGACGCTCCATCCGTGTAGGTCTCGACACGGTACCCCTCGGATTCGAGGGCGATCGAGACCGACGTCAGAATGTTGCGATCGTCATCGACAAGCGCGATTGTTGCCATTTCAAGCGGCTCCCTCATGAGCTGGTCCCTTCTGTCTTAGAGAAGGGGCTTTTGCAGGACAAATTAGGTACAAAATGTGGCACAGGCTCCATCCGCTGTCGCGGACGACTTGCCGGCGGTCGCAATCGCACCTCTACACGGATTGGACGAACACTGTGTGCCAATCCTTTGGGCAACCACTGTGATTTTTTGCACATATAAACGATTTAAACAACTTTCAAATTTTTTAAATCGATTAATGATTTGATATCATTTGGGTTTTCTGGTTCTGACCGTCTCAGCCCACCTCGCGGGCATGCCGGAAATACGCCGGCAAACTGCGGCGAATCCAGAAGAAGGGACCCTTGATGTCGGAAGTCGGCAAACGCAATTCCGCCTGCGCGATCGATCGTATCGGCCTGAAAACCACCGGCACGGTGCATTATAATTTCGGTGCGGCCGCCCTTTACGAGGATGCGATCCGCCGTGGCGAGGCCAGGTTGACCGCCGGCGGCGCGCTGCTTGCCGAGACTGGCCAGCACACCGGCCGCTCGCCCAAGGACAAGTTTGTCGTGCGCGACGGTGACACCGAGGCCCATATCTGGTGGGACAACAACAAGGCGATTTCGCCCGCCCAGTTCGAAACGCTGTTTGCCGATTTCCTCGTCCACGCCGCGGACAAGGATCTCTATGTGCAGGATCTCGTCGGCGGCGCCGATGCCGAGTTGAAGCTGCCGACACGCGTCATCACCGAATTCGCCTGGCACTCGCTGTTCATCCGCAACCTGCTCATTCGCCCCGATGCGGCCGAGCTCGATGAGTTCGTGCCGGAAATGACGATCATCGACCTGCCGTCCTTCCGCGCCGACCCAGCCCGCCACGGCAGCCGCACCGAAACGGTGATTGCGGTCGACCTGACCCGCAAGATCGTGCTGATCGGCGGCACCTCCTATGCCGGCGAGATGAAGAAGTCGGTATTCACCATGCTGAACTACCTGTTGCCGGCCAAGGGCGTCATGCCGATGCACTGCTCGGCCAATGAGGGGCCGGCCGGCGACGCCGCGATCTTCTTCGGCCTTTCCGGCACCGGCAAGACGACGCTGTCGGCCGATCCGTCGCGCACGCTCATCGGCGACGACGAGCATGGCTGGGGCCCGCACGGCATCTTCAATTTCGAAGGCGGCTGCTACGCCAAAACGATCCGGTTGTCGGCCGAGGCCGAGCCGGAGATCTTCGCCACCACGCAGCGTTTCGGCACGGTGCTGGAAAATGTCGTGCTCGACGCCAACCGCGTGCCGGATTTCAACGACGGCCGGCTGACCGAAAACACGCGCTGCGCCTATCCGCTCGACTTCATCCCCAACGCCTCGAAGACCGGACGCGCCAGCCATCCGAAAAACATCATCATGCTGACCGCCGATGCTTTCGGCGTCATGCCGCCGATTGCCCGGTTGACGCCGGCGCAGGCGATGTATCACTTCCTCTCCGGCTACACCGCCAAGGTGGCCGGCACCGAAAAAGGCGTGACCGAGCCGGAAGCGACGTTCTCGACCTGCTTCGGCGCCCCGTTCATGCCGCGTCACCCCAAGGAATACGGCAATCTGCTGCGCGAGCTCATCGCCCGCCACGGTGCCGATTGCTGGCTGGTCAACACCGGCTGGACCGGCGGCGCCTACGGCACCGGCAAGCGCATGCCGATCAAGGCGACGCGCGCCTTGCTGGCCGCAGCGCTTGACGGTTCGCTGAAGGCGGCCGGCTTCCGCACCGACGCCAATTTCGGCTTCGAGGTGCCGGTGGCCGTGCCGGACGTCGACAGCGCCATTCTCGACCCGCGCTCGACCTGGGCCGACAAGGCTGCCTATGACCGCCAGGCGGCAAGGCTGGTCGGCATGTTCGCCGTCAACTTCGAGAAATTCGAAAGCCATGTCGATGCCGTCGTGCTCGGTGCCGCGCCGCGTCTGCAGGAGGCTGCGGAGTAATCGCGACGTTGCTCTCGGTAGGTCGTTGAAAGGCCCGGTCCCGATCGGGCCTTTTCTTTTTCGGTCCGCCGCGCCATGACTGCAGCATGCCGATCGACGACATCATCATTGCCGACGAAGCCGTGATCCACCAGGGCGACCTGCACGAGGATTTCATCCGCTCGTCCGGCCCCGGCGGCCAGAACGTCAACAAGGTTGCGACCGCGGTGCAATTGCGCTTCGACGCGGCCAACGCCACGGGTCTGTCGGAAAGTGTGCGCGCACGCACCATCAAGCTGGCCGGGCAGCGCGCCACCAAGGACGGCGTCATCGTCATCGAGGCAGGGCGCTTCCGCACCCAGGAGCAGAACCGGGCCGATGCCCGGGCAAGGCTGACGGCGCTGGTCGCCAAGGCCGCCGAACCGCCGCCGCCGCCACGCAAGAAGACCAGGCCGTCGAAAGGCGCGGTGGAGCGGCGTCTGAAGAGCAAGGCCGGGCGCGGCACGATCAAGAAGCTGCGCGGCCGGGTGGATAACGACTAGAGCGGTTCACCGTTTCACGGAAACGGCGAACCGCTCTATCTCTTTGTTCTTGCGCAATTCCGGACGGAAAACCGATCACACTTTTCCTGGAATTGCTTTAGGTTGAAGGGCGTCGGCGGCTTTCGGGTCGCCGTTTTCGGTTGGCGGTGGCATTGTTGCCCGGATCAACCTGGGTCCACTGATGCTCGTTCTGCCCCAAGGCGTCCGCCATATGCCTGGTTATCTGCCCCGCGCGGCGCAGGAAGCGCTGGTCGACGCGGTCAGGGACGTTGTGCAGCAGGCGCCGCTGTTCGTGCCGGCCATGCCGCGCACCGGCAAGGAGATGAGCGTGCGCATGACCAATTGCGGCTCGCTTGGCTGGGTCACCGACAAGCAGCTGGGATATCGCTACCAGCCGACGCATCCCCTGACCGGAGAGCCATGGCCGCCGATCCCGGACGCGCTGACGCAATTGTGGCAGGAGGTCGCCGCCTATCCCCGCCCACCGGAGGCTTGCCTGGTCAATTTCTACACGCAGGACGCCAAAATGGGCCTGCATCAGGACCGCGACGAGGCCGATTTCTCAGCGCCCGTGGTGTCGGTCTCGCTTGGCGACGACTGCCTGTTCCGGGTCGGGCTGACGACACGCGACGGCGGTACGAAGTCGTTTCGGCTGAAAAGCGGCGATGTCGTCGTGCTCGGCGGCGAAGGCCGGCTCTGCTTCCACGGCGTCGACCGCATCTATCCTTCGACCTCGGCGCTGCTGAAGAACGGCGGCCGCATCAATCTGACGCTGCGTCGGGTGACGAAGGCAGTCTAGCGTCGTTGCGGACAAGGACCCTCAACGTTTCGTCCTCGGCGATCTGCCGGTAGCCTTGCATGAAGCGGACGAAATCCTGCCGGCCGGACAGCTCGGTCAACCACAAGATGTCCGCTTTCTGCACAATCACCAGCGATGGCCGCCTGGTTTCGAGTTGGGCAAGCTTGTCATCGATGTAGCGATCGGTGATCTGCCGGTAGTGTTCGGCCGCCGCCAGGTTGCCGCTTTGCGCCTCGACCTGCGCGAAATAGGTGGCGAATCCGCCAAGCCAATCGCTGCAGTAGATCGAGATCCAGCTGCCACCGACCATCCGCGTCAGTGGATGGCCCGCGGCAATGTCCGAGCCCATGAGCGCGACCGTCGGATGGTCTACCACGGCCTTTATCGTGGCGACGAAATCGGCATCAGGTTTCTGGCTGGGCCAGAAGGGGACAGCATTGGCCAGGATGGCGAGGCCGAGCAAAAGCATGCGCGCCGGCCCCATGCTCGTGCTCGATGGCGATTGCCTTGCGGGGTCGATCTGGACGGCTCTGAGCAGCAACGCTCCGGCCATCAGGCTGATCGCCGGAAATGCATGATAGGGCCAGCCCTTGGCCTGATAGACGAGAGGCACGGTGGCCGCCAGCGACGCCAGGACGAACACCATGACCAATGGCGACAAGGTGAGGCCTGGCCGAAGCAAACGCAGCATGTAGAGTGCGACGAGATAGGCCGGTGCGTATTTGAGCAACAGCGCTTGCACGACCCGCAGCCGCATATAGGTGTCGGCCAACACCGGGTAGATAGTGTTGAGGAACTCTGGATAGAAGTACAGCACCGCGACGAGATAGGCGACGCAGACCAAGCCGATGACCCAGTATTCGATGCAGAAGAGCGACCGGATCGACCGGCGCCGCCAGGCCACGTAGAGCGCCGGAACCAGCACCATCAGCGCATAGTAGGGTTTCACCAGCAGCAGTACGCTGCCGCAAAGGCCGGCCAGTACCGCTATCGGCAAGCTCGGCCTGCGCCCTTCCGTCGGCGCGGCGCGCCAGGCCATCAACACCAGCAAAGGCAGAAACAGGGCGATGCCCAGATGCTCCCGCTCGCTGAAAGCATTGCCGGGAAGAATGATCAACAGTGCCAGGAACAGCGGCAACATCGAGAACAGGATGCGGTTCTCGGCAAAGCTGGCCAAACTGGCGATCCGCACGGCAAAGCCGAGACCCAGCAGGCAGATCGCATAGGCATAGATGTGAATGACGGCTTCCGGCGAAATGCCGAGCGCATGCGCCAGGGCCACGGCCGGCATGAACAGCCATGGCGTGAACGGCGGATTGACCTCGAAGAGATCGACATAGAGCCGCGAGCCGGCAAGCACCTTCTCGGACATGGTGATTGCCCAACTGGTGTCGGGTATGACACCCCAGCGCATCTGCCAGGGCACGGCGGCCGCCAGCACCAGCAGGCACAAGACCAGAGTCCGCGGCAGCGCTCGCGCGCTGCCCTGGGCCGAAGTCATGGCGGCCCTCTCGATGAGCGAAGCGCGGATCTCCGTACTCATCGGGCCGCCACGAAGACGAATTTGCGCAGGATGATGAAGTTCAGGACCGGAACCAGGACGGAAGCGATTGCCACCGGCACCCATGGCGGCAGTCCGGCTACGTCGGCAAGGATCACGGCCAGTCCGACCGAGAGCAGAAATCCGATCGCCGTGGCACAGGCGAAGCGCACGATCTCGAAGCCAACCGCGCCGTCCGACATGAACGTTACGAAGCGATGCCCGCAATAGGAGAACACCGCGCCGGCGCCGTAGCCGGCGATCGAGGCGAATGTCGCCGGCATGCCGAAGCCATGCCGGGCCGAAAGCGCCAGGGTCAGCACGGCGTAGATCAGGGTCGATACGCCGCCGATTGCGGCAAATCGCAGGGTTCGCGCTGGCTCCGAACGGCCCATGGCCCATGACCAGACGCCGGGCAAAGGATCGTTGACCGCCTGGCGCACAGTCAACCGAACCGGCGTTCGCGCGTCGCGGGCGTCTTTTTCGACGCCTGGGAATTGCTCATCGCGGCGACCGCTTCCTCGAAGCCGGTCAGCCGGTCGACGACGTAAAGCGGCCGCCGTTTCACCTCGGCATGAATGCCGCCAACATAAAGGCCGATGACGCCGGTCATCAGCAGATTGATGCCCGACAGGAAGGAAATGATCACCACCGTCGATGTCCAGCCATGGACCACGCCGCTGACAAACAGCCAGGAAAACACCGCGTAGAGGCCGAGCAGGGCGGCGAGGCCGGAAATGGCCAGACCCGCCCACAGCGCCAGCCGCAGCGGCTTGTCGGAAAAGCTGACGATGCCGTGCACGGCCAGCCGCACCATCTTCCAGAACGGATATTTGGTTTCGCCTGCCGCCCGCATCGGCCTCTCGAACGGCACGGCGGTCTGCTTGAAACCCATCCAACCGAACATGCCGCGCACGAAGCGGTCACGCTCGGGCATGCGCTTGAAGGTTTCTAGCGCCTTGCGTCCGATCAGCCGGAAATCGCCGACGTCGCGCGGGATGTCGACGGAGGTCATCTTCTCGATCAGCCGGTAGAAGATACTGGCGCTGACCCGCTTGAACCAGGTTTCGCCCTCACGCCGGATGCGTCGCGCATAGACGATCTCGTAGCCTTCTTTCCACTTGGCGACGAGATCGAGCACCACCTCCGGCGGATCCTGCAGGTCGGCATCCATGACAATGACGGCCTCGCCGGCGGCCGCATCCATGCCGGCTGTAATGGCGATCTGGTGGCCGAAATTGCGCGACAACTCGATCAGCTTGAAGCGATCATCCTCGGCTGCCATGCCGCGCAGGAAGATGACGCTGGTGTCGCGGCTGCCGTCGTCGACGAAAATTGCCTCGGCACGACCGTCCAGTTTGTCCAGCAGCATGCCGATGCGTCGCACCAGCAGCGGCAGCACCGCTTCCTCGTTGAAGATCGGAATGACCAGGGAATAGACCGGGGCCTTGCGGCCCACGGCATCGCTCGCATTGACCACCGCTTGCTCCCGACCCGCTGGAATTGCAGCAAAAACTAGCCGGGATTGCCTAAAGTGCCGTTAACCCAGTCGTCACAGTTTCCTGAGCGCCACTTCCTCAACCAGGTGATTGGCGCCCTTGCGCAGGATGAGGTCGGCGCGCGCCCGCGTCGGCACGATGTTCTCGCGCAGGTTTTTCAGGTTGATGTTGGCCCACAGGCCTTCGGCGATGGCGCGCGCGGCGTCTTCGGAAAGCTGCGAATAGCGGTGGAAGAAGGAGTCCGGATTGCGGAAGGCGGTCTCGCGCAGCCGCATGAAGCGGGCGATGTACCAGTGATGGATCAGCTTCTCGTCGGCATCGATATAGATGGCAAAGTCGAAGAAGTCTGACAGGAATGGCACGATCTTGCCGTCCTTCGGCAATTTGCCCGGCTGCAGCACATTGATGCCTTCGAAGATCAGAATGTCGGGCCGGTCGATGGTGACGAACTCGCCGGGAATGACGTCATAGGTCAAATGCGAATAGACCGGCGCGCGGACATTGCGCTGCGCCGACTTGATGCCCGAGAGAAAACGCAGCAGCGCGCCGACATCATAGCTGTCGGGAAAGCCCTTGCGCTCCATCAGATTGTCGCGCCGCAACACCTTGTTGGGGAGCAGGAAACCGTCAGTGGTGATGAGGTCGACCTTGGGGCTCGACGGCCAGCGCGCCAACAGCTCCTTCAGCACACGGGCCGTGGTCGACTTGCCGACCGCGACCGAACCGGCAATGCCGATGATGAATGGCGTCTTGACCACGTCCAATGCGTTGAAGAAGGCCTGGCGCTGCCGAAACAGCAGCTGGCTGGCCTCGACATGCGCTGAAAGCAGGCGCGACAGCGACAGATAGATGCGCTTGACCTCTTCGAGGTCGACCGGGTCGTTGAGCGAGCGCAGACGGTTGATCTCGTCCTCGGTCAGCGTGAGCGGCGTGTCGGCGCGGAAGTTCGACCATTGCTCGGCAGAAAAGAAACGATAGGGGGAATATTTCTCGGTCGGAGCGAGCTGGTCCATCGAGTTTCCTGCCCTCCTAGAGCATGATGCCGAAAAGTGTGAAGCGGTTTTCGGACGACATCATGCTCCATCTTTGAATTTAGAGACGGATTCAGATTTCAGGCCTTGGCCTGAAATCATCCGGCTCTAGCGGTCAATCCTTCGACCGCGAAGCCTTTTCGGCGACGCCCGAACGGCCGGTACGACCCTCAAGCTCGCGCAGTACGTCGTCCAGCGGAACCCCCGCAATCCCAAGCACGACAAGCCAATGATATATAAGATCGGCACTTTCGGAAACGAGGGCTTTCTTGTCGCCTTTGACGGCGGCAATAACGGTCTCGACCGCCTCCTCGCCAAGCTTCTGCGCGGCCTTGTCCATGCCCTTGGCAAACAGTTTCGCCGTCCACGAGTCCGGGTCGCCGGACTGGGCACGTTGGGCGATGATTGTCTCCAGCTCGGAGAGCGAGAATTCAGCCATGGCGCGGTAGCAAGCCTTTCTTAGCCGGAAACGCTCTAGGGCCGATCGACGGATGAGTCCAGCCGCATCGGCAGCCCGGCCTTGGCCATATGCGCCTTGGCTTCGGCAATCGTGTAGGTGCCGAAATGGAAGATCGATGCCGCCAGCACGGCACCGGCATGGCCGTCGCGGATGCCCTCGACCAGATGATCGAGCGTGCCGACACCGCCCGATGCGATCACCGGCGCGCGCACAGCATCCGCAATCGCGCGGGTCAGCGCAATGTCGTAGCCGGCCTTGGTGCCGTCACGGTCCATCGAGGTCAACAGAATCTCGCCGGCGCCACGGTCGACCATTTTTCGGGCAAATTCGACCGCGTCGATGCCGGTTTTTTCGCGGCCGCCATGGGTGAAGATTTCCCAGCGGTCGGCCTCACTGGGCGCCGACACCTTCTTGGCGTCGATGGCCACGACGATGCACTGGTTGCCAAACTTGTCGGCGGCTTCCGCAACGAAATCCGGGTTCTTCACAGCCGCGGTGTTGATCGACACCTTGTCGGCGCCGGCCAAAAGCAGCTTGCGGATATCGGCGACCTGGCGCACGCCGCCGCCGACGGTCAGCGGCATGAAGCATTGTTCGGCGGTGCGGGCGACGACGTCGAAGATGGTTTCCCGGTTGTCCGACGACGCGGTGATGTCGAGAAAGCAGAGCTCGTCGGCGCCGGCCGCGTCATAGGCCTTGGCCGCTTCGACCGGATCGCCGGCATCGACCAGATCGACGAAGTTGACGCCCTTGACGACGCGGCCGTTCTTGACGTCGAGGCACGGGATGACGCGGGCCTTCAGCATCAGTCCTTCTCCATCGTCGCCAGCAATTCGGTGAGCAGTTCGCCGACCAGCGGCGGAACCTCGGCCTGCGCGTCGAAGGCCGGATCGTAGGCCGAGATGGTGATGCCGGAAATCGGCAGCAGACCGGCCATGCCGCACACCGCCTGGCGCAGCTGTCTCGGCTCCGGACCGCCCGGCGTGGTGTAGCGGTTGGCCTGCAGCGCATCGGGATCGTGTACGTCGAGATCGAGATGCAGATGGACCCGCTTGGCGTCCGGCGCCTTCAGCCGGCCGCAGGCCGTTGCCCAGTCGGGGCATTCGGCGCGGATCACCGGCAGCGTCTTCAGCAGCTCCTTTTCGGCGGGGTCGAGATCGCGTGCATTGACCAGCACGCAGCGGGACGGATCGATCGGTTTGAAGCCGGGGATGGAAGAGGCCATCGGCTTCCAGCACAGGCCGAGCACCGTCGCCAGCGCCATGCCGTCGAGAAAGCCGTAGACGGAGGTTTCCGGCGTGTTGAGGTCGCCATGCTGGTCGGCCCAGATGATCGCATCGGCATCTTCGCCGGCGACCGCACCGGCTGATGTCAGGCAGTTGCCGGCAAGCACGATCGGAAACCGGCCGCGGTCGATGGCGATGCGGACTTCGCCGGAGACGGCGTTGCAGACAGCAAAACCGGTCGCGATCTCGCGCTCCTGCTCATCGCCGACCCTGCCGATATCGGTGACGGTGACGTCATGGCCGGCCAGCGTCAACGCATCGACAAGCCCGCCGGCGACGATCGCGTCCGGTCCCTGGCCCATGCCGCCGTGATAGTGGCCGCTGTCATAGGAGGCGAGGATGATGGAGATTTTCACGTGCGGGTCTCCATTGCCTTGCCCCGCAGCACCGCCAGCGCCTCGGCCGGATCGATGCGCCCGTCATAGAGCGCACGGCCGGAAATCGCGCCTTCGAGCTTTTTCGCATCGGGCATGGTCATGCGCACAATATCGGCGATCGAGGCCAGCCCGCCCGAGGCGATGACGGGGATCGACACTGCGTCGGCAAGGTCGATCGTGGCATCCCAGTTGATGCCGGTCAGAACGCCGTCGCGGTCGATGTCGGTGTAGATGATGGCGGCCACGCCGGCGCCTTCGAATTTCTGCGCCAGTTCGATGACGCCGAGGCTGGACGCCTCGGCCCACCCCTCGACCGCCACCTTGCCGCCCTTGGCATCGATGCCGACGGCGATCTTGCCCGGAAACTTCTTGCAAGCTTCCTTGACCAGGTCAGGATCGCGCACCGCCACGGTGCCGAGAATGACGCGGGCCAGCCCGCGGTCGAGCCAGTCTTCGATCTGCGCAATCGTGCGGATGCCGCCGCCGAGCTGCACCGGGTTCTTCGTCGCCTTGAGGATGGCGCCGACCGCAGCACTATTGATGCTCTGGCCTTTGAAGGCGCCGTTGAGGTCGACGACGTGCAGCCACTCGAACCCCTGATCCTCGAAGGCCTTGGCCTGCGCCGCCGGGTCGTCATTGTAGATGGTCGCGGTCGCCATATCGCCGTGCTTGAGCCGCACGCATTTGCCGTCCTTGAGGTCGATGGCGGGAAACAGGATCACGGTCAGGCGCCCTCGACGATTGCAAAATGTCCGGTCGACGCCGCCCGCCTGTGTTTCAGCGCCCTTTGATAGGCTTCGGAACGATAACAGTTCAGTGCCGTCTCATAGGAATCGAACTCCACCACGACATGCCTGCCGAAATCCGACCCTTCGGGGTTGGTGACATCGCCTCCGCGGACGAGATAGCGGCCTCCGAAGCTGGAAATGGCATCGCCGATGGCGTCGCGGTAGCCTTGGTAGCCTTGCGGATCGGTCACCGTGAGCATGACGATCCAATAGCCCTTCTTGCTCATCAGGGTCTCCAGCGCAGGAAATTGGTGATCAATGCCAGGCCGAGCGCCTGGCTTTTCTCGGGATGGAACTGCGTGCCGGCGAGATTGCCGCGCGCGACCGCGGCTGTCACCGGGCCGCCATAGTCGGCGACGGCCAGCACTTCGTCGGCCTTCTGCGCATCGAGATGATAGGAATGGACGAAATAGGCGTGCAGGCCCTTGGGCCCGGTCGCAATGCCGGAAAACAGCGGGTGCTTTCGGTTGAGATCGATCGTGTTCCAGCCGATCTGCGGGATTTTCAGCGTGGGATCAGCGGGCGTGATCTCCTTGACGTCGCCGGCAATCCAGCCAAAGCCCTTCGTCACCGTCTTTTCCAGGCCGCGCTCCGACATCAGCTGCATGCCGACGCAGATGCCGAGGAATGGCCGCGCCTTGGCGATGGCCACTTCCTCCACCGCTTCCCACATGCCGGCGACGCCGTGGAGGCCCGCCGCGCAATCGGCATAGGCGCCGACGCCGGGGAGAACGATGCGGTCGGCGCTGCGCACGCGCTCGGCATCGGCGGTGAGCTCGATGGCAGCGGCAATGCCGGCTTCATGCGCGGCGCGCTCGAAGGCCTTGGTGGCCGAGCGCAAATTGCCCGACCCGTAGTCGATGATCGCAACCCGCATGTCAGGCTTTTCCCGGCGTATGGGTCAGCCCCAGCGTCAGGCCGGTCTGTGCCGGCCGGGCAAGGCTGGCGTCCGGCACGATGCGCGGCAGCGGCGCCGGCTCATCCGCCAGCGTCTCGGCGTCCAGCGTCTGACGGATATCGGCATCGTCCAGATTGCGGGCCTCGACGACGCCCCATTCATGCCAACCACGGCGGCGCAGGGCTGCGATCCGCAACCCCTGGCCTTCCAGGCCGATATAGAGCGAGACCAGCAGCGATAGCGCCGAGCTTGCCCAATCCAGTCCCAGCCTTTGGCCGAGCAGCGAGATGAGGCCCATGGCGACAAAGGCGAGCGCGGCCTCGACCCATAGTTTGTGCCAGGCGAGCCACAGTGGCGCCAGCAGGAAAGCCAGCCAGGAAAAGCCGTCGCGGACAAAGGCGGTGGCGTCGGCCGCCTCGGTGCGGCCTGGCGGTTCCATCACGACATAGATGGCCATCAGCCTACCCTTTCAGAGATCCCTTGGTGGAGGGAACCGCGTCCGGCTGGCGCGGGTCGCGCTCCAGTGCGAAACGCAGCGCACGCGCCACCGCCTTGAAGCAGGTCTCGGCGATATGGTGGTTGTTGGCGCCATAATGATTGGTGACATGCAACGTGATGCCGGCATTCTGCGCCAGCGCCTGGAAGAATTCTCGCACCAGTTCGGTGTCGAACGTGCCGATCTTGGGCGACGAGAAGGCGACGTTCCAGACCAGGAATGGCCGGCCGGACACGTCGATCGCGGCACGCGTCAGCGTCTCGTCCATGGCAAGGTCGATGGAGGCATAGCGCATGATGCCGCGCCGCTCGCCCAGCGCCTTGGCCAGCGCCTGACCGATCGCAATGCCGGTGTCCTCGACCGTGTGGTGGTCGTCAATGTGCAGGTCGCCCTTGGCCTTGACCGTGATGTCGATCAGCGAATGGCGCGACAGCTGGTCGAGCATATGGTCGAAGAAGCCGACGCCCGTCGACATGTCGGAGATACCGGTGCCGTCGACATGAACCGAGACCGCGATCTCGGTTTCCTTGGTCTTGCGGCTGACTTCGGCGGATCGGGGCGCCATGACCTTGTCCTTGTCTTTGGGCAAACGACTGGGGGCGAAACGGAAAGACAATGCCTCCAAGCGCTCATTTGCTTGAAAACGAAAGCCTTCTAGCAGCATGATCCGGCGATTGCCAGTTGCGATGCGGGCCGCTATCGAGCCGGTTTGCAATCACCAGCCCCATGCATACATATGGCCGATCGAAATCACTCGTACCGCGCCAATCGCCTCCATCGGGATCGCGCGAATCGGAGCACCAAATGTCGAATGAACTGACCATGCACGCCACGACCATCGTGACGGTGCGCAAGGGCAACAAGGTGGTAATCGCCGGCGATGGCCAGGTCAGCCTTGGCCAGACCATCATGAAAGGCAACGCCAAAAAGGTGCGCCGCATCGGCAAGGGCGGCAATGTCATTGCCGGTTTCGCCGGCGCCACAGCGGATGCCTTCACCCTTTTGGAGCGGCTCGAAGCCAAGCTCGAACAATATCCCGACCAGCTGACGCGCGCCTGCGTCGAGCTCGCCAAGGACTGGCGCACCGACCGCTATCTGCGCCGGCTGGAAGCCATGATGCTTGTCGCCGACAAGTCGGTCTCGCTAGCGCTGACCGGCACCGGCGACGTGCTCGAGCCTGAATTCGGCGTCATGGCCATCGGCTCCGGCGGCAATTATGCACTCGCCGCGGCCCGTGCGCTGATGGACACCGACAAGGATGCGGAGGAGATCGCCCGCAAGGCGATGCAGATCGCCTCCGACATCTGCGTCTACACCAACAACAATTTCGTCATCGAAACGCTCGATGCCGCCTGAGCCGCCGGTGCTCTACGATTTTCGACCGGTGACGGAAAAAGACCTGCCGATGATCGCCGGCTGGCTGGCCGAGCCGCATGTCGCCGAATGGTGGGACGATCCGGAGACGGAAATCGCCGGCATTCGCGAGCATATCGACTCGATTTCAGTCGAGCCGCTGATCGTCGAGCTCGACGGCAGGCCGATCGCCTATCTGCAGAGCTACGATCCGCATCTCGAGGATGGCCATCCCTATGCCGACCAGCCTTTCGGCACGCTCGGCATCGACCTGTCGATCGGCGTGCGGGACCTTGTCGGCAAAGGTCACGGCTCGGCCATTGTCAGGCAGTTCGTCGAACAGCTGTTCGAGGAAGGCGCGCCGCGCGTCATCATCGATCCGCATCCCGGCAATGGCCGCGCCATCCGGGCCTATGAAAAGGCTGGGTTCCGCGCCATTGATCGCAGGCACTCGGAATATGGCGACGTCGTGCTGATGGCCGTCGATGCCGAAGGCGACGCGCAAGAGGGGGAATAGACTGATGACGACACCGGGCGGGGACAAAAATTACTCGGCCTATGAAGACAGCTGGCGGATGGGGCTTCTGCTCGTGCTCGCTTTGCTCATCTTCCAGGCCGGCGCGCTGTACGGCATGGGCCGAACGCCGATCTGCACTTGCGGCTACGTCAAACTCTGGCAAGGCGTGGTGATGAGTTCGGAGAATTCCCAGCATATTTCCGACTGGTACACCTTCTCCCACATCATCCACGGCTTCCTGTTCTACGCCTTGGCCTGGTTCCTGTTCCCGCGCTCGCCGATCGGCCTGCGCCTGGCTTTTGCGGTCGTCATCGAGGGCGGCTGGGAGCTGCTCGAGAACAGCCCGTTCATCATCGACCGCTACCGCGCCGGCACCATTTCGCTGGATTACTATGGCGATTCGATCATCAACTCGGTGTCCGACACACTCGCCATGGTGCTGGGATTTGTGATGGCGCGAAAGCTACCTATATCTGTGATCGTCGGCCTCGCCCTCATCTTCGAACTGGGTGTCGGCTACCTCATCCGGGACAATCTGACGCTCAACGTGATCATGCTGCTGCATCCGTTCGAGTCCATCAAGCAGTGGCAAAGTGGAATTTAGTGATATGACCACCTTCTCTCCCCGTGAAATCGTTTCGGAACTCGATCGCTTCATCATCGGCCAGAAAGACGCCAAGCGCGCTGTGGCCATCGCCTTGCGCAACCGCTGGCGCCGCCAGCAGCTGGAAGGCCAGATGCGCGAAGAGGTGATGCCGAAGAACATTTTGATGATCGGCCCGACCGGCGTCGGCAAGACCGAGATCTCGCGCCGCCTGGCGCGGCTCGCCGGCGCACCTTTCGTCAAGGTCGAAGCGACGAAGTTCACCGAAGTCGGCTATGTCGGCCGCGATGTCGAGCAGATCATCCGCGACCTCGTCGAGATCGCCATCGGCCTGGTGCGCGAAAAGATGCGCGAAGACGTCAAGGCGCGCGCCCACCTCAACGCCGAGGAACGCGTGCTGGAGGCCCTCGTCGGCAAGACGGCAAGTCCGGCCACCCGCGATAGCTTCCGCAAGAAGCTGCGCGACGGCGAGCTCGACGACAAGGAAATCGAGATCGAAGTTGCCGACACCGGCACCGGTGGCATGCCCGGTTTCGAGATTCCCGGCATGCCGGGCGCCAATATCGGCGTGCTCAACATCAACGACATGCTGTCGAAGGCGATGGGCGGCAAGAAGACCAAGGCGCGCAAGACGACGGTCAAGGAATCCTATGCGCTGCTGGTCAACGACGAGTCCGACAAGCTGCTCGACCAGGACGAGGTTGTGCGCCGGGCGCTCGATGCAACGGAAAATGACGGTATCGTCTTCCTCGACGAGATCGACAAGATCGCCTCGCGTGAGGGCGGCATGGGCGCCGGCGTTTCGCGCGAAGGCGTGCAGCGCGACTTGCTGCCGCTGATCGAAGGCACGACGGTAGCGACCAAATACGGACCGTTGAAGACCGACCACATCCTGTTCATCGCTTCGGGCGCCTTCCACGTTTCCAAGCCGTCAGACCTGTTGCCGGAATTGCAGGGCCGCCTGCCGATCCGCGTCGAGTTGAGGGCGCTGGAGAAGGACGATTTCGTTCGTATCCTGACCGAGACGGAAGCCAGCCTGATCAAGCAGTATATCGCGCTGATGAAGACGGAGGGTGTCGACCTGACCTTCACCGACGACGCTATCGATTCGCTGGCCGGCATCGCCGTCGACCTCAACGCCAGCGTCGAAAACATCGGTGCCCGGCGGCTGCAGACGGTGATGGAGCGCGTGCTGGACGAGATCTCCTACGACGCGCCCGACCGCAACGGCACCAGCGTCACCATCGACGCCGCCTATGTGGAAAAGCATGTCGGCGACCTCTCGCGAAACACAGATTTGTCGCGATTCATCCTTTAAACGAGGGTGCCGGGTCAGTCCGGCGCCGGTTCAGGCGACAATTTCCGGCAAACAGCATGATGTGTGGCCGGATGGTATCATCAGGCCACCTTTCGTCTTGCCGTGTGACGGGGCGCTCTCGACTCAACCGGGAGCACTCCCTAGTTTGCGCGGCAATTCTCTAGGCGGCGGCGCATGAAAAAACTGATCCTGATCATTCTCAGCTTGACGCTGGCGGCGACGCTGTTCGCCGCCGATGCGGCGACATTGGTGCCGGCGGGCAACCGCAATGCGGTGCAACCCGACATCCCCGGCGCCTCCAGCCGTCGCACCCAGGCCACCAACACCACCTTCCAGGCGAAGTACCGCAAGGTCTATGCGCTGCTGCAGAGTGACGCCGAACTGCGCGCCAAGATCAGGAAGGCGGCAGCCGCCTATGGCATTGACCCGATCCATATCGTCGGCGCCATTGTCGGCGAGCACACCTACAATGTCGACGCCTATGACCGGCTGCAGACCTATTACGTCAAGGCGATTTCCTACCTCTCCAGCAAGCTGTCCTTCGCCTATGACGGAGAGGACATCACCGATTTCGTGCAGCGACCGGAATTCAAGAAATGCACAATGTCCGACAGCTACGATCTGTGGGAGTGCCGCGAGCAGGTGTGGAACCACTCTTTCCGCGGCAAAAGCGTCGGCGGGACAAGTTTTCCCAACGACCGCTTCGGCGCCACCTTCTTCCAGCCCTATTATGCCGGCCAGACTTTTGGCCTCGGCCAGCTCAACCCGCTGACCGCGCTGCAGATGAGCGATCTCGTGCACAAGGTTTCGGGGTTGCCCGAGCTCGACGTCAGCGATCCCAACTCGGTCTACAAGACCATCATGGATCCGGACCTGACGCTGCCCTATGTCGCGGCGACAATCAAGAAATCGATCGACGCCTATAAGAACATTGCCGGCTTCGACATTTCGGGCAATCCGGGGCTCACCGCCACGCTCTACAATGTAGGCAATCCCGAGCAGCGCGCCTACGCGCTGAAGGCCGAAAACGACAAGCGCCGCGCCGCTGGCGAGCCGATGAAACTGCCGGAAGAGAACTATTATGGCTGGCTGGTCAACGACAAGCTGGACGAATTGAAGGCGCTGTTTTAGGGACACGCGAAGCTCAAGGCCCCCTACCTCCCCCTTGTGGGGAGGTCGGACCGAAGGTCCGGGTGGGGATCTGCGCCGCACCCCCACCCCGCTCCGCTTCGCGGATCGACCCTCCCCACAAGGGGTAGGCTCACGCCGCCAGCAGCGACTTCAGCTTCACATCCTGCGACCCCAGCGCCTCCGGCGCCGGTTTTGCCCCTTTGGCGATCAACATCTCGGCCAGCCTGATATCGCGCGCCACCGCATTGCCGGGTCCGATGCCGCTCGCCGCCACTAACCTGCCATCCCCCGCCAGGTGGAACAGGATGAAGGCTCCGTCGTCGAGGTCGCGGCGCACCGTGCTTTTGCCTTCGTCGGAAAGCCCGGCGATCTGCAGAGACAGGCCATACTGATCCGACCAGAACCACGGCACCGCCGCGTGCGCCTCGCTGGCGCCCAGCATGTTTTTCGCTGCCAGCGCGCCCTGTTCCTGGGCGTTGCGCCAGGCCTCCAGCCGTACCCGCCGGCCGCCATAGACAGCGAGCGGAAACGAACAGCAGTCGCCGGCGGCATAGATGTCGGGATCGTCGGTCCGAAGTTCACCGTCGACGGCAATCCCGTTGTCTACGGTCAGGCCCGCTTCGCCAGCAAGCCCGGTGACCGGCACGGCGCCAATGCCGATGACGGCGAGATCGGCAACGATCTCTTGTCCGCCGGCGAGCGCGATGCGCACCTCGGTGCCGTCATCGGCGATGGAGGTGATGCCCTGGCCGGTGAGCACGGCCACGCCTTCGGCTTCATGTGCTCGATGAATAATCTCGGCGATCTCGGCCGGCACGCCGCGCATCAGAATGCGCGGCTGCGCTTCGATGACGGTGACCGCAGCGCCCAGCTTGCGCGCCGAAGCGGCGAGTTCCAGCCCGATGAAGCCGCCGCCGATGATGGCGATGCGGTTTGCGGGGGTGAGGTGGGCGCGAATAGCGAGCGCATCCGCAAAGGTGCGGAGATAGACGCAGCGCGTACCCAAACCCGGCATCGGCAGCTTGCGCGGTGTCGAGCCGGTCGCCAACAGCAGTTTGTCGTAGGGCAGGACCGAGCCGTCCGACAGCCGCACCATATGCGCCGCGCGGTCGATCGCCACGGCTTGCACGGAATGGATATGCCGGATGTATCGTTCCGCCAGGAGCTCATCGCTGGCGATCGCCTTGATCTCGGGCGCAGCGCTTACCATCGCATCTTTCGACAGAGGAGGCCGCTCATAGGGCAGATGCGGTTCGTCGCCGACCAGCGTCACCGGGCCGTCATAGCCGAGCTCGCGCAGCGCGAGCGCTGCCCGCCCGCCGCATTCGCCGGCGCCGATGATGACCATCCCCGCTTGCATCGCCATCATCCGATCTGGATCAGCACTTTGCCCGCCTCGACCTTGACCGGATAGGTCGCGAGGTTGACGCAGACCGGCGCGCCGCGCGCCGCGCCCGTCTTGTAGTTGAAGCGGCCATTATGCTTGGGGCACTCGATGATGTCATCCATCACCAGCCCGTCGGCCAGATGCACCTTTTCATGCGTGCACAGCCCATCCGTGGCGAAATAATCATCGTCCGGGCTGCGATAGATGGCGAAGGTGCGGCCGCCATGATCGAAGCGCATCACATCCTCTTCATCGATATCGCCGGCCGCGCAGGCCTCGACCCAGTCGCTCATTTTTTCTCTCCCAAAGCAATTCCAGGAAAAGTGCGTAGCGGTTTTCCGTCCGGAATTGCGTCAAAACAAACAGTCTAACAGGATCGTCATTCCGCCGCGGCGGCGACGGCGTCGTTGTGAAATTCCTCGCGATACGGCCGCGCCGTCGGCGGCAATTCGCGCTTGATGAAATAGTCCTCGTTGCGCAGCTGGCGCAGGAAGGCCGGGATCATCTCGCGATAGCCGGCCAGGATCGACGGCGTCGGCGCCGGCAGATCGTGCTTGATCAGTTCATGCAGCCTCGGCAGCGCATGGTACGGCACCATCGGGAACATGTGGTGTTCGACGTGATAGTTCATGTTCCAGTAGATGAAGCGGCTGATCGGGTTCATGTAGACGGTGCGGCTGTTCAGCCGGTGGTCGATGACATTTTCGGCCAGGCCGCCATGCTGCAGCAGGCCGACCATGACATGATGCCAGGCGCCGTAGAGCCGGGGCAGGCCGACCAGCATCAGCGGCAGCCAGGAACCAAAGTACAGCGCCAGCGCGATGGTGACGGCATAGATCGCCGTCCAGATGCGGGCGATGCGGATCGCCCTGGGCTGTTCCTGTTCGGGGATAAAAGTCTTTTCCGCCGCGCTGATGTTGCCGATGGCGTTGCGCAGCATGTCTGACATCGCATGCCAGGCGTCGAGCACGCCGACAAAGGCCAGAACCACGCGCAACAGGTCCGGCGGGCGCATCACCGATATCTCAGGATCGCGACCGACGATGATGGTGTCGGTGTGGTGACGGGTGTGGCTCCAGCGCCAGGTCACCGGATTGCGCATGATCATGAAGCAGGCGATCTGGTAGACCGCATCATTCATCCACTGAGTGCGGAAAGCCGTTCCGTGGCCGCATTCGTGCCAGCGCGAATCGGTGGACGAGCCGTAGAGCACGCCATAGACGAAGAAGAACGGCACGCACCACCAACCGCCCCAGAACCAGGCGCCACCGGCGGCACTCAGGATCAGCGCGGTGAGCCAGATCGCGGTGTCACGGATCGCCGGCCCGTCGGAGCGCTGCATCAGCTCCTTCATCTGCTTGCGCGGAATATCGGTGTGATACCACTCAGCCGCCGACAGGCCGGTCTCGACGGCGAGCTTGGCGTCACGGCCGATCAGGCTGTAGTCGCGCCGGGACGGTGTAGCGGTCATGGTTGCCTCCCACGGCAATCGGCGCTCGCCACAGCGAATGCCGGCCTGGCTTCGAGGCGGAAAATACCGCCGACGCATGATAGACTCAACATCACAAAGATAATTTCTATCATTTCCTATCAAAATGATGTAAGAAGCCTTCGACCAACTCAACGAGGCAAACATGGCGAAACGGCCGACCATCACCGACCTGGCGCGTATTTCCGGCGTCAGCGTTGCCACGGTCGATCGCGTGCTCAACAGCCGCCTGCCGGTGCGCGAGGAAACGGCGCGCCGCGTCTATGAGGCGGCGACCGAGATCGGCTATCACGCTGCCGGCCTGATCAAGCAGCGGCTGCGCCATGAACTGCCGGAATACAGGCTGGGCTTCCTGCTGCTCCGGGGCAATTACGTCTTCTACAGCGAATTCGCGCGCCAGCTTGAGCTGGCCGTATCGCAATCGCCGCGCTTTCGTGGCGTCGCCACGATCGATTTCGCCGACTCGCTGACGCCTGACGAAATCGTCGAGCGCGCGCGCAAGCTGGCTTCCAAATGCCGGGCCATCGCTTTGGTCGGGCCTGATCATCCGACAGTGACGGTCGCCGTCGAGGAGATGAAAGCCAAAGGCCTGCCGGTGTTTTCGCTGCTGTCCGACTTCGCCGCCGGCATTCGCGAGGGCTATGTCGGCCTCGACAACCGCAAGGTCGGCCGCTCCGCGGCCTGGATGATCTCGAAGGCAGCAAAGCGCCCGGGCAAGGTCGCGCTGTTCGTCGGCAGCCACCGCTTCCACGGCCACGAGCTGCGCGAGATCGGCTTCCGCTCCTTCTTCCGCGAACAGGCCCCGGAGTTCACCTTGCTGGAAACGCTGGTCAATCTGGAAGCCAATGAGATCACCCGGGACACGCTGGTCAATCTTCTCGGCCACCACCCCGATCTGGTCGGCTGCTATGTCGCCGGCGGCGGTATGGAAGGCGCGGTCGCGGCGCTGAGGCAAGCCAAGCCCGCCGAAATGCCGGCCGTCATCTGCAACGAGATCACGGCGGTGTCGCGCGCGGCGCTGGCCGACGGTATCCTCACCATGGTGATCTCGACGCCGCTGGCGGCTCTCAGCCGCGAACTGGTCGACCTGATGGCCCATGCCATCGAGACGGGAGCGGCGAACGCGCCGGGCCAGACGTTCTTGCCGTTCGACATTTATTTGCCCGAGAATATTTAGGAAGCGAAGCGTTGGCGATTAGCGGAGGCACCTAAACCTTCGTCATCCCAGGGCGAAGCAGGAGCGGAGCTCCGTCGCGAAGACCCTGGGATCCATGCGGTGACCCCAGCCGTAGAGTGCAACGGAGCAGAATTCTGGACGGTAGCAACGCCTGGGAGTCGCGGCATGGATCCTCGGGTCTGCGCTGCGTCGCTGCCGCGCCTTGCTCCGCCCGTGGATGACGAAGCAAGCGGGGCATCCTCCGAAAATCCTTCATCCGGTTTTGGAATGGCTCTTGACGTCTCCGAAAAATGGAATAAATATTTCACCAGCTAGGGATTTTGGTTCTTTCGTTCCGGAACATCTGTTTCAAACAGGGAGCCTGGCGTTCCAATCCTTGGGAAAGCGCCATCCGGAACAGAGACGATATCAGGGAGAGATTCCTCGGGCGATCGGGGATTCCGGGTAGATCGGTGCAGCCGGACACCAAATGTGGAGGAGAAACACAATGAAGAAACTGATTTTGGGCGTCGCCTTCGCGGCGCTGATGAGTTCGTCCGCTTTTGCCGCCAAGATCGGCGTGTCGATGGCCAAGTTCGACGACAACTTCCTGACCGTGCTGCGCAACGGCATGATCGAGCAGGCCAAGGGCATGAGCGGCGTTGAGCTGCAGGTCGAAGACGCGCAGAACGACGTCGCCAAGCAACTCGACCAGATCAAGAACTTCGCCGCCTCGGGCGTCGACGCCATCATCGTCAACCCGGTCGACACCTCGGCCACGCAGGCGATGTCGGACGCTGCCGCAGCCGCCAAGATCCCGCTGGTCTATGTCAACCGCGAGCCGGTCAACGTCGACACGCTGCCCGACAACCAGGCCTTCGTCGCTTCGAACGAGGCCGATTCCGGCACGCTCGAGACCAAGGAAGTCTGCCGCCTGTTCACCGAGGCCGGCAAGAAGGAAGCCAATGTCTATGTCATCATGGGCGAGCTTTCCAACCAGGCCGCCGTGCAGCGCACCAAGGACATCGATGATGTCATCGCCACGCCGGAGTGCAGCTTCATCAAGATCATCGACAAGCAGACGTCGAACTGGAACCGCGACGAGGCGCAGAACCTGATGACCAACTGGCTCTCGACCGGCAAGCCGTTCGACGGTGTCATCGCCAACAATGACGAAAGCGCTATCGGCGCCATCCAGGCGATGAAGGCTGCCAACGTCGACATGAAGGCGGTCGTCGTCGGCGGCGTCGATGCCACGCAGGACGCTCTGGCCGCCATGCAGGCCGGCGACCTCGACGCAACCGTGTTCCAGGACGCGGCCGGCCAGGGCGCCGGTGCTCTGGACGCAGCCCTGAAGCTCGCCAAGGGCGAGAAGGTCGAGCACAAGGTCTATGTGCCCTTCCAGCTCGTGACGCCGGCTAACATCGACAAGTTCCTGAAGAAGAACTGAGGCAAGCGCTTCGCCCGAACAACGGAGCGGCGCATCAACATCCGCGCCGCTCTTGTCTCCCTCACCGCCCTGACGGGCGGGAGGGCAGGTGCGGCCTCACGGAGGACAAGACATGGCACAGACATCGCATGGCGTCGGCGGGGTCAGCTATGACGCGAAGAAGCGGACATGGCCGGCCGAATTCAACGTCTTCCTGGCGCTCATCATCCTCGTTGTTGTCTTCGAACTGATCGGTCGCATTTTTCTCGGCGACAGCTTCCTGTTCAACACCCGCGACAACGTCGCCGGCATCTTCAACGAGGCCCGCCTGCAGATCATCATCCTGCAGGTATCGATCGTCGGCATCATCGCCATTGGCGTCACGCAGGTGATCATCTGCGGCGGCATCGATCTGTCCTCGGGCTCGATTGTCGGCGCCACCGCCATGATCGCCATGAGTTTCGCCCAGGTGGCGACGGTCAACGGCAACCCCAACCCCAAGGCGATGTTCCTGGCGCAAGGCTGGACCGACCTGCCGGTCATCGTGCCGGTGCTGGTCGCGATCGGCTGCGGCATGCTCGCCGGCCTGATCAACGGCTCGTTGATCGCCTACACGCGCATCCCGCCCTTCATCGCCACGCTCGGCATGATGATCACCGCGCGCGGCATTGCCAAATGGTGGTCCAAGGGCCAGCCGATCTCGTTTCCCACCGACAGTTTTGCCGCCATCAGCACCGGCTCGAGGCCGGTCATCATCTTCCTGGCGCTGGCGGTGCTGTTTCAGCTAATCCTGACCTATACGCGCTACGGCAAGCATTGTTATGCCATCGGCTCCAATGAGGATGCCGCGCGCATGTCCGGCATCAAGATCCCCAATCACAAGATCCTCGTTTACACGATCGCAGGCATTCTTGCCTCGCTCGCCGCGGTCGTGCTGTGCTCCAAGAATCTGACCGCCCAGTCCGGCATGGGTGTGATGTATGAGCTCGACGCCATCGCCATGGCGGTCATCGGCGGCGTCTCGCTGTCGGGCGGCCGTGGCTCGATCATCGGCACGGTGATCGGCGCGCTGATCTTCGGCGTCATCATCTCCGGCTTCACCTTCCTGCGCCTCGACGCCTACTATCAGGAGATGGTCAAGGGCGTGATCATCGTCGGCGCGGTCGTACTCGACCAGTGGCGTCAACGCATGCGGGCATTGAGGGCTTGACCATGTCAGACATCGTCCTGAAGACCGAAAACCTCACCAAGCGCTATGGCGGCGTGCATGCGCTCGAAGGCGCGAATTTCGAGCTGCGCAAGGGCGAGCATGTCGCCATCATGGGCGACAATGGCGCCGGCAAGTCGACCTTCGTGCGCCAGATCACCGCTGTGGAGCAACGCACCAGCGGCCAGATCTGGTTCGACGGCAAGGAAGTGAACTTTGCCGGGCCGATCGAGGCCCGCACCGCGGGCATCGAGACCGTGTTCCAGAACCTGGCGCTGGCCGACGATCTCGACGTGCCGTCGAACCTGTTCCTCGGCCGCGAAAAGGTGCTGTTCAACCTCGGCCCGTTCTCGATCCTCGACCGCAAATACATGCGCAAAGCGACGGAAGCCGCGCTGATCCGCACCGCGGTGAAAATCCCCAACCTGTCCAACACCATCCGCCACATGTCGGGCGGCCAGCGCCAATGCGTGGCGATCGCCCGGACCGCGACCTTCGCGTCGAAACTGATCATCATGGACGAGCCGACGGCGGCGCTCGGCGTGCAGGAAACGGCGCAGGTCGAAAACATCATCCGCACGCTGAAGGACAATGGCGAGCCGCTGATCTTGATCAGCCACAACATGCGCCAGGTCTTCGACCTGTGCGACCGCATCGTCGTCTTCCGGCGTGGCCGCATCGTTGCCAATCTGCGCAAGGAAAACACCGACGGCAACGACATCGTCTCCTACATCACCGGCGCCAAGACCGGGGAGGCGGAACTCGCGGCCTAAACAGGGTGGTCATCCGGTTTCCGGGACGATCTGCCGCGTTCAGAAATAGCCTTCCCACCTTCCCCAACAGGAAGGTGGAGACACAATTCTCTCGAGCCCATCCCCTTAGAGGAAATTTCCATGACTGTTCGTTTCGCCCTCCTCGGTGCCGGCCGCATCGGCAAGGTCCACGCCCGCGCCGTCGGCTCCAACCCGCAGGCCAGACTGGTGGCCGTCGCCGATGCCTTCGAGAAGGCGGCGACCGAGCTGGCATCAGCCTATGGCGCCGAAGTGCGCACCATCGACGCGATTGAAAAATCAAAAGACATCGACGCCGTCGTCATCTGCACGCCGACCGACACCCATGCCGATCTGATCGAGCGCTTCGCCAAGGCCGGCAAGGCGATCTTC
Source organism: Mesorhizobium sp. P2_F7 (assembly GCF_056403695.1). Taxonomy (NCBI): domain Bacteria; kingdom Pseudomonadati; phylum Pseudomonadota; class Alphaproteobacteria; order Hyphomicrobiales; family Phyllobacteriaceae; genus Mesorhizobium; species Mesorhizobium sp. P2_F7. The sequence continues at coordinate 924,607 of NZ_JBFUFA010000001.1, read as the reverse complement.
TGCGAGAAGCCGATCGACCTCGACGTCAAGCGCGTCGAGAAGTGCCTGGCCGTGGTCGAGAAAGCCAAGGCAACATTGATGGTCGGTTTTAACCGCCGCTTCGATCCGCATTTCGCCGCCGTGCGCAAGGCAATCGACGACGGCGCCATCGGTACGGTCGAGATGGTCACCATCACCTCGCGCGACCCCGGCGCGCCGCCGATCGACTATATCAAGCGCTCGGGCGGTATTTTCCGCGATATGACCATCCATGATTTCGATATGGCGCGTTTCCTGCTCGGCGAGGAGGTGGTAGCGGTCAGCGCCCATGCCTCGGTGCTGGTGGACACGAAGATCGGCGAGGCCGGCGATTTCGACTCGGTCAGCGTCATCCTCGAGACCGCGTCCGGCAAGCAGGCCGTCATCTCCAACTCGCGCCGCGCCACCTATGGCTACGACCAGCGCATCGAGGTGCATGGCTCCAAGGGCATGGTCGCCGCCGAAAACCAGCGGCCGGTGTCGATCGAGGTCGCCAGCGAGAAGGGCTATACGCGCCCGCCGCTGCACGACTTCTTCATGACCCGCTATCTCGACGCCTATGCCATCGAGATTGCCGCCTTCATTGCCGCCGCAACCTCGGGCAAGAAGGCATCGCCGAGCGGCACCGACGGCCTGGTGGCGCTGAAGCTAGCCGATGCTGCGCTGAAGTCGGCAACGACTGGCAAGACCGTCCGCCTCGACAAGTAAGAGCAATTAGGAAGAACCTACGGGAGCAGAGCGATGAGCGCATCAGCCGATCGCAATTCGAACACACGCGCCATCGTCACCGGCGGCGCGCAAGGCATCGGCTTTGCCGTCGCCGAGGCCTTGGCCGACGAAGGCTGCCGGGCATTGGCGCTCATCGGCCGCTCGCAGGAGAAGGGCGACAAGGCCGTCGCCCACTTCAAGAAGGCTGGCGTCGACGCGATCTTCATCAGCGCCGACGTCTCGAAGGTGGCCGACTGCAAGCGCGCCGTTGCCACCGCCATCTCGCATTTCGGCACCATCAACGCGCTGGTCAACGCCGCCGCCACTTCCGCACGGGGCTCGCTGGTCGAAACGTCGGAAGATCTTTTCGACCAGATCTTCGCCACAAATGTGCGGGGACCCTTCTTCCTGATGCAAGGCCTGGTCACCCATCTCCTGGAGCGCAAGGCGCCGGGCTCCATCGTCAACGTGCTGTCGATGTCGGCGCATGCCGGCCAGTCATTTCTGACGCCCTATTCGACAAGCAAGGGCGCGTTGATGACGCTGACCAAGAACGTCGCCAGCTCCTATCGGAGGAACCGCATCCGCTGCAACGCCGTGCTGCCCGGCTGGATGGACACCGAAGGCGAGGACATCGTCCAGAAGAAATGGCATGACGCGCCCGACGACTGGCTGGCAACGGCCGAGGCCGGCCAGCCGATGGGCCAGTTGGTCAAGCCGGACCAACTCGCCCGGCTGATCAGCTACATGATCAGCCCGCAGGCTGGCGTCATGACCGGTTCGCTCGTCGACTATGACCAGAACATTGCCGGGGTGATCGGCGAGTAGGCGCAATCGATTAGCCTCGCCCTCTGTTGCGACAGCACCGCCATTCCTATGATAGTCAGACTAGTCAGGAGGGATGTTGATGCTGACCTCGCCCAAAGACGCGAACTGGACGGTCACCGGGGCAAAAGCCCGGCTCTCCGAAGTCATCGAGCGCGCGCAGTCCTCGCCGCAGACGATCACCAAGAACGGCAAGCCGAGTGTGGTTGTCGTCTCGGCCGAGGAATGGCAGCGCAAGACCGCGCGCAAAGGGACGCTCGCCGAGTTCCTGCTGGACTCGCCGCTGCGGGGCGCCGATCTCGACCTTGAACGTCAGCTCGACGAACCGCGCGACTATATCGCCCGCTAGCCGAAACGGGCAAAGAACCAGGCGAAGACAAGGAAGAAGCCGGGGGCGATCAAAACGAAAACAGCACCGAACAGGACAAAGCGCCAGCCGAGGCTCAGATTCTGGGACCTCAAGCCATAGACGGTCCCGGCCATCGCCAATACAAATGCTATGATTGCGATAAGAAGGTATGGCTCTGTCATGACAGGTGCTTCGCTTCGCGCCGCCTCCGGCTGATCGTCTTGCTATCAACATAAAGGGATTGGGCTCAGGTGACGACGAGCGGATCGTCACACCCAGATTGCGGCCAAGGGAAATCCGATGCACCCATACTGGATCACGATAGACGGTCATCTAGGCGTCGGCATCACCGCGCGGTCGGAAGCCGACGCCTTGCGACTATTCGAACTCGCCTTCGGCTCCACGGAGAAAATCACCGGCATCGCGATCATCAAGGACATGAACGATCTCGATCAAAATCACGTCGTGCCCAATATGAGTGGAGCCAACTTTCTTCGGCGCGGCATCTGGTTTCCGCAAGGCCAGGAGCACAACGCGGACTGGGACAATGCGTAGCCGCATCAGAGACGTGACAAACGCCCCGGCATCGACTATATGAGCCTCATGATCAACCTGTCCGCCACGTATTGGTACTTTAGCAGCTCGCTGGCGGCGGGAGGATTGCGCTCGATCTGAAGATTGCAGCAACAAGTCCGAACAGCCGCCAGACCTGGCGGCTTTTTTGTTTCAGCCGGCAGGTCTCCTAAAAAACAGGAGCAGAAAGCCGTGTTGACCACCACAGACGACCTTCGGGTCACCGAAATCAGGGCATTGAGCACACCGGATGAGGTGATGCGCGAGATACCGCGCACGCTGACGGCGACGCGCACCGTCGCCACGTCGCGCAACGCCATCCATTCCATCCTTACGGGGGCCGACGATCGACTGCTTGTCATCGTTGGCCCTTGTTCCATCCACGATCCGGTCGCGGCCGTTGACTATGCCAGCCGTCTGGCGGCGCTGCGCGAGACCCTGTCCGACCGGCTCGAGATCGTCATGCGCGTCTATTTCGAGAAGCCGCGCACCACGGTCGGCTGGAAGGGCCTGATCAACGATCCCGACCTCGACGGCAGTTTCAACATCGAGAAAGGGTTGCGGATGGCGCGCAACGTCTTGTCGGCCGTCAACAATCTCGGCCTGCCGGCGGCGACCGAGTTCCTCGACATGACCATCCCACAATACATTGCCGACCTCGTCGCCTGGGGCGCCATCGGCGCGCGCACCACCGAGAGCCAGATCCACCGCGAATTGGCCTCGGGGCTGTCCTGTCCGGTCGGCTTCAAGAACGGCACTGACGGCAATTTGCGGATCGCTGCCGAGGCGGTGAAATCGGCTGCTCAGCCGCACCATTTCATGGCGGTGACCAAGGGCGGACGCAGCGCAATTGCTGCAACCACCGGCAATGAGGACTGCCATGTCATCCTGCGCGGCGGCGTTCAGCCGAATTACGATGCGGCAAGCGTCGAAGCGGCCTCGGTCGAACTCGCCCGCATCGGTGTCGCGCCGCGGTTGATGATCGATATTAGCCACGCCAACTCGAGCAAGAAGCCGGAGAACCAGCCCAAGGTGGCGGCTGACGTCGCCGGCCAGGTGGCGGCGGGCGACGAGCGCATCATCGGCGTCATGATCGAGAGCAATCTCGTCGCCGGCCGCCAGGATGTGGTGCCCGGCAAGCCGCTCGTCTATGGCCAGAGCATCACCGACGGCTGCATCGACTGGGCGACCACCGAGACGGTACTGCACGGCCTTGCCGGTGCCGTCGAATGGCGCCGCTCGGCCCGCCGCGCCATGCTGGAGAACCGGCAGGGCGCCGCCTGATACGAGGCGATGTGGGAAGGGCGGCGGTTCGAAATCCAGCCAGGATTGCGCCGCCCAGGGTCTGAGCATCGCCGAGTCGATCTGCATCGAAACGAAGTCGATTTGAGGCGCTCGGCAACGCAGCGCGCTGCGCCTCCCCTTGCGCGCCGGCAATCCGTCTGCTAAATACTGAACCATATGGTTCAGTATGCCGACTTAGATGCCTCGTTCGCCGCGCTCTCGGACGCCACCCGGCGGGGCGTTCTGGAGCAGCTCGGACGCGCAGACGCGTCGATCACCGAGCTTGCCGGGAAGTTCCACATGACCCTCACGGGCATGAAGAAGCACGTCGGCGTCCTGGAGCAGGCGGGGCTCGTCACCACGCAGAAGGTCGGCCGCGTGCGGACCTGCAAGCTCGGCTTGCGCGGACTGGGGGAAGAGGCGGCCTGGATCGAGCGGCACCGCCAACTCTGGGACGCGCGCTTCGACGAGTTGGACAAGGTTGTCGAGGAATTGAACCGGAAGGAGAAAGCCGATGCACGAAAGAACCGGGAGTGAGCCTATGAATAACCGCACGACGGTCGAACGGAAATCCGAGCGTGAGCTGGTCGTCACGCGAACCGTCAACGGCCCGGCGCGTATCGTGTTCGAGGCGTGGACCAAGCCCGAGCTGTTCAAGCAGTGGTGGGTGCCGAAGTCGATGGGCATGTTCCTGCGTTCCTGCGAGATGGATGTTCGTACCGGGGGCACATACCGTCTGGTGTTCGGCCACGATGCCTCAAAGCCTGACGAGTTCTTCGGCAGGTATATCGAAGTGACACCGCACTCGCGCATCGTCTGGACCAATGACGAAGGTGGTGACGGTGGGCCTGTCACCACGGTGACCTTCGAGGAAAAGGGTGGCAAGACGCTGGTGGTCATGCACGAGCTCTACCCCTCGAAGGAGGCTCTCGACGCGGCCGGTACCGGCGCGGCGGATGCGATGGGCGAGACGTTCGAGCAACTGGACGAGCTTCTCGTCGCCTTGGGCGTGAGCGTGGGACGGTCATGAAGTCGTCGATCTCGCGGGCGGGGCCGCTGCCGCCCTCGACGACAAGACCGGGACTGTGATCCGCAAGCGCAGCGCCGAGACGTGTACTGGAATCGCTTGGTCGGAGATCACGCCGCGCTCAGCCCCTCCCATGCCGTAAACACCGAAACCGCAAACAGCAGCAGCCCGGCTGCCCGCCCTGCAAAAGCGGTCGCCCGCGGATTGGCGACCAGCAGGTTCCGGCTACGGCCGGCCGTGATGGCCAGCCCGCCATAGATCGCGGCCTGGGTCAGCACCGTCAGCAGCCCCATGATCGTCGCCTGCATCCAGATCGCGCCGTAATCCGGCTTCAGGAACTGCGGGTAGGCGGCAATCACGAACAGGTAGGCCTTGGGGTTGATCAGGCAGGTCACAAAACCCTGGCGAAACGCCTTCCATGCCGAGCGGCTGCCGGCGGGCCCGTCATCGCCGACGGTGATGGAGCTGCGCATCAGCGTGATGCCGATGAAGGCCATGTAAGCGGCGCCGGCGAGCAGCAACGGCTTGAACAGGATCGGCACGAAATGCATCAGCAGACCGACGCCGATAGCGCCGTTCAGCGTGTGCACGATACCGCCGACCATGATGCCGCCGGTGGCGGCAAGCCCCCTGTCGCGGCCTCCGGTCAGCGCATTGGCGAGCACGAACAGCATATCCATGCCGGGCACGATGATGATGCCGAACAGCAGGATAAAGAAAAGCCAGAGATTTTCTGCATAACTCATGTCAGTTGCCTGTCGCTTCCTGCTGGAGTGCCATTGAGGAATTTGTTGATTTTCAAGCCGATAGGCAGTCCAATAGACCATCCCAACTGACGGGGATGTGTCAGTAGCGTTTCATCGGGGAGCGGAAATGCGCAAGGCGTCGCGCCTGTTCGAGATCATCCAGATCCTGCGGCTGGCAAGGCAGCCGGTGACGGCGGCCATGATTGCCGAGCAGCTGGAAGTGACGGTGCGCTCGATCTATCGCGACATCGCAGCACTGCAAGCGATGCGCGTGCCGATCGAAGGCGGGCGCGGCATCGGTTATATACTGCGACCCGGCTTCGACCTGCCGCCGCTGATGTTTTCGATCGAGGAAATGGAGGCGATCGTGTTGTCGCTGGCGTTGCTCGAACGCACCGGCGACAGCGAACTCAAGCAGGCGGCCAAGCGCGTCAGCACCAAGATCGCCGGTGCGGTGCCGCCGCCCTTGCGCCAGGCGTTCGACGCCAATGCGTTGCATGTCTGGGGTTTTGCCGCGCCCGCAATCGGCGCCATCGATCTGGCGCTGGTGCGCCGCGCCATCCGCGACGAGGAGAAGCTCGACCTCTCCTATCGCGACGAAATGGGCCGCGCCTCCGAACGCCTGATCCGCCCGATCGCGCTGATCTACTACGCCGAGACCGCCAACATCGTCGCTTGGTGCGAATTGCGCCAGGCGATCCGCAATTTCCGCAGCGACCGCATCGAGGATTGCCAGCCGACCGGCCTGCGCTTCAAGGGCGAAGGCGATCGCTTGCGACAGGTCTGGGTCGACGGCTGGGAGACGAACGCTGTGGCCGCGACCGGGTGAAGTGAGCGGTTCTACCGCACATCCACCCAGCGCTTTTCGTTGAACGATCTTGCCATGGCGTGCACGGTGCGCTCGATCTCCAGCCCTTCGGCGAACTCGATCACCCGCGCCGGCTTGCCGGCAAGCCGCGTCAGCAATTCGTGGCATTCGATGATCTTGAGATCGTTGAAGCCGAGGCCATGGCCGGGCGCCGGCAGGAAGGCGTCGTAGGGCTTGTGGTGCGGCGCCACCAGAATGGTGCGATAGCCCTGCTCTGTCGGGCGGTCGGCGGTGACGTAGAGCAGGATTTCGTTCATCCGCTCCTGGTCAAACAGGATCGAGCCCTTGGAGCCGAAAATCTGGATGGCGATGCGGCCCTTGCGGCCCCAGGCCGAGCGGTTGACCAGCAGCGTGCCGGCAATGCCGTTTTCCAGATGCATCAGCACGCTGGCAATGTCGTAGGTTTCGACCGCGCGGCGCCCGCCGGCGGCCAGCTTGCGGTCGGCATAGGGCTTGGCCATGTCGCAGATGACACTGGCGACGCGGCCGAACAGAGTGGAGACCAGCGACAGCGGATGCACGGCGAAATCGTCGAGCGCGCCGTAGCCGGACGCCGCCTCATGCTTCCAGAAGAACAGTGCTTCCGGGTCGGCCATAAAATCCTCGTCCATCTCGATGCGCAGATGGTTGACCTCGCCGATGATCTTCTCGTCGAGCAGCGCGCCGATGTGGCGGATCGCCGGGCTCTGAATGTAATTGTAGCCCAGCGCCGCAACCTTGCCGGACTTCTTCGCCGCGGCTGCCATCGCCTCGGCCTCGGCGAAACTCGGCGCCATCGGCTTTTCGCACCACAAATGCTTGCCGGCTTCGAGGATGGCGATGGCCATTTCCGGATGGAACTGGTTGGGCGTGGTCAAGGAGACGATGTCGACCTCGGGGTCGTTGACCACGGCGCGCCAGTCGCCGGAGGCCTTGGCGAAGCCGAACTCGCCCGCCTTGCGTTTGGCGAGCTCCTCATTGACCTCGCCGAGGTGAACCAGTTTTGGCTTGGCGACATCGGGAAAGACGGCGCCGACGGCACTCCACGCTATGGCGTGGCACTTGCCCATGAAACCCGTGCCGATAAGACCGACGCCGACCATTTCTTTTCTCCCAATGCCAAAAGCGACCGGTGGATGAATTAGTCCATTTTTTCTCGGAATGGAATGTCTGCCTCATTTTTTATGGTGTTCTTGCGCAGGCTCGCTATGATGGGGCAGAGAGGACGTTTCACCGATGAGCTTGGACGGGCCGACGATGGACGAACGGGTACCTCGCGACTTCGAGACGCTGCGCGCCACGATCCTCGATCGCCGCGAAACCTTGCCCAAGCGCATCGCCCAGATCGCCGCCTATGCGCTCGACAATCCCGACGACATCGCCTTCGGCACCGCCGCCAGCATCGCCGCTTCGGCCGGCGTGCAACCCTCGACCCTGATCCGCTTTGCCCAGCAGCTCGGCTTTGACGGTTTTACCAGCCTGCAGCAGGTGTTTCGCGAGCGGCTGCGCGAGCGCAACTCGTCTTATGACGAACGCTTGCAGGCGCTGCGCGCCAAGGCCGATGCGGGTGCGGGCCACCGCGCCATTTTCGACGGCTTCGTCGCCGCTGCCAGCACCTCGCTCAACGACATTTCGCGCACGCTGGACGAAGCGCATCTGGAAGACGCCATCTCGCTGCTGGCCAAGGCGGAGACCATCTATGTGCTCGCCAAGCGCCGCTCCTATCCGGTGGCAAGCTACATCGCCTATGCGCTGGGCAAGCTTAAGATCCGCAACCAGCTGATCGAGTCGGCTGCCGGCCTCAACGCCGAAATGGTCGCCTTCGCCACGCCGGCGGATGCCGTCATTGCCATCAGCTTCTCGCCCTATGCGCCGGCCACCATCGAGGAAGCCCGCACCATTTCCGAACAGGGGGTGCCGATCGTCGCCATCACAGACAGCTCTTTTTCGCCGCTGGCGCAGTTCGCCAGGGTCTGGTTCGAAGTCGCCGAGGCCGATTTCGCCGGCTTCCGCTCGCTGTCGGCCACCATGGCGCTGGCCATGGCGTTGACCGTCGGCGTCGGCGAGAAGCGGCGCAGCACCGGGCGTAAGCGTAAGGCCTAGATCACCTCTGCCGCCGCCTCGCCTGCCGCCGAAAGCCGCGCCGCATCACGCGCCGGCGGCGACCCGAACTGGCGGGCATATTCCCGGCTGAACTGGGAAGCGCTCTCATAGCCGACGGCAAAAGCGACGCTGGCAACATTGCCCGGCTGGGCAAGCAGCAGATGGCGGGCCTCCAGCAGCCTTATCTGTTTTTGATACTGGATCGGGCTCATCGCCGTCGCCGCCTTGAAGTGACGGTAAAAGGCAGCCTCGCTCATATGGGCGATCTGGGCGAGGTCGCTGACCCGGATCGGCTGATGGCAATGCGTCCGGATCCAGGCGATCGCCTGGCCGATGCGCGACAGATGGCCATCGGTGCGCGCCAGCTGGCGAAGCTTCCCGCCCTGGGGTCCTTGCAGCAGCCGAAACAGCAACTCGCGTTCGAGCATGCTGGCCAACACCGGAATCTCCGCCGGCCGGTCGAGCAACCGCATGATGCGCCGCAATGCGTCGAGCAAATCGTCATTGACGGGCGAGGTGGAGAAACCGTCGCCGCCAAGCGCCGGCTCGTGCTCGACAAGCAGGGCGGCGACAGCCGGCAGATCAAGGGCGAAGCCGATAGCGAGGTACGGACGCCCGGCGCTCGCTTCGATGATCTGGCTGATCGTCGGCGTTTCCACCGTGTAGATGAAATAGCTGGCGGGATTGTAGCGAAGCGCCCTGTCGCCGATCAGCACCGTCTTCGCGCCCTGCAGCACGAACAGAATCCCGGACCCCCACACACCCGCCACCGGTGCTGTGGTGGCTTCGCTGCGGCCGATCGAAACATGCGGGATCGCCGTTCTCACCCGCCGTCCGTCTGCATGACGGCCGGCAATGTCGATCAGTTCCCGCAAGGCCTCGCTCATGGCGCCAGCATCGCGCATCCAGACGGATGACGCAAGGCGGATGAGAGGATTAGGCAAGAGCTAGATAGATTCCGGCGCGCGGTATCGCCGGCGGCGCGCCATCTCTGTGTCTCCGATAGGGAGAAATGGAGATATAAAATGACGACGACGAAAACCGCTGTGGTGACCGGCGCCAACAAGGGCATCGGCCGCGAAATCGCCCGACGGCTGGCGACGATGGGCTTCAAGGTGTGGCTCGGCGCCAGGGATGCCGGGCGCGGAATGGCCGCAGAACGAGAATTGCGCGCCGAAGGCCTGGACGTTCAATGGCTTGCGCTTGATGTCACGCAGGACGACAGCGTGGCGGCCGCCGCCAAAATGGTCGGCGCTGAAGGCCCCGGTCTCGACGTGCTGGTCAACAATGCCGGCATCGCCATCAATTACGAGCTGCCGCCGAGCGAGCAGCATCTGGCCGACATCACGGCAACCTACGAGGTCAATGTCTTCGGGCCGATCCGCGTCACCCAGGCCTTTCTGCCGCTGCTGCTGGCAGCGCCGGCCGCGCGCATCGTCATGGTCAGCAGTTCGACCGGGTCCATCGGCCGCGCGCTCGATTCCGGCACGCCGAACCAGGCGGTCAACCTGCTGGGCTACGGCAGCTCCAAGACGGCGCTGAACGCCATTACTGTGGCCTTCGCCCGGGAACTCGGGCCGAGCGGCATCAAAATCAACGCCGCGGCGCCCGGCTATACCGCCACTGACCTCAACGGCTTCAAAGGCCACCGCACTGTGCAGCAGGCGGCTGAGATCGTCATACACCTGGCGACCCTGGATGCCGATGGTCCGACCGCCGGCTATTTCAACGACGACGGTCCGCTCCCCTGGTAAAAGGAGCCGAACGCGAAAGTCCCCGGCGGCGATCATCCGCAGCACTTTTCCGAGAAGGAATGCTCATTCCATATTGACTATGGATTGGAATTATTATTTCATATTGGCGGCGTCACGCTGCCGCTCGCGCGTGTCCCCCAACTAGGTCGCAAAAGCAATTCCAGCGAAAGTGTGAGCGGTTTCGCGTCCGGAATTGCGTGAAACAAGAGTTAGAGTGGTTCGCCGTGAAACGGCTAGCCGCTCTAACGACAACAAGACTGACGGGAGGTTCCAATGAGCGAAGCCGTGGACGCGAAATACGCTCCGCTCGATGTCATCACCATCGGTCGCGCTTCCGTCGACCTTTACGGCCAGCAGATCGGCTCGCGGCTGGAGGATATCACCTCTTTCGCCAAGTCGGTCGGCGGCTGCCCGGCCAACATCTCGGTTGGCACCGCAAGGCTCGGCCTGCGCTCGGCTCTGCTCACCCGCGTCGGCGACGAGCAGATGGGCCGCTTCATCCGCGAACAGCTGCGGCGCGAAGGCGTCAATGTCGACGGTCTCAAGACCGACAAGGAGCGGCTGACGGCGCTGGTGCTGCTTTCGGTCGAGAGCGAAGGCGTCTCGCCGATGATCTTCTATCGCAGCGACTGCGCCGACATGGCGCTGGCGCCGGAAGACATTGACGAGGCCTTCATCGCCTCGGCGCGCTCCATCGTCGTCACCGGCACGCATTTTTCCCGGCCCAACAGCGACGCCGCCCAGCGCAAGGCGATCCGCATCATCAAGGCCAAGGGCGGCAAGGTGGTGTTCGACATCGACTATCGGCCGAACCTATGGGGCCTGGCCGGCCATGCCGAAGGCTTCGAGCGCTATGTGAAGTCCGATCGCGTCTCGTCCCAGTTGAAGACGGTGCTGCCCGACTGCGACCTCATCGTCGGCACCGAGGAAGAGATCATGATCGCCTCGGGCGCCGACGACTGCCTGAGCGCGCTGAAGACCATCCGTTCGCTGTCCAAGGCGACCATCGTCTTGAAGCGCGGCGCCATGGGCTGCATCGTCTATGATGGCCCGATCAGCGACGATCTTGAAGACGGCATCGTCGGCAAGGGTTTTCCGATTGAGATCTACAATGTGCTCGGCGCCGGCGACGCCTTCATGTCCGGCTTCCTGCGCGGTTGGCTGGGTGGCGAAAACCATGCGACGTCGGCAACCTGGGCCAATGCCTGCGGCGCCTTTGCCGTGTCGCGGCTGCTGTGCGCGCCGGAATATCCGACCTTCGAGGAGCTGCAGTTCTTCCTTAGGAACGGCAGCAAGCATCTCGCTCTGCGCAAGGACGAGGCGATCAACCACATCCATTGGGCGACGACCCGCCGCCGCGACATTCCTTCGATGATGGCGCTCGCCTGCGACCACCGCGTCCAGCTTGAGGATGTCGCGGCCAAGACCGGCGCCGATCCGGCGCGCATCCGCGATTTCAAGGTGCTGGCGGTCAAGGCCGCAGCAAAAGTCGCGGCCGGCCGCGACGGCTACGGCATGCTGATCGACGAAAAGCATGGCCGCGAGGCGATGTTCGAGTTCGCCCGCCATCGCTTCGCCTGGCTCGGCCGTCCCGTCGAACTGCCGGGCTCGCGGCCACTGCGCTTCGAGTTCTCGCAGGACATCGGCTCGCAGCTGGTGGAATGGCCGGTCGACCACTGCATCAAATGCCTGTGCTTCTATCACCCTGACGATCCGGCGGCGCTCAAGGAAGAGCAGCAGCAGAAACTGCGCGCGCTGTTCGAGGCCGCGCGGAAGGTCGGACGCGAATTGCTGGTCGAGATCATCGCCGGCAAGCACGGCACGCTCGACGACACGACGATCCCGCGCGCGCTGGAAGAACTCTATGCGCTCGGCATCAAGCCCGACTGGTGGAAACTCGAACCGCAGGCGTCGGCCGGTGCCTGGGCCAAGATCGAAGCCGTCATCCTCAAGCACGATCCGTGGTGCCGTGGCGTCGTGCTGCTTGGGCTGGAAGCGCCGCAGGACGAGCTGGAAGCTGCCTTCGCCGCTACCGCCAAGGCGCCGATCGTCAAGGGCTTCGCCGTCGGCCGCACCATCTTCGTCCACGCCGCCGAACAGTGGTTGGCCGGCAAGATGTCGGACGACGAAGCGATCGCCGACATGGCCGCGCGCTTCGAACAGTTGACCGAAGCGTGGCTTGCCGCGCGTGGCCGTAAAGCAGCATAAAGGCGCGGCACAGGACTGCGGAGGAAAACACCATGAGCAAGACAATCCGCCTGACGATGGCGCAAGCGCTGACCCGCTTTCTGAGCAAGCAGATGACCGAGATCGGCGGCAAAAAAGTGCCGATCTTCGGCGGCGTCTGGGCGATCTTCGGGCATGGCAATGTCGCCGGCATCGGCGAGGCGCTCTACCAGGTGCGCGACGAATTGCCGACCTTCCGCGCCCACAACGAACAGGCGATGGCGCATGCGGCGATCGCCTATGGCAAGGCCAATTTCCGCCGCCGCTTCATGGCCGCGACCTCGTCGATCGGCCCTGGCGCGCTCAACATGGTGACGGCGGCAGCACTCGCGCATGTAAACCGGTTGCCCGTCCTGTTTTTGCCGGGCGATGTCTTTGCCAACCGCATCCCAGATCCGGTGCTGCAGCAGGCCGAGGATTTTTCGGACGGCACGGCGACGGTCAATGACTGCTTCCGTCCGGTGTCGCGCTATTTCGACCGCATCACCCGGCCCGAGCAGATCATCCCGGCGCTGAGCCGCACCATGCAGGTGCTGACCGATCCTGCCGATTGCGGTCCGGTGACGCTGTCGCTCTGCCAGGACGTGCAGGCCGAAGCCTATGATTATCCCGAGAGCTTTTTCGCCGAGCGGGTCTGGCACCAGCGCCGGCCGCGTCCGGACCGTGGCGAACTGGCAGCGGCAGTGGCAGCGCTCAAGGGCGCAAAGAAGCCGCTGATCATTGCCGGTGGCGGCGTGCTCTATTCGCAGGCCTCGGACGAGTTGACGAAATTCGCCGAAGGCGCCGGCATTCCGGTCTGCGAGACGCAAGGCGGCAAGTCCTCGCTGCCCGACACCCATCCGCTCAACATGGCGGCGGTCGGCGTCACCGGCACATCGGCCGCCAACCGGCTGGCGGAAGAGGCCGATGTCGTGCTCGCCATCGGCACGCGGCTGCAGGACTTCACCACCGGCTCATGGGCGCTGTTCAAGAACTCCGGCAAGACCATCATCGGCCTCAACGTGCAGCCTTTCGACGCCGGCAAGCATCGCGCGCTGCCGCTGGTCGCGGATGCGGCCGAGGGGCTGGCTGAACTCGGGGCAGCGTTGAAGGGTTGGAAGGCGCCGTCGACCTGGACTGACAATTCGGCAACCGGCAAGAAGGCTTGGCAGGCCGAAGCCGGCAAGGTGACGGCCTCCACCAACGCTGCTTTCCCTTCGGATGCGCAGGTGATCGGCGCCGTGCAACGCGCGCTCGGCTCGGGCGTGACCTTGCTGCATGCCGCCGGCGGTCTGCCCGGCGAATTGCACAAGCTGTGGCAGGCGGGTGCGCCCGGTTCCTATCATGCCGAATATGGCTTCTCGACCATGGGCTACGAGATTGCCGGCGGCCTCGGCGCCAAGATGGCCAAGCCAGATGAAGAGGTGGTCGTCATGATCGGCGATGGCTCCTACCTCATGCTGAATTCCGAGATCGCCACGTCGGTGATGCTCGGCCTGAAGCTGACCATCGTGCTGCTCGACAACCGCGGCTATGGCTGCATCAACCGGCTGCAGATGGCCACCGGCGGCGCCAGCTTCAACAATTTGCTGAAGGACTCGCACCACGAAATCCTGCCCGACATCGACTTCGCCGCGCATGCGGCGAGCATGGGCGCGATATCAGAAAAAGTGCCGTCGATCGCCGGTCTGGAAAACGCGCTGCAGAAGTCGAAAAAGAATGACCGCACCACGGTGCTCGTCATCGACACCGACCCGCTTGTCTCCACCGATGCCGGCGGCCATTGGTGGGATGTCGCGGTGCCGGAAGTATCAGTGCGCAGCCAGGTCAACGCAGCACGCAAGGCCTATGACGAAAAGCGGCAGATGCAGACAATCGGCGATTGATGCTAAGGCAGCGCCAGCCCCTACCTCCCCCTTGTGGGGAGGTCGGACCGAAGGTCCGGGTGGGGGTCCGGGGCTAGTGGCCAAAGAATGAACTGTTTCAATCCGGAGTGACGACTTGAAAGCCAAACTGGGCATGTCCCCCATTGCGTGGTGGAACGACGATCTTGCCGAACTCAGCGACGACGTCTCGCTGGAAGAGTGCCTGCGCCAGTCGCGCTCGGCCGGCTTCACCGGCATGGAAATGGGCCGCCGCTTCCCCAACGATCCCGCTGTCATGCTGCCGATCCTGAAAAAGGCTGACGTGACGCTGTGCGGCGGCTGGTTTTCCGGCACGCTGGTCGATGAGGACATGGGCAAGAACAAGGATCGCATCCAGCCGATGATCGACCTGTTCAAGGCGGTGAATGCGCCTTGCATCGTCTATGGCGAGGTCGGCCGCTCGATCCAGGGCGACCGTTCCAAGCCGCTTGCCACCAAGCCGAAACTGTCGAGCGACGAGATGAAGGCCTATGCAAGGCGGCTGACCGAGTTCGGCGAATGGTGCGCCGAGCAAGGCATGCCGCTGTCCTATCACCACCACATGGCGGCAGTGGTCGAGACCGAGCCGGAGCTCGATGCCTTCATGCGTCATTCCGGCGACGGCATTCCGCTGCTGCTCGACGCCGGGCATCTGGCCTTTGCTGGAGGCGAAGTGCTGCGCGCCATCGACAACCACCACAAGCGCATCAGCCATGTCCATGTGAAGGATGTGCGCATGAGCGTCATCGACGGGCTCGACCGCACGAAACAGTCCTTCCTCGACGCCGTGGCGCTCGGCGCCTTCACCGTGCCGGGCGACGGTTCGCTCGATTTCGGCGCCATCGTGCAGCGCTTTGCCGACCATGGCTATGAAGGCTGGTTCGTCGTCGAGGCCGAGCAGGACCCGAAGAAGAACCCCCCGCTGAAGATGGCGCAGGTCGGCCACAAGGAGTTGATGCGGGTGATGACGGCCGCCGGCTACACCGTCGAGACGCAAGGCTTTCCCAATGTCTGATGCGACGGGTTTCCGCCGAGCCAGCTTGCTTTAGATTGGCCCGATGAAAGATTACGAGCACCCATTCTTCCGGCCGCTGTGGCGGCGCGTTGCCGTCGTCGCCGTCTGCGTGATCTGGGCGATCATCGAATTTGCCTCCGGCACACCGTTCTGGGGCGTTATCGCGCTGGGCTTCGCCGCCTACGCCGTCTGGCAGTTTTTCTATCTCTACAAGCCGGTCGACGGGGCGAAGCCTCCGGTCGAGCCGAAGACTGGCGCCGAACCGAAGGAATGACCGCAATGTCGAAACTGCTCGTCAAAGCCGACAAGGGCCATGGCCGCGTCGCCCATGTCACGCCCAAAAGCGCCGGCTGGACCTATGTCGGCTTCGACCTGCATCGGCTCAAGCCGGGCGAAAACGCCTCGGGAAAGACGGACGATCGCGAAGTCTGCCTGGTGTTCGTCACCGGCAAGGGCACCGCAAAGGCCGGCGGCCAGGATCTCGGCCTGCTCGGCGAACGCATGTCGCCCTTCGAAGGCAAGCCATGGTCCGTCTATATCCCCGAGGGATCAGACTGGTCGGTCACCGCCGACACCGACCTCGAACTCGCGGTTTGCTCCGCGCCGGGCCTGGGCGGCGGCCTGCCGGTCCGCGTCATCGCGCCCGACGATCTCGGCCAGGAGGTTCGCGGCAAGGGCACCAACACGCGCTACGTCACCAACATCCTGCCGGAAGGCAAGCCGGCCGATTCGCTGCTGGTGGTCGAGGTCATCACGCCCGGCGGCCACACATCGAGCTATCCGCCGCACAAGCACGACCAGGACAATCTGCCTGCCGAATCCTATCTCGAGGAAACCTATTACCACCGCCTCAACCCGCCGCAGGGCTTCGCCTTCCAGCGCGTCTATACCGACGCCGACCAGAACGGCGCCCGCGAACTGGACGAGGCGATGGCGATCGAGGATGGCGATGTCGTGCTGGTGCCCAAGGGCTACCACCCCTGCGCCGCCTGCCACGGCTACGATCTCTATTATCTCAACGTCATGGCCGGGCCGAAGCGGACGTGGAAATTCCACAACGCGCCCGAGCACGAATGGCTGATGAAGGCTTGAACAGCCCCCATTTTCGGCTGAACCTATTGGTCCAGCTTCGAAAAATCGTCGGCTAAGGACCTGTGGGGTCGATTCGCCATCGAAAACCCGCATAAGCTTCGTCAATCCGTCATGGAAATCACCTATGGCAGCGGGCTGACGAGGATTTCTCATGCGCTACGCCATCTATTTCACACCGAGGCAGGACGAACCGCTGGCGCGGCTCGCCGCCAACTGGCTGGGACGCGACCCTTTCGGCGGCGCCACCAGGCCGGTGGAAGCGGTGGGCGAACTGTCGGCGGCGGAAGTCGCCTTCCACACCGCCTCGGCGCGCCGCTACGGTTTTCATGCGACGCTGAAGGCCCCCTTCCGGCTGGCCCCCAACGAGACGGAAGCCTCGCTGCGTGCTGCCCTGGACGTCTTTGCCGAAGCGACGCCGACGGTCACCATCCCGCGCCTCGTCGTCAGCCAGATCGACGGCTTCTTCGCTCTGGTGCCGGAAGCCCCGCTGCCGCCGCTCAACCGTTTCGCCGATGATGTCGTGCTTGGCTTCGACCGTTTTCGTGCGCCGCTGACCGAGGCCGAGATCGAGCGGCGCAGCCCAGATTCACTGAAGCCGGCCGAGTTCCGCAATCTCTGCCAGTGGGGCTATCCCTATGTGTTCGAGACGTTTCGCTTCCACATGACCTTGTCGGGCCGGGCCGGGCCACAGGAAAGCCTACGTCTGCGCGCAGCAATCGACAGCCTGTTCGCCGCGGTGCTGCTAAAGCCCGTGCTGGTGGATGCGCTGACGCTGTTTGTCGAAACCGAATCGGGCGCCCCGTTCATGGTGCTTTCCCATCATGCGCTCGGCCGCCGCGCTGCGAGAAAAACCGCCTGACTACCCTGACCAACTTCGCCTGAACCCTAAGGACTGCCTGAAATGACCGCCGAGACCGTTTTGACCAATGCCCGCATCGTGCTTGCCGACGAGATCGTCGAGGGCTCGCTCGTACTGCGTGACGGTTTTATTGCCGGCATCGACGCCGGCACAGGGCGGAGCGGCGAGGATATGGGCGGCGACTACATCATCCCCGGCCTGGTCGAACTGCACACCGACCATCTCGAAGGCCACTATGCGCCGCGCCCGAAGGTGCGCTGGAACCCGGTTGCAGCCGTGCTTGCCCATGACGCGCAGGTCGCCACCGCCGGAATCACCACCGTGCTCGATGCCCTGCGAGTCGGCATGGACGAGGATGCCGACCTGACCTCCGACGACATCCGCAAACTGGTCGACGCCATCGAAGACAGCGGCGTGAAGGACCGGTTGCGGGCCGATCACTTCCTGCACCTGCGCTGCGAGGTCTCGGCGCCGGATTGCTTGCAAGCCTTTGCCAATTTCGATGGCGACGAACGGGTCCGGCTGGCGTCGCTGATGGACCATGCACCGGGACAGCGCCAGTTCGTCAACCTCGAGACCTACGCCTATTACTATCAGCGCAAGCTGAAGTTGACCGATCGCGACTTCAAGCTGTTCTGCGAAAAGCGGATGGGCGAGTCGGCGCGTTATTCAGGCCCCAACCGGGTTGTTATCGCCGCAGCTTGCCAGGAGCGCGGCATTGTGCTGGCGAGCCATGACGACGCCACATCAGGCCATGTCGACGAGGCGATTGAGCAAGGCGTGCGCGTCGCAGAGTTTCCAACCACGCTGGAAGCCGCCAAAGCTTCGAAAGAGGCCGGGCTCGGCGTGCTCATGGGCGCGCCCAACGTCATGCGTGGCGGCTCGCACTCGGGCAATGTTTCGGCCCGAACGCTGGCCGGCGACGGCCTGCTCGACATCTTGTCGTCCGACTACATTCCGTTCAGCCTGATCCAGTCGGCCTTCTTCCTCGGCGATGTCGTTGAAGGCATTTCCTTGCCGCAGGCGGTTGCCATGGTGTCGAAGAACCCGGCCGAGGCCATCGGCCTCAGCGATCGCGGCGTCATCGAACAAGGCCGCCGCGCCGATTTGGTGCGGGTGCGCGTCGACGATCACGTGCCGGTCGTGCGCACCGTCTGGCGCCAGGGCCGTCGGGTCGCCTGATGGTTTCGGCGTCGATCGAGCGCGAACTCACCGCCGAGGCCTTTCCGGTCCGCAACGGCGTCTTCGTCGCCGTCGTCGGCCCAAGCGGCGCCGGCAAGGATACGGTCATCGGCTACGCCAAGGCGTTATTTGCCGACGAGACGCGGCTGGAGTTCGTGCGCCGGGTCATCACCAGGCCGAGCGACTCGGCAAGCGAGGATCACGACACATTGGCCGACGCGGCCTTTGTCGAAGCCGAAGCCGACGGCGCCTTCGCCATTTCCTGGGAGGCGCACGGTCTGCGCTACGGCATCCCGGCCGATGTCGACTGGTCGATTGCCAACGGCCATGTCGCGGTCGCCAATGTCTCGCGCGCGGTCATCCCGGTGCTGCGGGATCGCTATGCCAACCTGGCTGTTGTCGAGATCACCGCCGCCCCGGAAATCCTCGCCGAGCGGCTGGCCCAGCGCGGCCGCGAGTCGCGCGGCGAAGTGCTCGCCCGCCTCGCCCGCAGCGCCAATGTCGCTCTGTCCGGACCCGGCGTCACTTCGATCGACAATGGCGGCCCGCGCGAAACCGCCGGCGAGCGCTTCGCCGAAGTGCTGCGCAAGGCGATGGCCTTCTCCGACATGTCGGGCGTAATTTAGGGCCCTTACCTTCTCCCCTTGTGGGGTGAGAAGCGGTTCGCGCAGCGAACGAAAAGCCAATAGCTTGGCTTTTCGAGCCTCGAACGCCCTGAGCCTGCGAAGGGCCGGGGCGGTCCACCTGCCGGGTCCCCGCTGCTTCGCAGCGTCCCGGCGTTCGCCAGCCTTTCATCGTGCCACTGGCACGATGAATTCGCTTATGCGAACCGGCTGCTCACCCCACAGGGGGAGAAGGAAGAAGCAGCGCCAGCTCTACTCCGCCGCCACGGCGCCCTTGCGGCTGGCGTCGAGCATCAGCCGTCTTGCGCGGAACACGCCCCATTGCTGGTCGACCAGCACGCCGATGAGGATCACGCCGCCCATCACCGCGAAGTTGAGCGAAGACGGGATGCCGAGCAGATTGACCAGGTTCTGCAACTCCTGCAGCAGCACGGTGCCGAGGATGACGCCGACCAGCGAGCCTTCGCCGCCGCGCAGCGAGAAGCCGCCGAGCACCGCCGCCGCAATGGCGTAGAGTTCATAGAACTGGCCATGGCTGGCCGGCGAAATCGAGCGCGTATACATGGCGAAATAGATCGCCGACAGCGCCGTCAGCACGCCGCAGATGACATAGGCGGCCATGACGACGCGGCCGGTGCGGATCCCGGAATATTTCGCGGCTTCCTCGTTCTTGCCGATGGCGTAGAGATAGCGGCCGAACACCGAGCGGTGCAGCACCACCCACATGACGATGGCGATGACGATCAGCGCGATGAAGCTGTTCGGCACGCCCCACGACCGGCCGGCGGTGAGGAATTCCAGCTCCGGAAAATTCTGCCCGAAGCCGAAGCCCGCGGTGCCGTCGGCCGTGTAGAAGCGCGCCACGCCGCGATAGATCAGTAGGCCGCAGAGCGTCACCACGAAGGGCTGTAACTTGAGCCGGGTGATCAGCCAGCCATGCACCAGCCCGATGATGCCGCCGAGCACCAGGATCAGCGGCAGCGCGATCGGCCATCCCAGGCCGCGCACGGCGATGAAGTCGATGAACAGCGTACCGAGCAGCGCAACCACCGAGCCGACCGACAATTCGATGCCGCCGGTGATGATGACGAAGGCCTGGCCGATCGACAGGATGCCGAACAGCCCGATCAGGTTAGAGGTGTTGGCAAGATTGATCGGCAGCAGGAAGCGCGGGTTGATGGCGGTCACCACGGCGCCGACCACCAGGATCAGGATCAGCAGGCCGAGATCTTTCTTGCTCATCGTCTTCTCCCCAATGCCGGACCGGCCCGTGCCGGAATCCGGCTAATTTGCCGGCTTGCCGACCGCCAGCAACAGCACGTTTTCCTGGCTGAATTGTTCCTTGTCGAGAATGCCCGAGATCTTGCCCTCATGCATGACGGCGATGCGGTCGGACACGCCGATCACCTCTTCCATGTCGCTGGAGATCATCAGCACGGCGACGCCGGCATCGGCCAATGCCCGCATCAGCCCGTAAATCTCGGCCTTGGCGCCGATGTCGATGCCGCGCGTCGGCTCGTCGAGGATCATCACCTTCGGGTTCATGGCCAGCCATTTCCCCAGCACCACCTTCTGCTGGTTGCCGCCCGACAGCGAGCCGGTGCGCGTCTGCACCGAGGGCGCCTTGATGCCGAGATCTTTTTTCTGCTTCTCGGCGGTGACGGTCTCGGCACTTGCCGACACCAGCTGGCGCTTCGCATGGGCCGGCAGGTTGGGCAGCGAAATGTTCTGCGCGATCGACAAATCGAGCAGGATGCCGGTCAGCTTGCGATCTTCAGGGACGAGAAAAATGCCGTGCGCGACGGCATCGGCCGCCGAGCCCAGGACAAGCGGCTTGCCGTCGAGTTCGATCGTGCCGCCAAGCGCGCTGTCGATGCCGAAGAACACCCGCGCCAGCTCGGTGCGGCCGGAGCCGACAAGGCCGGCGAGGCCGAGGATTTCGCCGCGCCTGACATCGAGATCGACCGGCCGGGCAGGGTAGGCGGGGGTACGGATGGCTTTGGCCGACAGCGCCGTGGCGCCCGGTGCTCGCGCCGCTTCGGAGGCTTTCTCGCGCTCCTTCAGCATGCGGCCGATCATCAGCTTGACCATCTGGTCGTGATTGATGGCGCTCTTCGGCAAGGTGCCGGCCAGCATGCCGTCGCGCAGCACCACGACGCGGTCGGCGACACGCTCGATCTCGTGCAGGCGGTGCGAAATGAAGATGACGCTGATGCCGTCGGCCTTCAGCGCCTTGATGACATCGAGCAGCTTGTCGGTCTCGGCGATCGGCAGGCTCGATGTCGGCTCGTCGAGGATCACCAGCCGCGCCTTGATCGACAGCGCCTTGGCGATCTCGACCATCTGCTGCTGCGCCAGCGACAGGTTTGCGACCGGCGTATCGGCGGAGAAATTGGCGCCGACGCGCTTCAGCAGCGGCGCCACCATATCGCGCAGCTTCGCGCGGTCGACCAGTCGCAGCGGCCCACCGCGTAACGGCTCGCGGCCGAAAAAGATGTTGGCGGCGACGTCGAGGTTTTCGAACAGGTTGAGTTCCTGATGCACGAAGGCGATGCCTGAGCCCAGGCTGCCTTCGACGCTGAGCCCGTCATGCGCAACGCCGTCGACGGTGATGGTGCCGCTGTCCGGTCTGGTGACGCCGCCCAGGATCTTCATCAAGGTCGATTTGCCGGCGCCGTTTTCGCCGACAAGGCCGATCACCTCGCCCGGTCTGACCTCCATGGAAAAACCGTCCAGCGCGACAACGCCCGGATAGGTCTTGCGCACGTTCTCGAGGCCGAGGAACGGGGTAGTCGCTGCGATGGATGTCTCGGAATAGTTCATCAAGCCACAATTGATCGCGCTTGCCAGCAGCCGCTGGGCCAAAATGGCCCCTTCAGCAGACTGACGGGCCTTCGCCCGCCCGTCAACACGATCGCCGGCCCAAGGCGAACCTTGAGCCGGCGTAACTGCTCGTGGCCTCAGTTTCCGGACATCGCCTTCAGATTGGCTGCATAGGCGTCGACATCGTCCTTGCCGATGATCTTGGTCGGGATGATGATCAGGCCGCCTTCCGGAATGCCGGACTTGTCGCCTTTGAGATAGGCGGCCATCAGCTTCATGCCCTGATAGGCCCATTCGAAGGGCTGTTGCACGACAGTCGCCGCCACAGTGCCTTCCTTGACGCCGCCCAGCGTGATCGGATCGTCATCGAAGCCGACGACGGTGATCGAGCCGAGCTTGCCGGCGTCGCGCAGCGCTTCATAGATGCGCGGCGTGTTGTAGGAGTAGAAGCCGACCATGCAGGTGATGTCGGGGCTGGCGACCAGCGCGTCCTCGACATTCTTCTTGGCGCGCGCCTGGTCGATATCGTCGCCGCGCACGTCGACCAGTTCGATCTTGCTGCCGGCGAGACCGTCCTTCATGCCCTGGATGCGCTCCTTGGCATTGTCGGCGCCGAGCAGGCCGACGAAGCCGAGGCACTTGCCGCCGTCCGGCATCGCCTTCTTGGCAATCTCGGCCGCCTGCTTGCCGGCATCGACATTGGACGAGCCGATATAGGCGACGCGCTTGGTCTGTGGCGCATCCGAGTCGGTGGTGAACAGCGCCGTTTCCGAGGCGATCTTGTTCAGCCCATCGGTCGAGGTCTTGGGGTCGACGGCGGACACCATGATGCCCTTGACGCCGGCGGTCACCAGATCGTCCATCAGCCGCTGCTGGATGGCGACCGAGGACTGCTCGGGATATTTGAGTTCGAGATTGTAGTCGGGCAGTTCGCCCTGCGCCTTCTTGACGCCGGCTTCCGCCGCCTTCCAGAAGTCGGAAGCGCCGTTGACGACGAAGGCCAGCGTCGGCTTGTCGTCGGCGCGCGCAATGGCTGTCGCTGTCAGGCCAAGCAGCAGGGCTGCGGTGGCCACGGATGCATGTCGTATCAAGGATTTCATGTTCAACCTCCCGTTTTGGCCCAGTCGTCGGACTGAACCGATCCTGCATTCACTGAATTGCCGCTTGCGATCTGGACGCCCTCCTCCTCAGGGTTCCCGGCACTGAAAAGAATGGCGTCGTTCCAGTCGCGATCACGGACTTTAGAGACTCATCCCATGCTCGTAAATAGTCTGATTTGTCTGACATATCACATGTCCGAGACAAAGCTTGCGGACGCAATCCCCGCTCACCATCAGGCTATTCACTGCACTTTCTGCCGCGCTAGCCATAAACCGAGCCGGACGCGACGGATTGACGTTACAGCGCATCTTTGTATTAGTAAACAGTATTAGTAAAAGGTCCCGGGAGACGACTCGGCGGCGGCCTCGGGGCTCGCTCACCGGAGAGGCGTCGCCTCGGCTGCGTCTAGACGTATGCCTTGCGGCCATTGAGTTTCCATCGAACGGAGAGGCGTAGCGGCCGCGATCCAAAACTGATAATAAACATAATCAAATCCGGCGACTTCAATTAGTAGACGGCGCCAAGCCATCTTGTCGGCCTGACAGGCTGCCGCTAGACAGGCGGAGGATTGGGGACACGAATGCCATGAGCGAGACGAGGGTTCCGGAGGTCGGCGAGACGGCGCGGCGGCGCAAGGCGTCGGCCAAAACCGCCAAAGGCGGTCGCGTCACCATGACCGACATCGCCAGGGCGGCCGGCTGCTCGCAGGCGACCGTCTCCTTTGTGCTCAACAACTCGCCCGGCATCAGGCTGTCGCAGCAGACGCGCGAGCGGGTGATCGACGCGGCGCGTTCGCTCGGCTACACCGCGCCCGCCTTCTCGGCGCTGCGCAAGCCGGTTCCTGCTTTCGAGGGGCTCGATGGCGTCATCGGCTTCGCCGTCGACCAGCTCGCGACAAGCCCGGAAGCCGTCGTCGCCATCGAGGGCGCGCGCCAGGCGTCGTGGAACGCCGGCAATGTCTTGCTAGTCGCGCAGACCATGGGCGACGCCGTCATGGAGCCGCGCGCCATCGCGGCCCTCACCAAGCGCGGCATCTCGGCGCTGATCTACATGACCATCTTCACCCGCGAGATCTCAGCCCCCGACTTCCTCTACGGCCTCGATATCCCGGTCATCCTGCTCAACTGCTACACATCGGACTATGCCTTCCCGGCCGTGGTGCCCTCGGAGATCGCAGGCGGCCAGAGCTCGACCCGGCATCTGATCGGCCATGGCCACCGCCGCATCGCCACCATCACCGGCGAGCCATGGATGCAGGCTGCGCAGGACCGGTTGAAAGGCTATCGCAGGGCGCTCGCGACCGCCGACATCCCGTTCGATCCGGAGTTGGTGGTCGAAGGCGACTGGTCGGCAAGTGCGGGCTATGCCGCGACCGTGAAGCTTTTGGCGCTGAAAGACCGTCCGACCGCCATCTTTTGCCAGAACGACCGCACGGCCATCGGCTGTTACGAAGCGCTGAAGGAAGCGGGCCTGCACATACCGCAGGACATTTCCGTCGTCGGCTATGACGATGAGGAGATCGCCCGGCATCTGTTCCCGCCGCTGACGACATCGATCCTGCCGCACATGGCCATGGGCCAATGGGCGATCGAGCAGCTGGAAGTGCCGCCACCTCCCGGCCGCGGCCGCTATCCCATCACCAAGCTGGAATGCCCGCTGGTCGAGCGCGACTCTGTGGCGGCGGTGTCTGGACAAGGCTGACGTTCCCATCCCGAAGCAAGTCGGGATGGGTCTGTTCAGCATTTGCGCCTCAGGGAAGGATTCATCCGAACCCCGGGATCAAGCCTTGGCTAGAGCGGGTCACCGTTTCACGGAAGCGGCGACCCGCTCTAACTCGTTGTTTTGACGCAATTCCGGACGGAAAACCGTTTCACACTTTTCCTGGAATTGCTCTAGAACCGCAAGATGACAAAGGAGCGCCTGCGATAGCAGCGCCTGTGCCACCGGCCATGCCGCCAGAAGGTGCGGCAGTGCCGTCTCCAGACACGCCGCCTGTGATGGCGACGGTGCCATCGCCGATGGTAGATCTGCTCGACATCGCCCGGGCCTTCGCCGTCATCGAGAGAATTGGCATCCTGCTTGTCGAGTTCATCGAGAATGCCGTTGCCTATATTGGGAACCCCGGCCACGGCCTCGAGAGGCCTAACCGTGGTAGCAAGCGCCGCGGCCCCCGCAACGCCGAACAATGCTGTCAAGAATGATCGCCGATCCATCAAAACCTCCATCAGAGGATTAGGCTAACATTAGCCAGATAGAGCGGCTGGGACAAAAGGCCAGAGGACTTCGGGGGCTGGTATAAAAGGGGTTAATCAGGCAGATGGCAGCCAGCCAGGCGGCAGTCAGCGCAAGGCCGCGACCGGGCGTCGCGCTTCCCTGGGCCGGGTGACCGAGCCATGCAGAATGCTGCCGATGTTTGCGACCAGAAACGCGGCCAGCTCGCGCGCCGGCACATCCAGCCGTTGCGAGGGCGCGATCAAGGCCAGCTCGGACGGCGGCTGTTCGGCAAAACCGTCGGCGGCGCCCAGCAGGCGGTGCTCGGGCAGCACCGCATCCACCGGCAGCAGGCTGATGCCCAGCCCCGACGCCACTGCCGCCTGTACGCCGATCAGTCCCTGGCTTGTATAGGCGATGCGCCACATCCGCCCCGTCGCCTCGATGGCGCGCGTCGCCCTCTGCCGGTAGATGCAGCCTTGCGGAAACATGGCGAGCGGCACCGGGTCGGCGTCGAGCGCCCCGGACGCGCCGGCTACCCAGACCAGCTTTTCCTCCCAGCGTCCCAGGCAAGGCGCGTCGCCGGGTTCGCGCTTGATCAGCGCCAGGTCGATCTCGCCGATATCCAGCAGGCGCCGCCGCAGCTCGAAACTCCAGCCGCTGACAGTGTCGAGGCGAAGGTGCGACGAAGCCTTCGCAAATCCCGACAGCAGGTCGATCAGCCGCCGGCCGGCAAAGTCTTCCGGCACGCCGAGCCGCACCGTCTTCGGCGCCGCAGGCTGCCGCAGGACGGCTTCCGCCTCCGCCGAGATCGACAGCAGCCGGCGCGCATAGCCGAGCAGCACCTCGCCCTCTTCGGTGAGCTGCACACCGCCCGGCGCGCGCTCGCGCACGAGCAGGCTGTGGCCGACGCTGTCCTCCAGCCGCTTGACCTGCTGGCTGATGGTCGATTGCGTCAGGTGAACGCGCTCGGCTGCGCGCGTAAACCCGCCGGTTTCGACGACCGCGACGAAGCTGCGCAACAGATCGAGATCCAGATCCATTCGAAATCCCACTTGACCCTATCGCAACATTTAATTTTCAAATGACTGAGATCGCTGGCAGTGTCCAGCCAACTTTCCCTGAGGTCTCTACAAATGGCATTGAACGGGCCGCGCCCGACCTGGCTGACATTCGATTGCTACGGAACGCTGATCCAGTGGGACGAAGGCCTGATGGCGGCGATGGAAACGATCCTTGCGCGCAAGGGCCGCAAGATCGAAGCGGAAGACTTCATCCCCGCCTATGACCGGCACGAGCACGAGCTCGAGCACACCAGGCCGCATCTGTCCTTCGCCGACGTCACCGCAAAGGCCCTGCGGCTGGCGCTGCGTGAGTTCTCGCTCGAAGCGGCATCCGATGATGCGGAGCTGCTGACCGCGTCGATCGGCAAGATGCCGCCTTTCCCGGACGTCGTAGCAGCGCTGCGCCGGCTAAAGGATGCCGGCTTCAGGCTGGCGATCATCTCCAACACCGATGACGCCATCATCGCCGGTAATGTCGCGCAGCTCGACGGCGCCATCGACCGGGTCATCACCGCCGAGCAGGCGCAGGCCTACAAGCCGTCGGGGCAGATTTTTGAACATGCCTGGCGAACCCTTGGCGTGACCAGGGACGAGCTGGTGCACATCTGCGCCAGCCCGCATCTCGACCTGACCGCCGCGCGCGATCTCAACTTTCGCGCCGTGTGGGTCGACCGCGGCACCGGCCGCCGCCCGCCACCCGACTACCAGCCGGACGCGATCGCGCACGGGCTGGATGAGGTATCAGGTTTTTTCGAAGCGGCAGGCTGGCTTCCGGCCCGGTAACGCCCACGCGAAGCGCGCCACCTCAGAGGTGACGGGCTGGGCCGCTGGCAGCTGCCATCCGGCCGACGCGGCAGTAATTTCAGGAAAATATGAAAACGCTTTTCCCGGGAAAAGCGCACGGCGCTTTCCCCAGGAAATTGCGTAAAACCAAGAGGCAGGCCTCGTGAAACGATAAACCGCCTTGGCCTCACGGCCGATGAGACAGTCTCAGCGCCGCGCCAAAAGCAGGCAGAGCTGCTTCAGGTCGCGATCGTAGGTGCCCTGGCCGCTGAGCACGCTGGCGCAGCGCTTCTTCATCTTGGCGAGCTGGCCAGCCGACATGGCGTTGATGGCCGTCACCGCCGGTCGCGTCGGGATTGCCGGCGTGTAGGGATCGCGCGGGCTGGTGGGGCCCCCGCCAATGCCGATGCCGACCCCGGCCGTCACCCCATTGCCCACGCCGACCCCGGCGCCGACCCCGACACCGCTGCCAACCGATGCGCCGACGCCGGCCGCAACACCGCTGGTGCCGCCGACCGTCGCGCCGACACCGGCGGAGACGCCGCTTGTGCCGCCGACCGCTGCGCCGGCATTGACGCCCTTGCTGCCGCCGACAGAGGCGCCGACGCCAAGCCCGCCGCCACTGCCGCCGACCGAGACGCCCACCCCGCCGACGCCCACATTGAGCCCGCCCGCGCTAGCCGGAAAGCACAAAGCAACGGCAACAGCGCCGCCCGCCAAGATTTTGGTAAAGCTTTTCAAGAAACCCATAACGACGCTCCCCGCGTTGGTTGCCTGGATGCAGGTTGAGCAGCATCCGTTACCAATATGATTACGCGAGCGTAGCGTTTTTAGTTTCTGCAAGAATAGGCAGTACTGGAAATCGTTGTTATGGTTGCTTGGAAAGTTTGGAATAGATATTTGGGGATTGGTGGAAAGAATCGAGGATTCTCGAGCTTGGAATGTCCCCCGGTCGTGAGGAAACAGGAGGGGTAACTGCGTGAGGGTGGTTATTGGATAGAGACGGGGCGCGTATCTCTGGCCAGCCGTCGAAGCCCGCTTCGTTCAGCTGCTGTAGCGGCTGGAATGGACTGTTGATTTGGCGCGCCCCACAGGATGAAACTGAGAACCGGTATGTCCTTGTTTACGCTATATAAATTTTTTCACTTCCCTTTGACAACGACGCGGCCCAGCGCAGACAATCGGCTGACCAGATCCTCCTGCGTAAGCGGTCGCGGTTCGCGTTGACGTTGCTCCGACTGCAAGCTTGGGGCTAGCCCCGGCTTAGACGGAGGGTCCTTGGCGGCTTTCCGAGAGGTAGGCTCGGTAAAGATCAGTCCCAGCAGAAAAAACGAAAGGCGCGGTGTCCAGCGCGCCCCGGCGGCCGTCCTGTATCCTTCGCCGTTCAACCTGACGGCCACATCGCTCGGCTTTCTTGTTCCTGATCGTGCATAGGATTTCACGATCGGCCCGAACTTGTCGCACATGTCCGCAATGTTGAACGTCTTGGAATGGAAATGCACTACCTCGGCCTGTTTCATGTCGTAATGGCTAGCCGGCCTTTTCACAGGAGGACTTGCGGGCTTAGGCTTGGAGGATATGAGCCGCCGCGTAACAGGCTGCCTCGGCGCAGCCCGGCTTTTGACCTCAATGGGATTGGAGGGCGTAGCCTCGATGACAGCGCCATCCTTTGTCGTGACAGCGGTCAGTGTGGCGCGATTCAGAAAGGAGAAGGCATCCCCTTTCTTGCTGGCGAAATCGCCCGCTTCTAGGAGGGATGCTGGCGAAAGATACCTGAACTTGATTAGCTCACTCGCGCCATCAAGGAATTCTGCGGTCACGACATTCATGTCGCCGCTGCGTTCGGCGGACAGGACCACGAGCAAGCGCCAGCCTCTCGCATCGGCGGTGGGTGTGAACATTCCGGCGGTCTGCGCCGCGGCGACTAGCTCATTCGCAAGGCCGCGCGGTCTTCTGATCGGCCGGCTTTCTGTGACCGCTTCAAAGGCGAACTTGCGTCTGGGATTGTCAGTGCATGGGTGCTTGGGCCATGGATGCCCGAGGTCATCAAAATAGACCCTGCTGCCAAACGCATTCGCGTAGAAGAACACCGACGCCCCGCAAACCGGGCATCGCGCATTCGGATTAGTGTAGCAGCCGCTGATGGTGCGGGCCGAGTTCCTGCTTAATAGCGAAACCGCGTCTTGACGGCGCATGTCAGCAAGAGCCTGCCCACGATCGAACCCCGTCCGGCGGTTGTTGACGCACCAGCCGCACGTGCAGTTCGAATAGTGATTGTGACCTGTCAATGCAGGTTCCCCCCGAGGCGCCTTTATGTTTTCGCGGACTATCGAACTGGCTCAACGACGGAGACCGTTGCCGCCTTGCAGTATTCCTACCCGGCTGCTCGTACGAGCGAGGCAGTCTTCGGGTCATATGAGTAGCCGGTAATCGTACCGTCCCTGATCTTCTCGATGGCTTCATCGACCACGAAAAGCGGAACTAGGAACCATTCTCGTGGAATGATCGGCTGGCCGAAACGGTCGTTGATTTTGATGTCGAGACGAGCCGCGCCGAAGATGCGGTGGATCAGGTTTTCAAGCCGGGTGCGATTGATGTTGTACAGTTCATAGGTGGCGACGACCTCGACATCGGCCATTAGAAAAGTCGGATCGAGCTTCGCATTGGCGATACGACGCACAACATCGCCGCCGGTCACACCGATCTTGTGCAGCACGTCTCGATGGGCCGCAACGGCCGGATTATCGGATTTGCTGCGCAGCACATAGACGATGCCGCTGGCCTCGTCCCCTTCCTCGTTCTGATCGGCAAACAACGGCCCTGCGGTTGGCTCGGTTATTCGCCTGCCGGCCTCGTCCTTGTAAAGGGCGCGTTGAAGTGAGCGTAAAAGTAAATCGCTTTCTGTTCCGTTCGAATAGACGACTCTCAATCGCGCGTCGCTCTCTCCGTTCGGGGCCTTAAATGCTTCACCCACCTCTGCAACGTAGGCAGTTTGTCCGCCGAGGATGAAAAACTGTCCCGCCTTGATTTCTGCTTTCAGGAAACCCGCGTCCTTAACAAACCGTCTTGTTGTGCGCAGACCGTTTCGGAGGTCGCTCTGCACCTGGTCGAACAGCGGCTTGAAGCGGTCGAAGTCTTCGCACTTCGTACGGTTGGCAATTTCCTCGGCCGCGCGCTTCTCGGCGCTGGTCCGGACGTGCCGAAGCTCGGTTATCTCAGCCGCGCCAGCCGCGCCGGCCAGTTCTGCAAGCAACTCGTCGTCATTGGCCGGTTCCGCGAAGCCGCCTGCGACGCTGCTTGCCGATTGAAGAAGGCCCTGGTGGTCCATAGGCAATAGCAGCGATCTGCATTCTTCGAGCGCTGAAAGCCGGTCCAGTCGCACTGCGTAGAGCCGCTCGAAAATATCTCTGTCTTCGCCATGGAGTGGTGGATGGCCATGCTGTTCGACGAACCGTTGGATCTCTTCGAAGCCGGCGATGATGCGTTCCTCGCGCGCGGAGCGGCCACCCTTCTTCTCCGGTTGGGCGAAGTCGTCGAGTTCGGAGCGCAGCTCATCAAGGTCTAGGTCACTCATAGCGACCCTCATCCTTGAAGCGCACAAAGGCGGCAGCGCCTTCGGCCATGCGCTTTTCCCAGGCATCCGTCGAGCTGACCGAGGGAAGTCGCCCGCGCTCCTTCTTGAATTTCACCGCCCGAACCGCGAGTTCCTTCGCTTCCTCCGGTGTCAGATTTGTACGCTTGGCGGCAATCGCTGCCGCCACCTGTTTCAGACTGTCCTCGCTCATGGCCTTGGCGAGGATGGCGTAAGCCTCGCCAAACGGATTGATCCGGTCGATGAGGTCGATATCCAGTTCGCGGACATCCATCGCAAACCTGCGCACACCATCGATCAGCGCGGTATTGGTGCTCGGTTCGCCGCCGGCGCTTCCGCCACCCAGCGCAATCTGCTTCGCCTGCTGCGTCAGATTAAGAAGCAGTTATGGCGTGCTGGCGCACTGCCTCCTGATCTCCTTCGTCCAATTCGGGATACTTGTCCTTGATGATCTTGCCCATACGGATCTGCGTGAGTTCCTCAGGCACCAATTCCTCGTCGAACAGGCCACGCTCGATCGCTGCCTTGTCCTGAACGAAGGCCGCGATCACTTCATTCAGATCCTCCTGGCAGATGCGTGCCGCTTCCTTGCTCCTGGGTTCGGCAAGCCCGTTGATCTCTATCTGGAATTGGCCTGTTTGCTCGTTGAAGCCGACATTTGTCTTGTTCGGGTCGTAGCCGCCCTCGCCATAGTCGAAGCCCTCGACCGGCCCGCTGTTCGGGTTCTTGGGCGTAAAGTTGAAACGCGGCGCAAGAACCTGCTCCATCAACAAACTGGCGGCGATAGCTTTGAGCGTGTCGTTGACGGCTTCGGCGACGGCGTCCTCGGAAGCGTCCGGCTCAGCGATCAGGTTGGTGAAGCGTGCCCGAGCCTTGCCCGGCGCGTCGCGGGTCGCGCGGCCGATGATCTGCACGATCTCGGTAAGGCTGGACCGATAGCCGACCGTCAATGCGTGTTCGCACCAAATCCAGTCGAAACCTTCCTTCGCCATGCCGAGCGCGATAATGATGTCCACATGGTCGCGGTTGTATTTCTGGCCTGCGTCTTTCAGCGCCACCGAAACGCGGTCGCGTTTGTACGCATCATCATCGACCAGGTCGGCGATCCTGAGCATGCGGCCGTCTGGCGTCTTGACCAGCTGGAAGCCGGTCGCGGGGTCTATCCCCTGCCACTCGCCCAACGCCTCAATGATGTGCTCGACCTCCCTGATCTTGTCCTTCGTGCTTTCGCGCGAATTGACACTCGGGATGTGGATGATGGTTTTCTGGACCGGGTCCAGGACGTTCAGGATGTCGTCGGCATAGGAGCCGGAATAAAAGAAATAGCCGATGTCGAGTTGCTTAAGATATTCGTAGCCATTCAGCTGCTCATAGTAGGTGTAGGTCACGGTATCGAATTTGGCCTCGTCCTCCGGAACGAGCACCGGCATAGCATCGCCTCGGAAATAGGAACCGGTCATGGCGACGATATGCACTCGGCCGCGACCGATAAGCTGGCCAAGATGTTGGCCGAGCTTGCTATCTGAGTCGGCCGACACATGGTGAAATTCGTCCACTGCAATCAGCCGATCATCGAATTTCTCGATGCCGAATCTCTCCACGGCGAAGCGGAAGGTCGCATGGGTGCAGACCAGCACCTTGTCGGCGCTGTCAAGGAAAGCACCGACGGAGTTGACCTTGCCGCCGTCTTCGCCGGGGGCGTTGCAGAGATTCCATTTCGGCTGGACGATCCAGTCGGCCCAGAAGCCGTATTTGGTCAGCGGCTCGTCGTTGAAGCTCGCGCCGATGGATTTTTCCGGCACGACGATGATTGCCTGCTTCACTTCCTGATTATGGAGCTTGTCGAGCGCGACGAACATGAGCGCCCGGCTCTTGCCCGAGGCGGGCGGCGACTTGATGAGAAGATACTGCTCGCCACGCCGCTCATAGGCGCGCTCCTGCATCGGGCGCATGCCAAGGGCATTGGCTTTGGTCGAGTTGCCGTTGCTTGCGTAGGAAACCGAAACGGATGGAACGGATTTCTTTTCGTCGGTCACGCTCTTGCCCCCGCCCGTTTGTTCTTTGCTGCGGCGCCCGGTGACGCAATCATTTTCGTATACAGATCGAACAGCTTTTCCAGCCGCTCGGTGTCATTGCGGAAGCGGCGACCGATATAGATCCGCTCAAGCACCTCGTCGTTGCGCTCGTGGGCTTCACGCAAGTCGGCGGGCATCTTCTCAGAATCATAGAGATCGGCGATGGTCGCGGGGTAATGCGCCTCGCGCACCAACAGAATATCCTCGGCACAGCGGGTCAGATCGGTTTTGTTCTTTTCGGTGAGAGTGGGAACCGGGAAAGTGTTCCAACCGAGGGTATTTGAGTATGAAAAGTCGGTTCGCATTCTCACGCAGACGGTCCCAATCCAAACCCAATGCAAACGTGCGGCAATGAGGGCAATGTTCCAGAGTGGAGCGTCATACATTGCAAAGGCTTTTTCCTGCACAACGCAATTTGACTCAAGCAGCCCCACCGGAAGATATGGTCGATTTTCCGAACTCACGCGCGGCACGATGATTGTCTGCCGCTTTGACATCACCTGCTCACGGAATCGCCACGGGGTATCAGCCAACTTCTTCGCGCTGGCATCCTCTTTCTTCTTGCTGCCAGCACCACTGCCTTTGCTTCTTGCGCTTGCCTCCCCATTTCCCGCGGCCACGCGAGATGCTTTTACAATTGCAACTCGCTCAGCGATGGGCTTCAGTCTCATCGCTTCAGTGGCATCCTCATCGGAAATCCAAAGGCAAGCACGTGGGGCGCGGTCAATGAACTCAGTGGAGCCATAAAAAGGCCGAATAAAACGTGCTGCATCTGGCGCTTGCTGGACGACTTGACGAGCCTCGTCATTCGAGAAAATCAACGCAGCGCCATAGTACGGGTGGTTTCCGAACTGCATCGGCACCATGCCTTGGATTGGATTTGCTACTTGCTCAACTTCAACATTCGGTGCCGGTACAAGGTATGCGTTGATGTTGGCTGATTCTTTTCGCTCAACGGTTTGTGCTGCAGCGTCAAGGAGAGAATAGAGCCATTTCTTGAGACCGATCGTGTTAGAAATACCAACAATCACGACTGTCACGCCGGCATTGTAGCTGGCAAGGTTCGCCCATTTAAAGGATGTATGCGCGAAGACGATTCTACTGCCAGTGTTGAAGATTTCGGGCCATAGGATCGGTACATGCTGCCCTTGGCAAATTGAGTTGGTTGCCACAAAAGCAGCGGTCGTTTTTGTCTTGGTTCCGTAGTCAGCGGCCTTGATGAACCATCCCGATACATAGTCCAACGATTTCCACTTCCTGATACGTCTATCAAAAAGAGCGCCAAGGTCACTTTTTTGGTCGTCAGTTTGCTTCTTGCTGCCGAGATACGGCGGATTCCCGCAGATATTTCCCCGCCCTCGTTCTCGAAGTCGATTTGCGCTTGGTCGAGCGGGGTGTGAAACAAGTCCTCAGCGTGATGCCTTACGCCCGTCCCCGTCGGCGGGCAGATACTGAGCCAGTCGAGCCTTAGCGCGTTCCCGCAGGTGATCCAGTTCTGCGCGTCGAGCGGCAGAAACTCCGCCAGCGCCTCCTTCTGTCCGCGATACAGCACGTCGCATTGAAACTCTGCGATGATCAGCGCAAGGCGCGCGACCTCAGCCGGGAAGTCGCGCAACTCGATACCACGGAAATTCGTCAGTGGGATCTCGCTGCGTTGGTCCGCCTCGCCGCGCCGCTTGTTGATTTCGGCCTCGATGGCCCGCATTTCTTTGTAGGCGATGACGAGGAAGTTGCCCGATCCACAGGCCGGGTCGAACACTCTGATCTTCGCCATGCGCTTCCGCAGGTTAAGCAGCGACCGGGGATTGTCGCCCGCTTCCTCAAGCTGCGTCCCTAGGTCGTTGAGGAATAACGGATTGAGCACTTTGAGGATGTTCGGCACGGACGTGTAGTGCATGCCGAGCGCACCGCGCTCCTCATCGTCAGCAACGGCCTGAATCATCGATCCGAAGATGTCGGGGTTGATCCTTGTCCAGTCGAGATTGCCGATATGAATGAGGTAGGAACGGGCGATCTTGCTGAATCGTGGCACCTCAATGCTGCCGGAGAAAAGCTCGCCGTTCACATAGGGGAAAGCGTCTGACCATCGCGGCAGATTGGCCGCCTTCCGCTCGGCGATCTTCGTATTCATCGCCCGAAACAACGTACTGATGACCTCGTGCGTATTGGATGAATCTCGCGCGCTCATCTGCTCGATGGTGTCAGTGAAAAGGCCTGTGCCGTTAAAGATGTCGGTGTCCTCGGCAAAGAAGCAGAAGATCAGCCGCGCCATGAAATGATTTATTTCTGGGCGGCGTTCGGCGGCATCCCAATCGGGGTTTTCTTCCAGCAGCGTTCGATACAGGCGGTTCAGGCGTCCCGTGGCCCGGATGTCGAAGGAGCTTTCGCGGACTTGCTTGACGGTCGTGATGCCGGCAAGCTGGAGAAAGAAGCCGAAATGGTTTGGGAAGTCGGCATAAGCGCAGGCAACGGTTTCACCGTTCGTCAAATCCTCAGCTTCTAAAGCGTCTCCATCTGTGGCCAGCACGAATTTCGCCTTGGCCCTGGCCGTCGCCGGGCTGGCTTTCAGCGCGGCGAGGGTTGCCGTGACTTTGCCCGGAGCGGCAACGGCGATATGGATGTTGCTGGTCTGAAGCACGCCGCCGAGATCGGATTTGTTCGATGCGCCCGCCCGCAGCTTTCTGATCGTCGTTTCCTTGTTCCCGAACGCCTGCAGGAAGGCGAATGGGAACTCGCCACCGTCGAACGGGTGGTCGGCAAGCGCCGATATGGCTTCTTCAATTTCGACGGCGTTCATGAGCCATCACTCGCTGGAAACAATTTTACTAAAGATCAAGATCGATTTCCACGTCGTTGGCCGTGTCAGGGGATAACCATATTTGCCGCGCTGTTTCAAAAAGGGCGGTTCCTCGGGCTGCCACTGTTGTCTCG
This sequence comes from Mesorhizobium sp. P2_F7, assembly GCF_056403695.1. Lineage (NCBI taxonomy): Bacteria > Pseudomonadati > Pseudomonadota > Alphaproteobacteria > Hyphomicrobiales > Phyllobacteriaceae > Mesorhizobium > Mesorhizobium sp. P2_F7. The sequence continues at coordinate 888,913 of NZ_JBFUFA010000001.1, read as the reverse complement.
TCCCAGTGCTGGTAACCGTTCAGTTCACGGTTTAAAGCCAAGCTAGCATGAGCGCGGATCAACGGCAGCTTCACGGCAAATTCTGCGTTCGAATTTTTAGAATTCAGCGGACTTGTGAGTAGCGTTAGGTTCCCGAGTTTGTTCACGCAGTGCTCGCGATCCAATTCTCGGATCGTTTTGTCCAAGTCGCCTTCTCCAACGGACATGTGATCGAAACCTGGCACCGGCCAATGGTCGCGCCACTTTTGAGGCAAAATGTGCTCAATGCTCAGGGGCGAGCGAATTTCTATCTCTTCGGAAAGAACCGTTCGTTTGCGCTTTTCAAGGGCCTCGAAAATGTAGCGAAGACGCGGTTGCCTGTTGCTTTTGTATTGGTCTCTACCCAGCCACCCCGTCCGCCACTCTTGATCCCTGGGCCATCGAAAAGTGTCAACCGCGGCCGCCGACAGCTGCTGCCGAAGCTCACTTATGGTGTCGGTCTCAGAGGCACGAAGCCGATCGATCGTAGAAACGAACAGTCGATTGTAACCAGCTGTGGGAAGCCCGCAGATGTCCCGACGTAGAATGAGAGATTCAAGCATTCCTAACGCTTCGGATAGCCCGCTGTCGTCGAGCTTCGCTTCAGTGGCTAAATAGAGGACCAGCGGCATTGTTGTTGAAACGTCGAACGCTCGAGAGAACATTCCGAACCGGCCGAGCACGTTGTCCGAGTGCCCGTCTGTAATTTGTCGATGAATTGAAGCGCTGCTCGCGATAGATTGAAGCTCAGCGTTGACGCTTTCGAATGGCTCATCGTTGAGGATCCATCTCCGGTAGCTTTCAAACAGATTTTCGACGGATACCAAATCCGCTCTTTTCATCGACAGATGGTCCACAAGAAGCCAGTCCAATCTTTCCCTGGACTGCCTCCCGCGAGTTTCACCCTCGCGCCAGAACCAGTGATCAAGAGGAAGCCAATACCGGCTGTACAGATCGTCGATGGTAAGGGAGCCGTCCTTCTGGCCCATCCCCTTTGCACGTTGGAATATGAAGTTCCTCATGAGGTCACCTGCGGACAGGTCAACCCCGCGGCTATTCAGCGTCTCAAAAATGGTCTGGGGGTCATCACCCCCTTCGAGTTCGATCGAGACGGTCGCTAATCCGTTCTTCAGTGCTTCAAAAAGCTTTTCGAGGCGGAACTCGTCGAAGGCATCGCCAGTTCCAACGTGTTGTTCAATCCGGCTTCGAAACCATGAGTGCGCACCCACGGCCAAGCGGACCACACCATCTTCATCCGTTGCTACTACGCCGATTTTCGTCAGGTCCGCTTTCGGGTCTATCAAAGCTACGTACGCACGACGATCCGTCAGAGTGGGCCATAGTTTGTATCGCTCGACCTGAGGAGTCTCCATGACGCCATCATTCAAAAGGTACTTGCTCACCTCGCTTGCATAGTTCGACTTGTTCGCCAGCGCCACGTCACGAAGTGCTGCTAGCAACAATTGAAAAGTGGTGAGGCGCTGCTGTCCGTCGATCACCTCGTATGCGCGGACCTGCTTGTCGAACGTTTTTATTTCCGCAATGACGATGGCGCCCATGAAGTGGGGAGCAATCGACGTTCTGCCGGATGCGAGTTTCTCAACAGCTCGCTCTATGTCCTCCCACAGCAGTTCGAGCTGAGGACTGACTTTCCACGCGTATTGCCGTTGGTAAAGCGGGACAAGGTACCGCTTTTTGCCGTCAAAAAGATCTATGATCGACTTCGAATATGGCCGCATTTTACCCCCCCATGTTGAAACAGCTGCCCGAACAGACGCCCCATTTCGCGATTGAAATGTTGGAGTATGTCGCGCTTCTAGAGATTTTAGCAGGGAACTATTTCCGCTTGCGATCCGCCCTGCCGGTTATTTTCACACTTCCGAACTGGGTGCCAATCTCTGATCGGAAGTAACCGATTAGTCTTATCTGGGTCCGTAGGAAAAAAAAGGTATGCGGCCAGTCTCTCACTCCCTTTTTTATTCTTTAGCTGAGTAGGCTATGGCTGCTAATATGATCGATCCGCCATCCGTTCTGGAAAAGTGCTGAAAACTGAGATGGCGTGGTTGTACTCTTAGGCAGCCATTGTCTGCGGGCAAAAACCCAGCCTAGAACGGGCTTGTTGGCGCACCCGACAGGATTCGAACCTGTGACCTCTGCCTTCGGAGGGCAGCGCTCTATCCAGCTGAGCTACGGGTGCCTTCAGGGAGTCCTGAAAACGAACCAGCCGATAGGCCGGCCAGCAACGGCTTCTTAGCGGAAGCCGGCGCGGGCATCAACGGGCAATTGAGATGGCGCCCTCAGGCAAAGCTCGCAGGTTCGAATCCTTCAGGATCCAACCGATGGATAGCCAGGCCCGCAAGGCGGAAAACGAAAAACCCGCCTCGGCGGCGGGTCGCTGGCGCAAATCAGCACCATGTCCTAAATAATAGCACAATTGCCCTCACCGAACAACTGATCGTGAGCTCGCCCGCCCGCCCTTCGCAGGCTCCCTGTCCGAAGGCGGACCGGCGCTTCACCGCTCGTCGCTCGAAAAGCCAGGCAATTGGCTCTTCGTCCGCTGCGCGGGCCTCACCCCGCCGCATCCACCTTCGCCACCCGCCTGCGCACCCTGCGCGTGGTGCGCTTCGCCTTCTTCGCGCCCGTCAGCTCGTGCATCGCATCCAGCTGCATCTGTTGCATTTCGGCCAGCCGCGTCCATTGGCGCGAGATCAGGTAGTCGAGCTTTTCGTGCAGGTGGCGCACTTCCAGCTCGGCTTTCAGGTTCACCCGGTAGTCGTTGAAGGAGCGCAGGCGGTCCTTGGCCTCCGTCCGTCTCTGGCTCATCATGATGATCGGCGCCTGGATGGCGGCGATGCAGGAGAGCAAAAGGTTGAGCAGGATGAAGGGGTAGGGGTCGAAGGCGCTGCTCATGCCCGCGATCAAATTGATGCCAATCCACACCGCAAGCACGCTGCCGAACGAGATCAGGAACCACCAGCTGCCGCCGAAGGCCGCCATATTGTCGGAGACGCGGTCGGCGAACGACCGGTGCTCCTCGAACTCCTCTTCCGAGTTTTCCGAAATCGTGTCCTGCCTGGCGATCGATTCGACCACCTGGCGGTCGAGCTCGGAGAATTCGCCATGCTCCTGCTGCAGCAGCTCCTCCATATAGCGCATGCGGTAGCGGCCGAGCTCCTCGCGGCTGATGCGGGCGCCACGCGGCAGGTCGGGATGGTCGGAGCGGATACGGTCGGCGAGGCTCGGCCTGAGGTCGTCGATGCGCACCAGGTCGCGCTTGCGGAATTTGCGGCCTGATATCGCCGACGGCTTTCGCTTCGGCTTCAGGCGGCCATGACCAGCGGGTTCGGAGTCCGGCACGTCGGGCGCTTCCAGCGCCTCGTCGGCAACCAGCTCGGCTTCGTGAGCGGGCGGTGCCTCGAAATACTCGCCGCCGCTGTCGTTTTCGCCGTCGGCCTGCTCGGAAGGTTTCGGGGCTGTGCTCATGATGCCGGCTCCTGCTGTCGCACCCACGATACGCCAAGCCGGCGCGGCATAGCCACTGTTGCGGTGAGATTTGCGGGCCTGTGCAAGCGCTTGTGATGAGTGGCGCGTCCGGCAAGTCTGCCTGCAATCGCGTAGGGCAGCACAGCCCCCGCTCCGTCTCGGCTTCGCCGAGCCACCTCTCCCCCATTTCATGGGGGCGAGGAAACGCCAATCGCCGGAGTCGCCGCCTCGGAAAACTTGGGTTCCTCGCCCCCGCAGAGCGGGGGGTCCGAAGGACGGGCGAGACCCGTGGCTCGCCCCGGCAAGGTGGATCGGCGAAGCCGAGACGGAGAGGGGGAACGCCATCTGCGAGTACGCGCCCCATCCAGGAGAGATCGAGTACACGGACACTGGCGCCATGGTCGCTGCCTGCTGGCCTCATCCTCACCCTGTGGCCAAACTGGCGGGGCGCTTATATCCATGGGAGAGCTGCGCCAAGAAGCGCCTCGCCAAGCCACCAGGGGCAAGGTCCGCTCCGCAACAGGGGTCGTCGCCATGTACAAACATATTCTGATCGCCACCGACGGTTCGGAACTCGCCGGCAAGGGCGTCGCCCACGGCCTCGAACTGGCCAAGGGCCTCGGCGCCGCCGTCACCTTCGTCAACGTCTCCGAGCCGTTCCCGGCACTGGCCTGGGGTGGGGCCATGGCCGGCTATATCGCCGGCGAAGAGCTGGTCAATTACGAGGAAAACGCACGCAAATATGGCCGTCAGGTGCTGGACAAGTGCAAGGCTGAGGCCGACGCGCTCGGCGTGCGGGCAAAGACCCTGTACGTCGAGAACAGGACGCCGGCAGAGGCCATCCTTGACGTCTCCCGCTCCGAGGCCTGCGACCTCATCGTCATGGCCTCGCATGGCCGCCGGGGGCTGGGCAGGCTGGTGCTGGGCAGCCAGACCGCGGAAGTCGTGTCGCTGACGGAAATCCCGGTGCTGGTGGTGCGGTAGGGCCGATCGGCCAGCTGTTTATTGAACTGATACCCCGGGGAGCGCCGAATCGGGCAAGCCTGGCAGCGATGAGTCAGGTGGCGGCAGACCCGGAAGCGGCGACGCGGCCGGCTGATCGCCCGCAAACATCAGCCGCGTCTTCGTATCGGCCATCGCTGGCGAAAGGCTGCGCTGGATCAGCGCTTCGACATGGTCGTTGCGCTGGCGGGCGCTGTCGGCGCCCATCACCACCACGATCAGCTTGCGACCGTCGGCATTGTAGGACGTCACGATGTTGAAGCCGGAAGCCTTGATGTAGCCGGTCTTGATGCCGTCGACGCCGCGCACCCGGCCGAGCATGTCGTTGTGGCCGCGCACCAGCCGTCCGCGGAACATGAAGTCGCTTTCGGAGAAATAGTGGAACTGTTGCGGGAAGCGGGCGCGCAACGCCATGCCGAGCGTCGCCATGTCGCGCGCCGTCGTATGCTGGCCTGCGTCGGGCAGCCCGGATGCGTTGCGGAAGACGGTGCTCGTCATGCCGATCTGGCGCGCCTTCGACGTCATCATGGCGGCGAACTGGTCTTCCGAGCCGCCAAGATATTCGCCCACCGCCACCGCCACGTCATTGGCCGATTTGACCACGATCGCCCGGATCGCCGAATCGACATCGATGCTCTCGCCGCGCCTGAAGCGCAGCTTGGTCGGCGGCTGCCGTGCCGCATTGTCGGAAACCGGGATCTGCGTTTCCTTGCTGATGCGGCCGGTCTCCAGCGCCTCGAACAGCAGATAGAGCGTCATCATTTTGGTCAGCGACGCCGGATAGCGCTGCGCCGTCGAACTGACCTCGAACAGCGTCTTGCCGCTGGCATCGACGACGATGGCCGCATATTTTTCCTGCGGCGCCGGCACCGCCAGCACGCTGTCGGGCGGCGCAGTGGTGCTGCAGCCGGCAACGAAGACGAGCAGCAGCAACGCTGCGACAAATCTCTGGGCGAGGGAGGGGAAATGGAAGTCGGGCAAGGCAAGTCCGGCGTTGCTGAGAGGGCCGGAACCTAGCCTAACCCATTGGCCGCGTCCATTTGGTTAACGCATAGGCCCGGTTTTCCTCGCCCCCGCAGAGCGGGGGAGAGGTGGCTCGGCGTAGCCGAGACGGAGAGGGGATTGCGCTGACAGTGCAGAACAGGCTCCAGGGATCTTCGTTTGCTGGATGGCGCTTTACAAAGCCCCCTCTCCGGCCGCTTCGCGGCCACCTCTCCCCCGCTTTGCGGGGGCGAGGAACTTGCGCCACCTTCGCCCCGAAATCGCCTGTTTCCTGCCCCCTTTTTGCCTGCGGGGCTACGCTGCTGCTATAGCTGCGGGCAATTGCTTGGGGGATTCGACAATGGCCAATGACATCGGCGCGGCTGCGCCATCGCTTATCAGGGCTTCGCTCAGCCGCACCGGCAAATGGGCCGGTAGCGTCGCCTTCATCGGCGGGGCGGCTTCCGACATCCTCAATCCGCTGGCGCCATTCGCCGCTTACATCGCGCTGGTCGCCTCGGTTGCCGCCGCCATCATCGCCATCTCCATCGTTCTGCGGCTGGTGCTCGCGGCCAAGGCGCTGCCGGCGCTGATCTTTGCCACCAGCGCGGCGGCCGTCGCTGGCGGCGTCTACGGCCTGCAGCAGCAGACCAATTCGCAAAACGGCGTGATCGCCGGCCTGGTGCCGGCCATCGCCCAACTGCAGCAGCAGATGGGCATCGTCTCGGCCCGGGTGGCCAAGATCGAGCAGACGGTTACCGAGACGCAGCAGACGGTCGACCAGGTCAAGCAGTCGACCGACGCGGTGGCGAAAAAGACCGAAGAGATCGCGTCCAACCAGCAGCAGCAGACCGAACAGGGTGCGCAGACGCAAAAGACTGTCGATCAGGTCAAGCAGACCACGGAAACGCTCGCTGCCGGCCAGCAGAAACAGGCCGAGCAGGCCGACAAGCTGCAGGCGACCACCGAACAGATCGCCGCCTCGATCGACACCATCGCCAAGGGTTTTGCCGCATTGGCCGCGCAGGGCGGGGCGATCGCCGAGCCGAAGCGGCCGGATGAATTCTACCACAATGCCCGCGTCTACGAACTGTCCGGCGACATGCTCAACGCCCGCCGCTCCTATCTCGCCTTCGCCGGCTTCGATGTCGATGCCGTCGATCCCTACACACGCTTTGCCACCCTGCTGCGCGTGCAGGACGGCAAGGCGGGCGCGCGCGAAGTGTTCGGCCAGCTTGCCGACAAGGGCAAGGCGCGGTCGATCAAGCTGGTCCATATCCTGCAGTTCGACGATGCCCAGCGTCTCGACAAGCTCAACGCCTTCATCGCCGCCAATCCGGATTTCGCACCGGCCTACTATCTGCTCGCGCAGGAGTTTTCCGAGGATCGGCTCGGCGTCCAGTCACTGTCCGACAAGCGCAGCGAGGCCGAGGCGCTGACCAAGTTCGTCTCCTACGAAAAGGATGGCGGTCTGCTCAAATATTTCGTCGACCAGACGCAGCTTGCCGACTGGCTCGACCGCAGCCGCACCCGGCTGACGGCCCTTGGCGATGTGCTCGACCCCGCGCGCTTTGCCCCGTCGCTGACGCCGATGCGCTCCAATGCCGGCTGGACGATCTCCATCTCGCTGCCCGAAGCGGCGACCGGCATTTCCTGGCGCCTGGGTGAAACAGGTCCGTTCACCGACACCGGGCTGATGGCGATGAACGACCAGCGCACCGGCAAGCCGATGCCCAATCCGAGCTTCGAATTGCCCGACAGCACCGCGGCCACCATCATCGGGGTAAAATATCTCGATCTCAGGGGCCGCGAGACCGGGCCGTTCAACATAAGCTTCGATCCGGAAGCCGCCCTCCAGCAGGGCAACAAGCAGATCCTCGACCAGTTCTGGACGTCGTGGATCGCCTTCGACGCCAGCGGCAATCACGGCCTGGTCTATTTCTCGCAGATGCTGTCGTACCGTTGCGGCATCAAGGAGGTGCGCTACAGCCTGAACGGCACCGCGCTCGACAAGGAGATCAAGCTGCCGCCTTGGGACAAGAAAGACCCTTACGCCATCCCTTATGACTACCAGCCCTACTTCAAGGTCGCCGACAGCGTGACGTCGATGGCGGTCCAGGTCACCTACACCGACGGCACCAAGTCGCCGGTGCGCGAGTACAAGCGGCAGTAGCGCCCACCCTCCTCACAAGCGGAAGGGTGGAACTGGTCTGATGCAAAATGCCGGAAGCTGCGCTTGCGCAAGCGGCGCGGAGCGGGTTTGTTCGCTGCCATCAGAATCAGCGGGTGCATGGATGGATACGGTCACGATCAAGGCAAAAGGCATTTCGGTCACGCTCGACCTTACCGTCGGGCATATCGCCGACATGACCGTCGACAGCGATGGCCGCCAGCTGAAGCCGCTGCACCGCGCGCCCTGGGTCGATGCCGGCGAGACGCTGCCGCCGGACCTGCCCGAGGGCACCGTGCGCCTTTCCGGCGATTTCCTGTGCGCGCCGTTTTCGGCCAGCGATATCGAGGCTGCACCGCTGCATGGCTGGCCGGCCAACAGCGGCTGGGATGTCGTTGCCAGCGAAGCGACATCCGATGGCTGGCGCGCTGTTTTCCGGCTGCGCCGCACGGTCATGGGCGCCACGGTCGACAAGATTTTCACCCTGCGCGACGGTCATCCCTTCCTCTACCAGGAACATGTCTTTTCCGGCGGTTCGGGCGCGGTGTCCGCCGCCCACCATCCGATGACGGCGATGCGCGACGGCGGCCGGTTGGCCTTTTCACCGAAGCGCTTTGCCGCGACGCTGGACACGCCGCTGGAGCCCGATCCGGCCCGCGGCCGCTTCAAGCTTGCCTATCCCGCGCGAACCACCGACCTGACCCGCTTTCCGGCCGCCAGCGGCGGCACGCTCGATCTCACCGATTATCGCATGGAAGATCTGCGCGAGGATTTCATCACCATGGTCGAGGCCGATCATGGCGGTCCGGGCTGGACGGCGTTGGCGCGCCGCGCCGAGCAGGATCTGGTGCTGGTGCTGAAAAACCCGGCCGAATTGCCGGTCACCATGCTGTGGTTCAGCAATGGCGGCCGCGACTACGCGCCGTGGAGCGGCCGTCATCGCGGCGTGCTCGGCATCGAGGACGGCCGCGCCGCCGTCGGCCATGCCGCATCGGTCGGAGACAACTGGCTGAAGCGTGAAGGGGTGGCGACCGCCTTTGCGCTCGGCGGCGAAGTTTCCTTCCGCCATGTCATCGGCGCGCTGCCGCAGGCAAGCGGCGAGCCGCCGCGGGACATCGCGACGGCGGATGGTCAGATGCGCCTCACCGGAGCCGACGGTTCGACCCGCGACGTAGCGTTCGATAGCGACTTTTTGCGCATCGGCAAGTCAGCGTAGCCTGCCGGCATCGCAAGTTCAGGGTTTGAAATTTCCGCCAACAGCCGCCAAGATGGCGGGCGAAACCATCTCGCTGCCAAAAAGGCTCTCATGTCCGAAATCGCCCACCTCGCCGCCACCATCTTCAAGCGCGCCGGCAAGGCGAAGCGCTTCATCGTTGCCATTGCAGGCCCGCCCGGCGCCGGCAAATCGACGCTGTCGGCCAGCCTGCATGATCTGCTCCCCGAGGGTGCTTCGGAAGTCGTGCCGATGGACGGGTTTCACTTTGACGACATCGTGCTCAACCAGCGCGGTCTGCGGCCCAGAAAAGGCGCTCCCGAAACCTTCGATTTCGCCGGTTTCGAAACGCTGTTGAAGCGCATCCGTTCGGGCGAGCCCGACATCGCCATCCCGGTGTTCGACCGCAGCATGGAATTGTCGCGCGCCGCAGCATCCATCGTTGCCGCCGAGACCAAATTCATCCTGGTCGAGGGCAATTACCTCCTGCTCGACGAGGAGCCGTGGTCGCGGCTGGCGCCTTTGTTCGACTTCACCATCTTTGTCGATGTGCCGCGTACCGAACTAGAGCGCCGCCTGCTGGTGCGCTGGCATGAGCATGGCCGTTCCGACGAAGACGCACGCGCCTGGATCGTCTCCAACGACATGCCCAACGTCGACCGCGTGCTTGGCCGCCGGCGCTCGGCCGACCTGGTAATCGGCGATCACGCATAAATTTGCTGGATTTCCGAACGGGAACCTTAAGACTTTCAGGTCGTTATCGCTGACGAGGCAACTTCGCCACAAAGGGATTTCGTCCGATGGCAACCAAAGCAAGAAAACCCGCAGCCGCCAAATCCAGGGCAACGCCCGCCAAAGCCACTCAGGCAAAGGCAGGCGCAGGTCCGGCAATCGCGGCACGCTCCAAGGATGCAAAGCCGGCTTTCGGCAAGGCGGCGCCCAAGAAGGTGGTGCCGGCCGTAGCGGCCAAGGTGGCGGCAAAGCCTGCCAAGGCTAAGAAGCCGGCAGCCGCCGGCAGTTCGGTCAGCACCATGCGCAATGTAGCCAACGTTGCTGCCGGCGCGGTTGTCGCCACGGCCAGGGGAGCGGCATCGCTCGCCTCGTCTGTCATGGGCAGAGGCGGCTCCAAGGCCAAAGCCAAGGCGAAGTAGAGCAATTCCAGGAAAAGTGTGAGGCGGTTTTCCCGGGAAAAGCGCGTAACGCTTTCCCTTGGGAATTGCGTCAAACAAAAAGGGGAAAGCCGCTTTCAAGCGGCTTTGCTCGTCAGCCTTTAGCTGGAATGGTGAGGCCTCGTTGCACCGCAGGCCGCGCCAGGCCACGCTCCAGCCATGCCGCAACGCTGGGGAAATCGTCGAAGCCGACGAGTTCCCGCGCCTCGTAGAAGCCGATCAGATTGCGCACCCAGCCCAGCATCGAAATGTCGGCGATGGTAAAATCGTCATCCATGATCCAGCTGCGGCCTTTCAGCCTTGTCTCGAGCACGCCGATCAGCCGCCGCGATTCGTTGCGATAGCGATCCAGCGGCCGCTTGTCGGCGATCTCGCGTCCCGCGAATTTGTTGAAAAACCCGACCTGTCCGAAGATCGGCCCGATCGCCGCCATCTGGAAGAACACCCACTGGATGGTCTCGTAGCGCCGCGCCGGATCGGCCGGGATCAGCTTGCCGGTCTTGTCGGTGAGGTAGAGCAGGATGGCGCCGGATTCGAACAGGCCGAACGGCTTGCCGCCCGGACCGTCGGGATCGATGATGGCCGGTATCTTGCCGTTCGGGTTCAGCGACAGGAATTCCGGCGTCCAGCTCTGGTCCTTGCCGATCTCGACCAGATGCGCCTCATAGGGCAGACCGAGTTCTTCCAGCGCAATGGATATTTTCACGCCGTTCGGCGTCGTCGCCGAATAGAGCTGCAGGCGGTCGGGGTGCTTGGCCGGCCAGCGCTTGGTGATCGGAAAGGCGGACAGGTCGGTCATCGAAAGCTCCGGTCGGGAATTTGGGCGCGGCATCGCGCAGTTTGGCGGGTTGCGAAGGATTATCCGCGACGTCTTTGCCGATCAACCGGTGGGCAGTGTACACACCCGTCTCCACCAGCGCGGGCCTGTGCCTGCCGCTTGTAGTCAGACCGCCTTGAACGCCACCACGGCATTGGTGCCGCCAAAGGCAAAACCGTTGCTGATCGCCGCCCGCACCTTGCGCTCGCGCGCCACATTGGGCGTGACGTCGAGATCGCAATCGGGGTCGGCCTGCCGGAAATTGGCCGTCGGCGGCACGAGGCCTTCGCGGATCGCCATCACGCAGGCGATCATCTCCAGCCCGCCCGAGGCGCCGAGGCAGTGGGCGTGCATGGATTTGGTCGACGACACCGAAAGCTTGTAGGCGTGGTCGCCGAACACGCGCTTGATCGCCGCCGTCTCGATCTGGTCATTGGCCTTGGTCCCGGTGCCGTGGGCGTTGAGATAGTCGACGTCCTCGGGGTTGAGCCTGGCGTCGGCCAGGCAGGCGCGCATCGCAGCCGTCGGTCCTTCGACAGTCGGTGCGACGATGTCGGATGCGTCGGCGGAAAGGCCGGCGCCGGCGATCTCGGCCAGGATGTCGGCGCCGCGCGCCATGGCGTGTTCATAGGTTTCCAGCACCGCCATCCCGGCGCCTTCGCCCAGCGACAGGCCCTGGCGGTCGGCTGAGAACGGCCGGCAAGTGTCGGGTGCCAGCACCCGCAGCGCCTCCCAGCCCTTCAGGATGCCCCAGACCAGCGGCGCATCGGTGCCGCCGGCGACCATGACGTCGGCACGGCCGAGCCTGATCTGGTCGACCGCCGAGGCAAAGGCATGATTGGACGACGAGCAGGCCGAAGTGACGCCGAAAACCGGCCCGCGCAGGCCGAGATTCATGCTGACATGGCCGGATGCCGCGCTTGGCATCACTTTCGGCACGGTGAAGATTCCGGCCCGGTTCTTGCCGTCGATCAGGATGGCGCGATAGTTTTCCTCGATCGCTTCCCAGCCGCAGACGCCGACGCCGACCACCGTGCCCATCCGGTAGGTGGTGGCTTCATTCGACGTCAGTCCGGCATGCTGCATGGCCTCGCGCGCGGCAATCGTTGCCAAGAGGCTGAAGCGGTCCATCGACACGGTCTGCTTGTGGCCGATGCCGTGCTCGGGCATCGCCTTGATCTCGCAGCCGACCTTGACCTTCAAATCATGCAGCAGCGGGTTGTCGATCTGGCCGATCGCCGAACGTCCCGCGCGCATTTCGTTCCAGATCGCAGGCGCATTGGTGCCAAGCCCGCATATGCCGCCTATGCCGGTAATGACGACGCGCTTGTGCATTCAGGCTTTCTTCGCGATCAGCGCGCGAACAGCCTCGACCATGTCGCCGACATTCTTCAGATTGCTCCAGGCATCGACCGTGTTCATCTCGATCTCGATGCCGTACTGCTCCTCGAGATCGAAGATGATCTCGGTCAGTTCCAGGGAATGGATGCCAAGCGCGGTCAATTCCGTATTGGTGGTGATCTCTTCGCCGCCGGGCTCCGCATGTGCCCTGATCTTGGCGATGATTTCCGTTGCCAGCTCGTCAGCCATTCGATTCCTTCCCCAATTTTATCATTTCGCGGCGCCGATTGGTTGGCGCCGTGTTGCCTGGACTGAAAATCGCCGTCGCCTTCAAAACCCCGCCAGGCGCGGCATGACCGTTCCAAAGAGGCTCCCTCTATAGAAACGGAAACGCTGTCAAGCAACAAGCTATATCAACAAGCTACATATCGACAAAGCAGCCGGAGTGCTTAACGTTGGGGCGATGGATACGTTGCAACATGGCTCAACCGCGGTGCTGCCGGCCCAGCGCGTCGCTGGTGCGGCTCGGCTTGCATGCGGCGTCAGTGCCGGCCGCACCAGGCTTTCGCGCCTCTATCAGGACGGATCGGCAAAGATCCGCATGCCGGCGGTTGCGGCCGATCCGCTCGAAGCCGTGCTCATCAACACCGCAGGCGGGCTGACTGGCGGCGATCGGCTTGGCTGGGAGATCGATGTGGGGCCAGCTGCCTCCGCTTCGATCACCACCCAGGCCTGCGAAAAGATCTATCGCGCCGAAAGCGACCGTGCCGAAGTGCGGGTAAAGCTGAGCGTCGGCGCGAACGGCCGCATCGCCTGGCTGCCGCAGGAAACCATCGTCTTCGACCGCTCGGCCTTTGCCCGCACGCTCGACGTCGAGCTCGCCGCAGGCGCCGAGGCATTGCTGCTCGAGGCCACCGTCTTTGGCCGCCTGGCCATGGGCGAACAGGCAAGGCAAGGCCATTTCCACGACCGCTGGCGGGTCCGCCAGGACGGTGCGCTCATTCATACCGAGGATTTCCGCATTGGGCCGGCGATTGCAGCCGCCCTTGGCCGTCCGGCGGTTGCCGGCGGCGCCATTGCGGTGGCGACGCTGCTGATGGTTTCGCCGTATGCCGAAACCTTGCTCGATCCGGCCCGCGACATTATCGGCGCCGACGGCGATGCCAGCGCCTGGAGCGTGAAACAATCTGGCAAGCTTCTTGCGAGGCTGTTTGCCGAGAACGGTTACCAGCTGCGCAAGCGGCTGGTTCCGCTCGTCGAACTGCTCAACGGGCGGGCCGGTCTGCCCAAATTATGGTCACTCTGAGTCAAATCCAGGCCAAATCCAGGAAAGCGCATGAACCTTACGCCGCGTGAAAAGGACAAGCTGCTCATCGCCATGGCGGCGATCGTGGCACGCAAGCGGCTGGAACGCGGCGTCAAGCTCAATCACCCCGAGGCGATCGCGCTGATCACCGATTTCGTCGTCGAGGGCGCCCGCGACGGCCGCCCGGTCGCCGAACTGATGGAGGCCGGCGCCCATGTCGTCACCCGTGCGCAGGTCATGGAAGGCATCGCCGAGATGATCCACGACGTGCAGGTCGAGGCGACGTTTCCCGACGGCACCAAGCTGGTGACGGTGCACGAACCGATCAGGTGAGGAGAAGAGATGCTCGAACTCAGGCCCAACTGTGAATGCTGCGACAAGGACCTGCCGCCGGAAGCGACGGATGCGCTGATCTGCACCTTCGAATGCACGTTTTGCGCCGACTGCGCTGACGATGTGCTGGGCGGCGTCTGCCCGAACTGCGGCGGCAATTTTTCCGCGCGTCCTATCCGGCCGGTGGAGAAGCTGAAGAAATATCCGGCCTCGACCAAACGCGTGCTCAAAGCCGAAGGCTGCGGTCCGCGCAAGGCCGCATGATTGTTACCGTGAATTGGAAGGTAGGAACGATGATCTCTGCTTCAACCAAACGCACCACGCTTGCCGCGATCCTGCTCTTGGCAGCCGCCATGCCCGCCTATGCCCATGTCGGCATCGGCTCGACCTCGTCCTTCATGGCGGGCTTCGCGCATCCGCTGTCCGGCCTCGACCATATGACGGTCATGATCGCCGTCGGCCTATGGGCCGCGCTCAAGGGCGGCAAGGCGATATGGGCCTGGCCGCTGGCCTTTGTCGGCGTCATGCTGGCCGGCGGCGCGCTCGGTATGCTGCATGTGCCCTTGCCTTTCGTCGAGCCGGGCATTTTGGCTTCCGTCGTCGCGCTCGGCCTGCTGGTCGCGCTGGCGGTGGATCTGCCGGTCTCCACCGGCGTCGCCATCATCGGCCTGTTCGCGCTGTTCCATGGCCATGCCCATGGCACCGAAGTGCCAGAAAATGCCGGTGGGCTTGACTATATGGCCGGCTTTGCTGTCGCCACGGCCCTTCTTCATGCCATCGGCATCGCCGCCGGCCTCGGTCTCGGCATGCGCTTTCGCGGCCTCGCCCGCGCTGCCGGTGCGGCGTGTGCTGCGGTCGGCGTCGGCCTGGTCTTCGGCGTTCTGTGAGACCTGAGATGATCCCCGGCGAAGTCATCACCGCAAGCGGCGACATCGAGCTCAACAAGGGTCTGCTGACCGTGACGCTCAAAGTCGCCAACAGTGGCGACCGTCCGATCCAGGTCGGCAGCCACTACCATTTCTTCGAAACCAATGAGGGGCTGAAATTCGACCGCGACAAAGCCCGCGGCATGCGTCTCGACATTGCTGCCGGCACCGCAATGCGCTTCGAGCCGGGACAAGAACGCGACGTCACGCTGGTGCCGCTCGGTGGAAAACGCGAGGTCTATGGTTTCCAGCAGAAAATCATGGGCAGGCTGTGAGATCGACAGGGTCGAACGCCCTGAAATCAGTTCGACGGCCTGGCCGCTGCATAAATGACGATTCCTGCAGGCCCGTCGAATTCGACAGCGAGAACGTCTTGCGCCAGCACGCGCCTGGAATCGATAGCATTGAACAGCAGCGCGTTGGCGTCGATCTCCTTGCGCAATTCCGTGATGTCGTCCTGATGCTGCCTGACCTTGCTCTCGACGGCAGGCGGTGGGCCGCCTTCGCTGCGCGCCGCATCGGTGAGGAAGACGATATCCACCGTGTCGAGCTTGGATGTCTTGCGCACGGTGCCGATGTTTTCACGCGTCCGCTCGATCGCGGCGATGAGCTTTCCGGTCTCCGTCGTCGTTCGCGCCTCTTCCTGCCGCACGTCCGAGCCGACGATCCGGTTGACGGTCTCCTGGCTTTCAACGGCCTGCGCGGCAGGTGGGCCGTAGGCCGCGAGGAACACGCATGTGGCAATGCTCCGGAGCCATCTGGCGTCGGCAAAGGGAATGGTCGGCATAGATCGCTCCCGGCGAACTTTTCTGCGCAACGCCGTTCGGCGCCAAAGAAGCCAAACGACTCCTGTCCGGCGAAGGTTCCCTCTGCGATAGGGCCGGCGGGCCGGATGCCGACCCGCCGAGCCTTGTCGTCAGCTCGCCTTCTTGGTGACCAGGGTCAGCGCGCCATTGGTGGTCATGCTGGCGGCGACCACCTGTGCCGAGGTGAGCCCCTTGGCTTCGAGCGCCGACTTCAGCTGCGGTGTCGCATCGATCGAGCTGCGCAGTTTTTGCAGCCCGGCATCGCCGCGCTTGGCGATCACCTGGTTGACCTGCGTTTGGGTTGCCTCAGGCAACTCGGTAATATCGACGATGTTGACGCTCTGGATCGCCGGCGCCGCCGGCTGGGCGCTCGGCGCAGCGGGCTTCGGCTGCGGCGTCGGCTGCTGCTGGGCACCGGCAATAGTCGCGGAGGCCAGCGTGGCGGCGGCTGCGAGAACGATGATTTTGCGCATGGATTTTCCTTCCATCGATTTGGCCAGGGATTTGGCAAACGGTCGGTTCGGGGTTGCGCATTAACCTCAACCGCCAAATGGGATCAGAAGGTGTCGCCGAGCGGGTCATTGCATGACCATTGGATGGCGACGATGTGGAGTTCGGCTTCGGCCAGACCGGTTTTTGGGAGCATTTGCTGATGGCTAGAATTACCCGCGCCGCCTATGCGCAGATGTATGGTCCGACGGTCGGCGACAAGGTGCGGCTTGCCGACACCGAACTGTTCATCGAGGTCGAAAAGGACCTCACCATCCATGGCGAGGAAGTGAAATTCGGCGGCGGCAAGGTCATCCGCGACGGCATGGGCCAAAGCCAGGTTTCTCGTGCGCAGGGTGCGGTCGACACCGTCATCACCAACGCGCTGGTGATCGATGCGTCGGCCGGCATCTTCAAGGCCGATATCGGCCTCAGGGACGGTCGTATTGCGGCCATCGGAAAGGCCGGCAATCCGGATACGCAGGACGGCGTCACCATCATCATCGGCCCCGGCACCGAGATCATTGCCGGCGAGGGCAAGATCCTCACCGCCGGCGGCTTCGACGCGCATATCCACTTCATCTGCCCGCAGCAGATCGACGAGGCGCTGATGTCGGGCATCACCACCATGCTTGGCGGCGGCACCGGCCCGGCGCATGGCACGCTGGCCACCACTTGCACGCCGGGGCCCTGGCACATGGCGCGCATGATCCAGTCGTTCGATGCTTTTCCGATGAACATCGGCCTGTCGGGCAAGGGCAACGCCTCCCTGCCGGCCGCGCTGGAGGAAATGGTGATGGGCGGCGCCTGTTCGCTGAAGCTGCATGAGGACTGGGGCACGACGCCGGCGGCCATCGACTGCTGCCTGTCGGTCGCCGACGACTACGACGTGCAGGTGATGATCCACACCGACACGCTGAACGAGTCCGGCTTTGTCGAAAACACCGTCGCGGCGATCAAGGGACGCACCATCCATGCCTTCCACACCGAAGGCGCCGGCGGCGGCCATGCCCCTGACATCATCAAGGTCTGCGGCCTGCCCAACGTCATCCCGTCCTCGACCAACCCGACACGGCCCTACACCGTCAACACGCTGGCCGAGCATCTCGACATGCTGATGGTCTGCCATCATCTGTCGCCGTCGATCCCCGAGGACATCGCCTTTGCCGAAAGCCGCATCCGCAAGGAGACCATCGCCGCGGAAGACATTTTGCATGACATCGGCGCCTTCTCGATCATCTCGTCGGACTCGCAGGCCATGGGCCGCGTCGGCGAGGTGGCGATCCGCACCTGGCAGACCGCCGACAAGATGAAGCGCCAGCGCGGTTCGCTGCCGCAGGAGACCGGCAACAATGACAATTTCCGCGTCCGCCGCTACATCGCCAAATACACCATCAACCCGGCCATCGCGCATGGCTTGTCGAAGGACATCGGCTCGATCGCGGTCGGCAAACGCGCCGATCTGGTGCTGTGGAACCCGGCCTTCTTCGGCGTCAAGCCGGACATGGTGCTGATCGGCGGCATGATCGCCGCTGCTCCGATGGGCGACCCCAACGCCTCGATCCCGACACCGCAGCCGATGCATTACCGGCCGATGTTCGGCGCCTATGGCAAGGCCAGGACCAACTCGTCGGTGACTTTCGTTTCCAAGGCGGCGCTGGAGTCCGGCCTGCACGGCAGGCTCGGCGTCGACAAGCAGTTCGTTGCCGTCGAAAACACCCGCGGCGGCATCGGCAAGCATTCGATGGTGCTCAACGACGCCACGCCGCACGTCGAGGTCGACCCCGAAACCTATGAGGTTCGCGCCGACGGTGAGTTGCTCACCTGCGAGCCGGCAACCGTGCTGCCTATGGCGCAGCGGTATTTTCTCTTCTGACGCCGGCATTCAGACCGACCGGGCAAAATGCGTTGCGGCGGGCATTCGGACGCCGCAATATGCTGCCCACGATAAGCCGCATAGTGATCAGGCATGGCCACCGAAATAGCGTCCGCCCACGACATCTTCCCGCATATCCGCATCGTCATGGGCATGGTGATCGGGCTTGGCGTCACTCGCCTTTTGTCGGGGCTCGCCCGCATCGTCCAGCACCCCGGCCAGTACAAGCTCTATCCCGTACACCTTGCCTGGGTCGCCTCCATGCTGTTGCTGCTCGTGCATTTCTGGTGGTGGGAGTTCGGCCTGTACACCATCGAGACCTGGACCTTCGGCAAGTACCTGTTCCTGATCTTCTACGCCATCACGCTGTTCCTGCTGTGCGCTTTGCTGTTTCCGGATTCGATGCTCGACTACACCAGCTACGAGGATTTCTTCTATTCGCGCCGCGGCTGGTTCTTCGGCCTGCTGGCCACTACCTATCTGCTCGATGTCGTCGACACGCTCCTGAAAGGTCCCGAGCATTTCGCCCGCTACGGCAATGAATATCTGTTCCGCACGCCGATCTTCGTCCTGTTGTGCATTGCCGCCATCCTGGTGCGCGACCGCCGCTTCCACATCGCCTTTGTCGTCGGCACGCTGATCTATCAGGTCTCGTTCATCCTGCGGCTCTTCGACACCATCGTCTGAGCGGGCGCGATGGTCTACGGTCCAGGAGAAAAAGGGTTCAACCATGTACAAGGCCATCGGATCGCGCGGCTCCCGCGTCAGCCGTGTTCTCTGGATGCTCGAGGAACTCGGGCAGCCCTATGAATTCGTCGAAGTCAAATTGCGCTCGCCGGAGGCCTATGCGCTCAACCCGTCGGGCAAGGTGCCGATCCTGATCGACGGTGAACTGACGGTGACGGATTCGGCGGCGATCTGCGTCTATCTCGCCGACAAGCATGCAGACAAGGGTTTGGGCGCCAATCCCGGCCTCGCCGGCCGCGCCGAAATGGATTCGTGGATGCATTTCGCCCAGTCGGAGTTCGAGGCGCCGCTGTGGAACAAGGTGCGCCACCGCTTCCTGCTGCCGAAGGAAGTGCGGGTCGATGTCGGCCCCGCCGCCGCCTACGATTTCGCCTCCGAGACCAAGGCGCTGGACCGCCGCCTGGGCGACAAGCCGTTTGCGCTCGGTGATCGGTTCTCTGCCGTCGACGTGTTGTTGGGCGACATGGGCAACTGGGCCCGTGCCGGAAAGTTCCCGATCGAATCCGAGCGCGTCAACGCCTATTTCGACCGCGTCTTGGCGCGGCCTGCCCGTGCGCGGGCGCAAGCCAATGGCGGAGCCATGCGATGAAACTCAACCTCAACACCGACTTCACCAAATTTCCGCGCGCCGTCTCGGTGCTGCCAGCCGGCAAGGCCGGGGTCGCTGCGCCATCCGGCCGTGCCATTCTGCCCCATGACGAGCGCCATCTGCGCCGCCGGGCCATCGAACTTGCCGACGGCAGCAAGGTGCTGGTCGACCTGCCTGAACCCGTGACCCTGAATGATGGCGACCGGCTGGTGCTGGAAGACGGCCGTCATGTCGAAATCACTGCAGCACCCGAAGAGGTCTACGACATCCGCGCTCGCGATGGCGTGCACCTGACCGAGCTTGCCTGGCATATCGGCAACCGGCATCTCGCCGCGAGCATCGAGGCCGGCCGCATCCTGATTTTACGCGACCATGTCATCAAGGCGATGCTGGAAGGGCTCGGCGCCACGGTGCGCGACGTCACCGAGCCGTTCAAGCCGGTGCGCGGCGCCTATTCCGGCGGCCACGATCACGGCCATGCGCATGCCGAGGCGGATGCACACAGCCACGCCGAGGCGCATTCTCACTCGCATAGCGTATCCCATTCCCATTCGCACAGCCATTCGCATGACGGGCACCACCACGATCATGACTGACCAGCCGTCCGGCGTCGCTCTGCTGCGGTTGATGGCCTGGCTGTCACCGGCATTTCCGGTTGGCGGCTTCTCCTACAGCCATGGCCTCGAACGGGCGGTGCATGACGGACTGGTTATCGACAGCGAGAGCCTCTCCGGCTGGTTGGAAACGCTGGTCGAGATGGGCTCTGGCTGGAACGACGCCGTGCTGTTTGCTGAAAGCTGGCGCCGTGCCCGCGACGGCGGCGATCTCGCCGAGATTGCCGATCTCGCCGAAGCGCTGGCCGGCTCGCATGAGCGCCACACCGAAACCATGCTGCAAGGCGCTGCTTTCCTGAAAGCGGCGTCGGCCTGGCCCAATCCCGTGCTGGCGCGTTTGCCGGCCGAGTGCGCCTACTGTGTCGCCGTCGGCGCCGTTGCCGGCGGCAACGGCATCGCGCTTCAGGACGCGCTGTCAGCCTTCCTGCAGGCCTTTTTCTCCAACCTCGTCCAGGCGGCGATCCGGCTCGGCGTCGTCGGCCAAAGCGGAGCGACTGCCCTGCTCGCCGGCTTCGAGCCGGTGGCGCTGTCGGCTGCCGCGCGGGCGGCCGGCTCGACGTTGGACGATCTTGGCGGCTGCGCCTTCATCTCCGACGTCATGGCGATGAAACACGAGACGCAATATTCCAGGCTGTTCCGCTCATGACCACGCTCGCCTTCGCCCTCTCGGCCGTCCTGCTGCTGATCACGGCGCTGCATGCCTATTGGGGCCTTGGCGGCATCTGGCCGGGCAGGGACGGCGCTTCCTGCGCCCATGCTGTCGTCGGCTTTCGCGGCGTCGACGAGATGCCGACGCCGTTTGCCTGTTTTGCCGTTGCCGCGTGCCTGTGCCTCGCAACGCTGTGGCCTCTGGCGCTCGCCGGTGTCTTTGCCTCGCCTTTTCCAAGGGAAGGCCTCGCCGCCACAGCGCTGCTCATCGGGCTGGTTTTCCTCGGCCGCGGCATCGCCGGCTTCACGCCCTGGTGGCGCCGGCTGGCGCCGGAACAGCCTTTTGCCCGGCTCGACGTCAGTTTCTATTCGCCGCTCTGCCTGCTGATCGGGCTCAGCTTCGCAATCCTTGCAATCACGGAGTTTTCGGCATGACCCAGGCCAACGGCCCCCTTCGCATCGGCATCGGCGGCCCGGTCGGCTCCGGCAAGACGACGCTGACGGAAAAGCTCTGCAAGGCGCTGCGCGACGATTTTTCCATCGCCGTCGTCACCAACGACATCTACACCAAGGAAGACGCCATGATGCTGGCCCGCCTGCAGGCGCTGCCGGAAGACCGCATCGTCGGCGTCGAGACCGGCGGCTGCCCGCACACCGCCATTCGCGAGGACGCCTCGATCAATCTGCAAGCGATCGCCGGGCTCAACAAAAAATTCCCGGATCTCGACATCGTCTTCATCGAATCCGGCGGCGACAATCTTGCCGCAACCTTCTCGCCGGACCTTGCCGACCTGACGCTTTATGTCATCTCGGTTTGCCAGGGCGAGGAGATCCCGCGCAAGGGCGGGCCGGCGATCACCCGTTCCGATTTCCTCATCATCAACAAGAGCGATCTGGCGCCCTATGTGAACGTCAATCTCGATGTCATGGAGAGCGACGCCGCCCGCATGCGCGGCAAGCGCCCCTTCGGCTTTACGGATCTCTCGCGCGGCAAGGGGCTGCAGGAGGTGATCGACTTCATCGTCGAGCATGGCGGGCTGCAACCGGCTCGCACGGCGGCCTGAGCCAGTACTTACCGGTTGCTGGCCGGGGTTGGGCGCGGCATTCTCCTGAAAACGGAGGTTTTCAAATGAGCATCGCCCGCCTGCAGAAGGAAACGCTGACCAACCTTCCCTACTATGAAGAGCGCGTCGATCTCGCCGCGGCCTTCCGCTGGACGGCAAGGCTCAACATGCATGAGGCGGTGGCCAACCATTTCTCGCTGTCGGTCAACGAAGACGGCACCAAATTCCTGATGAACCCCAACCAGGTGCATTTCTCACGCATCAAGGCGAGCGATCTTCTGCTGATCGACGCCAACGATCCGGACACGCTGACCGGCCCGAATGCTCCCGACCCGACCGCCTGGGGCCTGCACGGCGCCATCCATCGCAATGTGCCGCATGCCCGCTGCGCCATGCATGTGCATTCGATCCACGCCACCGTACTGGCCTCGCTGGCCGACTCGACCCTGCCGCCGATCGACCAGAACTCGGCGATGTTCTTCAACCGCCACGTCGTCGACGCCCATTATGGCGGGTTGGCTTTCGAGGAAGAGGGCGAGCGCTGCTCGCAGCTTCTGACCGATCCCAAGGTCAAAGTGATGGTGATGGGCAATCATGGCGTCATGGTCATCGGCGATACCGTCGCCGACGCCTTCAACCGCATGTTCTATTTCGAGCGCGCCGCCGAGACCTACATCAAGGCGCTGTGGACCGGTCGTCCGCTGCGCACACTGTCCGACGCCATTGCCGAGAAGGCAGCGAGCGAGATGGACGACTATCCCGGCCAGGCCGAGCGGCATCTCGCCGAGCTGAAGGCGATCCTCGACGAAGAGGAGCCGGTCTACCGGAGCTGAGCGACCATCCTTCCTTCTCCCGTTTACGCTACGCACACCTTCTGTGATTGGTGTGACTGATCGGCGTAAGGCTTGATTGCCAGGTGGTTCCCCCAATCCGTCGCTGCTTCGCAGCGCCACCTTTCCCCCCTCCGGAGGGAAAGGAAGGGAGCCTTGCTGGACGAGCGTTTGACGGCAAAAAGCTTGGCGCCTTTCCTCTACCCGTCGATCGGGGGAGAGGTGGCTCGGCGAAGCCGAGACGGAGTGGGGGTCGACCAGCGCAACATTAGACAATGCATGCGCCAAGCTGAAGGGAGGATGAGGGACAGCGCCGGCTTCGGCGGATCTCTCAGAGCCCCAACCGAGCCCGCAACTCTTCCGCGCTGTTGATCACGACTGCGCCCGGCGGTCCTGCCATCGGCGCTTCCGGCCAGAAGATCGTACGCATCCCTGCTGCCAGGCCGGAGGTGGCGCCGGTCACGCTGTCATCGACAGCCACCGCACCCGCGGGATCGACGCCGGCCAGCCACGCGGCGCGCAGGAAGGGCTCGGGATGCGGCTTGCCCTCCCGCACATCGTTGCGGCTGATCGTGCGCATGCCGGGATAGATCAGGCCAACCGCACTCAGATTGGCGTCGACGATCACGCGGTCGGAATTGGACACCACCGCCTGCTGCACGCCAAGCGCGCGCAATTCGTTGAACACCTCGATCGCGCCGGGGCGCGGCTTCAGCGTTGCGGCCATTGGCAGATAGTGATCGTATTTGCGCACGATCCAGTCGTCGAAGGGCAGGTCGAGGCCGAACTCGCTGCGCAGCATCTCGTAGACCGGCGCGGCGGCGACGCCCAGCACCCGCTCATGCAGGTCGACCGGCGGCGCGATCCCGACACTGCGCAACGCCGCCACCAGGGCGGCTTCATGCAGCGGCTCGCTGTCGACCAGTGTGCCGTCCATATCCCAGAAAACCGCTTTCGGCGTCATGCGAGGCTCCTTTTGCCGATCCCCTTAAAGCGTTTGTATCGGGAGATAAACCGCCGAACCCGTCGGACGGCGATTTTGACTGGGGCGATTGCCTCGCTGCAGTCAGGCCGACGCAGCAAGCAATTGCCCTTCGCATAGACAATTGCGCGCGGGCGCATTCCCTGCAAGACTAAAGCGCTTCGCCCAAAGGGGGCGGGGCTTGGGAGGCGGACTTTGAATTCGCGGCAGGATGGCGGCAGCAACAGGCTGGACGAGGCGGCGCGCGCCGGCTGGCTTTACTATGTCGCCGGCAACACGCAGGACCAGATCGCCGCGACGCTCGGCATTTCCCGACAGACGGCGCAGCGCCTGGTATCGCTCGCAGTATCGGAAGGGCTGATCAAGGTGCGCGTCGACCACCCGATCGCCAATTGCCTCGACCTGGCCGCACGGCTGCGGTCGCGCTTCGCGCTCGATCTGGTTGAAGTGGTGCCGAGCGATCCGACCTCGTCCTCGACCACGATCGGCATTGCCGAGGCGGCAGCCGCCGAGATCGAACGGCGGCTTCGCTCACCAACGCCGATCGTCATGGCCATCGGCACCGGCCGCACACTGAAGGCGGCGATCGAGCAGTTGCCGCCGATGGAATGCTCGCAGCACAAGGTGGTGTCGTTGACCGGCAACATCTCGCCCGACGGTTCGGCCGCCTTCTACAACGTCATCTTCACCATGGCCGACAGGGTCAAGGCGCGCTCGTTTCCGATGCCGCTGCCGGTCATCGCTTCGTCGCCCGAAGAGCGCGAGATGCTGCTTGCCCAGCCGATGATCCAGCCGACGCTGGCGCTGGCGGCGGAAGCCGACGTCACCTTTGTCGGCATCGGCGATCTCGGCCCGAAGGCGCCGCTCTATGAGGACGGCTTCATCTCGGAAAGTGAATTGAAGGCGCTGCAAAAGGCCGGCGGCGTTGCCGAGATCGTCGGCTGGGTGTTCGACCGGGAAGGCCGCATGATCGAGGGCATCACCAACGACCGGGTGTCGTCGGCGGCTTTGCCGTCACGCGAAAAGTCGCTGGTCATTGCGCTCGCCATGGGCGAGCGCAAATTGCCGGGCATTCTGGCCGCTGTGAACCGGCGGCTGGTCAATGGCCTCATCACCGACGAGCGGACCGCCACGGCCCTGCTCGACGGCGCCTGAGCTGGCGATAAAAACCGGCACGGCTATTTATGCCGCCCGCAAACGTCGTTGCCATCGAGGAAACCCATGTCGCGCTGCAGATGCGGCGACAATTCCCTGACGTCGACATAGCCGCGCTTGCGGCTCACCAGCACCGAAAATTCGTGCGCCAGCGCGGAAAACCAGCTCTGGGCCGGGGTCGAATGGAGCTTTTGCTGTACCGTGGTCATGATCTTCAGCCTCCGCTATGCTTGAACTGGATTGATCGTCGACACCAAATATCGGTCTGATCGGCTCCGGCTACCAATCAAACGTCGATCATGACCCATAAGGAGGGCTTATGCCCGAACTCAAGGCACCACAGCTCGCCCAACTGCCGCCGCTGCAGGCCATCAGGGTTTTCGAGGCGGTCGCGCGACACCTCTCCTTCACCAAGGCTGCGGAGGAGCTCGGCATGACCCAGGCCGCAGCCAGCTACCAGATCAAGCTGCTGGAGGAGCGCATCGGTTCGCCGCTGTTCCTGCGCCAGCCGCGCCAGATCGTGCTTACCGAACCCGGACAGCGCCTGGCGCCCGCCGTCAGCGAGGCGTTCAGTCTGATCAGCAGCGCCTATTCGGCCGCACGCGGCGGCGCCGATGGCGTGCTTTGCGTGTCGACGCTGCTGACCTTCGCCTCGAACTGGCTGGCGCAGCACCTCGGCTCGTTCCAGCTGTCGCATCCGTCGCTGGCGGTGCGCGTCGATACCTCCAACAGGGTCATCGATTTCGCCCGCGAGGACATGGACATCGCCATCCGCTCCGGCAGCGGCAAATGGCCGGGGGTGGAAACCCACCTTCTGTTCAAGGCCGATTTCACCCCGGTGCTCAGCCCGGCGCTCGCTGCCACTATCGGTGGCGTCCACGAACCGGCCGACCTGTTCAAGCTGCCCATTCTCGATCCCGGCGACATCTGGTGGCGGGAATGGTTCGCCCTTGCCGGCGTGCCGGCGGACGAACTTGCCAATCGCACGGGCACCAGCATGGGCGCGCAGGCCTATGAGGCGAATGCGGCGATCGCCGGCCATGGCGTGGCGATCCTGACCACGGCGCTGTTCAAGACCGAGCTCGCCGCCGGCCGCCTGATCCAGCCCTTCGACCTGGTTGGCGATGACGGCCATGCCTATTGGCTGGTCTATCCGACGGCGCGCCGCAACGTGCCGAAGATCCGCGCCTTCCGCGACTGGATCCTGGCCGAGATCGCCTGCGCTTGAGGGCAATTCCATGAAAAGAGCGGTTCGCCGTTACCGTGAAGCGGTGAACCGCTCTAGGCGAAGTGATTCGCGGACGAGTCTCTGAAGTGAATGGGCAACACAAGCCGCAGGCGCACGACGAACCCGCGAGTTCATGTATCAACAAGCGCAGCCGGGCCGTCCGGTTAACCAAGCCTGACAAAAACGCTGTCGATATCACCTGCCTGGCGTAGGCTTGTGCTTGTGGTGACTCAATTGAACTGGATCAATCCGTTGCAGGTTAACAACAGGATCGATCAGTGGGCTGATGAAAGTCTATCGCGTCGAAGAAATTGAAAACAACGCCGTGCGCACGACGCACGCAATCGAAGCATTTACGCCGTTTCAAGCTGCCATAAAGGCTATCGGCCGGGAAGTTAGGCTGCGCAAGGACGAAGCCAACTGGATCCGGGTGACGGAAACGCTGACCAGAGCCAGGCAAATCCGCGATGGCAGGGTTTTCGAATATTCCGTCGGAAGCTACCCGGCCCACGGCTGAGGGGTTTGGCCCCGTAGCCCATGATTGATGGGTTGCGACGGCTGGCATTAAGCCGGCCTGCTACTCGCGCCCGAAGAGCTGCCCCCAATCTATTCAATATCCTCTACGCGCTTGAGGTCGCGCGGCGCCTCGCGTGCTGCGCTGCAGCATCGAATCCGTCTTGACATAATTAATGCCAAGTGAGTAATTGCTCAGCACCAAGGCAAATGCTCATCTTGGTTCATGGGAGGAATTTGATGAAACTTCGCACGCTCACTCTGGGCCTGTTGTCGGCCAGCGCTTTCGCTTTCGCCGCGCATGCCGAATCCATCACCATCGCCACCGTCAACAATGGCGATATGGTCCGCATGCAGAAGCTGACGGACGACTTCACCAAGGCTAACCCCGACATCACGCTCAACTGGGTCACGCTCGAAGAGAACGTGCTGCGCGAGCGCGTCACCACCGACATCGCCACCAAGGGTGGCCAGTATGACGTGATGACCATCGGCACCTACGAGGTTCCGATCTGGGCCAAACAGAGCTGGCTGCTGCCGCTCGACAAGCTCGGCGACGACTATGACGCCAAGGACATCATCCCGGCCATCGCCGGCGGCCTGTCGGTCGACGGCAAGCTCTATGCAGCGCCCTTCTACGGCGAGAGCTCCTTCGTCATGTACCGCAAGGACCTGATGGAGAAGGCAGGGCTGACCATGCCCGACGCCCCGACCTGGGACTTCATCAAGCAGGCTGCCGACAAGATGACCGACCGCGCCAATGGCGTGAACGGCGTCTGCCTTCGCGGCAAGGCCGGCTGGGGCGAGAACATGGCCTTCCTGACCGCCATGTCGAACTCCTTCGGCGCCCGCTGGTTCGACGAGAACTGGAAGCCGCAGTTCGATCAGCCGGAATGGAAGAACACGCTGCAGTTCTATGTCGACCTGATGAAGGCCGACGGTCCTGAGGGCGCCTCGTCCAACGGCTTCAACGAAAACCTGGCGCTGTTCCAGCAGGGCAAGTGCGGCATGTGGATCGACGCCACCGTCGCGGCGTCTTTCGTCTCTGACCCGAAGGCCTCCACCGTCGCCGACAAGGTCGGTTATGCTCTCGCTCCCGACAACGGTCTCGGCAAGCGCGGCAACTGGCTGTGGGCCTGGTCGCTGGCCATTCCCGCCGGCACGCAGAAGGCAGACGCAGCTCAGAAGTTCGTCTCCTGGGCAACCAGCAAGCACTATGCCGAACTCGTCGCTTCGAAGGAAGGCTGGGCCAACGTTCCTCCGGGCACGCGCTCCTCGCTCTATGCCAATGCCGAGTACCAGAAGGCAGCACCTTTCGCCAAGATGACGCTGGACTCGATCAATGCGGCCGACCCGACGCATCCGACCGTCAAGCCGGTGCCGTATGTCGGCGTCCAGTTCGTCGCCATCCCTGAGTTCCAGGGTCTCGGCACCACTGTCGGCCAGCTCTTCTCGGCCGCTCTTGCCGGCCAGTCGAGCGTCGACGATGCCCTGAAGCAGGCCCAGGACGCTGCCACGGCAACGATGACAGAGGGCGGTTATATCAAGTAGGCTCCTCCCGGTGCCGAATGCCGGTCGTCGATCATGACTGGCAACGGTCGCCCGAATCCCAGTTCGGGCGGCCGCCTTCACAATCCCAGGAATTGTGGCACAACTCTAAAAATCTGACCGACCTTTGGAAGGGTGACCGTCATGGCTACTCAGCAGACCCGTTCGCTTGCCCGCTTCATGATGGCGCCATCCGTGGTGCTGCTGTTCGTCTGGATGATTGTGCCGCTGGTCATCACCTTGTGGTTCTCCTTCCAGCAGTACAACCCGCTCAACCCGATCCGCGACGGGTTCGTCGGCTTCTCGAACTACGCGCTGTTCTATTCCAACCCGGCCTTCCTGCAGTCGATCCTTAACACGCTTGTCCTCGTCGGCAGCGTGCTGCTGATCACGGTGATCGGCGGCATCATGCTGGCGTTGCTGATCGATCAGCCGATGTGGGGACAAGGCATCGTGCGCATCCTCGTCATCTCACCGTTCTTCGTCATGCCGCCGGTGGCGGCACTGGTCTGGAAGAACATGATCATGCATCCGCAATACGGCGTCTTTGCCGACATAGCGCGCTTCTTCGGGGCGCAGCCGATCGACTGGTTCGGGCAGCATCCAATGCTGGCCATCATCATCATCGTGGCCTGGCAATGGCTACCGTTCGCCACTCTGATCCTGCTGACCGCCCTGCAGTCGCTCGACGGCGAGCAGAAGGAAGCCGCCGAAATGGACGGCGCCGGCTTTGTCAGCCGCTTCATCTATCTGACGCTGCCGCACATGTCCCGCGCCATCACCGTCGTCATCCTGATCCAGACCATCTTCCTGCTGTCGGTCTATGCCGAGATCCTGGTCACCACCAATGGCGGCCCCGGCTACGCCTCCACCAACCTGCCCTTCCTCGTCTACCAGAAGGCATTGCTGGAGTTCAAAATCGGCCAGGCATCCGCCGGCGGTGTCATCGCCGTCATTCTCGCCAACATCGTCGCCTTCTTCGCCATGCGCGCAGTCGGCAAGAACCTGGACAAGTAAGGGAGGATACGATGGCACGTGCAGTCACCACCCAACACAAGGTCATTGCGACCGGCGCCGCCTGGATCGTCGCGCTGCTGATCTTCTTCCCGATCCTCTATACGATCATCACCTCGTTCAAGTCGGAGCAGGAGGCCATCCAGGGCTTCGCGCTGATCCCGTCGGGGACGTTCGAGAGCTATACCGAGGTCCAGGCGCAGAGCGGCTACTTCAAGTTCTTCTTCAACTCGGTGCTGCTCTCGGTCGGCTCGACCATCCTGGCCCTGATCGTCGCGGTTCCGGCCGCCTGGTCGATGGCCTTCTCGCCGGGCAAACGGACCAAGGACATCCTGATGTGGATGCTCTCGACCAAGATGATGCCGGCGGTCGCCGTGCTGTTCCCGATCTACCTGATCTTCCGCGACACCGGCCTGCTCGACAGCCGCATCGGCCTGATGGTCATGCTGATGCTGATCAACCTGCCGATCGTGATCTGGATGCTCTACACCTACTTCCGCGAAATCCCTGGCGAAATCCTCGAAGCCGCGCGCATGGACGGCGCAACCTTGTGGGGCGAGATCATCTATGTGCTGACCCCCATGGCGGTGCCGGGCATCGCTTCGACCATGCTGCTCAACATCATCCTGGCATGGAACGAAGCGTTCTGGACCATCCGGCTGACCACCACCGAGGCGGCGCCGCTGACGGCCTTCATCAGTTCGTTCTCAAGCCCGCAAGGCCTGTTCTGGGCCAAGCTTTCGGCGGCCTCGACGCTGGCGATCGCCCCCATCCTGATCATGGGCTGGTTCAGCCAGAAGCAGCTGGTGCGCGGCCTGACATTTGGTGCTGTGAAGTAACGGACGTTGCCTGAAGCAACCGGCGAAAAATAACCCCTCGGGGAGGAAACCATGGGAAACATCACGCTCAAGAACGTCTCCAAGCACTTCGGATCGACGGTCATCATTCCAGGCCTCGACCTTGTCATCGAGAATGGCGAGTTCGTCGTCTTCGTCGGCCCGTCGGGCTGCGGCAAGTCCACGCTGCTGCGCCTCATCGCCGGTCTCGAGGACACCAGCGGCGGTACCATCAACATCGATGGCCGTGACGTCACCGGCGAGGCGCCGGCCAAGCGCAAGCTGGCCATGGTGTTCCAGTCCTATGCGCTCTACCCGCATATGACGGTGGCCAAGAACATCGGCTTCCCGCTGAAGATGGCGGGCGAGGATGTGGCGACGATCGACAAGAAGGTGAAGGACGCCGCGCGCGTGCTGAACCTCACCAACTATCTCGAGCGCCGGCCCGGCCAGCTATCCGGCGGCCAGCGCCAGCGCGTCGCCATCGGCCGCGCCATCGTGCGCCAGCCCTCGGCCTTCCTGTTCGACGAGCCGTTGTCCAACCTCGATGCAGCACTGCGCGGCACCATGCGGCTGGAGATCAGCGAGCTGCACCATCAGCTCAAGACGACGATGATCTACGTCACCCACGACCAGATCGAAGCCATGACTATGGCCGACAAGATCGTCGTGCTCAACGCCGGCAACATCGAACAGGTCGGCTCGCCGATGGAGCTCTACAAGTCGCCGAAGAACCTGTTCGTGGCAGGCTTCATCGGTTCGCCGAAGATGAACCTGATCGAAGGCGCGCCGGCCGCCAAATACAATGCCAAGACCATCGGCATCCGTCCCGAGCACATGAACATCTCGACCACGGCGGGCGACTGGAAAGCCGTCGTCGGCGTTGCCGAACATCTCGGATCCGACACCTTCCTGCACGTCCAGGCTGACGGCGTCGGGACGCTGACCGTGCGCGCCGATGGCGAAATGCCCGTCCGTCACGGCGACACCATTTACCTCACGCCCGACAAGGTTCGGATGCATCGCTTCGGCCCCGACGGAAAGGCGCTGACGCAGTGAGGCTGAAAGGCAAATCGGCGCTGATCACCGGATCCGCGCGCGGTATCGGCAGGGCTTTTGCCGAAGCCTATACGCGCGAAGGTGCTGTAGTCGCGATCGGCGATATCAATCTGGAGGCCGCGGAAAAGACGGCCTCGCAGATTGGCGGCGGCGCATATGCGGTGAAGCTGGACGTCACCGATCTTGCTTCGATCGAAGCGGCGGTGAGCGCGGTCGAGAAAAAGACCGGCGGGCTGGACATACTGATCAACAACGCCGCTTTGTTCGACCTGGCGCCGATCGTCGAGATATCGAAGGCGAGCTACGACAGACTGTTCTCGGTCAATGTCGCCGGCACGCTGTTCATGCTGCAGGCGGCCGCCCGGTCGATGATCGCGCGGGGCAAGGGCGGCAAGATCATCAACATCGCCAGCCAGGCCGGACGGCGCGGCGAGCCGCTGGTCGCCGTCTACTGCGCCACCAAGGCTGCGGTCATCTCGCTTACCCAGTCGGCCGGGCTCGACCTGATCAAACACCGCATCAACGTCAATGGCATCGCGCCAGGCGTCGTCGACAGCGATATGTGGGACGAGGTCGATGCGCTGTTCGCCAAATACGAGAACCGGCCGAAGGGCGAGAAGAAGCGGCTGGTTGGTGAGGGCGTACCTTACGGCCGCATGGGCAAGCCGGAGGACCTGACCGGCATGGCCGTGTTCCTGGCCAGCGACGATGCCGAATACATCGTCGCCCAGACCTACAATGTCGATGGCGGCCAATGGATGAGTTGATGGGGATGAGCTGAGGGGGAGGCGCGCTCCCTTCCTCCGGGAGAAAGCGCCGCGGGGCGGGGCGGCATGAATGCCAAAGGCACGTGCCGCCCACGCGCTCTCCTCAGAGGGTTGAGGGCGGAATTGTCAGGCCGGCAGACGGGTAAAGCACCGGCAAAAGGGTAAAGCAGATGACCGTGAAACTCTCTTCCTCCATCCTCGCCAAGCTCCCCGCCAAGGTTGCCGGTCCCAGATATGACCGCGCCAGGCTCAAAGCCGGCATCGTCCATTTCGGCGTCGGCAATTTTCATCGCTCGCACCAGGCCGTCTATCTCGACGACCTCTTCAATGCGGGCATTGGCCATGATTGGGCGCTGATCGGCGCCGGCGTCTTCGAGGGTGAGAAAATCGGCCGTTCCAAGCTGCAGGAGCAGGACTGGCTGACCACCGTGGTCGAGCAGGATTCCGATCATATGAGCGCCCGCGTCACCGGCGTCATGATCGACTTCCTGACGCCCGGCGATGCCGACGCCATCATCGACCAGCTTGCCGATCCGGCAATCAAGATCGTCTCGCTGACCATCACCGAAGGCGGTTACTTCATCGATCCGGCCTCCGGAAAATTCAACCCGACCCATCCCGACATCGTCGCCGATGCGCAGGCCGGCACGACGCCGAAGACGGTGTTCGGCCTCATCCTGGCCGGGCTGATGCGCCGCCGCGCCGACGGCATCGTGCCGTTCACCGTCATGTCGTGCGACAACATCCCCCACAACGGCCATGTCACGTCGGATGGCGTCATCGGCCTTGCCCGCCTGATCGACGAGGATCTGGCGAACTGGGTCAGCGACAACGTCGCCTTCCCGAACGGCATGGTCGATCGCATCACGCCGGCGACCTCGGACCGAGAGCGCAGCATCCTGGCCACGGAGTTCGGCCTCGAGGACAATTGGCCGGTGTTCTGCGAGCCATTCAAGCAATGGGTGCTGGAGG
This sequence comes from Mesorhizobium sp. P2_F7, assembly GCF_056403695.1. Lineage (NCBI taxonomy): Bacteria > Pseudomonadati > Pseudomonadota > Alphaproteobacteria > Hyphomicrobiales > Phyllobacteriaceae > Mesorhizobium > Mesorhizobium sp. P2_F7. The sequence goes on along the minus strand of NZ_JBFUFA010000001.1, from coordinate 856,417 downwards.
ATCACTTCACCGACGGCCGTCCGCCGCTGGAGAAAGTCGGCGTGCAATTCGTCAAGGACGTCGCGCCCTATGAGCTGATGAAGATTCGCATTCTCAATGGAGGCCACGCCACCATCGCCTATCCGGCGGGGCTGATGGACATCCATTTCGTCCACGAGGCGATGCAGGAGCCGCTGGTTCGCGACTTCCTCGCCAAGCTAGAACATGACGAGATCATCCCGACCGTGCCGCCGGTGCCCAACACCGTGCTGGAGGACTATTACCAGCTCATCGAGCACCGGTTTTCCAACCCGAAGATCGGCGACACCATCCGCCGGCTTTGCCTCGACGGTTCCAACCGGCAGCCGAAATTCATCATCCCGACCATCGCCGACCGGCTGAAAGCTGGCAAAAGCGTCGCGGGTCTCGCGCTGGAATCGGCCTTGTGGTGCCGCTACTGCTTCGGTACCACCGACAGCGGCGCCGTCATCGAGGCCAACGACCCGAGCTGGGACCGGCTGCAGGCAACCGCCAAGGCGGCCAAGGACAAGCCCGGTGCCTGGCTTGCGATGGAGGACATCTACGGCGATGTCGGCCGCGCAGCACCGTTCGCCGAGGCCTTTGCCCACGCGCTCAACGTTCTGTGGGCGAATGGTGCGCGCGCGACGCTGACGCGCTACATCGCCGGCAAGCTCTGACGCGAGCCGCAATGACGCCCGAACTGGTCATCTTCGACTGTGACGGCGTGCTGGTCGACAGCGAGGCGCTGTCCGTCTCGGCTCTGCTCGGCATGATCGCGGCCGCCGGCGGCTCGGTCAGCGAGGACGCCGCCTACGAGCACTTCCTCGGCAAGAGCATGAAGAGTGTGCGCGAGATCCTTGGCCGCGACTTCCGCATCGACATTACCGACCGCCATCTGACCGATATGCGCGTCGAACTGATGCGCAAATTCCGCGAGGAGCTGAAGCCGATCCCCGGTGTCAGCGACATCCTGTCCAGGCTCGGCGCACCCTGCTGCGTCGCTTCCTCTGGCACGCTCGACCGTATCCGCTACGCGCTCGACGTCACCGGGCTGCTTGGCCTGCTCGAGCCGCATTTGTTCAGCGCCGCCATGGTCGCGCGCGGCAAGCCGGCGCCGGATCTTTTTCTCCACGCTGCCGCCTCGATGCGGGCTCATCCTGGCAATTGCCTTGTCGTCGAGGACAGCCCGGCCGGCATCGCCGCGGCCCGTGCCGCCGGCATGCGCGTCTTTGCCTTCACCGGCGGGTCGCACGCCGGCAACCCGGCCTTGAAAGCGCGGCTTGCGTCGAGTGAACCGGACTTTATATTCGCTGACATGCTGCAATTGCCCGATCTGATTGCAGGCCTGGGAGCGAGAGTAAAAGCATCTTGACGAAAAGCTTTGTTTGCGCGGTCGATGTCGGCACCGGGAGCGCCCGCGCGGGCATTCTCGACACGTCAGGCACCTTGCTCGGCCGCGCCGAGCATCCGATCGTCATGAACCAACCGAAGGCCGATCACGCCGAGCACAATTCGCAGGATATCTGGTCGGCTGTGTGCATTGCCGTGCGCGCCGCGCGTGAAAAGGCAGGCGTGGCGCCGCAAGACATCGTCGGCATGTCGTTTGACGCCACTTGCTCGCTGGTGGTGCTGAACAGGGATGGCGGCCAGCTCAGCGTGTCCGTGACCGGCGAGAGGCGCTGGGACACCATCGTCTGGCTCGACCACCGCGCCATTGCCGAAGCCGACGAATGCACGGCAAGCGGCCATGCGGTGCTCGACTATATCGGCGGCGTCATGTCGCCGGAGATGGCGACGCCGAAGCTGATGTGGCTGAAGCGCAATCTGCCCGGCACATGGCATGAAGCCGGCTATCTATTCGACCTCACCGATTTCCTGACCTGGAAGGCGACCGGCTCGCTGGCGCGCTCGCAATGCACGCTGACCGCCAAATGGACCTATCTGGCGCATGAAGAAACCGGCTGGCGCCGCGACTTCTTCGAGACCGTCGGGCTAAGCGATCTGTTCGAGCACGGCAACCTGCCGGAAAAGGCAAGTCCGGTCGGCGCCGATATCGGTGCACTGACCGCTGATGCGGCCGCGGAGCTGGGCTTAAGCGAGAACTGCCGGGTCGGAGCCGGCGTCATCGACGCCTATGCCGGCGCGCTTGGCGTGCTCGGCGGCTTTGCCGGCGATCAACAGAACATCGGCCGGCATCTGGCTTTGATCGCCGGCACATCAAGCTGCGTCATGGCGATGTCACCCGACCCGCAGCCCTTTGCCGGCGTCTGGGGCCCGTACTATGGCGCCGCACTGCCGAAGCTGTGGTTGTCGGAAGGCGGCCAGTCGGCCACCGGCGCGCTGCTCGACCACATCATCCGCTGGCATGGCGCCGGCGGCGAGCCGGACGCCGCCATGCATGCCAGGATCGCTAGGCGTGTCGCCGAACTGCGCGCCACCGAGGGTGACAAGCTAGCTGCCAGGCTGCATGTGCTGCCGGACTTTCATGGCAATCGCTCGCCGCTTGCCGACCCGCATGCGGTCGGCGTGGTCAGCGGGCTGACGCTGGATTCCTCCTTCGACAGCCTGTGCAAGCTCTACTGGCGCACCGCCGTCGGCATCGCGCTGGGCGTGCGCCATGTGCTCGAGGCGCTGAACGAGAACGGCTACCTCATCGACACGCTGCATGTCACCGGCGGCCACACCAAGAACCCGCTGTTGATGGAGCTTTATGCCGACGCCACCGGCTGCGCTGTGATCGAGCCGCTGGCCGATGAAGCGGTGCTGCTCGGCACCGGCATGGTCGCCGCCACCGCCGCCGGGCTGTTTCCTGATCTCAACGCCGCCTGCGTCGCCATGCAACAAGGCGGCAGGGCACGCGCCTCGAACCCGGGTGCATCAAGCCGCTTCGACCGCGATTACAAGATCTTCCTCGAAATGCACCGCCAGCGGCAGGCGCTCGACGCCATCAGCTAGGCTACTGTGCTCTGCGCAAGGATACACCTGACGTCGCGTCGAACAGGTGGATGCTCTCCTCCTCGAATGTGTAGCGCACTGGCGCGTGCAATGCCGGGCATTCACGGGCCGGCACGAGCGCGCTGACCTCCTTGCCGCCGCAGGCGAACGTCACCAGCGCGTCATTGCCATGGAATTCGATGAGGTCGGCCGTGCCCTGCAGGGGGTCGATGCTGCCCCCGGCGCCGGCGGTCTTCAGGTCCGGCGGGCGGATCCCAAGTACGGCACGATGCAGGCCGCGCAGATCGAAGCCGGAGCCTTCAATGGAAAAGGTCGCGCCGGCGCTGGTCAGGATCCAGCGGTCGTCTCTCCGCCCGATGGCCACGTCGATGAAATTCATGTTCGGTGTGCCGATGAAGCCGGCGACGAACAGATTGCCGGGCCGGCGGTAGATCTCGGCCGGCGAGCCGATCTGTTCGATGACCCCGTCCTTCAGCAAAACGATGCGGTCCGCCAGCGTCATCGCTTCGAGCTGGTCGTGAGTGACATAGACGGTGGTGGTCTTCAGCGACTGGTGCAGGCGGGCGATTTCGACCCGCATATGGTTGCGCAGTTTGGCGTCGAGATTGGACAGCGGTTCGTCGAACAGGAACACCTTTGGCGTCTTGATCATGGCACGTGCAATCGCCACGCGCTGCTGCTGGCCGCCGGATAGCGCGGTCGGCTTGCGGGCGAGGTAGGGCTCGAGGCCCAGTGTCTTCGCCACCGCCTCGACCCGCCTCTGAATCTCGGCCGACGGTACCTTCTGTCGCTTGAGGCCGAAGGCGATGTTGTCGAAGATCGTCATGTGCGGGTAGAGCGCATAGTTCTGGAACACCATGGCGATGCGGCGGTCGCCGGGCTCGAGATCGTTGACCACTCTGCCGCCGATCGACACCTCGCCGCCGCTGATGTCCTCCAGCCCGGCCAGCATCCTGAGCAAGGTCGACTTGCCGCAGCCGGACGGGCCGAGGAAGACGACGAACTCATGCTCCTCGATCGAGAGATTGAGATCGCGGATGACGGTGGTGGCGCCGTACGCCTTGTCGACATGGGAACAAACGATCGCGGACATGATCAGCCCTTCTCGCCGGTAAGCAGGATTTGCAGCTTGACGTCCTGCGGATTGCCTTGCGCCGCTCGCTCGAAGGCCTCGATGCTGTCGGCAAATGCATAAGTGCTGGTGATCAGTGGCTTGAGGTCGACCTTGCCCGAGGCAATCAGCTGCAGCGCGCGGTCGAAGATGTTGGCGTAGCGGAACACCGTCTCGATGCGCACTTCCTTGGAGATCGCCGCCGGCACGTCGAGGCTGACCGGCTCCACCGGCAACCCGACCAGCACCACCGCGCCGCCCGGCCGCACGACATCGAACAAATTGGCGAATGCCCTAGGGCTGCCGCTCGCCTCGAAGACGATGTCCGCGCCCCAATTGTCGGTCGCGGCTGCGACGGCATCGACCAACGCCTGCTCGCCGATATTGACCGGCACGATGCCGGCATATTGTGCGGCGATCTCGAGCTTGGGCGCCGAGAAATCGGAGATCAGTACTTTCGAGCAGCCGCCGGCAAGCGCGGCAAGCGCGATCATGATGCCGATCGGGCCGCAGCCGACGACCACGGCGACATCGCCCGGCACGATGCGGGCGCGGGCCGCCGCCTGCATGCCGATGGCAAAGGGTTCGACCATCGCGCCTTCGGCAAACGAGACGTTGTCGGGCAGCCTGTAGGTGAAGGCGGCCGGGTGGACCGCAAAGGGCGCAAGAATGCCGTGCACCGGCGGCGTCGCCCAGAAGGAAACGTCCGGGTCGACATTGTAGATGCCGAGCTTGGTTGCCCGCGACGACATGTTCGGCACGCCCGGCTCCATGCAGACGCGGTCGCCAACCTTCAGTGTCCTGACATTGGCGCCGACCTCGACGACCGTTCCCGCGGCTTCGTGGCCGAGCACCATCGGCGCCCGCACGACATAGCTGCCGATGGCGCCATGCGTGTAATAGTGCACGTCGCTGCCGCAGACGCCGACCGTGTGGATGGCGATCTTGACGTCGTCCGGTCCGACGTCGAGCGGCAGCGCGATTTCGCGCAGCGACAGTTCGCCTTTTTTCTCAAGCACCAGTGCCTGCATCGGTCAGTCCTCGCATCAAGTCTTTTTTTGCCGGAAAACAGAATTCAGGAAGCCGCTGAGCACGCCGAGGAACAGCAGCGGCGGCAGCGACAGCAGCACGACCGAGGCGTTCAGGATGCCCCACGGCACGTTCATGCCTTGCTGCGAGAGCTCGGAAGCGACGATTGGCAAGGTCTTGGCGTTGGAGCTCGACAGCATCAGCGCGATCAGGAACTCGTTCCACACCAGCACGAAGCTGAAGGCGACGGCGCCGATCAGCGAGCGCGCCGCAACCGGCAGCGCGATCCGCCAGAACACCGAATAGGCGCCGTAGCCGTCGACGAAGGCGGCTTCCTCGATTTCCTTCGGCACGGCCTGGAAAGCAGGGATGGCGAGCCACATGATCACCGAAATGGTGAGTAGCGAATAGGTGACGATCAGCGCCGGCAAAGTATCGTAGAGCCCGATCTGCAGCCAGATCACCATCAATGGAATGGCGACCGCCACAGGTGGCAGGAAGCGAAGCGACAAAACGAAGAACTGGATGTCGCCGGCGAAGCGGTTGGGATAGCGCGCCACCGCATAGGCGGCCGGCAGGCCGAGCACGACGCCGATCAGCACGGCACAGCCGCAGGCGACCACCGAATTGTAGAGCCCGGTCATGACGCTGTCGCGGCCGATGATATAGCTGATGTTGTCAAACGTCGGCGTAAACACCAGGCGTGGCACGCGGGTGATGATGTCGACATTGTTCTTCAGCGAATTGAGCGCCGTCCAGGCCAGCGGGAACACCGCCATGAAGCCGGCAAATGCCAGGATGGCCTTGCCAATGAGCAGGCCCAATCTTGTGCGGTGTGGCCTCATGCCTGCACCCGCTTCCACAGCATGGTGAAGGTGATCACGGTCGCGATCATCATCAGCACCGCCATGGCCGAGGCATAGGACACCTTGCCGGACTCGATGAAGCCTTGCGAGAAGGCGTACATGTCGAGCGTCTCGGTCGCCACGCCCGGCCCGCCGCGCGTCATCACATAGATTAGGTCGAAGGAGCGCAGCGATTCGATCATCTTGACGAACATCAGGCTGATCAGCGGCGCCTTCAGCATCGGCAAGGTCACATAGGCATGGATCTGCCAGCGTTTGGCGTGGTCGAGGCGCGCCGCCTCGATCGGTTGCGGCGGCAAGGTCTCCAGGAGCTTCAGCACGATGACGGCGAAGAACAGGCCCCACTGCCAGACATCGACCGAGGCCACCGCAAACAAGGCCGTCGACGGCTTCGACAGCGGGTCGAAGATCAGCCCGCCGGTGATCAGCCGGTAGGGGTAGGTGGCGATGCCGTAGAGCGGATGATAGGCGAACTTCCACACGAAGGCCGCCGAAACGCGCGGCAACAGCACCGGGATGATGAACAGCAGGCAGTAGATGTTGCGCAGCCGCGGCGACGCCGCTTCGAACATCAGCACGCCGAGCCCGATCGCCACCACCATTGTCGCCACGACCGTGACGACTTCCCATTTCACCGACACCCAGACAGCGTTGAGGAAACGCCGGTCGAGGAACAGATCGATGAAGTTCGACAGCCAGACCCAGGAATAGTCCGACGAGCTCAGTTCGCGGTTCTGCAGCGCGATGACTATGGCGTAGAGCGTCGGCACCATCGACAGCACCAGGAGAATGGCGAGCGTCGGAACCAGAAACGTCACGGGCAGGGAAGAACGTCGGCGCATTGCCTATCCTCGGGCTGTGCCTTTCGGGAGTGGCGGGAAACCCGCGGCGCACAGGCCCGGCATCCCATCGAATGCCGTGGACCGCGCGCCGCGGGCGGGAGGATTATTTCTTTTTCAGCAGCTCGTTGGCGTAGGCTTCGAGCTCGTCGAGGCCGCCCTTGACGTCGGTGCGTGTGCCGGTGACCAGCTCTTCCAGGATGATGCCCCAGCGGTCGCCCAGATCCGGCCAGCGCGGATCCTGCCAGAAGTTGACCGCCGTCACCTTGCCGGTCTCGGCAAGCGCCTGGCCGAGATCGGCGCCGTAAATGTCGGCGAACTCCTTGCTGGACAGGATGCTGGTGCGGTTGAGCTCGCCGAACTGGTGCGCGTCGAGCCGGCGCTTCTCGTTCTCCTTCGATGTCGCCCAGGCGATGAACAGGCCGGCGCATTTCTTCGAGGCGTCATCCGCGTTGGCCTTGGCGGCAATGGCGAGCCCATGACCATAACCCCCGCCGGTCAGCGGCGACGGCGGCGGCAGGAACCCGATCTTGCCGACCACTTGCGACGTCTTCGGGTCGACCGCCATACCCGACAGCGGCGTCGATTCGACGAGGATGGCGACCTGGCCCGACAGGAACGCGCCGGTCGATTCATCCCAGCTGCCGGTCTGCGTGCCGGGCGCGGAGTCCTTGAACAGCTTCAGGTAGGTCTCGGTCGCCTTGACGGCAGCCTCGGAATTGAAAGCCGGCTTGTCGCCATCGAACCATTTGCCGCCATAGGCTTTGAAAAATGGCATCCAGCGCCAGACGTTGGCGCCCGAGCCACGCGCGCCGCGCAGTGCAATGCCGTACATGCCCTTGTCCGGGTCGGTCAGCTTCGGCACATCGGCGATCAGTTCGTCCAGCGTCTTCGGCGGCTGGATGCCGGCGGCTTCCAGCACGTCCTTGCGATAGACCATTAGGTCGCCGCCGCCGGTCAGCGGCGCAAACCAGACCTTGCCGTCATAGGTGGCGACCTTCTGGCGGCCTGGATCGAAATCGGCATAGTCATAGTCAGCCGGATAATAATCGACCAGCGGCACGATCCATTTCGACGATGCGAACAAAGCGACATTGGCTTCGTCGACATAGTAGACGTTGTAGTTGCCGACGGTGGATGCATCGGCGCGCGATTTCGCCCGGCGGTCGTTCTCGTTGAGATAGTCGATCTGGAAGCCGGCGCCGGCAAGCTTTTCGAACTCGGCCTTGGAGTCCTCCAGCAGCGTCAGGCCGTCGCGCGGCTGCGCCAGCACTTTGACCGGTGCCGAGCAGACCGGCGCCGCCAGCGCCATGGTTGAGAGGGTGGTGGTGAGCATGAAAGCTGCGCTTAAGCTCGCAGCGAGCCGAATTGGTTTCATTGATTTTCTCCTCCAGGAACAGTCGCAGGAAGCGGAAGTCCTCGGCTGCGCGATCCTCGCCATCGCCCGAGCGACATGCCACCCATCGCCAAAATGAGGAGTTGCTAAAGGCCGCGCTAGAAGCCCCGTTGCAGCAGACCTGTACTTTTATGCATTGTGCGCTGCAAAACCGGCTGCATGGAGACGGTGTCCGTCAGATGAGTACCGATGGGTCGGGAAAGGGCGGGTTCAGGCGCGCATCGTCAGCCGCTGCCGTGACAGCTTGCGGTAGGAGGACGGCGTCATCCTGTGCTTGCGCAGGAAGGCGCGGTTGAAGTTGGAGATGTTCATATATCCGACCTGGAAGCAGATGTCGGTGATCGGAATATCGGTGTCCGCCAGCAGCTTGCACGCCTGCCAGAGCCGGAGCTTGGCGATGTGGTCGCTGAAGGAGTTGCCGGTGTTTTTCTGGAAGAAGCGCGAAAACGTGCTCTCGCTCATCCCGGCCAGTTCCGCCACTTTCGGCAGCTTCAGATCCTCGGCGAAATGCTGGAACAGATAGGTCAGCGTGCGCTGGATGATGTCCAGCGAGGTGGCGTCGAGGGCCGGCGAGAAATCCGGTGACGACAACAATTCGTATTCGTCGGTCCTGGCCAGCAGATCCACCAGTTCGAGGAACAGGCAGAGCCGGACGAGCCCGTGCACCGTGCCCATCCGCTCCATCAGCGCACCGCCTTCAAGCGCGGTTTGGCCGTGAAAGACGATGCCGCGCAGTGACCGCTCCAGGAACGGCTCCAGCTCGCGCAGTTCCGGCAACAACCCGGCCGACCCGCGCAGCCGTTCGGGATCGAACTGCAGAACGATGTCACGGCCTTCGATCAGCTCGCCCGGCTGCACCGCCGTTACCCAGTCATGCGGCAGCCCGCCGCCGACGATGGCTAGGTAGCCCGGCCCGAATTCGCCGATGTGATCGCCGACCAGCACGACACCGGAAGACTTCCTCAGGAGATGGATTTCGTATTCCGGATGGAAATTCCAGACATTGCGCTCCCAGGGATAGTCGTCGAGCCGCCATAGAAAACTGTCGCTCGCCTCGGTGACGATGTGCTCGAAAGCAGGCACCGTGCGCGGGATCGCGGCCGTATTCTTTCTGCGCCTGAATGCCATCGTCTGCTCTCCGGGCGAAATCCGGATCCGGTCCGGTCTCGGCTCGTTCCTAGCAGTCTGTCGCCGGCAAGTGAACGATCTCTGCCTTCACGACGTCAGCGCCGGCTCTCGATGATCTCGATGAAGCGGGCGAACAGCCCGGCCTGTGATTTGATGCCGAGCTTGCGATGGATGTTTCGGCGGTGAACCTTCACGGTTCCCGGCACGATGCGCATGGCTCTCGCGATCGATTCGGTGGAATGCCCCTGCAGCACCAGGTCGACGACATGCTTTTCGCGCGGTGTCAGCGACAGGCTTTCCCAGATATGTGCGCGGTCGAATTCGTTGACCGCTGCGATCGTCTCGTCCTGCTCCGCTTCGTCCGGCTCGTCGGCCGCAAGAGCAGGCCAGCGCAGCCTGGCGAAGCTGATGACCGCCGGTGCCATGTCGCGTAGCAGCCGGGCATCTGCGGTGCCGAAAGGCCCTGAAGCGCGCAGTCGCATCAGCGACAGCACCAGCGCGTCCTTCCCCCGCAGCGGCACGAAGAAGCCGACCTCCTCGGCCAGTTTGGTCTGGCTGTAGTAGGAGCGAAAATATTCGCTGGCGTAGAAGCGGTCCGGCGCCAGCTCGCGCATGCGCCAGAACCCTTCCTTGCGCTCGACAGCCGCGTGGTGGAACGGGTCGAGCAGATAAGGCCCTTCCTGATAGAGCGTGACGAAGACATGGCTCTCGGCCGGCGAGAAGGTTTCGAACAGCAGCGGAGGTCGCGCCGCACCGCGATAGCCGAAGATCACGCAGTGGTCGAAGCTGACATGCTGCCTCAGCCAATTGACCATCGCGCTGCCGAACAGGTCGCCGCTGGTCTCTCGGGTCGCCGCGACAAGGGCAGCAAGCTGGGCGTATTCGTCGCTGCGCGACACACTCAATCTATACCCCCTTAAACGAGAAAATAGATCAGATATACCACCTGCGAGGTATATACTAGCCGCCGTTGGCTCTGATAGCGTCGTGAAATAGCCCTGTTGCTGGAGCCCGCACTTTGACCGCAGTGCCCGACATCGAGTTTCGCGGCGTCACCAAGCGCTATGGCGCGGTGACCGCGGTCACCGGCATCGATCTCGCCGTTCCGCCCTCCGCCTTTGTCGCCCTGCTCGGCCCGTCAGGCTGCGGCAAGACCACATGCCTGCGCATGATCGGCGGCTTCGAGCAGCCGAGCGAAGGCAAGGTGCTCATCCGCGGCCAGGACATGGCCGGTACGCCGCCCTATCGCCGGCCGGTCAACATGGTGTTCCAGCAATACGCGCTGTTTCCGCATCTCGATGTGGAAGCCAATGTTTCCTACGGGCTGCGCCAGGCACGGCCACGCCTTGCGTCGCAGGAGATCGGCCGGCGCGCCGGCGAGGCGCTCGAAATGGTGCGGCTCGCCGGCTATGGCAGCCGCAAGATCCACGAACTCTCAGGCGGCCAGCAGCAGCGTGTCGCGCTGGCGCGCGCGCTGGTCAACAAGCCGGCGGTGCTGCTGCTCGACGAACCCCTGGCGGCGCTCGACAAGAAACTGCGCACCGACATGCAGATCGAATTGCAGAACCTTCAGCGCGAGATCGGCATCACCTTCGTGCTGGTCACCCACGACCAGGAAGAAGCGCTGTCGATGAGCGATTTCGTCTGCGTCATGAACGGCGGCCGTATGGTCCAGCTGGGGCAGCCGAGCGAAATCTATGATGAGCCGGCCGACCTGTTCGTCGCCGATTTCGTCGGCAAGACCAACCTGCTGAGCGGCAAGGTTGCCGGACACACAGGCGATCTGGTCAACGTGGCGCTCGCCGACGGCACCGTCATTGCTGCGCGCAAGCGAACCGCCTTGCAGAAGGGCGAGACCGTGTCGGTCAGCCTGCGTCCTGAGTCTCTCAGCCTCGGCGCCACGGACGGCAGCCCGTTCAAGGGCATCGTGCGCAACCGGATTTTTCTGGGCTCGACCGCGGAATACGCCATCGAGGTCCAGGGCATCGGAACGCTGCTGGCCAAGGCCGACCATTTGATCGGCCATGGCAATCTCTTCAAGCTGGGTGAACCCGTCGCCATCGGCTTTGCCTCCGGGACGCCGCTGGCGTTTCCGGAGAACAAGAACAACGGGACCAACCAGAGGGTAGCAAAAAATGTCGAAATCATATCGTGACGGACTGCCGATAAGCCCTGAGAACTTCGTCGACCAACTGATGCGTTTGAAGCGCGGCTCGATCGGCCGCCGCGACTTCCTAGGCCTCACCGGCCTAGGCATCGCAACCGCGGTGATGGCGCGCGAGATCGGCATCATGCCGACGCAGGCCTTCGCCGCGGAAAACCTTGGCGACCGCATGTCGATCGCCACCTGGCCGAACTATCACGACCCGCAGACCTTCGAAAACTTCAAGAAGGACACCGGCGTCGCCGTTGAGGTCAACGTGTTCGGCTCCAATGAGGAAATGCTGGCCAAGCTGCAGGCCGGCGCGTCCGGCTGGAGCCTGTTCGTGCCCACCAACTACACGATCTCGACCTACAAGAAACTCGGCATCATCGATCCGCTCGATATGGCGAAGCTGCCGAATTTCGATGGCACGCAGGAAGACCCACGCTTCACCTCGGAAGGCACGATCGACGGCACGACCTATGCGGTGCCGAAGAACTGGGGCACCACCGGTTTTGCCGTCAACACCAAGAAGCTGACCAAGCCGATGACGAGCTGGAAGGAGTTCTGGGACGTCGCCATGGCTGAGGGCGATGGCCGCACCATGGTGCACGACTACCAACTGACCACCATCGGCAACGCGCTGAAATATTACGGCTATTCCTTCAACTCGCTGAAGCAGGACGAACTTGCCAAGGCCGAGGAACTGCTGCTGAAGGTCAAGCCGCATCTGTTCGCGGTCTCGTCGGACTATCAGCCTGGAATGCGGGCGGGCGACGCCTGGATGACCATGTGCTGGACGAATGACGGCGCGCAGCTGCATCGCGATATCCCGGAGATCGCCTATGTGCTGGGCAAGGAGGGCGGCGAGATCTGGACCGACTTCTACGCCATCCCGAAGGACGCGCCGAACAAGCCTGCCGGCTATGCCTTGCTCAACTATCTGATGACCCCTGAGGTCGCGGTGAAGGAGCACCTCGCCAACGGTGCGCCCTCGACCGATGCACGGGTCAACAAGCTGCTGCCCAAGGAAGTGCTCGACAATCCGATCCTCTATCCGGCGGCGGACCTGTTGACCCCCTTGGAATTCGGCGCGGCGGCGACACTGACCGATCCTGGCCGGGCCGAACTGATGGCGCGCTTCAAGTCGGCTTGAAGCCGGCCTGAATGAGACAAGCAACCGGCGGGCAGATGTCCGCCGGCATCGGGGCGGTTCAATGCACGGCAACAGATTTCGGCATAATATCCTGACAGCGCTGCTGCTCGCTCCGGCCACAGCGTGGCTGGTGGTATTCCTGGTCTTGCCGTTCATCGCCATTGCCGTGTTCAGCGTCGGCGAGCGGGCGCCGGAGGGTGGCTACCAGGCCGCCTTCACGCTGGCGCAATACGCCAACCTCCCGGCGCGGGCGACCGCCTTCTGGAACACGATGATGCTGGCGCCGGTGGGTGCGCTTGCCTGTCTGCTCGTTGCCTACCCGGTCGCCTATTACCTTGCCCTCAAGGCACCGCAGCGCTGGCGGCTGATCCTGCTTGCGCTCGTCGTCATTCCGTTCTGGACCAGCCTTTTGATGCGGACCTATGCCTGGATGTACATTCTGGGCGGGCGCGGCATCCCGGCGCTGCTGGCGTTTGTCGGCATCGAGGATGTCAGGCTGATCAACACGCCGGGCGCCGTGCTGCTCGGCATCGTCTATGGCTATCTGCCGCTGATGATCCTGCCGATCTATGTCAGCCTCGAACGGCTCGACCGGCGATTGCTGGAAGCCTCCGCCGATCTCGGCGCGACGCCGCTTTCGACGTTTCTGGGCGTGACGCTGAAGCTTTCGCTGCCCGGCGTGATGACCGGCTTCTCGCTGGTGATGATCCTGCTGCTTGGCGAATACCTGATCCCGACGCTGCTTGGCGGCGGCAAGGTGTTCTTCATCGGCAACGCGCTGGTCGACCTGTTCCTGCAGTCGCGCAACTGGCCGTTCGGATCGGCCATCGCCATCACGCTGGTCGCGGTTTCGGTGGTGGTGCTGATTGCGGCGAACCGCATATCGACGCGGGTGTCGGGCGCTCGCAAGGTGGATCTGATCTGATGCGCGCCTTCGTCACCGCCGTCTTTGCCTTCCTCTATCTGCCGATCGCGCTGGTCGTGCTGTTCTCCTTCAATGCCGGCCGGCATGCCAGCGAGTTCACCGGCTTTTCGGTGCAGTGGTACGGCACGGCGCTGTCGAACCCGTTCCTGGTCGAGGCGCTGAAGAACAGCCTGTTCATCGCCACCACCAGCGCGCTTCTGGCGGCGGTGTGCGGCACGGCGGCCGCGCTCGGCCTGGCACGGGTCGGTGTCAGAACCCGCGCCGTCTTCGACGCGCTGATGGGCGCCGCGATCGTCGTTCCCGGCGTCGTCATCGGCATCTCGACGCTGGTCGCGCTCGTCCAGCTGTTTGGCGTGCTCAACCCGTTCCTCGCCTCGATCTGGCCTGACGACCAACCGCCGCGCCTGTCCCTCGGCTATGGTTCGATCATCGCTGCGCATGGTCTGTTCTCTATGGCATTGGTGACGATGATCGTCGGCACGCGTCTCGCCAGCCTCGACCGCAACCTGGTCGAGGCCTCGAGCGATCTCTACGCCACGCCGCTGACCACCTTCCGCTCGATCGTCCTGCCGCAGATCATGCCGGCTGTGGTCGCCGGCTTCCTGCTCGCCTTCACCTTCTCCTTCGACGATTTCATCGTCGCCTTCTTTGTCGCCGGCGCGCAGACGACGCTGCCGATCTACGTCTTCGCCTCGATCCGGCGCGGGGTGACGCCGGAAATCAACGCCATTGCGACGATCGTGCTCGTCGCCTCGGTCATGCTCGTGGTGCTTGCCCAATGGCAGCTGCGCCAGCGCAAGCCGGCAAACTGAAAGCCGAGATCATGATCCTCAAGGACCGCATCGCCGTGGTAACGGGCGCCGGCTCCGGCATCGGTCGCGCCGGCGCCATGATCATGGCCAGGGAGGGTGCGGTCGTGGTCATCGCCGACCGGGATCAGGCCAGCGGCGAGGCGACGGCGGCAGACATCCGGGCAGTGGGCGGGCAGGCGGAGGCGATCGCGACCGATGTCGCGGACGACACAGCCGTCGGGCAACTCATTGCTGGCACGCTCGACAAGCACGGGCGGATCGACATCTTGCACAATCATGCCGGCATCCAGGTCGGCGGCACGCTGACCGAGGTCGAAGTCGGCGGCATGGATGCCTCCTGGCGGGTCAATGTGCGGGCGCAGTTCCTGGCGGCGCGGATCGTCATGCCGTCGATGATCGCGCAAGGCGGTGGCGTCATCCTCAACACGGCCTCGAATTCCGGCGTGTTCTACGACCGCGAGATGATCGCCTACGCCACCTCCAAACATGCAGTTGTGGCGATGACCAGGCAGATGTCGCTCGACTATGCCCGCCACAATGTCCGCATCAACGCCCTCTGCCCGGGCTGGGTCGACACGCCCTTCAACGAACCGTTCATCGCCCAGATGGGCGGACGCGAGGCGATCGAGACCTATGTCCGCACCAAGATCCCGATGGGGCGCTGGGCGAGCGCCGAGGAGATCGCCGAAGCGATCCTGTTCCTCGTCTCCGACCGCTCATCCTTCATGACCGGCCAGGCCTTGGTGATCGACGGTGGCGAGAGCATCGGCTGATTTAAGAACAGTCGGATCGGAAGGGTTTCGCGCCTCTGGCTCAATCGCTGCCCGCCCGTCCTCCCTTGCCTTAATGTCGCATTTCGTCCAATAGAACGACGCAAACGCCGCGAAACCGAAGGTTTTGCCGTTTGGAAGTGCGGCTTCCGGCCTCGTTGCCGACGCGCCGCAATCGGAAAGAGCAGGACAATGTCTGCGATCGAAGCCGGCGCTCGTGCGTCGGAAAATCTTTGGCGTCAGGAAATCAGGGCGACATTGGCGCTGGCCTGGCCGATGGTGCTGACCAATCTCGGCCAGACCGCGATGACCGCCACCGACGTCATGATGATGGGGCGTCTGGGCGCGGACACGCTGGCCAGCGGCGCGCTCGGCGCCAACCTCTATTTCATGCCGCTGATCTTCGGCCTCGGCCTGATGCTGGCGACCTCGCCGATGATGGCGACCGAGCTCGGCCGCCGCCGCTATTCGGTGCGCGACCTACGCCGCACCGTGCGCCAGGGCCTGTGGCTGGCGATCCTGATCTCGATCCCGATCTGGATCGTGCTGTGGCATGGCGAAGCCATTCTGCTGGCCATGGGACAGGAGCCGGTTCTGGCCCATCAAGCCGGTATCTATCTGCGTTGGCTCGAATGGGCGGTGCTGCCCTTCTACGGCTACATCGTCCTGCGCTCCTTCATCTCGGCGATGGAGCGCCCCGGCTGGGCGCTGGTCATCGTCTTCGTTGCCGTCGCCTGCAACGTGCTCTTCAACTGGGTTTTCATGTTCGGAAATCTCGGTGTTCCGGCAATGGGCATCGCCGGCTCCGGCCTGGCCACAACGCTGTCGAGCATGCTGATGTTCGTTGGCATGGCTGCTGTCGTGATGCTGGAAAAGAAGTTCCGCCGCTACCGGTTGTTCGGCCGCTTCTGGCGCGCCGACTGGCCGCGCTTCAAGGGTTTGCTCAGGCTCGGCCTGCCGATCGCCGGCATCCTCGCTTTCGAGGTGACGATCTTCAATGCGGCGGCCCTGCTGATGGGCCTGATCGATGCGGATTCGCTGGCCGCGCACGCCATCGCCATCCAGATCGCCTCGATCTCCTTCATGGTGCCGCTCGGCCTCAACCAGGCGGTGACGGTGCGCGTCGGCCTGGCGCATGGCGCCGGCAATCCGGAAGGCGTTTCGCGCGCCGGCTGGACCTCTTTCGTCATCGGCGTCTCGTTCATGGCGCTGATGGGGCTGGTGATGGTGTTGTGGCCGCATCTGCTGATCAGCGCCTTCATCGATATCACCGATCCGGTCAATGCCAGGGTGATCGCGCTTGCCGTATCGTTCCTGGCCTTTGCAGCGCTGTTCCAGATCTTCGACGGCGCACAAGCAGTTGCCGCCGGCATGCTGCGCGGTCTGCACGACACCAAGGTGCCGATGATCTATGCCGCGATCGGCTATTGGGGCATCGGCCTGCCGCTCGGCGTGCTGCTCGCCTTCCATTTCGGCCTGCACGGCGTCGGCATCTGGATCGGCCTGGCGTCGGGTCTGGCGGTGGTGGCGATGCTGCTCCTGGCGCGCTGGCTGCGGCGCGACCGCCTGGCGCCGGCCCTGTCCTTCGGACATTGAACTAGACTCGCGCCGCCGTTGAGGTGCTGTCAATCAACGTCGGCGGGGCACGGCTGTCCGCGAAGACGGAATTCAACGTACCCTGCCTCTGCGGCCCTTTGCGGCTGCAAAGGCGATGTCACCTTGGTTAGAGAACGAACAACTCGGTCACGGTCGTGTCTCCCGAGAGTACGCCGCGGCCGATTGCCATCATTCCTCGCCGGTTCAGGACGTCGAACTCGAACACCCCTCCCAAAACCTCTCGGGTAGTCGTTGCCGCAGGCGCTTCCTGCGCAGGAGTAGCAAGCGCCGCCCATGACATCTCCATCAGGATAGAGCCCGATATGACAACGGTTCTCTTTTCATGGTGGTTGCCTCATCTCAAAATAGATTGCGTTCGTGCTCTATAATTATTATAGATTACGAACGCAATCAAAAAGGAGATCGATGATGCGAGTTAGCCGCGTTCAAGCTGCGGAAAACCGCCAAGCCGTGATCAATGTGGCAAGCCGGCTTTTTCGTGAGCGAGGTTTTGACGGCATCGGCCTTAAGGATCTGATGAAGGGTGCCGGACTGACCCAAGGCGCCTTTTACAAGCAATTCGCGTCAAAGGACGACTTGGCGGCGCAGGCATCCAGGCGGGCGATGGAAAGCGCCAGCCACCGGTGGTCGGCCGCAACAGCAGCAAACCCTGAGAATCCGCTCGACGCAGTGATCTCGTTCTATCTCAGCATGGATCATCGCGAAGAAAAGATGGACGGCTGCCCGGTCGTTGCGCTCGGCTCGGATGCTGCCAGACAGGGCGCCGGCGTGAAGGCGTCATTCGAAGCCGGGATCAAGGAGTACCTTGAGATGCTCGCCGGTTGGGTTGGCGAAGCCGACGGCGACGAGGCCGGCGGCAAGGCCAAGGCCATTCTCTCGACAATGGTCGGCGCGGTGCTGCTCTCGCGGGTCGTCAACGACCCGGGCCTCGCGCAGGCTTTTCTGGATGCGGCGACCGATCAGGTTCGCGAAGCAGTCGCCGCTTGAACGGCGTTGGCAGCGCTGTCGGCGCACCCAATTGATAGGAGAATAGATGCGACGGATTGTGGTTACAGGCATGGGGGCGATCACGCCCCTTGCTGCCGATGTTGAAGCGTCCTGGTCGCGCCTGTTGGCCGGTCGTTCGGGCATCCGTAGGCTTCCGGACGATGTGGTGGGAGACCTGCCGGCGAAGATTGGCGGCGTGGTTCCCTCCCTCGAAGAAGATCCAGACGCTGGTTTCGATCCGGATGCCGTCCTGCCGCCGAAGGATCAGCGCAAGGTAGATCGGTTCATTCTGTTTGCGCTGGCGGCGGCGGAAGAGGCGCTTGTGCAGGCAAAATGGAAGCCGGGCTCGGAAACGGAGCGCCTGCGCACAGCAACGATCATCGCGTCCGGCATCGGCGGGTTCCCTGCCATCACCGAGGCGGTGCGCACGGTGGACACGCGCGGTGTCCGCCGCCTGTCGCCCTTTACGGTGCCGTCCTTTCTAGTGAACCTCGCAGCGGGCCACATCTCAATCCGCCATGGCTTCAAAGGGCCGCTCGGCGCGCCAGTGACGGCATGCGCGGCCGGCATCCAGGCGATCGGCGACGCGGCTCGTCTTATTCGCGCAAACGAAGCCGACATCGCAGTGTGCGGCGGGACGGAAGCATGCATGAATATCGTCAGCCTCGGTGGGTTTGCCGCGGCACGCTCTCTTTCGACCTCCTTTAATCACCGTCCTGATGAGGCCTCTCGACCGTTCGACAAGTCGCGCGACGGCTTCGTCATGGGCGAAGGAGCCGGCATGCTGGTCATCGAGGAATTGAGGCATGCGTTGGCGCGCGGCGCAAAACCGCTCGCCGAGCTCGTCGGCTACGGCACGACCGCGGATGCTCACCACGTCACTTCTGGTCCTGAGGACGGCGACGGTGCGCGCCGAGCCATGGAGATTGCAATTGCGCAAGCAGGGATTTCGCCGCGCGAGGTTCGTCATCTCAATGCGCATGCGACCTCCACGCCAGTAGGCGACCTGGGGGAGATCGAGGCAATCAAGGGCGTGTTCGGGCGCGATTACGCGATAGCTGTCAGCGCAACGAAATCGGCGACCGGACACCTGCTGGGCGCGGCCGGCGGGCTTGGTGCCATCTTCTCGATCCTAGCGATCAGAGACCAGGTGGCACCGCCAACACTCAATTTGAGCGTTTCCGATCCGGCCGCCGACGGCATCGACTTCGTCGCAAACGAGCCCCGGCCAATCGAGATGGAGTACGCGATCTGCAATGGCTTCGGCTTTGGAGGCGTGAATGCCAGCGCCTTGTTCAGGCGCTGGAACCACCCGGTGGCCTGACGCGACCGCCAGAGGCAGTCAGGACTGACGCCCTTCGCTCCGATCTTCCATGCTTCTCCGACTCGATCCAACACAAAGAAAGAAATGACTTCCATGAACAAGACCAATCCTGGCGTCGCCCTCGTCACCGGGGCATCCTCCGGTATCGGGCGCGCGACCGCCAACGCCCTACGGAACGCGGGCTTTCGCGTATTCGGAACCAGCCGTCGCACAGCCTCCAAACAATCCGACGGCGTTACCATGCTGACCTGCGACGTGACCGACGACGCGTCCGTTGCGAAAATGGTCGATGACGTTCTGGCCAAGGCCGGACGCATCGACCTGCTCATCAACAATGCCGGCATGGGTCTGTTTGGCGGCGCGGAGGAGTCCTCGATCGCCCAGGCCCAGGCGCTGTTCGACGTCAACGTCTTCGGCGTTTTCCGCGTGACCAACGCAGTGTTGCCGGCAATGCGGCGCCAAGGGAAGGGCAGAATCATTAATTTGAGTTCGGTACAGGGATTCATCCCCGCCCCCTATTTCGCGCTTTATGCGTCGACCAAACATGCCATCGAGGGCTATTCCGAATCGCTCGATCACGAATTGCGCCCGTTCGGCATTCGCGTTTCGTTAGTCGAGCCCGCCTATACCCGTACGTCATTCGAGGACAATCTCGCCTCCCCCGATCAGTTGCTTGATATCTATGACTCTGCGCGCGCTGGCATGACTACAACCGTGCGGAAAGCGATGGAAAAAGGCGATGCACCC
Source organism: Mesorhizobium sp. P2_F7 (assembly GCF_056403695.1). Lineage (NCBI taxonomy): Bacteria > Pseudomonadati > Pseudomonadota > Alphaproteobacteria > Hyphomicrobiales > Phyllobacteriaceae > Mesorhizobium > Mesorhizobium sp. P2_F7. The sequence goes on along the minus strand of NZ_JBFUFA010000001.1, from coordinate 836,612 downwards.
GAAGTGGTAGCCGCGACCGTTTTGGCCGCTGCGATCGATCCCGCTCCGAAGAAACGCTATGCGGCGGGAAAAATGGCGCGCCAGGTCAGTCTCCTGCGGCGTTTCGTCCCCGCGTCCGCATTCGACAAAAGCCTGCGAAAGCAGCTCGGGCTGCCGGTCTGACGTCAGCATCCACGACATCTAACAATCTTAGGGCCCCAATCAGTTGCCGTCCGACGACATCGCACTGAGCAGCCTGCGCCGCCATGGAGACGGCGGCTTCGACTACAATTGCCTTGCCACCTTTCGGGCCAAGCCTCTCCCACAATCAAAGCTGATAAGGTAGATTGTTGCATCGGAAAGGGGCGATGCAATACTCATTTGGACAATTCGAACTTGATGAAGCTGCCCGCAAGCTGTCGCTAAGTGGCGTTGGGCAGAAGATCCAGCCGCTTGTCTTTGATTTGCTGGTGTATCTGGTACGCAACGCCGGCCGGGTCGTCCCCAAAGACGAACTGATGGACGCGCTTTGGCCCGATGTCATCGTGACGGAAGCATCGCTTCAGCGCGTGGTCAGCCTCACCCGAAAGGCGCTTGCAGCCGGCGGCCTGCAGGATGCGATACACAGCTACGTTCGCCACGGCTATCGCTTCGCCATCGATGAACCGGGACTGGGGTATGTCCGGCCTGCCTCGTTGCAAGGGGACGACGAGCTTGCTGAGGCCCGCAGGCTGGCAGCCCTGTGCGATTGGAGCGCGGCTGCAAAACTGTTCGCGCATTTGGCGGATAATGAAGCTCTCTCTCCCGCGGACGTCGATCTCTGGGCTCTGGTCGTCGAATGTGGCGGGCGGCCGACCGAGGCGATCCCGGTGCTCGCCCGCGCAGTGACGGCTCATGTCGAGGCCGGCGACCTGGCCCGCGCCGCGAGATCCGCTGTCACGCTGGCAAAGATCCAGGCCGAGCGCGGATCGGGCGCCGTTGCGGAGGGATGGCTGGAACGTGCTGCGTCGCTTCTGTCTCAGTCGCCGGACGATAGCACGCAAGCCTATCTGCTGTGGATGCGGTCGCGCCTGGCATCCTCGGGCGGACGTCCCGAACAAGCGCTGCAACTGGCGTCAGCCGCTTACGCGATTGCCGAAAATTGCGACGATCCCGGCCTGCGGGCTCTGACGTTGACATACAAGGGGTTTTTCAACCTCGCCCTCGGCAAGATCGAGGAGGGCAGCGAGCAGCAAAACCATGCGGCGGCGATCGCTCTGTCGAGCCAGGTCGACCCGATCACCGGCAGTCTGGTTTACTGCAACATCCTGTGGAGCTGCAGGACGTACGCCGATTGGCCCCGTGCCCGCCAGTGGAGCGAAGGTTTTGAAAGCTGGTGCACCGCAAGTTTTGCGCAGACCTCGGGCGCGTGCGACCTTCATCGTGCCGAAGTGGTCGCGGCGCAGCAGATATTGCCTGAAGCCCTGACCTGTATAAACGAAGCGCTTCCCAAACTCTCCGCGGAGGAATCCTGGTCGCTCGGCGAAGGCTTCCGTGTCCGCGGCGATATCTTCGCCATGATCGGCGACCTCATATCGGCGCGCGCCGACTACGACCAGGCTTATGCACTGGGTTGGGACGCGGAGCCGGGCAATGCTGTACTTTTGTTCGAAACAGGCGATCTGGACGGCGCGCTTGCCGCACTCGATCGGGCTCTGCAAGGGATGTCGTGGTTCCATCTGCAGCGGCGCGGAAACCTGCTGGTGAACGCAGCCTGCATTGCGGCGCGCGGCAGGCGCTCTGCCCAGGCGTCGATCTATCTCAACGAAATCGATGCACAGCCTGAACGCTGGCGGCAACCGGCAACGCAGGCTTTGATAGCCGAAACCAAGGCGGCGCTCTGCGAGCCAGGCGACCCGAACGGAAATCGGCTGCTGCTGTTGGCCCGGCAGCTCTGGACCAGCGCAGGCGTCGAGTATCACGCGGCAAGGGTTCGGCTGCAGCTCGCCAGTGCCTTGTTGCGGTCGGGCGACGTCAGCGGAGCGAAAGTGGAAATCACCGCGGCAGAGAGATCTGCCCGTCAGCTGGGATCACGGCGCCTGGAAGAGGAAGCCGCAACGCTTCGCCATGGCTTTTCGCGCGAGAGCCAGCCGCTTGTCGATGGCTCCATGCAAGAACTCAGCCTCTGATGCTGCCTGCCTCCTGATCAAGCTTGTCGGTGGTTGGCGGCGAAAAGATCAGCCGGAGATCAGGTCCCGGTAAGGACGATCAGTCCCCCTCGAAGGTAATTTTTCCCCAGCCAAGCAGACATGCCTGGCAATCAGCCGCGCCGGCGAAAGGCTGGCGCCAAATCGAAAGGGAAAGATCATGAACCTGTTTGTTATCCGCCGCCCGAGCGCATGGGCATCTCTGCAGGAACTCGAAGCCGCCGGCGCGAAATCGGCAAAGGTCGCCAAGGAACAGATGGCGGGCACGGTCAGCTGGATCCGCAGCTACGTCGTGCACGAGCCCGACGGGCGCATCGGTACCTTCTGCATCTACGAGGCCAAGGACGGCGAGGCCATCCGGGATCACGCCAAGCGCGTCGGCATGCCCGGTGAGGAATTCTACCCCGTCGCCGACACGGTCATCCTTCGCAACGATCCGATGACGGCGGCGGCCTGACGCCTCCAGTCGCTGCCTCGCCTGAACAAAGCGAGGCAGCGTCATTCAACCAGCAGACATGAACAGCACGGCGCCTGTGGCGGCATACCGCATTCCATGCGCTGCACTTCCCACGAACGGAGAAAGCAATGTTTCACTACCTGAAGCGCGTTTCGATCGGGCTGAGAGCACGCAGGGCCGAGAGGGCCTTGCAGGAACTGCCCGACCACATCCTGAAGGACATAGGCATTCGCCGCGGTGCGATCCCCTTTTCCGTCCGGGAACACTTCAAGGACCGTCTCGTCTGAGTGCCCGGCACTCAATTGGAACCAGGGACATGGACCTTCTGATAAACATGGCGAACATCTTGTATGTGATCGCCTACTTCACGCTGGACATTTTGCGGCTGAGGATTCTCACCACGGCGGCTGCAATCTGTCTTGCCGTGTATTTCTACAGCCAGCCGGCGCCGCTCATGAACGTCGTCGGCTGGAACGTTTTCTTTGTGCTCCTGAATCTGGTCCAGATCGGTCGCATTTTGAAATCTCGCTATGGTTGAGGCAAAGCTGCTGACCTGTTCTGCGCGAGCCTGACGTGTTCGCTTCGGTCAAAAGAAAGCTGAATCTAGGACGGTGTGAGGTGCGTTGCAGTTCGCGGGTCTACCTGGTCAGTGGACGTGGACCCGCTTTTGGTCAGACCTCAGTTGCCTCGATTGATTGGCACCGGGCGCTGCATGGTCGTGCCTGTGCGTTGGCACGCAGCTTGCTCGCAGCAAACTTTGCGCTGACCATGACGCCACAATCCGGTTGTTGCAGTATTGCAACGGGAATTGCTGTTAATCTCGGCCGAAAAATCAGGTTGCATGTTCAAAGGTTGACAGTTCGGCAATTGGCCCGGACTGATGTCTCCTGATGCATGTCGGTGTGGGGATGGACTGTTCATGAAACTGAACCTGATGGCCAGCGTGTCGACGTTAGCTCTGGCGCTCGGCTGGACCTCTGCACATGCGGCCGAGGCCGTAGAAATCCCTTCTGCCCAGGACCTTTGGTATGTCACGCTGTTCGGCGGCGCGAGCTTTCCAAGTGAGGTAAAGACCCACGCAGACTACTACAACAATGACTTTTCCATGGACTTCAAGACCGGCTTCATCGTCGGCGCGGCCGTTGGCAAACGGCTCAATGACGTATCCCGCGTCGAAGGTGAACTGTCCTACGCTCGTTACAAGGCGAGCACGTATTCCGAGGGTATTTTTTCCGGGTACCCGGCCTCGGGTAATTTGTCAGCTACCTATTTGCTCGCCAACGTCTGGGCCGACGTTGCTCATTTCGGGAAGGCGACGGTCTACGCTGGCGGCGGCCTCGGCGCCGCTTATGTAACTGCCGACACGCATTGGGACGGCCACTCGTATGGGTACGGGCCGGGCGGGTGGGGCTTCGCCGGTCAGTTGGGAGCCGGCGTCAACTACGCGCTGGCGCAGAATATCGACATCGACTTTGGCTACCGGTTCAAGGCTGTCTCCAGTGTCGACTTCGATTCCAGTCGCGAAGGCGATGCCGTTTTTTCAAACGGCAAGCTGAATTCCCAAAACCTTCAGCTTGGCGTGACGTTCAAATTCTGATTGGTTGCAAACTTGATCCGGCCGACTGTTGTCGGCTGTCCGGCAACCAGGAGTTAACGATCCCGTCGCCGCCGCTCCAGCAAACCGTGGCACCATAGCTATGGCCCAGAACTCACACCCCACCACGGGGAAATCTGCTCTGGAAACTTTACAGCGCGGTATCGACTTTCAACGGCGAAATCTCTTTCGCGAAGCAGAGTTCTGCTACCAGACTGTACTCCGCCAGCAACCCAACAATGCCATGGCGCTTAACCTGATGGGCACGCTGGCAATCGAAGCGCATCGAAACGATGTGGCCATTGGCTACATGAAACGAGCAGTCAAACTCGATCCCAACAGCGCTGTTTTCCGAAATAATCTTGGTAACGTCTATAATCTTGTCGGCAATGTCGATCTGGCGCGCAAGCATCTAAGAAAAGCGATCGATCTGGACGGCAGGCTGATCGAGGCTATGTGCAACCTTGGCCGATCCTATAGGGCTGAACTTGCGGGCGAGATTGCCGAGGGTTTCTACCGCAGGGCGCTGGAGGTCGACGGCCGGTCGCTCACTGCCCTTGTCGGCATGGGCGACCTCCTCACGGATATGGGCAGACAAGCCGAAGCGGTTGGATATTTTGAGCGTGCCATTGCCCTCGACCAGCGGAATGTCGAGGCACTGGCCGGTCTGGCGCTCGCACGACGGGCGATCAAGGGCGATCCCGCCCTGGCGTTGGTGCAGGCCCGCCTCGAGCTGCCGACGACCACCGATCGTGATCGGGTGATCCTCCACCATGCCGCAGGAAAGATGCTTAACGACCAACACGAGTATCTGCTTGCGATCCGCCATTTCACCAAGGCAAAGGCCATTTCCGGCAGCGACTTCGATATTGACCTGCACACGAGGCTTTACGACAGCTTCATCCACACTTTCGACGCTGGTTTTTTTGAAGCTCGTCAAGCATTTGGCAATCCGACCGACCGACCTGTCTTCATCGTTGGCATGCCGCGTTCGGGAACGACGCTGACCGAGCAGATATGCGCCAGCCATCGGGGTATCTATGGCGCCGGCGAACTGCCGATTATCCGTCTGTTGGCTGCAGAACTTGGGTTCGATCAGCTTGATCCTACGATCTTCACCAAGGCCATGGAGGCACTCACTCCGCAGAAAGCCAAAGACCTCGGTTCGAAATATCTCGGCTATCTCAAGAAGCGCAACGACAAAGCGATACGCGTCATCGACAAGATGCCGCATAATTTCGAACTATTGGCTTTCATCAGCCTTGTTTTGCCAAACGCGCGTGTCGTCCATTGCATGCGCGACCCGATGGACAATTGCACATCCTGCTTCATGCACAATTTTTCGGATGCGCATGGCTACAATGCCGACCTCGCCAAACTTGGCCAGTATTATCGGCAATATGATCGCCTGATGAATCATTGGGCAAAGGTCCTGCCAATTGCTATCCATGACATGCAATACGAACGAACCGTGGCTGATTTCGAAACCCAGGCTCGCGGATTGATCGCTTTCCTCGGTATGGAGTGGGACGCCGCCTGTCTGCAATTTCACCAGACTGAACGCACAGTCCGAACGCCGAGCCGCTGGCAGGTGCGCCAGCCGATCTATTCAACCTCTGTCGAGCGTTGGAAGCTATATGGCGATGCCCTTGACCCGTTGCGGGCCGCGCTGGGGCCGCTCGCCCAAGTCTGAGATCGCGTTGAACACGTCCGAGGCAGTGGCTGCTCACGCCATGGCGCTCGAGGCTAAATTGGCCATGCCTTCGCCACAGGAAACCAGCGGTTGGCGCATCGGGGCCGTAAAAGCCCCGATGCTCACGCTCTTACATGCATTCAGTTGCCCTCCGACGACATCGCGCCGAGCAGCCTGCGAATATCGCCGAACCTGGCGATCGAGCCGAACACCAGTGCCGCCACCGCAACGAAGAACACCGACACCGCGGCCATGGTCGGCGTGTAGCCATAGCGCAGGGCGTTGAAGATCTTGATCGGCAGCGTCTCGGTGGTGAAGCCGATCGTCATATAGGCGACGATGTATTCGTTGAGCGACAGCACGAAGGCGAAGGCATAGCCCGAGACGAGGTAGGGCAGGATCAGCGGCAACACCACCGTCTTCAGCACGGTGCGGTCGTCGGCGCCCATGGTGGCGGCAGCCTCGACCAGCGAGCGGTCGATCGAGGCAAAGCCCAGCGACAACGTCACCAGCGGTAGCGTCACGAAGAAGATGGCGTGGCTGATGATGGCGGTGAAGAACTGGCCGAACAGCCCGACCGTCGCCCAGAAGCTGAGAAAGCCGAGTGCGGTGATGACCGGCGGCAGGATGAAGGGCGCGAGCCCCAGAACCTGAAAAATGTTCGCCCATGGCGCGATGCGCCGCCACAGGAACCAGGCCAGCGGCAGCGCGACCGCGACGGCAATCGCCGCCGAACAGACGGCCAGCGTCACCGAATGGATCAGCGCCAGCCGCCATTCCGGGTCGGTGAAGATCTGGGCGTACCAGGCGACCGAGAAGCCGACCGGCGGGAAGCTGAGCTCCTGCCGCGAATTCACCGACACGCCGGCGACGACGATGAGCGGCGCGGCCAGGAACAAGGCGACGATGGTGAAATAGACACGGCGCAGCAAGGTCGCGGTCATAGGGCGTTCTCCCGGCGTCCGACGAGCAATGTCAGTCCGACCAGCGCCAACGAGATCAGCACCAGGAACACCGCCATCGCCGCGCCAAATGGCATGTTGGACTGATAGATCGCCTGGTCGGTGATCAGCACCGACAGCGTCCAGTGTTGCGGCCGCCCGAGGATTTGCGGCAGCAGATAGGAACCGAGCGCAAACACAAAGACCATGATCAGTGTGGCTACGATGGTGTTGCGCAGCGCCGGCGCGACAACGTTGAAGAAGGCGCGGATCGGCGAGGCGCCGAGCGTGCGCGCAGCCTCCAGCAAAGTCGGGTCGAGGCGCACCAGAGCGGGGTAGAGCACCAGGATGGTGTAAGGCAGCGCCTGGTAGACCATGCCGGTCAGCACCGCGCCGAAGGTCGGCAGCAGCGCCACCGGCTTGTCCATCAGCCCGATCGCCACGAACAGATTGGTGATGCCTGCGGTGCGCGAAAACAGCGTCGACCAAGCAAAGCCAATAATGACTTCCGACAGCGACAGCACCGACAAGAGGCCGACCAGCCACAGTGTCTGCACGCGGCGCGGCCGGCGGGTCAGGAGATAGGTGAACGGGAAGGCGATGCAGACGCAACAGACCGCGACCAGCACCGCCAACATCAGCGAGAAGCCGAGCACGCCGCCGAAGAACACCGACAGGAAGCGGGCGTAATTGTCGAACACGAAATCCGGCGTGTAGAAACCGGATGGATTGCGCTTGAAGAAGCTCACCGCGATCATCGTCGAGAACGGCACGACGAAGAAGACGATCAGCATCAGCGCCGGAAAGAACAGCGGCGTGTAGTCGGCTACCGACTTCGGAGCTTCGCGTCTCATGCGCCGAGCACCACGCAGCTGGCCGGCGGCAGCGTGACGCCGACCTTGGCGCCGACCGGCACGTCATGCCGTTCGCGCGGCGTCGTCACCGCGATGATGCTGGTGCCGCCGACATCGACGAAGGTCTCGATGGTGCCGCCGAGATCGCGCACGAAGCTCACTTCGCCGGTGATGGCCGAGCCGCCGGGGCTGCCGAGATGCACATCCTCGGGGCGGACCGAGACGGAGGCTTTGGTTTGCCCGGCCGGCATCGCCAGGCCCGGAATGGCAGTGCCCAGGATCGTGGTGCGGCCCCCGCTGTCGACTTCGGCCGGCAGCAGATTGGTGATGCCGATGAAGTCGGCGACGAAGGCGTCGGCTGGCTTGCGGTAGATCTCGATCGGCGGCGCCGCCTGCAAAATCTTGCCGTGACCCATGACGACGACGAGGTCGGCCATGGTCATGGCTTCACGCTGGTCGTGGGTAACGACGATGGTGGTGATGCCGAGCCGCTGCTGCAGCTGGCGCAGTTCCACCTGCATGGCCTCGCGCAGCTTGGCGTCCAGCGCCGACAGCGGTTCGTCGAGCAGGAACAGCTTCGGCGACAGCGCCAGCGCCCGGGCAATCGCCACGCGCTGGCGCTGGCCGCCCGACAGTTTCGCCACCGGCCGGTCGGCAAAGCCGGTCAGATGGATGAGATTCAGCAACTCGTCGACGCGCTTCTTCTGCTCCTCCTTCGAGGCGCCGCGAATGCGCAGCGCATAGGCGATGTTGTCGCCGACGGAGAGATGCGGAAACAGCGCCAGCGACTGGAACACCATGCCGAGATTGCGCTTGTGCGTCGGCAGCGGCGTGATGTCCTCGCCGTCGAGCACGATGGCGCCGCTGGTCGGCTCCTCCAGCCCGGCAATCATGCGCAGCAGCGTGGTCTTGCCGCAGCCCGATGGGCCGAGCAGGCACACGAACGTGCCGTGCGGCACGTTGAGCTGGACATTGTCGACAGCGGCGAAATTGCCGAATTTTTTGGTGATGCTGTTGATGTCTAGTCCGGGCATGCTCATCCCTCTCAGGCTGTGCGCTTCAAGGCCGCCGGAAGAAATCCGGCGGCCGATCAGTTTTCAAGCGGATCGGGCTGATCAGCCGACGATCAGCTCGGTCCACTTCTGGTTGATCCAGTCGGCTTTCGACGTATAGAGGTCGTAGCGCGGGATGATCGGATCGATATCCGACGACACCGCGGCGAACTCTTCCGGCTTGAGGTCGAGCACCTCTTTCTTCAAGGTCGGTGTGGTGCCGACCTTGCGCGACATGACGCCCTGCATAGACGGCTGGCTCATATAGTCGATGAAGGCATGCGCCTCGTCGACCTTGGTCGAGGCGCGCGACAGCACCCAATTGCCGGAATCCTGGATGCCGCCTTCCTTCGGGAAGGTCGAGCGGACATGGAAGCCGTCGGCGACCGCGAGCCCGGTGACGTCGTGATAATACTGGCCCATCGGGATTTCGCCCGACTTCAGCGCCTGTTCGAACTGTGCTTCGTCGCGATACCACAGGCGGACATTCGGCTTCAGCTCGGCGAGCTTCTCGAACGCCTTGTTCAGCCCGTCCTCGGTGTCGAGCGCATTTGTGCCGCCCATGAAGGTCTTGGCCGTCACTTCGAGCAGGAACGAGTTGGAGGCAAGCGCCAGCAGGCCAAGCTTGTCTTCATTGGCCTTGTCCCACAGCGCATCCCATGATGTCGGCGCATCCTTGTAGACGTCGGTGTTGGAGACCAGCGTGATCCACCAGGCGACGGCGCCGACACCGGCAACGCGGCCATCCGGATATTTGTTGATGAAGCGAGGCAACAGGTCGCCATAGTGCTTGAACTTCGACGTATCGAGCGGCGTCCACAATTCCGTCGACTGCCCCTTCAGCGTCGAAGTCTGCGACATCATCGAAAGGTCGGCGGGCGCCTGGCCGGCCTTGGCCGCCTGCTCCAGCTGCACCAGCCAGGCCTCGCCGGTCGGCTCCGCGACCGATTCCACCGCAATGCCGGTGGCCTTGGTGAAGTCGGGGAAGACGTGCTCGTCGAAGGATTTCTTGAAATAGCCGCCATAGACACCAACCTTCAGCGACTTGTCCTGCGCCCGCAGGATCGACGGCATGGCGAGCACGCCAGCGGTGGCCAGGCCCGCGCCAAGCACGCCGCGCCGCGTCAGGGATTTTCCGATCAGTCTGTTCATCCGATTTCTCCTCAGTTGATGCCGGTCATGCCGGCAGGTTCCCTTCACGCACTGTCGCCGCCTGGCGTCAGTGGGCCGCCGCTCGTTGTTCGAGCGTACGGGCGTATTGCGTCAGTGGAAAGCACATGACGAAGAAGATCAGCGCCACCAGCCCGTAGACCTTGAACGGTTCGAAGGTGGCGTTGTTGATGGCGTTGGAGGTCCTGACCAGCTCCTCGAAGCCGATGATCGAGGTCAGCGCCGTCGATTTGATCAATTGCACCAGGAAGCCGACGGTCGGCGCCCTTGTGATCGAGAACGCCTGCGGCAGGATGATCAGCCTCAGCTCCTGCAACCGGTGCAGGCCAAGGCTGGCGCCGGCGTCCCATTGCCCGCGCGGCAGCGCATCGACGCCGCTGCGCCAGATCTCGGCCAGATAGGCGCTGGCGAAGAAGGTCAGGCCAAGCACTGCGGCAGTCCACGGCTCGATGCGCAGGCCGAGCATCGGCAGGCCGAAGAACATCAGGAACAGCTGCATCAAAAGCGGCGTGCCCTGGAACAATGCGATGTAGCCGGAAGCGATGCGCCGGCTCCATTTGTTCTCTGCGATGCGGAAGAACAGGATGATCAGCCCGACCAGCGCGCCGCCAACGAAGGCGGCCAGCGACAACAGCACCGTCCAGCGGGCGGCGAGCAGCAGGTTGCGAACGATGTCCCAGAAGGTGAATTCGATCATGACACGCCGGCTCCCAATACGCGGCGCCCGCCTGTGACCAGCAGCCGGCGCAAGGCCATCGACAGGCCAAGATAAACCAGCGTCACGACGAAATAGGTCTCGAAGGAACGGAAGGTGCGCGCCTGCAGCATGTCGGCCTCGTAGGTCAGTTCACGCACCGCAATCTGCGACACCACGGCCGATTCCAGCATCATGATGACGACCTGGCTGGTCAGCGCCGGATAGATCACCTTCAGCGCCTGCGGCAGCACGATCTTGACGAACACCTGGCGTGGCCGAAGCCCCAGTGAGAGTGCTGCTTCCGTCTGTCCGCCGGGCACGGCATCGAGGCCGGCGCCGACGATTTCAATCGTGTAGGCCGCCATGTTGAGCGTCATTGCCAGCATGGCGGCCAGGATCGGGTCGAGCCTGATGCCGAGGCTGGGCAGGCCGAAGAAGATGAAGAACAGCTGCACCAGGAAAGGCGTGTTGCGCATCACCTCGACATAGACCGCGATGGCGCGCTTCACGAACACCGGGCCGTTGCGCCGGCCGGCAGCGCCCAGGATGCTGAGCAGCGTACCCACGAACGTGGTCACGACGATCAACAGGATCGTCGTGAGCGCGCCGCGCGTGATGTCGCCCAGAGCACCTGGAAGCCAGGCAAAAGCCACGGGAACTCAGTCCTTCAGATTATCTGGATTGAGCGGCGTCTTCAGCCAGGCCTTCGAGCTCTCGTCGAGCTTGCCGTCGGCCAGCATCTTGGCAACCGCATCATTGACCGCCGTCTTCAGCCGGTCCTCTTTCTTGTTGAGGCCAATATGCGAGGGCGAGGTCAAAAGCTGGAATTTCTGCTCCGGCTTCAGCGCGTCCTGCTTGGCCAGCACCTGGGCGCCGACATCGTTGCCGACCACCATCAGCTGGGTCTGGCCGGAGATGAAGGCCTGGATGACGGAGTTGTAGTTGTCAAAGCGCTTGATGTCGGCCGATGCCGGTGCAGCTTCGGTCAGCGAGGTGTCTTCCAGCGTGCCGCGATTGACGGCGATCGACTTGTCGGCGAGGTCTTCCTTGCCTTTGACAGAGAGTGCGGCCGGGCCGATGACGGCGATGTAGTAAGGCGCATAGGCGGCGGCGAAATCGATCACCTCCTCGCGCTCCTTGGAGTAGCCGACGCTCATCAGGATATCGACGCGCTTGTCGGTGAGATACGGGATGCGGTTCTGGCCGGTGACGCTGACCAGGTTGAGCTTCACTTTCAAGGAGTCGGCAATGGCCTGGGCCACATCGACGTCATAGCCCTTGATGCTCATATCGGCGCTGGCCGAGGAGAAGGGCGGGAAGTCGGAGAAGATGCCGACATTGATGGCGCCGGCTTTGGTGATATCGTCGACGGCGTCGGCGTGGGCCTGGGAGGCGAAGCCGAGGCCGGCGAGCATCAGCGCGGCGGCGACGGTTGATTTCATGTGAAAATTCATTGTGGTTCCCTTCTGGAAGCTTGTTTGTTTTGAAAACGGTCGCCGGCTCCAGCGCGGCGACCGCCTTTGCATCTGAAGTCGGTCAGGCCCCCTTGCTCGTAATGGCCGGGCTGAACACCATCAGGCTCAGGATCTCGAACAGAACCTGCGCGCCGACATGGGCGGTGTTGGTGGTGGCGTCATATTGCGGCGCCACCTCGACGACGTCGCCGCCGACAATGTTGAGGCCTTTGAAGCCGCGCAGCAGTTCGAGCACTTCGCGCGTCGTCAGGCCGCCGATTTCGGGCGTGCCGGTGCCCGGCGCGAAGGCCGGATCGACGCTGTCGACATCGAAGGAGATGTAGGTCGGGCCGTCGCCGACGATCTTGCGCGCCTTCTCGATGATGGCGGGGATGCCGAGCCCGGTCACCTCTTCGGCATGCACCACGGTCATGCCGGATTCGTAGGTGAACTCCCACAGATATTCAGCCGAGCCTCTGATGCCGATCTGGATGGTGCGGGTCGGGTCGAGCACGCCGTCCAGCACCGCGTTGCGGAACGGGCCGCCATGGTGGAACTTGGTCATGTCGAACAGCCCGCTTGTGTCGCAATGGGCGTCGATATGGATCATGCCGACCGGAGCCTTCTTGCCGACCGCTTTCAGGATCGGGTGGCTGATCGAGTGGTCGCCACCGACCGAGAGCGGCAGCACGCCGGCATCGACGATCTGGTTGGTACGGCGCTCGATGTCCTCATGGCTGATTTCCAGCCGGTAGCGGCTGCGGAACGGGGTGTCGCCGATATCGGCGACGCGAAGCTCATGCGTCGGCGCACACTCCAGCACATGGTTGTAGGGGCCGATGCGCTCGATGGCACGTAGCGCCCGTGGCCCGAAGCGCGAGCCGGGACGGTTGGTGACGCCGAGGTCCATCGGCACGCCGATGATGGCCACCTGCAAATCGCCGAAATCCGGATTGTCGGCAGCGATTTCGCGGTAGGGAGCGGCGAGGAAGGTGGGGATGCCGGAATAGGGCGCCAGTCGGGTGCCGGTCTTGGTGAAGATCTTGTCGGCGACCTGCCTGAACTTGGGGTCGAACATCTCGCCGCCATGGCTCTCGCCATATTTGCGGCGCAACGCGTCGAGCTTGCCACGATCATAACCCATGTCGGTCTCCTCCGCTGGTGCATGCGGCCGTGGCGACATCTTGCGAACTGACCGTCATCCGGCCGGGTCGCTGTCCCGCTGGCTGCCTGCAGATTTCATGTCATTGATGCTGTTGACCTGCCAAAGTGTCCGGCAGCAGCATTGAAAAATCAATTGATATTGTTAGGGTGTTGCTTGTGAGAAAATCTCACAGAGCATCCGGGTATCAATGGCCAAGCGTCTGCCGCCCCTAAATCCCCTGCGCGCCTTCGAAGCCACGGCGCGCCATGCCTCGCTGACCAAGGCGGCGAGTGAGCTGAACGTCACCCATGGCGCAATCAGCCATCAGATCAAGGCGCTCGAGCAAGCACTCGGCGTAAAACTGTTCGAGCGCACGGGACAGCGGGTAAAGCTCACACCGCATGGTGCCGAACTGCTGCCGGCGGTATCGACCGCCTTCGACGGCATCGCCGCCGCCACCCAGCGCATGACCAGACCGGCGAGCGCCGGCACGCTGTCGGTTTCGTGCGTACCGGCGCTCCTGCTTCTGTGGATGACGCCGCGGCTGGGCAGCTTCATGGCGCAATATCCCGATATCAGGCTGACGCTGGTTCCGTCCAACGATCCCAAGGACATCCGCGCGCCGCAGGTCGATCTCTGCATACTCTATGGCGATGGCAGCTGGACCGATTGCTGGATGCGCAAATGGTCGGGCCTCGAACTGTTCCCGGTGGTCAGCCCGACGCTGATCAACAACCGGCCGATCCGTACCTGCAGGGATCTCGCCGACCATGTCATCCTGCATGGCGACGATGGCCGCGAATGGCACACCTGGCTGGCCGCCGCAGACGGGCTGGACCTCGAACGCGGCCGCCGTCACCATCTCGGCGACGCCCGTACCGCCATCGAGGCCGCGGTGCACGGCCATGGCGTGGCGCTCGGCGATTCCGTCACCGCCAGCATGCTGCTCGCCAGGGGCCTGCTGGTGGCGCCATTCAGCCTGTCGGTGCCGGCGGTCGATGATTTCTATGTCGTCTGTCGCAACGAAATGCGCTCGGCGCCGATCGTGCAACTCTTCGTCGACTGGCTGTTTGCCGAGAAGGAACAGGCCGACAGCCGCGCCGACGCCCCGGTGGCCGGCCGCGTCAACATCCGCCGCAAACGCCCGGCGTTGCGGGTGGTCGGCGCCAAGAGCTGAGGCTGGACCGGAGCGGCTCCTTTTTGTCGGGCCAGTCGGGAAAGCGGGCAGCGCTTTCAAAAATTCAATGCTAATAAGCTCTTGCCAAGCAATTCCAGGAAAAGTGTTCGGCGGTTCTCCGTCCGGAATTGCGTAAGACAGACGCTAGCAGCGAAGGCGACGGCAGGACATGGCAAGAACCGATATTGCGCGGCGCGTCTACAACCATACCTGGAAGCTGGACCCGATCGTCCGCAGCCTGCTCGACACGGATTTCTACAAGCTTTTGATGCTGCAGATGATCTGGGGCATGTATCCCAAGGTCGACACCACCTTCTCGCTGATCAACCGCACAACATCGGTTCGCCTTGCCCACGAGATCGACGAAGGCGAGTTGCGCGACCAGCTCGACCATGCCCGCACGCTGCGCTTCTCCAAGAAGGAGATGATCTGGCTCGGCGGTAACAATTTCTATGGCCGCAAGCAGATATTCGAGCCGGAATTCCTCGCCTGGCTGGAAGGTTTCAGGCTGCCCGAATACGAGCTGTCCAAGCGCGACGGCCAGTACGAGCTCTCCTTCAGTGGTCCCTGGATGTACACCACGCTGTGGGAGATTCCCGCGCTCGCCATTATCAACGAAATGCGTTCCCGCGCGGCCATGCGCGCCTACGGTCCGTTCGCGCTCGACGTGCTCTATGCCCGCGCCAAGGCCAAGATGTGGGCCAAGACCGAGCGGCTGAAGGCCTTGCCCGGCATCCGCATCTCCGACTTCGGCACCCGCCGCCGGCATTCGTTCCTGTGGCAGCGCTGGTGCGTCGAGGCGCTCAAGGAAGGCATTGGCGAGGCCTTCACCGGCACCTCCAACGTGCTGCTGGCCATGGATAACGATCTCGAAGCGCTGGGCACCAACGCGCATGAATTGCCGATGGTGTTTGCAGCACTTGCGAAGACCGAAAAGGAACTTAAGCAGTCGCCCTACAAGGTGCTGCAGGACTGGCAGCGCTATTACGGCGGCAACCTGTTGATCGTGCTGCCCGACGCCTTCGGCACCGCATCCTTCCTGCGCGACGCGCCGGACTGGGTCGCCGACTGGACCGGCTTCCGCCCCGACAGCGCACCGCCGATCGAAGGCGGCGAAAAAATCATCGACTGGTGGCGCGAGAAGGGGAAAGACCCCAGGCAGAAGCTGCTGATCTTCTCCGACGGGCTGGAGGTCGAGACCATCGAGGAGACCTATCACCACTTCAAGGGCAAGGTGCGCATGTCCTTCGGCTGGGGCACCAACCTCACCAACGATTTCGAAGGCTGCGCGCCGACAGAAACCAACAGCCTCGATGCGATATCGCTGGTCTGCAAGGTGACGGAGGCCAATGGACGCCCGGCGGTGAAGCTGTCGGACAATCCGGCCAAGGCGACGGGCGACAAGAAGGAGATCGAGCGCTATCTCCGGATTTTCGGGGCCAAGGATCGCGTGGAGCAGCTGGTCAAGGTTTGAGGGCTGGGGCTCTCCCAGCAGAGGCTCCTTTCCTCTCCCTCCGGAGGGGGGAGAGGTGGCGCCGCGAAGCGGCGACGGAGTGGGGGAACCACTTGGCAACCGCCGCAACGAACATGGGAAAGAGGACCACGCGCAAGCATCGTCTTGACCCGCGCCGGGGTCGACCCCCACTCCGTCGAGCTTCGCTCGACACCTCTCTCCCGATCGACGGGGGAGAGGAAGGGCGCCAAGCTATCCGAGCAGGCGCGTGTCTTCAAAGACAAAGGCTCCGTTCCGAAGACAACAGCGTGATCTCCCCCCTTGAGGGGGAGATGTCCGGCAGGACAGAGGGGGGTGTGAAGGATCGCCGCGTTGGAAGATATTTCGCCTGTTCAGCCATCCTCACCCTCCTTCCCACTCCCGCCTTCGCCCACGCCTCCGACCGTGGCCACGTCCTCTTGCTCCCCACCGGCTACTACATCGCAGGCGGTGCGCTCGCCGTTGCCGTCAGCTTCCTCGTGCTCGCCCTTTTGCCACCTGCCGCCCTCGACCGTTTCTGGCGCGGCCGCCTGCCACTTTTCACATTCAGCGACGCTCCTCGCACAATCATCAGCCTCATCTCTTTTGCCGGCTTTGCAATGCTCATCGCCGCCGGCCTGTTCGGCAGCCGCGACCCGCTCTCCAATCCGCTCCCCCTGACCATCTGGACGCTGCTCTGGGTCGGCCTCGCCATCGCGCAAGGCCTGCTCGGCGATCTCTGGTCCTGGCTGAATCCCTGGTACGGCCCATGGCGGATCGTGACCCGCCTGCTTGGTCAGCGCGATGCCGAAGCGCCGGAATCGCGTTTGCCCGCCTGGCTCGGCTGCTGGCCGGCCGTCATCCTGTTCTTCGCCTTTGCCTGGTTCGAACTGATCGACCCGGCGCCCGACGACCCGGCACGGCTGGCCTATGCCGCCGGCCTCTATTGGCTGTTCACCTTTGTCGCCACGCTCGCCTTCGGCTATCGCGGTTGGAGCCAACGCGGTGAATTCCTGACGATCTTCTTCACCATGGTGGCGCGCTTCGCTGTGCTTGAACGCGACGAGGCCGGCCGGCTCAATCTCTGCTGGCCAGGCGCAAAACTGCTCGCCGCAGCACCTCTGCCCGCCAGCGGCATCGCCTTCCTGCTGCTGGCGCTGTCGTCAGTGTCCTTCGACGGCCTGTCGAAAACCTTCTTCTGGCTCGGTCTGTTGGGCATCAATCCGCTGGAGTATCCCGGCCGCACCGCGCTCATCGGCATCGGCAGCTTCGGCCTGGTGCTGACCTTCGTGTTGTTGGCAGCAGCGTTCCTGCTGGCCGTCATCCTCGGCCAGCGCCTTGCCGGCAGCCGGCATTCGCTGGGCGAGGCCGCCGGGCTGCTGGTCTGGTCGATCGTGCCGATCGCGCTTGCCTATCATGTCGCGCACTATCTGACGGCGCTGCTGGTCGACGGCCAGTATGCGCTGGCCGCTCTGTCCGACCCGTTCGCGCTGGGCTGGAACCTGTTCGGCACCGCCGACATGCAGATCGAAGCCGGCATTGTCGCCGGCGCCGACTCCGCCTGGTGGCTGTGGAATGTGCAGGCGGGCATCATCATTGCCGGCCACATGCTCGCCGTACTCGTCGCCCATGGTCTGGCCTGGCGATTGCACCCGGTCCCATCACGCGCCGCCCTCAGTCAACTGCCGCTCACCGTACTGATGATCGCCTACACCATCTTCGGTCTCTGGTTGCTTGCCACGCCGACAGCGGGATGACAAAAGACGACCGGCCTGCCTTTGCGGAAGGCAGCTTGCCAGGTCGAGGCTTTGATGATTTAGTTTGTATACATGCGATTTTCCGCCCCTCCTGCAAGGGAGTGGCCTTGCCTCGTTACAGACAGTCAAAACTCAAAAACAGGGGAACTGCCGTGACTGACAAGAATGGGTTTTTCGATCTCTCCAAATCCACGCTCTCCCGCCGCACCGCGCTGAAAGGCCTCGCCGCGGGCGCCGGCCTGGCGCTCGCGCCCGGCTTTGTCCGCTACTCGCAGGCGCAGAGCTCGGCGCCGATCAAGATCGGCTTCCAGTCGCACCGCACCGGCATCGGCGCCGCCTATGGCCGCTGGTACGAGAAGACCAGTGCCGCCGCGGTCAAGGCGATCAACGATGCCGGCGGCATCAACGGCCGCCCGGTCGAACTGGTCATCGAGGATGACGGCACCGATCCCGCCCGCGGCGCCGAGGTGGTCGCCAAATTCGCCACCCAGCACAAGACCGACATCGTCTTCGGTACGCTGTTTTCGCATGTCGTCATCGGCTCGGCGCCCGCCGCCGGCGAAAACAAGATCCCTTATTTCGTCGTCAGCGAAGGCCACCATGTCGCCTCGACCAAGCTCAATCGCTACGTCTTCCAGCCCGGCATCACCGATGTGAAAAGCCAGATCCAGTCGATGGCGCCGTGGATCGCCGCCAATGCCGGCAAGAAGGTGACGCAGATCTTCCCCGATTTCGCCTTCGGCTACGACCATCGCGACTACTTGCCGCCGGCGCTGAAGGCGCAAGGCGCCGAGGTCATTGCCCAGATCGCCATCCCGCCGACGGAATCCTCCTTCACCAAGTATTTCCCGCAGATCCCGGCCGAAACCGAGGTGATCTACCACGTCATGGTCGGCCCGGCCGTGCTTACCTTCGTCAAGGAGCTCGGCGAGTTCTACGGCTCGAACCGGCCGCAGCTGTTCGGCTTCATGGATTCGCTCGAAGCCACCGACATCAACAGCCCCGGCCTCGAGTTCCTGGACGGCAGCCATTTCTGGGAAGGCTCGCCGCGCTATGCCCAGGCCAATGACTCGGCCGCGCAAAAAGCTTACCGCGCCGCCGTCGGCATCGACGACAATGGCGCTGCCGTCGGCGACCCCAAGGACGTCTCCACGGCCTCGCACATGTTCGGTTGCTGGGAAACGCTCTATGTCGTCAAGAAGGCGATGGAAGACGCCGGCTACAAGGGTCCGGAAGACCGCGCCAAGCTGGTCGAGGCGACCGAAGCGCTGACCGAGTTCGCCGAAGGACCGGAGCATCCGCAGGGGCCAAAGACCTTCAACGGCAAGATCCACCAGTGTTTTGGTATCCAGAACATCTCCAAGGTCGAAGGCGGCAAGCTGAATGTCGTCCACAAGACCAAGATCGAGGACGGGCTTTACGAGGCCGAAGGGGATTACACGACGCAGGCGCTCTAGGCTCATTTCAGCCAGCGTGAGCGCTAGGCCACCCCCCTCTGTCCTGCCGGACATCTCCCCCTCAAGGGGGGAGATCGGATTTCGCGGCGGGTTTCGCCAATTACCAACGACGGCAGTAAGGCGCCGTCGCAGGTACTGCCAATCTCCCCCCCTGAGGGGGAGATGCCCGGCAGGGCAGAGGGGGGTGCCTCGCGCCCCCGCCGGTGCCTAGCCCATGCACTTCGGACCCCATCTCCTCCTCGCCGCCCTCGAAGGCCTCGTAACCTCAGCCGTGCTGGCGCTGACCGCACTGGGCCTGTCGCTGGTGTTCGGCGTCATGCGCGTCGTCAATGTCGCCCATGGCGAATTCTTCATGCTCGGTGCAGTGCTGGCCTGGGCGATCTCGACAGCCATCCCCGGCCATCCGACGGTCGGGTTTCTCGCGGCATTGGTGATTGCGCCGCTGATCGTCGGCGCCATCGCGCTGGTCGCCGAGCGATTGGTGCTGCGCCGGCTCAATTACAATCCGGAAGCCACCATCGTCGCCACCATCGGCATGCTCTACATCATTCAGCAGCTGGCGCTCTCCTTCTACGGCCCGGAGGCGCGGCCGGTGGAGCCGCCTTTCAGCTACCGCATCCTTTTGCCCTGGTTCGGCTATTCCGGCTACAAGCTGTCGATCATCGCCGCCTCCGCACTTCTGCTCGTCGCCACCTGGCTGGTGCTGACGCGCACGAAAATCGGCCTCATCATGCGCGCCACCCAGTATGACAGCGAGACCGCGCAGGCTTTCGGCATTCCGGTCGACCGCGTCTATGCCGGCGTCTTCGCCCTCGGCGCCATGCTGGCCGCGATTGCGGCGGTGCTGATCGTGCCGATCAGCCAGGCGCATTATCTGATGGGACAGGACCCGCTGCTGCTTTCCTTCATCGTCGTCATCATCGGCGGTCTCGGCTCGCTGCGCGGCACCGTCGTCGCCGCTGTTCTGATCGGCCTCTCCGACGGCATCATCTCGGTGTTCTTCTCGCCGACTTTGGCCAAGATCATCGCCACGCTGCTGGTCGCCATGGTGCTGGTGTTCCGCCCACAGGGCCTGTTCGGGCAGGCGTCGCGATGAGCGAAGCTTCGCCGGCAAAAGCGTATGCCTTGCATCTCGGCGTCATCGCGCTGCTGTTTGCGCTGAGCTTCGTCCTGCCGGAATACCATCACGGCCTTCTCGCCCGCATCATGGTGCTGGCGGTGTTCGCCATGGGTTACAACATGTTGTTCGGCTATGTCGGCCTGCTCAGCCTCGGCCACGCCATGTTCTTTGCCGCCGGCCTCTATGGCGCCGGCCTTTCGGTTATCCATCTAGGCTGGAATGTGCCGCTGGCCTTCCTCGCCGGCATCGCTTGTGGCGCGCTGCTTTCGCTGGTGATTGGCCTGCTCGCGCTGCGCACCACGGGTGTGGCCTTCATGATCGTCACCATGATGTTCGCGCAGGTCTTCTATCTCGTCATCCTGTATTTCGCTGCCTGGACCGGCGGCGACCAGGGCCTGGTCGTGCCGCAGCCGGCGCGCGTTCTGAGCTTCGGCGCGACGTCGCTCGACCTCACCAACCCGACCGTGCGCTACATGAGCGCGCTGACGCTGTTCGCGGCGGTGCTGCTCATTGCGCTCGCCATCGTCCGTTCCCGCTACGGCCGCGTGCTGGTCGCCGTGCGCGAGAACGAGGAGCGGACCAAAATGCTCGGCTATGACACCTTTTCGAACAAGCTCATCGCCGTCGTCGTCTCCGGCACCATCTGCGCGGCATCGGGTGCGGCCTATGCACTGTTGTTCGGCTATGTCGGCTCGAGCTTCGCCTCGGTGCAGTATTCCATCCTGCCGCTGCTCTGGGTGCTGCTCGGTGGCGCCGCCACGACGCTCGGCGCGCTGATCGGCACGGTGTTCATGTACTATGTCATCGACGTCGCCAGCGGCTACACCTCCGCCTATCTCTTGATCGTCGGCATCGCGCTCATCCTCCTGGTGCTGTCTTTCCCCAAAGGCATTTTGGGCACCATCCGTCAGCGCTGGCTGGGGTGGCTGCCATGATGCCGCTGCTGACCACAAAAGGCCTGTCGCGCAATTTCGGCGGTCTGCGCGCCGTCGACGGTGTCGACTTCCAGCTGATGCCTGGCGAAATCCGCGCCGTCATCGGCCCCAATGGCGCGGGCAAAACCACCTTCGTCAGCCTGATCAGCGGCCGCATCCAGCCATCCTCCGGCATGATCGTCTTCGACGGCGCCGACATCACCAGCCAGCCGGCCTATCTCAGGGTGCGCCGGGGCATCGCCTACACTTTTCAGATCACCAGCGTCTTTGCCAATTTGTCCGCCTACGACAATGTCGCGCTGCCGGTGCAGCGCACGCTGACCGATGGCCGCTCGAAAGGCGCCGTGCGCACGGGGGTCATGGCCGCGCTTGAGCGAACCGGCCTTGCCGACCGCGCCCGTATGCCGGCGGGCCAGCTCTCCTACGGCCACCAGCGCCTGCTCGAAGTGGCGATGGGCCTGGCGCTGAAGCCGCGGCTCCTGATTCTCGACGAGCCGACGCAAGGCTTGGCCGACAGCGAGATCGACAATTTCATCGAGCTGGTGCGCGAGATCGCCAAAAGCGCCACGGTGCTGCTGATCGAGCATAACATGCCGGTGGTCATGCAGCTGGCCGACCGCATCACCGTCTTCAACGCCGGCAAGATCCTCGCCGAAGGCACGCCCGAACAGGTTCGCGCCAACACCCAGGTGCAGGAAGCCTATCTGGGGACGGCGCCATGACCGGAGGAGTCACAGGGACAAGCGCGCTGACCATCTCCGGGCTCGACTGCTTCTACGGCGAGGTGCAGGTGCTCTACGGCCTCGACCTTGTGCTCAACAAGGGCGAGGTGCTGTGCCTGTTCGGCCGCAACGGCGCCGGCAAGACGACGACGCTGAAGGCGATCATGGGGCTGGTGCCGGCCAGTGCCGGATCGATTCATCTCGCCGGCCAGGAATTGACCGGCCTGCCGGCGCATGAAGTGCCGAAGGCCGGCGTCGCCTATGTGCCGCAAGGCAGGCGGCTGTTCGCTGAGATGACGGTGGCGGAAAACATCGAGATCGGGCTGATGACGCGCGGCAAGGGCAGAGCGACACGCGAGAGCGTGCTCGACCTTTTCCCGCTGCTGCGCCAGCGGCTGCGGCAACGCTCCGGCACCTTATCCGGCGGCGAGCAGCAGATGCTGGCCATGGCCCGCGCGCTCTGCCTCGAGCCGCAGGTGCTGCTGCTCGACGAGCCGACCGAAGGCCTGATGCCGTCAATGATCGCCAAGATCCGCGAGACGGTGGTGAAGCTGCGCGAACTAGGCGTCTCGACCATCCTGGTCGAGCAGCGGGTCGATGCCGTGCTGTCGGTCGCCGACCGCGTCTCATTCATCGAGAACGGCCGCAACCGCGAGACCGTCGATGTCGAGCAGCTGCGCGCCGACCCTTCGGCGGTGCGGCGCTATGTTGGGGTTGGCTGATCAGCCAAAAAACAAAAAGCCAGCAATCAAAAAAATCGGGATCAGCACCAGTCCCGACCACGCCATATAGCCGAAGAAGCCGGGCATTTTCACGCCGCGATGCCGGGCGATGGCGTAGACCATGAAGTTGGGCGCATTGCCGATATAGGTGTTGGCGCCCATGAACACCGCGCCGGCCGAAATCGCGGCAAGCGTCGTGGCAGCCTCGGTCATCAGATGCCGCGCATCGCCGCCGGCCAGTTCGAAGAACACCAGATAGGTCGGCGCATTGTCGAGGAAGGACGACAGCGCGCCGGTCAGCCAGAAATAGGCGAGGTCGTTGGGCTGGCCGGTGGGCGAGGTCACCAGTGCGACCAGGGGCGCCAGCGCGCCATCATGGCCGGCGCGCAGGATGGCGATGACCGGTACGATGCAGACGAAGATGCCGGCAAACAGCTTTGCCACCTCTGCGATCGGCCCCCAGGTGAAGCCGTTGGCCTCGCGATGGCTTTTGTGGGAGACGACAAGCGACAGAAAGGCCAGCACCAGGATGATGGCGTCGCGCACCAGGTTCTGCAGTTCGAGGCTGACGCCCAGGACGGAGAAACTCACGCCCGGCCTCCACGCCGCCGACAGCAGGATCGCGCCGATCACGCCGGCCAGCAGCGGCAGATTGGCGAGGCCGCGAATCCGCACCTTCGTATCCGGCGTCGGGTCCTTGATTTTCGGCGCACCGCCTTCGCGGCGGTGCAACATGATGTCGATAGCCAGGAAGACAAGCAGCACCAGGCCGCCGGTAAACAGCGTCTCGCGCCAGAGGTTTGCCGTCGTCCAGAAGAAGTCGACGCCACGCAGGAAGCCGACGAACAGTGGCGGGTCGCCGAGCGGTGTCAGCGAGCCGCCGATGTTGGAGACGAGGAAAATGAAGAAGATGACGACATGGGCGTTGAACGGCCGGTTGTCATTGGCGCGCAGCACCGGCCGGATCAGGATCATCGAGGCGCCGGTGGTGCCGATGATCGAGGCAAGGATTGCACCGGTGAGCAGCAGCCCGGCATTGACCTGCGGCGTGCCGTGGATGTTGCCCGCAAGCAGGATGCCGCCCGAGATGGTGTAGAGCGCGAACAAAAGGATGATGAACGACATATATTCGGTGAGCAGCGTGTGCAGCACCGCCTCGCTCGCCAAAGATATGCCGAAGGCGATCGCCAGCGGCACCACCACAAGTGCTGCCCAGGCGGCTGCGATCTTGCCGTATTGATGCTCCCAGACATGGTGGAACAGCAGCGGCCCGGTGGCGATCGACAGCAGCAGCCCTGCAAACGGCAGCCCCCACCATAGCGACATCGCAGCGCCGGGCAATTCGCTGCTCTCGGCCGCAAAGGCCAGTTGCGGGGACAGGACAGAGCAGAGAACACCTGCCGCCAGTATCGTCCCTGATTGTGTGCAGCCCCCCAGAAACCTCACGGCTCAGTCCGCTGTCGGGTCTTCGAGCCTCACCCCGGCGTCGCGCATCCGCTTCAGCATCGCCTCGACCGAACCGTTGAGATCGATGCCGCGGCAGGCGTCGAGCCGCACCGTCGTCTTGAAGCCTTGCTTGGCCGCATCGAGCGCCGAGAAGGCCACGCAGAAATCGGTCGCCAGGCCGACCAGGGTCACAGTGTCGATACCGCGCTCCTTGAAGTAGCCGGCAAGCCCGGTCGGGGTCTTGTGGTCGTTCTCGAAGAAGGCGGAGTAGCTGTCGATACCAGGGCGAAATCCCTTGCGGATCACCAGCTCGGCCTTGGTCCAGGCAAGGCCGGAGTGAAAGTCCGAGCCAAGGCTGCCCTGGATGCAATGGTCGGGCCACAGCGTCTGCGGCCCATAGGGCATCTCGATCGCGCTGAAAGGCTGCGCTCCCGGATGGCTGGAGGCAAAGCTCGAATGTCCGGCCGGGTGCCAGTCCTGCGTCAGCACGACATGCCCGGCGTGCCGGATCAGATCGTTGACCAGCGGCACGATCTCGTCGCCGCCGGCAACCGCCAGCGCACCGCCTGGGCAGAAGTCGTTCTGCAGGTCGATGACAACAAGCGCTTCGTCGGCCATGGCGCCTCTCCTCTTCTTCGTCTCGAGCGGGGATCGAGTGAAAAACGCCGCGGATGCGACCGGATGCAGAAACTTGACCAGATGGCGGCCTGCGTCAACCTCTGGAGCCGTAACAAATGCGTGGCGACCCGCTTCCCTCAAACTCCGGCTTTGACAATTCCCGCCAGCTTGATATCATTTGCATACGAATGAATTTTGCCGGATTGAACACTGGCGAGGGTTTCGGGAAGACCCCACTTTTTGGGAAGGCCGATTTTTTGGAAGGTAGGGCGTGATCCGTTACGCGAAACCCACCACGCTGGACGAGGCGCTCGCTTGGCTCGGCGAGGGCGCCTGGCGCGTGCTTGCCGGCGGCACCGACTTCTATCCGGCGCAAGGCGCCAAGCCGTTCCGCGACAATGTTCTCGACATCAATGGCCTGGCTTGCCTGCGCGGCATCGCCGAGACCGAAACCCATTGGGTGATCGGCGCCCGCACCACCTGGACAGATCTCGTCCGCCATCCCTTGCCGGCGGCATTCGATGCGCTGAAGCAGGCTGCGCGCGAGGTCGGCTCCCTGCAGATCCAGAATGTCGCCTCCATCGCCGGCAATCTCTGCAACGCCTCGCCTGCCGCCGATGGCGTGCCTGGCCTGCTGGTGCTGGACGCCGAGGTCGAACTGCGCTCAGTGGCCGCAACACGTTATCTGCCCTTGCCGGATTTCATTCTCGGCAACCGCCGCACCGCGCTGCTGCCCGGCGAAATGGTCACCGCCATCCGCATCCCTAAGCGCGCGGCCTCCGGCACGTCGGCTTTCGTGAAACTTGGTGCGCGGCGCTATCTCGTCATTTCCATCGCAATGGTCGCAGCCCGCCTCGTTGTCGAAAACGGCACGGTCAGAGAAGCGGCCGTCTCCGTCGGCTCCTGCTCGGCTGTCGCCAGGCGGCTGGCCGGTGTCGAAGCCGTGCTGCGCGGCAAGGCTGCCGGCAGGACACTCGCCGACGCGGTTCTTTCCGCGCCGATGGCCGAGCTGTCGCCGATCGCCGATGTGCGCGGCAGCGCCGAATACCGGCTCGACGCGGCGCGCGAGCTTGTCGCCCGCGCCGTGCTGAGAGCCTGCGGGCTGACGAACGACAACAGCATGGTGGCGGCATGAGCCAGGTCCGGTCCGAGGTGATTGAAGCTCTGCCAGACCTCGTGTCCGGCTTCGGCCTCGAGCGTTCGGATATCGCTTTCGCAGTCAATGGCGCCGCCGTCTCGGTCAACGTGCCGCCGCTGCGCCGGCTGTCGCAGGTTCTGCGCGACGAATTGCAGCTGACCGGCACCAAGGTCGGTTGCGACGCCGGCGATTGCGGTGCCTGCACGGTGCTGGTCGACGGCGACGCCGTCTGCGCCTGCCTGATGCCCGCGGCCTCGGCAGCCGGGACATCGGTGACGACCGTTGAAGGCCTTGCCAATGGCCGCCTGTCGGCGCTGCAGGCGTCGTTCCTGGCGCATGGCGCGGCGCAATGCGGCATCTGCACACCGGCGCTGCTGGTCGCGGGAACGGGCTTGCTCGACAGCAACCCCAACCCGACCGAGGTCGAGGTGCAGGATGCGCTGGGCGGCATCCTTTGCCGTTGCACCGGCTACCGCAAGATCATCGCGGCGGTGATGGATGCTTCCTTGCAGGCGGCCAGCCTCGATTTCCGCCTGCCGCAATCGGGCCATGCGATCGGCGCGTCTCCGGTCCGGCTGGACGGCGTACCGAAAGTCACCGGCGCTGAAAAATTCGGCGGCGATGCCTTCCCAACCGATGCGCTGGCGGTGCTGGTGGTCCGCTCGCCGCACTATCACGCCGGCTTTGCTTTCGGTGACCTGGATGGCTGGGTGAAGACGCATCCCGGCATTGTCGGTGTCTTCACCGCCGCCGACATTCCGGGAAAGAACTGTTTCGGCGTCATCGGTCCGTTCGCCGACCAGCCGGCACTGGCCGAAGGCTTTGCCCGGCTGCGCGGCGAGGCCGTGGCGCTGGTCGCCGGCGAGCGCGAGGCGATGCTCGATCTCGACTTGTCGGATTTCCCGGTCCGCTGGACCGAGCTGCCGCATTTTCTGCTGCCGGGTGACGCGCAGGCCGATGGTGCGGCGCTGATCCATGCGAACCGCCCGGACAATCTTTTGACCAAGGGTTTTGTCGAGCGCGGCGACCCCGAGGCGGCGCTTGCGGGCTCGGCAGTCACCGCGTCCGGTGCCATCGACACCTCCTATGTCGAGCACGCCTATATCGAGCCGGAAGCCGGCCATGCCTATATGGATGGCGATACGCTGGTCGTCGTCGCCTGCACGCAGGCGCCTTACATGGACCGCGACGACACGGCCAAGGTGCTCGGCCTTGCCGTCGACAAGGTTCGCATCGTGCCGACCGCGACCGGAGGAGGCTTCGGTTCCAAGCTGGATGTCTCGCTGCAGCCGCTGATTGGCCTCGTGGCGCTGAAGACGGGACGGCCGGCAGCGCTCGCCTACACCCGCAACGAATCCATGATGTCGACCACCAAGCGCCATCCCTCCGAGATGAAGGCGACCATCGGTGCCGACGCCGACGGCCATGTCATGGGCATGGTCTTCACCGGCGATTTCAACACCGGCGCCTATGCCAGCTGGGGCCCGACCGTCGCCAACCGCGTACCCGTGCATGCTTCCGGCCCTTATGCGACGCCGAACTACCGCGCCGAAGGCCGCGCGATTCACACCCATGGGCCGATCTCCGGCGCCTTCCGCGGCTTTGGCGTGCCGCAGGCGACGATCATGCAGGAAACGCTCTATGATGAGCTCGCCGGCAAGCTCGGCATGGACCGGCTCGATTTTCGCTTGAAAAACTGCCTTCGGAACGGATCCGAAACGGTTACCGGGCAGAGGCTGGAGTCGGGCGTCGGTATTTTCGAATGCCTCGACGCCTTGCGGCCCCATTGGGCGCGCGCGACGGCCGACGCAGATACATTCAATTCCTCCAATACGAGCAAAAAGCGCGGCGTCGGTGTGGCGTCCTGCTGGTATGGCTGCGGCAACACTTCGCTGCCCAATCCATCGACCATCAGGGTCGGTATCTCACCCCTAGGCGAGGTCATCCTGCATCAGGGCGCCGTAGATATCGGCCAAGGCTCCAACACCGTCATCACCCAGATCTGCGCAGACGCCCTCGGCCTGCCGCTGGAAAAATTCAAGCTGAAGAGCGCCGATACGGCGATCAGCCCCGACGCCGGCAAAACATCGGCCTCGCGCCAGACTTTTGTAACCGGCAAGGCGGCCGAGAAGTCCGGGCGCGCCTTGCGCGAAAAAATCCTGCGTTTTGCCAATGTCTCGGAGAACGCGGCCCTGCAATTGGACGGTCCGGCGATCGTCATCCGCGAGGGTGAAGCGACCCGCCGCATCGATCTCGCCGCTCTCGATGTCGATGCTGACGGTTTCGTCTTCCGCGCCGAGGAAACCTACGATCCGCCGACGCTGCCGCTCGATGCCAAGGGCCAGGGCAAGCCCTACGCGCTCTATGGCTATGGCGCGCAGATCGCCGAACTCGAGGTCGATCTCAAGTTGGGTACGGTGAAGCTGATCAAGATCACCGCCGCGCACGATGTCGGCAAGGCGATCAACCCGCTGCTGGTCGAAGGCCAGATCGAAGGCGGCATCGCGCAAGGCATCGGCATGGCGCTGATGGAGGAATACATCCCCGGCCGCACCGAGAATCTGCACGACTATCTCATCCCGACCATCGGCGATGTGCCTGAGATCGAGCACATATTGATCGAGGTTCCCGATCCGGAGGGACCGTTCGGCGCCAAGGGCCTGGGCGAACACGTGCTGATCCCGACCGCTCCCGCGATCCTCAACGCCATCCGCCACGCCACCGGCGTTCTCATCACCAAGGTTCCGGCGACGCCGACGCGCATCCGCGCCGCGATCCGCGACAAGGAGGCACGCGCATGAGCGAGCTTGCCGAACGCTTCGAAACCCATGATCCCGGCGAAAAGCTGGTGGCGGAAAAGATCCGCTGCGATGCCTGTCCGGTCATGTGCTACATCGCCGATGGGCGCACCGGCGCCTGCGACCGCTACGGCAATTCGGGCGGCCGCATCGTGCGCATGGACCCGCTGACCATTCTCGATCATGCCGCCGAGAGCGGCGGCGCTGTCGTGCCGTTCACGGCCGAAGGCGAGCAATGGGACGGCGAACTGGTCAACACCGGCCGCCGCTTCGTCACCGCAATCGGCGCTGGCACCACCTATCCCGACTACAAGCCGGCGCCCTTCATCGTCAGCCAGGAAGTCGAAGGCGTCGATCTCGTCACCGTCGTCACCGAAGGGATCTTCTCTTACTGCGGCGTCAAGGTGAAGATCGACACCGATCGCCATCTCGGTCCCGAAACGGCAATCGTGCGCTCGCAAGGCGAGGCCATCGGCCATGTCACGACAGGCGAATATGGCTCGCAGATGCTGTCGCTCGGCGGCGTGCATCATCTGACCGGCGGCTCCAAGTCGGAGGGACGCGCCACCTGTGACGCGATGCTCAATCTGTGCAACCGCAAGCCGGTCGAACTGACCATTGACGGCGGCGCCACCATTATCGTCGAAGCCGGCAAACCGCCTGTCATCGACGGCAAGCAGGAACACCGCATGCGGGTCGGCTGCGGCTCTGCCACCATCGGCATGTTCGCCACGCAATGGCGCGGGCTCGTCGACGAGGTGGTGGTGGTCGACGACCACATCACCGGCGTTGTCTCGGAGCATCAGGCCGGCAAGGTGCTGGGCTGGCAGGATACCGGCATCAAGATCATCGGCCGCCGCTCGACGCCAGGCCGTTACTTCAAGGTTTCCGAGCCTGGCCTCGGCTGGGGCGGAACCTCGATTTCAGACCCGCTGTCGATCCTCGGCGAATGGAACGCCAAGAAAGGCGCTCGCCCAGGCCTGTCGCTGCTGATGGTGTCGACCACCGGCGAGCAGTTCGCCTATTACGAACTCGACGACGATCTGAAGCCTGTGGAAAAACCGTTCCCGGAACGGCTGCAGAAATCGGTCGGGCTGATCGAGGATAATTGCGAGCCGGCGCTTTGCACCGTGCTGTTTATTGGCGGCGCCGGCGGTTCGCTGCGCGCCGGCGTCACCGAAAACCCGGTCAATCTCACCCGTTCGGTGCAGGGCCTGAAGACCTATGTGACCGTCGGCGGCGCGCCGGTCTATGTCTGGCCGGGCGGCGGCATCACGCTGATGGTCGATGTCACCCGCGTGCCGGAAGGCGCTTTCGGCTATGTGCCGACCCCGGCATTGGTGGCGCCGATCGAATTCACGCTGCGCCGTGACGACTATGTCAGGCTCGGCGGCTACGAGGCCGAGATTCGCAGCGTCGAGGACATTGTCGCCAAGGGCGGCGAGTACCTCAATCCGCGCCGCGGCACAGGCGCCGAGTCCCAAAACCCTTGGCCGCCGCTGGCGCAGTTGCGCCGCGCCGGCTCGAACGGGGCCGGCTGATGCAAGGCCCGCAAGTCAACTGGTTGCCGGACGGCAAACGGCTGCATCTCAACCACGGGCCGATCGACCTGATCGTCGAAGCTTTTGGCGAGGCGGATGAGTGTCGTGCCGCCTACGAACAGGCTGTCGCGCGCTTCCAGACGATCCTGATCGAGTTGGTCGAGGAGCTTCCCGAATTGCGGCTCCCGGCATTTTTCCTGGCGCCGCGCAGCTTCGCCGGCCCGGCGGCGCGCCGCATGGAAGCAGCCGTCATGCCCCTGGCGGAATGCTTCATCACGCCGATGGCCGCTGTCGCAGGATCGGTAGCCGACGAAATGCTCGCTGCGCTGCTCGCGGGTCGCAAGCTCGATCGCGCCTATGTCAACAATGGCGGCGACAGCGCGCTCCATATCGGCAACGGCCAGTCGATGAACCTGGCGATCGCCGGCACCGGCAACGGTATGGCTGACCGCATCACCATTCGCTCAGCAGACGGTGTGGGCGGCGTCGCCACCAGCGGCTGGCGCGGCCGCTCGTTTTCGCTGGGAATTGCCGACGCCGTCACCGTGTTGGCGCGCACCGGCGCCGAGGCCGATGCGGCGGCGACGCTCATTGCCAACGCCGTCGACCTGCCCGGCAATCCTGCCATCAAGCGCGTTCCGGCACAGGATCTTGCGCCCGACAGCGATCTCGGCGCGCGGCTGGTGACACAAGCCGTCGGCACGCTTGCCCGTGCCGGCGTGGAGCGGGCGCTGGACAATGGCCTTGCCGTCGCCGAAGATTTTCGCCGGCGCGGCCTGATCGCCGCATCGGCGCTGTTTCTTGGCGGTGAGACCCGCATCAGTGGTTCCATGGCGCTTGCCGCGCCCAACAAAAGTCCTGGGAAGGAAGTTGCCCATGCCTGAGTTTCCGATCCGCAAGATTGCGGTTCTGACCGAAGAGATCTTTCACGATGGCGGGCCGCTCGCGGCCACGCCGCGCCGACGCGCCGCCGCTGTGGCGCTGGTGAAAAACCCGTTCGCCGGCCGCTACGTGGAGGAACTGCAGAGCGCCATGGACGATCTGAAGCCGCTCGGGCTGCTGCTGACCGACAAGCTCATTGCCGCATTGGGCGGCGACATCAAGCAGATCGACGCCTACGGCAAGGGCACCATTGTCGGCTCGGCGGGCGAGCTCGAACATGGCGCGCTTTGGCACGTGCCGGGCGGCTACGCAATGCGCGAGCGGCTTGGCGACGCCAAGGCGATCGTGCCGTCGGCAACCAAGGTAGGCGCCTTCGGCTCGCGGCTCGACGTGCCGCTCGGCCACACCAACGCTGCCTATGTCCGCAGCCATTTCGACGCCATGGAGGTCGGCCTCAGCGACGGGCCGCGCCCCGACGAAATCCTGTTCTGCCTGGCCATGAGCTGCGGCCCGCGCGTGCACGACCGCATGGGCGGCCTGGCAGTTGGCGACATCAAGGCCTGGGACGGCTTGCGATGAGCGGCGGGGACAATCTTCTGAAACTGGTCGAGGCCGAAGAGCCGGACGATCATGATTACCGCTTGCAGGAGCAGGTCGGCTTCATCCTGCGCAAGGCGCATCAGCGCCATGTCTCGATCTTTGCTTCGCAGATCGGCGACCTGACGCCGCCGCAATTTGCAGCGCTCGCCAAGCTGCACGATGTCGGCGAGACCTCGCAGAACCAATTGGGCACGCTGATCGCCATGGATGCGGCGACGGTGAAGGGCGTCATCGACCGGCTGAAAGCACGCGGCCTGGTCGATCTCACCAAGCACGAAGTCGACAAAAGGCGGTTGCTGGTCAATCTGACGCCTGAGGGACGCGAGGCGATCGAACGGCTGATTCCGCTGGCCCGCGCCATCACCCAGGAAACGCTGGCGCCGCTGACGGCCAAGGAAGCGGCGACCTTTATGAGGCTGTTGGCTAAACTCGCCTGATATCAGGCGCGCAGCCGCGTGCCCTCTGGGTCGAAGAACGGTATCGGCGCCACAACGGCGCGGGTCGGCTTGCCGTCAATGTCGATGCTGAGCTCCGTGCCGATGGCAGTGAACGGCAGCCGCAGATGCGCGGTCGCCAGCACCTTGCCCAGCGAATAGCCGTGATCGCTGTAGGTGACGACGCCGGCGTCCTCACCATCGGCCAAAACCCTGGCATCCGTGGCAGCAGGCCTGTCGCCTTCGAGGATCAGCCCGGTCCACCGCTCGTCGAGCCCCTTGTCGCGAATCTTGAGCAGCGCATCGCGGCCGATGAAATCGCCCTTGTCGAACTTGATCCAGCGATCGAGCCCGACATGGAACGGCGTGCGGCTCTCGTCCATGTCGATGCCATGCGCCGGATAGGCTTTCTCCAGCCCGAGCGTGAACATCGCCAGCACGCCGTAAGGTTTTAGCCCGAAATCGGCACCGGTCCGCATCAGCGCATCCCAGACGGAAGTCGCCTCGTCGGCCGGCACGAACAGCTCGAAGCCGAGCTCGCCGGTCACGCCGGTGCGCGAGATCAGCACCTTGGTCTCGCCGATCCGCCCTGCGGTGAACGCCCAGCGCTTCAGCCCGTCCAGATCGGCGTCCGACACCAGCGCCTTGAGCAACTCGCGCGATCGCGGCCCCTGTATGGTCGGGAAGGCGACGGCCGCAGTGATGTCGGTGACATAGGCCTTGCGACCCTGCGCATGCTGCTGCAGCCAGGGCAGCATCTTCAGCCGGTTGACCGAACCGGTCACCAGCATGAAATGCTCCGGCCCCAACCGGAACACGGTGAGATCATCCATGATGCCGCCATCCTCGCGGCAGACGGTGGAATAGCGCACCTGTCCCGGCTTCATCGCAGCCGCATCATTCACGATGACGTGGTTGACCAGCGCCTCGGCTTCCGGCCCCTTGATGTCCATCTTGCCCATGGTGCTGAGGTCCTGCACGCCGACATTCTTGCGCGTGTTCAGGTGCTCGTCGGCAATGCCGGAATAATATTTGGCCGAAACGAAGTTGCCGCCGACCCGGCCCATCGTGGCGCCGAGCCCAACGATGCTGTTGTAGAAAGGGGAGCGCCGCTCAACCAAGAAATCTCTCCGTTATCAAAGAAAAACGGCAGCGCCGGACGGCGCTGCCGAGGTCAGGCTTGGGAGGAAGGAAATTAACTTCCGTAGACGTCGAACGAGAAGTATTTGTCGTTGATTTCCTTGTATTTGCCGTTGGCGCGCAGCGCGTCGATCGCGGCATTGAACTTGTCGGCCAGCTCCTTGTTGCCCTTCTGCAGCGCGATGCCGACGCCGGGCCCGTGAGTGGCCGGATCGGCGGTCAGCGTGCCAAGCAATTTGCAGCAGGCGCCGTCGGGCTTCTTCAGCCACTCGGTCAGGATGATCGAGCCGTCCATCATCGCATCGAGGCGGCCATTGGCCATGTCGGTGCGGGCGTCGTCGCCGGTCGGATAGGCCTTCACGGTCGAGCCCGAGTATTTCTGCTCGGCGAAATTCTGGTGGATGGTGGCGCTCTGCACACCCAGCGCCTTGCCTTTCAGATCGTCGGGCGATGTCCCGGCAATGGTCGAATCCTTCGGCACGGCGATGGCCGGCGGCGTCTGATAATATTTATGCGTGAACTCCACCTTTTCGGCGCGCTCGGGAGTGATCGTGATGTTGATGATGGCATCGAACTTGCCGGCCTGCAGCGCCGGAATGGAACCATCGAAATCCTGCACGGAGAACTCGCACTCGGCCTTCATCTCGGCGCACAGCGCCTTGCCGAGGTCGATGTCGAAACCGCCCAGCGTGCCGTCCGAATTGGCATAGTTGAAGGGTGGATAGGCGCCTTCGGTGCCGATCCTGAGTTTCTCGGCAGAGGCCAAACCAGTGGCAAGCAGCAGGGCGGCGGAAGCGGCAAGCACGAAACGACCGAAAAGACGCATGTTCCTGATCTCCGTTGATCAGGGAAGTCTATGGTCTTTTACGGGCTCGACGGAGACGGAAACGACATGCTCTGCGGCGATCACGGCGCGGCGCGCTATCCTTCCCCGGGAAATCTTACTGTGATCTAAATTACAGACCGATCATGGACATCGGCGCATGCTCAGCCGGTAATAGATGGTCGTGGGAGGACCTGGGGATGGACCAGCAGGAATTCGTGCAGGAAGCCGCGCAACGGCGCATCGATGAAGACATCGCCAAGCGCATCAAGGTCCACCAGGCCAACATCGAGCGGCTCGAAACCGCAAGGGAAAGCGCCGGCAATCTCGAGGCGGCCGTTGCCAATCGCCCATTGGTGATGCTGGCGCAGGGCGATTCCTGGTTCGACTACCCGCTGACCGGCAACGGATTTCCCTTCGTCGACACCGACGTGATCGCGCAACTGCGCCGGATCGGCCCGATGCCGCCGACCATCCTCAACCTCGCCCATCATGGCGATGCGGCGACCGACGAGATGTCTCTGCCCAAGCAGCAACGGATGATTTCCGCCTTGCGCAACAAGGCGAACTGGCTGGACGGCAAGCCCGACGCCATCCTGTTCTCGGCTGGCGGCAACGACATTGCCGGCGACCAGTTCTGCATCTTCCTCGATTTCAATGACGGCCATGCCGCCGGGCTGAACAGGGACCGCTTCACCAAGGCGCTCGGCATGGTCGAGGCCTGCTATCTCGATCTGTTCGCGCTGCGCGACCGGGTCGCACCCGGCGTGCCGATCTTCGGCCATTGCTATGATTTTCCGATCCCGAACGGGGCGCATCCGTCCTGCGTCGGCCCGTGGCTGAAGCCGTCGCTCGATTTCTGCAACTGGTCGGTGGCCAAGGGCACGGTCATCGTTCACGACACGCTGGCGGCGTTCCGCGACGTGGTGAAGCGTCTAGCCGACGTGTCGGCAAACAATTTTCATCTGGTCGACACACAAGGTACGCTGAAACCGGCCGACTGGGCCAACGAGCTGCATCCCGATCCCGCCGGCTTCAAGAAGATCGCGCAGAAATTCGCCGATACACTCAAGGCGAAGTTGCAGGCTTGATGATTAGATGGGCTCTCGACGGCGCCAGCGCCGTCGAGCTCATTTGGCTCCGAACAGGTCCGTGGCTTGGTCTGCCGTATAATAGCCAAGCCTGACATCCTCGGCGACCAGTTTCGGGTCGCGCTCACGCGGATCGCCATAGCCGCCGCCGCCCGGCGTGCCGACCCGCACGCGGTCGCCGGCTTTCAAGGCAATATCCTGTTCCTTTGACAGGTGCGGCGGCACATGTTCCTCGCCGCCGCGGAACACGGTCACCGTGTTCACCGCGCCGTCCTTGCCGCCCAGCGCGCCTTGCGGGCCGAAGCGGCCGTGATCCATGACGAAGGACGCGCGCGCCTCGCCGCGCAGGATCTCGACCTCATAGGCCAGGCCAAAACCGCCGCGCTGCTTGCCGGCGCCGCCCGAGCCTTCGCGCAAGGCATAGTGGCGATAGAGCACGGGGAAAGCCT
Organism: Mesorhizobium sp. P2_F7; assembly: GCF_056403695.1. Lineage (NCBI taxonomy): Bacteria > Pseudomonadati > Pseudomonadota > Alphaproteobacteria > Hyphomicrobiales > Phyllobacteriaceae > Mesorhizobium > Mesorhizobium sp. P2_F7. The sequence goes on along the minus strand of NZ_JBFUFA010000001.1, from coordinate 801,070 downwards.
GCTCCATGATCTCGACCGGCGGCGACTTCGAAATGCCGATGGTCGAGCAGCCATTGGTCAGCCCGTCATGGCCTGAATTGCCGCCATAGCCGCCGCCGGAGATCTGGTACATGACATAGTCGCGGCCGCGTGCCGGATCGTTGCCGCCGAGCGCGAAATTGCCGCTGGAGCCGGCTGGCGCCGCGGTCACCTTCTCCGGCAATGCCTGCACCATTGCGGCGAACACCGCTTCAGCGATGCGCTGCGACACTTCGGCCGCACAGCCTGAAACCGGACGCGGATACTTTGCGTCGAGGAAGGTGCCTTCCGGCCGCTTGACGATCAATGGCTCGAAAGCCCCGGCGCTGATCGGCACGTCGGGGAAAATATGGCGCATGGCGAGGTAGACCGAGGACAGTGTCGTCGCCAGCACGCTGTTCATCGGCCCGGCGCAGGGCTTTGATGAGCCGGCAAAATCGAACGTCAGCGTGTCGCCCTTTTTCTCGACGGCGAGCGCGATGGTCAGCGGCTCGTTGACCACCCCGTCCGAGTCGACAAAGGCCTTCGAGCTATAAGTGCCGTCGGGAATGGCCGAAATGTTGGCGCGCATCTGTTCGGCGGCGCGGCGGCGCAGCTCGGCGATCGCCTCGACGACAGTTTCGTCGCCGTAACGATCCAGGATTCCGTTGAGCCGGTCCTGGCCGATCAACAGTGCCGCGGCCTGGGCGCGGATATCACCGATGCGCTGGTCGGCGACGCGGATGTTGGAACAGATGATGGCGTAGATTTCGGTGTCGAGCACGCCCTTCTTGAACAGTTTGACCGGTGGAAGCCTGAGGCCTTCCTGCTCGACCGCCGTCGCGGACGCAGAGAACCCGCCCGGCACCGAGCCACCGATATCGGGCCAGTGGCCGGTGTTCGATAGCCAGCAAAATATCTTGCCGTCGCGGTAGACCGGCATGGCGAAGCGCACATCCATCAGATGCGTGCCGCCGAGATAGGGATCGTTGACGATGTAGATGTCGCCCGGCTCTGGCGCCAGGCAACGGCCGTCGGCGATCATCTCGATTACCGTTTTCGTCGAATACTGCATGACGCCGACGAACACCGGCAGGCCTTGTGATCCTTGCGCGATCAGCGAGCCGTCGACCGCCGAATAGATGCCGTCGGAGCGGTCATTGGCCTCGGCAATAACAGGCGAGAAGGCCGCGCGGGAGAAAGTGAGATCCATTTCATCGCAGACCTGCTGCAGGGCAGCCTGTAGAACCGAAAGCGTAATGGCGTCGAGCTTTTGCATCTCAGGCCTCGCCGATGTCGATGATGATGTTGCCGTCGGCGTCCGACCTTGCGCGGTCGCCGGGTTCGAGCACGGTGGTGGCGTCCATCTGCTCAAGGATCGCCGGCCCCTCGATGACGGCATCGAGCGGCAGTTTTTCGCGCGCATAGACCGGCGTGTCGTGCCACTTTCCGGCATACCAGACCGGCCTGGTCTCGCGCAGCGCCTCGTCGAGCGTCCTGGCGCGGCCGGCCGGATCGATCAGCCGCGACAGGTCGATCGCCGGCCGCACGCCGGTCACCGAGGTGTTGAGATTGACCAGATTGGCGCGGATCTCCGGCAGTTCGACCTTGAAGCGGGCGAAATAGGCCTTTTCGAACAGTGCCTGCAGCTCTTGCCGCGTCACCGACGCAGACGGCAGCGGCACGTTGATGATGTGGGTCTGGCCGACGAACTGCATGTCTGCGGAATGGGTGACCCGGATCGTCTCCGGCTTCACCGCTTCCTTGCTGATCAGTTCCTCGCCTTCGCTGCGGTGCCGTTCCAGCACCTCGCGAAGCCTGGCTTCATCGAGCACGGCGACCGGCTGGTTGATGGTGTTGACGAAATCGTGGCGCAAATCGGCGACGACGCAGCCTAGCGCATTGGTGATACCGGGACGCGCCGGCACCAGCACGCGGGGCAGGCCGAGTTCGCGCGCCAGCGCCGATGCGTGCAGCGGTCCGGCGCCGCCGAAGGCGAACAGCGCGAAATCGCGCGGGTCATGGCCGCGCGACACCGAGACCATGCGGATGGCGCCGGCCATTTTCATGTTGCCGAGCCGCAGGATTGCGCCCGCCGCCTCGACGCCGGACAGCCCGGTGGCCTTGCCGATCTTGTCTTCGAAGATGCCGGTGACGCGCTCGACGGTGACCGGATTCTCGACCGCGAGCAGCTTCTTCGGCGCCAGCCGTCCGAGCACCAGATTGGCGTCGGTGATGGTCGGTTCCACGCCGCCGCGGCCATAGCAGATCGGGCCGGGATTGGCACCGGCACTTTCCGGGCCGATCTGGATCAGCCCGGCCGCGTCGACGCGCGCGATCGAACCGCCGCCGGCACCGACGGTGTGCACCGCCACCATCGGCACGTGGATCGGCATCGCATATTCGATCTCGATCTCGTTGGAGACGGCGGGCTCCGCGTTGCGGATCAGCGCCACGTCGGTCGAGGTGCCGCCCATATCGTAGGTGACCAGGTTTTCGAAGCCGGCGCGCTTGCCCGTATAGGCGGCCGCGATGACCCCTGACGCCGGGCCGGACATCACGGTCTTGGCCGATTCGCGGGTGACGAAGCGGGCCGAGATCATGCCGCCATTGCCGTTCATGATCAGGAAGTCGCGGGCATAGCCCTTGGCGGCCAATTCCTTGCGCAGCCGCTCGACATAGCGCTCGAGGATAGGCTGCACCGAAGCGTTGACCGCGGCTGTCACACCGCGTTCGAATTCGCGCGCTTCCGACAGCAGCGCGTGGCCGGTGGTGATGTAGCCATTCGGCCAGAGTTCGGCGGCGATCTCGGCCGCGCGCCGCTCATGCGCAGGGTTGGCGTAGGAATGCAGAAAATGGATGACGAGCGATTCGCAGCCGATGTCGACCAACGCCTTCACCGCCGCGCGCATCTCGGCCTCGTCGAGCGGCGTGCGCACCGCGCCCGAGGCCTCGACGCGCTCCGACACTTCGAACCGGAGATCGCGCGGGATGATCGGCACGAACGTGCCGGTCATGCCGTAGGGCTGTGGCCGTGTGCGGCGGCCAAGCTCGATCACATCGCGAAATCCCCTTGTGGTGATCATGCCGGTTTTCGCCAGCCGGCGTTCCAGCACCGCATTGGTGGTGGTGGTCGTGCCGTGCACGATGAGGTCGATGCCGTCTATGGCAAAGCCGGTGGCGCCAAGCGCTGAAACGACGCCGAAAGCCTGGTTGTCGACCGTGGTCGGCGTCTTGGCGATATGCACCTTTCCGCCGTCTTTTCCGTCGATCAAAATGAGGTCGGTAAACGTTCCGCCGACATCGATGCCGGCAACGACGTTACCCAGGGAATCCGGCTGTTGCACCGAAAAATTCTCTTTCATTGTCGAAACCCGAAATGGCAGGACTACGAATATGCCGCAGTTTGGAAAGCTGTTTTAGTGCGGTATCTTGACACAAATATCGTTTGTATACTAATAAATTTCGGACACAAGAGCTTACCGCTTTCGAGTGTGTGAACGGCACGCTGGGACCTGAACGGTCCGGGCGCGCAGGAAATGGTTTGGCGCCCGCATATGTGAGTGGGCAAGACAGAGTTGGATTTGATGAACACCACATCCGCATTCAACACGGCCGGCGCCCGTCCGCTGCAGTTCCCGATTCCGGCCAATGTCTATGCCGAAACCGTCGTCTCGGTGAAGCACTACACCGACCGCCTGTTCTCGTTCCGCATCACCCGTCCGCAGTCGCTGCGCTTCCGCTCCGGCGAGTTCGTCATGATCGGCCTGCCCAATGCCGAGAAGCCGGTGTACCGCGCCTATTCGGTGGCAAGCCCGGCCTGGGACGAGGAGCTGGAGTTCTTCTCGATCAAGGTGCCGGAAGGTCCGCTGACCTCCGAATTGCAGAAGATCCAGGTCGGCGACACCGTCATCATGCGCCAGAAGTCGACCGGCACGCTGGTCGTCGATGCGCTGACCCCGGCAAAGCGCCTGTTCATGATCTCGACCGGCACCGGTATCGCGCCCTTCGCCAGCCTGCTGCGCGACCCCGACACCTATGAGAAGTTCGACCAGCTCGTCCTGACCCACACCTGCCGCGACAACGCCGAACTGGTCTATGGCCAGGAGCTGGTGTCGGCGCTCGAAAGCGATCCGCTGATCGGCGAACTGACCACCGGTCGTGTCACCCTCTACAATTCGACCACCCGCGAAGAATCGGCGCGCATGGGCCGCATCACCGCGCTGATCGGCTCCGGCAAGTTCTACAGCGATCTCGGCATCGAGAAGCTCAATCCGGAAACCGACCGCATCATGATCTGCGGCTCGATGCATATGCTGAAGGACGTCAAGGAACTGGCCGAAAGCCTCGGCTTCCATGAAGGTTCGCTTAGCCATCCCTCGACTTTCGTCGTCGAGCGGGCCTTCGTCGGCTGAGAACTGCCGGCGCTTCGGCGCCGCCCTCTCTCGCATCGACTTTTGACCATGCGGTCAAAATTCAGCTGCTTTCGCCGCCTTTTTCCGCTATGACCGTTTGAAGGACTCGTGAAGCGATGCTTCACGGGCTATCTTCGGTGCGTGTTGCCCCAAACCACCATAGGGTTGGGAGGAACGACACGCACCACGACGGAACGTCGTCGAGCGAAAGGGCAGGAGATGAGCAGCACAATCCGCGAAGCCGATCTCGGCGCGTCCAAGGTTACGCCGCTACCCGCGCGCGCCGCCGCCAACACGCCTGTCCCGCAAAGCCACAGCATTGCCCGCAACACTGGCATGCGGCTCGATCTCGGCTTTATGGAATCGGTGCGTTCCGTCAACCGCTCGGCGCTGGAGCGCCGCGTCGCCAGCCTGACCAAAAGGCGCTCGATCAAGGCCGACAACCAGGCGGCATGGCTGTTGCGCGCCGTGTCCTGCATGGACCTGACGACGCTGAATTCCAACGACACAGAAGAACGCGTGCGCCGGCTCTGCGCCAAGGCGATCAACCCGTTCCGCCGCGACATCGTCGAGGGCCTCGGCATAGAGGGCGAGAAGATCCGCCCGGCCGCGGTCTGCGTCTATCATCCCTTCGTCGCCACCGCCGTTGATGCCGTGCGCGGCACCGGCATCCATGTCGCCGCCGTCTCCACCGCCTTCCCGCACGGCCTCGCACCGCTGTCGACGCGCCTGCAGGAGATCGAGGCTTCGGTGCGCGACGGCGCCGACGAGATCGACGTCGTCATCCCGCGCGGCCTGGTCTTCGGCGCCAAATGGCAAGAGCTTTACAACGAGATCGTCTCGATGCGCGAAGCCTGCGGCGATGCGCATTTGAAGGTCATTCTGGGCACCGGCGACCTTGCCACGCTGCGCAATGTCATGCTGGCTTCGATGGTGGCGATGATGGCGGGCGCCGATTTCATCAAGACCTCGACCGGCAAGGAAAGCGTCAACGCCACGCTGCCTGTCGGCCTCGCCATGGTGCGCGCCATCAGGGCCTATTTCGAAGAGACCGGCTTTCTCATCGGCTTCAAGCCGGCCGGCGGCATTTCCACCGCCAAGGCTTCGCTCGACTGGCTGGTGCTGATGAAGGAAGAGCTCGGACGGCCGTGGCTGGAGCCGGATCTGTTCCGCTTCGGCGCCTCGAGCCTGTTGACTGACATTGAGCGTCAGCTCGAGCATCACCTGACCGGGCATTATTCGGCCAATCACCGCCACGCCATGGCGTGAAGGCAGATCTCCCCCTCGTGGGCAGGGGAATCGCATACCTGGAGCGCGCCATGAACATCCTCGAACGCTATCACGCCATGGAATACGGTCCGGCGCCGGAAGCCCGCACCGAGGCCGATGCATGGCTCGCGGCGCGCGATTTCGGCAAGGCGCTGTTCATCGACGGTGCCTGGAAGGCCGCTGCCAGCGGCAAGACTTTTGACACAAGCGAGCCGTCCTCCGGCAAGCTGCTGGCCAAGATCTCCGATGCCGGCGCCGCCGATATTGACGCAGCCGTTGCCGCGGCCACCAAGGCGCTGCCGAAATGGAGCGCCAGCTCGGGTTACCAGCGCGCCAAGGTGCTCTATGCCATCGGCCGCGCCATGCAGCGTCATCAACGCCTGTTCGCGGTGCTTGAAACAATCGACAACGGCAAGCCGATCCGCGAAAGCCGCGACATCGACGTGCCGCTCGCCATCCGCCATTTCATCCACCACGCCGGCTGGGCGCAGGCGCTGGACAAGGATTTCCCCGGCCACAAGGGCGTCGGCGTCGTCGGCCAGATCATCCCGTGGAATTTCCCGCTCTTGATGCTGGCGTGGAAGATCGCGCCCGCCCTTGCCGCCGGCTGCACGGTGGTGCTGAAGCCGGCCGAGTTCACGCCGCTCACCGCCATTCTGTTTGCCGAAATCTGCGAGCGCGCCGGCGTGCCCAAGGGCGTCGTCAACATTGTCCAGGGCGGGCCCGAAGCGGGCGTGGCCATCGTCAACCATCCCGGCATCCAGAAGATCGCCTTCACCGGCTCCTCCGAGGTCGGCAAGATCATTCGCAAAGCCACGGCCGGCTCCGGGAAAAAAATATCGCTGGAGCTTGGCGGCAAGTCGGCCTTCATCGTCTTCGAGGACGCCGATCTCGACAGCGCGGTCGAAGGTCTGGTCGACGGCATCTGGTTCAACCAGGGCCAGGTCTGCTGCGCCGGTTCGCGGCTTCTGGTGCAGGAAGGCATTGCCGAAGCCTTGATCGCCAAGGTCAAAGTCAGGATGAGCCGGTTGCGCGTCGGCAGTCCGCTCGACAAGAACACCGACATCGGCCCGCTGGTCGACGCCACGCAGCTCGACCGCGTCAAGGGCCTGGTCGCCGAGGGCGCCAGGCAAGGCGCCGTCTGCTGGCAGCCGGATGCCGCGCTGCCATCTTCCGGCTACTACCATCTGCCGACGCTCGCCACCGGTGTTGCGCCGGCTAACATATTGGCGCAGGAAGAGGTGTTCGGTCCGGTTCTGGCCACCATGACGTTCCGCAACACCGAGGAAGCGATCGAGCTTGCCAACAACACCCGCTATGGCTTGGCCGCCTCGGTGTGGAGCGAAAACACCAACCTCGCGCTGCATGTCGCGCCGCAGCTGAAGGCCGGCGTCGTCTGGGTCAACGGCACCAACATGTTCGACGCCGCTTGCGGCTTCGGCGGCTACCGCGAAAGCGGCTTTGGCCGCGAAGGCGGGCGCGAGGGCATGTTCGAGTATTTGTCGGCGAAACTGCCACTTGGCCCTGTCATCAAGCCCACGACGTCTTCGGCGCAGCCGGTCGAGCAGGCGGACGGCGGCGCCATCGATCGTACGGCAAAGCTGTTCATCGGCGGCAAGCAGGTCCGGCCGGACGGCAATTATTCGCTCAGCGTTGCCACCGCCAAGGGCAAGCTCGCCGGCGAAGTCGGCCTCGGCAGCCGCAAGGACATCCGCGACGCCGTTTCCGCCGCTCGTGCCTGCAAGGCCTGGCCGGAGGCGACCGCCTACAACCGTTCCCAGGTGCTTTACTACTTGGCCGAAAATCTGTCCGGTCGTGCTGGCGAGTTCGCCGCGCGCCTGACCGAACTCACCGGCGCCAACGCCAAGGCCGCCCGGGAAGAAGTGGAACATTCCATAGAGCGGCTGTTCCTTTATGCCGGCCTTGCCGACAAGTTCGAGGGCAGGGTGCATCAGCCGCCGGCCCGCGCCGTGACGCTGGCGCTGCACGAGCCGGTCGGCGTCGTCGGCATCGTCGCGCCTGATAGCGCGCCGCTGCTCGGGTTTATCTCGCTGGTGGCGCCGGCGCTGGCCATGGGCAACACCGTGGTCGCCGTGCCGTCGGAAAAATACCCGCTGCTCGCCACCGATCTCTACCAGGTGATCGAATATTCCGACGTTCCGGCCGGCGCCATCAACATCGTCACCGGCCGCACGGCCGAGCTGGCCGGCGTTCTGGCCAAGCATGACGATGTCGACGGGCTCTGGCTGTTCGCCGATGCCGACACCTGCGCCAAGGCGGAGGCCGATTCCATCGGCAACCTCAAGCGCGTCTGGACCGGCAATGGCCGCAGCCTTGACTGGACGTCCGACGAAACCGCCGGCGACGCCTTGCTGCGTCGTGCCGTCGAGGTCAAGAACGTCTGGGTGCCTTACGGCGATTGAACGTCGCTAAGGCGCGTTGCGTTTGGACGAACGAAGGCCGCGCGACAAGTTGCCCGGTTGTCATACAAGCTGTTGCATCGGGGCTTGCGATGTGTATTACATCGGCTGTCGTGAAGGTGATCGCGTTCGGGCTTGACGCCCGGACACATGTTCTTTAACCAGAAAAAACATATATTATTCGTGAACTGATGGATCGTGCAGGCCGCATAGTCGCGCCTGTCTGGCACAGGACGCCTTGGTCGGCCGTCAGTAAATCGGGCTGAACCCTGGGAAAGCGGCACAAGGGCCGAGGAGAAAAGCATGGCGGATCTGGCAGGCAAGGTCGTTGTCGTCACGGCGGCGGCGCAAGGCATCGGCAAGGCGAGCGCGCTGGCCTTCGCCAAGGCAGGCGCCGTCGTCCATGCCACCGACATCAACGAGGCGCTGCTGGCCGAACTCGCCAAGTCATCCGGCATCAAGACCCGCAAGCTCGATGTGCTCAATGATGATGCCGTGACATCGGGCTTTGCCGAAATCGGCCGCGTCGACGTGCTGTTCAACTGCGCCGGCTTCGTCCATTCCGGCTCGATCCTCGAGATGAAGGATGCCGATCTCGATTTCGCCTTCAACCTCAACGTCCGCGCCATGATCCGTACCATTCGGGCTGTGCTGCCCGGCATGCTCGAGCGTGGCGACGGCTCGATCATCAACATGTCTTCGGTCGCCGGCGCCGGCAAGGGCGTGCCCAACCGCTTCGCCTATGGCGTCACCAAGGCGGCCGTGATCGGCCTGACCAAGGCGGTCGCCGCCGACTATGTCGCCAAGGGCATTCGTTGCAACGCCATCTGCCCCGGCACTGTCGAAAGCCCGTCGCTGCAGGACCGCATGCACGCGCAGGGCGATTATGACGCCGCCCGCGCCGCCTTCATCGCCCGTCAGCCAATGGGCCGTCTCGGCACGCCCGAGGAAATCGCCGACCTAGCCGTCTATCTCGCCGGCGCCACCTACACGTCGGGGCAGGCCTACAATATCGACGGTGGCTGGTCGATCTGAGCAATTCTCGATCCGACGATCCGGGATAGAGCAGTCCTAAAGTCCGGCTTGCCCTAGGTCGGATCCGATAGCCAGAGTCCGCCCCGATCCCTCGTCGCTTTGGCTGAGTGAGTTTGAAAACGGCCTTGGGCCGCAATTTGGAGAGCAAGATGAAACTGCTGCGCTATGGCGAGACAGGGAACGAACGCCCCGGTCTGCTCGATGCGGATGGAACGATCCGCGATCTTTCAGGTCATGTCTCCGACATTGCCGGCAAGGCGCTCGATCCGGCGTCGCTCGAGACATTGTCGAAGCTCGATCCGAAGTCGCTGCCGGCGGTGTCCGGCAAGCCGCGGCTCGGCGCCTGCGTTGCCGGCACGGGTAAATTCATCTGCATCGGCCTGAACTATTCCGACCACGCCGCCGAAACCGGCGCCACCGTGCCGCCGGAGCCGATCATCTTCATGAAGGCCAGCTCGGCCATTGTCGGCCCGGACGACGACGTGCTGATCCCGCGCGGCTCGGAAAAGACCGACTGGGAGGTCGAGCTCGCCGTGATCATCGGCAAAACGGCGAAATACGTCAGCGAAGCCGACGCGCTGGACTATGTCGCCGGCTATGCCGTCGCCCATGACGTGTCCGAGCGCGCCTTCCAGGCCGAGCGCCAGGGTCAGTGGACCAAGGGCAAGAGCTGCGACACGTTCGGCCCGACCGGCCCGTGGCTGGTCACCAAGGACGAGGTGCCGGATCCGCAGAACCTGAAGATGTGGTTGACCGTCAACGGCAAGACCATGCAGAACGGCTCGACCAAGACCATGGTCTACGGCGTCGCCTATCTCGTCTCCTATCTCAGCCAGTTCATGTCGCTGCATCCCGGCGACATCATCTCCACCGGCACGCCCCCCGGCGTTGGCCTCGGCATGAAGCCGCCGGTGTTCCTGAAGGCCGGCGACGTGGTGGAACTCGGCATCGAAGGGCTCGGCCAGCAGAAGCAGACCTTCAAGGCGGATATCTAGCCGCCTCTTTTCCTGAATCTGCTTGCCCGACGGCTACGGCTTGACGGAGCCGCCGGGCGAGGGGCCACCCATTCCACCGGGCGCTCCAGGGCCACCCGGTGACCCGGCGGGTGTGTCGACACCACCCGTCCCGCCAGGCCCACCGACGCCATCCTGTGGCCCGGTGGCTGGGTTGGCCGGGACATCACCGCTGGCGCGTTGAGCGGGTACGCCGGGTTGGTCCGGCGACTGGCTGCTTCCGGCCTGCCGAGATGCCGAGACAACATGCCCCTCCCTGTCGAAGCGGACGTCGAGGAACGCCCGGACAATACCTGCCGGTTTCGGTTCGTCAGTCCGGTCGTCCAGAGCAACGCCCAGGCCTGATTTGAGCCGTCGCCCCTGACGTTGCAGGAAGGTCTCGTAAAGGACGCCGCCGACGCGGCGGTGGGGGATCGGCGTTTCCGCCGCCAGATGCAGCACCTTGTATCCGTCCGGTGCCTTGGCCAGGGCAACTTCGACGCGCCGGTTTGCAAATTTCGACGATTGCGATCCGACCTTGAGCCGACCGACCAGCAGCGCGCCTGACTTTGCGATCGCCAGCCCGCGCACCAGATACTGCGTTTCATCAGGCCTGGCCTCAATCAGGCTGGCGACGATCTTCCCGTCGGGCCGGCGGATGCCGAAGACGGCGATGACATCGCCGGGCCTGATCCTGGACCGCCTGGGGAGGTGAGCGATGTCGACCTGTTGTCCCAGGATCGACAAGGAGCCGGCAGTCACGCGATCAACAGGTCCGACCACCTCGCTGGTGACGTGGATCGCGCGAGTGACCGTGCGACCGCCCACCACCATCACCGCGACCCGCACGACATGCCCTATCTTCAGCCTGCTTGCCGTGACGCGGGTGCCGTCGATCCATACCGGCACATCAGGGGAATAGCCGACGCGAACGCCGTTGACGAAAATACTGCCGAAACGCTGGACGGTTCCAACGATGCCGGTGCCGCCAATCCCCTGATCGCTGTCGGTCCCCGCCGTCCAGCCGGTGCCGCCGATGCCCTGGTCCTTCGAAGCTTCCCCCGCGCCGGCAGCCATGCCGCGCAACAGCGCCGGCAAGGCGGCTCCCAACATCAGGAGGCCGCGCCTTGTCAGGCTCCGGCTCATGCGGCGTCTCCGTCGTCATCCTTGCGCTGCGGCGCGTCTTCGGCAACCAGCGACGTCCCGTCCGCGGTGAGGATATAGACGCCGCAATTCCACCGGCTGTTGCCGCCGGCATCGGTCTGGACAGCCTGGTTTGCATGCTTGTTCAGGTGCAGCAGCATGTCGATCGCGAGTTTGCGGCTGTAGGCCTCCAGCGATCTGGCCAGGTCTTCGGACAACCCGTCATAGTGGACGGCGCGCTCGAGGAACGGCGGATTGTCGGCCAGCACGTTTTCGACAGCCGCAGTGGCGTGGTCGCCGAGATTGCGGGCAAAATAATAGAGCCGGACCTCGCCGTCCTCGCGCGGCACCATTGCCCTTTCCAGGAGGACGATACGGTCCTTCTCGTCGATCTCGACGAGCTTGCGGTCGAGCCAGTCGTCGAGGACGGCCCTTGGCCGCAAATCGCGCGTCACCGACTCCACCAGGCCGGCAAAGGAAGCCTCTCCGGCCTCGCTCGCGCGCGGCAAAGGCAACGGCACCCCTTTGGCATCGACAAAGGCCGGATCGGCAAGCCAGCGCGCGACGATGGCGCTGGTCCTCGACACGGACTCGGGCACCACTCGAACCGGCGCGCCCGCTCCTCTTAGCCGGCTGACTTCCTTTCGGTGAACGCCTGTCAGCAGGCTGACCCTGCTGTCCGTCTGCTGCTTGTCGGGCAGTGCGAATTCATGCTCGGCGACATTGACGTAGAGCTGGCGCAGCAGATCGACGAAGGTCGGAAACGTCACCCCGCAGCGGATCGCCAGCCGCACCAACGGACGAAGCAGCCGGTTCAACGCACCCTGGACCCCGGCGCCATCCAGATTTTGCCCCCCTGATCTGTCCATCGCCCTGTCCTTCACTAGCTGATCACGAAATCGACCGTCCCTCCCTCAAAAGACGCTCGCCGAACCTACCGCGTGGGAAATGTCTCCACAAGGGCGACCCGAGTCCGGCGTCTGAGTTGACACGTGTGAATTTTTCCCACATGTTCGACTTCATCGTGGAATCATGGCAAGGGGCGCTCTGCAACCACGGCACAGGAGAGGTTTTTGAAGAAGACTTATGTAACGCCTGTTCTAGGCAGGCTTGGCGGCAAACCACAAAGAACCTCTGCCGATTCCATTTCTGAAAAAATCCCCCATACGAACCTTGCTGTTGCCGGAGAGATTGTTGCCATGGTGCAAACGACTGAACTCGACCCGATTGTGTCCGTTGCCGCCGGCGTTGTGTCGGCCTATATTGCCAACAACTCTCTCCCCGCCGCCGACCTGCCTGGTTTCATTGGCCAGGTTTACAGCTCGCTCAAGCATCTCGCGGATGGGTCGCCCGCCCCCCGGGCCAGCGAACTCAAGGCTGCAGTTCCGGTCAAGAAATCCATCACGCCCGACTTCATTTTCTGCCTTGAGGACGGCAAGCCGTTCAAATCATTGAAGCGGCATCTCAGCGTGCATTACGGCCTGACGCCGGATCAATATCGAACGAAGTGGAGCCTGCCTCCCGAGTACCCGATGACGGCGCCGAACTATTCCTCAAAGCGCTCGACGCTGGCCAAGTCCATGGGTCTCGGCCAGAAGCCGAGATAGATCGGCCAAGATAGATCGCGCTGCGGGGTGGCGCCTCTCGTCAGCGCCAGCCGAGAGCCGGCGCGACGTGCTTCAGGATAGCCTCGATGACGTGGGCATTGTACTCCACGCCGAGCTGGTTGGGGACGGTCAGAAGCAGCGTGTCGGCCTCGGCGATCGCTTCGTCCTCTTTCAGCTGCTTGACCAGCACATCAGGCTCGGCGGCGTAGGTACGACCGAAAACGGCGCGCTTCTCGGGTTCGATGTAACCAAAGTGGTCCTCGCTGTCGTTGCCGCCGAAATAGGCGCGGTCGCGGTCATCGACCAGCGCGAAGATGGAGCGGCTGACCGACACACGCGGCTCGCGCGCATGCCCGGCTTCCTTCCACGCCGCGCGGAAGGCGCGGATTTGTTCGGCCTGCTGGATGTGCAGCGGCTGGCCGCTCTCGTCGAACTTCAGCGTCGAGCTTTGCAGGTTCATGCCGAGCTTGGCCGCCCATTCGGCAGTGGCGTTGGTGGCGGCGCCCCACCAGATCCGGTCACGCAGGCCGGCCGAGAACGGTTCGAGGCGCAGCATTCCCGGCGGATTGGGAAACATCGGCCGCGGATTGGGCTGCGCAAAGCCTTCGCCGCGCAGCACGTTCAGGAAAACCTCGGCATGGTTGCGCGCCATGTCGGCGTCGCTCTGCCCCTCCTGCGGCACGTAGCCGAAGTAGCGCCAGCCGTCGATCACCTGCTCCGGCGAGCCGCGGCTGATGCCGAGCTGCAGCCGGCCGCCGGCGATCAGGTCGGCAGCACCCGCATCCTCGGCCATATACAGCGGATTTTCATAGCGCATGTCGATGACGGCGGTGCCGATCTCGATGCGGCTGGTGCGGGCGCCGACAGCGGCCAAAAGCGGATAGGGCGAAGCAAGCTGGCGGGCAAAGTGATGCACGCGAAAATAGGCGCCGTCAGCGCCAAGCTCCTCGGCGGCCACCGCCAGGTCGATCGACTGCAAAAGCGCATCGGCGGCCGAGCGCGTCTGCGATTGCGACGAGGGCGACCAATGGCCGAAGGAAAGAAAGCCGATCTTTTTCATGCGCGCATCCTGTTCTTTGCAGGTCCCTACTTCGTCGCCCGTGCGATTGGGTTCAATCGACTCTCACGCGACGCAGTGTCAATGGCGCCGACCCTTGACGGTTTCGCGACGATACCCATCCGCGTGCAAGGCACCAGGATTGTTAGCCAGCGGACATCGAACCGGATCCGCCGCGTTCTTTTGGGCCAAATGAACCAAGGAAAGGCGATGTGCCGCAAACTCCATTCGCTTGACGGGCTGGTTTTGAAATCTTCTCGCTCATTTAATTCTACAAAATCGGTAGCCTTAATGCACATACGATCGTGTAAGGAGCCGCAAAATGTTAAAAAAGCTCGTGGTGGGGTTGTCTGGCAACCTGACCCGTCCGTCCAAGACCAAGGCTTTCGTCGGCCACATCGCCGGTGAAGTGGCGAGCCGTGCCGGTGCTGCTTTGAGCGTTTTCGACATCGAGGACCTCGGCCCGTCCTTTCCGCTCGCAAAGAAACTTGACGATCTCGACCCGGCGGCCCGCGCCATTGTTGACCAGCTGTTGGCCGCCGACGTGCTGGTGGTCGGCTCACCGACCTTCAAAGGCAGCTATACCGGGCTGTTCAAGCATTTCTTCGACCTGCTCGACCCATCATCGCTGCGCGGCAAGCCGGTCATCCTCGCGGCGACCGGCGGCGGCGAGCGCCATTCGCTTGTCGTCGAGCATCAGTTGCGGCCGCTGTTCGGCTTCTTCGAAGCGCAGACCTTGCCGACCGCGATCTACGCCTCAGACAAGGATTTCGCCAATGGCGTGCTGGTGTCCGAAGCCGTCCAGGCGCGAGCCCGGCAGGCGGTGGCCGAGGCATGCCGCGTGGCCGGCGTGCCCTACAGCGTCGTCCGTGCCGCCTGAAGATCAGCAACGCAACATTCCTTCCCGCATAGACCAGAAGGACGTCTGCAATGACCAGAGCCAGCAAATCCCAGAGCAAGCCGCGGCAGATCAAGCTCGGCGCCTTCCTGCCCGGCGGCGGGCAGCATATTGCCGCCTGGCGCCATCCCGATGCGCCGGCCGACGGCGCCACCAATTTCGAGTTCCACAAGCAGCTGGCGCTGACCGCCGAGCGCGGGCTGTTCGACGCCTATTTCCTGGCTGACAATCTCACCGTCGGCCTCGGCGCCCGCGAAGGCGGCAATGCCAAGATCGCCGGCTTCGAGCCGGTGACGCTGTTTGCGGCGCTGGCGCCATTGACCACGCATCTCGGCTTCATCGCCACGGCCTCCACCACCTATGAAGAGCCCTATACGCTTGCCCGCAAATTCGCGTCGCTCGACCTGCTGTCGAACGGCCGCGCCGGCTGGAACGTGGTGACGTCGGCCGGCGACGAAACGGCGCGCAATTTCAACCGCGACGTCCAGCCCAACCATGCCGAGCGCTATGCCAGGGCGCATGAGCATGTCGAGACGGTCAAGGCGCTGTGGGACAGCTGGGAGGATGACGCCTTCATCCGCGACAAGCAGTCGGGCCGCTTCTACGACAAGGACAAGTTGCACGACATCGACCACACGGGCGAGCATTTCAGCGTCAAGGGTCCGCTCAACGTGCCGCGCCCGGTACAGGGACATCCGGTTGTCGTACAAGCCGGGCAGTCGGAAGATGGACGCGGGCTTGCCGCACACTCGGCCGAAGTCATCTTCACCGCCCATCAGAAGCTCGAGACGGCGCAGGAATTCTACCGCGACATCAAGGCTCGCGTGGCGCAAGTCGGCCGCGATCCTGACCAGGTGGTGATCATGCCCGGCGTCGCGCCCTTCGTCGGGCGCACCGAGGAAGAAGCCCGCGCCAAATACCAGCAGCTCAACGACCTCATCCTGCCAGAGGACGGTGTCGCGCTGCTCAACGGGCTTGCCGGACAGACGCTCGACATCAGGGGCTATCCGCTCGACGGCCCGCTGCCACCGAGCAAGGAAACCGAAGGCATGAAGAGCCGTCAGGCGCTGATCCGGCAGATCGCCGACGAGCACAACTTCACCATCCGCCAGCTCTACCAATGGGTGGCGACGGCGCGCGGCCACTACACCATCGTCGGCAGCGTCACGCAGGTCGCCGACCAGTTGGAGGAATGGTTCACCAGCGAGGCGGCCGACGGCTTCAACATCCTGCCGCCCTGGCTGCCCGGCGCGCTCGACGATTTCGTCGACCTCGTCATTCCCGAACTGCAACGGCGCGGCCTGTTCCGCACCGCTTATGAAGGCCGCACATTGCGCGAGAATCTCGGTCTCAGGCGCCCGGAAAATCCATGGACCGTCGCCCGCTCGACCGTCCTTGCCGCCGAATGATCCTCGTAGCTGAAGGGATGACGCGATGACATTGCAGCACATCGATCGGCCGATCACCATCCGCGCCAGTCGCGGCGAAAGCGGGCTCGGCGACGACTTTCTCCGCCTCGGCGGCAGGGCGGCTGTCCGCTTCCTGTCGCGCTACGGTGTGCTGGTCGGCTTCCTCGCGCTCTGGCAGGTGGCGAGCAGCGTCGGATGGGTCAACGCGGCGGTTCTGCCGCCGCTCGACATGATCATAGCAGCGCTCTGGAAGGGGCTTGCCGGCGGCAGCCTGCTCGGCGACATCGCCATCAGCCTGCAGCGCGCCGGCATTGCCTTTGCGGCGGCCGTTGCGGTTGCCATCCCGCTCGGCCTGTTCATGGGTCAGGTGCGCACGGTCGAAACCGCGCTCGATCCGATCCTGCAGGTGTTCCGGCAGACGTCGGCGCTGGCGCTCTACCCGGTGTTCATCCTGCTGCTCGGGCTGGGCGAAACCTCGAAGATCTTCGTCATCTTCTGGGCGACGCTGTTTCCGCTGCTGCTCAACACCACCAGCGGCGTCAAGGAAGTCGATCCCAAACTGCTCGAAATGGCCCGCGTCTACGGCGCGAGCCGGCTCACCGTGTTTCGCCGCGTCGTGCTGCCGGGCGCCGTACCGTCGATCTTCGTCGGCTTGCGGCTGAGCGCCACCACGGCGTTGCTGCTCCTGATCGCGTCCGAGATGATCGGCGCCAACAAGGGCATCGGCTTCCAGGTGATGAACGCACAGTACAATTTCCAGATCCCGCTGATGTTTGCGGCAATCGTCATCCTCGCCGGACTCGGCCTGATCGCCAACCAGGCGCTGGTCGCGCTGCAGCGGCGGCTCTGCCGCTGGAGCAACCCCGTCAACTAGCAGTCCGTCCCTCACCCTCACTTAGGAAAGACCGGATCATGAAAATCACCCGCCGTTCCCTACTTGCCGGCGCACCGCTTGCCGCCGGCCTCATCGCCGCCGGCTTGCCACGCCTCGCCTTTGCCGAAGCGGCACCGGTAAAATTTCGCTATCTCGCCAGCCGTGGCAGCATCTCGCCGCATGAGCTGGCCGCCGAACTCGGCTATTACAAGGGGCTCGGCGTCGAGCTGGAGAATGTCGGCTATGCCTCGGGCGGACCGGAATCGCTGTTTGCGCTGTCCTCCGGCAGCGTCGACATCGGCTCGGCCGCCACCGCGGCGGTGATCAACTCGATCTCGGGCGGCAATGACTTCGTCGCGGCGTATCCGAGCAACGGCATCAACAAGGACGTAAAAAGCGTCTTCTACGTGCTGGAAGACAGCCCGATCAAATCGATCGCCGACATCGCCGGCAAGACCATCTCGGTCAACACGCTCGGCGCCCATCTCGACTATACGGTGCGCGAAGCCCTGCACAGCGTCGGCCTGCCGCCGACTGCCGCCAACCTCATTGTCGTGCCCGGGCCGCAGCTGGAGCAGACCTTGCGCTCGCGCCAGGTCGATATAGCGGGCCTAGGCTACTGGCAGGCAACGTTTGCCGGCGCGCTGGTCGCCAATGGCGGCGTTCGCGGCGTGTTCGACGATACCCAGGTGCTCGGCGAACTCGCCGGCGGCTTCGTCGTGCTCAGGCGCGACTTCATTGCCGCCAATCCGGATGCGGCGCGCAACTTCGTCCAACAGTCGGCGCGCGCTTCAGACTGGTCGCGCCAGAACCCGGATGAAGCCCGTAAGGTGCTGGCCAATATCCTCAACAAGCGCGGCGAAAACGGCGATCTCGCCAAATACTGGACCGGTTTCGGACTTCGCGATGGTGCGCAGGCGACCGACCACGACATCGATTTCTGGGTCGCCGTGCTGGAGCGCGACGGCCGTCTGGCAAAGGGCAAGCTGAAGGCCGCCGACATTCTGTACCGGCCCGGCGAAACCAAGACGAACTGAGCTCTGAAATAGCTGAGAGATGAGATGAACGGTTCCAACCGTGGAGGAGAGGTCTCGATCCGCGACCTCTCCAAATCATTCAGCCTCGGCGGGCGTCGGCTTGCCGTGTTGCGGACGCTCAACCTCGACATCCGTTCGGGGGAATGCTTGGTCATCGTCGGCGCCAGCGGCTCCGGCAAGACCACGCTGCTGCGCATTCTGGCCGGACTGGAGGCTGCCGACAGCGGCGCCGTCGCCATCGACGGCCAGCCAGTTCATGGCGTCGGCGCCGAGCGCGCCGTGATCTTCCAGGAACCGCGCCTGCTGCCGTGGCTCAGCGTGCTCGGCAATGTCGCCTTTGGCCTCGAAGTTCGCGGCGTGCCCAAAAGGCAAGCCGAGGAACGCGCCCGCTTCTACGTTGCGCTGGTCGGGCTTGCCGAATTCGCCGATGCTTTTCCGAGCCAGCTTTCCGGCGGCATGGCGCAGCGCGTCGGCATCGCCCGGGCGCTGACCGTCCAGCCCGAAATCCTTCTGCTCGACGAGCCGCTGGGAGCGCTGGACGCCATGACCAAGATCGGCATGCAGGAGGAACTGGCGCGCATCTGGAGCGAGGAGAACGTCACCATGGTGATGGTCACCCACGATCTGGAAGAGGCGATCTATCTGGCCGACCGCGTGCTGATCCTGCCCAAGGAGAAAGGCGGCGCGGCGCGATTGATCGACATCGACCTGCCACGCCCGCGCGAGCGCAGCGAAACCCGCTTCGTGCGCTATCGCGAAGAACTGCTGCGCGAATTCGGACTGCACTGATCGGGGCGGGCGCCAGCCGTGGGCTGACACAGGAGATTCGCTCTCGCGATTACTGCTTGGTGAACGTGCCCGTATAGGTGCGGTCGGCAAGCCCATAGGTGACGGCCAGCGTTCCGTCCGCCTGCATGACCGCGCTGACGTCCGCGCCATTGGGAAGGCGCCGCAGTTTCAACGTATTGCCGAAAATCTTGCCTTCGCCGTCGGCCACGCCAGGCTTGTTGTCGGCCACATCGCCCCAGGCGTAGGTGGCGGTGACATTGCCGCCGCGCGATATCGTCAGCACGGCGAGCTTGCCGTCATACATCCCATCCAGTTGTCCACCCCATATGCCGGAAAATGCGACATATTTGGCCGGAATGCCCTCGCCGGGGGGCATGACCCGCACTGACGGATCGAGGACCGCCGCACCGTCCGCAGAGATCGCGGCAGGCGCCATCGGCTGAGCTGCGGGCGCTGGCGGCGGGGATGACGGTTCAGGCGCCGATTGGCAGGCGACAAGCATGAATGCCGCGAAACCGAGCGTCGGAAAGAGACTGTTTGGTGGAGCCAATCGGAATCGAACCGACGACCTCTTGAATGCCATTCAAGCGCTCTCCCAACTGAGCTATGGCCCCACTCCGGCAGTCAGCCGGCGCCGTTGCCGGCGTAGAGGTCCGGCGCGGTTTTCAACACCGCGCCGTTTAGTGCAGGCGGCTTCTAACCCCGCCTTCCCTGAATATCAAGCCTGCAAGAACCGCTTTTTCGTCACAGCTCAAGAAAGCCGGCGAGCGCTAGGCCCGCGGCCGATCAGACCTCGTCGTCGTCGTCGCCGACGCCGATCATGTCGGCGACGTCATCGTCTTCTTCTTCTTCGTCGGCAAGGAAGGTATCGTCCTCGTCGTCGCCGAGATCCACATCGTCTTCGTCGTCGCCCAGATCGGGAAGGTCGTCGCCGGCCTTGACGTCTTCGTCGGCCTCTTCAAGCGAGACGACTTCAACGCCTTCTTCTTCCTCGGCGTCTACTTCCTTCTCGGCCACTTCCTCTTCCTCTTCGATGGCGGCAATCTTACCTTCCTCGAAGTAGGAACGCGGATAGGTCTTGCCCGTATACGGCGAGACGATCGGGTCCTTGTTCAGGTCGTAGAATTTTCGACCCGTCTCAGGGTCGACACGCTTTGTGCCAAGTTCATTTTTTGCCACGGCAAGCCTCGTCAATAAAAGAGTGGTCCCCATACCCACAGTTTACCGCGCTGTCAAAGCGAAAAGCCGGCGTCACAAAACCAAGTCCTGAAAGGCCTCGCGCCAAGTGACGGCCATGGGGATGACCATTTCCCCCCGCCGTGATACGAGACCGCCGCAACAAATGAAAAGCGCCGGTGCGCCGGCATTCCGTCCAGGGAAATTCCATGTCTCACGCCGCCGCTGCCAAGCCGGCCACCGCCCGCAAATCCTCAGCCCTTTCCGGCACCGCCCGCGTGCCGGGCGACAAGTCGATCTCGCACCGTTCCATGATGTTTGGCGGCCTCGCCTCCGGCGAAACCCGCGTCACCGGCCTGCTCGAAGGCGAGGATGTGATGCGCACAGCGGCGGCCATGAAGGCGATGGGCGCGCATATCGAGAAGCGTGGCGCCGAATGGGTGATCCGCGGCACCGGCAATGGCGCGCTGTTGCAGCCAGAAGGACCACTCGATTTCGGCAATGCCGGCACCGGTTCGCGCCTCACCATGGGTCTTGTCGGCACTTACGACATGGAAACGACCTTCATCGGCGACGCTTCGCTGTCGGGACGGCCGATGGGCCGCGTGCTCGAACCCTTGCGCCAGATGGGCGTGCAGGTGCTGAAGGCGACGCCGGGTGACCGCATGCCGATCACGCTGCATGGACCGAAACACGCCGCCCCCATCACCTACCGCGTGCCGATGGCTTCGGCGCAGGTGAAATCGGCCGTGCTGCTAGCCGGGCTGAACACGCCGGGCATCACCACCGTCATCGAACCGGTGATGACGCGCGACCACACGGAAAAGATGCTGAAAGGCTTTGGCGCCAACCTGTCGGTCGAGACGGACGAGCGCGGCGTGCGCCACATCTTCATCGAGGGCCAGGGCAAGTTGACCGGTCAAACCATCGCCGTGCCCGGCGACCCATCCTCGGCGGGCTTTCCGCTGGTCGCGGCCCTTATCGTGCCGGGTTCCGACATTGTCATCGAGAACGTGCTGATGAATCCGACGCGTACCGGCCTGCTTCTAACGCTGCAGGAAATGGGCGGCCAGATCGACATCTTGAACCCGCGCAATGCCGGCGGCGAGGATGTCGCCGATCTGCGTGTGCGCTATTCCGAGCTGAAGGGCGTTGCCGTGCCGCCCGAACGGGCGCCGTCGATGATCGACGAATATCCGGTGCTAGCCGTTGCCGCGAGCTTCGCTGAAGGCGAGACGCTGATGCAGGGCCTGGAGGAGCTACGGGTAAAGGAATCCGACCGGTTGGCGGCTGTCGCCACCGGCCTGAAGATCAACGGCGTCGACTGCACCGAGGGTGAAGCCTCGCTCGCGGTGCGCGGCAAGCCCGGCGGCAAGGGCCTGGGCGGCCACCCCAACGGCCAGGACACGACGGTGCAGACCCATCTCGACCACCGCATCGCCATGAGCTTTCTGGTGATGGGCCTGGCGACGGAAAAGCCGGTGACCATCGATGATGCCGCCATGATCGCGACGAGCTTTCCGGAGTTCATGGGGCTGATGAAGGGTCTGGGCGCGGAGATCGCTTGATGGCGCGGGACTTGTTAGCTGTCGCGACTTACCTCGGATTTGCGCTGGTCCCGTATTTGATTGAACGCATCGCCTTCAAGAAGAGCTTCGGTATCTTTGCGTTCCTTTTTTGGCTCTTTGCTCTGCAGTTCCTTGTCATGTTCGCTTCCGTTCATACCAGCGAGTTCCTGGAAAGAAACGGCTGGAGCATCCTTGCAGGAATTTCGCGCGCAATCGGCGCCATGGCTTTTGTAACAATTGGCGTCATACCCTTTATCTTGTTGCCCCTGTCGATTTTGATCGCTCTGGTGGTGCGGGGGTTCCGTCAATTCAGGCAAGTTAGATGACCCACACCTTCACCATCGCCATCGACGGTCCCGCCGGCGCCGGCAAAGGCACGCTCGCCCGCCGGCTCGCCGACCATTACCGCCTCAACCTGCTCGACACCGGCCTCACCTACCGCGCTGTCGCCTATGCGCTGATCCGGCACGCGCTGCCGCTCGACAATGTCTCGGCGGCTGAAACCGCCGCCCGTCAGGTCGATCTGGCAAAACTCGACCGGGCAGTGCTGTCGGCGCATGCGGTCGGCGAAGCGGCCTCGAAGGTCGCGGTTTACCCGACGGTGCGGCGCATCCTGGTCGAAAAGCAGCGCGACTTCGCCAAGACGCCGCCGGGTGCGGTGCTCGACGGCCGCGACATCGGCACCGTCGTGTGCCCCGATGCCGACATAAAACTCTATGTGACGGCGAGTGCAGAGGTGCGGGCGCAGCGGCGCCTGGCCGAGATCGAGAGCATCGGCGGCTCCGCCAATTTTTCCGAAATCCTCGCCGATATCGTGCGCCGCGACGAGCGCGACATGGGCCGCGCCGACTCGCCACTGAAGCCGGCCGCCGACGCGCACTTGCTTGATACCTCCGAAATGGCTATAGAGGCCGCGTTTCTGGCGGCCAAAGCGATCATCGACGACGCCCTGGCCAAGAGAGATAAAGCCTGATTGAAGGTTTTCCTCGAGTTTCCGTTGCTGGAAGCGAAGAAAATACCCATATCGGGCACGAACCAGCCTGCCAGCATTCTTCATGCGCCGGAATTGCCGCTTAGGCGGCCCAGGGCTTTTGTAGCCCGGAACGCCGGCAGGCCAACGCAACGCTAACCCACGGCGCCCGTCCCGCTTCCAGATGCGGGGCACTCCAGGAGAAAATATGTCAGCTGCAAATCCCACTCGCGACGATTTCGCGAGCCTGCTCGAAGAATCATTTACCACCGGTCACTCCGGCGAAGGTCAGGTCGTCAAGGGCACGATCCTGGCGATCGAAAAAGACATGGCCATCATCGATGTCGGCCTCAAGGTCGAAGGCCGCGTGCCGCTGAAGGAATTCGGCGTCAAGGGCAAGGACTCGACGCTCAAGGTCGGCGACACCGTCGAGGTCATGGTCGAGCGCATCGAGAACGCACTGGGCGAAGCCGTCCTGTCGCGCGACAAGGCCCGTCGCGAAGAGAGCTGGGTCAAGCTCGAAGAGAAGTTCACCAAGGGTGAGCGCGTCGAAGGCGTCATCTTCAACCAGGTCAAGGGCGGCTTCACCGTCGACCTCGACGGCGCCGTGGCCTTCCTGCCGCGCAGCCAGGTCGATATCCGCCCGATCCGCGACGTCTCTCCGCTGATGCACAACCCGCAGCCCTTCGAGATCCTCAAGATGGATCGCCGCCGCGGCAACATCGTGGTGTCGCGCCGCACCGTGCTCGAGGAAAGCCGCGCCGAACAGCGTTCGGAAATCGTGCAGAACCTCGAAGAAGGCCAGGTTGTCGAAGGCGTCGTCAAGAACATCACCGACTACGGTGCGTTCGTCGACCTCGGCGGCATTGACGGTCTGCTGCATGTCACCGACATGGCATGGCGCCGCGTCAACCATCCGACCGAAATCCTCAACATCGGTCAGACGGTCAAGGTGCAGATCATCCGCATCAACCAGGAAACCCACCGCATCTCGCTCGGCATGAAGCAGCTCGAGTCGGATCCGTGGTCGGAGATCGGCACCAAGTTCCCGATCGGCAAGAAGATCAAGGGTACCGTCACCAACATCACCGACTACGGCGCGTTCGTCGAGCTGGAGCCGGGCATCGAAGGCCTCATCCACGTTTCGGAAATGTCGTGGACCAAGAAGAACGTGCACCCCGGCAAGATCCTGTCGACGACGCAGGAAGTCGACGTTGTGGTGCTCGAGGTCGATCCGGCCAAGCGCCGCATCTCGCTCGGCCTCAAGCAGACGCTCGAGAATCCGTGGCAGGCTTTTGCCTCGAGCCATCCGGTCGGCAGCCAGGTCGAGGGCGAGGTCAAGAACAAGACCGAGTTCGGCCTGTTCATCGGCCTCGAAGGCGACGTGGACGGCATGGTGCACCTGTCCGACCTCGACTGGACCCGTCCGGGCGAGCAGGTCATCGAAGAGTACAATCGCGGCGACATGGTCAAGGCGCAGGTGCTCGACGTCGACATCGACAAGGAGCGCATCTCGCTCGGCATCAAGCAGCTGGCCAAAGATACGGTCGGCGAAGCGGCGACTTCAGGCGAACTGCGCAAGAACGCGGTCGTCACCTGCGAAGTCATCGGCGTCAAGGATGGCGGTCTGGAAGTGCGGCTGGTCGACAGCGGCATCGAGACCTTCATCAAGCGCTCGGACCTCAGCCGTGACCGCGACGAGCAGCGCCCCGAGCGCTTCACCGTTGGCCAGAAGGTTGACGCCCGCGTCATCGCCTTCGACAAGAAGACCCGCAAGCTGCAGGTCTCGATCAAGGCGCTGGAAATCGCCGAAGAGAAGGAAGCCGTCGCACAGTATGGCTCGACCGACTCCGGCGCTTCGCTGGGCGACATCCTCGGCGCCGCGCTGAAGAAGCAGGGCAACTAGCCCACCGCGTAACCATCAGCCGCGCCTCGCGCGCGGCCTGAACAAGAAACCCGCGGGCTGCAAGGCTCGCGGGTTTTTTCATGCGCGGTTGGCACAAGACAAAGACTGTGCGAGCCCTTCAATTCCATATTTGCGCCTGTAGGCTCCGGCGTATGTCAGAGAAGCAATTCGCATGAAGGTCGTCGAACTCTATCGCTATCCGGTCAAGAGCTTGCGCGGCCATGCCGTGTCGAGCGCCGACATCGAGACCATGGGCATGGAAGGCGACCGTCGCTGGATGGTCGTCGACAAGGACGGACAATTCCTCACCATTCGCCAGATACCGGCAATGACGACGATCGACGTCGAGCATCGCGCCACGGGCATCCTGCTCAGACATGACAGGCATGGCTCGCATGCCGTCGGAGTTCCGTCCCCAGGTGCCGCGCTCCGCCAGGTCAAGGTCTGGAAGGATGTGGTTGCAGCAAGATCGGGCGATCCGGCCGCCGGCGCATATCTCTCGGCGATTCTTGGCCGGCCCGTCGATCTCGTTTATTTCGACGATCCGAAGAACCGGCCGGTCGACCCGGAATTCGGCCAGCCCGGCGACTATGTCGGCTTTGCCGACGGTTTTCCGTTGCTGATCGCCACGACGGGCTCGCTGCACCATCTGAACAGTCATCTTGCCAGGCCCATCGAGATGGCGCGGTTTCGCCCGAACATCGTCCTCGACGCTGAAGGCGCATGGCCCGAAGACAGCTGGAGGACGATCCGCATCGGCGCTGTCGAGTTGCGCATCGCAAAGCCCTGCTCGCGCTGTGTCATCACCACCCGCGATCCGTTGAGCGGCGAGCAGCCGGATCCACGCGAACCGCTGCAGACCCTTGGCAAACTCCATCGCTCGGCCAAGGGCGGCATCATCTTCGGCCAGAATGCGATACCGAACAACGCCGGCACAATCGCCATCGGCGACGCAGTCGAGGTCATCGAGGCGGGCGTCTCGAACCTGACATAGTCGCGGGTTCTTCTAGTGCGTAGCAGCGTTGGCGACCGCCATGCTTGAAGGGCCGGAAGCCAAACCATCGGAGGCCCTATGACCCGTATCGGTTTTGTCGCAGCATTCCTGCTGGCCGGCACAGTGGCGGCGTCGGCGGCGTTACCGCCCTACTGGCAGCGCAAGGCCGAGATCGACGCCATCACCGACAGCGGCGATGTTGCGCGCAGGCTGGAAAATCACGGCCCGATCGACGTGATCGAGCATATCGGAAACGACCACTACCGGGTGGGCGGCGGCGGCTGCACGCTCGATGTGTTTATCGTCAACGATACGAGCGCGGAACCGATGCCGGGCCCGCGCAAATTCAAGCTGCAGATAGGCACGCTCGTCTGCAAATGAGTTGCACCGCGGCAGCGTCGCCTCAGGCGCGGCCGTAAAGTGGCACCAGCGTACCGCTCATCGCCAGATTGGCCGGTGATGCCAGATAGGCGATGGCTTCGGCGGCAGCTTCCAGGCTGACCCATTTGGTGGCATCGGCATCGGGCATGTCGGCGCGGTTGGCGGGCGTATCGAGCGTCGAGGGCGCGACAGCGTTGACCAGAATGCCCTTGTGCTTCAGCTCTTCCGCCATAGCCACCGTCATCGCCGCGACAGCGGCCTTGCTCGCGGTATAAGCGACCATGCCGGCGCCGCGGCGCGGGTCGAGCCCGGCGCGCGCCGTGACATTGACGATGCGACCCGCCGTGGTTGAGGCGAGCATCGAGCGCACGGCAGCGCGGCAGCACAGGAAGGCAGTGCGCGCGTTGGTGTCCATCATTTCGGCAAAGGATGCGGATTCGATCTTTTCCACCGGCGCCATGGCAAAGCCGCCGGCCAGGTGGATAGAGGCCCACAGTTCGGGGACGCCGGCATAGAAGGCATCGACCTTGGCCGGATCGGCGAGGTCGACATTATGCGCCAGCTTGACGCGCTCATGCGCCGAAAAGGGAAAATGCGAAGGGGCCGAGGCGTGCGCATTGGGCACGTGGCATATGGTGCCGTCGGCCAGCAATTTGCCGACAACCGCCGCACCCAGCGCTCCAGTGCCGCCGGTCACCACGATATGCCTGCCTTGAAGTGTTTCCGTCATCCTGGACCGCTCCTGTAATTTCTTATGATTATGTCGTTCTTTCGCCGCGCCCGACGCAGAGCGTCGCGCCTTTTTAGCGATCACTCAACCGCCATCTCGACATGGCAGTGTTGCGTCTTTGCATCGCTCGAACCTGCCGGCCCCCGCTTTGCCGGCGCATGGATGTACGGCGGATGGCAAGGCGTCAGTCGATGGTGATTTCGATGACATGGGGCAGGCCGGTTGCGCGCGCGCGTTTGAGCGCATCGGCAAGATCCGCGGTCCCGGCAAGCCGTTCGGCTGATATGCCGTAGGCCTCGGCCAGCTTGCAGAAATCCGGAGGCGCCGGCGACACGCCGACCGGCTCGACGCCGACATCGAGCATCGAGGTCTCGATCTCGCGATAACCCCGGTTGTTCCAGACGACGAAGATGACCGGCGCCGGCGCATCGAGCGCCGCGCCCAGTTCCGGCAAGGTGAACTGGAAGCCGCCATCGCCAGTGAGGCAGACCACCGGCACGCCGGGCATGGCGAGGGCTGCGCCGATCGCCGCCGGCGGCCCGTAGCCGAGTGCGCCGAAGCCGGTGGCGGCGTTGAACCAGCCGCCCGGCCGGTCATGGTCGTAATAGAGATTGGCGGCATAGATCGGCTGTGTGGAATCGCCGACGATGATGGCGCCCGGCAAGGCGTCGCGGATGGTTTCCACCGCATGCACCTGCGCGGCATAGGCAGGGCTGAGCTCGGCAAAGGCCGCCTTTCGTGCTGCGGCGGCGCGGACCCCGCCGTCCTTCGCGGCTATGTGAGAGGAGCCGATCGCGCCGAGCAGCGCTTCAATCGCCTCCGCGCAATCGGCCTGGATGCCGACGCTGACCGGGCGGCGGGCGAGCTGATCGGCACCGATATCGATGCGGATGAGATTGGCCGGCAGCACAAACCCGCCATCGCTGTAGCCGTCATAGTCGGTCGGGCCGAATTCGGTGCCGGCGGCGATGACCAGATCGGCGTCGGCCATCAGCGCACGCACCGCCTTAAGGCTGGGACTGGCGGGCACGCAAAGCGGATGCGCGTGCAGCAGGCCGCGCGCATTGGCGGTCTGGACGACAGGCGCGCCGAGCCGTTCGGCCAGGCGCTGCAATGGCTCACCGGCGCGCTTGGCGCCGCCTCCGGCCAGGATCAGCGGCCGGCGCGCCGCGGCGATCAATTTGGCGGCTTCGGCAATGGCCGCGCCATCCGGCGCCGGCGGCGCAGCATTGGTGAGCAAGGCAGCAATACCGTCGGCCGGTTTGACCATGACGTCGGTCGGGATCTCGATATGCACGGGGCCCGGCCGCGAGGACGAGAACAGCGCGAAGGCCTGCGCCAGCGCGCCCGGCAATTCGCTGGCCTCGGTGACGCGTTGCGAAAACAGCGCCACCTTTTCCATCATGCCGCGCTGGTCCGGCAGTTCGTGCAGGAAGCCCAGCCCCTTGCCCAGCGTCGGCATCGCGTTGACGCCGGAAATCACCAGCATCGGCACCGAATCGGCGCGCGCCTGGCCCATCGCGGTGATGGTGTTGGTCAGCCCCGGTCCGGTGATGACGAAAGCCACGCCCGGCCTGCCGCTGGCACGCGCATAGCCGTCGGCCATGAAGCCGGCGCCCTGTTCGTGGCGCGGCGTGACATGGCGGATTTTCGAGCGCGCCAGCCCGCGGTAAAGCTCGACCGTGTGGACGCCGGGAATGCCGAAGACGGTGTCGACGCCATGCGCTTCGAGCAGCGTGATGAGGGCTTCGCCGATGGTGGTCATTGGTTTCCTCCCGTTAGCACCGATCACTGTTCAGCGGAAACAGTGATCGGCTCTACCTCTTTGTTTTTAACGCAATTCCGGACGGAAAACCGCTTCTCACTTTTCCTGGAATTGCTTGTCCGGCGCGAGGCCGAGCTCGGCCTCTATGGCTTTGATGCCTATCGCCGCCAATTCGCCAGGCGAGAACATCTCTGCGGCCAGACAGCCTTCGATCCAGAGCCCGTCGATGATCGCGTTGATCGCGATGGCATGGCGGCGCAGCTCGCTTGCCCCCGGCTTGCGCTGTTCGGCGGCAAGCACTTCGGCCACGACCGCTTCCACCTCGTTGCGAAAGCCGAGATAGCCTTCGCGGTGCGCTCGGGCGAGCGCCGGATCAGCACCTGCGCGGCCGATGAAGGTTGCCCAGAGCGAAAACACCCGCGCGTCGATGATCGGCGCGTTGAGGTTGGCGGTGACGAAGGCCGCAAGGCGTTGGCGCGGCGAAGAATTTTCCATGAGCAATGCCGCCTTCGCCTGCTCGGTCATGCGGCCCATCAGCGTTGCATAGGCTTCCTGCAGCAGTTCCTCCTTGCCGGGGAAATAGTGCCGGATCAGCCCGGCGGTGACACCGGCGCGCAACGCGATGGTGCGCAGGCTGGCGCCCTCCAGGCCATGTTCCGCCACGCTGGCAAGCGTCGCATCGATCAAATCCTGGCGCCGCCGCTCCTCGCCCTCGCGACGGAACTTGCGGCGCTCATTCATTGCCGCAGGATGGGCCGCGTCAGGCATGTCGGCCCACCTTCGCAGGCGATGCAGAGCGCATCCGCATCGAAGATTTCAACCGTGCAGCCGGCGGCTTCCATCGCGGCCCTGGTCTTGGGAAAGCCTGCTACGGCAATGACCTTGTGCGGGCTGGTTGGCAGCACGTTCAGGCTGAGGCCGTTCGAAGTGGCAAACTCTTCCGCGTCGCCTTCGACCAGCCGGATGCCGCGCGCCTTCAGCAGCTGATAGAACGGAGCCGGCAAAAGCGGCGAATAGACCAAAGCGAGGTCGTCGGCCAGCGGGCTGATCACCGACATCAGATGCAGGCATGCCTCTTCGCCCTGCCACAGCGGCAGATCGAAGCCGTAGACCGAAATGTCGAGTGGCGACAGCAGGTTGGAAACCTGCTGGATGCCTTCCTGGTTGGAGCGCACACCGCGTCCGATCACCAGCGTGCTGTTATCCAGCCATA
Organism: Mesorhizobium sp. P2_F7; assembly: GCF_056403695.1. Classification (NCBI taxonomy): domain Bacteria; kingdom Pseudomonadati; phylum Pseudomonadota; class Alphaproteobacteria; order Hyphomicrobiales; family Phyllobacteriaceae; genus Mesorhizobium; species Mesorhizobium sp. P2_F7. Next base: position 771,425 of record NZ_JBFUFA010000001.1, on the reverse strand, counting down.
CGCAATCACCACCTTCGACCTGGCCGGGAGCCTCGACGCGGCCGAGGATAGGAATGCCCAGGCGTCGATAGGTTTCCTCATGCAGCGATGGCTCACTCTCGCGCAATGGCTTGCCCATGGACAGGATCAGCGCGCCGTGGTCGGTCATCAGCGATGGGTCGTGCGTGAACACCGAATCCGACAGTCCGTCGGCCTTGTCATCGATCCATTCGATTTCCGCGCCGGAAGCTGCCACCAGTTCAGCGAGGGCCGCGTGCTGCGACGCCGCTTTCGCCGGGTCGAAACCCGGGCCATAGTGCCAGGTAGCCCTGTCGGCGCCGCGCATGGCATTGGCCGCCGACCGCATCAGCACACGCCGCAACGGCGCCGCCATGGACTGTGATCCGAAAGCGCTCATCAGTGCCCTTTTCAATGCCGTGTTCAAGGTGAAAAAAATGGAAGAAATTTCATAGAAAGCTATTTATACACTTGCACAATAAGGCCGCAAGTGCCGTAATGAGCGGGATTGACGGGCTCGCGCTGTTGGGTCCATGCTGAAGTCTGGAGTGGGCATCACAGCGTATGTTGATTAGCCGGATAGACGTTCGACGATCTGCGGTCGACCCTGTGGTAGAGGTCACCCGGTGAGCGCGGTGGGAGCCGCCGCAGTCCAATCCGGCAAGGCGCAAGACGGCGCCGCCGAAGCCATCCATGTCGAGAACCTGCACAAGAAATTCGGCCAGCTGCATGTGCTGAAGGGCGTTTCGCTGTCGGCGCGCGACGGCGAGGTGATCGCCATCATCGGCGGCTCCGGCTCCGGCAAATCGACGCTGCTGCGCTGCATCAACTGCCTGGAAAATCCGACCAGCGGCATCATTCGCGTCAATGGCGAAGAGATCAAACTCAAGGCCGACAGCCACGGCCATACCATTCCTGCCGACCGCCGGCAGATCGAGCGCATCCGCTCCAAGCTCGGCATGGTGTTCCAGAACTTCAATCTGTGGAGCCACATGACGCTGATCGAGAACGTCATCGAGGTTCCGGTGCATGTGCTGGGCGTCAAGCGCGATGTCGCGATCCACGACGCCGAGAAGCTGCTGGCACGCGTCGGTCTCGCCGAAAAGCGCGACGTCTATCCGGCCTATCTCTCCGGCGGCCAGCAGCAGCGCGCGGCAATCGCCCGCGCCTTGGCTATCAACCCGCGTGTCATGCTGTTCGACGAGCCCACATCGGCGCTCGATCCGGAACTGGTCGGCGAGGTGCTGAAGGTGATCGGCGACCTGGCACGCGAGGGGCGCACCATGGTGCTGGTGACGCATGAAATGAAGTTCGCCCGCGAGGTCGCGACCCACGTCGTCTACCTCTACAACGGGCTGGTCGAGGAAGAGGGGCCGCCGGAGCAGATCTTCGGCGCACCGAAATCCGAAAGGCTGAAGCAGTTCATCCGCAACATCGGCTAGGAAGGCCGGGACGGAAGAAAACCGGGAACCAACAACAAACTGGGAGTCGTGACTATGAAGACTGTTCTGAAAACATTCGCCGCAGCGCTGCTGCTCGGCGTGGCCGCCATGGGCGTGGCCAAGGCCGATCCGGTCAAGATCGGCGTCGCCGCCGAGCCCTATCCGCCCTTCACCTCGCCGGATGCCTCAGGCAAATGGGTCGGCTGGGAAATCGACTTCATCGACGCCGTCTGCGCCGAGGAAAAGCTTGACTGCGTCATCACCCCTGTCGCCTGGGACGGCATCATCCCGGCGCTGACGACCAAGAAGATCGACCTCATCGTCTCCTCGATGTCGATCACCGCCGAACGCGAGAAGACCATCGACTTCTCCGACAAGTATTATAACACGCCGACCGCCATCATCGGCCCGAAGGACCAGAAATTCGGCGCCACGCCGGACGATCTCAAGGGCAAGGTCGTCGGCGTCCAGGTGTCGACGGTACATGCCGTCTACGCCAAGAAGCACTTCACCGGGGCTTCCGAGATCAAGGAATACCAGACCCAGGACGAAGCCAACAACGATCTTGCCGCCGGCCGTCTCGATGCGGTCCAGGCCGATTCGATCGCGCTCGGCGAATTCCTGAAGTCGGACCAGGGCAAGGCCTGCTGCGACCTGAAGGGCATGGTGGCTCCCGACGACGAGGTGCTTGGACCGGGCGTGGGCGCTGGCGTGCGCAAGGAAGACACCGAGCTGAAGGGCAAGATCAACGCCGGCATCAAGGCGATCCGCTCGAACGGCAAATATGACGAGATCTCGAAGAAGTACTTCGATTTCGACATTTATGGTGGCGGCGGCGCGCAGTCGAACTGACGATCCTCGCATGAGCTAGGGGGCATGGCGCCAAGCCATGCCTCCCTGCCCGATCTTTCCCAGACATGCTTGCCGCCGGCGCTGCCGTCGGCGGTGAGAGCCAGCAATCCGGGGGCGACGCTGATCGACGCACTTCTTTCGGCCTCGGCGGCCGGCATCATCGAGCTTCTTTCGCCCTACCCGCCGGGCTGGGGCGGCACGCTGTTGCTTGGCCTGCTCCACTCGATCGAGATCGCGGTTGGCGCCACGGTCCTCGGTCTCCTGATCGGCACCGGTGGCGCCTTTGGCAAGCTCTATGGCGGGCCGGTCGTGCGCGACCTGCTCGCCGTCTACACCACCGTGGTGCGCGCTGTGCCCGAACTGGTGCTGATCCTGCTGCTCTATTATGCCGGGACGGATCTGATCAACCAGGCGCTGACCGCAATGGGCTACCAGCGCGTCGACATCAGCGGTCTTGCCGCAGGCATCGCCGTGCTCGGCTTCGTCCAGGGCGCCTATTCGACCGAGGTGATCCGCGGTGCGATCCTGGCCATTCCTCAAGGGCAGATCGAAGCGGCCCGTGCCTATGGCATGTCGCCCGGCCTGATGCTGCGGCGCATAACGTTGCCGGCCATGCTGCCCTTCGCCATACCGGGCTTGGCCAATCTGTGGCTGATCGCCACCAAGGACACAGCCCTTCTGGCGGTCGTCGGTTTTTACGAACTGGCGCTGGCGACGCGGCAGGCCGCCGGCGTCACCAAAGCCTACTTCACCTTCTTTTTCGCCGCGGGCGTTCTCTATCTCATATTGTCGCTGGTCTCCAACCTGCTCATCGGCCGCGTCGAGGCCTGGTCGCGGCGCGGCATGCCTTCGCTCAAGGATGCGCGCTGATGGCCGGAGAGGCGACCCTCATCAACGCTGCCGCGCGGACGTCGCTATGGCTGCAGCCGCATCGCATCGTGCTGATCCTGATCGCAATCGCGCTGGTTTTCGGTGCAGCCTTCTTCATGCGCTGGGACTGGCTGCCGCAATATTACGAAATGGGACTTCTCGGCATCTGGCGCTCGCTGTGGATCCTGGCCGTCACCTGCTTTCTCGGCTTCCTGCTTGCGGTACCGCTCGGGCTGGCGCAGGCCACCGGCTCGTTCTGGTTTTCCGCCCCCGCCAAGACATTCTGCACCGTCATCAGGGGCACGCCGCTGCTGATCCAGCTCTGGCTGCTCTATTACGGGCTGGGCTCGCTGTTTCCGCAATATCCATGGATCCGCGAATCCTGGATGTGGCCGTATCTGCGCCAGGCCTGGCCCTATGGCGTGCTGGCGCTGACCTTGTCCTTCGCCGGCTACGAGGGCGAGGTAATGCGCGGCGCCTTTGCCGGCGTGCCCAAGGGGCAGCTCGAGGCCGCCCGCGCCTTCGGCATGAGCCGCTGGAAGATTTTCCGCCGCATCTGGCTGCCGCAGGCCATCTACCGGGCGCTGCCGACGCTGACCGGCGAAACCGTTCTGCAGCTGAAGTCGACGCCGCTGGTGGCGACGATCAGCGTCATCGACATCTTCGCCGTCTCGTCCAAGGTGCGGCAGGACACCTATCTCACCTACGAACCCTTGCTGCTCCTGGCGCTGATCTACATGACAATCACCGGCATTCTGGTGTTCGCCTTCAGCAAGATCGAGGCGCGGATTCCAAACAAAGTTGGATAGGGAATAGGCAGTGGTGAGTAGTAGGTAGTAAGTAGCGAGGATATGGCCGCGAACCCGCTTGCTTTCCCTATTCCCTACTGACAACTCCCTACTCACTCATCACCAATCCAAGGTCCCCCACCATGCAACTCTCTCTCGACCAGGCAACAGGGCTTTGCCGGATGGCGGCACTCGGCGCCGGCGCCAATGAAGAGGCGGCGCAGTCGCTCACCGCCTCGATCATCGCCGCCGAGGCGGAAGGGCTTTCGACCGTCGGGCTGAGCCACTTCATCGACTACCTCGAAGCGCTGGAAGCCGGCCGCATCGACGGCAATGCCGATCCGGTGATCACAAGGCCGGCGCTCGCCGTCTATCTCTCCGATGCGCGCGGCGGCCTGGCGCATACCGGCTTCGACCGCACCATCGACGACCTCGCCAAGGCGGCAAAGCTGTTCGGCGTCGCCATCTTCTCGCAGAAGAACGCCTATACGTGCGGCGCGCTCGGCTATTTCACCGGCCGTCTCGCGCAGCTGGGGCTGGTTTCTTTCGCCGCCACCAACGGACCGGCGGTGCTGGCCGGCTCCGGTTCGGTCAAGCCGGTCTATTGCACCAATCCGATGTCGTTTGCGGCACCCGCCGCCGATGGCGCACCGCTGGTCATCGACCAGTCGTCGAGCGCCACCGCCTTCGTCAACATCCGCAAGGCGGCCGAGGACGGCAAGAAGATCCCCGAAGGCTGGGCGCTGGACGCCAGCGGCAATCCGACCACCGATCCGGCCGCGGCCATGAAAGGCGCCATGCTGGCCTTCGGCGGCCAGCGCGGCGCCAACATCGCGCTGATGGTCGAGGTGCTGGCGGCCGGCCTGTCGGGCGCCAACTGGTCGCTCGACGCGCCATGGTTCTCCGGCGGACCGGACAGCCCGGGAACCGGCCTGTTCGTGCTGGCCGTCGAGCCAAAACTGCTCGATCCGGATTTCGAGCAGCGCATGAAGGACCAGCTCGACCGGCTGCGCCGCCGCTTCGGCGTGCGCGTGCCGGGCCGGGCGCGGGCCGAAGCGGCGGAAAAGGCACAGGCGCGCGGCATCAATGCCCCCAAGGCGGTGGTGCAGCGCATTTCCGAATTCGCCGAGCGCTATTCGGGCTGAAGCAGTCCCAACCAGGAGCTCGACTTGGATACTCCGGAAATGACCTGGACGAGGCTGGATCGTCTGAAGGAAGCCCCGCCTCTTTTTCGCGGGTCGCTGTTTCGCTACCGGAAGATGGCGCCCATAAAGGAAATCATCGACTACATGCTTTTTGAAACGCATGAGGCGTCAGGTCTGGGTCTTATTCGAGATTCCGGATACGGCGCGGGCAACGTACTCGTATTTCTTCCGGCGGAGGCGAGGGTCTCGCGCGACAAGGTGGCCATTTCGCCCGAATGGCTAAGGCGCAACTGGCAAAACTGGGTGGACAGCGATTGCAGCGCCGACCAGGTCTGGGTTTGCCTTGGTGGCCGCCCGGCACCGGACAAACTACCCGAAGAATAGTTGCTCGCAGCGTTGAACCTTTTCCGGTGGGACTGCGACCAATAGCTGCCGGGTTGGGTTTGCCCGGTCGGTGTCTTCTGTCGGATGCGTTTAGGGCCGGGCGGGCGTATGCCGTCTCAGGTCAGCCGCCTCGAGCCCTGTCTCGACCGTTGCGTCACCCAGAAAACCCCGCCTCGGCGGGGTTTTCTGCGCTTCTTGCTCCGCGCACTAAACATGATGGCGAAAGTTAACTTTTGTTAACTTGACTTGCCGGGAGCCATGGGGCGTTTTCGAGCGATCATCACAACGACAGGAGCTACGATGTCCGTGACCACCGACGCTTCCCGCGGCAGACTGATCATCCCACTGTTTGGCCGCCTGTATTCGTCGTTGCATGACGGCGTCGAAACCCTTCTGCGCGTCGTCACCGGCGGGTTTCTCACCATCCACGGCTCGCAGAAGATCACCAACCCTTTCGGCGCCGCCGAAATGGTCGAGGGTCTCGGTTTCTATCCCGGCGCGTTCTGGTCCCTGCTTTTGTCCTGCACCGAATTCTTCGGCGGCATTTTGATCGCCATCGGCCTGTTGACCCGCCCGGCCGCCTTCGCCGGCATGTTTGTGTTGCTGGTCACCGTCTGGTTCCACTGGATCACGGTTGGCCAAGGTTTTTCCGGCGCTGAAAAGTCGCTGCTGTGGGCGGCGATCCTCTTGTTCTTCGCCATCCGCGGCGGCAACCGCCAGTCGGTCGACGCACGCATCGGGAAGGCCTTCTGACAGGTCGAAACTAGGGGTGACAGCGACGACGCGTCACCCTTTGCCTTTGGCCCAAAACGGACTATGAAACGGCTTCAGCCAAGCTTTCGAGCGCCGGAGCCAGCCATGACCGAAATCCTGCAAATCCCAAAGCTCGTGGTCGTCTTCGGCGGCTCCGGTTTTGTTGGCCGCCACATCGTGCGGGCGCTGGCCAAGCGCGGCTACCGCATCCGCGTGCCGGTACGCCGGCCCGATCTCGCGGGCCATCTGCAGCCGCTCGGCAATGTCGGCCAGATCCAACCGGTGCAGGCCAATGTGCGCGTGCGTTGGTCGGTCGACCGCGCCGTGCAGGGCGCCGACCACGTCATCAATCTGGTCGCCATCCTGCATGAGACCGGCCGGCAGAAATTCAACACCGTGCACGAATTCGGCTCCCGCGCGGTGGCCGAAGCCGCGCGCTCGGTCGGCGCCGGCCTCACCCACATTTCGGCGCTGGGCGCCGACCTCAACGCCGAGTCCGACTATGCCCGCACCAAGGCGCTAGGTGAAAAGGCCGTGCTGGAGACCATCCCCGACGCCGTGATCTTCCGTCCCTCGATCAATTTCGGACCGGAGGACAGCTTCTTCAACCGCTTCGCCGACATGGCGCGCTATTCGCCGGTGCTGCCGCTGATCGGCGGCGGCCAGACCAAGTTCCAGCCGGTCTATGTCGGCGACGTCGCCGAGGCGGTGGCGCGCTCGGTCGAAGGCAAGATCAAGGGCGGCCAGATCTACGAGCTGGGCGGGCCACAAGTGCTCACCTTCAAGCAATGCATGGAAGAGCTGCTGACCGTCATCGAACGCAAGCGGCTCTTGGTGCCGGTGCCGTGGTGGGTGGCCAATCTGCAGGCCTCGATCCTCGGCCTGCTGCCCAACCCGCTGCTGACCAAGGACCAGGTGCTGCAGCTGCGCGAGCACAACATCGTCTCGGAGGCGGCGACCAAGGAGAACAGGACACTTGCCGGCCTCGACATCCAGCCGCAGTCGATCGGCACCATCCTGCCGAGCTACCTCTGGCGCTTCCGCGCCGCCGGCCAGTTCCAGCGCAAGCCTGCCAGCATCGCTTAGCTAAGCTAGCTAGAGGCGGCGTGTCACCTGCATCGGCAGGCCGCCCTGCGGTTGCGTCGTCAGCTTCTGCACCGGCCATGGCTTGGTTTCGGATGTCACATCGAAGCGGAAACGCGACAGCATGATGGCGAGCGCAATGATCGCCTCCTGCATGGCGAAGCTGGCGCCGATGCAGATGCGCGGACCGGCGCCGAAAGGCAGATACTGGAAGCGGTCGATTTTTTCACGATTTCCTGGATGGAAGCGCTCGGGCATGAAGGCGTCGGGCCTGTCCCACAATTTTCTGTGGCGGTGCACGACCCATGGCATCACCAGCACGGCGGCGCGCTTGGGCAGCACCAGATCGTTCCAGGTCTCGGTCTCGATCGGCTCGCGGTTGATCGACGGCGCCGGCGGGTAGAGCCGCAGCGCCTCCTCGAAAGCAGCGCGGGTGAACGGCATGGCGTCGAGCCACTTCGTCGGGTCGGGTTCGCGCGCCAGCACGGCATCGATCTCGCGCTCGATCCTTTCGCGCTCCCATGGCGCCTCGGCGAGCAAGTAGAGCGTCCAGCCGAGCGCCCGCGCCGTGGTCTCGTGGCCGGCGCCGATGAAGGTGATGATGTTGTCCTCGACCTCGGCCCGCGTCAGCCCGTCCGGGCCTTCGGCCCTGAGCAGAAGCGTCAGGAAATCCTGCGGCGCGGTGTCTGGGTCGCGCTTCAGCCGCTCCTCGCGCATCTTGACCGTATCGGTGACGATCTTGCGGAAATAGGCCATGGTCTTGCGGCCGCGAATGCGGGTCAGCCGCGGCAGCCATTCGGGCGCGCGCAACAGGTCGAGCGGATCGACACGGCCCATGGTCTCGAACAGGCGGTCGATCTCCTGCGCGAAACTGCCTGGCTCGCCCGAAATCTCGCCGGAAAACAGCGTTTCGGCCAGAATGTCGTAGGTGAGCAGCGTCATGTCATGGGCGATATCGGACATACCGCCCTCTTCGTAGCGGGTGACGAACTGCATCGTGCGGCGCAGCATCGGCTCGGCGAAGCCGAAGATGTGGCGCGGCGTGAACACCGGCGCCATCGCCTTGCGCGAGCGCTTCCACACCTCGCCTTCGGCGGTCAGCAGGCCGTCGCGCAGGATCGGCCGCAGGATCATCTGACGCACCGTCGCCATCTTGTAGTTTTTGGCATTGTCGATCAGCACATGGCGGATGAGGCCGGGATCGTTGGCGACGATCAGATGCCCGCCGACGCCATTCGCCGAAATCCAGGGTTCGTTGTAGGTGTGCTCGCCCCACAATTCGAGCGGGTTGCGGTAGACGATCCGCATCATCTCCAGCGTCGAAGGCGGCGTCGTGCGCGGCTTGGGCGCCGGCGGCACGAAGGGGGCGGGCTGCGTGTCCATGAGGTACTCCGCTGATGCCTCAATGTAGTGGCTGGCAATCGGGGCGTCCATGTGACCGAAGGGTAAGCCGGAACGTGGTATCGCGGGCATGCTTCAACACGAGTGTTCATCGGATCGTGACCGCCTGTGAAACGGCTGCGTCTTGTCCGACAGGACACTCTGCAGTAGGGGACAGTCACCAACAGATACTACCAACCGCCCAGGAGAGCCCGCCTTGAAGCACCAGCTGAACATCATCATCGGCAGCACGCGGCCGGGCCGCGCCGGGCCGGTCTTCGCCCACTGGCTGGAGGGTTTTGCGCGCGAACACGGCAAATTCGAACCGGTGCTGACCGACATTGCCGCATTCCAGCTGCCGGTCCTGGACGAACCGCACCACCCCAGGCTCGGCAATTATCAGAACGACCACACCAAAGCCTGGTCGAAGGCCATCGATGCCGCCGACGCCTTTGTGTTCGTGGCGCCGGAGTACAATTATTTCGCCGCGCCGGCGATCGTCAACGCGATCGACTACCTCCTCCGCGAATGGAAATACAAGCCGGCTGCCATCTTCAGCTATGGCGGCGTCTCCGGCGGCCTGCGCGCCGCGCAGGCGCTGAAGCCGCTGCTGACCTCCGTCGGCATCATGCCGATCCCTGAAGGTGTCGCGCTGCCACTGTACCAGAAACTGCTGGAGGCAGACGGCTCCTTCAAGGCCAGCGAGCAGGTGCAGGGCGGCACCAAAGCCATGCTGGACGAGCTGTCGCGCTGGAGCGAAGCGCTGAAGCCGATGCGGGCGGCGTAAAGCAGCCGGTTTTCGGCCAGAAGCCCGGCTTGCTCATGCCATAAAGAGGTGGAATGGTTGGCAGGTGACTGAGCCGGGGGCGGTTCGACTTGCGGTTTTTGTTTGCCTTGCTGCTGATGCTTGCGACCACCGCAACCGCGGTGGCGGAGCGGCGCGTGGCGCTGGTCCTTGCCGACGATGACTACCGGCTGGTGCGGAAGCTCTCCAATCCGGTCAATGACGGCGAGGCGATGGAGGCGGCGCTGAAGAAGCTCGGCTTCGAAGTCGTGCTCGAAACCAATCGCGACCTCAGGCGCATGCGCCGCGCGCTCGACGATTTTCGCGAAGACGCCAAGGGCGCCGATGTGGCGCTGGTGTATTTCTCCGGCCATGGCGTCGAAATCTCCGGCGACAACCGGTTGTTGCCGGTCGACGCCGATGCCTCCTCGCTCGACCAGCTGGAAAAGACCAGCCTGCCGCTGGAGGAGGTGCGCGACGCCGTTGCCACCACCGCCAAGGTCGGGCTGATCGTGCTCGATGCCTGCCGCAGCGATCCGTTCACGGGTGGTGGTGGCGAAGGACGCGGCGCGGCATCGCTGATCAAGGATCTGGTCGACAAGGTCAAGCCTGGCCTCGGCCGCATCGGAAAGGCGGAAAACATCCTGTTCGCCTTTTCGGCCGCACCTGGCGAGACAGCCGCGGACGGAACCGGCGCGAATTCGCCCTTCACGGCGGCGCTGACCAAATATCTCGGCACCGACGGGCTTGAGATACGCTCGGTGCTGACCCTGGTGCAGCAGGAGGTCTATGACCTCAGCCGCGGCAAGCAATTGCCCTATGTCGAAAACGGACTGCCAAAACTGTTCTTTGCCTCGGCGGCCAAGGAGCAATTGCCGGAGCGCGAACGCCTGCTGCTCGCCATGGCGGATGTGACGCCGGAAATGCGTGGCGCGGTCGAACGGATCGCCAGCGACGCCGACATGCCGCTGGCGCCGCTCTATGGCGCGCTGATCAGCACAGATACCAGCCATCTCTCCGGCGAAAGCCTGGACGCCAAGTTGCGCGAGGCGGCCGATGCCTTCGTCAAGGTGCAGGGCGAGATGAAGACGCTCGCCGCCGACGACCCGAAGGTGACCGAACTGCGCCACCAGGCCGAGGAGCAATTGTCGCTTGGCGCTTTCGATGGCGCACGCGTGATCCTTGCCAAGGCCGCCGACATCGACAATGTCTCGCGCACCACATTGAAGTCCAAATTCGTCAGCCGCACGCTTTCCGAGGCTGCGACACGATTTCTCTCAGGCGGGGCGGCGCGCGCCAGCCTGGATTACGCGACTGCCATCAGCGACTATGAATCGGTGCTGGCACTCTATGGCGAGGCCGGACAGACCTCGCTCAGCCTGGAACAGGCCGACCGCCAGAGCCGCACGCTGGAGGAACTCGGTATCCTCTATACGACGGTCGGCAATGTCGAGGCGGCCGGCCGCGCCTTTACCGCACTGCTGGCCAATCTCGAGCAGCGGGCACGCCAGGAGAGCGACCCCAGCGTCAAACGCGATCTCGCCATCAGTCATATCAAGCTCGCCAACATCAAGATGGCGCAAGGCGACCTGCCGGCCTCCCTGCAAAGCTATGAGGCGGCCCGGGACATGCTGCAGGACCTGACTGCAAGGGTTCCAGACAAGAAGGGCTGGCTCGGCGATCTGGCCATGGCGAACGACAAGATCGGCAATGTGCTGGCGACGCAAGGCGATGTGGGTGCGGCGGCTCAAGCCTATCAGAAGAGCCTGTCGCTCAAGCAGCAATTGGCCGACGCGGAGCCGAACAGCGTCTATCTGCTGCGCGACCTGACCATTACCTATGATGAGATTGGCGATCTTGCGCGTACCGCCGGCCAGCTGGACGGCGCCCAGACGGCATTCGAAGAGAGCCTCAGAATTCGGCTGGCGCTGGCTGACAACAAACCCGACGACCCTGAGCACCAGCGCGCCGTCTCCGTCAGCTACACCAGGATCGGCGACGTCATGCGCCAGCGTGGCGACCCTGCCGGCGCTTTGGCAGCCTACAACAAAAACCAGGCGATCGCCGAAGCGCTGGCGCGCCGCGACCCCAACGATACCGATTTGAAGCGCGACCTGTCGGTCGGTTACGCCAAGATCGGCAACGCGCTCAGCGACCAGAAGGATTGGCAGCCGGCACTGGAGTCCTATCAGCAGGCATTGGCCATAGCGCACGAGCTTGCCGCGAGCGACCCCGGAAACACCGATTGGCAGCGTGACCTGTCGGTCAGCCTGGAAAAGGTTGCCGGTGTGCTCAATGCCCAGGGTGATGTCAGCGGGGCATTGCAAAACTATCAGGATAGCCTTGCCATTGCAGACCGGCTGGCCAAGCTCGACCCTGCCAATTCCGACTGGCAACGCGATCTGTCGATCACGTTCGAGGAAATCGGCTTGCTGGAAACCAAGCAACGGCACTTCGAGGGCTCCAAGAACGCCTTCGAAGCCAGCCTCGGCATTCGCCAGAAGCTCGCTCAGTCCGATCCGGACAATGCGATCTGGCAATTCGATCTCGTGCAGGCCTACATCAACTACGCCTATGTGGCGAAGGATCCGAAGGCGGCGCTGACCAAGGCGTTGAACATCACTTTGGAGCTCGATCGCACCGGGCGGCTGGCGCCCAGGGACAAACCCACGATCAAATATCTGCGCGGCCTTCTGGCCAAACTCGGCGCTCGAAAAAAATAGCCGGCTGCCGGCTGGGGATTCGGCCTCGAAATCCCCGCAAACCTTGGAAAAACCGCCTTTAGCGCCTATATCTAGGCAATATCAGAGGCGCGATTCGGGGCCGATTTTTCGCGCTGTACAAGCGGCATCTAGACAACAGGTTTTCATGAGCGATCAGAGCGACAACACCAACGGCGCCGAAGCCGAATACGGCGCCGATTCCATCAAGGTTTTGAAGGGGTTGGACGCCGTCCGCAAGCGGCCGGGCATGTATATCGGCGACACCGACGACGGCTCGGGCCTGCACCACATGGTCTATGAGGTGGTCGACAACGCCATCGACGAGGCGCTGGCCGGCCATGCCGACCTGGTGACGGTGACGCTTAATCCCGATGGTTCGGTCACCGTTATCGACAATGGGCGCGGAATTCCGACCGATATCCACACCGGCGAAGGCATTTCGGCGGCCGAAGTCATCATGACGCAGCTGCATGCCGGCGGCAAATTCGACCAGAATTCCTACAAGGTGTCGGGCGGCCTGCATGGCGTCGGCGTCTCGGTGGTCAATGCGCTGTCGGCCTGGCTGAAGCTGAAAATCCGCCGCAATGGCCAGATTTTCGAAATGAGCTTCACGCATGGCAATTCCGACGCGCCGCTCAAGGCCACCGGCAGCTATGAACAGGACAAGCAGCCCGGCACCTATGAAGGCCGCAGCGGCTCCGAAATCACTTTCTTTCCGTCGTCCGAGACCTTCACCATGGTCGAGTTCGATTTCGGCACGCTGGAACATCGGCTGCGCGAACTCGCTTTCCTGAATTCGGGCGTGCGCATCATTTTGACCGATGCCCGCCATGCCGATCTCGTGCGCCATGAGCTGCACTATGATGGCGGCCTGGAAGAGTTCGTCAAATATCTCGACCGGGTCAAGAAGCCGCTGATCGACAAGCCGATCGCCATCAAGGCTGAGCGCGACGGCATCACCGTCGAAGTGGCGATGTGGTGGAACGACAGCTACCACGAGAACGTGCTGGCCTTCACCAACAACATCCCGCAGCGCGATGGCGGCACCCATCTGGCCGGCTTCCGCGGCGCGCTGACGCGCCAGATCACCGGCTATGGCGAGTCCTCGGGCCTGACCAAGAAGGAAAAGGTGGCGCTGATCGGCGACGATTGCCGCGAAGGCCTGACGGCGGTGCTGTCGGTCAAGGTTCCCGACCCGAAATTCTCCTCGCAGACCAAGGACAAGCTGGTCTCGTCCGAGGTGCGCCCGGTGGTCGAGGGCCTGGTCAACGAGGCGCTCGGCACCTGGCTCGAAGAACACCCGACCGAAGGCAAGGTGGTCATCGACAAGGTGATCCAGGCGGCCGCGGCGCGCGAGGCTGCGCGCAAGGCGCGCGACATCACCCGCAAGAGCTCGCTCGGCGTCACCTCGCTGCCCGGCAAGCTCGCCGACTGCCAGGAACGCGACCCGGCGAAATCTGAAATCTTCATCGTCGAGGGTGACTCCGCAGGCGGCTCGGCCAAGGGTGGCCGTTCGCGCCAGAACCAGGCGATCCTGCCGCTGCGCGGCAAGATCCTCAATGTCGAGCGCGCCCGCTTCGATCGCATGCTCGGTTCCGAGATGATCGGCACGCTGATCACCGCGCTCGGCACGTCGATCGGCAAGGACGAGTTCAACGCCGACAAACTGCGCTACCACAAGATCATCCTGATGACCGACGCCGACGTCGACGGCGCCCATATCAGGACCTTGCTGTTGACCTTCTTCTTCCGCCAGATGCCGGAGTTGATCGAGCGCGGCCATCTCTACATCGCCCAACCGCCGCTCTACAAAGTGACGCGCGGCAAGAGCTCGCAATACATCAAGGACGAGAGCGCCTTCGAGGAGTTCCTGATCGGCTCCGGGCTGGAAGAGGCGTCGCTGACGCTTGCCTCCGGCGAAGCGCGGGCCGGACAGGATCTGCGCGGCTCCATCGACGACGCGCTGGCCGTGCGTCAGCTGATCAACGGGCTGCACACGCGCTACAACAGGGGCGTGGTCGAACAGGCGGCGATTGCCGGCGCGCTCAATGCCGATGTGCTCAACGACCTCGGCCGCGCCAACGCCATGGCCGAACGCGTCGCCCGGCGCCTCGACATCATTGCCGAGGATACCGAGCGCGGCTGGACCGGCCGGCTGTCGACCTCTAATGAAGGCGTCGGCGGCTATGTGTTCGAGCGCACGGTGCGCAGCGTCAAGGAATTTGCGCAGATCGACGCCGGGCTGATCAATTCGGCCGACGCACGCCAGCTCGATCGCTATGCGCCGCGCCTCACCGAGGTCTATGGCGAACCGCCGGTGCTGCGCCGCAAGGATGTCTCGGAAACCATTTCGGGGCCGCTAGCGCTGCTCAACGCGGTGTTTGCGACCGGCCGCAAGGGCCTGACCATGCAGCGCTACAAGGGCCTTGGCGAAATGAATGCCGAGCAGCTGTGGGAAACCACGCTCGACCCGAATGTGCGCTCGCTGCTGCAGGTCAAGGTCAATGACGCGACCGATGCTGACAGTTTGTTTTCGCGGCTGATGGGCGACGAGGTCGAACCACGGCGCGAATTCATCCAGGACAATGCGCTGTCGGTCGCCAATCTGGATATCTGAGGGCTTGTTAGGGCGCGTTGCGGCCGGACCTACGCTTCGGTGTTAGGCGCAGCCTTTGACTTGGCACCGGCACTCGGCTCCAGCTTCCGGCCGAGATCGACAGCGTCGCGCAGCACTTGCAGATGCGAGCGCCGCGTGGTGCCTGCGGGCGGAACGACCTCGTCGCCTTTTGCCGTCAAAGACCAATAGAGCGTGTGGGTGAAGACGCGGCCGAGCGCGCTGCGCAGCTCGACCTGGATGTTTTCGACGCCGGGGCCGAAATTTTCCGTCATTGGTCCCGAAATCGGGTCGCCTGTCGCCCAGCCATTGCCGCGGTCGAAGACGTTGGTCCAGCGCGTTGCCGCAAACACCGCGCCATGATGCACCGCGCGCTGCGCCTCGCCTGCGAGGTTGTGTCCTTCCTGATAAAGCACGGTGCCGCCGGCCCGCCCGCCATCGGCAATCGGCGGGCAGGCCGAGAACAGCCGCTCGGCAAGGCCGCGCCGGAATTCGGCGAGATTGTAGGTCACCAGAAACTCGCTGTGCGAGAGCGGACTGCCAAGCGTGACGAAATCGCTGATCTTCCACGGCAACGGATGGTCGGCGTCCTTGGTCCGCAGTTGCTGGTAGAGCGCCCACTGCCCACGCCGAAAGCCGGCGAGATCAGCAAGGCTTTCAGGCCATGCCGAGCCATCGGAACCGAGCGTTGCCTTGTCGACGGCATCGACCGCTTCGAGCCTGGCCTTGTCGCGGACGGCTTCCAGTTTTCGCGGCCGGAACTCGGCCCACAATATCTGCAGCAGGTCATAGGCGATGATCGATCCCAGGCTGTGCGAGACCAGCACGATGCGATCGTAGCGCTTGTCTTCCATAAGCGTCTTGAGCAGCGTCAGGCCTCTATCACGGATCAAGGCGCGCTTTTCGACGGTTGCAGCCTCCGCCCGCACATAGGTCGCGACGTCGCCGAAATAGGGAAGAGCGAACTGGTCCACTGCCCAGATGACAAGAGAGGCGAGAGCGGCAATCACAAGGCCGGTGGTCAAGCCGACGGCCTCTTGCCAGACAGATGTCGCAAGCACGAGTGCCGCAAAGAGAATGACGATGACGATCAAAAGCGTGGCGATGTAAAGCTTGCGGGCATCTTGCGGGATATCGGACGGCTTGCGCCACAAAAGGTTCGTCACCCAGGCGGTTAGCCGGCCTCGGGTCGTGCCTTGCGTGATGTCTGCCCAATAGAGTTCGTAGAAATCGGTGCGGCGCCCCTTAACATCGTAGGGCGTGGTGATGCGGCGCAGTTCGTGCGATTTGGTCCGGCTGTCGGGGGTAATCCAGCTTTTGTTCATCTTGGCGCTGCTGGGATCGTCCGGATCCGTCATGTGGGCATGGGACGGCGCGAGGCTGGGATCATGGCTCCAGACAGCCTGCGCAAATCCCCGCAGCGTATCCATGGGCCGCTGTTCGCCCATGCCGTGCACGATCACCACCGCCTGGCTGGGCGGCGCTTCTTTGGAAGCCGGCGATGCGACAGCGTCAGGCACCAACGTCTCCGTTGACGGCAATCCCGTCGATTGGACGGGATTGTTTCCATGCTACCCCCGGATGCCTCCCCGAGCCAACAATACACTGCAGCCGATGTGGAACTCAGTGAACCAGTCCACAGTTTTGCAGTCTTGGCTCGTGCCAACGCACCAAATAGTTCCATCGTCGGCAAACAAAATCATTTCATTTCCCGCCGGAACGGAAGTCGCAGCAAGACATTGTGAAACCATCGATCACAATCTCTCGAAGGAGGCTTTCATGGGACGTGGTATTTTGCTCTGGTTGCTCGGTATTCCGATCCCGATCATCATTCTCATCATGCTGTTCGTACGGTAGGGGGCGTCGATGCAGCCCACCGTATCGGCTATCGACCTATCCGCTTCGGAAGAATCCTCCGCCACGGCCGTCAGCTGGGGGCCGATCATCGCCGGCGCTTTCGCGGCTTCGACGCTGACCTTCATCCTCATGCTGCTCGGCTCGGGGCTGGGGTTAACCATGGTCTCGCCATGGTCCGGCTCCGGTGCCTCGTTGACCACCTTCGCGGTGTCCGGCGCCATCTGGCTGGTCATCGTGCAGTGGCTGTCCTCTGGCGTCGGCGGCTATCTTGCCGGCCGCCTGCGGACCAAATGGGTCGGCATCCACACTGACGAGGTCTATTTCCGCGACACCGCGCACGGCTTCCTCGCCTGGGCATTGGCAACCTTGCTGGTCGTAGGCGTGCTCGGTTCGGCGCTGTCTGCTGTGATCGGGTCAGGTGTGCAGGCGGCTTCGACTGTGGCGTCGGGCGCCGCCATGGGTGCATCGGCCGGCGCGTCTGCCAACGTCGGCGCCGACAATGCGACCTCCTATCTCGTGGATTCGCTGTTCCGGCCCGCCGATGCGACCAAGCTCGCGGCGGCCAATCCGGACAGCGACGCTGCGGCGGTCGGACAGGCCTCGCGCATCCTGATCGCCAGTGCCGCTGCAGGCGAGATTTCGGCTGACGACAGGACCTATCTGTCGCAGCTGGTCGCCGCCCGCACCGGTCTCTCGGAGGCCGACGCCAAGGCGCGTGTCGATGCGCTGGTGGCCAAGGTCGAGGACGCCAAGGTCAAGGCAAAGCAGGCCGCCGACACCGCCAGGAAAGGCAGCGCCACGTTCGCCCTGCTCGGCGCCCTGTCGCTGGTCATCGGCGCCTTTATCGCCAGCGCTGCGGCCGCACTTGGCGGCAGGCAGCGCGATGACGAGGAAGCGGTTTTCCTGACCAACCGCTGAACCGCCCGTTCAACATAAAAAAGCCCGGCACGAAGCCGGGCTTTTCGATTCCGATGCATGGACCGACAACCTTCCCGTGGAAGGTTGCGGCGGGATCAGTGATCCATCGCCTTGACGATTTCCTCGGTCATCTTCTTGGCGTCGCCGAGCAGCATCATGGTGCCGTCCTTGTAGAACAGCGTGTTGTCGATGCCGGCATAGCCGGAGCCGAGCGAGCGCTTGACGAACAGGCAGGTGCGCGCCTTGTCGATATCGAGGATCGGCATGCCGTAGATCGGCGACGACTTGTCGTCGCGGGCGGATGGATTGGTGACGTCATTGGCGCCGATGACATAGGCGACATCGGCCTGCGCGAACTCGGAATTGATGTCTTCCAGCTCGAACACCTCGTCATAGGGCACGTTGGCTTCGGCGAGCAGCACGTTCATGTGGCCGGGCATGCGGCCGGCGACCGGATGGATGGCGTATTTCACGTCGACGCCATTGGCCTTCAGCTTGTCGGCCATTTCGCGCAGCGCATGCTGGGCCTGGGCGACCGCCATGCCGTAACCCGGCACGATGATGACCTTCTGCGCGTTCATCATCAGGTAGGCGGCGTCGTCGGCCGAGCCCTGCTTGACCGTGCGCTCGATGCCGTCGTCGGCTGCCGCCGCCGTCTCGCCGCCGAAGCCGCCGAGGATGACCGAAATGAACGACCGGTTCATGCCCTTGCACATGATGTAGGACAGGATGGCGCCGGACGAGCCGACCAGCGCGCCGGTGATGATCAGCGCCAGATTGCCGAGCGTGAAGCCGAGGGCGGCTGCCGCCCAGCCGGAATAGGAATTCAGCATCGACACGACGACCGGCATGTCGGCGCCGCCGATTGGGATGATCAGCAGCACGCCGAGCAGCAGCGACGCGGCGACGATCAGCCAGAACACCAGCTTGGCCTCGGTGGTGACCAGAAGCACGATCAGCACGATCAGCGCGATGCCGAGGGCGGCGTTGATGATGTGGCGGCCGCCGATCATGATCGGCTTGCCCGACATGCGCCCGTCGAGCTTGAGGAAGGCGATGACCGAACCGGTGAAGGTGATGGCGCCGATGGCGACGCCAAGGCTCATCTCGATCAGCGCCTGGGCGTGGATGTCGCCATTGGTGCCGATGCCAAAGCTTTCCGGTGCGTAGATGGCTGCGGCCGCCACCATCACCGCGGCAAGGCCGACCAGCGAGTGGAAGGCGGCGACCAGCTGCGGCATCGAGGTCATGGCGATGCGGCGCGCAGTGACGGCGCCGACGCCGCCACCGATGGCGAGACCAAGCACGATCAGCCCGAAGCGCCCGGCTGACGGGGTCGCCAGCGCCAGCGTGGTGGCAATGGCGATGCCCATGCCGATCATGCCGTAGAGATTGCCCTGGCGGCTGGTGGTCGGATGCGACAGACCGCGCAGCGCCATGATGAACAGCACGCCGGAGACCAGATAAAGGAAGGACGCAAAGTTGGCGTTCATGGCGCTCTACTTGTCCTTCTTCTTGTACATCGCCAGCATGCGCTGGGTGACCAGAAAGCCGCCGAAAATGTTGACCGAGACCAGCATCAGCGCGACGAAGCCGAAGCCGGTCGCAATGCCCGACGCCGAGATGCCGACGGCCAGCAGCGCGCCGACGACAATGACCGAGGAGATGGCGTTGGTGACGGCCATCAGCGGCGTGTGCAACGCCGGCGTCACCGACCAGACGACGTAGTAGCCGACGAAGATCGCCAGAATGAAAATGGCAAAGCGGAAGACGAAGGGATCGATGGCGCCGCCGGACAGTGCGTGCGCGGCATCGCCCGCCGCATCGGCGCCGCCAGGCGCGTTGGCTAGGTTCTGCACCGCCAGGCGGACGGCGGCACTTGCCTGATCAAGCTGGTCGAGGGCTTTCTGCAAGGTCTGATCCATCACGCGATCCCCTTCGGCTTGGCGGCTTTTTTCGGCGCGGCCTTCTTTGGCGCGGCATCGGCGACCATGGTCTTGGCCGGGATAGCCGCCGGTTCGACATGGGGCTCAACCGCCGCCTTGGCGAAGGCCGGATGCACAACCTTGCCGCCGTCCGTCAGCATCGTTGCCTTGACCAGGTCATCGTCGCGGTTGATGGCGAGCGTCGTGGTGGTCTTGTCGACCAGTGTTTCCACGAAAGCGAACAGGTTGCGGGCGTAAAGCAGCGAGGCCGATGCGGCGACGCGCCCGGGCACATTGAGGTGTCCGACGATCTTCACATTGTTGGCCGTGGTCACCACCTGACCTGGGACCGCGCCTTCAACATTGCCGCCGCGCTCGACGGCAAGGTCGACGATCACCGAGCCCGGCTTCATCGAGGCGACCATCGCTGCCGACACCAGTTTCGGCGCCGGCCGGCCGGGGATCAGCGCCGTTGTGATGACGATGTCCTGCTTGGCGATGTGCTCGGCGGTGAGCGCAGCCTGCTTGGCCTGATATTCCTTGGACATTTCCTTGGCGTAGCCGCCGGCGGTCTCGGCTGCCTTGAACTCCTCGTCCTCGACGGCGAGGAACTTTGCGCCGAGCGATGCGACCTGTTCCTTGGCGGCGGGGCGCACGTCGGTGGCGGTGACGACCGCACCCAGCCGGCGCGCGGTGGCGATCGCCTGCAGGCCGGCGACGCCGACGCCCATGATGAAGATCTTCGCCGCCGGCACCGTGCCTGCCGCCGTCATCATCATCGGCAGCGCCCGGTCATATTCCGATGCGCCGTCGATCACCGCCTGGTAGCCGGCAAGGTTGGCTTGGCTGGACAACACGTCCATCGACTGGGCGCGGGTGATGCGCGGCATGAATTCCATCGAGAAGGCGGTGACGCCGGCCTTGGCAAGGGCAGCTATCGCCGCATCGTTGCCGTAAGGGTCTATGATGGCGATGACCGCCGCACCCGATTTGTAGCCCTTCAGCTCGGCATCCGTGGGACGGCGCACCTTCAGCACCACATCCGCCCGGCCCGCATCCGCAGCCTTGCCGATCGCGGCACCTGCCTTGGCAAATTCCTCGTCGGGAATGCGCGACCTGGTGCCGGCGCCGGTCTCGACGATCACGTCCAACCCCAACGCCGCAAGTCGCTTCACCGTATCGGGCGAAGCAGCAACACGCGGCTCGTTGGCGTCGAGCTCACGAGGGATGAAAACCGTCTGCCCCACCGCATGATCCTTTCGGCTGGAACCTGTTTGCGCAACATGGCGGCCGGAGTCCGGCGGCCTTCCGGCAAAGGGTCTGAAAGTCTATCGGAGAATGAAGGCGCCGACGGCCAAGATCAGCACGAACAAGATGACCGCCGAGAAGAAGCCGCCTGCAAAGAAGCCGAAAGCCATGGCCAGGAGCAGGGCGCCGCAAAACAGCGAGCCGTATTTGGCGAGCGCCAGGAAGCCGGCATAGGTGCGGTCGTGCTCGGCATAGTCCATCTTCGCGCCCAGTTCGACAGGACCGGTCGGCGTGTGATCAGCCATAGGAATACCCCTTCGAAGACATCTTTGAGGCACATAGCGAAAAGCCGGGCCAAGAGCAATGGCAGGATTGCCGCACGGCCGGCGACAACAGCCTCAAAGGAATGTTGAAAGCCGGCGATGCGGGCTTGAAGCCGGCCTCTGTCGAAAGTTGAGATTTCGCGGCTCAGCCGGCGAGATGCGGGAACAGGCCGAGCAGTCCGGCAACGATGAGATAGAGGGCGACGATGTAGTTGAGGAGCCGCGGCATCACCAGGATCAGCACGCCGGCGATCAGCGAGATCAGCGGGGTGAGCGTTAGCGCGGAGATATGCATGTGGTTTCCCTTTCGATGGGCGCGTCAGGCGCCGCGTCATCAAGAACGCCGAAGCCACGGGAAAGCTCCAGAATCAACGTGCTAAATTTCACGGGCTTTGCCAGCGCTACGCTGCTTCGCGGATATATTTGGCGGTGGGCAGAATGGTCAGCGGCGCGAGCTCGCCGGCCGGCGCCTTGGCAAACAGCATGCGCCGCTCCAGCGCCGTCGACTGGAAGAAGGGGAAGCGGTGCAGTGTCGGCGCCATGTTCTGCTCGCAGATCGATTCATAGAAGAAGATCGGCATGGTGAAAGGCGGATAGAGGCGCGGCTCGCCGACCTGCACCGAACCGAAGATGCGATGGTAGAACGCCGTGTGCTCTTCGCGGATCATCGAAATGCAGCTGGTGGCGTTGAAGAAGGTGTTGGCGATGACAGCCAGCCGCAGCGTGACATAGGGCAGGGCTCGGTGGGCCGACGACATTTGCGGATCGATCGCCAGCCGGCTCGGGTCGATGAAGGTTTCGCCGCGTGCCAGCCGCAGCAGCAGCCGGTCGCCGAAAACCGTCATGATCGGCGCCTCGGGGCTCTCGCGGGTCAGGTGGTGGAGCCTGACGGTGCTGACCAGCTCGCCGTCCATGAAGACGCCGAAGCAGTAGCAATTGCGCGCCTCGTCAAGATGATCGGCGAGCTTCTGTTCGACGATGGTGTCAAGCAGGCCGTGCGAGTGAAAAGCCTTGTAGCGCAGCCGGTAGACCGCTTCGAGGTCCTCACCGCTTTCGCAGCGCCGGTATTCGATGCGCTCCAGAACGTCGAGCACATTGCGGGCGAACAGTGAAATCGGCTCGGATTTGACCGCCGTGCCCGAAGGCAGGCCTGACTGATGAGTGTCCATTACTTCCCCTCGTACCGCCGCAGGAGAACAATACCGGACGACCGAAGGAACAAGAAGATGAAACTTAAATCGTCTGCGTTTACTGAATGTTAACCTTAACAAACGGTTAACGCCTAAACAATTCAACGCCTTTTAAACCGGCTTTTCAAGCGCAAATTAATCACGGAAAAGTCAGGGCGTGGCGAGTTTTGCCACTGGCCGCAGCTCCGCGGCGAAAGGCCAGGTCACATTAGACATGGTTTCGATGCCCGAGGCGCTCAGTGCTGCGCCAAACAGGAAGCCCTGAACAAGATCCGGCTTCACCGAATGCACCAGGATCTTCAGCTGCTCGAAGGTTTCCACGCCTTCGATGGTGACGGTCAGCCCGAGCACCCGGGTCAGGTCGACAATGCCTTTCAAAAGGTCGAGCGAGCGCTTGTTCTGGGTCACGTCCATCAGGAACGAACGATCGATCTTGATCTTGTCGAGCGGCAGCTTGTGCAGATAGCTCAGGCTTGAATAGCCGGTGCCGAAATCGTCGAGCGCGATGCGCACGCCAAGCTGCTTCATCTCCTCGATGTACTGGCGTGTCAGCGACTTGTCGTCTAGCAGGGCGGTTTCGGTGACTTCGATCTCCAGGCGGCCGGCGGCGAGCCCCGATTTAGCAAGCGCATCGGCAACCTTCTGGACGACGTCGCGATTGCGGAAATCCTTCGCCGAAAGGTTGACCGAGACGCTGGTCTGGCCGGGCCATTTGGCGCATTCGACGCAGGCCGCCTCGAGCACGAACGTGCTGATCTCGGAAATGATGCCCATTTCCTCGGCTAGAGGGATGAAGACGCTGGGCGAAACCGGCCCGAGATCGGGATGATCCCAACGGCACAGCGCCTCGCAACTGGCGATGCGCATGGTGCTCATCGCCACGATCGGCTGATAGACCACCCGCAGCGCCTTGCCTTCAACGGCGGTGCGCAGGTCCGCTTTCATCAGCTGGCGGTTGCGGAACGCCGCATCCATCGCGGCCTCGAACAGCCGCCAGTTGTTCTTGCCGAGTTCCTTGGCCTTGTAGAGCGCGAGATCCGCCTTGACGATCATGGCGTCGACATCCGTGTCCTCGACCCTGGACAGCACAGCACCGGCGCTGGCCTGGATGCGCAGGCCATGGCCGGCGACATCGACCTCGCCCTGCAGATCGGCGAAGACCTGGTCGAGCAGGCCGGTCAGATGGCTTTCATCCTCGACCCGGTCGAAGAAGATCATGAACTCGTCGCCGCCGAAGCGGCTGACATTGACACCTTGCCCGGCGACGGCCGCCAGGCGTTCGGCAACGGCATAGATCAGCCCATCGCCAACCGGATGGCCGAGCGTGTCGTTGACGCTCTTGAAATCGTCGAGATCGAGCACTGCCAGCGCGCA
The DNA here is from genome assembly GCF_056403695.1 of Mesorhizobium sp. P2_F7. Taxonomy (NCBI): domain Bacteria; kingdom Pseudomonadati; phylum Pseudomonadota; class Alphaproteobacteria; order Hyphomicrobiales; family Phyllobacteriaceae; genus Mesorhizobium; species Mesorhizobium sp. P2_F7. Next base: position 747,775 of record NZ_JBFUFA010000001.1, on the reverse strand, counting down.
CAGGCGGTCGCGGCTGCCCGACGCCATGGCTTCGCCGACCAGCTCATGGAAATAGGCGCGGTTCGGCAGGCCGGTGAGGCTGTCAAAGCGCGCCATGAAGCGGATCTTTTCTTCGGCCTCGACGCGGGCTGTGACGTCCTCGAAGGTGATGACGCCGAGGTCCTGATTGCCCTCGCGGGCAGAGAACTCGAAGTACTGGCCATTGGAGAAGGAGACCAGCACCTTACGGTCGCGGCCCTCGCGCAGCGCGCGCGTCAGCTGCGCCTCGACATAGCGGCAGTCCTTGGGCGCCAGCATGCCGCCGGCAACGCCGCGCAGCAGCAGGGAATGGATCGACCGCCCGAGCAGCTGGTCGGGCGAGCGCAGCGACATCAGAAGCGCGGCTTCGGCATTGCCGACGACAACCTTGCCGTCGGGGCCGAGCATGACCAGGCCATGCGACATGGTGTTGAGCGCGCGGTTGAAGCGCTCGGCGAGCCTCGCCGCCGTCTTGCGCTCCGAAATGGCGTTGAACAGCACGGTGCGGACGTGGCTGGCCATGCGGGTGATGATGAAGATGAACGGTACGATGTAGAGGCCGAGGATGAAATCGCCGACATGGCCCTTGAGCATCAGCCCGACCGCGATCGGCATCACGACCGTGAAGGCCTGCACCGCGACCATGGTCTTGGAGCCGTAATTGCGGCCAACAATGGTCACCGTCGAGCCCATTATGACGGCAATGGCAGCGCTTTCCCCGAAAACATCGGGAATGAGATAGATCGAGGTAAAGCAGAAGAGCCCCATGAAGAAGGCCTGGATGGTGCCGCCAACCAGGTAGTAGCGTTCCCACTTCTTGGCTTGTTCATAAGTCTCGAAACTACCGACGCGCAGGCCTTTGCGGATGCCGTAATAACGGTAGAGGCCGGCCGCAAGCATAAGCGCGGCCAGTGCAAGATAGGCCGGGTGCCCTGAGGTAAAATAAACGAGAATACCGATGAGGCCGTGGCAAAACGCGCCAATCAGCAGGATCCCGGGATCGTTGAACAACGATCGCACGAACCCAGCATAGACGTCCTCACCTATCTCTGCGGCTTTGTTTTCTTGCATGGCCTGCGGTGTCGCACGAACCGCAGTCATGGCACATCTGCCTTAAGAAAGGTTTAGAGATGCCGTTTCGGCGTCTGCCGTCAAGTCGGCTATCCCGGCGTAAGCCGGGGAAATTCCTGTTCAGGTAAACAAGGCGTCACTCTGCGGCCTGAAGTTCAGGCCGCGCCGGCGTGTTGGCCAGCCGCTCGACAAGCCTTTTGCGCTCGCCATCGGCCTTTTCGGCGCTGGCCTGCCGGACATGGCCATAGCCGCGAATGAGCGCCGGCACCGAGGCCAGCGCCACGGCGGCCTCGATCCTGCCCGGTGCAAGTGCCGCCGCGATAAGCGCGAGATCGGCCTCATAGCGGGCCAGAAGCTGCCGCTCCATGCGCCGCTCGGCGCTATAGCCGAACACGTCGAAAGCCGTGCCGCGCAAGCCTTTCAGCGTCGCCAGCAGGCGAAAACCCTTCATCATCCACGGGCCGAAGCTCGATTTCTTCGGCTTGCCGTCATTGCCGCGCCTGCCCATGATCGGCGGCGCCAGATGAAATTCGAGTTTTTCGTAGCTCTGGAACTGCTTTGACAGTTCCGTGGCGAAGGAGCCGTCGGTGTAGAGCCGCGCCACCTCGTATTCGTCCTTGATCGCCATCAGCTTGAACAGGTTTTTGGCCGCAGCTTCGGTCACCGCCGTTGAACCGGGCACCGCCTTTGCCTCGGCGGCGCGCAAAACGGCCAGCTTTTCGGCATAGCGCCGGCCATAGGCGGCGTTCTGGTAGGCGGTGAGGAAAGCGATGCGGCGGGCAATGATATCATCCAGCGTTTCGGCGATCTCAGTGGCCTTGCCCGGCTGGGCGATGAGGCCGCGCACGAAATCAGGCTGATGCGCAGCGCGACGCCCCCAGCGGAAAGCGGCGATGTTCATCGCCACCGCTTCGCCGTTCAATTCTACTGCTTTTTCAACGGCTTGCGCCGACAGCGGCAGGCCGCCATGCTGGAAGGCAAAGCCGAGCATGAACATGTTGGCGCCGAGCGAATTGCCGAACAATTGCGTGGCGGTGCGCGTGGCGTCGAAGAAATGCGCCTTGTCGTCGCCGGCAGCAGCGCGGATTGCCTTCTTCAGCCGCTCGATCGGCAGCGAGAAATCCGCCGAGCGGGCGAATTCGCCGGGCATGATCTCGGCGGTGTTGGCGAGGAAGATGGTATGGCCTTCGCGCACCGCGCCAAGCACCTTCTTGGCGCCGGACACGACGAGGTCGCAACCGAGCACCAGGTCGGCCTTGCCGGCCGAAACGCGGATGGCATGGATATCGTCCGGGGTGCGGGCGATGCGGACATGGGTGAACACCGAGCCGCCCTTCTGGGCGAGGCCGGCCATGTCGATCATGCCGCAGCCCTTGTCCTCGAGATGGGCGGCCATGCCGAGCACCGCCCCGATGGTGACGACGCCGGTGCCGCCGACGCCGTCGATGATCGCCGCCCAGCCCTCGCTGCCAAGCGGGAATTCAGCCGGCACCGGCACGCCGTCGAGCGGATCGGTCCGCCCGGCAATGCCTTCAGCCTTGCGGATCTTGGCGCCGTGGACGGTGACGAAGGACGGGCAGAAGCCGTTGACGCAGGAGAAATCCTTGTTGCAGCTCGACTGGTCTATTCTGCGCTTGCGGCCGAACTCGGTCTCGACCGGCTGGATCGAGACGCAGTTCGACTGCACGCCGCAATCGCCGCAGCCCTCGCAGACCAGTTCGTTGATGAACACCCGCTTGTCGGGATCCGGGAAGGTGCCGCGTTTGCGGCGGCGGCGTTTTTCGGCCGCACAGGTCTGGTCGTAGAGCAGCACCGAGACGCCTTTGACGTCGCGCAGCTGGCGCTGGACCAGATCGAGATCGTCGCGGTGATGGATGGTCGCGCCGGATGGAAATTCAGCCTTCCCGGCATATTTGTCCGGCTCGTCGGTGACGATGGCGATGCGCTCGACGCCTTCGGCGCGCACTTGCCTGGCGATCATGTCCACCGTCAGCCCGCCTTCATGCGGCTGGCCGCCGGTCATGGCGACGGCGTCGTTGTAGAGGATCTTGTAGGTGATGTTGGCGTGGGTCGACAGCGCGAAGCGGATCGCCAGAACTCCGGAGTGATTGTAGGTACCGTCGCCGAGATTCTGGAAAATGTGGTCGCGCTTGGAGAACGGCGCCTGGCCAACCCATTGCGCGCCTTCGCCGCCCATGGCGGTGAAGCCGACGGTGTTGCGATCCATCCACAGCGCCATGAAATGGCAGCCGATGCCGGCGGCGGCGATCGAGCCGTCTGGCACCTTGGTCGAGGAATTGTGCGGGCAGCCGGAGCAGAAGAATGGCGTGCGCGAACCGATATCGCTGGTGTCGGCAAGCATCGCCTGGAACTGGCGCAGCTTCGCCACCTTCGCGGCGATCTCTTCCGAAGGACCGATGGTGCGCAGGATCCGCTCGCCCAGCGCAATGGCGATCTCGTTGGGGTCGAGCGCGCCCTTGGCCGGGAACAGCCAGTCGCCGCGCTCGTCCTTCTTGCCGACGATGACCGGCTGGGTGGCTGTGCCGTAGAGGTTTTCGCGCAGCTGCACCTCGATCAGCGAGCGCTTCTCCTCGACGACGACGATGGTGTCGAGGCCACGGGCGAATTCGGAGATATGCTGCAGGTCGAGCGGCCACGGGCAGCCGACCTTGAACAGGCGGATGCCGATGCGGTTGGCGGCGGCCTCGTCGATGCCGATGTCTTCCAGCGCCTGGCGGACATCGAGATAACTCTTGCCCAGCGTGATGATGCCGAGCTTCGGGCTGCGGCCGCCGGAATAGACCATGCGGTTCAGGCCATTGGCATGGATGAAGGCGGACGCGGCGGCGCGCTTGTGTTCATGCAGCCGCTCCTCCTGGCCGAGCATGTCGATCTCGTGGCGGATGTTGAGGCCGCCGGGCGGCATGTCGAACTCCGGCACGACGATGTTCAGCCGCTCGAGCGCGGCATCGACGGAGGCCGTCGATTCGATGTTGTCCTTGACGCATTTGATCGCCGCCCAGGTTCCGGCGAAGCGCGACATGGCAAAGCCGTAGAGCCCGTAGTCGATGATCTCCTGGACGCCGGCCGGATTGAGGATCGGCACCATGGTGTCGACGAACAGGAATTCGGTGGCGTGCGCATTGGTCGAGGATTCGGCCATGTGGTCGTCGCCCATCAAAGCGAGCACGCCGCCATGCTTCGACGATCCCGCGAGGTTGGCGTGGCGGAAGACATCGCCCGAACGGTCGACGCCCGGTCCCTTGCCGTACCAGACCGAAAACACCCCGTCATGCGTGCCTTCGCCCAGCAACTCCGTCTGCTGCGAGCCCCAGCAGGCGGTGGCGGCAAGCTCCTCGTTGAGGCCGGGCTGGAAGACGATATCGGCCGCGGCGAGCTGTTTTTTCGCCCGCCACAGCTGCATGTCGAGGCCGCCGAGCGGCGAGCCACGATAGCCGGAAACGAAGCCTGCCGTGTTGAGGCCGGCGCGGCGGTCGCGCTCGCGCTGCATCAACAGCATGCGGATGACCGCCTGCGCGCCGGATAGGAAGATGCGCTCCTTGCCAAGATCGAACTTGTCGTCGAGCGCGACGTCATGCAGCGTCATCAGGCATTTCCTCTGCGGAGGCGGCGGCGGGGGGCGCAGCCAACGTAGGAGTGAGATGGCGCAGTCTTTCTCCGCTTGCAAGGCAGGTCAAACGAAATCGAAAGTGCCAGGCTGAGCGGCGCGTCAGGCCTTCGGGCAATCCGGCTTCGGCTCGTTCGGCAGCTTGCCGTCGGGATGGCCGGCGAGATCCGGGTTGGCGGTGTAGAGCTGGTCGACGACCAAGGGACGGTCGGGCAAGATCGACTGATCCTCGCTCGATATCAGCGTGGTGTCGATCTTCTGAAGCTCAGTGCCGTCGGAACCCTTGATGCTGATCGAAATCGCGTAAGGCTTATCCTTGACGATACAGGTCAGCGCCGGGCTCTCCAGGCTGACCTTGTCGAGCTTCGGCCAGACCTTCTGCTCGACCACCAAAGGCGCGCCGCCGGCGGGATTCTGGAAGCTGGCGACCGCCACCTGGCCTTCGCCCATCGGCTGCAGGGGCCGCAGCGTCACGACATAGGTCGCCCGGGCGAGACGGTAGTTGAAGACGACGACCTTGCCGGAAACCTCGAACAGCTTGCCATCGCCGCCGGTGTCGCGGCAGGCGCCGAGCGCAACAGCGGCAGTGAATGCCGCGCCGACAAGGATCGAACGAAAAACCCTAGGCATTCTTGACCTCATGAGCCGCCGTACGGCGGCGATAGTGACGGCTTGCTTTCTGGCGGTTGCCGCACACCGCCATGTCGCACCAAAGACGGCTGGAATTGCGGCTTCTGTCGACGAACAGCCAGCTGCAGTTGGGACAGATTCTGAGCCTGGCGACCGTATCGTCGCGCAGCAGCGACAAGGCCGAAACCGCCAGCGCCGCCTCAAAGGCGATCGGCGTCGCCGGATCGCCGAACGGCTTGCCCGGAGCGCCGATCTCGGCCGGGCTCTGATCGAGTCCGCTGGCGCATGCCTTGAGAAAAGGGGCGAGGTCGCCGGCGGCAAGCGCACCTTTCGACACCGCGCCGCGAAACAGCCGGTCGGTCGTCTCCCGGATCGACAGCACCACCGGGGCGATCCTGTCCGGCGAGGCCGCCTCCAGCCGCCTGCCGCCAAGCTCGGCGCCGCGAAAACCGCTGGCGGCATCGGCAAAGCGCGCGATCTCGGCCGGATCGGCAAAACGGTCGAAGGTTTTGTCGGGATCGTTGCGCAACACCACGGTGTTCGCCGTGTCGAGCGCAAGCATGCCGCCGGTGAAGCGATGCGGGGTCCAGGATACCGTCATATCGGAAATCTAACCGATAAATCGCGTTTGACAAGTTAGATTCTACGATGCAAACCTTGGTGCGGGCGCGGCCTCCGCAGGACTTTGTTGAGGCATGTCGTTGCCCCAAAACCGCTTTGCACTTTTGGGCGGCATGCCCGGAAGGTCACCCATGCTCTATTTCTTCCAGCAGGTGCTGAACGGGCTGCATTCGGGCGCGCTCTATGCGCTGCTCGCCTTCGGCTACGTGCTGACCAACGGCATCCTGCACCGGACCAATCTCGCTTATGGCGCACTGTTCGCCTTTTGCGGCCAGACGATGATCCTGACCGTGGCCTTCGGCTATCAGGTATTGTGGCTGACCTTGCTGGCGGCGGTGGTGCTCGGCGTCGTCACGGCTTTCCTCTATGCCGCGCTGATCAGCCACGTGCTGTCGCGCAGCGTCTTCGAACCGCTGGCCGACCGCACGCCCAACGCAATCGTGGTGACAACGCTCGGCATCCTGCTGGTGCTGTCGGAAGCCAGCCGCATTGCCGCCGACACACATGACTGGTGGCTGCCGCCGATGCTGGCGCAGCCCATTGTTTTTGCTCAGGACGCCAGCTTCAAGGCGACGCTGACGCTGATCCAGCTTATCGACTGCGCGATTGTTCTAGCGGCAATCATCCTCGCCGCATGGGCGTTTGCCCGTTCGGGTTTCGGCCGCCGCTGGCGCGCCGTCTCCGACGATCCCCATGCGGCAGCCTTGTGCGGTGTCGATGTGCGCAAGGTGTTCCGGCATGCTGTGCTGTCCGGCGGTTTCTGCGCCGCACTGGCCGGCGTCATGGCAGCCCTCTACTACGGCAATGTCAGCTTCGGCTCCGGCCTCGTCTACGGTCTGAAAATCCTCTTCGTCACCGCGGTGGGCGGCTATCTCTCGCCGCCACGTGCCGCGCTCGGTGCGGCCGCCTTCGGCATGGCGGAGTCGTTATGGGCCGGCTATTTCCCGATCGAATGGCGCGATGGCTGGATGTATCTGTTCCTGGTCGCAGCACTCGTGCTGATCGGTCCCGGCCGCGACCAGCAGAAGATCGCCTGATCGCCGCATCCGGCATCAGACTTTGGTTGCATGACGCAGCCGCCAGGCGGCGCTTTATCCCCTGCCTCCCGTCACAACGCCGTTGATCGCGCCTATGCCATGTTGACCCGCCGAACCACGCGCGGCATACCGTTAGGCCACAGCGGCGCGACGGAAAATAAGGGGAGCCGGCGCGCCTTCGACATAAGGGAGGAATGCATGGCAGGGCTGCTCGCTCTATCCAGAACGATTGACCGTATGAACGAGTTCATCGGCAGATGGATATCGTGGCTGATCCTGCTGGCAATCCTGGTCAGCGCCGGCAATGCCGTCATCCGCAAAATCTTCGACATCTCGTCGAACGCATGGCTGGAATTGCAGTGGTACCTGTTCGGCGCCGCCTTCATGCTGGCCGCCGCCTACACGCTGAAGCAGAACGACCACATCCGCATCGACATCGTCTACGGCATGTTCTCGCGCCGCGTTCAGCACTGGATCGACCTGCTCGGCCATCTGTTCTTCCTGATGCCGTTCGTGACGCTGATGGTGATCTATTTCGTGCCTTACGTGTCGCTGTCGTTTCGCAGCGGCGAAATGTCGAACAATTCCGGCGGCCTGATCATCTGGCCGGCCAAGGCGATCTTGCTCGTCGGCTTCTTCCTGCTGGCCCTGCAAGGCATCTCCGAGATCATCAAGAAGATCGCCATCATGAGCGGCGACATGGACGATCCCAATCCGTTCATATCGGCGCACGAGCAGGCCGAGCTCGACGCGAAGGCCCTCGCCGACGAAGCCAAGGCGCTCGCCCAGGAGGCGCGCCCATGATCGAGTTCATCGCCCAGAACATGGCGCCGATCATGTTCGCCTCGCTGATCATCTTCCTGCTGATCGGCTACCCCGTCGCTTTCTCGCTCGCCGCCAACGGCCTGATGTTCTTCTTCATCGGTGTCGTTTTGTCGCCCTATTCGGGCGGCTCGATCAATCTGGCCTGGCCGCTGCTGCACGCTTTGCCCGACAATTTCTACGGCAGCCGGGTGATGTCCAACGACACGCTCCTGGCGATCCCGTTCTTCACCTTCATGGGCATCGTGCTTGAGCGCTCCGGCATGGCCGAGGATCTGCTCGACACGATCGGCCAGCTGTTCGGGCCGATCCGCGGCGGTCTTGCCTATGCCGTGATCTTCGTCGGTGCGCTGCTGGCGGCCACCACCGGCGTGGTGGCCGCGTCGGTCATCGCCATGGGCCTGATCTCGCTGCCGATCATGCTGCGCTATGGCTATGACCGCCGGCTGGCGGCCGGTGTCATTGCCGCCTCGGGCACGCTGGCGCAGATCATCCCGCCATCGCTGGTGCTGATCGTGCTGGCCGACCAGCTCGGCCGCTCCGTTGGCGACATGTATGCCGGCGCGCTGATCCCAGGCCTGGTCCTGACCGGCCTTTACGCGCTCTACATCCTGATCATGTCGATCGTCCGGCCGAAATGGGTGCCGGCGCTGCCGCTGGAGGCGCGCACGCTGGGCCACGGCGTTCTGTCGCTTCTGGCGGCGCTGCTGGTGACAGTCGCGATTTCCTATGCGGCCTATCGCTATCTCGCACCGGCGCATGGCGACAATGCCGACATTCTCGGCGCCAGCGTCGGCGTGCTGTTCATCTACATCGTGGCGATTGCCGACAAGCGCCTGAACATCAACATGATGTCCCGGCTGGCACAGCAGGTGATCATCGTCTTGATCCCGCCGCTGGCGCTTATCTTCCTGGTGCTGGGCACCATCTTTCTCGGCATTGCCACGCCGACCGAAGGCGGCGCCATGGGTTCCGTCGGCGCCTTGATCATGGCGGCGGCCAAGGGGCGGCTGTCGCTCGACGTGATCAAGCAGGCGCTGACCTCGACAACGCGGCTATCGTCTTTCGTGCTGTTCATCCTGATCGGCGCGCGGGTGTTCTCGCTCACCTTCTACGGCGTCAACGGCCATATCTGGGTGGAGCACCTTTTGACGTCGCTGCCGGGCGGCGAGGTCGGCTTCCTGATCGGCGTCAACATCCTGGTCTTTTTCCTGGCCTTCTTCCTCGATTTCTTCGAGCTCGCCTTCATCATCGTGCCGCTCTTGGCGCCCGCAGCCGACAAGCTCGGCATCGACCTGATCTGGTTCGGCGTGCTGCTTGGCGTCAACATGCAGACCTCGTTCATGCACCCACCCTTTGGCTTTGCGCTGTTCTACCTGCGCTCGGTCGCCGCGCGCGTGCCCTATCTCGACCGCCTCACCGGCAAGCAGATCGCGCCGGTAACCACCGGCCAGATCTACTGGGGCGCGGTGCCCTTCGTCTGCATCCAGGTGATCATGATCGGGCTGACCATCGCCTTCCCGCAGATGGTGATGCACTACAAGGGCGCGGCCGTCGATCCAGGTACGATCGAGATCAAGTTGCCGGACATGCCAGGTCTTGCGCCTCTCGGCACACCACCGCCTGCCGATGGCGGCGCATCTCCGGCGGCGCCACCCTCGAACGATCTGTCGCAGCCGCCGAATTTCGGCGACACGCCACCGGCCAGTCCGGCGCCGCCGGCGACGGATCTGTCCAAGCCGCCGAGTTTCAACTGATGCCGCATGGGATAAAGCGATGAGAGCTGTGCGCCTGGAAGCGGTGGGTAGCATCGCGCTGCGGGAAGTCGACAAGCCCGTTGCGGGACCGCAGGATGTTCTCGTGCGCGTGGAAGCCTGCGGCGTTTGCGGCACCGACCGCCACCTCCTCCACGGCGAATTCCCTTCGAGCCCGCCGGTGACACTTGGTCACGAATTCTGCGGCATCGTCGAGGCCGTCGGAGAAGCGGTTTCCGGCATCGCCGTCGGCGACCGCGTCACCGGCGATCCCAACATCTCCTGCGGGCGCTGCGGCCATTGCCGGGCCGGCCGTGTCAATTTGTGCAGCAATCTCAGGGCCATCGGCATCCATCGCGACGGCGGCTTCGCCGACTATGTCGTGATGCCGCAGAGCCAGGCCTTTCTACTGCCTGCGAACCTCAAGCCAACGCATGGCGCGTTCTGCGAGCCGCTGGCGTGCTGCCTGCATGCTGTCGATCTCGCCGGCATCAGGCCTGGCGCTTCGGTTGTCGTGCTCGGCGGCGGCGTCATCGGCCTGCTCACCGTGCAATTGGTGAGGCTCGCAGGAGCGGCGACAATCATCCTGTCGACGCGGCAAGCCTCCCGCCGGGCGCTCGCCGAAGAGCTCGGCGCAACGGCGACGGTCGATCCAGGCGCCGTTGACCCGATCGAGGCCATCGCCGGGCCAGGCGGGCTTGTGCCCGGTGGGCTCGACGTGGTGCTCGAATGCGCCGGTGTCCCCGACACCGTCGAACAATCGATGCGGCTGGCGAAGTCGGGCGGCACGGTGGTGATTGTCGGCGTCATGCCGCAAGGCGTGAAAGTGCCCTTCGAACCGTTCGACATCCTGTTTCGTGAATTGAAGGTTCTTGGCTCGTTCATCAACCCCTTCACCCACCGGCGGGCTGCGGACCTTGTCGCGTCCGGAGCAATCGAGATCGACAAGCTCATCTCAAGACAGGTCGGCCTCGAGGAAGCCCCCTCGGTGATCGCCAATCCGGCCGCCCCCGGCCAGGTCAAGGTGCTGGTGGTGCCGGGACGAAGCTGAGGCGCACCGGCGCACGTCAACCCTTGCCGCCGGTTTGGCTATCGGCTATTCAGGCCGCGCCGAAAAAGACATGGCCGGTTCGGTAGTCCGGCCTCTTCCGTTTCTTGTTTCTCGAGCATGATCTTGTCCGAAAACCGGACGCCACTTCTAGGGATCATGCTCGGCGGAGGCCTGTTCATCGCTCTTGTGCGAGAGGACCCGCGGCCGGCAAGCGAGGCGCACAGCCCGCGAGCCGGTTGGGTCTTGGCAAAATTCCGATGTCAATGCACCCGCCGGTTCGTGGTCTGCGGCCAAGCCTGTCCGCACCTCAACCGTGACAGGAAACGTATCATGAAACTGAACCATGCAAATCTGGTGACGGCCGACGTTGCCGGGCCTCAGTGATTTCTTCACCGGCCATTTCGGCTTTGCGCTTCTCGACATGCGCGGCAAGGATGCCTTTGCTGTTCTGCAAGGCAGCGATGGCTTTGCGCTCAACCTGATGAAGCCCAGCAAGGGAGAGGAGGCCGCCTATCCCGACGGCTTTCATGTCGGCTTCTTCATTGGCAATGCGCAGATGGTGCATGCAAAGCATGCCGAACTTGCCGGTGCCGGCCGCGAGCCGGGCGACGTGCAGGAGCTGACGCGCGGCGGCGTCAAATCGACCACCTTCTATTGCAATGCGCCGGGCGGAATACTGGTCGAGGTCAGCGCCTACGCGGGCTGACAAAAAAAGACCCCGGGCTATCCAGCCCGGGGTCTTTTTAAATGAACAGCGGCCTACAGCTTGCCGTTGCGCTGCTGGACCATCATGAAGGTGTCGTAATTGTACTCGGCCACCTGCGCCCACAGATAGTGCTCCTTGCGGAAGCCCTTGATCGAGTCCCAGATCTTCTTGAACTGTGCGTTTGAGGCTTCCATTTCGGTGTAGACCTCGTTGGCCTTCTCGAAACAGGCAGCCATGATTTCCGGGGTGAACGGCCGCAATTTCGCGCCGCCGGCCACCAGCCGCTTCACCGCCGCAGGATTGAGATAGTCGTATTTCTGCAGCATGTTGGCGTCTGCCGCCTGCGCCGCTGTGTGTACCAGCGACTTGTAGGCAGGCGAAAGCTCTTCGTATTTCGCCTTGTTGAACATCAAATGGACGGTCGGCCCGCCTTCCCACCAGCCGGGATAGTAGTAGTAGGGCGCGACCTTGTAGAAGCCAAGCTTCTCGTCGTCATAGGGGCCGACCCATTCGGCGGCGTCGATGGTGCCCTTTTCCAGCGCCGGATAGATGTCGCCACCGGCGATCTGCTGCGGAACGACGCCGAGCTTCGAGACAACTTTGCCGGCAAAGCCACCGATGCGCATCTTGAGGCCGGAAAGGTCGGCGACGGTGTTGATCTCCTTGCGGAACCAGCCGCCCATCTGCACGCCGGTGTTGCCGCCGGGCAGGCCGAAAAGACCTTGCGTGGCGAGAAACTCGTTGAACAGGTCGATGCCGCCGCCATGGTAATGCCAGGCATTCATGCCGCGTGCATTGAGCGAGAACGGCACCGCCGCACCCAGCGCCCATGTAGGGTCCTTGCCCCAGTAATAGTATGACACCGTGTGGCAGGCCTCGACCGTACCGGCAGTGGTGGCGTCGGCGGCCTGCAGGCCGGGCACCAGTTCGCCGGACGCAAAGACCTGGACCTGGAAATTGCCGTCGGTCGCCTCCGACAGCATTTTCGAGAAGACTTCCGCGCCGCCATAGATCGTATCGAGCGATTTCGGGAAGGACGATGCCAGCCGCCACGTCACTTTCGGATTGGATTGGGCGATTGCCGGCGCGGCAAGCGTGGCCGCAGCCGCCGCGGCGCCCACGCCGGTGACCCCGGCCTTGCGGATGAATGAACGACGATCCATGCAGTTCCTCCCTATTGGACCAACAAACCGATATCAGGGACATCTCCTCACGCCCGGTATCGGTTTGCCCGAAACAATACACGGGCAAGGGGTCGAGTCCAGCATGGCAGCGGGATTTGACGGCGGCGCTGGCGACAAATCCGCAGGCTTGGCGCCCGGCCTGCAACTATAGTCTAACGTTTATTGCCTGGCCCATGCGAGGCGGTGAAACTTGCCATGGAAAAGCGCCTTCGGATCGCCTATTTTGCAGGCACAATAGCCTATTCGCTTCGCGTCAAAGGGAATCCGGACCCAAAATGCACCAACCGCTCGTCGCCATATCGACCGACGTCCGTCAGTTCGACAACTACACCTGGCATGCCGCCCCGCAGCAATATATCGAGGCGGCGCTTTCGGGCGCAGGCGTGTTGGCGCTGCTGGTGCCGTCCTTCGGTGACCGGCTCGACTTCGACGAATTGCTGTCGTCGGTCGACGGCGTCATGGTCACCGGCTCGAAGTCCAACGTGCATCCCTCACTTTATGGCGGCGATGCCAGCGAGGCCAACGGCCCCTACGATCCGGCGCGCGATTCCACTACGCTGCCGCTGATCCGCAAGGCGATCGAGCGCGGCGTCCCGCTGCTCGCCATCTGCCGCGGCATCCAGGAACTGAACGTGGCGCTGGGCGGCACGCTCGGCACCGAAATCCAGGAGCGCGAGGGCTCGCTCGACCACCGCGCCCCGGTGAGCGACAACCAGGACGAGCGTTTCGCCATTCACCAGACCATTTCGATCAAGCCGGGCAGCTGTCTGGCCGGCGTGTTCGGCGCCGGCGACATCAAGGTCAATTCGCTGCATCGCCAGGCGATCGACCGGCTCGGCTCGAAGCTGCAGGTCGAGGCCGTCGCCGCTGACGGCACAGTCGAGGCGGTGTCGGTAAAGGACGCCCGCGCTTTCGCTGTCGGCGTGCAATGGCACCCGGAATACTGGGTCAAGTCGGACAGCAACTCGGCCAAGATTTTCCGCGCCTTCGGTGATGCGGTGCGCCTGCATGCGGCGGCGAAAGCCGGCGCGCGGGCGGCGGCCGAGTAATCGAGCGTATCAGTTGCCGGATTGATCCCGATCGTCGGCGGCCGCCAGCGATAGCAACGGCGTGGCTGGCGCGTAGGATTCGTAGCCATCGCCATCGGCAACCGAGAAGGTGACGATCGGGTCGATGCCGTCGGCGCTGAAAGCCACGGTGCCGTCCTGCTCTTCGCGCCAGAATTTCGCCCGCTCGATGCCGGGCAGCAGCCGGCGGCAATTTGGCGCTACCGTCAACAGTGACAGGCCGTCTCGAATCGCGGCGCCGCGGCTCACCGCGCAATCGCCTTCATCGCCATTGGCGACAAGCCTGAAGCTGGTGGACGGCGTGACCTCGTCGGCAGCGCTTTGCCCAGCGCCGCCGTGAAGCAGCTGAACGCCGCCTAACAGCGCCGCGGCGGCGATCAATGCGGAAAGTATCTTCATTCTGGTATTCATCCACGCATACGCCCCGGATGAATAATCATTTCAAAGGGGTTAAGCCGACGTTAATAAATGTGGCCGTCGCGCCCCGGCGTTAACCGGCGGCCTTCACATTCACCGTCTCCGGCACCGGTGTCAGCGGCCGCCGCTCGCTGAACCAGGACACCAGATTGTCGACGCACAGATCCGCCATGGCGCGGCGCGTGTGGTGCGAGGCCGACCCGACATGCGGCAGCAGCGACGTGTTGGGCGCTTCGAGCAAGGCCTTGGGCACGTTCGGTTCGTCGGCAAAGACGTCGAGCCCGGCGGCGGCGATGGTGCCGTTGGCAAGCGCTGCCGCGAGCGCCGGCTCATCGACCGTACTGCCCCGGCCGATGTTGACGAACACGCCATTGGCGCCAAGCGCCGCCAGGATTTCGGCGTTGACCGCCTTTTCGGTGGAAGCGCCGCCCGGCACCACGGAAATCAGCGTGTCGACCGCTTCGGCAAGGCCCTTCAGCGTCGGATGGTATTGGTAGGCAAGCCCTTCGACACGGCGCCGGTTGTGGTAGGCGACCGGCAGCCCGAACGCCTCCAGCCGGCGCGCCATGGCCAGGCCGATGCGGCCCATGCCCAAAATGCCGACATGGCGGCCGCGCAAGGTCAGCCGGCTCAGCGGATAGTTGCCCTTCTTCACCCAGCTGCCGTCGCGCAGCCATTTCTCGGCGGTATAGAGTTCGCGCACGGTGTTGAGCAAAAGGCCGATCGTGGTGTCGGCAACCTCTTCGGTCAGCACATCGGGGGTGTTGGTGACCATGATGTTTTTCTTGGCCGCATGGACGGCATCGACGGAATCATAGCCGACGCCGAAAGACGCGATCAATTCGAGATTGGGCAAGGCATCCATCAATGCCGCGTTGACGCCGGCGAAGGACGCAATGGCGCGCACGTCACGGCGCATTTCGTCGGTGACAAGTGCGGGATCGGCGCGTTCGATCTTGACCCGTCTGAAGGTGCGGTCGATGCGCTCGACCGCATGGTCGTTGAAATGCCCCGGCACCAGAACGGCGACGGAGTGCAACTGCTCAGGCTTGGTCATGCACGCTCCACCGGCTTGCCGGTCGACTGGCGCACATGCAGTTCCGGCTTGATCAGTTCCTGCGACGGCCGTACCGCCTGTCCATTCAACTTGTCGAGCAGTGCGCTGGCGGCGCGGCGGCCGACCTCGCGCTGGCCATTCCAGACCGTGGTGAGCGCCGGTGTTGCGATTGCCGCCTCCTCGAGGTCGTCATAGCCGGTGACCGAGATGTCGGCGCCCGGCACCAGACCGGCGCGGGCAATGCCGTTCATCAGCCCGATGGCGACGAGATCATTCCAGCAGCAGGCGGCGGTTGGCTTGTCTTTCAGCGCCAAAAACTGTCCAGCCGCCTCGAACCCGCCCTGCTTGGTGCGCGGCCCGGCAATGCGCCAGGACGGCCTGACCTCAAGCCCGGCGGCCTCCATGGCGTTGAGATAGCCCTGATAGCGGTCGCGCCCGGTCGAGGTCTGGTCGGTGCCGCCGATCATGGCGATGCGCTTGTGGCCGAGCGAGATCAGATGATTGGTGGCAAGTGCTGTGCCATAGGCATCGTCACCACGGAACACCGGCACATCGGCGCCTTCCACGGTGCGCGCGATCAACACCGCCGGCAGGCCGTTTTCCTCGGCCATGACGATGTCGGAAGCCGGCGTGCCGATGGCCGGCGACATGATGACGCCGTCTGCGCCGAGCTGCAGCAGCGTGTCGATGAAGGTGCGCTGCTTCTCCAACTGGTCGTAGTGGTTGGACAGGATGAAGGTCTGCCGGCTGCGGTCGAGCTCGCTTTCGATCGAGCGCAGGATCTCGGCGAAGAACGGGTTCATGATGTCGTGGACGACGACGCCGACAATGCCCGAGCGCGAGGTGCGCAGCGAGGCGGCGCGGCGGTTGTAGATATAGCCGATGGCGCGGGCATGTTCCTTGATGCGGTCGCGCGTGGCGCCGGCGACCAGCGGGCTGTCGCGCAGTGCGAGGGAGACCGTGGCCGTGGACACGCCAAGCGCATCCGCGATCGTCGAAAGCTTGATCTTTTGTGCCAGCCCTTCGCTCCCCGAGTTTTTAAATTGTTTAAATGCGGCGTTATGCCATCGGATTCGGAGCAAATCAAAGTTTTTTCGCCAGCGCCTCCGCCTCGACGTCGACAGTCGTGCGATTGCGCAGGCGCAGACGGTGCTCACGATGGATGATGTAGAGGCCGCTGGCGACGATGATGGCGGCACCGACCAGCGTCCAGCGGTCGGGGAACTGGTGGAAGATGATCCAGCCGGACAGGATCATCCAGACCATTTGCGAATAGGGATAGGGCGCCAGCGCCGTGGTGGTCGCCAGGCGGTAGGCCTGCACCAGGAGCCAGTGGCCGCCGGCGCCGAACACGCCCAGCATCACCAGAATGAGCCAGTGCCAGCCGTCCTGCGGCAGCCCATGCGAGAACGGCAGCATGGGCAAAAGCAGCACGGCCGGCGCCAGCGCCGAAAACAGGATCAGGCTTTCCGAGCTTTCGCTGGCCGACATGCGTCGCGTCATGATGACGTAAAAGGAGTTCGACAGCATCGAGCCAAGCGCGAAGAGATGGCCGACACCGAACACGCCGACGCCCGGCCTTGTGATGACCAGCACGCCGACAAAACCCGACAGGATCGCCAGCCAGCGCCGCCAACCGGCCCATTCGCCAAGCAGCGGGCCGGCAAGCGCGGTGATCACCATCGGGCCGAAGAAGTAGATCGAAGTGGTCTCGGCCAGTTGCAGTGTCTTGAGCGCCATGACGTTGCACATGGTCGAGCCGAACAGCAGCCCGCCGCGCAGGATGTGGGCCGGCAGATTGTTGGCGCGGAAGCGCGACGGCTCGCGCCAGCCGCGCAGGAAGACACCGACGAGCACGACATGGACGGTGAAGCGGGCCCAGGCGACGACCAGCGCCGAGACGCCGGCCAGCACCAGATATTTGCTCGACGTGTCGAGAAAGGTGAAAAATACATAGGTCGAAAGCATGAACAGCATCGCCGCGGGCGGCGTTGCGCTTTCGTCTGATTTTGCGGGAACGTTCAATGTCAGGCCGGGCAGGGAGGATAGAAGCCTACCTTTGCGGCAATCGCCTGTGCCCGGCAAGCCAAAAGCGACTGGCACAACAGGCGACGCGCACAGGCTCAGCCCACTGCAGCCCAATTGCTTACGAACTAGGCATGCATGCGGGCACCCTTGGTGATCTTGTCGACAAGTTTCTTGTCGGCGCGCAGCGCGATGCCGACGATCTTGGCGTCTTCCGGCGCGAACTCGGCAAAGATGGCGCGGTTGGCGGCATCAAAGCCGGTGGCAAACATCTCCTCGACATAGGCTGATGTCGCCACGCCGCGCTCCAGCGCCTGGCGGTGGACGGCATTGAGCGTCGGTCCGTCGGCCGAAAGCACGATGACCGGCTGGATCGACAGTGGATTGTAAAGGTTGCCCGCGCGGTCGCGATAGGGCTTGCCGATGATGTCAGGGAATTGCGCGACGATGCCGCTGGTCAGGAACGCCGTGACGTTGAGCTTTTGCCAGACGGCGAGATCGTCCCGCAGCACGATTGCAAATTTCGTATCGAACACCAAGATTAGGACTCCGGGAGCGGGCCCGTGACGGGCAGGGATAGGCGATGGCGCACGGTCTAGACGGTGAGGCGGCACAGGGTCTTGAACGTTCGTGCGCGGATTCGGTCGCCCCTGGGGACCGCATCGTTTCGGCGCCTGTTACCACCGGCATCGAGCGCATCGAGGCGCATTTCCACGGCAACGCCTTCGACCTGCACCGCCACGATACGCTTGCCGTCGGCGTGACGCTGTCGGGCGTGCAGCGTTTCCACTACCGCGGCGCCTTGAACCACAGCCTGCCCGGCCAGGTGATCGTGCTGCACCCTGACGAAGTGCACGATGGCGGCGCCGGCACCGAGGACGGGTTGCGCTACCGGATCCTCTATCTGGAGCCGTCGCTGCTGCTTGATTGCCTTGGCGGTGCGGCGCTGCCTTTCGTCAGGGATGCGGTGGTGAGCGATGCTGCCTTGCGCGGCACGCTGCTGTCGGCCCTGGCGCCGCTCGACGAAGGACTGGACGAGCTGTTCGTCGCCGATTTCGTTGCGGAGCTGGCGCAGCATCTCAGGCGTCATGCCGGACAGAAGGCAAAGCCGATGGGAAAGACGGCCTGGCGCGCCGCGGCGCTGGCGCGCGACTATCTCGAGGAGAATGCCGAGCGGGCCGTCCGTTCCGATGAGCTGGAGGCGATCACCGGGCTCGACCGCTATGCGCTGTCACGCCATTTCCGCGCGACCTATGCCACCAGCCCGCATCGTTTCCTGCTGATGCGCCGGCTGCAAAAGGCAAGGCGGATGATCGAGGCAGGGGAGCCGCTGGCCGAGATCGCCGTTGGCGCCGGCTTCAGCGATCAGAGCCATTTCAACAGACATTTCAAGAAGGCATTTGGCCTTACGCCCGGCCGCTGGTCGACGCTGGTGCGCGGACCTTCGTTGGCGGCCTAGCTCAGAACGTGCCGATCAGTCGTCGATGTCGCCATCGTCGTCGATGAGCACCAGCTCTTCGTTCGACAGATTGGCTTCGATGCGGGCGAGCAGCTTGAACAGCGTCTTCTGCTCTTTCTTGTCGAGGCCCTTCAAGGCCTGTTTTTCCGTCTTCTTCACCGATTTCTCGATGGCGTGGATGATTTCGCGGCCGGTGTCGGTGAGGAAAATATGCGCCTGGCGGGCGTCTGCCGAGGAGGCGCGCTTTTCCAGAAAGCCCTGCGCCTGCAGCCGGTTGATGGTCTTGGTGATGGTCGGCGGGCGCACGCCGAGGCGGCCGGCGAGGTTGCCGGGCGTCTGGCCGTCCTCGCGGTCGAGTGTCAGCATGATCTGGTCCTGGCCGGCATAGAAGCCATGCGCCAGAAGCCGCGCCGCCAGCGCGGTCCTTGCTAGCCTTGCCGCCGAATGCAGCCGGCTCATCGTTGCAGTCTTGTCCGCCTTGGCCATGGTGATCCCTCTTCGGCCGTACCGGTGCGTGCAGCATAGACGCAGCCGGCCGGTTGGCAATCGACGATCAGAAAGATTCCGGCTTTCGAAACAGCTTTGCCGGCAAGCATTTGTGGTGCCCACCGTGGTGATGCCAGATGTTTATTTCAGTTAGATGACAAACGAGTTTCCGCCAAGGCGATTGCAGTGGTTTGAGACGGCGCGGCTCCGCACAGCTCAACGAAGAGGCTTTCAGGCGACGCGCTGGATGGGCGGCATCGCTCGCACACGGCCTGTTCGGGGGATGTTTCGGTCCACACGCCCGCACCCTCAACCCCTGGGTCAAACGCCCATGCGGTTTGCCCCGTGCAAAAACCCGGAGCACATCCTATATCAGGCCAACAATCCCTTCTTGCGGCCCGGAATTTCGCGGCCCAGTCATTCGAGGCAAGACATGAGCGATGCACAGACGACGCAGATCCCCGTGACCGTTCTCACCGGCTATCTCGGTGCCGGCAAGACGACGCTGCTCAACCGCATCCTGTCGGAAAACCACGGCAAGCGTTACGCCGTCATCGTCAATGAATTCGGCGAAATCGGCATCGACAATGATTTGATCGTGGAATCCGACGAGGAAATCTACGAAATGAACAATGGCTGCGTCTGCTGCACCGTGCGCGGCGACCTGATCCGCGTCGTCGAAGGCCTGATGCGCCGTCCCGGCCGTTTCGACGCCATCGTCGTCGAGACCACGGGTCTGGCCGACCCGGTGCCGGTGGCGCAGACCTTCTTCATGGACGACGACGTGCGCTCCAAGACCAAGCTCGACGCTGTCGTGGCGCTGGTCGACGCCAAGCATCTGCCGCTCAGGCTCAAGGATTCCAGGGAAGCCGAGGACCAGATCGCCTTCGCTGACGTCGTGGTGCTGAACAAGACCGATCTGGTGACACCCGAAGAGCTGGCCAAAGTGGAGGCGACCATTCGCGCCATCAACCCGGCGGCCAGGATTCACCGCACCACGCGCGCCGGCGTGGCGCTGTCCGAGGTTCTCGACCGCGGCGCTTTCGACCTATCGCGCGCGCTGGAGAACGATCCGCATTTCCTCGAAGCGCACGATCATGATCACGACCACGACCATGATCATCACCACGATCATGACGGGCACGACCATCATCACCACGATCATGCGCACCCCTCCGATATTCACGATGTGACGGTGCAGTCGGTGTCGCTGCGCGGCGGCGAGATGGATTCGAAGAAATTCTTCCCCTGGATCGAGAAGATCACCCAGATGGAAGGCCCCAATATCCTGCGGCTGAAAGGCATCATCGCGCTCAAAGGCGACGACGAGCGTTATGTCATCCAGGGCGTGCACATGATCATCGAAGGTGACCACCAGCGCGCGTGGAAAGACGGCGAAAAGCATGAGAGCCGGCTGGTGTTCATCGGCCGCGACCTCGACGCCGAGCGGCTGAAGAAGAGCTTTGACGCCTGCCAGGCGGCTTGATTTCCGGACTTTATGGCGCTAGCGCTGCCCGCTCTTCCTTCTCCCTTGTGGGAGAAGGTGGCCTCGCGAAGCGAGGTCGGATGAGGGGTGCTCCAGCTTGGCAAGGACGGCGATCCGTCCAACACCCCTCATCCGTCTCGGCGCTGCGCGCCGATCCACCTTCTCCCACAAGGGGAGAAGGTTGGCGCTACACCTGGCCGCGCTGGCGGCTTCCCGGGGATGGCGACAAAATTCATTGGAATGGTTCTGATGCCCACAGTTGCCCCTCTCGACCTCGACGGCCATTGCGTCGCCGCCGTCTTCCTCGACAACGTGCCGCATTTTGCGCTGGCCGATGGCGCCGTCCATCGGCTCGACAATGGCCACAGGACGGTGCAGGCGAATGATGGACTGCTTTCCACGTTCCATGACGCCGCCAATGATCGGCTGATCACCGGTGGCGAAGACGGCAAGATTCTTGCCATTGCCGCAGGTGGCAATGTCGGGGAACTGGCGAGCGCTGGCAAGAAGTGGATCACCAGCGTTGCCGCCGGGCCGCAAGGCGCCATCGCCTATGCCACGGGCAAGACCGCTTTCGTGCGCTTTGCCGACGGCAAGACCAAAGAATTCTCACATCCGCGTTCGGTCGAGGGGCTGGCTTTCTCGCCCAAGGGCATGCGCTTCGGCGTCGCCCGCTACAATGGCGCGACGCTGCATTTCCCGGCCGCCGAAGGCAAACCGGTGGAACTCGAATGGGCCGGCGCCCATACCGGCATTACCTTCTCGCCCGATGGCGCCTTTCTGGTCACCACCATGCAGGAAAACGCGCTGCATGGCTGGAAGCTTGTCGACGGCAAGCACATGCGCATGACCGGCTATCCCGGCAAGGTCAAAAGCCTGTCGTGGAGCGTGAAGGGCAAATGGCTGGCGAGTTCCGGCGCGCCGGCGGCGATCGTCTGGCCGTTTTCGGGCAAGGACGGCCCGATGGGCAAGGCGCCTCTTGAGCTCGGCACGCGCGGCAATGCGATGGTTACCTGCGTTGCCTGTCACCCAAGCCAGGACGTGGCGGCGATCGGCTATGATGACGGCATGGTGATGGCGGTGCGCTTTGCCGATGCCCGGGAAGTGTTGCTGCGCCGGCAAGGCAAGGGCGCCATCACATCGATGATGTGGGACAAAGAAGAACGCCGGATCGCCTTCGGAAGTGCGACCGGCGATTGCGGCGTCATCGACATCTCAGCCTAGCCGGAACGCTCTTACTCAGCCCCGCAAGACACTTTGCCTGTGACTTCAACCGGCTTGCCGTCCTGGTCCGTGTCCGCGGCGGCATCGTAAATGGCGAGCGTATAGTTCCCGTCATAGACGCCTTCGTCCGTGGTCTTGGTCAGGATTGTCAGCTCGACCGAGTTGATGTGCTGCGCGACTTCATGCTCGTGGTAGATGTTCAGCCGCAATTCCTTGTCGTCGAGCCAGTACTGCGTCAGGTTGGAATCCTCGAACACGGTCTTGCGCAGGCTGTCGCCGTCGGGCCGGCCGACGATCTCGAGATTGCCACGAAAGTTGAAGGTCGGTCCGCCCATGCCCCTTGTGACGCCGGCTTCGACCTCGAAATTTGCCGCCTTGTCATCGGCGGAACACCAGATGCCACCCGACGCGAAGGCCGCGCCAGCCGACAGAAGCAATGTCGTCGTGCAGATGATCGTCCGCATTTTCTCCCCCAGAACCAAATGCCTAAGCGTATTGGCACCGGGCTTGGGCTCAAGGTCAAGCGCCAGCCGAGTGCTGCTGAACCAATGCAGTGCAGCCCGGCGGCCAATTGCGGTTTGAGATGGCGATTGGCTAGAGTGGTGGCCGAGAGGGGATTTTCATGCATTCAACCGACCATTCAGGCCTATCGATCGGCGGCATCAGCCGTGACCGCATCGCCAGGCTGCGCGAGAGTGAGGCAGAAGCCTTCCGCAAGGCGCGGCCGAAATCGGCAGCCAAGGTGGGCAACGGCCTGCCTGGCTTCTTCGGCGGCGTGCCGATGCACTGGATGAACGACTGGCCGACGCCGTTCCCGATCCTGGTCGACAGCGCCAAAGGCGCCACCATCACCGACATTGACGGTATCAGGCTCGACGATTTCTGCCTGGGCGACACCGGCTCGATGTTCGGCCATTCGCCGCCGCCGGTGGCGCGCGCCATCCGCCGCCAGGCTGGACGCGGTCTGACCTACATGCTGCCTTCGGAGGATGCACTGGCCATCGGACCGCTGCTGCAGAACCGTTTCGGCCTGCCGTTCTGGCAGATCGCCACCACCGCCACCGACGCCAACCGCTTCGCGCTGCGCGTTGCTCGCGCCGTCACCGGCCGCGAAAAAATCCTGGTCTTCAATGGCTGTTACCACGGCTCGGTCGACGAGACGATGGTGCGGCTGGTCGATGGTATCGCTGTCAACCGGCCGGGACTGGCGGGCGAATTCCGCGATCTGACCAAGACGGCGAAGGTCATCGAATTCAACGATGTCGCCGCGCTGGAAGCCGCACTCGCCGACCGCGATGTCGCCTGTGTCATCACCGAGCCGGTGCTGACCAACTCCTGCATGGTGCTGCCCGATCCGGGTTTCCATGATGCTTTGCGCAAACTGACGCGCGCGGCCGGCACGCTGCTTCTGATCGACGAGACCCACACCATCTCCACCGGCCCGGGCGGCTACACCAAAAAATTCGGGCTGCAACCCGACCTGTTCGTGCTGGGCAAGCCGATCGCCGGCGGCGTGCCGGCGAGCGTGTGGGGGATGAGCGACGAGGTCGCCAGCCGCTATGCCGATTACAACAGAACCAAGGAACCGGGCTATTCCGGCATGGGCACGACGCTGTCGGCCAATCCGCTGCAGTTCGCGGCCATGCGCGCGACGCTGGAACAGGTGATGACCAGTGAGAACTACGACCGGATGGACCGCCTGGCATTGCGGCTCGACGCCGGGCTGACTGGCGTCATCGACCGCTACAATCTGCCCTGGCATGTCTCCCGCGTCGGCGCCCGTGTCGAGTTCATCTGCGCGCCCGACCCGTTGCGCAATGGCGCCGAGGCCGAGGCAGCGCACGCGCCGGAACTGGAAGCGGCGGTCCATGTCGCGCTGGTCAACCAGGGCGTGCTGATTGCGCCCTTCCACAACATGATGCTGATCTCGCCGGCTACCACCGGCGCCCAGGTCAACCGGCTGATCACCGCTTTCGCCACGGTTGCGGCAAGGCTTACGGCATGAGACAAGCGACTGAACGGGCGGTCAACGAACGGGCCGCCAAGCCAACCTTGAGTACAGTAATCATGACTTCACCTTCGGGCTCGACGCCCGCCGAGGCGCAAGCCTTTCTCGACGCCCATGCCGAAATCGAAGCCTTCGATATCGTCTTGACCGATGCCAACGGCGTCGGCCGCGGCAAGATCGTGCGCCGGCATGAGCTGAAAAGCATCTTTGAGGGCGGCCGCCACATGCCGATCTCGATCCTCGGCCTCGACATCACCGGCGAGGACGTGCACGAGACCGGACTGATCTGGACAACCGGCGACGGCGACCTCAGGGCCTGGCCGATCCCCGGCACGCTGGTGCCGCTCTACGGCACCAGCCCGCCGCGCGGCCAGCTGCTGATGGCGATGTACCATCTGGACGGACAGCCAATGTCATCGGACCCGCGGCTGGCGCTTGCCAGGCAGGTCGAGATCCTGGCGGCCAAGGGTCTCTATCCCGCGGGCGCCTTCGAGCTCGAATTCTTCCTGCTTGCCAATGAGCGTGATGCCGACGGCAAGGTGAAGCCGGCAGACGCCGTACTCGACGGCCGCCGCTCGGCCAAGACCGAGGTCTATTCGGTCGACCACCTGCACGGCATGGAGCCGCTGTTTTCAGACATCTATGCCGCAGCCAAGGCGCAAGGCATTCCGGCCGAGACGGTCATTTCCGAATATGCGCCCGGCCAGTACGAACTGACGCTGAACTACCGCAAGGATGTGATGCGGGCGGCCGACGATCTGGTCATGCTGAAGCGGCTGGTGCGGGCGCAGGCGCGCCGTCATGGCGTCACCGCCTGCTTCATGGCCAAGCCGATCGAGAAATACGCCGGCTCCGGCATGCATTTCCACGTGTCGTTGCAGGACAAGGCTGGCCGGAACGTGTTTGCCGAGGCCGGCGGCGAAAGCTGGTCGCTGCCTTTGCTGCAAGGGCTCGGCGGGCTGATCCAGACCATGGCCGAATCGATGCTGGTGTTTGCGCCACACGCCAATTCCTGGCGGCGCTTCGTCTCGCAATCCTATGCGCCGGTTGCGCCGACATGGGGCGTCAACAACCGTTCGGTGGCGCTGCGCGTTCCGGCGGGCGATGCGAAGAACCGGCGCATCGAACACCGGCCGTCGGGCGTCGACGCCAATCCCTACCTGATCGCCGCAACCGTGCTGGCAGGCATCGTCAAGGGACTGGACGAAGGTCTCGACCCCGGACCCGAGACGATCGGCAATGGCTATGAAGCCGCCGTCACGCGCACGACCATGCCGGTCGACTGGCGCGCCGCGATCGAAGCGGCACGGGCGTCGAGTTTCCTGAAAGAAGCGCTGGGCGAGGACCTGCATCGCACCTTCGTGGCGATCAAGCAGTCCGAATATCTGCGCGTCGCCCGTACCGTGAGCGAACTAGATTACCACCTTTATCTGCACGAGGTGTGACGACCTGATGCTGGGCGGCGATCACTTTTTCGCCGCCTGCATCAAATGAGGTGACATCCGGGCCGTTTAGAACATATCATGAACGGATGAGCGCACTCACCGTCCGTGAAAAGCTGGCGATCCTGTCCGACGCCGCCAAATACGACGCTTCCTGCGCCTCGTCGGGCTCGGCGAAGAGGGATTCGCTCAGATCCGGCGGCATCGGCTCCACCGAAGGCATGGGCATCTGCCATTCCTACGCGCCGGACGGCCGCTGCATTTCGCTCTTGAAAATCCTGCTTACCAATTTCTGCATCTACGATTGCAGCTATTGCATCAACCGTTCGTCGTCCAACGTGCGGCGCGCCCGCTTCGGCATCGACGAGGTGGTGAAGCTGACCATGGATTTCTACCGCCGCAACTACATCGAGGGCCTGTTCCTGTCCTCGGGCGTCATCCGTTCGCCCGACGAGACCATGGCCGAAATGGTGGAAGTGGCGCGGCGGCTGCGACTGGAGGAAAAATTCTCCGGCTATATCCATCTGAAGACCATTCCGGAAAGCTCGGCCGAACTGGTCGAGCAGGCCGGCCTTTACGCCGACCGGCTGTCGATCAATGTCGAGCTGCCGACCGATGAGGGCGTGAAAAAACTGGCGCCGGAAAAGAAGCCGGAAACGATCCGCCTGTCCATGGCCAGGCTGCGCAGCAAGATGGAGGAAAAGGCCGAGCCGACGCTAAGGACCAAGAAGCGCGAACGCTTTGCGCCGGGCGGACAATCGACGCAGATGATCGTCGGCGCCGACAAGACATCCGACGATGGCATATTGCACACCAGCGCGCGGCTCTATGGCAGCTACCATCTGCGGCGCGTCTATTATTCCGCCTTCAGCCCGATCCCGGATTCGTCGTCCTCCCTGCCGCTACAGAAACCACCGTTGATGCGCGAGCACCGGCTTTACCAGGCCGACTGGCTGATGCGCTTCTACGGCTTTTCGCAGCCGGAAATCCTCGCCGGCAGCGGTGACGGCATGCTCGATCTCGCCATCGACCCGAAGCTCGCTTGGGCTTTGCGCAACCGGGGGCGGTTTCCGGTCGACATCAACCGCGCCGATCGCGAGGCGCTGCTGCGCGTACCAGGTCTCGGCACCAAGGTGATCGCAAAAATCCTGGAGACGCGCCGCCACCGGCGGCTGCGGCTCGAAGATGTCGGACGCATCTGCCAGTCGATCGCCAAGCTGCGGCCGTTCATCATCGCCGAAGGCTGGTCGCCGGGCGGGCTCACCGACCAGACCGGCCTGCGCGACACGATCGTGCGCTCTTGCGAACAACTGTCGCTGTTTTGATCATGCAGCCGGCTCAACTCACCCTTGCCCGATATAGCGTGCACCTTGCGAGCCAGACCGATTTCGCCGGCTGGCGCGATGCGGCGCGGCGGCTGGCGCTGAACGAGGTGCGGCCGGAGGACGTCGCTTGGAGCGTTGCAGCAGACTCCCATCAAGCCGATTTGCCTTCTGTGCTGGCGGGCGCGCAACTCGTCGTGCCGCGCGAGTTTATTGCCCATGCCGGAACCGCCTTTTGCCATTCCGATCCCGGCCGGTTCGGTTTTCTCTACCGGATGCTTTGGCGCCTGCGCACCGAGCCAAAATTGCTGGCCATCGCCACGGATCCCGACACCAGACGGCTCGAAGCCATGGAAAAGGCGGTGCGGCGCGACAGCCACAAGATGCATGCCTTCGTCCGCTTTCGGAAAATCGGCCATGGCGACGATGAGCGCTATGTCGCCTGGTTCGAGCCCGAGCATTTCATCGTCGAGCGCAACGCGGATTTCTTCGTCCGGCGTTTCACCGGCATGCGCTGGACCATCCTGACGCCTTACGCCTCCGCCGACTGGGATGGCGAAAGGCTGGCCATCGGGACCGGCGCCGCCAAAGGCGATGCACCGGCCGAGGACGATACCGAGGCGCTGTGGCTCACCTATTTCGAGAACATCTTCAACCCGGCGCGGCTGAAGGTGAAGGCGATGCAAAAGGAGATGCCGAAGAAATATTGGCGGAACCTTCCGGAGGCCTCGCTCATTCCAGACTTGATCGCGGGAGCGGACGAGGCCGCCAGGGATATGATTGCCAGACAACCGACGACGCCCGCGCCGCACCACGCCAAGGTGCAGGCGAAACATTGGCCGAAACGTGAGCCGGCCGAGGCGCCGGATGATGATGCCAGCACCATTTCCGAACTACGCCACGCCGCAAAAGGCTGCCGCCGCTGCCCGCTGTGGCGCGATGCGACGCAGACCGTGTTCGGTGAAGGGCCAGATACTGCCAAGGTGGTTTTCGTCGGCGAACAGCCTGGCGATCAGGAGGACCTCGCCGGCAAACCTTTTGTCGGCCCAGCCGGCAAGGTGTTCGATGCGATACTGGACGATGCCGGTGTCGACCGGCAAAAGGTTTATGTCACCAATGCGGTAAAACACTTCAAATTCGAACCGCGCGGCAAGCGTCGCATCCATTCCAAGCCGAATGCCGGAGAGGTTCAGGCCTGCCGCTGGTGGATCGGCAAGGAGCTCGAGCTGATCAAGCCCGACCTTGCCGTGGCGCTTGGCGCAACGGCGGCCTCGTCGCTGCTGGGCAAGGCGATCCCGGTAACGAAGATGCGGGGTCAGGTGGTTGAGCGGGAGGACGGCTTGCGGGTGTTCATCACCATCCACCCATCCTTCATCCTGCGCATTCAGGAGCCGGCGGAGAAAGAGGCCGAGCGCGAGCGGTTTTTGCGGGATATGAAAGAGGTGAAGCGGTTGATGGTGGCGTGAGATGAGCGAAAGCCTCCGCGCCTTCGTCATCCACGGGCGAAGCAAGGAGCGTAGCGACGCAGCGCAGACCCGAGGATCCATGCCGCGACCTCAATGCTCCGCCACGGTGCAGAACAAGTCCTGGTGAACGCGACCTTCATTCTGTGCCGCTGCGCTCTTCGGCCGCTGTCACGGCATGGATCCTAGGGTTTCCGCGACGTCGCTTCGCGACTGCTCCACCCTAGGATGACGAAGAGAGGCTTCGGCCAATCACCATCGGTTTCGCGACTGAGCGCCAGCCGCGACGACGCGCTCTACCGGATCAGGATCGCCCTCAAATCATTCACATTCGTACCTGTAGGTCCCGGCACAAATAGATCTCCGACGGCATTGAACGCAGTCCAGGCATTGTTCCCCGCAAGCATCGCCTTGGCGTCCACACTGGCCGCTCGCATGCGGGACACCGTCGAACCATCGGCGAAGGCGCCGGCATTGTCTTCCGAGCCGTCAATACCGTCGGTGTCGGCGGCCAGCGCATGGATATTGTCCGCGCCGCTGATGCCGATGGCGAAAGCGAGCAGGAATTCGGAATTGCGGCCGCCCTTGCCCTTGGCCCGCAAGGTCACCGTGGTTTCGCCGCCCGACAGGATCAGCACCGGCTTGGAAAATGGCCGGTTGCGCGTCGCCACTTCGCGTGCGATCGCGGCATGGACGCCGCCGACCTCACGCGCTTCGCCCTCGATGGAATCGGAGAGGATGACGGCTTCGATGCCTTGCCGTCTTGCCTCAGCGGCGGCCGCTTCCAGCGACACGCCGGCCGAAGCGATCAGATGCACTTCATTGCCGGCAAAGCCCGGATCGTCGGGACTAGGCGCATCGGCGGCCGCCGAATTGACGTGCGCCATGACGGCGTCCGGCAATTTCATGCCATAGGCCGCAATCGAGGCCAGCGCATCGGCGCGGCTGCCGGTGTCGGGCACGGTCGGGCCGGAAGCCACCAGCGCCGGATTGTCGCCGGGAATGTCGGAGACGACAAGCGACACGACCTTGGCCGGGTAAGCGGCGGCGGCCAGGCGACCGCCCTTGATGGTCGAGACATGCTTGCGGATCGTGTTCATCGCAGCGATCGGCGCGCCGGAACCGAGCAGCGCCTCGTTGACGGCGATCTCGTCGGCCAGCGTCAGGCCGGCGGCAGGCGACGGCAGCAGCGCCGAGCCGCCGCCGGAGATCAGAGCCACGACCAGATCATCGGCGGTCAGCCCCTGCACCTTCTCCAGCAGGCGCCGCGAGGCTTCCAGGCCGGCAGCATCCGGCACCGGATGCGCCGCTTCGATGATCTCGATGCGCTCGCATTTGGCGCCATAGCCGTAGCGGGTGACGACCAGCCCTTCGATCGGACCGTCCCAGACCTTTTCGAAGGCAGCAGCCATCTGCGCCGAACCTTTGCCGGCGCCGATGACGATGGTGCGGCCTTTGGGCTTCGCCGGCAGATGATCCCGAATAGTTTTTTCTGGATCGGCAGCGGCCACGGCAGCGTCGAAGATGGATATGAGAAAGGATTTGGGGTCGAGTGCCATCACTTGTCTTTATTCCGCTGAAGCAGGCGGCAAGGCAAAATCGGACGGTTCGAACCCAAGACATTCGCATATCGCCGCCACGACGACACCGTGATCCTCACGTTCGGGCAAACCAGAGACCGTAATCGCGCCAATAACGCCAGCGCCCTTGACCGTTATGGGAAAACCGCCGCCGGCCAGCACATAGTCGGCGATATCCAGGCCCTCGCCGATCTTGAAGGTGCGGTCCGGCCGCTGCTGTTCCAGCACCAGACGGTAGGTGCTTTTGAGGTAGCGCTTGACGACATTGATCTTGCGCCGCGCCCAGTCGGGGTTGGAGGCGTTGGAGCCCGGCATCGCGGCATAAAACAGCGGCCGATCCCACAGCCTGATGTCGACGATGATGGGCAGGTTCTCCGCCAGCGCCCGCTCACGGATCGCTGCGCCGATCTTGAAGGCGATGGCCTCGTCGAAGGCCGGAAAGACCAGCGTCTCTTCCTGTTTCTGGATCAGAGCGATGTCGTCCGCAGCGGCCATTTTCTTTCTCCGAAATCGTCACACGTCGTGTGTACGACAAGCTCCGCCCGGTCAAGCTCCCGTCTTGCCGCGCCAGGATCGACCCCCACTCCGTCGAGCTTCGCTCGACACCTCTCCCCCGATCGACGGGGGAGAGGAAGGGCGCGAAGCGATTCCAGCCGGCGCGCTTCCAGTTGGCACCCTTCCTCTCCCTCCGGAGGGGGGAGAGGTGGCGCCGCGAAGCGGCGACGGAGTGGGGGAACCACTTGGCAACCGGGCGCAATCGTCATCTGGTCCCGCGCAAAGATCGACCCCACTCCGTCGAGCTGCGGGTCTCTCCCCTCGGGGGCCGGGCCTTATCCCGCAATCATATCGCTCTTCGCCGGCCGCCCCGCGACATAGACCTCGCGCACCGCGCGGTCGTCGCCCAGCGTCTGCAGCAGGAACAGTTCTTCGGCCAGCGTCTCGACCGTTTCCATCCTCAGCTGCATCGCCGGTGTGGCCCGGGCGTCGAGCACGGTGATGTCGGCGTCGGTGCCTTCATCCAGCGTGCCGACCTTGCCTGCTACCGACAGTGCCTCGGCATTGCCACGCGTGACCTGCCAGAAGGACTGGAACGGGTTCAGCTTCTCGCCGTTCAGCGCGATCACCTTGTAGCCCTCGTCCATGGTGCGCAGCATCGAATAATTGGTACCGCCGCCTACGTCCGTCGCAGCGGCGATGCGCAACGGCTTCTGACGACGACGAAAGCGCTGGTAGTCGAACAGGCCGGAGCCGAGGAACAGGTTCGACGTCGGACAGAACACTGCGACCGATCCGGACTCCGACAGCGCATCGGCCTCGCGCTCGGACAGATGGATGCAGTGGCCGAACAGGCTCTTGGGCCCCAGCAGCCCGTACATCTCATAGACATCGGTATAGTCGCGCGCCTGCGGATATAGCTGTTGCGTGAAGGCGATCTCGGCGTGGTTTTCCGACAGATGCGTCTGCATGTGCAAATCGGGGTGCTCGCGGCAGAGCGCACCAGACATCTCCAGCTGTTCGGGCGAGGAGGTGATGGCGAAGCGCGGCGTGATCGCATAAAGCTGGCGCCCCTTGCCGTGCCATTCGGCAATCAGCGCCTTGGTGTCGTCATAGCCGGATTGCGGTGTGTCGAGCACGCCTGCCGGCGCATTGCGGTCCATCATCACCTTGCCGGCGATGTTGAGCATGCCGCGCGCGTGCGATTCGGCGAAGAACGCTTCGGCGGAGGCCTTGTGCACCGAGCAGTAGGCAGCGACCGTCGTCGTGCCATGGCGCACCATCTCGTCCAGGAACAGCCGGGCGATGCGGCGGCCGTGCTGGGCGTTCTGGAATTTCGTTTCCTCGGGGAAGGTGTATTTGTTCAGCCAGTCGAGCAACTCGGCGCCGTAGGAGGCAATGACCTGCATCTGCGGAAAATGCACATGCGCGTCGATGAAGCCCGGCAACAGCAGATGCGGCCGGTGGTCGATCTTTTTCGTACCGTCGCCGGCCTGCTTTTCGACTTCTGAGTAGGTGCCGGCAGCAATGATCCGGCCGTCGTGGATCAAAAGGCCGCCATCCTCCTCGTAGCGCCAGGCGGTATGGTCGTCGATGGCTTCGGGCCAGCGCAAAAAGCTCAGCGTGCGGCCGCGCAGAAGGGTGGAGGTCATGCTTATTTCCCTGCGCCTTCGAACCAGGCGACCAGCAGCGCCCGTTCCTTGTCGCTGATCTGGGTGACGTTGGCCGGCGGCATGGCGTGGCTGCGCCCGGCCTGCAGGTAAATCTCGCGCGCATGCTCGGCAATGCCGGCATCGGTGTCGAGCATCACGCCCTTCGGCGCATGGTAGATGCCTTCATAAACCGGCTCGGCGGCATGGCACATCGAGCAGCGGCCAAGCACGGTGTCGCGCACCGCGGGGAAATGCGACGAGGCGATGTAGACTTCGGCCGCGGCGGAAGCCTTGGGCTCGCCGGTCAGTATCTTCGGCGCCGTCGACAGCCAGATGATGATGAGGAACAGCACGGCAGCCGCCATCCAGGTCCAGTGCGGGTTGCCGGCGCGCTTGTGCACGGTGTTGAAATAGTGCCGGATCAAGACGCCGATGATGAACACCAGCGAGGCGATGACCCAGTTGAACTCAGTGCCAAACGCCAGCGGATAGTGGTTCGATAGCATCAGGAACAGAACGGGCAGCGTCAGGTAATTGTTGTGCAGCGAGCGCTGCTTGGCGATCTTGCCGTATTTCGGGTCTGGCTTGCGGCCGGCGATGAGATCGGCGACGACGATCTTCTGGTTCGGAATAATCACCATGAAGACGTTGGCCGACATGATCGTGGCGGTGATGGCGCCCAGATGCAGGAAAGCGGCGCGGCCGGTGAACAGATGCGTCAGCCCCCAGGCGATGAACACCAGCACGCCGTAGAGCACCAGCATCAGGCCGGTGTCGCTTTTGCCCAGCGGCGAGCGGCAGAGCAGATCATAGACCACCCAGCCGACGCCGATCGTGGCCATCGACAACAGGATACCCACCGGCACCGACATCGGCAGCACATTGGGATCGATCAGGAACAGGTCGGCGCCAGCATAATAGACCGCGCACAGCATGGCGAAGCCGGATAGCCAGGTGGCATAGGATTCCCATTTGAACCAGGTCAGGTGCTCCGGCATTTCGGCCGGCGCCACCAGGTATTTCTGGATGTGGTAGAAGCCGCCGCCATGCACCTGCCATTCCTCGCCAAAGGCGCCGACCGGCATGCCGGGGCGCTGGCGCAGGCCAAGATCGAGCGCGACGAAATAGAACGACGAGCCGATCCAGGCGATGCCGGTGACGACGTGCAGCCAGCGCACGGCGAAACTCAGCCAGTCCCAGAAAATCGCGAAATCCATCATTTGAAATCGTCCCTGCCGATCGGGTGACTTTACGGTGTGGTACGCAAACGAAAAGAGGCGAGGTGTACGATGACTTTCAAAAAAAAATGGAAAATACTAAGCTTACCCTACGCAGCCACATAAAGAGCCACGAACCAGCATGGCCTATCTCGACAACATCGCCGTCTTCGTCCGCGTCGTCGAGCTTGGCAATCTGTCGGCGGCTGGCCGCGACATGCGCATTTCACCGGCGGTCGCCTCCAACCGCATCAAGGAGTTGGAAAAGCATCTTGGCGTGCGGCTGTTCAACCGCACGACGCGGCAATTGATGCCAACCGAGCATGGCAATGTGTTCTATTCCGGCGCCAAGCAGGTGCTGGAGGCGATCACCGAGGCTGAAGCGGCGGTCTCCGCACTTTCCGGCCAGCCGCGCGGCACGATCCGCGTCACCGCGCCGCTTGGCCTCGGGCGCCGGCTGGTGGCCTCCGGCATTCCGGATTTCCACGACAAATACCCCGACATCGAGGTGCGGCTGAGGCTCTCGGACCACAATATCGATATCATGAAGGAAGGTATCGACGTCGCCTTCAAGCTCGGCATCATCGAGGATTCCAGCCTGCGCATGCGCGGCATCATGGAATGCGAGCGGGTGCTGGTCGCGGCGCCGAAATATCTGGAAGCGCGCGGCGAACCCCTGGAGCCGCAGGAATTGATCGGCAAGAAGCATGACTGCCTGATGCTGCGCTATTCCGGCGCGCGCGAATATGTCTGGACGCTGCAGACGCCCAACGGCCCGCAGAAATTCGAAGTCCACGGCCCCTACGACACCGACGATGGCGATGTGCTGACCGGCTGGGCGCTGTCGGGACGCGGCATCATCAACAAGCCGCGCTTCGAGGTCGAACCCTTCATCCGCGACCAGCGGCTGCAGGTCATCCTGGCCAGCACACCGCCGACGCCGGTGCAGTTCGCCGCAGTCTATCCGCACAAGAAGCTGCAGGACCCCAAGGTGCGGTTGCTGCTCGACTTCATGGCCGAGCGCTGCCAGCGGCTGATCAAGGATTTGCTGGCCGGCAAGTGAGGGGACGTTGGCCCAGCGCCGGCGGTTGCCATCGGGGCATGTGGCGAACATAGTTCCCGCTTGCCTTACCGCAGGAACCATTCATGACCGACGGCACCATGATGCATCTTGCCGTTTCGCCGATGCTTGACACTTCGCCGGATTTCCGCAGCCTTGCCAGCTTCGCGCAGAAGGCCGAAGCCGTCGGGCTGGACATGGTGCTGCTCGCCGACTCAGCACCGGCCGCCGACGCGGATACGCCCAACCGGCAGATGCCGTTCGAAGCGACCACCTTGCTCGCTGCGCTGGCGACGGTGACGAGCCGGATCGGCCTTGTTGCCGAGGCTTCCACCGTCACCCACCAGCCCTACAATCTGGCGCGCCGCTTTGCCTCGCTCGACATCATCAGCCATGGCCGCGCCGGGTGGATTGCCACCCTGATGCAAAACCCGCGCGAAACGGCCAATCTCAGCCGTCCGGAAGGCTTTTCCGACGACGTTTTTAGCCGCCGCATTGAGGAGTATGTCGGCATCGTCCGGCGTCTGTGGCAGGGCTGGGATGCCGACGCGCTGCTGTTCGACAAAAGCGGTGGCCGCTTCCACGATCCCGAAAAGATGCACCTGCTCGACCACAAGGGCGAATTCTTCTCGGTGCGCGGGCCCCTGAACGTTGCGCGCTCGCCGCAGGATAGGCCGGTGCTGGTGATGTCCGGTGTGTCGGAGCGAGCCTTCGATCTTGCCGCCCGCAGCGCCGATGTCGTCTTGCTGGACGAGGCCGAAGACGCAAAGACGCGCCATGACGATCTGAAGCGCCGCGTCGCCGCATCCGGGCGAAACCCGGGTACCGTGAAGGTGCTGGTGAATGTCTCTGGCGCCAGGTCGGATATCGACCCCGGCAGGCTGGAAGAGCTGTGCGGCTCGAAAAGCTGCGACGGGTTCAACATGGTGATGCCGCCTTCCGCGCTCGGCGGTTTCGTTGAGGGCGTGCTGCCGGAGCTGCGGCGGCGTGGCCTCGTTCACCAAGGCTATCCGGGAACGACATTGCGCGCGCATCTCGGACTTGCCGGAGGCGACCAATGACCCGCCAGATGAAACTCGGCGCCTTCCTGTGGGCGACGGGCCACCACATCGCCGCCTGGCGTCACCCCAAGGCGCATGTCACGGCGGGCATCGACATCGACCATTACATCCAGCTGGCGCG
Source organism: Mesorhizobium sp. P2_F7 (assembly GCF_056403695.1). Classification (NCBI taxonomy): domain Bacteria; kingdom Pseudomonadati; phylum Pseudomonadota; class Alphaproteobacteria; order Hyphomicrobiales; family Phyllobacteriaceae; genus Mesorhizobium; species Mesorhizobium sp. P2_F7. The sequence goes on along the minus strand of NZ_JBFUFA010000001.1, from coordinate 712,611 downwards.
TACGGCGGAAGCGGCGAAGTTCGACATGATCTTTTGCGAGGACGCCGCGGGCTTACGCGAAGCCGATGTCGGCATCGCCAGCCAGACCTCGCGTTCGATCGGCTTCGAACCGATCAGCCTGCTGTCGGCGCTCGCCGTCCAGACCGGCCGCATCGGCCTCGTCTCGACGGCCTCGACCAGCTACAACGAACCCTACGGCCTGGCGCGGACGTTCCTGTCGCTCGACCAGTTGAGCGGCGGCCGCGCCGGCTGGAACCTGGTCACATCGGCGAGCCCCATCGAAGCCGCCAACTTCGGCGCGACAGGCCTCAAGCCGCATGCCGACCGCTATGAGCGCGCGCGTGAATTCGCCGAGGTGGTGTCAGGACTTTGGCACGGCGGCGGCTTTCACGGCCATGACGGCCAAAGCTTTTCGGTGCGCGACCCGCTCGATCTGCCGCGCTCGCCGCAAGGCGCACCTGTGATGGTCCAAGCCGGCGCCTCCGATGTTGGCCGTGATCTTGCCGCCCGCACCGCGGACGTGGTGTTCACGGCAGCGCAGACTTTCGAGGAAGCCAAGGCCTTTTACGACGATCTCAAGGGACGCATGGCTGCCTATGGGCGCGAACCCGACGACATCAAGATCATGCCTGGTGTGTCGCCCGTGGTGGCGGAAACCGAAGCTGAAGCGCAGGAAAAACACGAGGAATTGCAGGCCCTGATCCCAGACGATGTCGGCGTGGCGTTGCTGTCCAGCTATCTCAGCATCTCCGATCTCGGGCGCTATCCGATCGACGGACCCATGCCCGAACTGCCGGAGACAGAGGGCATGAAAAGCCGCCAGGCGCTGGTTGTCGAGCAATCGCGCCGCGACGGGCTTTCCATCCGCCAGCTTGCCCGCCATTTCGCCGGGGCGCGTGGCCATTGGCGCATTGTCGGTACGCCGGCGCAGGTGGCCAACGAGTTGCAGGCGCGCTTCGAAGGCGGCGGCGCGGACGGCTTCAATGTCATGCCGTCATATTTCCCCGGCGAACTCGATGCCTTTTGCGACCTCGTGGTGCCGGAACTGCAACGTCGCGGGCTGTTCCGCCGGGAATACGAGGGCAGCACGCTGCGCGCCCATCTCGGGCTGAAGCGACCTGCCTAGCGGCGCCGAAGTTTAGCCGGCCATCATCTTGTCCTGCCGGACCTGATTGTCGGCATTCGCGGCAGCGTTGTGAACGACCAGTGCCGTCATGATCTCGGCGGCAGCAAGCGCCGCGATCACCGGCGGGCGCTTGTCCTTGACCGCATCGCCGCCGATTGGCGAAACGAGGCGGGCGAACTCAGCCTCCGTGCCCTCAGCCGATTTCACGAACCAGTTTCTGAACGTCGCCTTCTTGGTCTTCGAGCCGATCATGCCGACATAGGCCGCGTCGTCGCGCTTCAGCGCCTCGGCGACGATGAGGAAATCCAGCGCGTGGTCGTGGGTGAGGATGGCGAAGGCCGTGCCCGCGGGTGCTTTGCGTATCTCGGCCTCCGGCATTGGCGTCAGCCGCGTCTCGACGGTGTCCGGCATGCCCTCCAACGCCTCGGCACGGGTCTCGATGACGACGCCGTGTACAGGAAGAAGTGCGATGGTCGAGGCCAGCGCCTGGCCGACATGGCCACCGCCGAAGATATAGACATGCGGCAGGTGGGTTTCCTCGGCTTCCGCCGCTGCAACCAGCTCGGCAGCAATAGTGGCATCGACGATACGGATCAGCACCTCCACGCGCCCGCCACAGCACTGGCCGATCTCTGGCCCGAGCGGCACGTCGAGCGTGGCGCAGGTTTCGTCGACCCCGATGCGGGTTCCCCTCCCCCTTGAGGGGAGGGTGGCGGCGAAGCCGCCGGGTGGGGTCGTTGCGGCAGTGCGCGACGCCCTTGCGGTGCCTTCTGAGAGGACCCCCTCTGGCCGCTTCGCGGCCATCTCCCCCTCAAGGGGGGAGAAAAGCATCTGCCTGGCCTTGTCGATCGCCATATATTCGAGCTGGCCGCCGCCGATCGTGCCGAAAATCGCTGCCTGCGAGACGAGCATGAAGGCGCCCTTCTCGCGCGGCGTCGAGCCTTTGGTGCCGGCCACTTCGACCAAAGCAAGCCGCCCGGCGCCGCCGAGAAAGGCCTTCAAGCTTTGCACTTTCGAGTTCATCGTCTGCATTCCCACCTGGGAAATATAGCGTTTCCGCGCCGATTTTGCACGTTTTGGCTCAATCAGGCCGGTTTTGCGGCTCTCAACCGGTCGATCGCCATCAGCACGCGTTCGGGCGTTGCCGGCGCGTCGAGGCGCGGACAAATCTTGTGGTCGGCCACACTTGCCACCGCATCCGACAATGCGTGCAACACCGACATGCCGAGCGGGAAGGGCGGTTCGCCGACCGCCTTGGAGCGGTGCACCGTCGGCTCGTTGGCCTCCGGCCAATCGGCCAGCGTCACATTGAAGATCTTCGGCCGGTCGGACGCCAGCGGGATCTTGTAGGTCGACGGCGCATGGGTGCGCAGCCGGCCCTTGTCGTCCCACCACAGTTCCTCCGTCGTCAGCCAGCCCATGCCCTGGATAAAGCCGCCCTCGATCTGGCCAAGGTCGATGGCGCGGTTCAACGAACGGCCGGTGTCGTGCAAGATGTCGGTTCGTTCCACCACATATTCGCCGGTCAGCATGTCGACCGAGACTTCCGAGCACGAGGCGCCATAGGCGAAATAATAGAACGGACGGCCCTCGCCCTTGTCGCGATTCCAGTGGATTTTCGGCGTCTTGTAAAAACCCGCCGCCGACAGCTGGATGCGGGCCATATAGGCCTGCTTGACGAGGTCGGCGAAAGCGATCTCCTGGTTGCCGATGCGCACGCGGTTGGGCAGGAACAGCACCTGATCGCGCGGCACCTGGTATTTTTCGGCGGCGAAATCGGTCAGCCGGTTCTTGATCTGGCGGGCGCCGTTCTGCGCCGCCATGCCGTTGAGGTCGGTTCCGGATGAGGCTGCGGTGGCCGAAGTGTTGGGCACTTTGCCGGTCGTCGTGGCGGTGATCTTCACCTGGTCGAGGTCGATCTGAAACTCCTCCGCCACCACCTGCGCCACCTTGACGTAAAGGCCTTGGCCCATCTCGGTGCCGCCATGGTTCAGATGCACCGAACCGTCGGTGTAGACATGCACCAGCGCGCCGGCCTGATTGTAGTGGGTGGCGGTGAAGGAGATGCCGAATTTCACCGGTGTCAGCGCCAGGCCGCGCTTGATGAAGCGGCTGTTGGCGTTGAAGGCCTGAATGATGCGGCGGCGGCTTGCATAGTCCGCGCTCGCCTCCAGTTCGGCGACGATGCGATGGATGATGTTGTCCTCGACCGTCTGGTGATAGGGCGTGACGTTGCGATCGCTGGTGCCGTAAAAGTTCTGCTTGCGGATTTCGAGCGGGTCCTTGCCGACTGCAAAGGCGACCTCGTCGATGACGCGTTCGGCGCCGACCATGCCTTGCGGGCCGCCGAAGCCGCGAAAGGCGGTGTTCGAGACGGTATTGGTGTAGAGCGGCGCCGACTGCGCGTGCACCGCCGGCCAGAAATAGGTGTTGTCGCAGTGAAACAGCGCACGGTCGGTGACCGGGCCGGACAGGTCCGACGAAAAGCCGCAGCGCGCCGCGAACATGAAGTCGACACCGAGAATGTTGCCGTCATCGTCAAAGCCGACCTCGTAGTCGACGAGGAAATCATGGCGCTTGCCGGTGGCGGTCATGTCGTCGTCGCGGTCGGGCCGGATTTTCACCGCGCGATGATGTTTCTTCGCGGCGATCGCGGCCAGCGCAGCAAACTGGTTGCCTTGCGTTTCCTTGCCGCCGAAGCCGCCGCCCATGCGGCGGATTTCCACCGTGATGGCGTTGCTCGGCACGCCCAGCGCATGGCTCACCATATGCTGCACTTCGCTCGGGTGCTGGGTCGAGGAATAGATGGTGACGTCCTGGTCCTCGCCCGGAATGGCGACGGCGATATGGCCTTCGAGATAAAAATGCTCCTGGCCGCCGATGCGCATCTTGCCCTTCAGCCGGCGCGGCGCCGTCTTGATCGCGGCAGCAGCATCGCCGCGCTTCAACGTGAGCGGCGGGGTGACCAGTTTGTCCTTGCGCGGGTCGAGGTCGCCAATGTCGGTGACGAAGGGAAGTTGGCTGTATTCGACCTTGGCCAGCCGCGTGGCGCGGCGCGCCTGTTCGCGCGTCTGCGCAATAACGCAGAAGATCGGCTGGCCGTAAAACTGCACCTTGTCTTCGGCCAGCACCGGCTCGTCGTGACGGCCGGTCGGCGAAATGTCGTTTTCGCCGGGCACGTCTTTTGCCGTCAGCACGTCGACGACGCCCGGCGCCGAGCGCACAGCCGACAGGTCCATTTTTGTGATGGTCGCATGCGTCGCCGTCGACAGGCCGAGGCAGCCATGCAGCATGCCTGCCGGTTCCGGCATATCGTCGATGTAAACGGCGGTGCCGCTGACATGCTTGTGCGCGGAATCATGGCGCTGGTCGGTGGCGACGCTGCCGGAAATTTTTTGTGCCTTGAGGTTGGGAGAAGCATGTTTGTTCATCAGGCGGCCTCGTTGCGTGACACCTGGAACGGCGCCTTGCTGCCGCTGGTTTCGGCAAAGAAGCGCAGCAACAGGTTCTTGGCCGCCAGCGCCCGGTATTCGGCCGACGCCCGCATATCGGTCAGCGGGGTGAAATCACTGGCATATTCAGCCATCGCCGCTTCTACCGTCGCCTCCGTCCACGGCTTGCCAAGCAGTGCCTTTTCGACGCCGAAAGCCCGCTTTGGCGTTGCCGCCATGCCGCCATAGGCGATGCAGATATCGGCCACCGTGCCATCCTTGGCGAGGTCGAGGAAAAAGGCGCCGAGGGCCGCGGTGATGTCCTCGTCGCGGCGCTTGGTGATCTTGTAGACGGCAAACTTTGTGCGCTTGGCCGGCACGGGAACATGCACGGCCTCGACGAATTCGCCGGGCTGCCGGTCCTGCTTGCCATAGGCGATGAAGAAATCCTCGAGCGCGATGGTACGCCGCTTTTTGCCGCGGCGCAGCGTCAGTTGCGCGCCAAGCGCGATCAGGGGCGGCGGCGTGTCTCCGATCGGCGAGCCATTGGCGATGTTGCCGCCGATCGTGCCCATGTTGCGCACTTGCTCGCCGCCGATGCGGTCGAACAATGGCCCCAGAGCCGGGATGCGCTTGGCCAGCGTCGCGAAGGCGTCGGTGTAGGTGACGCCGGCGCCGATGGTGATGACATCATTGTCTTCGGAGATCCCGCACAGCCCGTCGAGATTGCCGATGAAGATCACCGGTGAAATATCGCGCATGTGCTTGGTGACCCACAGGCCGACGTCGGTCGAGCCGGCGACAACCGTGGCGCCCGGCTCCTTGTCCAGCACGGTGGCGAAATCGTCGGCATCGGCCGGGACGACCATCCGCTGCTTGCCGGAGCCGATTTCGACGCGCGAGCCGTCATGCATGGCCTCGAGCCTTGCCGTGATTGCCTTGCGCTCGGCCGCCAGCGGGTCCTTAGCCGCCTTGCCGTAGCTGGAGATGGCGTGCGCGGCGCGCATGATCGCCTCGTAGCCGGTGCAGCGGCAAAGATTGCCTTGCAGTGCCTTTTCGATCGCGGCGTTCGACGGGTCCGGCGACTTCATCCACAGGCCGTAGAGCGACATGACGAAGCCCGGCGTGCAGAAGCCGCATTGCGAACCGTGGAAATCGACCATCGCCTGCTGCACCGGATGCAACTGGCCGGGTGCACCGCGCAAATGCTCGACGGTCACGACATGGGTGCCGTCGAGTGAGCCGAGGAACCGGATGCACGCGTTGACGCTCTCATAAGCCAGTTTGCCGGCCGACAATTTGCCGACCAGCACTGTGCAAGCGCCGCAATCGCCCTCGGCGCAGCCTTCCTTGGTGCCGTTCAGCGAACGCTCAAGCCGCAGCCAGTCGAGCAAGGTCGCGTCTGGCGCCACCGACGACAGCGCGACATCCCTGCCATTGAGGATGAAGCGGATTTCGTTGCGGATGGAAATCTTGGCCATGCTTCAGCTCCCCCTGTAGGTCGAATAGCCATAGGGAGAGATAAGCAATGGCACGTGATAATGCACTGTTGCGGCCATGCCGAAGCGGATCGGCACGCTGTCGAGGAAGGCAGGCTCCGGCAGTTTCGTGCCCTGGCCGCGCAGATAGTCGCCGGCGGCGAAGACCAGTTCGTATTCGCCGAGGCGGAATTCCGGGCCTGCCAGCAGCGGCGCATCGCAACGGCCGTCGGCATTGGTGACAACGGTCTTCAGATGTGTCCGTGCATCGCCCTCAAGGTGATAGAGGGCGATCGACAGGCCCGCCGCCGGCTTGCCGGTCGCGGTGTCGAGAACATGCGTCGTCAGACGTCCGCCATCGGCCTTCGACGTTTCTGCCACTGGCGCCTCCCATTTCGGTACAGTCGAACAAAGCAATGAATTGTGCGCCAATTAAAGGCGATGCATAAGTCCCGGTCGAGCGGAGCGGCACAAAAACACTTTCAAAAATTTCGGGGGAATGCGCAGGCAGCCCTTTCGACTATCCTGATCACAACTTCCGGCGGTGTCCGGCAGGGAGGGGCAATGCGTTACAGCAGAGACATGCGCGGCTACGGAGCCAATCCGCCGGATCCGAAATGGCCGGGTGGTGCGCATGTCGCGGTGCAGTTCGTCGTCAACTACGAGGAAGGCGGCGAGAATTGCGTGCTGCACGGCGACAAGGCCTCGGAAGCCTTCCTGTCGGAGATTGTCGGCGCCGCGCCCTGGGTGGGGCAGCGCCACTGGAACATGGAATCGATCTACGAATATGGCGCGCGTGCCGGCTTCTGGCGGCTGTTGCGCCTGTTCAGCGAGGCGCAAGTGCCGGTGACCTGTTATGGCGTCGCCTCGGCCCTGGCCCGCTCGCCGGACCAGGTCGCGGCGATGCAGGAGGCCGGCTGGGAAATGGCCTCGCACGGGCTGAAATGGATCGACTATCGCGATCACAGCGCCGAGGACGAGCGCCGTGACCTCGAAGCGGCAATCAAGCTGCATTACGAAGTAACGGGACAGCGCCCGACCGGCTGGTACACCGGTCGCACCTCGGTCAACACGGTGCGACTGGTCGCCGAAGAGGGCGGCTTCGACTATGTCTCGGACACTTATGACGACGAATTGCCCTACTGGTTCGAGCACGCCGGCGGTGCGCAGCTCGTCATACCCTACACGCTCGACGCCAACGACATGCGCTTCGCCACGCCGCAAGGCTTCAATTCGGGCGACCAGTTCTTTGCCTACCTCAAGGACAGTTTCGATACACTCTATGCCGAGGGCCAGGCCGGCCGACCACGCATGATGAATATCGGCTTGCATTGCCGCCTGGTCGGGCGTCCCGGCCGGGTCGCGGCGCTGAAGCGCTTCGTCGATTATGTCAAATCGCACGACAAGGTCTGGCTGGCGCGGCGCATCGATATCGCCAGGCACTGGCAGGAGCACCATCCTTATCAGCCGCCGGCACTCAAGCCATCGAAGATGGAATTCGAGACCTTCGTTCATACCTTCGGCGGCGTGTTCGAACATTCGCCATGGATTGCCGAGCGCGCCTATGAGCTGGAGCTTGGTCCCGCGCATGACAGCGCAGGCGGCCTGCACAATGCGCTCTGCCGCGTCTTCCGCGCCGCCAGCGAGACCGAGCGGCTTGGCGTGCTCAACGCCCATCCAGATCTCGCCGGCAAACTGGCCAAGGCCAAACGCCTGACGGCGGAATCGACGCGGGAACAGGCCTCCGCCGGCCTCGATGCGCTGACCGACAAGGAGCGCGAGCTTTTCTCCAAGCTCAACGCCGCTTACGTCACCACCTTTGGTTTCCCCTTCATCATCGCGGTGCGGGGCAAGACCAAGGAGGAAATCCTCGCCGAGTTCGAGGCGCGCATCGGCAACAGCCGTGGCGTCGAACTCGATACCGCCTGCAAACAGGTTGAGCGCATCGCGCTGCTTCGCCTGAAAGACATGCTCCCACTCTGAGGGTCAGGACCCCATGGATATGATCAAGACTGACCAGAAAACCTATTACGCGCCGCGTGGCGGCCATCCTGGCCAAAATGAGCTTTTGACAGGTCGCGCCGTCTTCACCGAGGCCTATGCCGTCATCCCCAAAGGGGTGATGCAGGACATCGTCACCAGCCCCTTGCCGTTCTGGGACAAGACCAGGGCCTGGATCATCGCCAAGCCGCTATCGGGCTTTGCCGAGACATTTTCGCAGTACATCGTCGAGGTTCTGCCTGGCGGCGGCAGCGACAAGCCGGAACCGGACGCCGGCGCCGAGGGCGTGCTGTTCGTGGTCGAGGGCGAGCTGACCGTTTCGCTCGCCGGCAAGAAGCACGTGCTTCAAGCCGGCGGCTTTGCCTTCTTGCCGCCGGCCAGCGGCTGGACGGTGCGCAACGAAGCTCGCGACGCCGTGCGTTTCCACTGGATCAGGAAGGCTTATGAGGCCGTCGACGGCATCGACGTGCCGGAGGCCTTTTTCAGCAGCGACCAGCAAGTGGCGCCGACGCCGATGCCCGGCACCGAGGGCCGCTGGGCCACGACCCGTTTCGTCGACCCGGCCGACATGCGCCACGACATGCATGTCACCATCGTCACGCTCGAGCCGGGCGCCGTCATTCCGTTCGCCGAGACTCATGTCATGGAGCACGGGCTCTATGTCTTGGAAGGCAAGGCCGTCTACCGCCTCAACCAGGACTGGGTCGAGGTCGAGGCCGGCGACTTCATGTGGCTGCGCGCCTTTTGCCCGCAGGCCTGCTATGCCGGCGGCCCCGGCAAATTCCGCTATCTGCTCTACAAGGACGTCAACCGGCACGCCAAGCTTGGCGGGGCGGGCATTGGCGGTCGCGCGCGGTGACCCGTATCGTCGCGCGGCCGCTGACCCGCGGAAGCTTTGCCGGCTTTGGTGACGTGCTCGACATGGGCGGCGACAACCACTATCCGATCAATGGCGGCAAAACCGAGCGCTACCACGATCTCGCCACCGCTGAAGCCGCGGGGCCGAACGCCCGCGTGCTGATCTCGATGGCGCGCGGCACGCCCTACGAACTGCCGCTGAAGCTGACCATGGTCGAGCGCCACCCCTTCGGCAGCCAGGCCTTCATCCCGCTGTCACCGCGGCCTTTCCTGGTCGTCGTCTGCCATGACGGCAAGGATGGTCCGGGCGAGCCGCACGCCTTCATCACCGCGCCCGGCCAAGGCATCAACTATCCGCGCAATCTCTGGCATGGCGTGCTGACGCCGCTTGGTGAAGCCCAGGATTTCGTCATTGTTGACCGTGGCGGCGACGGCTCCAACCTCGAAGAGTTCCACTTCTCGCATCCTTACGAGATCTATCTCCCCGACGAGACCTGAGTAAAAAATGACCGACATATCGCTGATCGACCGCCTGCTAGACGTCATCGAGCACGACATCGTACCCAAGACGGCTGACGGTGTTGCCCATGGCAACAAGCTGTTCGGCGCCGCGATCCTGCGGAAGAGCGACCATTCGCTGGTGCTGGCCGAGACCAACAATGAGATGGAAAACCCGCTCTGGCACGGCGAAGTGCACTGCCTGAAGCGCTTTTACGAAATGCCTAGGGCGGAGCGCGTCGACACCAAGGACGCCATCTTCATCGCCACGCACGAGCCGTGCTCGCTGTGCCTGTCGGCGATCACCTGGACTGGCTTCGACAATTTCTACTACCTCTTCAGCCACGAGGATTCGCGCGACTCCTTTGCCATCCCGCACGACCTGAAGATCCTGAAAGAGGTCTTCACCCTCGATCCCGGCGGCTACGCCGCCGAGAACGCCTACTGGAAGAGTTTTTCCATCCGCAGGCTGGTGCGCGCGCTGCCCGAGGCGGAACGYCAAAGACTGGAGACGCGCATAGGCAAGATTTCGGCCCGCTACGACGCGCTTTCCGGTGTCTATCAGGATAGCAAGGCTGAGAACGACATTCCGCTGAACTGAGGTCGTTAGGCGAGCTCCGGCCAGGTCGCAATTTTCGCTGCTCCAGTCGCGAATGGCGATTGAAAGTCGTCGCACTGCAGGGCGTTATGAGCCTCGCATGAAAACCGTTACTGAATTTCCTCGCAAGGTCGTCGAATTCCCGGATATGGGCATCGTCATGCCGGATGGCTGCCGGCTGTCGGCGCGGGTGTGGATGCCGCAGGATGCCGGCGACGATCCAGTGCCGGCGATCCTTGAGCACCTGCCCTACCGCAAGCGTGACGGCACAATCTTTCGCGATCAGCTGACACACCCCTATTTCGCCGGCCACGGCTACGCCTCGATCCGTGTCGACATGCGCGGCAATGGCGATTCCGAAGGGCTGATGGACGACGAATATTCCGAGCAGGAATTGCAGGACGCCTGCGATGTCATCGCCTGGGCGGCGAGCCAGCCCTGGTGCAATGGCAGCGTCGGCATGATGGGCATCTCCTGGGGCGGCTTCAACTGCCTGCAGGTGGCGGCCAAGCAGCCGCCGGCGCTGAAGGCCGTCATCAGCCTGTGCTCGACCGTCGACCGTTATGCCGACGACATCCACTACAAGGGCGGCTGCCTTTTGACCGAGAATTTCGGCTGGGCCTCGACCATGCTGTCCTATTCGTCGCGGCCGCCGGATCCGCTGATTGCCGGCGACAACCGCTGGCGCGATCTGTGGCTGACGCGGCTGGAGAACCAGTCTTTCCTGTTGCCGCTGTGGCTGAAGCACCAGCACCGCGACGCCTATTGGAAACGCGGTTCGATCTGCGAGGACTTTTCCGCCGTCAAGGCGGCGGTGCTGTCGATCGGCGGCTGGCATGACGGCTACCGCAACACGATCTCGCACCTGGTCACCAACATCCAGGCGCCGGTGAAAGGCATTGTCGGGCCGTGGATCCACAAATACCCGCACTATGCGGGGCCAAAACCCGCCATCGGCTTCCTGCAGGAGGCGCTGCGCTGGTGGGATCGTTGGCTGAAAGGCACTGAGACCGGCGTCGAGGCCGACCCGGACTACCGCGCCTATGTGATGGACAGTGTGCGCCCTGCGCGCTGGCATCCCGAGCGGCCGGGCCGCTGGGTGGCCGAGCAGGAATGGCCGTCACCCGGTATCAAGGTCGAGGCGATCGAACTCATCGCTGCCGGCGCCAGGCCGGCGATCGTGGCGACGCCGCAAAGCTGCGGACTTGCCGGTGGCGAATATTTTCCCTTCACCTTCGGCCCGGAACTGCCGGGCGACCAGCGCCCCGACGATGCGCTGTCGGTCTGCTTTGACCAGCCTGTGCTCGCAGAGGCCATCGACATTGTCGGCGCGCCCGAGCTTTTGGTCAAAGTCTCGTCGGATCGGCCACAGGCCAACATCGCGGTGCGGCTGTGCGACGTGCACCCCGACGGCGCCTCGGAGCTGATCTCCTACGGCGTGCTCAACCTGACGCATCGCAAGTCGCATGAATTCCCGGAAGCGCTGGTGCAGGGCGAAACTGTTTCGGCACGTGTCGTGCTCGACCAGTGCGCCTACCGCGTGCCGGCCGGAAACAAGCTGCGCATCGCCATTTCGAACGCTTACTGGCCGATGATCTGGCCGTCGCCGGAGCCGGTGCGGCTTGACCTCTCAGCAGCGACGCTGAAGCTGCCGCTGCGCCCGCTTGCGAAAGGCGACGAGGCATCATTCCTGGCCCCCGAAGGCGCAACGCCCTGGGCGACCGAGACGGTCCGGGCGGCGAATTCCGAGCGTCATGTCGATCGCGACGAAAAGACCGGCATCGTCAAGCTGTCGATCACGGACGATTTCGGCGCGATGCGCGATCTCTCGCATGGGCTGGCCAACGGCAGCATCGCCCGCGAGACGTGGGCCATTCATCCTGACGACCCGCTGTCGGCCTCGGGAAAAACCCACTGGACGCAGACCCTGTCGCGAAATGAATGGTCGGTGCGCACCGAGACATCGGCCGAAATGCGCTGCGACGCGCAAAACTTCATCGTCAGTGCCAGAATCGAAGCCTATGAGGGCGAAACGCTGGTTTTCGAGCGCGATTTCGAAGAGACGATTCCACGTGACCTGCTCTGAGCGCAGATCCGGCTGGTCCAGTTGCGACGTGCGATTTACGCCACGGCATGTCGCATTCGGTCTTGCTTATGGCTTTGCCCTTCGGTCAATATCTCTTTGGTAACAACAAACAAAAAACGACCACAAGGTCGAACCAACAGAGTGAGGAACTCAAATGTCTAACGAACTCGAATATCTGAGCCGGCGCGTTGCGTCTGGCAAGCTGAGCCGTCGTGATTTTCTCGGCCGCGCGGCCGCCCTGGGCGTCACCGCACCCTTCGCCAATATGCTGCTGTCCAGCGCGGCGCGCGCGGAAGGCCCGGTCAAGGGCGGAACGCTGAAAGCCGGCCTGGTCGGCGGCGAATCCACCAACAGCCTCGACCCGGCGCTGATGATGACGCAGGTGCCGTTCGCCTTCGGCAAGTGCTGGGGCGAAATGATCGTCGAGCTGTCGCCCGAGGGCAAGCTCGAGAACCGCATCGCCGAGGAGATCGGCTCGTCGGACGACGCCAAGGTGTGGACGCTGAAGATCCGCGACGGCGTTGAATTCCACAACGGCAAGACCGTGACGGCCGAGGACGTGGCTGCCACACTCGAGCGCCATTCGGACGAAAAGTCGAAGTCGGGCGCGCTCGGCTACATGAAGGGCATCGAAAGCATCAAGGCCAGCGGCAAGGAAGTGGTGCTGACGCTGAAGGAGGCCAACGCCGACCTTCCCTATCTGCTCAGCGACTATCACCTGATCGTCCAGCCCAATGGCGGTAAGGACAAACCCGATGCCGGCATCTCGGCCGGCCCGTACGTGGTCAAGACCAACGAGCCCGGCGTGCGCCATGTCGGCGAGCGCTTCGCCAATTACTGGCAGGGCGACAAGATGGGCCATGCCGACCAGATCGAAGTCGTCGTCATCAACGACGCGACGGCGCGCACGGCGGCCCTGCAGGGCGGTCAGGTCAACATGATCAACCGCGTCGAGCCGAAGATCGTCGACCTGATCAAGCGCGTGCCCGGCGTCACCATCCGCAATCACGCCGGCCCCGGCCACTACGTCTTCATCATGCATTGCAACACGGCGCCGTTCGACAACAACGACCTGCGCATGGCGCTGAAGCTGGCCATCGACCGCGAGGAGATGCTGAACAAGGTGCTGCGCGGCTACGGCTCGCTCGGCAACGACTTCCCGATCAATTCGTCCTATCCGCTGTTCACCGAAATCGAGCAGCGCAAGTACGATCCCGACAAGGCCAAGTTCCACTACAAGAAGTCGGGCCATGACGGCACCGTGCTGCTGCGCACCTCCGACGTCGCCTTCCCGGGCGCCGTCGACGCCTCGCAGCTCTTCCAGCAGAGCGCAGCCAAGGCCGGCATCAAGATCGAGCTCAAGCGCGAGCCCGGCGACGGCTATTGGAACGAGGTCTGGAACAAGCAGCCCTTCTGCGCCTCCTACTGGGGCGGCCGCTCGACCCAGGACCAGATGTACTCGACGGCCTATCTGTCGACCGCCGACTGGAACGACACCCGTTTCAAGCGCCCGGATTTCGACAAGATGGTGCTGGCGGCGCGCGCCGAGCTCGACGAGGCCAAGCGCAAGCAGATGTACCACGACATGGCTGTCCTAGTACGCGACGAGGGTGGCCTGATCCTGCCGATGTTCAACCAGTTCATCGATGCCACCGGCGCCAAGGTCGGCGGCTGGGTCGACGATCCGCATCAGGAGCTGATGAACGGCTACGCACTGGCTAAGTGCTGGCTCGAAGCCTGAGCTCGGCTTTGCGGATATGTCCTCACCCATCTTGAAACTGATTGCCCAGCGCGTTGCGCTGGGCGTCGTCCTCCTGCTGGCCGTTTCGGTCCTGATCTTCGCCGGTACACAGATTCTGCCCGGCGACGTCGCGCAAGCCATTCTCGGACAGTCGGCGACGCCGGAGTCGCTCGCCAATCTGCGCGAGCAGCTCGGCCTCAATCAGCCGGCTTACATCAGGTATTTCCACTGGCTCGGCGGTGCGCTCACCGGCGATCTCGGCACGGCAATGTCGAGCGGCCAGGATATCGCGACCTCGATCAAGGGACGGCTGTGGAACACGCTGTTCCTGGCCTTCTGGGCAGCGGTCGTAGCCGTGCCGCTGGCCATCATTCTCGGTCTGATCGCGGTGCGTTACCGCAATGGCTGGGTCGACAAGCTGATCTCCGGACTGGCGCTCGCTTCGACGTCCTTCCCGGAGTTCTTCATCGGCTACGTGCTGGTCTTCTTCTTTGCCGTCAAATATCAATGGTTTCCGGCAATTTCCACGGTCTATGACGGCATGCCGTTCGGCGAGCGCATGCAGGCGATCGCCCTGCCGGCCGCCGCGCTGACGCTGGTTGTTCTTGCCCACATGATGCGAATGACCCGTGCGGCCATCCTCAACGTCATGCAGTCGGCCTATGTCGAGACGGCGGAACTGAAAGGCCTGTCGGCCTTCAACGTCATCCGCAAACACGCTTTCCCCAATGCCATCGCACCGATCATCAACGTCGTCATGCTCAACCTCGCCTACCTCATCGTCGGCGTCGTCGTGGTCGAGGTGATCTTCGTCTATCCCGGCATGGGGCAATATCTGGTCGATCACGTCACCAAGCGCGACGTGCCGGTGGTGCAGGCGGTCGGCCTGATCTTCGCCGCCGTCTATATCACTTTGAACATCATCGCGGACATCGGGGCGATCGTCGCCAATCCGCGCCTCAGACATCCGAAATAAGGGGGCGGGCATGCTCGATATCAGACGCATCCCCATCCCCGCACTGATCGGTATCGTGCTGACGACAATGTTCGTCGTGGCAGCCGTGTTTGCGCCATGGATCGCGCCGCACGGCAATGCAGAGATCGTCAGCGACGTTCCTTGGGAACCGATGTCTTCGGCGCATTTGCTGGGCACCGACAATCTTGGCCGTGATCTGTTGTCGCGCATGATCTATGGCGCCCGCATCACACTGTTCATCGCGGTGCTGGCCACCGCGCTGTCGTTCTCGCTCGGCGCCATTCTCGGCTTTTCGGCGGCGGTGTTCGGCGGCTGGTTCGACACGCTTTTGTCGCGCCTCGTCGATCTCCTGATGTCGATCCCGACCCTGATCATGGCGCTCGTCGTGCTCTCGGTGCTGCCGACCAATCTGGTGACGCTGATCCTGGTGATGGGCGTTCTCGACTCGACCCGGGTCTACCGGCTGTCGCGCGCAGTGGCCGTCGACATCAACGTCATGGACTATGTCGAAGCCGCCAAATTGCGCGGCGAAGGCAGCGGCTGGATCATCTTCCGCGAAATTCTGCCCAACGCGCTGTCGCCGCTGGTCTCCGAACTCGGCCTGCGCTTCATCTATGCCGTGCTGTTCCTGTCGACGCTGTCCTTCCTCGGCCTTGGCGTGCAACCGCCGGATGCCGACTGGGGCGGCATGGTCAAGGAAAACAAGGACGGCATCGTCTTCGGCATCGGCGCCGCGCTCATTCCGGCGGCGGCAATCGCCGCACTGGCAATCTCGGTCAACCTTGTCGCCGACTGGATCCTCAACCGCACGACAAGCCTGAAGGGAGGACGCGGGTGATGGCCGACACAAAAGCAAAGCCCGGCCTGTTGCTCGATATCCGCAACCTGCGCATCGAAGCGACAGTGTTTCCGCCTGGCGAAGCGCCGAAGAACATCGTGCTGGTGCACGATGTCTCGCTGACGCTGGAAAAGGGCAAGGTGCTCGGCCTGATCGGCGAGTCCGGCGCCGGCAAGTCGACCATCGGCCTGTCGTCGATGGGCTATGGCCGCGGCGGCGTGCGCATCACCGGTGGCGAGGTGCTCCTCAACGGCCGCGACATCCTCAAGGGCGGCAAGGAAGGTTTCCGCAAATTGCGCGGCCGCGAGGTCTGCTATGTCGCGCAGTCGGCGGCCGCCGCCTTCAACCCGGCGCACAAGCTGATGGACCAGGTGGTGGAAGCCACGCTGCTGCACGGCACGGCGACACGGGCCGAGGCCGAGAAACGCGCCGTGGCACTGTTCAAGAAGCTCAGTCTGCCGAACCCCGAAACCATCGGCGAACGCTTCCCGCACCAAGTCTCCGGCGGCCAGCTGCAGCGGGTGATGACGGCGATGGCGCTGTGCTCGGAACCCGACCTGATCGTCTTCGATGAGCCGACCACCGCGCTCGACGTCACGACGCAGATCGACGTGCTGGCGGCAATCAAGGACGCCATTCGCGACACCCATGTCGCGGCGCTCTACATCACCCACGACCTTGCCGTCGTCGCCCAGGTCTCTGACGAGATCATGGTGCTGCGCCACGGCAGGCTGGTCGAATGGGGCGGCACCCGCCAGATCATCAAGGAGCCGCGCCAGGAATATACCAATGCGCTGGTCTCGGTGCATGAGATCGAGCACGCCGAGCAGAAGCCCGGCGCGACACCGTTCCTGTCGGTCAAGAACGTCACCGCCGCCTATGGCGGCAGCAACGTCAAGGTGCTGAAGAACGTCTCGGTCGACATCTATCCGGGCCAGACGCTGGCCGTCGTCGGCGAATCCGGCTCCGGCAAGTCGACGCTGGCGCGCGCAATCACCGGGCTTTTGCCGCCCGAGGAAGGCACCGTCACCTTCGACGGCAGGCCGCTTGCCAACAGGCTCGCCGACCGGCCGAAGGAGGATCTGCGTCAGTTGCAGATGATCTACCAGATGGCCGACGTGGCGATGAACCCGCGCCAGACCGTCGGCACCATCATCGGCCGGCCACTGGAGTTCTATTTCGGCATACGCGGCCGCGAACGCGACAAGCGCGTCGCCGAACTGCTCGACGAGATCGAGATGGGCAAAGGCTTCCTCGACCGCTATCCGGCCGAACTGTCCGGCGGCCAGAAGCAGCGCGTCTGCATCGCCCGCTCGCTTGCAGCCAAGCCGAAGCTGATCATCTGCGACGAGGTGACATCGGCACTCGACCCGCTGGTGGCCAACGGCATCCTCAAGCTGCTGCTCAACCTGCAGCAGCACGAGAAGGTCGCCTACCTCTTCATCACCCACGATCTGGCGACGGTGAAGTCGATCGCCGATTCGATCGCGGTGATGTATCGCGGCGAGGTGGTGCGCTATGGCGCCAAGAGCAAGGTGCTGACGCCGCCCTTCGACGCCTATACCGACCTGCTCCTGTCCTCCGTCCCCGAGATGGAGATCGGCTGGCTGGAAAAGGCGATCAAGGGACGGCGTATGGCGAGTGCGGGCAACTAACGGTTTCGCGGCGCCAACCGTGAAAACTTGCCTTCAACGACAAGCCTTCCGGAGCCGCCGATGGCGCTCAAGACAAAACTGTTGCTGATCGTCCTCGACGGCGTGCCTTACCGGAACTGGCGCCGGCTGATGGGCAATCTCGAAGGCTGGGTGCAATCGGGCGAGGCGCAAGTGTGGAAGATGCGCTCGGTGCTGCCGTCGACCTCGGCCTGCTGCTACGCCTCGATCCACACCGGGGTGTCGCCACAGGAGCATGGCATCCTGTCCAACGAGAACCGTTTCTTGGTCAACAAGCCGGACATCTTCTCCGAGGTCAGCAAGGCCGGCGGAAAGACCGGCGCGGTGACGCATTCCTATTGGTCGGAATTCTTCCGCTCCTATCCGTTCGACCTCGTCGAGGACATGGAATATGACGAGCCGGAGGGGCCTATCACGCATGGCCGCTTCCACACCATGACCGGCTACAATCTGAAGAACCAGATGACGCCGAGCGACGTCGATCTGTTTGCGACGCTGACCATGCTGACCCGGCGCCATGGCATCGACTACGGCATCCTGCACACCTGCACGCTGGATTCGATGGGCCATCGCTTTGGCCATGATTGCCACGAAATGGACCATGCCTGCTATGCGATGGACGGCATGCTGGCGGCGTTCCTGCCCCTCTGGCGGCAAGCTGGCTACGAGGTGATCGTCACCGCCGACCACGGCCAGACCGACCGCGGCCATCATGGCGGCCATGACGACGAAATGCAGGATTTCGCGCTGTATTATTTCGGACCTGGCAAGGGACCGGAGGCCGACACGCTGCTCGACCAGTTGCGGCTGGCGCCGACGGTGCTGAAGCGGCTGGGTGTGCCGGTGCCGGAGACGATGAAGGCGAAGCCGTTTTTGGATTAAGCGGGCGAGGCGCATGCGCTTACCTTCTCCCCTTGTGGGAGAAGGTGGATCGGCGCGCAGCGCCGAGACGGATGAGGGGTGCGCGACAGAGCGCGGTGTGAAAGATCGAAGAATCTGAAGCGCTTACTTCTGCAAAGCAGCGATCCGTCCAGCACCCCTCATCCGACCTCGCTTCGCGAGGCCACCTTCTCCCACAAGGGGAGAAGGTAAGAACCTCACCCTACTGGCAACACTCCCTCTCTTCGGTTAGCTTCCGGAAAATTCCTTGGCGGAAGGATGAACCTTTTTGGACCGATCGGCGACAGAGCAGACAGGAGCCAGGCGGCTCGACCGGCCATGACGGCAGCGACAGAGACTGATCGCGCGCTTGTCGACCGGGTCGCGAAGGGCGACCGTGCCGCTGTTCGGCTGCTGTTCATGCGTCACCACGCGCGGGTCTACCGCTTCGTGGCGCGCCAGACGGGATCGGAAATGATGGCCGACGATATCGCAAACGAGGTGTTTCTTGAGCTGTGGCGCCAGGCGCCCGGCTTCGAAGGACGCTCGGAAGTCTCGACATGGCTGCTCGGTATCGCCCGCTTCAAGGCGCTGTCGATGCTGCGCAAGAAAAAGGAAGACTGGATCGACGACGACGATGCGGCGCAGGTCCCCGATAGCGCCGACACGCCCGAAGTCGCCACCATGAAGGAAGACAAGGGCGCCGCCTTGCGGCGCTTCGTCGATGCCTTGCCGGAAGAACACCGCTCGGTGATCGACCTTGCCTATTACCACGGACAGTCGGTGACGGAGATCGGCGAGGTGCTCAACATCCCGGTCGCCACCGTCAAGACCCGTATGTTCTACGCCCGCAAGAAGCTCGGCGAAGCCCTCAAGGCCGCCGGTTACGACAGGGGTTGGCCATGAGCAATCCTGAAGATATGAGTGCCGCTGAAAAGATGTCGCGCCGCGACGAAATGGAAACGCTGCTGCCGTTCTACCTGAACGGCTCGTTGGAAGGCTCCGACCTCCAAGCCGTCGAGGAATGGCTGGCGTCCGATCCGGCGGCAATGGCAGCACTTGGCGAGGCCGAGGCCGAATTCTCCGGCACCACCGCCGCCAACGAGGCGATCCGGCCGCCGGCCGATGCGCTCAGCCGCTTTGCCAAGGCGCTCGACGCCGAGGCCGGGCCGGTGCGTGCGCCGGCGGGCCGTTCCTGGCTGGCGCAGGCGCTCGACCGTTTCATGGCGGTGCCGGTCGGTGTCGCCTGGGCGGCAGCCGCAGTGTTGCTGGCGCTGATCGTGGTGCAGTCCTATGTGCACACCGGCGGCAAGGGCAATGATTTCGAGATTGCCGGCGCCGAGGACGATCTGGTGAAACTGCCGTTCGCGCTGGTCAAGTTCAAGCCGGAGGCGAAGATCTCCGACATCGCCGTCTTCCTCGACCAGAACGAACTGAAGATCGCCGGCGGGCCGACGGCCTCGGGCGTCTTCCGCATTGCCATCCCGGCCAAGACCGCAGCAGACTATACCAAGTTGCTCGGCCTTATTGCCGCCCAGCCTTTCGCCGAGACTGTGATCGAGGGAAGGAAACCGGTTGATGGCAGCTAAGGCGGTCATTCGATTTGCAATCCTGGCGGCGGCGATGACAATCGCCGCCGTGCCCGCTTTAGCACAGACCAGCAACCCCAATGCCGGCCGCACAACGACCGACTGCACCGACACCACCGGTGCGGCGGCAGCCGACTGCCCCAAGGACGACAAGGGTGGCGGAGCGGGCGGCGGCCAGGGCGCTGTTGTCCTTCCGGCCCTGATCGTCGACCTGTTTCCAAATCCGCCTGCTGCCGCGGCGCCGGTGCCGACGCCACGGCCGTCAGCGCCGCCTGCCGACACGCAGGCCGGTCCGCCGGCTGGTGGGCCGATCGTTTCGCCGACCGATCTTGTCGCGACCGCGCCGCGGCGTGCCATCGCCGGCGATTTTGTGCCCGACGAGGTGCTGGTGACCGTCGATGGTGACGCCGGCGCCGTTCAGCAGATCGCCGCCTCGTTTGGCCTTCAAGTGCGCTCGCAACGCCAGTCGCGGCTGCTCGGCACCACGCTGGTGCGCTTCGGCATTCCGGATGGCCGTCCGGTCGGCACCGTGCTGGCACAACTGGCCTCCGATGGCCGCACCCAGCGGCGCGAGCCGAACCATGTCTATTCGCTGCAGCAGGCAGCCGGGATCGTCAACTATGCCTTCGAGCGCATCCAGCTCGACAACAAGCAGGCAAGCGGCGAGAACGTGCGTGTCGCCGTCATCGACACCGGCATTGACGACACCAATCCGGCGCTGGCCGGCGTCATTGCCGAGCAGTTCGACGCCATGCCCGAAGTGCCGGTCGAAAAGCGCGATCATGGCACCTCGGTCGACGGGCTGATCGCCGGCGTCGGCGCGCTCGAAGGCATGGCGCCGGGGGCCAGGATCTATCATGCGCGGGCCTTCGAGGACGGCAGGTCGACCATGGATGTCATCCTGTCGGCGCTCGACTGGGCGGCCGAGCAGAATGTCAGCATCATCAATATGAGCTTCGTCGGCCCCAAGAACGATTTGCTCGCCACCGCCTGCCGCAATGCGCGCGGGCTCGGCATCATCCTGGTTGCGGCGGCCGGCAACAATGGCCCGAAAGCGCCGTACGGCTATCCGGCCGCCTATCCCGGCGTCATCGCGGTGACCGCCACCGACGCCAAGGACGGCCTGATGCCGCAGGCCAATCGCGGCGCCTACGTCTTCATCTCGGCGCCCGGCGTCGAGATGGTGGCGCCGAGTGGCGCCGGCTCGGACGTGGTCACCGGCACCTCGTTCGCCGCCGCGATCGTCTCCGGCGCCATCGCCAATTTGATCCACGCCGCACCGGAGCGCTCGGCCGACGACATCGAAAAGGCGCTGGCCGCCACCGCCCGGGATCTCGGCCCGAAAGGCCGCGACAAGGATTTCGGCTATGGGTTGCTGGACATCAAGGCGGCCGAAGCGGCGAAGAAGTGAATTTGCGGCACGGCCCCTTCAAGTGGCAACAGCGCGCAGTGGCATCTCACGCTTGATCGTCCTGTCGACGTAGTCGGTCAGATGCGCGGTTAGTTCCCGCGCGTCGTCCTCGGCGCCGTGAATGAAGCTCGATTTCCGGCGACGCAAATATGGCAGTCCCATCACATAGAGCCCGGGAACCTCAGCAACGCCTCGATCGTGCTTCAGGTCGCCCTTGCGATCGAAGATCGGCAAGTCCAGCCAGGAAAAGTCCGGCCGAAAACCGGTGGCCCATAGCACCGTGCGAATGTCTTCGCCGAGTTTAAGATTCATTTGCGGCGGCGCGTCGATTGCAGTGAGGGCAAAGCGCTCGACGGGACCGACGCCGGACGGTGCATTCGCCTCGGCCCATTCGTCGATCGCCGTGAGCAGCCGATTCATCTTCAGGTCGGCAAGCGCGCAGACGTTGCGAAGCGTTCCGGAAAACTGGGCTGTTGCGTCGCGAATGCCCATCAGGCGTCCGACGATTTTAACGCCTTGCCCCTGCAGGACATTGAGGTCAAGCGTGGCGCGGTCTGATGTGCCGACAAGCTGCGGCGACGGGACTCTTCGGGCGCGGTCGGGGTCGTCAGCGTCTTCGATGCGCTGGTCGAGCACGCCCGTCGCAAGCATCCACCATTGGATGTCGCGACCTCGATAGATGCGCGGCAGCCGGACGTGTTCGCCCACCGCGAGCGTGACGGGCCGGCCGCTGAGCTGGATCTCTTGCGCCAATTGCAGGCCTGTCGCCGATGCTCCAACCACCAGCACCCCGCCAGGGGCAAGTTGCCCCGGATGGCGGTAGGAGTGCGCCGATAGCTGTTCGACGGTGGCTGGCATGGAATCGGCCAGTCGCGGTATGACCGGCTTGTTGAAGGCGCCAGTCGCGAGCACGACGGCACGGCACAGCCAGTCCCCATTTTGGGTTTCCACCCGAAAGCCGTGGCTGATCTGTGCAACTCTGTTGACTGTGGTGTGCGTCAGAACCGGTGCTGAGGTGTATGTGGCATAATCGGAAATGAAATCGGCGACCTGTCCGGCGCTCATGTAGCCATCCGGGTCGTCGCCTCGGTACGGGTAGTCGGGGAGCCGCGCCATCCAGTTGGGAGTGAGCAAGCGCAGCGAATCCCAGCGCTCCGTGCGCCAGCTATTCGCCACCTCGCCTTGCTCGAGAATCACATGCCTGAGCGAGTGCTGGCCCAGCAGATAGCTCATCGCCAGGCCCGAGTGACCGGCGCCGATGACGACGACGTCAACGGCGCCGGCGATCCCGCGTGATGCGCTTTCGCTCATCAGGACTTGCTCGAAGTGACCGTGACATCCGTTGGGTTGGCGATCACGTCAAAGACGGCCGAGCGCTTCTGCGACTGCGCGACAAGAGCGGCTATATCGTCCGCGCTGGCGTCCGCGTCGATGTCGTAGTGCACCTTGATGCCGTCGAAGCCGTTGCGCACGTCCGGATCGATGCCGAGGATGCCCTGGATATTCATGCCGGCTTCGAGCGTTGCCTTGACAGAGTGGAGCTGGATGTTGCGGTTTTGCGCGACAGCCGCGATGCCCGCGGTCAGGCAGCCTGCCAGGCCGACCAGCACAAACTCGACCGGTGTCGCACCCTTGTCCTCGGATGCAAAGATTTCCGGGTGATCGGACTCGAACTTGTAGGTCTGGCGATGCTGCTGTTCTGCGCCCAGGCCGAAGAATCCGTCGACGGTCGCTCTGTTGTGGGTCCCCTTGACCCATTCGCTCGTCGCGCGCCACTTGAAGCGGGCTGCGTCGGGGGCATCCTTCAGCGCGTCACGGGCGCCAAGCAAGGCGGCTACGTTGACACCATTTGTGGCGGCTTCCGTATGTTTGGTCATAGGTCGTACTCCTGTTGACAGGTGAGGGTCCGGCTTACAGCGGACGGAATGTTCTTCCCACGGGCGTGTTGTGCGCAGCATGGGCGTGAGCGTGGAATCGCCTGGCGAAGCGCTGTGCTGGCGTGACTCCGGCAAAGCCGAACTCCAGCTATCGCCGAGGTTGAGGTGGTGCCTCGTTCAGAGGATCCTGCCCCAGCTGTTGGATGAGAGCCTTTTCTGGCGCGGTGTAACCGGCCAGCCAATGTCCTTTTGAATTTCCAACGGCAGACTGTTCAGAACGCGTTCGGATTTTCTTGCTTCACGGGCGTTTTTGATGGCCGCCCCATAGCGCGCGACCGTTTCAAACATTGACATTTTCTTCTCCTGTAGAGCCTTTGGGCGCTCGGAATATGCCCGGGCAACCGCTCAACGGTCTGTTAAATGCTCCACATTTGTATCTGCAAGGTTGCACCAAAACCGGCATTCGGTAACAAAATCGCAGATGACCTACGTGAGCGATTTCGGCTACGGGTGGCTGGACACGAAGTCGGCGACGAAGTGGCGGATACGCGCGACCAATTCAGAGAGCCGGACCCAACCGGACAGGGCTTCCATCATAAAAGCGTGACAGCCGGAAGCGGCTAAGGTCGTGCCCGGTCTCGTTTCCCTGAATCATGTCGGTAACGACGCGGCCTATGCCAGGCCCGATACCGAAGCCGTGGCCGCTCATCCCCGTCGCGACGAAAAGGCCGCCGACTGCCTCTACCCGATCTACGACGGGGACGACGTCTGGCATGGCGTCGATCATGCCGCCCCAGCTTGCCTTCAGGCGAACCGTCTCGAACTGCGGAAAGAGGTGCTTGAACTTGCGTTCTATCGCACGCAGACGGGCCGGTTCAGGGGCCGGGCTGAGCACCCGCATTCTCTCGAAAGGGCTGTGCGAATCCGGCGCCCAATCGCGCGGCGTCGACCAGCCATCAGGGTAGCCTGACGGCGCGAACGGAAAGTAGCGTGTCCCCAGTGGATTGTCCCTGAGGGCGGGAAGGTATTTGGTGGCGTGACGGAATGCATCCGGCCCCAGGTAATGCAGGTGACTGCCTCCCGCGGCGAGCGTGTAGCCGCCATCCTGCCGGCGCCTGAAAGCGATGTGTTCGTCAGTCGCAGCACCTGCATAAATCTCGGGCAAGGGCTCTGTCGCGGCTACGGTTACCCTGACGCTGAGCTGGGGGATGGAGACGCCGTGTCTGCGCAAGAACAGGGATGACCAGGCGCCGCCCGCCACCAGTACGCTGGAGGTCTCGATATATCCCGCCTCGGTCCACACCCCTTTGACCCTGCCGCCTGAGATTTCGAGGGTTCGCACTGCGCAATTCTCCACGATTTTGACGCCTTTTCGGACAGCAAGCCGAGCTAGCGCCGGCACCGCCAGCCAAGGCTCTGCACGCATATCGGAGGGTGTCGTCATCGCGCCCTTGAACCTGCGCGACATGCCTTTGATGAGCTTCGCGGTTTCGTCGCCGTCCAGGAGGCGGGTGTCGAGATCATGGATCGCGGCGATCCTCATGAACTCCTCGAAGCCGGCCATGTCCTTGTCGGAGTTCGCCAGGTAGGTCACGCCTGTCTGCGTCAGCCCGATGTCTTCGCCGCATTCCTCAGCCAGTTGCCGCCACAGGCGAATAGCCTCGATGACGATGGGCAGTTCGTCGGCGTCCCGTCCCTGCTTTCTGATCCAGCCCCAGTTGCGGGACGACTGTTCGGCGGCAACGCGTCCCTTTTCCAGCAGCGTCACCGGGATGTTGCGCTGCGCCAGCAACAGCGCCGTCGTTACGCCGATGACACCGCCACCGACAATGACCACCTCCGACGTCTTCGGCGGCGGGCCATGATGCTGGATTGGATCCGCATCGGAGAACGGGAATGTCGGCAAGTGGCGCACCTTTGGGCTGGTCCGGCTCTGGCTTACTGGTTGACACCCTGCAGAAGCCAAATCAAGGACAGGTCCAGGCAGACCGTTGTCCCACGGCAATCCGTTTTCGGGCCATGTCAGCCTGGGGCCGAACGCGTCGCGGAACGAATGGATCGACCTTTAGCCCGGCGCGCCCGCCACCGAGCCCCTGACCACCAGGTCGACCGGCCAGACCTCGCCGCGGGCGCCTTCCTCCAGGCCGGAAATCCGCGCCGCCAGCCGTTCGGCAACGCGGGCGCCGGCGAGGCGGATCGATGACCGCGTCGTCGACAAGGGCACGGAAAAATTCTCCGGCTTCAACCACGGAAAAACGTCGTCATGGGCAATCAGCGACAGGTCGCCCGGAATGGTCAGGCCGAGATCGCGCACCGCGCGCACGACGCCGAGCGACATGATCAGGCTGGAGCAGGCGATCGCGGTTGGCGGCTCGCTCTGTTCGAGCAGGCGCCGCGCGGCGCGATAGCCGTTCTCCTCGGTCATCGTCACCGAGCAGACATGGCGCTCGCCGAGCGCCAGGCCGCTAGCGGCCAGCGCGCGGCGCATGCCGCGCTCGCGGTGGATGGCGAAGGTCTCGCGGTCGTCGCCATTGATCAGCGCCAACCGGCGATGGCCGAGCTGCACCAGCAGCCGCGCCGCTTCGTGGAAGGCGCCTTCATTGTCGATATCGGTGAACGGGTAGTCGAAGTCGAAGCCGTCGCTGCGGCCATGGACGATGAAGGGAATGCCCAGCGTGTTGACCAGCGCCACCCGCCGGTCGGCCGGCCGCGGCGAAGAGATGTAGACGGCGTCGACCTGACGGTTGGCGACGATGCGGCGATAGGTGGTCTCCTGGTCGTCGGCATCGGCCGGCGACAGAACGAGGTCGAGTTCGTGCGAGCGGGCATAGTCGCCCAGGCCGGAGAGGAATTCGACGAAATGCGGATCGATATCGACGGAAGTACCTGTCGGCAGGACATAGCCGATCATGCCGGTCTTGCCGGTCGCCAGCCGGCGCGCGCTCGGGTTGGGCCGGTAGCCGTGGCGCTTGGCGGCATCCACCACGCGCCGGCGGGTTTCCTCGTTGACCTCCGGATAGCCGTTCAGCGCACGGCTTACCGTTGTCTGCGACAGAGCCAGCATCTGGGAGAGCTGCTTCAGGTTCACCGGGAGGCCTCCAAGCCTCAAAGCGCTTTTAATTTTGAATCCACGCGGCCCCCACGACGGGTGCCGCCGAGCCCATCGACCATACGCACTGGTCTGGCCAGTTTGAAGCATAATCTGCTGCTGCATCGCCAAAAAACTATGCTGCAGTGCACTTTATCAAGTGTTGCATCACGAAATTCAATCGATTAGTCTGCTGCCCTCTTGACTTTCGTCGGATTCAGTGGCGAGATCAAAAGGACCAAAGCGCTTTGGAAGACTCTTTCGAAAGGTTGCGGTTCCTTTCCGAGTGAGTCACAGTCCTGCGGCGTCGGCGGACGGAATGGAGGTTCCGTCCGGGTGTATGTGACCACTGGGAGGAATACCGATGAAGAAGATGCTTCTGCTTGGCGCCGCGTTTGCAACGCTCGCCCTGAGCCTGCCGGCGCAAGCCGAACTGAAATTCAAGCCGGGTGAAGACAAGCGCTTCAACTGGGCCAACTACGAAGAGCTGAAGAAGGTCGACCTGAAGGGTGAGACGCTGACCATCTTCGGACCCTGGCGCGGCGAGGACGAAGGCCTCATCCGCACGGTTCTCGAATATTTCCAGGAAGCCACCGGCGCCGAGATCAAATACTCCTCGTCAGAGAATTACGAACAACAGATTGTCATCGACACCCAGGCCGGCAGCCCGCCCAACATCGCCGTGCTGCCGCAGCCGGGCCTGATCCAGGATCTGGCCTCCAAGGGCCTGCTGACGCCGCTCGGCGACGATACCGCCAAATGGGTCAAGGACAATTACGGCGCCGGCCAGTCATGGGTCGACCTCGGCACCTTCAAGGACAAGGACGGCAAGCCGGGCTTCTTCGCGTTTCCCTACAAGGCCGACGTGAAATCGCTGGTCTGGTACTCGCCGGACAATTTCGAGGAAGCCGGCTACAAGGTTCCCAAGACCCAGGAAGAGCTTGCCGACCTCGAGAAGAAGATCATCGCCGACGGCGGCACGCCGTGGTGCATCGGCCTCGGCTCTGGCGGCGCGACCGGCTGGCCGGCGACCGATTGGGTCGAAGACATCATGCTGCGCACCCAGCCGCCAGAAACCTACGACAAGTGGGTAAAGAACGAGATCCCGTTCAACGACCCGGCGGTGGTCAACGCCATCGATATCTTCGGCAAGATCGCCACCGACGACAAGATGGTCGATGGCGGCGCCAAGGCGGTTGCCGCGACCGACTTCCGCGACAGCCCGAAGGGCCTCTTCTCGGTGCCGCCGAAATGCTACTTGCACCATCAGGCCTCGTTCATCCCGACCTTCTTCCCGGAAGACACCAAGGTGGGGCAGGACGCCGACTTCTTCTACTTCCCGCCCTATGCCTCGAAGCCCGAGCTTGGCACGCCCGTGCTTGGCGCCGGTACGCTGGCCATGATCACCAAGGATTCGAAGGGCGCCCGCGCGTTCATCGAATTCCTGAAGATGCCGCTGGCGCATGAAATCTGGATGGCCCAGGGCGGCTTCGTGACGCCGTTCAAGTCGGTCAACAAGGAGGCCTATGCCAGCGACGCACTGCGCAAGCAGGGCGATATCCTGGCCAACGCCTCGACCTTCCGCTTCGACGGTTCGGACCTGATGCCGGGCAAGATCGGCGCCGGCGCCTTCTGGACCGGCATGATCGATCTGGTCGGCGGCAAGTCGGCCCAGGATGTCGCAACCGACATCCAGAAGAGCTGGGACGCGATCAAGTAATCAGCGGCAATCAGCAGCCGCGCAGGCTGCAGCTTTTAGAACGTCCTCCACAGACTGGATCCGGGCCTTTTGGCCCGGATCCGACCGGCGGCTTTAATCTTCAATTTTGATGCATGTCGTTCCCTCAAAACCGTGACCACTTTTGAGCGACATGCACTACGCCGGACCGATTTGCGTTCGTTCGTTCCGAATAACTTAAATCGGCGCATTGCCACATCGCCAGGGCTGTTCAAAGCCCGGCCGATCATGCGCAGGGAGAGGGACCCATGGCTGCTCAGATTCTATCGGCCATTTTTGTCATCATCATCGGCGTCGGCGGCTGCGTCGCCTATTTCTGGGGCGCCAACAAGCTGGTCGACCTGATTTTCCCGTCGCGCGGCGTCGCCGGGGCTGCGGCCATCGACAATCTGCGCCGGCAAGGGCTGGTCCGTCCGTGGCTGTTCGTCGGCCCGGCGATGATCATCCTTACCGTCTATCTGATCTATCCGGTGGTGGCGACGCTCTGGCTGTCCTTCCTCGACCGCGGCGGCCAGCATTTTGTCGGCTTCGCCAACTATGAATGGGCGTTCGGCGACCGCGAGTTCCGCAACTCGATCCTGAACAACATCATCTGGCTGGCAGTGGTGCCGGCAGCGTGCACCTTCCTTGGGCTGATCATCGCCGTGCTCACCGACAAGATCTGGTGGGGCACGATCGCCAAGAGCCTGATCTTCCTGCCGTTGGCGATCTCCTTCGTCGGTGCCAGCGTCATCTGGAAATTCATCTACGAATATCGCGGCGAGGGCCAGACGCAGATCGGCCTGCTCAACGCCATCATCCAGTATTTCGGCGGCCAGCCGCAGGTCTGGATATCGCTGCCGTTCTGGAACAATTTCTTCCTGATGATCATCCTGATCTGGATCCAGACCGGCTTTGCCATGGTCATCCTGTCTTCGGCGCTGCGCGGCATCCCCGAGGAGACACTCGAAGCCGCGGTCATCGACGGCGCCAACCCGTTCCAGATTTTCTGGAAGATCATGGTGCCGCAGATCTGGGGCACCATTGCCGTGGTCTGGACGACTATCACCATCCTGGTGCTGAAAGTGTTCGACATCGTGCTGACCATGACCAACGGCCAATGGAACAGCCAGGTGCTGGCCAATCTGATGTTCGACTGGATGTTCCGCGGCGGCGGCGATTTCGGCCGCGGCGCCACCATCGCCATCATCATCATGATCGCTGTCATTCCGATCATGGTCTGGAACATCCGCCAGGCGAACAAAGAGACGGGAGGACATTGAGATGGCCGTCGCGACCGGAAAATCCTTTGCCAGCCGTTTCGGCGTCCACATCGCCGTGCTCATCTTCGTTGCCATCTGGACCGTGCCGACGCTCGGCATCCTCGTCTCTTCGCTGCGCGACAAGGACCAGATCATCGCCTCGGGCTGGTGGAACTCGTTCTCCAGTTCCACCCAGACTGAAGCCGGCCGGTTGCCGCCTGCCTCGGCACAGGTCGAGAAGGACGGCAAGTTCGTGCTTGCCGGCAACATCTTCGGCGATGCTGTTGCCCGCAACATCAGCGCCTTCGGCGTCAAGTCGGCCGCGCCGACGCAGTATCCGGCCGGCACGACTGCCGATCTCGGCGACGGCGTAACCTTGCAGCTCAATGCCGACGGGACTTTCGTCATGTCGTCGCCAAAAGCCTTTGAAGGCGACCGGGGCCAGCGCGTCTATTATGCCTCGTCGGCGCCGCCGAAATTCACCACCGACAATTACAACACGGTGCTGTTTTCGGAAGGCATCGGCCGCTCCTTCATGAACTCGCTGACCGTCACCATTCCGGCGACCGTCATCCCGATCCTGATCGCGGCCTTCGCCGCCTATGCGCTGGCCTGGATGCGTTTTCCCGGCCGTGCGCTGCTGATCGCCGTCATCATCGGCCTGCTGGTCGTGCCGCTGCAGATGTCGCTGATCCCGTTGCTCAAACTCTACAACGGCGTCGGCACTTTCTTCGGCGTGCCATCGAAAACCTATCTCGGGATCTGGCTGGCGCATACCGGATTCGGCCTGCCCTTCGCCATCTATCTCCTGCGCAGCTATATTGCCGGCCTGCCGCGCGAGATCATGGAATCGGCGCGTATCGACGGCGCCAGCGATTTCGAGATCTTCGTCAAGATCGTGCTGCCGCTGTCGTTCCCGGTGCTGGCCTCTTTCGCCATCTTCCAGTTCCTATGGGTGTGGAACGATCTGTTGGTGGCGATGGTTTTCCTCGGTACCGAGGGCGATCAGATCGTGCTGACCGCCAAGCTCAATGCGCTGCTCGGTTCGCGCGGCGGCGACTGGGAGATCCTGACGACATCGGCCTTCGTCACCATCATCGTGCCGCTGATCGTGTTCTTCTCGCTGCAGCGCTATTTCGTCCGCGGGCTGCTGGCCGGCTCGGTCAAAGGAGGTTGAGACTGATGCAATCCGCTTTGAAGGCGACCTCGAAACCCGATCTCGCCGTCGATCGCGACTGGTGGCGGGGCGCGGTGATCTACCAGATCTATCCGCGCTCCTACCAGGACTCCAATGGCGACGGCATCGGCGATCTCAAGGGCATCATTCGCAGGCTGCCCTATATCGCTTCGCTCGGCGTCGACGCCATCTGGATTTCGCCCTTCTTCAAGTCGCCGATGAAGGATTTCGGCTACGATGTCTCGGACTATTGCGACGTCGACCCGATGTTCGGAACGCTCGCCGATTTCGACGCGCTGGTTGCGGAAGCCCATCACCTCGGCCTCAAGGTGATGATCGACGAGGTGTTGTCGCACACCGCCGACATCCATCCATGGTTCAAGGAAAGCCGCGCCAATCGGACCAACCCGAAGGCCGACTGGTATGTCTGGGCCGACGCCCGGCCGGACGGCACGCCGCCCAACAACTGGCTGTCGATCTTCGGCGGCTCGGCCTGGCAGTGGGACACCAGCCGCCAGCAATATTATCTGCACAATTTCCTGTCCGAGCAGCCGGACCTCAACTTCCACAACAGGCAAGTCCAGGACGCGCTGCTCGACGTCACCCGCTTCTGGCTGGAGCGTGGCGTCGACGGCTTCCGCCTCGACACCATCAACTTCTACTTCCACAGCCAGGGGCTGGAGAACAATCCGCCGCTGCCTCCGGAAGAGCGCAACGACCAGACCGCACCTGCGGTCAATCCCTACAACTACCAGGACCATATCTACGACAAGAGCCGGCCGGAGAACCTTGCCTTTCTCGAGCGGTTCCGGGCGCTGCTCGACGAATATCCGGCGACCGCCGCCGTCGGCGAAGTCGGCGATTCGCAGCGCGGGCTGGAAGTGGTCGCCGCCTACACAGCCGGCGGCAAGCGCGTCCACATGTGCTATTCCTTCGACTTCCTGGCGCCGGAAAAGATCAGCGCCGCCAAGGTGCGCCAGGTGCTGGAAGCCTTCGGCAGGGTCGCCAGCGACGGCTGGTCATGCTGGGCCTTCTCCAATCATGACGTGATGCGTCCGGCTTCGCGCTGGGCCGCCGATGAGGCCGATCCGGCCGCCTATCTCAAGGTGATCTCGGCGCTGCTGATGTCGCTGCGAGGCTCGGTCTGCCTCTATCAGGGCGAGGAGCTTGGGCTGGGCGAAGCCGAGCTGAAGTTCGAGGATCTGCAGGATCCCTACGGCATCCGCTTCTGGCCCGAATTCAAGGGCCGCGACGGCTGCCGCACGCCGATGGTGTGGGATGCCACCGCCAGCAATGCCGGCTTTTCGACGGCCAAGCCCTGGCTGCCGGTGCCGGGCAAGCATCTGTCGCAGGCGGTCAACGTGCAGCAGGGCGACGCCGCCTCGCTGCTCGAGCACTACCGGCGCTTTCTCGGCTTCCGCCGCCAGCATCCGGCGCTGGCCAAAGGCGACATCGAGTTCATCGAGAGCGAGGGCGACACCGTCGCCTTCACCCGCCGCGAGGGCAATGAGCAGATCGTCTGCGTTTTCAATCTGGGCAGCAGGCCGGCCGAAGTCGATCTGGGCGGCCAGGCGCTGCAACCCTTGGCCGGGCACGGTTTTTCGGCACAATCAGGCACAGGCTCCATCCGCCTCGGCGGCTACGGCGCCTGGTTCGGGCGTATCGACTGAGTTTTGACGAAACGGAATTTCTTGACGAAATCTGGGTTCTCTAGGGAAATCACTGGGAGGAAATCATGGCCGATGTCACGCTGAGACAAGTGAAGAAATCATACGGCAATCTGCACATTCTCCATGGCATCGACCTCGACATAAAGTCGGGTGAGTTCATCGTCTTTGTCGGCCCGTCGGGCTGCGGTAAGTCGACCTTGCTGCGGTCCATTGCCGGGCTTGAGGAGATCACCTCCGGCGAGTTGAAGATCGCCGGCGAGGTGGTGAACGATGTGCCGCCTTCGAAGCGCGGCATCGCCATGGTGTTCCAATCCTATGCGCTCTATCCGCACATGACAGTCTACGACAACATGGCGTTCTCGATGAAGATCGGCAAGGAAAGCAAGGCCGAGATCGACAAGCGGGTACGACAGGCAGCGGAAATCCTGCAGCTGACCAAATATCTCGACCGCTTGCCCAAGGCGATGTCGGGCGGCCAGCGCCAGCGCGTCGCCATCGGCCGCGCCATCGTGCGCAACCCGAAAGTGTTCCTGTTCGACGAGCCGCTGTCGAACCTCGACGCCGCGCTGCGCGTCGCCACCCGCATCGAGATCGCCAAGCTCAAGGAATCGATGCCCAACACGACCATGATCTACGTCACCCACGACCAGGTCGAAGCGATGACGCTGGCCGACCGCATCGTGGTGCTGAAGGACGGTCATATCGAACAGGTCGGCACGCCGATGGACCTCTACAAGAAGCCCGGCAATCTGTTCGTTGCCCAATTCATCGGCTCGCCGGCCATGAACATCCTGCCGGCGACAATCGACAAGACCGGCGATCCGACCATCGTCAGCCATGTCGGCGGCCGCAAGGCCACGGTGCCGATCGCGACGCCGGCGTCCGCCAAGGGCGCGGCGGTCAGCTTCGGTGTGCGGCCGGAGGATCTGTCGGTCGCCACCGGCACGGAATATCTTTTCGAGGGCGTGGTGGACTATGTCGAGCAGCTCGGCGAGGTCCAGCTGGTCTATGTCGACATCGGCCGCGCCGACCTGCCGCTGGTGACCAAGCTGCCCGGCAATGTCGAGGTCAAGCGCGGGGCAAAGCTGCGGCTGACGGCGGATGCCGGCGACCTGCACATCTTCGACGCCGACGGGCATTCCTTCTCGCTCAAGCCTCTAGAAGTGAAGGCGGCCTGAGGGCCAGCGCGTCGTATCGGCACGAAAAAAGAACGGCGGGCCAGGCCCGCCGCTCTTTCTTTGCAAACTTCGGCTGTTAGCGGTTGCCGAAGAGGTTCCGGTCGCTGCCCTGCGGGGCGGACTTCTGTACGTCGCCCGACGAGTTCAACAGTTTGTAGACCGGCGAACCGGTGTTCGGTACCGACGACGTCCGGGTGTTGTCGACGTTGACGGTCGCCTGATTGTCGACGGCGCTAGAGCCGACATTGTCGTTGCGGGCATAGGCACTGCCGGCGGCAACCAAAAGCGCAGCGGCAGCAAGAGCAATCTTCTTCATTTCAAGTCTCCTGAGTTTCATCATGCGGCAGAGCGGCTGACGGTCCGCCGCCCTGCGTTTTGTTCGATATTCGACTGGGATCGTTGTTCGAAAACTCTGACGTCAGATCCCGATCGGCTGTTAGCGGCCGAAGAGGTTACGGTCCGCGCCCTGCGCGGGGGTCTGAGCAGCCGAATCCGACTTCGCAACCGAAGCCGTGTGGCCACTGTCGGTCGACGTAACCGCAGGCTGGTTGGCGCCGTTCGAACCGTAGTGGTCACTGGCGGCGAAAGCGCTGCCGGAAACGGCCACAACGGCGGCGGCAGCAAGGATGATCTTTTTCATTTTAAATACTCCTGAATTTCTTCGAGCTCCCAAGAGCGACGGACGGGCCGCCACTCTTTTGTCTGGATCGGAATCAGCTGTTAATGGCCGAAGAGGTTGCGGTCGCTGCCCTGAACGAGGGGCTGCTTGTCAGCGGGCGCCGACTTCTGAATGGAAGCCGTATACGAGCTGTCAGTTGCTGCGGCAGGCTGGTTCGCACCATTGGAACCGTAATTGTCGCTACCAGCGAAGGCGCTGCCGGTAATGGCCAAAACGGCGGCGGCAGTGAGGATGATCTTTTTCATTTTTTGTACTCCAGTTTTGCTGTCCGTCTAGCGGCGTGTCCTGGGAGGAATTCGCGTCGTTCGGACACGCCCGATGTGGGAAAGCCATAGGCCGGTTTCCAATCACGAAGTTGTTCCGTGTGGGCCATGACTTCACCTCTTGTAATTTTCGTAAGCATGCCCACCATCTTGTTTTATAAAAATAATACAAAGGCTTACGTGACAACGCCATCCGGCTCACCGAGTATGTCCAAGCGTCAGCGTACACACCGTCCTGCACGCATTGTCAACAGAAACGAACCGTTCGGTTCGATTTTAGAAGCTGCTAATAGTCACTTTTCGATACTGTTGGCGGTTTTTTCGTTAGTCGGCAGTCTGATTCGAGGTGATTTGCGATGGCCGCGACCCCGCCCCGAAAACAACGACGTCAGCCCCACAATTGTCGGCTGCACCGTTTGTCGCGCGTGTCGCGCCGCATGGAGACGATGTCGCTTTCATGCCGATGTCGCGATCACTGCCGTGATTAGATGATCGCATCTCAGGTGCCGCTTCGTGACGACGGAGCGGAGAATTGGGAAGCCGGTCAGAATCCGGCGCTGCCCCCGCAACGGTGGTGGAGTTCAAGTCGCAACGGGAGACCACTGGGCAATAGCCTGGGAAGGTGTCGCGATGGTCCGCAAGGACAACTCCAGAGCCCGGAAACCAGCCCGAGATGCTTGAACTCGACTGATCGCGGTGGGCGGTCAAGAGGTGGATAGTGCATGTCCGGCGTCGCGCCGGCCTGCGGCCGATCCGTCCTCCATCACCACCAAGTTCAGTCCTTAAACCACGAGGACAGAACTATGGATGCGCGCAACGACATGCTGAGGCTCTTGAACGGCCGCAAGCAAGGCTTTTCGCTCGAACAGCCCTTCTACACCGACCCGGACTACTTCAAGCTCGACATGGAGCTGATCTGGTATCGCGACTGGCTGTTCATCGGCCATGATTGCGAACTGCCGAAGCCCGGCAGTTATATCACCGTGCAGATCGGCGACTATCCGGTGGTGCTGGTCCGCGATCAGAAGGGCAACATCAACGCCTTTCACAATTCCTGCCGCCATCGCGGCAGCCGGGTCTGCAACACCGAGAAAGGCACGGCGGCAAAGCTCGTCTGCCCCTATCACCAGTGGACCTACGAGCTCGACGGCCGCCTGCTGTTCGCCCGCCAGATGGCCGAGGGTTTCGACAAGAGCCAGTTCGGCCTGAAGCCCGTCGCCTGCGAAAGCGTCGGCGGCTACATTTTCATCTGCCTCGCGAAAGAACCTGCCGACTTCGCGCCGATGCGCGCCATGATCGAGCCCTACCTCAAGCCGCACCGACTGAGCGAAGCCAAGGTCGCCTTCGAGTCGACGATCGTCGAGAAGGGCAACTGGAAGCTGGTCTGGGAAAACAACCGCGAGTGCTATCACTGCGCCGGCAACCACCCGGAGCTCTGCAAGACATTTCCGGAAGCGCCGACCGTGACCGGCGTGCAGGGCGCCGACAGCGACCCGGAGATGCTGGCGCACTGGGCAAAATGCGAGGCTGCTGGCCTGCCGAGCAAGTTCCGCATCGATCCGTCCGGACAGTTCCGCGCCACCCGCGCGCCGCTGCTGCGCGATGCCGTCAGCTATACGATGACGGGAAAGCGCGCGGTGACGAAGAACCTTTCCGACAGCGTTGCCGCCGATCGCATCGGCACCTTGATGCACTACCACTATCCGACGACCTGGAACCACATCCTGATCGACCATGCGGTGACCTTCCGGGTGCTGCCGATCAGCGCCACGGAGACCGCGGTGACGACCAAGTGGCTGGTGCACAAGGATGCGGTCGAGGGTGTCGACTACGATCTTGCCGAACTCACCCATGTCTGGACCGAGACCAACGACCAGGACCGCCGCATCGTCGAGGAAAACGCCTTCGGCATCCTGTCGCCGGCCTATGAGCCAGGTCCCTATTCGGAGTTGCATGAGGGCGGCGTGATCCAGTTCGTCGAATGGTACGCAGCCTTCATCGGCCCGCGCCTTGCCGAAGGCGGCCGGCCGGCGCTGCGCAGCGTCGCCTAAGAGAGGTTGAAGGATGAATGCGATGACGGATCTTGGTCTCTATCGCCATCTCGACCAGATGGCGCCATGGAACGACAGGCTGCAGGTGCTGGAAGTGATCGGCGTCAGCGACGAGGCGCCTGGCGTCAAGACCTTCACCTTCCGCTCCGACAACCAGACCTGGTTCCGCTACAAGCCGGGCCAGTTCGTGACGCTGGAGCTGCCGACACCGGACGGGCCGCTGATGCGCACCTACACGCTGTCGTCGTCGCCGTCGCGGCCGTTTTCGATCGCGGTGACGGTGAAGGCTCAAGCCGGCAGCATCGGCACACGCTGGATGTTCGAAAACCTGGTGCCCGGCTCGCACGTCAAGGCCTATGGGCCCGCCGGCGACTTCTCTCTGCACAGCCACCCCGCGGCCAAATATCTGTTCATCTCTGCGGGCTCCGGCGTGACGCCGATGATGTCAATGCTGCGCTGGCTGAACGACTGCGCGCCATGGACAGATGTCGGCTTCGTCAACTGCGCGCGGCGTGCGGAAGAGATCATCTTCCGCAAGGAGCTCGAACTGCTCGGCGGCCATATGCCTGGCCTGTCGCTCGGCTTCATGATCGAGGAACGCTCGAGCCGCGAAGGCTGGTACGGCCATATGGGCCGCATCGACGCGATCCGGCTGCCGCTGCTGGCGCCCGATTTCCGCGAACGCGAGATCTTCTGCTGCGGCCCAGATCCGTTCATGCGCGCCGTGCGTGGCATGCTGGATGCGGCTGGCTTCGATATGACGAAATATCATCAGGAGAGTTTTGCCACACCTGCGGTGGAGGAAGTGCTGGCGCCGTTTGCCTCACCCGCTGAAGACGGCACTGCTGTCCCTGTCGAAGCCGTGACGCCGATCCGCTTCTCGCTTTCGGAGGTTGACGCCGACTGCGTCGCCGGCCAGACCGTGCTGCAGACGGCGCGCAGCTCGGGCGTGCGGATTCCGGCCGCCTGCGAGTTCGGCCTGTGCGGCACCTGCAAGGTGAAGAAGGTCTCCGGCGCTGTCGAGATGAGTCACAATGGCGGCATTCTCGACCACGAGATCGATGACGGCTTCATTCTTGCCTGCTGCTCGAAACCGCTGTCGGCACTCGAAATCGAGGCGTGAGTGGCGCTGCCCGCTCAGACGCCATAGCGCTCGGTGCGAATGATGTCCGCTGACATGCCGGCGTCGATCAGCGCCTGGGCGGCGGCCGAGACGAAGGCGTTCGAGCCGCAGACAAAGGCCAGTGCCGGCGGTTGCGGCAGCCGCGCGAGCGCCTGCATCACCATTGCCGTGTCGATGCGCCTCGAATAGTCGGATGGCCGCCGTGCGGCCTCGCGCGTCAGCGTCAGCACCAGGTCGAAACCGTCGCGGCGGTCGTCGAGGCCGATCAGCTCGTCGCGGAAGATCACCTCGTCCCAGACCCGCACCGAAAACATCAGCGCGACCGGCACCGCCGATTTGCGCAAGGTCCGGTGGCGCACCATCGCCATCAGCGGCACCACGCCGGAACCGCCGCCGACGAGAAGCAACGGCCCGCCATCGCTGTCGGACCAGACGAAATGCCCGCCAAGCGGCCCGCGCAGCTCGATCTCATCGCCGACCGCCGCCACCTCGTGGAAGAAAGGCGAGACTTCGCCATCGTCGAGTTTTTCGATCGCCAGCTCGATCGTGGCGCCGCTCTCCGGTGCCGAGGCGATGGAATAGGAGCGGCGCGCCTGATAGCCGTCAGGCGCCGTCAGCCGGACGTCGACATGCTGTCCGGCGCGATAGGCAAAAGGCCGCGACAGCGCGAAGAAGAAACTGGTGACGCGCGGCGTGCGCTTTTCGATCCGGGTGATTTTCGCCGTCTGCCAGGGAGATTGCGGCGCTTCGCTCATGGATCGCCGCTATAGCGCTGTTCGCGCCACGGGTCGCCATAGATGTGATAGCCGCGCAATTCCCAGAAACCCGGCTCGTCACGCTCTGTGAACTGCAGCCCGTTCAGCCATTTGGCCGACTTCCAGAAATAGAGATGCGGCACCAGGAGCCGCGCCGGACCGCCATGGTCAGCCGTGATCGGCTTGCCTTCATACAGCAACGCCACCATCGCCTTGCCGGTGGTGAGGTCCTTGGCCGGCACGTTGGTGGTGTAGCCGTCATAGCCATGCGCCAGCAGGAAGCCGGTCGGCGCTTCTATGCCGGCATCGGCAAGAATGTCGTCGACCAGCACGCCTTGCCAGGCGGTGTCGAACTTGGTCCAGGCGGTGACGCAGTGGATGTCGCGCGTCATCTTGGTCAGCGGCAGCGCGTTGAACTCGGCCCAGTTCCATTTCTTGATCGGGCGTGGGCCGTGCTTGAGCGTGAACGACCACTCCTCGGTGCGCACCCGCGGCGTCGGTCCCGCCGACAGGACCGGAAAACCCTGTTCGAGATATTGCCCGGGCGGGATGCGCGCGTCGGTTTCCGTTGGAGGCTTTCGACCGGAGGAAAAACCGCGAGTGACCATCGGGACGTGTCCGTCTGCTGGGGATGCAGCCGCAGTGTTCTCGAAGATGCCGCATCGGGCAACAGGAATTTTGGGTGACAGGGCAGGCCCGCCAGTGGTCGGCGAGCCTGCCACGCCATGCCTCAGCCGGCGGCGAAGGGCACCGCGACGAAGATCTGCGCATCGCCGCGGTCGACAAGCAGCAGCACCGACTTGCGGCCCGACTTACCGGCCTCGGCGATCGCGTGGTTGGCCTGCCTTGCGTTGCGCACCGGAGATTGGTCGACGGCGACGATGACGTCGCCCGGCTGCAGGCCGGCATTGGAAGCCGCCTTGTCCGGATTGACGCGCTCGACCACGGCGCCGCGCTGGTTATTCGCGAGGTTCAACTCCTCGCGTATTTCGGGCGTGAGATCGGTCAGGCCGAGGCCGAGCGAGGGCACGCGCAGCGCCTGGCCGGCCGAAGGCTTTTGATTATCCCCCTCGGTCGAGGCGGTCCTCACATCGTCATTGTTGCGGCCGACATCGGCGGAGATCTGCACGCTCTTGCCGCCGCGCCAGACTTCGAGCGTTTCCTTGGCGCCGGGCGAGACATCGGCGACGGCGCGCGACAGGTCCTTGGGATCCTTGATCGCCTCGCCGGCAAAGCTGGTGATGACGTCACCGGTCTTGATCCCGGCCTTTGCCGCCGGCGATCCCTCAGTGACCTCGGAAACCAGCGCACCCCCGGGATGGTCGAGGCCGACCGCACCCGCCACATCCGGCGTCACCGGCTGGATCTGGACGCCGAGATAGCCGTACTGGATGTTTCCGCCCTTCATCAGCTTGGCGACGACCTTTTGCGCCTGGTCCGACGGAATGGCGAAGCCGACGCCGACGCTGCCGCCATTGGGCGAATAGATCGCCGTGTTGATGCCGACGACATTGCCCGCGACATCGACCAGCGGACCGCCGGAATTGCCGTGATTGATCGGTGCATCGATCTGGATGAAATCGTCGAACGGACCGCTGTTGAGGTCGCGCCCGCGTGCCGACACGATGCCGGCGGTAACCGTCGTGCCGATGCCGAACGGATTGCCGATGGCCAGCACCTGATCGCCCGGCATGAGCTTGTCGGAATCGCCCCATTTGACCGTGGGCAGCGGCTTGTCCGCCTTGATCTTGAGCACGGCGAGGTCGTTCTTGGCGTCGTGGCCGACCAGCTTCGCGGGAAGCTCGGTGCCGTCGTCCAGCGTCACCTTGATCGATGTGGCGCCGTCAACGACATGGTTGTTGGTGACGATGGTGCCGTCGGCGTCGACAATAAAGCCGGAGCCGAGAGCCTCGGCGCGCTGCGCCTGCTGTGGCGGCGTCTTCGGCATCGGGATGCCCTGGTCGCCGAAGAACTGGCGGAAATAGTCGTCAAAGGGCGAATTGCCGCTAAAGGGCTGCTCCTCGCTCATGTCTTGCGGCTGCGCCTTCATGACGGTGGTGATGGTCACCACCGCCGGCTTGTCGACGGCCACGATCGGGGCAAAGGAGCCGTTAGGCGCTGTTATCCCGGCGACAGGGGTCTGGGTCGTGGCAACAGAACTCCCAGCGCTTTGGGCGAAAGACGCGACGAAGGGGCTGACGATCAGCGCAGCGCCCAGCAAGGCCGCGACGCGATGTCTGCGAAGTATGTCTGACATGGTCGTTTGTCCGGGCGAGAGATGATCCGGCGCCGTGGCCATTCCGGGAGAGAACCGGTCATCGGCGTGTCGACGGTCGCGGTTGCCCGTCTCGCCTGGCATGGCAGCCGGCCGGATCGACAGCCCTGCATCTAGGGTGCGGATCGGCCCGATTTAGGGTTTTTGCCCTATCTTACGAAGATTTAATATCCGATCACATTTCCGTTAGACGCCAGCTGAGCCAACCTTCAGCGGCCCTCTGTGCGCCTGAGATAGGCGCTGGCGATCTCACGCATCCTCGCGCCGTCGAAGCTCGGCCCGTGGCCGCCATGGCCGAGGCGGACAGGCAGGTCGAGCAGCCGCTGCATGGTTCGGCGATAATCGGGTTTGGAGGAGTCCGGCAGATCGTCGATCAGCATGGAATCGTAGATGGCGTCGCCGGCAAAGAACAGTCCGTCGGCCTCGTCGAACAGCGCGATCGAATCCGGCGAATGCCCGGGCAGGTGCAGCACGCGGAACTGCCTGTCACCGAGGTCAACGATATCGCCTTCGTCAAGCGTACGGGTCAGCGGCGCCGGCGGGATCTTGTAGTCGGCTGCCTTCCAGGTGGGAAACGGCAGTTTCGAGACGGCGCCGTCGAGGTTGGTGAACATGTAGGCGTAGGTGACGGCCTCATCCATGGTGCTGAAGGTCGGGGCACTCTGGATCGGCCCGAGCCGCAGCGGAAACTCATGCAGCGAGCCGACATGGTCGAGATGGATGTGGGTGGCCACAACGATGAGCGGCTTGCCCTCAGGTGTGTCGATCTCCGGCGCCAGCGGACAGATGCCCATGCCGGTGTCGACCAGCAGGTCGGCGTCGCGTCCCCTAAAATGCCAGATGTTGGCGCGCACGAAATCGTGCACGAACGGCTCGGTCAGCATCGTTGTCCGGTCGTCGATGACAGTCTTGCCGAACCAGTCGCCGATCACGCGTTCGCCGCCAAAACGGGCACCGCCAAAACGGTCGCCCATCAGACGAAGGGCTTCCCGACCTTGTATTTTTCCGGCACCAGCCGCTTCAGATAGGCCATGCCTGCCTCCGACAGCTGGTTGACGTCGGGCTTCATGAAATCGTCCGGCATATGGCGCGTCTTGCCGGCGACGTTCTTCAGCGGCACCTTCTTCAGCACGGTCTTGCTGCCGTCATACTGCAACGCCACCGAGCCGCCGCCTTCGCCGGCGACAGCGACCGCGAAGGCCCCGGCATCGAAAGCCTCCTGCGCGTCGACGGCACTGATCGCGCCGATATAGCCGCGCGGCATGTAGCCGAGCGCATCGACACGTGCGCGCTTGCCCGGCAGGCCTTCAGCCAGTGCCCGCTCAAGCGCGGCCGGCAGGTCGCTGCCCGACAGTTTGACGTTGCCATGGGCGTCGCGCTCAAGCTTGTCCGGCGGCACCAGGCTTTCGACCAGTGCCTTGCCGTCGGCGGTGCTGACGCCTTCGGAGACGGCGACGATGCAGCGCTTGTGACGGTCGAGCGAGGCGCGCACGTCGTCGATGAAGCCGGCGGCCGAGAATGGCCGCTCCGGCACGTAGACGAGATGCGGGCCGCTGTCGGGATCGAGCTGCCAGGCGGCGGCGGCCGCGGTGAGGAAGCCGGCGTGACGGCCCATGACGATGCCGACATAGATGCCGGGCAAAGCACGAAAATCGAGATCGACCGAGAGGAAGGCGCCGGCGACGAACTCGGCCGCCGAGATGAAGCCCGGCGTGTGATCGTTTTCCTCGAGATC
Source organism: Mesorhizobium sp. P2_F7 (assembly GCF_056403695.1). Lineage (NCBI taxonomy): Bacteria > Pseudomonadati > Pseudomonadota > Alphaproteobacteria > Hyphomicrobiales > Phyllobacteriaceae > Mesorhizobium > Mesorhizobium sp. P2_F7. Next base: position 670,578 of record NZ_JBFUFA010000001.1, on the reverse strand, counting down.
ATTGTCGATGGTTTTTGGTGCATGCACGAAAGCGATGCTGCCGCCGGCGGCATCGGTCAGGATCTGCTGCGTGCCCGACGTGTCGTTGCCGCCGATATAGATGAAGGCGTCGGCGCCGGCTTTCTTCAGGCCATTGAGGATGACCTCGCAATAGGCCGCGTCAGGCTTGTCGCGGGTCGAGCCGAGGGCGGCACTCGGCGTTCCCGCGATCAGCCGCAGCCGATCCTCGGGGATAGCGGAGAGGTCGACATAGTTGCCGTCGCGTATGCCGCGCACGCCATGGATCGAGCCCAGCACCTTGGCGCCGGGATGGCGCTTGCGGATCTCCAGCGTGGCGCCGACGACCGTCTGGTTGATGACGGCGGTCGGGCCGCCGCCCTGTGCGATGACAAACGTTCCAGCCATGCTTGATGTCTCCCCTGGTGTGGTGGATTTGAAGTTCCTGTTGTCTTGGTGGCATCAGCGTCCAGGAACTTCAAATCCACCACACCAGATTCTTACAGGTTTCTAGTGTGGCGGATCCGAAATTCGCTCACTGCGCTGCTCCGAGGTGCTGCGAATTTCGGATCCGCCACACGGGTGATGGTTCTCAAGGCACCTTGGCCTGTCTTGCCGCATCGCGCAACGGGAGTTTGGAGCGGCGCTAACACGCCGCAGAGGGATCAGACGACGACGACCGGGTTCTTCTTGGAAACGCGGCTGTAGAGGTCGATGATGTCCTGGTTGATCAGGCGCACGCAGCCCGACGACATCGCCTGGCCGATGCTCGCCCATTCCGGCGAACCATGGATGCGATAGCCGGTGTCCTTGCCATCCTGGTAGATGTAGAGGGCACGCGCGCCGAGCGGATTGGTCAGGCCGCCGGGCTGGCCGTTTTGCCACTTCACCAGTTCCGGCTTGCGCTGGATCATTTCCGGCGGCGGTGTCCACATCGGCCATTCCTTGCCGTACTGGATGTTGGCGCGGCCGGACCAGCGGAAGCCGTCCTTGCCGATGCCGACGCCGTAGCGGATGGCGTCGCCGCCCTCCTGCACGAGGTAGAGTTTGCGCTCGTTGAGATGGACGACGATGGTGCCGGGCGCCTCGCCGGTCTCGTTGACGACGATCTGGCGGCGGAACTCCGGCTTGACCTTCTGATAGGGCACCGCCGGCACCTCGAAGCCGCCATCGTTGAGCGCGGCGTACATGACGTCGGGGCCGGTGATGTTCTTGTCGACGCTGATCGCCGGGCGGATCGGCCGCACCGAGCCAGTGACCGTATCGTCCAGCTGCAATTGCGGCAGTTCGAGTGTCGCGGTGCTGCAGCCGGTCATGCCGAGCAGCGCCATGGCGCCGGCCCCTGAGAGGACGAAGCGGCGGGAATAAAGATGTTCGGTTTCGATTGCGTCGCCATTCGGCGGCGTCAGATTCTGCGGCAACTCACGCATGCACCCAAACCCTACGCTGTCGGCGGGAAACACGGTCCGGCCGGATAGCGGGCAGTTTCGCTAAACATGGTTGAAAAAGCATGAAGGGCTGCTGGCCGACCTTAACCCTGTCTCGAAATTGGCTGCGAAGACAGGGGCAAAACGGTCCGCCGCGAATTTTTCGGGATGGCTCTTTACAATCTGGCGCACCCAAGGATTTATCCTTTTCTTTGCGCTCAAGGAGACAAAGATGTCGTTCGAAAACTGGGCTGCCTTCGCCGCCGCCTCCACCGTGCTGCTTGTCATTCCCGGCCCGACCATCCTGCTGGTCGTGTCCTATGCGCTGGGCCAGGGCTGGCGTACCGCCTTGCCGATGGCGGTCGGCGTGGCGCTGGGCGACTTCACCGCCATGACGCTTTCGATGCTGGGCATCGGCGCCCTGCTGGCCGCATCGGCGACTGTGTTCACCATCCTGAAGCTGATCGGCGCCTGCTATCTGATCTATCTCGGCATTAAACTGTTTCGGGCCGGCGGTGCGCTCAAAGCCGAACCGCGCACCGACGCCGTATCGGCCGCAAAGATGATGGCGCATGCCTGGCTGGTCACCGCACTCAACCCGAAGAGCATCACCTTCTTCGTTGCCTTCCTGCCGCAGTTCCTCAACCGGGAAGCCGATTTCTGGACGCAGATGCTGACCTTCGAGACGACCTTCCTGGCGCTCGCCTTCGCCAATGCCTTCGGCTACGCGCTGATCGCGGCGCGCGCCCGCAATGTCGTGCGCAACCCCAAGGCGATCCGCATCTTCAACCGCACCGGCGGCACGCTGCTGGTCGGCGCTGGCATTGCCACGGTGGCGATTCGCTCGGGACACTAAGGTCGTTGCTGATCCGGGTGAGGCCGGCAGGCCTCACCATTTTACGCTGAAGCCCAGATTGCCCTCTAGCACGCGCCGTTTGTCGCCGCCGAGATTGGTGGTGTAGTCGCCGGTGGCGAAGAGGCTGACCTTGTCGGTCACCTTGGCGACCACACCGCCACCGAACTCCAGCGATGTCGACTTGCCTTCGGTCGAGATGTCAGTGGCGCCGAAATTGACGTGGTCGATGCCGCCGAAATCATGCCAGATGTTGGCCTTCAGGTAAGGCTGCAACGCCATGCCGTTCAGCATCGTCTCGCCCTGCAGCCGCAACCCCAGCCTGCCACTCACCTGATCGTCGAGGTCGAAGGAGACCGACGAAAAACGGTCCGTGGCGTCGTCAAGCGACAGGTGCTGCCAGACCAGCTGCGCCTGCGGCTCCAGCGTCCAGCCTTGCGCCAGCGCTATGGGATAGCCGCCTTCCAGTGAGGCGGTGATGCCGGTGCCATCGATATCGATGCCGATGTCGCGCGACGAGGTTGCCGAGCCGCTGAAGAAGGTCGCCATGAGGACGCCGTCGAGATACCAGCCGCCCTGGCCGATACGTGTCCAGTAGCCGCCGACGCTGGTGCCGCCGAGATCGATCCCGCCGACGGAGAGACCGTCCTGACCCAGCGCCTGGCCGCGCACGTCGCCATTCATGCTGCCATAGCCGATGAACAGGCCGGCGCGGTCGACACTGCCTGACGCGGTCTCGCGCCCGAACACATCGAAGCCGGACTGCAGGCCGAAGAGCGTGCCATCGAAGGATGGTGACACCGTCCCCGACCAGGCCATTTTGGTGTCCTGGCCGAAAATGCGGCCCCACACCGGCGATATCTCGGTATTCGATAACAGGCTCTGTTCGCCGCGCCGTTCGTGAAATGTGCCAAGCATGCTCATCGCCAGGTGTTCGGCCACCGGAGGCAAGGCCGAATAGACCGGCACCTCGACGCGGTAGAGCAGGATTTCCTCACCTGGGGCCGGGGTCGGCAGAGCAGGGGAATCGCTTGGCACGGGCGGTGGCGGTGGCGGCAGGTCGGCCGGCGGCGCCGGCGGTGGCGGCGGCGGTGGCTCAGGCTCCGGATCGGCGGGCTGGACCGGCGGTGTCGGGTCGACCGGCGGATTGTTGATGTCGCCATCGCTCGGCGGCGGCGTCGGCGGCAATTCGGATGGCGGCGGTGGCGGTGGCTCGGCAGCCGGGGGCTCGGGCTCCGGCGTCGGCGTCGGTTCGAGCGGCGGTGGCGCGGGAGCCGGCTCAGCCGGCGTGGTCAGTGTCGAGCGCAGGTACCAGTTTTCCTCGGTGCCGGCGGTGACGCCGCCCTTGAACAGATAATATTCGAAAGCGCCGGCGGCGACGGGCGCAGCCAGCGCGAACGTCGAGGCGCCCGATGTAGCGCCGTTTTCCGCCTGGATGACCATGATGCCGTTGGCGGTGGTCTCGGCGCCGGCGCCGCCGACATTGACCACCGCAATGCCTGTCGTGCCGGAAGCGGTGCCGCCGGACAGCACCAGTCTGTCCGAATCCGAGGAGTCGTCGCCGAGCTCGGTCTGGATCAGCAGCAGGCCGCCAAGGCCGACATAGTTGCCTCTGATCGTCAGCCGGTCGGTAACGCTCGAGCCGCCATTGGTCAGGTCGATGCGGCCGGCATTGCTGACCGACGCCATCTGGCCGGCGGTGAACGCCTGGATCGAGCTGCTGAAGCCGCCGCCGAACAGCGTGCTGGAAGCGTCGACGTTAAGTGCGCCGGTTCCGGTACCGCTGTCGCCGAGCACCAGATTGCCGTCCAGCGTCAATTCGGTGTCGTCGGTGGCGTTGATGGTTTCCCAGTTTTGAACCCGACTGATGCCGTCGAGCTTGACGTTGTCGAAGGTCAGTTCGTCGGTGCCTAGACCGCCCGATATGGCGTCGGTGCCGCCGAGATTGGCGTTGGTGAGGTTGCTGAGCTTGGCGGTGTCGTTGTCGCCGCCGAGATCGACCATACCGTAGATGATGCCGCCGCCGTTCCAGACAAAGCTGTCGGCGCCGAAACTCATCAGCACGTCGCCGCCGACCGTACCGCCGGTCACAGTTACGCTGTCGGTGCCACCGCTGACGCTGATATTGCCGCCGATGGTGCCGCCCGAGAGAAGGATCGTGTCGTTGCCGAAGCCGGTGACGAGGTTGCGGTCGATGGTGCCGCCGGACATGTCGAAGTAATTGTCGTCGAGCTTCATGTTGACGCGGCCGATGCGGCCGCCAGTCATGACCGCATGGTCGCCATCATCAAAGAAGTCGACGATGCGACCACCGCTCATGGTGAAGGTGTCGAGCGCGTCGCCCTGGTTGAGGGAGCCGATCTGGCCGCCGCTCATGTTGAAATCATCGATGCCGGCGCCCTGCTGGACATTGCCGACGACCGTGCCGCCGCCGATGGTGAAGAAATCCGTGCCGCCGCCCTGGTCCACGCCGCCGGTGATGGTGCCGGACTGCATGTCGATGCGGTCGATGCCGGTGCCGAAGGTGACGTTGCCGCTGATCTGCCCGGTGCCGGCGGTGGGGAAGGTCAGCGTGTTGTCGCCGCTGGTGTCGATAAGGCTGCCGCCTGAATCGCCGCTGTCGCAGATGTAGGCGGTATTTCCGGCCGGTGGGACCAGCGCGCACGCGGCGAAGGCCGTAGAATTGGGCAGCAACGCCAGTGTCGTAGTTGAGAGAGCGCTAATTAACCATGGGTATGGCTGACGCAGCTTTCGCGGCGATAAAGCAACTACTCCCTCCGTAGCCTGCGAACAACTGTCCGCAGGCTTGTTCTTCAGGTGCCGCATCGCGTCCCTCTCGATTCGCGATTTCAAGCTCCCCGCCCAGCGCCGCAATGAAGACACAATCCGCCAGATTTTACAAAGCCTATTCTGTGCCTCATGGTTGATGAACTGCGAAACTAGTTAGACTGGACTCCAGTATTGATTGGTCCAGACTTCGCTTGGCGCGCCCGCCGCCGATGCTCTAGGATCGGCCGCACAGCTGGAATTTTATGATCACCGGAGGGCCGGGCATGGCAGTCAAGGATGCATTCGGCCTGACCATATCGGGCGCGACAGAGACCGGCTTCACGCCCTACAGCCAGGCCGTCCGTGAATTGCAATGCTTCATCGGCGACCCCGTCGCTTCCGTCGATCGCGCCATTGCCGCCGATCCGGGCTTCGTCATGGCGCATGTGTTCAAGGGCTACCTGTTCGGCCTCGCCACCGAGCGCGACGCAACAGCGGTCGCCAGGACATGCCACGAAACGGCGCTGCCGCTTGCCGCGACCGCGCGCGAGCAGGCGCATGTCGCGGCCCTTGGCCATCTCGCAGGCGGCCGTTGGCACGAGGCCTCGCGCTTGCTTGAAGATATCGCCATCGACTTCCCGCTCGACGCGGTGGCGCTGCAGACCGGGCACCAGGTCGACTTCTTCACCGGCAACGCCCGCATGCTGCGCGACCGCATCGGCCGCGCGCTGCCGTCATGGCAAGAGAATATGCCGGGCTATCATGCCATTCTCGGCATGCAGGCCTTTGGTCTGGAGGAAATGGGCGATTATGCGCGCGCGGAGCGACTGGGCCGGCAGGCGGTCGACATCGAGCCGCGCGACGGCTGGGCGCAGCACGCAGTCGCCCATGTCATGGAAATGCAAAGCCGGCAAAAGGACGGCATTGCCTGGATGCGGACCAATCCCGAAGCGTGGACAAGGGACAGCTTCCTGCAGGTGCACAATTGGTGGCATTTGGCGCTGTTCCACTACGATCTCGGCGAGGCCGAAGAGGTATTGGCCCTGTATGACGGGCCGATCTACGGCACGCCGTCGACGATGGCGCTCAATATGGTCGATGCCTCGGCGATCCTGTGGCGGCTTCATCTCGGCGGCGTCGATGTCGGCGACCGCTGGGTAGCGCTCGCCGCCAACTGGCCCAAGGTCGGTGCCGGCAATTACGCCTTCAACGACGCCCATGCCATGATGGCCTTTGTCGGAGCGGGGCTCGAAGCGCCGGCCAAGACCTTGCTGGAGGCACAGCGCGAGGCGATGCGCGGCAGCGACGACAACGCTGCCTTCACCAGGGATGTCGGCCATCCGTTGACGCTGGCGATCAAGGCCTTTGGCGACGGCAACTACAACGAGGCGGTGCACCTGATCCGGCCGATTCGTTCGATTGCTCATCGCTTCGGCGGTAGCCATGCGCAGCGCGACGTGATCGACCTGACGCTGATCGAGGCGGCGCTGCGGGCGGGCGACACAGCGCTTGCACGCGCCTTGACGGCCGAGCGTCAACTGGCACGGCCGGACAGCCCGCTGTCAGCGCTGTTCTCGCGGCGCGCCGCCAATTTGTCAGAGAATTGACCCGCAGCTGATCTTGTTTTAAAAACTGGCCAAGCCAGATTTTTTCGAGACCCGAAAAAATTAATGGCAATGGGAGGAATGCATGTATCTCGGCCTCGATCTAGGCACGTCGGGCGTCAAGGCGCTGTTGATCGATGCCGGGCAAACCGTCATCGGCTCCGGCCATGCTTCGCTTGACGTCTCGCGACCGCACCCCGGCTGGTCCGAGCAGAACCCAGACGACTGGATCCGCGCCTGCGAGACCGCCATTGCAGAGCTGAAAGCCTCGCACCCGAAAGAGCTTGCCGCGGTCAAGGGCATCGGCCTGTCCGGCCACATGCATGGCGCCACCTTGCTCGACGCCGCCGACCAGGTACTGCGTCCCTGCATATTGTGGAACGATACGCGCAGCCATGCCGAGGCGGCCGCGCTCGATGCCGACCCGCGCTTCCGCCAACTGACCGGCAACATCGTTTTCCCCGGCTTCACAGCGCCGAAACTCGCCTGGGTGAAGAACAACGAGCCGGCTGTCTTCGCCAAGGTGGCGAAGGTGCTGCTGCCCAAGGATTTCCTGCGGTTCTGGCTGACCGGCGAGCATATCTCCGAAATGTCCGACTCGGCCGGCACCTCCTGGCTCGATGTCGGCAAGCGGCGCTGGTCGCCGGAACTGCTCGCCGCGACCTCGCTCGACGAGACGCAGATGCCGTCGCTGGTCGAAGGCACGGAAAAGGCCGGCGCCTTGCGCGCCGAACTCGCCTCGAAATGGGGGATTGCGGCGGGCATTCCGGTTGCCGGCGGCGCCGGTGACAATGCGGCCTCCGCCTGTGGCATGGGCACGGTCGGCGCCGGCCATGCTTTCGTGTCGCTCGGCACTTCCGGCGTGCTGTTCGCCGCCAACGCGTCCTATCTGCCCAATCCGGCAAGCGCTGTGCACACCTTCTGTCACGCTCTGCCAAACACCTGGCATCAGATGGGCGTCATCCTGTCGGCGACGGATTCGCTGAACTGGCTCTCGGAGATATCAGGCAAGAAGGCGGGCGAACTGACCGCCGAACTCGGCGAGGCGCTGAAGGCGCCGTCGGGCGTGTCGTTCTTGCCCTATCTCTCGGGCGAACGCACGCCCTACAATGATTCCGCCATTCGCGGGTCCTTCACCGGACTGGCGCATGAATCCAGCCGCGCGGTGCTGACACAGGCGGTGCTTGAAGGTGTCGCCTTCGCCTTCCGTGACAGTCTTGAAGCCTTGAAGACGGCTGGAACGACCTTGACGCGGGTGACCGCGATCGGCGGCGGCTCGCGCTCGCGCTACTGGCTGAAGGCGATCGCCACCGCACTGCAGGTACCGGTCGACATTCCGGCTGATGGCGATTTCGGCGCTGCGTTTGGGGCGGCACGGCTTGGGCTGATTGCTGCAACCGGAGCCAATCCGCTCAGCGTGTGCACGGCGCCGAAGACGGATGCCACGATCGAACCGGAAGCAGGCTTGAGCGGTGCCTATGCGGATGCCTATCAGCGCTACCGGGCACTGTATCCCGCCATCAAGGCCGTAACCGCGTGAGTCGGCGCGAGGCACCCCCCTCTGCCCTGCCGGGCATCTCCCCCCCAAGGGGGGAGACTAGCAGCTTGGGCGCCTCGCTCACTATTGCGGCGTTGGAGATTGGCGAAGGCATAGATGACAGCCAATCTCCCCCCTTGAGGGGGGTGAGGAGAGGTCCGCGCAGCGGACGGAAAGCCAACTGCTTGGCTTTCCGAACGACGAACGCCCGAGGCGATAGCGAAGGGCCAGAGCCGGCAGGCCAGAGGGGGGTGCCTCGCACCACCCTTGCCAAGTTGACCTCACTGCGCCGGCACCTTGTCCAGAAACCCGGTGACGCTCTTGAGCCGCCCGTTCTCGATAACGCCGATATCGGTGCCTTCGATAACCGACGGAACACCCTCCGGTCCGAGGTTCCACGAGAAGCGGATTGTGTCGCCAAATCCGTCCGGCTGACCCTTCAGCGTGAATCGGAAGCCGGCAAAGCGCTGCTGCACGCCATCGATGAGGGCGGCCACGCCCGCATGGCCGTCACCCTGCATCAGCGGATCGCGGTAGCTGACGTCTTCGGTGAAGGTCGCCTTGAGCAGGTCGGCGCGGCGACCCGCATCGGCCTCGTTCCAGGCGGTGATGTAGCCTTCGGCGATTGTGTTGAGGTCGGTCATGGTCTGTCTCCTGTTTTGAGTGGCTTTGACACGAGCCTTTTCACCCCTTGCCAGAACGAAACCAATTACGCCTGAGGTAATCAGGGCGAACTATTCGAGAGAGGACAGAAATCATGAGCAGCGGATTTTTCGGCGACATCAAAGCAATCAAATATGAGGGGCCGGATTCGACCAATCCGCTGGCCTACCGCTTCTACAACCCGGATGAGGTCGTCGCCGGCAAGCGGCTGGAAGACCATCTGCGCTTCGCCGTCGCCTACTGGCATTCCTTCGCCTGGCCGGGCGGCGATCCCTTTGGTGGCCAGACCTTCGACCGCCCCTGGTTTCCCAAGGCGGGTGGAATCGACACGATGGAACTGGCCAAGCTCAAGGCCGATGTGGCCTTCGAGATGTTCTCGCTGCTTGGCGCGCCCTATTTCTGCTTCCACGACGCCGACGTCCGCCCGGAAGGCAAGGATTTCTCCGAAAGTGCCGCGCGGCTTGACGAGATCGCCGACTATTTTGCGGGCAAGATGAAGAAGACCGGCGTCAAGCTGCTCTGGGGCACGGCCAACCTATTCTCCAACCGCCGCTTCATGTCGGGCGCCGCCACCAACCCTGATCCAGATGTGTTTGCCTATGCGGCGGCGACGGTGAAGAGCTGCATCGACGTCACCAAGCGGCTGAAGGGCGAAAACTATGTGCTGTGGGGCGGGCGCGAAGGCTATGAGACGCTGCTCAACACCGATCTTGCCCGCGAGCAGGAACAGGCCGGTCGCTTCCTCAGCCTGGTCGTCGACTACAAGCACAAGATCGGTTTCAAGGGCACGATCCTGATCGAGCCGAAGCCGCAGGAGCCGACCAAGCACCAGTACGACTACGATGTCGCCACCGTCTATGGCTTCCTGAAACGCTTCGGGCTGGAGAAGGAAGTCAAACTCAACATCGAGCAGGGCCACGCCATCCTGGCCGGCCATTCCTTCGAGCATGAGCTGGCGCTGGCCAACGCGCTCGGCGTCTTCGGTTCGATCGACATGAACCGCAACGACTACCAGTCGGGCTGGGACACCGACCAGTTCCCCAACAATGTGCCGGAGATGGCGCTCGCCTATTATCAGGTCCTGCAGGCCGGCGGCTTCAAGACCGGCGGCACCAATTTCGACGCCAAGCTGCGCCGCCAGTCGCTCGACCCGCAGGACCTGCTGATCGGCCATATCGGTGGCATGGATTCCTGCGCGCGCGGTCTGAAGGCAGCCGCGAAGATGGTCGAGGACAAGGCGCTGTCGGGCCCGCTTGCCGAACGCTATGCTGGCTGGAACTCGGCCGAAGCCAAGGCGATGCTCTCGGGCAAGCGCTCGCTGGAAGATATCGCCGAGCGCGTGGTGAAGAAGAAGATCGAGCCGCAGCCGCGCTCCGGCCGCCAGGAACTGCTCGAAAACATCGTCAACCGCTACGTCTGAGACCTGGTACCTTGGGCTGACATAAGCCGCGCGTGGCCGAAAAGCCGCGGCGGCTGACCTCTGCCAGTCAGCCGTTCCCGCAGCACGGTCGCCAAAGTGCGTGGTAAGATCGCGACGGCGCAACCAGCGGAGTCTGATTTGACCATGCCTTCTACCACCAAGCGTGCGCTGATCACCGGGGCGGGTGCTGCTGACGGCATCGGCTTTGCCATTGCGCGGCAGCTCGGCCTTGCCGGTCATGCCGTTTTCCTGAACGGTGCCAGCGCGCGCGTACTCGATCGTGCCGCCGAGCTTTGCGCCGAAGGCATCAATGCCAAAGCCGCGGTCGCGGATCTCACCATCGCGGCCGAAGTCGCGCGGCTGCGGGCCGATGTCGGCGCTGTCGACATCCTGGTCAACAATGCCGGCATGGGTTCGCTGGCATCGCCCTCGGCCGATAAGGCGTTTCTCGCCATGAGCGAGGCCGACTGGGACCAAGGGATCGACGTCAGCCTGAAGACCGTGTTCCTGGTCACCCGCGCGTTTCTGCCGGCGATGGTAGAGGCAGGCTATGGGCGCATCGTCAATGTGGCGTCGGTTACCGGCCCCCTGGTGTCTTTCGAAGGCACAGCAGCCTATTCCGCCGCCAAGGCCGGCATGGTCGGCCTGACGCGCACGCTGGCGCTCGAAGTGGCAAAAAGCGGCGTAACAGTCAATGCCGTGGCCCCGGGCTGGATCGAAACGGGCTCTTCGAGCGCAATGGAGCGGCAAGCTGCCCTGCACACGCCACCAGCGCGGGCCGGGCGACCGGACGAGGTTGCCGCAGCGGCGGTGTTCCTGGCATCGGAAGGTGCGAGCTACGTCAACGGCGCCCTGCTGGTGGTCGATGGCGGCAACAGCCTTCAGGAGCGCAAGGGCTGAATCCGAAACGACCGGCAGAACTCGTCAACCGCTACGTTTGAGGCGGAAAGCCGATTCGTATTGCTTGAGGGGCGACGGGATAACCATCCCGGCCGCCCCGGAATTGGTTTGCGCAAGACCCTGTCCGATGACAAGGTTTTGCCTCGCGCCGCCCCTCAATCACCTCGCTCTTGCCTTCAAACAGCCGTCACGAAGCTCGTATAAGGATGGCGTTGTGGCGGGTGAAAAGGAAGGAGGCGAACCGATGATGCAACACGAACGCGAAATCGACGCCCTACTCTCATCCGGCGAGACCGGATCGATCATCGACCGGCTGATGGCGCTGCCGCGGCCGACCGACAAGGTGAAAAACGAATGGGATCGTGCTGTCAGCAGCCGATTTGAAGTCCGGCTGGCGAGGCAGATGCGCTCGCAGATGGACGCCGGCGGCGATCATCAGAACGCTGCCTGATCTCTCTTTGTCTGTGCATGTCGTTATCCCAAAACCGCGACACACTTTTGGGCGACATGCATCAACCTCGGCGGAGCCGCACCGGCGCTTCGCCGAACGCTCTTGAAAATGCTCTGGAAAATGCCGCGGCGGACGAAAATCCCGTCCGCCCGGCAATATCCGCCATGGCGATCCTGGTGTCGACCACCAGCCGCCGCGCCGCACCCAGCCGCAGCCTGAGATAATAGGCGCCGGGCGTCTCGCCGATCGATTTGCGGAAAATGCTTTCCAATGTCCGTGCCGTCACCCCGGCGCGTTTTGCCACCGCGTCTATGGTCAGCGGCTGGTCGACATGCGATTCCATCAGCCTGATGGCCTGCGCCAGCCGGGGGTCGTAGCCGTCGAGCCGGCCGAGCGAGACCAGCGGCTGCGCGTCGGTGGCGGCGCGAGCCTGGTCGTAGATGAAGACGCTGGCGACATCGAGCGCCACGGCCATGCCGAGGCGGGTGCGGATCAGATGCAGCATCAGGTCGAAGGTCGGCGACGCCCCGCCGGAGGTGAAGACCGGCCCGTCGATGACATAGCGGTCCGGGCGGACATCGACGCCCGGGAAAGCCGAGGAAAAATCCTCCATGTCCTCCCAGTGGGTGGTGGCGCTGCGGCCTTCCAGCAGGCCGGCGCGTGCCACCAGCCAGGTGCCGGCCTCGACGCCGCCACAGGCGCGGGCCGCTCGGGCCGCTCGTCGCAGCCCGGAAAGTAGCGCCGACGTGGCATAATTCTGCGTACCGAAGCCGGCGACGACGACAAGGACGTCGGTTGGCTCGGTGGCATCGAAGCGGCCGCTGACCGCCACCGGCAGGCCGCATGTCGTGACCGGCGCTTCCCCTGTGACCGAGACCAGTTTGAAATCGAACAGCGTCTCGCCCGAGATGCGGTTGGCGGCCCGCAGCGGGTCGACAGCCGAGGCCACGCACATGATGGACGAACCGGAAAACACCAGCAGCGTCACCTTCAGCGGCGAGCGTTCCGAGCGAAAGATGGTCGGTTTTTCGCTTTTGATCATGGAAGCTTCGTAAATCGCAAAACAGTTCGCCGCAAGTCGGATCATTGTTAGGACTTCTGACGATTGGGAGGAGATTGCCATGCCGCTCGCGATGAACCGTGAGGTCTTCATTACCTGTGCCGTCACCGGCTCCGGCGGCTCGCAGGACCGCTCGCCGCATGTGCCGCGCTCGCCCAAGCAGATCGCCGATTCGGCGATCGATGCGGCCAAGGCGGGTGCTGCCATCGTCCACTGCCATGTCCGCGACCCCGAAACCGGCAAGCCGCGCCGCGACGTCCATCTCTATCGCGAAGTGACCGAGCGTATCCGTGACGCCAATGTCGACGTCATCCTGAACCTCACCGCCGGCATGGGCGGCGACATGGTGTTCGGCTCGCCGGAAGCTCCGTTGCCGCTCAATGAAAAAGGGACCGACATGGGCGGCGCCACCAACCGCATGGAACATGTGCGCCAGTGCCTGCCGGAAATCTGTACGCTGGATTGCGGCACCATGAACTTCGCCGAGGCCGACTACGTCATGACCAACACGCCCGGCATGCTGCGCGCCATGGGCGGCATGATGACGGCGCTGGGCGTCAAGCCGGAGATCGAGGCCTTCGACACCGGCCATCTCTGGTTCGCCAAGCAGCTGGTCGAGGAAAAGGTGCTGAACCCCGACGCGCTGGTGCAGCTTTGCATGGGCGTGCCGTGGGGCGCGCCGGACGACCTCAACACCTTCATGGCGATGGTCAACAATGTGCCGTCGACCTGGAACTGGTCGGCCTTTGCCATCGGCCGCAACCAGATGGCCTATGCCGCAGCAGCGGTTCTGGCCGGCGGCAATGTCCGCGTCGGGCTTGAAGACAATCTCTGGCTCGACAAGGGCGTGCTGGCGACCAATGCGCAGCTGGTCGAGCGCGCTGCCAGCATCGTCACCAATCTCGGCGCCAGGATCCTTGGGCCGGAGGAAGTGCGCAAGAAGCTCAACCTGACCAAGCGGGCGCCGATAGCAGCAGCTGCGTAAAACGGGAGCGGATCGTGGCTACCGTCAAATTCACCGCGATGAAGGATGGCGACAGGGACGATTACGAGTTCCTGACCGCCCATGAAATCGACTATGCCGCCAAGACCGGCGAGCGGTTGCTCGACGCGCTGGTTCAGCTCGACGAGGGCCTGTCCGGCTACAAGATCACAAGGCTCGGCCATTCGCTGCAGGCGGCGACGCGCGCCTGGCGCGATGGCGCCGACACCGACTGGATTGCTTGCGCCGTGCTGCACGACATTGGCGACATCTACGCGCCCTACAATCACGACGAATACGCCGCTTCGATCCTGAAACCCTTCGTGCGCGAGCAATGCACCTGGGTGGTGGAAAAGCATGGCGACTTCCAGCGCCTCTACTATGCCCACCATCTCGGCGGCAACCGGCATGCCCGTGACCGCTTTGCGGGTCATATGTATTTCGACGATTGCGACCAGTTTTGCGAACGCTGGGACCAGTCGAGCTTCGACCCCGACTACGAAACGCTGCCGATCGAGTTCTTCCGGCCCTTCGTGCTCGAAGTCTTCGCCCGCAAGGCCTACGACGCCTCCGTGATCCGCGCCGGCGAGCGCGTGCCTCTCATCGATCCTCAAACAGCCAAGACAAGAACCGGAGCCTGACCATGAGCATCATCAACAAGGCGGCCGCCATAGGCGGTGGTGTCATCGGCGCCGGCTGGGTGGCGCGGCTGCTGCTCAACGGCATCGATGTGTCGATCTTCGATCCGGACCCGGAAGCGTCGCGCAAGGTCTCTGAAGTGATGAAGGGCGCGCGCCGCGCCTACAAGCAGATGGTTCCTGGTGGTCTGCCCAAGGAAGGCAAGCTGACCTTCGCCAAGACCATTGCCGAGGCGGTGGCCGATGCCGATTTCATCCAGGAGAGCGTGCCGGAACGGCTCGATCTGAAACATCGCGTGCTGGCGGAGATCGATCTTTACGCGCCGGCCAACGCCATTGTCGGCTCGTCGACCTCCGGCATCAAGCCGACCGACATGCAAGTGGCGATGAAGAAGCATCCGGAGCGGCTGGTTGTCGGACATCCCTTCAACCCAGTCTATCTGCTGCCGCTGGTCGAGATCGTCGGCGGCGAGCAGACATTTCCGGAGGCGATCGAGGTTGCGAAAGAAATCTATGCCTCGATCGGTATGAAGCCGGTCGTCATCCGCAAAGAGATCGAGGCCTTCGTCGGAGACCGCCTGTTGGAAGCGGCCTGGCGTGAGGCGCTGTGGCTGATCAAGGACGGCATCTGCACGGTCGAGGAACTCGACGACATCATGCGCTACGGCTTTGGCCTGCGCTGGGCGCAGATGGGCATGTTCCAGGTCTATCGCGTCGCCGGCGGCGAGGCCGGCATGCGCCACTTCATGGCGCAGTTCGGGCCGTGCCTGAAATGGCCGTGGACCAAGCTGATGGATGTGCCGGAGTTCAACGACGAACTGGTCGACCTGATTGCCACCCAGTCGGACGACCAGGCGCATGGCCTGTCGATCCGCGAACTGGAAAAGATCCGCGACGACAATCTGGTCGCCATCATGGATGCTCTGTCGAAGCAGAACAAAGGCAAGGGCTGGGGCGCCGGAGCCTTGCACAAGGACTATACCAGGCAGTTGGCCAAGCTGGCGGCGAAGAAGCCGGCCGCTTCCAAGGCCGCCGAAAAGGCCAAGGCCTCGAAGCCGGTGAAGAAAGCTGAAAAGCCGAAGAAAAAGAAGAAGGGCTGAGACGATGGATTTCGGTCTTTCGGAAGAGCAAAAACTCATCGTCGAGACGACGCGCGCTTTCGTCGAGAACGAGCTTTACCCGCATGAACGCGAGGTCGAGCGCACCGGCGTGCTGCGCCGGGAATTGATCGAAGAGATCAAGGCCAAGGCGATCAAAGCCGGTCTCTATGCCGCCAATATGCCGACCGACGTCGGTGGCGCCGGCCTCGATACGGTGACCTGGCTGCTCTACGAAAAGGAGCTCGGCCGCGCCAACTATGCGCTGCACTGGACCTGTGTGGCACGACCATCCAATATCCTTCTGGCCGGCACGCCGGAGCAGCGCGAAAAGTACCTGTTCCCTTGCATCCGTGGCGAGAAATGGGACTGCCTGGCGATGACCGAGCCTGGCGCCGGCTCCGACCTGCGCGGGATGAAGGCGACCGCCGTGCAGGATGGCGACGACTGGGTGCTCAACGGCACCAAGCATTTTATCAGCCACGCCGACCTCGCCGATTTCGCCATCTGTTTCATGGCTTCGGGGGAGGAAGAAACCCCGCGCGGCAAGCGCAAGAAGATCACCGCCTTTTTCGTCGACAAGGGCACCAAGGGTTTCACGGTGCGCGACGGCTACCGCAACGTCTCGCATCGCGGCTACACCAACGCCATCCTTGAATTCGACGATTGCCGGCTGCCAGCAAGCCAGGTGCTCGGCGAGGTGCACAAGGGTTTCGAGGTCGCCAATTCCTGGCTCGGCGCCACGCGCCTGCAGGTCGGTGCTACGTGCCTCGGCCGTGCCGAACGGGCGCTCGGCCATGCCATCGAATATTCCGCGCAGCGCCAGCAGTTCGGCCAGCAGATCGGCAAGTTCCAGGGTGTGTCGTTCAAGCTTGCCGACATGGCGACCGAATTGAAGGCCGCCGACCTGATGGTGTTCGAAGCCGGCTGGAAGTACGATCAGGGCACCGTCACCGATCAGGACATGGCGATGGCCAAGCTGAAGGCTACCGAAATGCTGGCTTACGTGGCCGACGAAGCCATCCAGATCCATGGCGGCATGGGGCTGATGGACGACCTGCCGCTGGAGCGCATCTGGCGCGACGCCCGCGTCGAGCGCATCTGGGAAGGCACTTCGGAGATTCAGCGACATATTATTTCGCGGGCGCTGCTGCGTCCGTTCGGGGCTTAGAGCATTATGGCCCCCAAACCGGGGTCCGGTTTTTGGGGAGAAGATCATGCTCAAACGAAAAGATGGCCATGCATAAACTCGAACGTCTCCTGCGCCCGAAGTCGATTGCTGTGTTCGGCGGGGCGCAGGCCGCTGCCGTCGTTGCCCAATCGATCAAGATGGGCTTTGCCGGCGAAATCTGGCCGGTGCATCCGACCAAGGACGAGGTCGCCGGCCGCAAGGCCTATCGTTCTGTTGCAGACCTTCCCGCTGCGCCCGACGCTGCCTTTGTCGGCGTCAACCGCCATCTGACCATCGAGGTCGTCAAGGCGCTGGCCGAGCGTGGCGCCGGCGGCGCCGTCTGCTTTGCCGCAGGCTTTCTTGAGACTGAGGCGTATGACGACGACGGCGAGCGGCTGCAGGCCGAACTGGTGGCGGCAGCCGGCCAGATGCCGATCATCGGCCCGAATTGCTATGGTCTGATCAACTATGCCGATGGCGCGTTGCTGTGGCCCGACCAGCATGGCGGCATCAGGCTGCCAGAAGGCGCCAAGGGCGTCGCCATCATCACCCAGTCCTCCAACATCGCCATCAACATGACGATGCAGAAGCGCGGCCTGCCGATCGCCTTCCTGATGACCGCAGGCAACCAAGCGCAAACCGGCCTCTCCGAAATGGCGCTCGGCCTGATCGAGGACGATCGTGTCACCTCGCTCGGCCTGCACATCGAAGCCTTCGATTCGGTAGCCGGCTTCGAGAAGCTGGCGGCACGGGCGCGCGAGCTGAAGAAGCCGATCATCGCCATGAAGGTCGGACGCTCCGAACAGGCGAGGCAGGCGACGGTCTCGCACACCGCTTCGCTCGCCGGTTCGGATGCTGCCTCGGGCGCGTTCCTCAGGCGACTCGGCATTGCCCGCGTCGACTCCATACCCGCTTTCATCGAGGCGCTGAAGCTGCTGCACGTCACCGGTCCGCTGCCCGGCTACCGGCTATCGTCGATGAGCTGTTCCGGCGGCGAAGCCTCGGTGATGGCCGACAGCGCTGAAGGGCGCTGGGTCAATTTCCCGGAGCTCACCAGCAAGCACCGCGCCCATGTCAAATCGACGCTCGGGCCGCTGGTCGCTGTCGCCAACCCATTGGACTACCACACCTTCATCTGGAACAACGAGCCGGCGATGACCGCCACCTTCACCGCCATGGTGTCAGGCGGCTTCGACCTCAACATGCTGGTCCTTGATTTTCCGCGTCCCGACCGCTGCTCGGTCACCGACTGGTGGGCGACGCTGCGCGCCTTCGAATCGGCGCTGAAGACCAACAAGGCGCATGGCGCGATCGTCTCGTCGCTGCCGGAGAACCTGCCGGAGGAATACACCGCCGAGCTGATGGCGCGCGGCATGGTGCCGTTGTTCGGCATCTCCGAGGCCATGGACGCCGCCGGTGCGGCAGCCTTCATCGGCTGGGCCTGGGCCGAGCCGCAGGCGCAACCCATCGACACGTCGGCTGCGGGCGCTGCCGAAGGCGGCCATGTGACGCCTGACGAGGCCGAAGCCAAGGAGCGGCTGATCAAGGCCGGCTTGCCGGTGCCGAAGGGCGAACGCGCCGCCAACGCCGTCGACGCGGTGATTTCGTCGATGGCGCTCGGCTTCCCGGTCGCGCTGAAGGCGCTCGGTGTCACCCACAAGTCGGAAGTCGGCGCTGTCAGGCTGAACCTGAGGGACGCCGAATCCGTCAGCACCGCGGCGCATGATCTCTTGCCGCTCGGCACCGGGCTCTATGTCGAGCGCATGGTGCGCGACGGCGTCGCCGAACTGATCGTCGGCTTCACCCGCGACCCGATGTTCGGTGCCGTGATGACACTGGGCACCGGCGGCGTGCTGGTCGAGCTGTTGCGCGACAGCGTCACCCTGATGCTGCCGGCGACGCGCGACGATATCGAGGCGGCGTTGCGCCGCCTGAAACTGTTCCCGTTGCTCGAAGGCTATCGCGGCCGGCCCAAGTCCGATGTCGCTGCTGCCATCGAGGCCATCGCCGGCATTGCCGACTTCGTGCAGAAGAACGCCGGCGAGATAGAGGAACTCGACATCAACCCGCTGATCGTTTGCGCCGAAGGCAAGGGCGCCTGGATCGCCGACGCGCTGCTGGTGCTGGGAGACAAGAAGAATGTCTGACGTCATTTCGACCCGCCGCGAGGGCACTATCCTCGAGGTCACGCTTGACCGGCCGAAGGCCAATGCCATCGACCTGAAGACGTCGCGATTGATGGGCGAGACCTTCAAGGCGTTCCGTGACGATCCGGAGCTGCGCGTCGCCATCGTCAAGACCGCCGGCGACAAGTTCTTCTGCGCCGGCTGGGATTTGAAGGCTGCCGCCGGTGGCGACGCGGTCGACGGCGACTATGGCGTCGGCGGCTTTGCCGGCCTGCAGGAGCTGCGCGACCTCAACAAACCGGTCATCGCCTGCGTCAACGGCATGGCGGTCGGCGGCGGCTTCGAGCTGGCGCTGTCCTGCGATCTCATTTTCGCCTCCGACCACTCCTCCTTCGCCCTGCCCGAAATCCGCGCCGGCACATTGGCCGACGCCGCGACGATCAAACTGCCGAAGCGCATTCCCTACCATGTCGCCATGGACCTTCTGCTTACCGGCCGCTGGATGGATGTGGCGGAAGCGCATCGCTGGGGCCTGGTCAACGAGGTGCTGCCCAAGGACAAGCTCGAAGACCGCGTCTGGGAGATCGCAAGGCTACTGGCCAGCGGTCCGCCGCTGGTGTTCGCCGCGATCAAGGAGACGGCGCGGGTGGCCGAGGCGCTGACCTTCCAGGATGCGATGAACAAGGTGACGCGCCGGCAACTGGCGACCGTCGATGCGCTTTATGGCTCGGAGGACGGTATGGAAGGCTTCCGGGCGTTTGCCGAGAAGCGCGACCCGGTATGGAAGGGGAAGTGACACTGCTGAGATGACGGCGCGAGGCACCCCCCTCTGCCCTACCGGGCATCTCCCCCTCAAGGGGGGAGATTGGCAGCTCGGATATCAGCGCTCACTCACCAACGTTGGCGATTGGCGAAAGCCTTCGCGACATCCGATCTCCCCCCTTGAGGGGGAGATGGCCGGCAGGCCAGAGGGGGGCGACTGGGCTCGACCTTCGCAGTCGGCTTTCCCAGCATGACCGACTACAAGACCCTCATCGACGCCGAGACCTGGGCCTTCATCGAGCGGACCAATTCCTATTATCCGCCGGACACGATTGACTACACCATTGCCCAACAGCGCGCGATCTATGACCGGATGTGCCGCGAGTTCTTTGCCGGCTATCCCGACGGCGTGACGGCGGAAACGACCGTCATTGCCGCCGACGACGTCCCGATCCGCATCTATCGTTCTGCCTCACCGAACCAGGCCGCAATGGTGCTCTACATCCATGGTGGCGGTTTCATCCTCGGCGGGCTGGACAGCCATGACGATGTCTGCGCCGAATTGTGCGCCCGCACCGGCTTCGAGGTGGTCTCCGTCGATTATCGGCTGGCGCCGGAGCATCTGCACCCGGCCGCCTTCGACGATGCGCTGCATGCCTTCGAATGGGCGGCCAAAACCTACGACCGTCCTGTTCTGCTCTGCGGCGACAGCGCCGGAGGCAATCTCTGTGCGGCCGTCGCCCACGCAACGCGCAACCACGCCAAAAAGCCCATCGGTCAGGTGCTGATCTATCCCGGCCTTGGCGGCGACCGCTCGCAAGGCTCCTATTTGACGCATGCGGAAGCGCCGATGCTGACGGTGCGCGACCTCGACTTCTACAAGGATATCCGCACCGACGGCGCTGACGGCACCGATGACGTCACTTTGTCGCCGCTCGCCGATACCGATTTCACCAACCTGCCGCCAACCGTGCTGATCACCGCGCAATGCGACCCGCTGTCCTCCGACGGCGAGGCCTACCGCGACCGCGTCCTCGCCGCAGGCGGCCACGCCACCTGGTTCGAGGAGCCGGGGCTGGTGCATGGTTATCTCCGGGCCAGGCACACGGTCGGCCGGGCGCGCGCCTCCTTCAGCCGTATCGTCGAGGCGGTATCGGCGCTGGGCAAGGGCGACTGGGCCTGGTGATCCGGCTCAACCGCGGACAAAGGCGATCAGCGCCTCAGCCATGCGATCGTTGAATTCCTGGCGAAAGCGGTTCTTCTTCAGCCATTCCGGGTTCGAGCCGACGGTTTTGTTGGCATCCACGACAACGCCTTTGCCGTCGACAATGAAATAGTCGATGGCGCCGAAATCCAGGTTGAGCCGCTGCCGCACCGCCAGCACCTCCGGCGGGACGGCGCCGCCCACCTCGTTGCTCAGGATTTTTGAGCCGGCGCACAGAACGTCGTCATAGACCTGCCGCATGTTGATCTCGGCGCCGAGCAGGAACATGTAGCGATGCTTGACGATCGGCAGGTCGAGGGTTTCGAAGGCGAATTTCTCGACCATCAGCCGATCGTTGCGCCACACATCCTGCGGGACCTCGCCGATCGTGTGGTAGACGCGATAGGGCGGGCACAGGCGTTCCTTGTAGCCGGGGTCGAAGAGCTTGCGGATGGCGTGCGCGCTCCGGGTCAGGCCGTTGCGGTGTTGCCACCAGCGCTGCTCTGGCCGGCCCCTGGAGTTGAGGACGGTCTTGACGATGACCGGACCCCGATGGCTGTCGCCGGCCTCCAGCCTCAGCGTCGAATAGAGGTACCTGTGGATGGACAGCGCGCGGCCGTTGATGCTGCGCTCGTAACGTTGGCCGATGTCGCGGTAGGGTGGCGGGACCACGGTCAGGTCGATATGCAGCAGGGCCGCGGGCGCCCTGTCCTGTCGGGCCGGCCGGTCCAGCAGGCGGACTTTCAGCCCGGCCTGTTCCAGGTAGGGCAGCAACTGCGTAATGCTGTAGCTCCGCACCAGGCGGAAATTGCGCAGGCTCTCCACATAGACATCGAGATCGGCCGCCACGAGCCGCTATTCCTTGATATCGACGCCCGAGAAATCATGGTGATCGAACGGGTCCATGACATAGCCGGTCACCTGTTCGCGCATCGGCACCGAGACCACCGAGTGGGCGATGACGACCCACGGCATCTGCTCCCGGAAGATTGTCTGCGCCTGCGCATAGAGTTTCGCGCGGGCTGCAACGTCGGCGATCCCGGCTGCCTGCTTGAGCAGATCGTCGAAGGCCGGGAAACACCAGTTGGCGCGATTGGTGGTGCCGACGCCGGCGCAGCCGAGCGGCACCGACAGGAAATTGTCGGGGTCGCCATTGTCGCCGGTAAAGCCGAACAGCATGGCGCCGTCGCGGTCGCGTGACTTTGAGCGGGCAAGGTATTCTGTCCACTCATAGGTGACGATATCGACGCTGACGCCGATCTTTGCCAGGTCGGACTGCATCATTTCAGCCATGCGCTGCGCGTTGGGGTTGTACGGGCGCTGCACCGGCATGGCCCAGATCTTCATATGCAGGTCCTTGATGCCGGCATCGGCGAGCGCCTGCCTGGCGGCAGCCGGGTCAAAGACATGATCGGGGCTTGTCTTGTCATAGGCCCAGGAGGTCGGCGGCAGCGGATTGCGTGCGACTTCGCCGGTGCCGCGGAACACGACGTCGACCAGCGCCTGGGTGTCGATGGCCATGGCGATCGCCTTGCTTACCCGCGGATCGTCGAAAGGCTTCTGCAAGGTGTTGAAGGCGAGGTATCCGGTGTTGAGCCCCTCCTGCCGCATGACCTTGATGCCGGGCGTCGCCTTGATCGCCTCGAGGTCGGCCGGATTTGGATAGGGCATGAGATCGCATTCGCCGGCCCGCAGCTTTTCCATGCGAATGCTGGCATCGGCGGTGATGGCGAAGACGAGATCGTCGATCTTCGGCCGGCCGCGCCAGTAGTCCGGATTGGCCTTGTAGCGGATGACCGCATCCTGCTGATAGTCGACAAACTGGAACGGACCCGTCCCAACCGGCTTCAGCGCCAGATCGAGCAGCCGCTTCTCGGCGACGAGCTTGTCGGCATATTCCTTCGAGACGACCGAAGCGAAATCCATCGCCAGGTCGGCAAGCATCGGCGCATGCGGTGTCTTCAGCGTCAGCACCACCGTATAGTCGTCAAGCCTGCGCCAACCGGCGACGAGACCTGCCATGCCAATGCCGTCGAAATAGATATACTGGCGTTTGGCATAGTTGTTGAACGGGTTCTGCGCGTTGGCCTGACGGTCGAAGGTAAACAGCACATCGTCGGCGTTGAAGTCGCGACCAGGCGTAAAGCCCTCGATGCTGTGAAATTTCACCCCATGCCGCAGGTGGAATGTGTAGGTGAGACCGTCGTCGGAAATCTCCCAGCGCTCGGCAAGGCCCGGACGCACCCTGGTGGTGCCGGGCTCGAACTCGACCATGCGGTTGTAGAGAGCAGTGGCCGAGGCGTCGCGGGCGCCCGAGGCGAGCGCTGGATCGAACGTGTCCGGACTGACCTCGGTGCAGTAGACCAAGGTCTTGGCATCGCCAGTGACAGAACGAAGTGCCTGCGTGTCATGATACCCCCCAGGGTTGGGATGACGCTAGCAGAACCAGGCACTGACAGTAAGTAAGCCGGCCGGTCTTTCGCGCCGGGTTGTTTTCCATCCTGAGCTGCCTGACACAAGAATTAGTCGCCGGTTCTGTGAAATGGCAAACAGTCCCGGCCGCCGTTTTGAATGAACCTTTCCACTTCCGCCTGCGACTGACGCTCAGGCGCCGCATGGTGCGGGGCCGGAAAGGATGCCCCCAATGACCAGGACCCCAGAGACTCCAAGGTCTCCGGGAACAACGGGAGCTCAGCGCGACCACCGCCTTCGGGACGGGGTCGATGCGCTGGGCTTTCGGCTGATTCCGTTGACCCTGCGCAGGAGCAGGCGTATCGTGAGGATGAGGAAAGCAGACAATTCGATCAGGGACGAACGTGCCGGAACGACGCGCCTTGCCCTGATTCGCACGGCCGGACCGGAAGTTCCTCCCGAAAACTTCGGGGGGAGTTTTATGTCCTGCGATCACGGCACGTCCATGCCATCTCCAAGCGGCGGTTTGCGTCGTTCGCTCCATCGGGCCGGCGGTTTGCTTGCGCTGGCGCTGTGCGCCACGCTCTGGCTGGGCACAGCTGCCCAGGCGCAGGAAACCCAGATCATCTATCCCGGCTCGATGGCGGTGACCGGATTTTCCGGCACCGTCATTCCCAATTTTGAAGAAGGGTTGCCGCCCGGCGTGGACCCGGTCGACGAAACCTTCATCGACACGACGCGCGCCACCTTGCGCGTTTTCGACGTTTCGGCGCTGGGTGGACCGGCCTCCGGCCAGCTCGTCTATACGCCGCCGCCTTTCGAGGTGACGGCCGAACAGATCGGCCAGGTGTTCGCCGTCACCTATGATGACGGCGTGCGCGACGGCGTCCCGTCCGGTATCCCCAACCTCTATGCCGGCGCCACCTCGCTGCACGGCATTCGCATTGTCACCCCCGACGAAGATTCCGACGGCCGGCCCGAGCGGCAACGCCGCGGCACGGCCGGCGCCGTCTTCATGGACGGCCAGTTCGGCACCGAAAACGGCGGCGGTCCCGGCACGATCTGGAAGATCGACGGCATTACCGGTGCCGTCTCCAAATTCGCCGACATCGACACCAACAGCGGTCCCGGCATCGGCGACGTCACTTTCGACAGCAATCATCGCGAGTTCTTCGCCAGCGACCTCGACACCGGCCTCATCCACCGCATCGACGCCAACGGCACGCTGATCGACACCTTCGACCATGGCGTTGCCGGACGGCCGGCGCATGGGCTGGCACCCGTCGCCGACGATGGCGCGGTGATGGACATTCAGGGTGCCGCCTTCGATAGCGAAGACCCCGACACCTGGGGCTACACGCAGGACGAACGCCGCGTCTGGGCGGTCGCCTATCATGGCGGCCGGGTTTACTACTCGGTCGGCGAAAAGTCTGAAATCTGGTCGGTGGGCATTGCCCGCGACGGCACATTCGCCGGCGATCCGCGCTGGGAGCTGACGGTCAAGGCCGACAAGGACTACGCCGTCACCGACATCGCGTTCGACAACCAGGGCTTCATATACCTGGCGCAGCGCGGCCCGGTGGAAAACCGCTATGATTACAGCCAGTTCGCCGATTCCGGCAAAGGCGAGGTCATTCGCTACTGGCGCGAAAACCCCGACGATCCGGCGACGGAATCCGAATGGGTGGAAGAGCCGCAGGAATATGCGGTCGGCTTCCCGCAAGGCAACCGGCAGTCGGCCGGCGGCCTCGACCTGCAATATGGCTACGACGCCGAAGGCAATCTCAACACCGGCGTGTGCACCGATACGCTGGTCAACACCGGCGACAAACTGCGCGACAACCCGACACTGGCCGACCAGCTCGCCGCCGGCGGGCCGCTTGCCGTGCACGGCGTGCAGATAACGCCGACGCCGCTGGTCAAGCCGGCCAACGTGCCGCCCTTCGGCTCATGGTTCGTCGATTTCGACGGCTATTTCGAAGACCCCGAAGTGGAAGGCCATGTCGGCGACGTCGAGGTCTGGCACCCCTGCGAAGGCCGTGCCGGCTACTATGAAGAGATCCCCGGCGGTTACCTGCCGCCCTTCTATCCGCCGGACTTCCCACCGCCCGGCGACCTGCCTCCGTGCATCGATGTCGAGGATGTTCAGTTCTACTGCACGCCTCGCGGCCTCCAGGCCGACCTTTATCTCCATGACCATGCCGGCTTCGGCGGTGATTCGATCAAGGCCCAGTCCAGGACGCCAGGCGTCGGGGTGACATCACTCCAGTCGCACGCGCCCGGCAAGCCATACACGATCGACATCACCGGCCACTATCCGGGCGACAGAGTCGATGTCGGGCTTTGCTTCTACAGGCAATCCGACAAGGACAAGGGTGGCTACTACCCTTGCTGCAAGATGACTTTGCCGCTCAGAACCCCAGCCGTCAGCTGCGAACGTTGAGGAGGGAAAGATGAAAAATCTTGCACTTTCCCCAACCGCAACACGCAACCAGAAAACCGTCATGGAGACCATCATGAGACCCCTGTCATACGCCAGGCGCGGCGCGCGCTGGCTGATGGCGGCCGGTATCGCGGTCGCCATGTACACCCCTGTGGCAAGCCACGCGGAAGATGCCGTTCCGATCACGCCGGAACTGCGGCTCGACCTCGACAACTCGAAAATCATCACTCCGAGGCCGGAACGGGTCGTGCCGTTCTTCACCAAGAAAGGCACCCAGCGGAGCTGCGACTACGTCGTCTACTCCCTGAGCTTCGGCCTGCGCGGCGGTGCGCAAAGCTTTGCCGACCCGGGCATGATTGCCCTGTTGAAGAAGCTCAAGATCGAGTTCAAGGACCAGCTTCCGCACGGCCTGTCGATCGTCAGCGCGCATGTCTCGGGCGACGGCACGGACGCTGCGGGTGGCCCGCTGCCCGGCGTTTCGATCAGCACCTCGGCCGATCCGAACGACACGGCAACCGTGTCCGATTTCCGGCTCTCCGCCGCCGATCTCGACGGCGCAGGCGCCGCCAATGAACGCGTCATCAACTTCCAGATCACGGCCAAGATCGACCATGCGGCGTTTCCCTCGCCGACGGTCATCGACAATCAGGGCCTGATCAAGATTACAAATGGAGCCGGCACCGGGACCATCATCCCGTCGCAGGATCCGGGCAAGCCCGACGATGGCGACTACAAGACGGGTGTGAAGACCTCGATCAAGATCGACCTCACCAACTGCGACAAGCGGCCTCCGCCTCCCGACCGGGAATGCTTCAAGGTGGAGCGCGGCACGGTCGATTGCGTGCCCGGCGGCGGCGCCTTCATCTATCACATGCCTGTCGGCCCGGAGATGGGCGGCAAGTGGGTGCAGGTGTCGACGACCACCCCCGGCATCACCATCATCCCCGACACCCAGCTGGTGCCGGCGGGCGGCGGCGTGCTCAACTGGAAGATCATCGGCGCATCGCCCGGCGACGTCATCCACCTCATCGTCACCGGCATCGAGACCTATGCCGGCCCGAAGGAGGGTTGGGGCCTGTGCTGCACGCAGACCATCGACATCGTCATTCCGCGTGACCTCAGATGTCCGCCCGACAAGGTGCCGGACCTCAAGGTCGAAAAGCGCGCCGATGTCACACGTTGCACGATGGGCGGCGGCTGCGACTTCACCATCCGGGTCACCAATGTCGGCGGAGCGCCTTATCACGGCAAGATCGTGCTCGACGAGGTGACGCTGCCGGCCGGCTCGACGCTGGATTCAGGGCCTAATCCGCCCTGGGTCTGCGTGCCCGGCGTGACCCCGATGACGTGCACCTATCCGGTGACCACGCTCAATCCGGGCGCCTCTGTCGACCTCAAGCTCGGCTTCAAGCCGGCCGGAGGCTGGCAAGGCAGCGTGCTGCGCAACTGCGCCACCTACAATTACGGCGCCAGCGGCAAGCCGCTGTTCGGCAGCCAGCAGAACGATCGCGGCTGCGCCTCGATCCCGATCTGCCGGCGTGGCGATCGCAACCCGGACTGCCGGCCGCCGGTCGACAAGAAGGTCGACCTGATCCTGAAGAAGCGTGCCCGCATTCCGGTCTGTACGCCTGACGGCATCTGCTACTTCGTGATCGACATCATCAACAATGGCAGCGTCCCCTATAATGGGCCGCTGACGGTCATCGACAATTACCCGGGCGGCGCGCCGGCCTCTTCGACCTTCGGCCCGTCTCCGCCCTGGACATGCGGACCGAACGGCCCCGGCCAGTTCCGCTGCGACAATGCCGGCATCGTGCTGATGCCGGGCGCCTCGACGCCGATCGTCGTCAAGGCGGTGATGCCGGCCGGCTACCAGTCGGATACGGTGGAAAACTGCGCGGCGCTGAAGCCTGTCCCCGGTGAGGTCGACCTCACCAACAACAAAGCCTGCGCCAAGGAACGCTTCCGGCATCCCAATGGCGGCAAGCCAACCTTGCGCATAACCAAGGTGTGCAACGGCTCGCTGGCCGGCGCAGCGGTGGTTTCCTGCCGCATCACCGTCATCAGCCTTGGCACCGCTGCCCCCACCGGTCCGGTGCGGGTCAATGATGCCGCCACGCTGATAGCAGGCGGCGCGCCGGTCCAGATCCAGACCGTCACACCCGACGGCGCGGAATGGGCCTGCGGAGCGGTTCCGGCCAACGCGCTGTCGTGCCAGATTCCCGGCGCCGTTATGACGCCCGGAACCTCCAGGCACTTCGACGTGACCGTCTCCGCCAATGGCGCGTTCGAGAACTGCGCACGCGGCTCGTATGGTCCGGCTCCGGGAGACGACGTCGTCTACCCGTTCGGCCAGGACTGCGCCAAGGGCGGAGGCGCTCCCCCGATCAGCGTCAAGAAGACGGGCGATGCCGAGTGCCATCCCGGACAGCCCTGCTCGTTCGAGATCACCATCACCAATGACGGCCAGACCCCATTCTCGGGTCCGGTCCGCATCGGCGATGCGGTCGGCGTGGACGGGCTCGGCCGGCTCGAAGGCGTTGAGATCACCTCGATCGAACCGCCCTTCGGCTGCTCGCCGGAACCGACGACGCTGCCTCTGTCCTGCATTGCCAACCTGACGCTCGGCGCCGGGGAAAGCCACGTGCACACTGTCACCGTGGTCCTTCCCGACGACGGCCGCCTGGCCAATCTGCAGGGCAATGTCAGCGGCCAGAACTGCGTCGGTGTCTTGTCTCCCGATACCAGGGTGCAAGGCGGCGACATGCTGTCCGGCGATCAGACCAACATCCAGGGCGATCGCGGCAAGGCCTATGCCTGCCATCCCTTCACCATCAAGCGCGAGGTGAAGAAGGAGTGCTCGCCGGGCTTTGTGATGAACGACGCCGGCCGGTGCGTGTGTCCGGAAGGCACGACGTTCCGCAACGGCCAGTGCTCGCCCGACGGTGGCGTCATCGTCGAGCCAAAGCCAAGGCCGTGCGTGCTGCTCAAGGGCCAGATCCGCACCGAGGACGGACGCTGTGTCTGCCCACGCGGAACCGAGCTCGAGAACGGCGCTTGCGTCAAGATCGACAAACCGGGCTGCACCATCCCCGGTTCGGTCCCGACGTCGGACGGCAATGGCTGCTACTGCCCGGACGGCACGCATCTCGACCGACAGGCAAATGCCTGCGTGCGCGACAAGCAGAAGCCCGAGCAGTGCAGCATACGCGGCCAGGTTCATGACGCCGACGGCGATTGTGTCTGCCCGCGTGGTACCGAGGTGCGCAATGGAGCCTGCCGGCCGATCCGGCCGAAGCCTGAACAGTGCTCGATCCGTGGTCAGATCCACAACGCCAATGGCGATTGCGTCTGCCCGGACGGCACCGAGGTCAGGGGCAAGGTCTGCCGGCCGATCCGGCCCAAGCCTGAGCAGTGCTCCATCCGTGGCCAGGTTCACGACGCCAATGGCAATTGCGTCTGCCCACGGGGTACCGAGGTGCGGGACGGTGCCTGCCGGAAGAAGCGGCCTGTGCTGGAACAGTGCGACATACGCGGCCAGGTCCACAACGGAAATGGCGATTGCGTGTGCCCGCGCGGCACCCAGGTGATCGATGGTGCATGCCGCAAGCCGAGGCCGAAGCCGGAAGAATGTGCCCCGGGGTCGGTGATGATCAACGGCCAGTGCCAACCGATCAGGCGGCGCTGCCCGGAAGGCACGGTCGGGCGGTTCCCGAACTGCCGGGCGGTCCGTCCACAGCCATCGCTCGATCCGAGCCTGTTGCTCAATCCGGGGATCCTCCAGCAGTTGGTGCCGAAGCGCACGCAGCCGCAGCAGGTACAGCCCCAGAGGGATCCGACGGCCAACTTCAAGCCGTAGGTTCTGGATACAAGCCAAAAGCAGACCCCGCCGGAGCGATCCGGCGGGGTTTTTCTTTCGGGCGGCAGTGTTGTCGACCCTCACACTTGTTCCAGGCCGAATCTCAGTTGGCGGGTGCGTAGCGCAGCAGCGTTACGCCCTGGGCAAGGCTTTGCGTGCCGAGCGGCAGCAAGGTCAGCGACAGGCCGGACTGGAAGTACGGCTTGCCGCCGCCCAGCACGACCGGCTGCATATAGAGCCGGTATTCGTCGATCAGGCCCGCACGCGCGAATTGCGCGGCAAGATCGGCGCCGCTGACGGAGATTTCGCCCTTCGTCTGCGATTTGAGTTGGTTGGCAACGGTTTCGACGTCGCCGCCCGCCAACCGGGCATTGGGTCCGACGTCGCGAAGCGTCGTCGAGAACACGATCTTCGGGGTCTTTTGCCAGGCATCGGCAAAATCCCGCTCGACCTCTCCCCCGGTCTCCCGCTCGGGACTGTCCCAGAAGCGCATCGCCTCATACATCCGGCCCCCGCAGAGCGCGATCGCGGTCCGCCGCATCTCGTCGTTGAAATGCCGGTGCAGTTCTTCCTCGGGCACCGGCAAGCCGATGTCGCCGGACGGCCCTTCGATATAGCCGTCCAGCGACGTCAGCATCGAGTAGACGATCTTTCCCATGGTTACCTCCGTCGATGCCCGCAGACTATACAACTGATTGCATTTTGCAATCAGATTTCAACGAGCGACTGGACTCGAGGTGGATCACCAGGCAGGCCGACACCCGGGCCAGCAATTATGTTTGCCTCTGGGTGAACCTTAGCTCCGGCCGGGATGACCCACTCCTGAAAGGAACACTTTCAGGAGAGAGAAAATGTCTTCAACCCGTTATATGTTTCGCAACACGGCGACCGCTGTTGCCTTGATCGCAGCCGCGCTCGCCAGCACGTCAGCCCTTGCCGAACAGGCCAACATCAAGTCGATGTCCTTCGACACTCAGAGCGCCAACACCACGCTCCACGTCGTTTCGAGCGACAAGCAGAAATGGGACACGCTGAAGAGCGGCACCGTCCAGTTCTGGGGCCACATGAAGATCAATACACGCTGGCCCGGCTACGTTCAGGATGTCGGTGTCGCACTCGGCATCTGCGGACCCAGCCAATGCGGCCCGTTTCCGCCGATCTGGAGCGCGGCGCCTGTCAGCCGTGACTACGACCACCAGGAAAACTTCGCCTTTGATCCGGCCACCTTACCCCTGTCGTCGGATACCGGCATTGCCATCGTGCCCTATGGCGACCAGATCATCGCCAAGTGCAACCAACACCTGCAGGCCGACGGTCCGACGAAATCCTATTCGTTCAGCCACACGTTCGATGCCAGCTTCACGGCGCTTACCGATAAGGCACTCGACATGGGCAATGCCGTTGCCGAAACCCAGCAGGGCAGCTGGCCCTATCCGCTTTTCGACTCGAACTACGCCGCGCATGGCACCTTCCAGGTGCAGGTTGTCTGCGACCCGGTGATCAAGCCCGACGTCCAGGACATCACTGCCGATTTCGGCGAGTTCGAGGTCGAGAACGTCAAGCTGTTCCTGACCACCTACCAGTCGAACCAACAGGGCTCGACACCTGGCACGGTCTGTCCCTCGCTGAAGGTCACCAGCCGGGCGCAGGCCAACCAGGCCGGGCCGGTCTCAATGCGCATCTGGCGACAGAAAGACGGCGGACCGATCACCTCCGAGTTCAAGCAGGCGTGGGCATCGTACGACGCGAGCAAGAACGGCTATTTCGCCAGCTATGAGAAATGGGAGAACGTCGGTGCCACGGCCTATTTCCAGTACAAGACCGAGATCGTCGGCAATGGACCGTTCGAACCCTTCGACGGCTGGAAGGACATCACCGTGCATTGCACCGGTGCCGGCGGCGGTGGCTTCACCGACACACCGCAGGCCGATCCCGACAACCCGCCGGCAAAGGCCGACTGGCAAGGCGAAGTGGTCGTTTCCGACAGCGCAGGAGCGAGAAAACTCTGCCCTCGCAAAGGTCAGGTCGCATTCGAAGTGAACCGCGACGAGCCCGGCGCGTTTCACTATCGGATCGGCTGTTCGAACGGCGCCTTCTTCACCGGCACGACGGTCGCCTTCAATGATGGCGGCGTCTTCAAGGCCAGTGCTGCACATGATCTCAGCATCGTCAGAACCCGCTCGATCCAGTGCACCCTGCAGGAGATCAAGCAGAACGGCTCCATCGCCAGCGTCGATACTGACAAGGAGGACTTCACCTGCATAAAGCGCACCTCCGAACCGGAGGCAGACGATCTCGTCTCGAGCACGCGGCCGGACTTCGGCAAGCCGAGACTGCCGCCGGTCGTCGTCGATCCCGGCCGCAAATGCCTGCCCAGCCAGACATTGCTGCGCGGCAGATGCATCGACAAGCCGATCGTTGCCGCGTGCAAGAGCACCGAAAAGCTTGTCAACGGCAGGTGCATCGGTGTCAGCATCCACTGTCTGCCAGGCTATCGTCAGATCGGCTTGAAATGCGTGAGGAAGCCTGTGGTCGCCGACCAGTGCAGGCGCGACGAATTGCGCATCAACGGCAAATGCGTGCGCAAGCCTCCCCTCGTCATCGACTGCAAGCGCGGCTACCACCTGGTTGGCAAGGCATGCGTCAAGGACGCCGTCATCACCACTGGCTGCCGGACGACCGAAAAGCTGGTGCGTGGACATTGCGTGCCGAAGCCGCCCGTCAAGACGTTCAATCTGCAGAGATTGAAGCAAGGCAGCGGCAAGCTGTTTGCGCCGGGATTGGCCAAACCGCGGCGTCACGTGAACTGAAATTTGACGCTACAGACCTGGAGAGGCGGCCCACTGCCGCCTCTCTGCATTGTGTGGATCAGCCACTCACACCGAATTCCTGTCGACAAGCGGCGTCGAGACGATTAGGGCGGAAGCAAGCTCAACAACGGGAAGCGGACATGGCCAGGAAGACCCTGATTGCGCCATCGGTGCTGGCGTCGGATTTCTCGAAGCTCGGCGACGAGGTCGAGGCGGTGGTCGCGGCCGGCGCCGACTGGATCCATCTCGACGTCATGGACGGCCATTTCGTGCCCAACATCACCTTCGGCCCGCCGGTGATCAAGGCCATCCGCAACCGCACCAAGGCCTTCTTTGACTGCCATCTGATGATTGCGCCGGCCGATCCCTATCTGGCCGCCTTTGCCGATGCCGGCTGCGACGGCCTGACCGTGCATGCCGAGGCTGGACCGCATCTCGACCGTTCGCTGCAGACCATCAAAGGTCTCGGCAAGAAGGCTGGCGTGTCGCTCAATCCGGCGACCCCGGAAAGCGCGATCGAATATGTGCTCGACCGGCTCGACCTGATCCTGATCATGACCGTCAATCCAGGCTTTGGCGGCCAGGCCTTCATCCCGGCGATGGTCGACAAGGTCAAGCGGGTCAAGGCGCTGATTGGCAACCGGCCGATCCGCATCGAGATTGACGGCGGCGTGTCGCCGGAGACAGCTTCCCTGGTCACATCGGCCGGCGCCGACGTGCTGGTGGCGGGCGCCGCTGTCTTCAAGGGCGGCAGCGTCGAAGCCTACCGGGCCAATATCGAAGCCATCCGAACCGCGGCCGACCGGGCTGCCGGCTGACATCAGTTTCAGGAAAAATCCCGACAGCTCTGCTTTCTCGGCCTGATCTTTCCAGCCAGCGAAATCCCAGAAAGCGGTCAACTGGCGGCAGTCGCCAGGGCTGAGCGTCGCGCCGGGCGAGGCGATCATGGCATCTGGCACTACATCTGGAGGCCAAAATCTAGTGGACGAATGCCGAAGGTACCTTCATTACGGGAGGGGCCAGTTCGGCAATCTGACGCGCGTTAAGAAAAAATTACCCGTATTCCGGGCCTCGCAGCCGGGTCGCGAAGACGCGTGCCGCATCGCTGGACAAAGTTTCTTCACAAGAACAAGTTTTTCACGATATTCGTTACTTCCCCCCGAGCAAGATGTGCAAACCTTCCTCTTTAAGTCGAATATCGTGATCTGTCCCTTGAGCCGTGGATGCCTTAAGGCATATAGTAAAAGTACAGGGGATTCGTTTGCTTAGCGAACGGGCAGGCGGAGCATGGGAGAGCGATAGGAGTCATTTTGACCTACGGATCTGCCGATATGAGCGAAGGCGCGGGGGCCAAGAGCACACTCGCCAGCACGGTCTATCAACAGCTTCGCGACGATCTCCTGCGCGGCGTGTTTGAAAGTGAAAGCAAGCTTCGTGTCGAATGGGTGGTTTCCCGTTACGGCGCCGGCGCTTCGCCGGTTCGCGAGGCTCTCAACCGGCTTGCTTCGGAAGGCCTGCTCGGCCGCCACGACCAGCGCGGTTTCTTCATCATGCCGGTCAGTGCACCGGAACTGGAGGAACTGACGCGCACCCGCTGTTGGCTGGAAGAGCGGGCGCTGCGTGAATCCATTGCCAACCGCACCGGCGAATGGGAAGAGCAGTTGGTGCTGGCCTTGCATCGGCTGGCGCGCTCGCAGCGCCGTTTGCCGGAGGATCCGTCCTCGAACAATCCGGAGTGGGAAAAGCTGCATCGCGCCTTCCATCGGGCACTGATCGCGGGCTGCCGTTCCCATTGGCTGACCGGTTTTTGCGACCAGCTTTCCGATCAGGCCTCCCGCTACCGGCTGATCTCCCAGGATGGCAGTGAGCGCGACGAGATCGGCGAGCATCGCCTGATAGCCGAGCGCGCTGTGGATGGCGATGCCGATGGCGCCGTCGAAGCGCTGCTCAACCACTATCGCCTGACAGCGGCCATGTGCATGGAGCGCTTCAACGAGAGCGGCGATGCCCGGGCAAGCGCCAGCAAGTTGCTGCGCGGCCGCAGATAGCAACACTTCCGTTTCGATCCGAAATCTGCTTGCTGCGGTTTTCCCAAAAGCGGTTGTTTTTTTTCGGGGCCATGCGCTAGGGAAGACGCATGACCAATCACCTGTTCGACGCTTTTCGCGACCGCATATCAGCGCCTGAGCGCGCCCTGATGGAAACCGATGACGGGCGCTCGATCCGCTATGGCGATATGCTCGTGCAATCGGCGCAGCTGGCGCATGCGCTAGTGCATTTCGGCGTCGAGCCGGGCGACCGCGTCGCGGTGCAGGTCGAGAAAAGTCCCGAATGCATTTTCCTTTACCTCGCCTGTCTGCGCGCCGGCGCGGTCTTCCTGCCGCTCAACACCGCCTACACGCTGACCGAACTCGGCTATTTCTTCGGCGATGCCGAACCGCGTCTGGTTGTCTGTGACCCAGCGCGGGCAGGTGATATCGCATCGCCGGCGCAGGCGTCGGGTGCCGTCACCGCCACGCTTGGCAGCAAGGGCGAGGGCTCGCTGACCGAACTGGCCGCGCAACAGCCCGCGGATTTCGACGACGTGCCGCGCGGGCCGGACGATCTGGCCGCAATCCTCTACACATCGGGCACCACCGGCCGCTCGAAGGGCGCCATGCTCAGCCACGAAAACCTGGCCTCCAATGCGCGCGTGCTGGTCGAGCAATGGCGCTTCACTGGGCAAGACGTGCTGATCCATGCGCTGCCGATCTTCCACACGCACGGCCTGTTCGTTGCCACCAATGTCATCCTGATGGCCGGGGCTTCCATGCTGTTCGAGCAGAAATTCGACGCGGGCCGCATCGTCTCGCTTCTGCCGCGCGCGACAGTGCTGATGGGCGTGCCGACCTTCTATACCAGGCTGTTGCAGCAGGAAGGGCTCGACGCACAGGCAGCGAAGACCATCCGACTGTTCATTTCCGGCTCGGCGCCACTGCTCTCAGAAACGCACACGGCCTGGCGCGAACTGACCGGCCACGCGATCCTCGAGCGCTACGGCATGACCGAGACCAACATGAACACCTCGAACCCGTATGAAGGCGAGCGCCGCGCCGGCACGGTCGGCTTCCCGCTGCCGGGCGTTTCGCTGCGCATCACCGATCCCGACAGTGGTGCTGCCCTTGGCGAGGGTGAGGTAGGCATGATCGAGGTGAAGGGGCCGAATGTCTTTTCCGGCTATTGGCGCATGCCGGAGAAAACCAAAGCGGAATTCCGCGACGACGGCTTCTTCATCACCGGCGATCTCGGCATCATCGATTCCGATGGCTACGTGCACATCGTTGGGCGCGGCAAGGACCTGATCATCTCCGGCGGCTACAACATCTACCCCAAGGAGATCGAGAGCGAGATCGACGCGCTTGCCGGCGTCTCGGAAAGTGCGGTCATCGGTCTTGCCCATCCCGATTTTGGCGAAGGTGTCACCGCCATCGTGGTGCGTGCGCCGGGCTCGCAGATCACCGGGGCCGAAATCATTGGCGCCATCGCCGGCCAACTGGCGAAATACAAGCACCCGAAGCAGGTCATCTTCGTCGACGAATTGCCCCGCAACACGATGGGCAAGGTGCAGAAGAATGTTCTGCGCGAGACCTACAAGGCTCTCTACAGTCAATAGAAAGCCGGCTAACCACCTGAACTTCGGACACTTCGCCTGACCACCTGTTCGCGGTTCGGCAGAGCCCTCCCTATCGGCGCGGCTTTGCGGTGCCGGAGCCCCACAGGGCGCGGTTCAGCAAGCTGCGTTTGCGCTTGCGCGGGACGAGGT
Organism: Mesorhizobium sp. P2_F7; assembly: GCF_056403695.1. Lineage (NCBI taxonomy): Bacteria > Pseudomonadati > Pseudomonadota > Alphaproteobacteria > Hyphomicrobiales > Phyllobacteriaceae > Mesorhizobium > Mesorhizobium sp. P2_F7. The sequence goes on along the minus strand of NZ_JBFUFA010000001.1, from coordinate 634,591 downwards.
CGACATCGCTGACAAGCTTGGCGCCGCCCTCGCGCCTTTCCAGGGTGATCTTGCGACTATGGAAGGCTTCCAACTCGGCGCGGTGCGCCACGCTGACGATAGTGACCTCAGGCAATTCGCGGATCAGCGTTTTCATCATTGTGTCCTGACTCTTCTCGTCGAGCGCCGAGGTCGCTTCATCCAACACCACGATATCGGGGCGATGCAGCAGCAGGCGTGCGAAGGCGAGGCGTTGCTTCTCACCGCCCGACAGCGTCTGGTCCCATGGCGCTTCTTCCTTGATCCTGTCGGCGAGATAAGCGAGACCGACCTTGTCGAGGGCAACCTTGATCTGCTTGATCGTCCACTTGTCCGCCGCCGCGGGATAGGCGACGGCGCGGCGAAGCGTGCCGGTGGGGATGTAGGGGCGTTGCGGCAGCATGAACAGGCGCCTGTCGGCGTGGAAATTGACGCTGCCGCCGCCCCATGGCCACAGGCCCGCGACGGCCCGCACCAGCGTCGACTTGCCTGAACCAGATTCGCCAGCCACCAGCACCCGCTCGCCCGGCTCGATCACGACCTCGGTTTCCTTGACCACGGAGGTGCCGTCGTCGAGTGTTACGGAAAGATTGTCGAGGCTGAGCATGGCGCCGTCTTCGGTTTCGCCCCGGTTGATGCGTCCTAGCGCATCGCTCTGCTCGGCGCGCTCGAGCCCGTCGAGCGACATCATCAGCGAGGCAATGCGCCGCGCGGAGGCGTTCCAGTCGGCGAGACGCGGATAGTTGTCGACCAGCCAGCCGAACGCGCCTTGCACGATGCCAAAGGCAGACGCTGCCTGCATCACCTCGCCAAGCGTCATCGAGCCTTCGAGGAATTTTGGCGCGCACAGCAGGATCGGCACGACCGGCGCAAACAGGCTCGATCCCTGCGACACCGCCGCCGTGCGCATGTGCTGTCCGGTCAGCAGCGCCCATTGCCTCAGCACATGGCCGAAGTTCCTGTCGATGCCGCCGCGCTCCTCCTCCTCGCCGCCCAGCAAGGCGATGCTCTCGCCGTTTTCGCGCACGCGCGTCAGCGTGTAGCGCAGTTCGGCCTCCGCCTGGTTCTTCCGCTCGGAGAGCTGGACGAAATTGCGGCCGATGACCACCATCGAGGTCGAGGTGATGGCGGCATAGATGATCGCGGTGATGACCAGGAAGCCGGGAATGGTGATGCTCTCGCCGCCGATCGGCAGGGTGAGCGCGCCGCCGATGGTCCACAGCACGACGATGAAGGTCGAGGCCGACAGGAACGCGTTGAGGACGCCGGCGACGAAATCGACCGGCGACTCGGTGGCGATGCGCAGATCGTCGGTCATGCGGGCCTCGGGGTTCTGGTGGTCGCCGCCCACGAGGTTCAGCTGGTAGTAGCGGCCGTTTGCCAGCCAGCGCGCGACGACCCCGGTGGTCAGCCAGGAACGCCAGCGGCGCTGGATCGTCATGCGCAGGTAGACCTGCGCGACGACAAGGCTGCCGCTGCAGATCACCAGCGGCACGAATACGGCGCTGAGGAAATAGACTGTGCGGGCGTTGCGCTGCTCGAGGGCATCGAACATCGAGCGGTTCCAGACATTGATGCCATACTGGAAACCGATGTTGATGCAGATCAGCAGCAGCACTCCGATCGTGAATGGCCAGGCGAGCCGATCGCCGCGCCGGCTCCAGTAGCCGCGCGCGCTGATCCAGAAACGCCGCAGCAGGTATTTCTTGCGCGCCTGCTCGGCCTCTTCGGGCGTCAGCTGCGGATCGGGTTCGATAGCTTCAGGCGGCGGCGCGGCCTCGCCGACGGGCTCGGACGCTGCCTCGGCGGTCGATGCTTCCTGGTCCCGCGACCTACCTTCGCGCGTTTGCCGGGGCGGCTTTTCCCGGCGCGGCTTCGCGGCATCGCGCGGTCTGATGCCGTCGGTCGGTTTCGATTTGGGTTTCGCCTCGGACATACGCTCCGACAACGGCCTCAAAATCAAAAGGTTTCATGGGAGATGGCACCAGCCCCGTCATTCCAGACCGAGCAGCTCCACGACATGCTCGGCGATCGCCAGGCTTGCCGTCAGACCAGGGCTCTCGATGCCGAACAGGTTGACGATTTGCCCGGCGGCATGGTCGGCAGGCCCTTGGACGATGAAGTCGGCTGCCGGCTGGCCTGGACCGGATAGTTTTGGCCGGACGCCGGCATAGGCGGGCTGCAACGCGCCGTCGGCAAGACCGGGCCAGTAGCGCCGGATCTCCTCATAGAAGGCAGCGCTTCGGCCTGGGTCGACGGTATAGTCGACGCGATCGATCCATTCGACATCTGGACCAAAGCGAGCGCTGCCGGACATATCGAGGGTCAGGTGCACTCCAAGGCCGCCGTGGACGGGCACCGGATAGATCAGCCGTGAAAAGGGTGAGCTCCCGGACAGCGCGAAGTAATTGCCGCGCGCCAGCCATAGCGGCGGTACAAGGTCTTGCGGAAAGCCTTCGATGCGTCTGGCCAATGCCTGGGCGTCGAGGCCGGCGGCGTTGACGAAGGCGCCGGCTTTGAGGCGGAACTTCTCACCATTGGCGTCGCGCGTGTCGATCCGGATCCCATCGGTTTCGACGGCTGCGCTGACGACCGTGGTGAGCAAGGCTATGGAGGCGCCGGCGGCCTCGGCGCCGCCGCGCAACGACAGCATCAGCGCCTGGCTGTCGACAATGCCGGTCGACGGCGACAGCAGCGCGCCGGCGCAGGTCAGCGCCGGTTCGAGATTTTCGGCCTCGTCGCGCGTCAAAAGGGTGAGGTCGCCCACTCCGCATTGCGCCGCGTTGGTCTGGATCGCCTGCAGCCTTTCCAACTGGTCGGGTTCGACGGCGACGATCAGCTTGCCGGTGCGCCGGTGGGCGACGTCGTGCTCGCGGCAGTAGGCATAGAGCAACTCGCGACCCGCGACGCAGAGGCGGGCTTTAAGGCTGCCCGGCGCATAGTGGAGCCCGGCATGGATGACTTCCGAGTTACGCGAACTGGTGCCTGTGCCGATGGCTGCGGCCTTCTCGACCACCAGCACTTCGCGGCCCGCCAGCGCCAGCGCACGGGCGATGGCGAGGCCGACAACACCTGCCCCGGCGACGACACAATCGACATCATGCATGGGTGGACTTTAGTGTGAACCGTTGCTGCCTGCAAAAACCCTGTCGCCGCCGATCCACACGCCTTGGACGTCGAGGTTGTCTGACAGGGCGACGATATCGGCCGCGGTGCCGTTGGCGAAGCGGCCGAGCCGGTGCGCCTGACCGACTGCTTGCGCCGGAAAGAGCGAGGCCATGCGCAAGGCTTCCGACAGGTCCAGCCCGACAACCCGATGCACATAGCGGACGGCCGAGATCATATCGAGATCGGCTCCGGCCAGCGTGCCGTCGGCCAGCCGCAGGCTGCCGTCCTTGCGGTAGATGATGCGGCCGTTGAGGGTGAACGAGGTCATGTCGGTGCCGATCGTGGCCATGGCGTCGGTGACCAGCACGATCCTGCCCGGCCCCTGCTTGGCGCGCAGCGCGATTGCCATGGTGGCGGGATCGACATGGATGCCGTCGGCGATGATGCCAGCTGAGAAGCCGCCTATGTCGATGGCCGCACCCGCCAGTCCTGGCTCGCGGTTGCCGATCTGGCTCATGGCGTTGAACAGGTGGGTGACTACACTGGCGCCGGCTTCTGCAAAGGCTTTGGCCGTAGCGTAGCCGGTGTCGGAGTGGCCGAGGCTGACGACGATGCCGGCCTTGGCGAGTGCGGCGACGCGGGCGGGCGCGACGGATTCGGGCGCGATCGTCGTCAGCAGCACCGGCAGATTTTTGCGCGCTGCGATCAGGGCAGCCTGATCGGCATCTGTCATCGGCCGGATCAGCGCCGGGTCATGCGCGCCCTTGCGCGCGACGGAGAGATGCGGGCCTTCAAGATGCAGGCCCAAAAAACCCGGCAGCTTCTGCCGTGCCGCTTCAGCGCCGGCGGCAATGGCCGCGGCGGTGATTGCGGGCGTATCGGTGATCAGCGTCGGCAGCAGCGCCGTGGTGCCGAACGGTGCGTGCGCCCGACAAATGGTTGCAAGCGAAGCGACATCGGGATGATCGTTGAGCATGACGCCGCCGCCGCCATTGACCTGCAGGTCGACAAAGCCCGGCGCAAGCAGGCCACCGCCAGTGTCGACCCGGACAACGCCCGGCGGAATGGCGCCGACGGGATGAATGCCTTCGACCACATCACCCTGCACGACGAGGGCGGCATCGTCATGCCAGTCGTCGCCGTCGAAAATCCGGGCTCCAGTCAGGGCAAAACGGTCGTTCATACGGTTTCCGTCACCTTGCGCAGATTGCGCGGCACATCCGGATCGAGGCCGCGATGGCGGGCGAAGGCCTCGACGAAGCCGTAGAAGGATACGATCAGCGTCAGCGGGTCGGTCAAGGGATGACCGGTGGCGACATGCGGCAGCAGTGCGGCGCTCTTGGCTTTGTCCGAGGTTACAAAAACCGCAGCACCCTTGCCGGCAAGGTTGTCGGCGGCCTCGGCCACGGACGGTTCCGAGGCGTCGCGGGCGGCCAGCGCCAGCACCGGGAAGCCCGGACCGACCAGCGCCAGCGGGCCGTGCATGACTTCGGCGGCGCTATAGGCCTCGGCATGCATGCCGCAGGTCTCCTTGAATTTCAGCGCCGCCTCGTTGGCCATCGCCGCGGATGGGCCGCGGCCGAGAATGAACAGCGACTGCGGCGTCTCCAATGCGCCGGCCAGCGCCATCCAGTCGCAAGCGATCGCCTTGCTGAAATGTTCTGGCAAACGGGCAAGCGCGGCCAGCAGCTTGTCGTCGCCTGTGCAATGCGCCATCAGCGCCAGCCCGGCGACCGCCGAATTGACGAAGGTTTTCGTCGCCGCCACGCTGCGCTCGGGCCCGGCCAGGATGTCGATGGCGAAATCCGAGGCGCGCGCCAGCGGCGAGTCGGCGGTGTTGGTGATGGCAACGGTGAGCGATCCGCCGGCCCGCGCCGTTTCGGCCATGGCGACGATGTCGGGGCTCTTGCCCGATTGTGAGATGGCGAGGCAAGCCGAACCGGCGAGCTTGAGCTTGGCGCCGTAGATCGAGGCGATCGACGGGCCGACCGATGCAACGGCCAGACCGGCGGTCAGTTCGACGGCATATTTCATGAAGGTGGCGGCATGGTCGGACGAGCCGCGCGCGACGGTGACGACGAAGCTCGGATCGCGCTCGCGAATGCCGCGCCCCGCCTCGGTCAGCACTGCCGCCGAGCCGTCGAGCAGGCGCGCGACGGCTTGCGGAATTTCGTCGATCTCGCGCCGCATATGGGTGGTGTTGGGGATCATGGTCGGCCCTCTTCGCTCGGCCCTGTCAGGCGCAATTCGGCGACGAAATCATAGGCGTCGCCCCGGTAGATGGAGCGGGTGAATTCGATCACCTTGCCGCTCGCCAGATAGGAAATGCGTTCGATGTGCAGGCCGGCAATACCCGGCGGCACTTCGAGCAGACGCGCGTCGGCGTCGCCGAGATTGGCGGCGGAAATGCGCTGCACCGCCCGCACCGGCCGGTTGCCGGTCAATTCCAGCGCCGCGTAGAGCGACGAGCCTATTCCTGCCGGATCCGGCAGCACGCTGGCCGACAGCGAGGCGCGCTCGATGGCCAGCGGCGTGTCGTTGGCGATGCGCAGGCGCGACACACGCGCCACCAGCTCGCTCGACGACAGGCCGAGCACCATCATCTCGTCGGGCGAGGGCGCGTACAGTCCGCGGTCAAGCCAGGCCGAACGCACGGCCATGCCGCGCCGCGCCATGTCCTCGGTGAAGGAGGTGAGCTGCGACAGCGACTGCTCGACGCGCTCCATGCGTGGCGCGACGAAGGTGCCGGAGCCGTGGCGCTGGACGAGGATGCCGCCCTTGACCAGGTCCTGCACCGCCTTGCGCACGGTGACGCGCGAAATGTCGGCCTTGGTCGCGATGTCGCGCTCGGAAGGCAGCGCGTCGCCCGGCCCGATCAGGCCGCGATTGACGGCGTCCTCGATGCTTTTCCTCAGCTGCAGATAGAGCGGCGCGCCGCTCTGCGACGATTGCTTCAGCGTGGCGAAGATCTGGTCGGCGGCCTCGCTCATCGAGCCGCCTCCGCTTTGGCGAAGATGCGGGCCGCCATCTGCACAGCGCCGCCCAACGCATCGTCGAGCGGCGCCTTGAGCAACGCCTGATAGCGCTGCGAAAGGCGTGGCGCATAAAGCGGCGCCAGCCCGCCGAGCAGGCAGAGCGGCGCGTTTTGCGAGAGGTCGAGCGCGCCAAGCGATGCCTCGACATCGGCGACCGCCTTGTCGACGATCYAGTTGGCGACGGCGTCGCCCTTCTCGGCATGCTCGAACACTTTGGGCGCGAAGCCGCCGAAATCGCCGGGCTTGGCATTGGTGGTGAACTCGACCACGTCTTCGGGATTGTTGCGGAAGGTGGCCATCATGCTGTCGGTCAGGGCTGAGCGCGGGCGGACACCGTCATGGGCAAGCAGCGTCTGTTCGAGCAGATCGCGGCCGATGCGGGCGCCGCTGCCCTGGTCGCCGACCTGGAACCCCCAGCCGCCAATGGCCCGCGATACCCCGCCCTTGCGCGCCATATAGGCGGTGCCGGTGCCGAGAATGGCCATGGCGCCGTCACCGGAGCCGACTGCGCCTTCCAGCGCGATCTCGGCGTCGGTCTCGACGCGGCTGATGCTGAACGGCAGGATCGCTTCGAGCTGCTGCCGGTAGGTGCCGACATTGGCGCCGGCGAGGCCGAGAATGGCTGGGGTCTGCGGGATCAGGTCCGGATTCTGGCCTGCAGCGATGAAGGCTTGGCGCGCCGACTCGACAATATGAGTGCGGGCGCCGGTGAGATCGGTGCGAATGTTGGCGGCGCCGCTTTTGGCGCGGCCAATGACAGCGCCATCGCCTGTCGCAAGGGCTGCCCTGCAGCTGGTGCCGCCGCCATCGATACCGAGCACGAAATTCACGCGATTTCTCCTCGGGGCGGATAATACCAATAAAATACCAATAGCCAAGGATTAATTTCCGTTTCAAAAAGATTAAGGCGTATTTTATTGAAAAACCTAGGCATTTCGTCGGCTCAGTGATTTCTGGCACCCAAATCCGTTAATGCGTGTGGACAAGTGGTATTTTTTTGGTATTGTTCATCTGTCGGAGGGACAGGGATGGCCGAACCGCGCACCGAAGCGCTTCACAGGAATGCCGAGGGACTGGACATCCAGGCCCCGGACACCATCCTTTCTTCGCTCGCCAATGCACAGATCGAGGCCGCCAAGGCCGTCCGCGACGCCATTCCCGCCATCGCTGCCGCAGCCGAGATCATCGCCGGCCGGCTGAACGGCGGCGGCAAGCTCGCCTATGCGGCGGCCGGCAGCTCCGGCCTGATGGCGCTGGCCGACGCGCTGGAATTGCCCGGCACGTTCGGCATCAAGCGCGAGCGCATCGTCATCCTGATCGCCGGTGGCGACGAGGCCTTCAAGACATTGGCCGGCGGACCCGAGGACGACACAGATGAGGCCTCGGCGGCTGTTGCCGGCGCGGGCATCGGCAAGGGCGACTGCCTGATCGCGATTTCGGCCAGCGGCTCCACGCCCTATGCGGTCCAGGCGCTGAAGGATGCGCGCGACCGGGGCGCGGCGACCATCGCCATTGCCAACAACAAGGACACGCCGCTTCTGAAGCTGGCCGACGTTGCCATCTTGCTGGAGACGCCGCCGGAAGTGATTGCCGGCTCGACGCGCATGGGCGCCGGCACCGCGCAGAAGATCGCGCTCAACATGCTGTCGACGCTGACCGCCATCCATCTCGGCCATGTCCATGACGGCTACATGGTCAATCTCACCGCCGACAACATCAAGCTGCGCGACCGCGCGGCCCGCATCGTCGCCGCCATCAGCGGCCACGACAGGCAAGATGCCGCGCGCCTGCTCGAAGAGAGCGGCGGCGTTGTCAAAACCGCCATTCTGCTCGCCGCCGGCGCCGCCAACGCCGATGTGGCCGAGAAGATACTGGAAAGGACCGGCCAGAAGCTCAGGCCAGCCCTTTCCGCGATCGAGGGGAACAAGGGCGCGAAGGCCCCTGTTCTCAAAACCGAACCTGAAAAAGGTCAACAGGGAGACTAAGCATGACAACGAAACTACTGACGGCACTGCTTCTCGGCACCAGCATTCTCGGCACCGCCGGGCTGGCTCACGCCGCTGACGTTACCCTCAACATCGAAAGCTGGCGCGGCGACGACCTCACCATCTGGAAGGACAAGCTGATCCCCGCCTTCGAAGCCAAGAACCCGGGCATCAAGGTGGTGTTCGCACCGTCGGCCCCGACCGAATATGACGCCGCACTCGGCGCCAAGCTCGCTGCAGGCTCGGCTGGCGACCTGATCACCTGCCGCCCGTTCGACAAGTCGCTCGAACTGTTCAAGAAGGGCAACCTCGCCGACCTGTCGGCGCTGCCCGGCATGGAAAACTTCTCGCCTGTCGCCAAGGCCGCCTGGCAGACCGACGACGGCAAGGCCAGCTTCTGCGTGCCGATGGCCTCGGTCATCCACGGCTTCATCTACAACAAGGACGCCTTCGACAAGCTCGGCATCAAGGTGCCGACGACGCGTGACGAATTCTTCGCCGCGCTCGACAAGATCAAGGCCGACGGTACCTACATCCCGATGGCGATGGGCACCAAGGATCTGTGGGAAGCCGCGACCATGGGCTACCAGAACATCGGCCCGAACTACTGGAAGGGCGAAGACGGCCGCGCAGCCCTCATCAAGGGCGAGCAGAAGCTGACCGACGCCGACTGGGTCGCGCCCTATGCCGAACTGGCCAAGTGGAAGCCCTACCTCGGCGACGGCTTCGAAGCCCAGACCTACCCGGACAGCCAGAACCTGTTCACGCTCGGCCGCGCCGCCATCTACCCGGCCGGCTCGTGGGAGATCGGCCTGTTCAACACCCAGGCGCAGTTCAAGATGGGCGCCTTCCCGCCGCCGGTCGAGAAGGCCGGCGACACCTGCTACATCTCCGACCATACCGATATCGGCATGGGCCTGAATGCAGCGTCGAAGAATGCCGATGCGGCCAAGACCTTCCTGTCCTGGGTCGCTTCGCCGGACTTCGCCACCATCTACGCCAACGCACTGCCGGGCTTCTTCAGCCTGAACTCCAACCCGGTGAAGATGGAAGACCCGCTGGCGCAGGAATTCGTCTCCTGGCGCGACAAGTGCAAGTCGACGATCCGCTCGACCTACCAGATCCTGTCGCGCGGCACGCCGAACCTGGAAAACGAGACGTGGGTTGAATCGGCCAACGTCATCAACGGCACCGATACGCCGGAAGCTGCTGCCAAGAAGCTGCAGGACGGCCTCGACAGCTGGTACAAGCCGGGCAAGTAAGAGCTCAGAGACAGACCGGCCGGGCGCACGCCCGGCCGGCCTTCACTTACAGATTGCGATTGTCGGCACTGCCTCTCGGCCTTACCCTCTTGTCTTGTGGGGAAAGGCTAGCTGACCAGTCGCAGGCCTTCGTCCTGCCCATGCCGGGGCAAGGACATCGGGGCCGTGCATCGAGGCATCATCTGGCATTGACACCCTTTTGGAACCGAGAGACGGCGGGGACCGCACTCATGGCCGCAGAAACACGACCGAAACGACCGTTCCGCTGGCATATCGGCGTCTTCCTGGCGCCGGCCCTGCTGGTTTATACGGCGATCATGATCCTGCCGCTGGCCGGCACGCTGCAGCTGTCGCTGTTCCGCAACATCGAGCAGCACCAGGTCTTCGTCGGCTTCGAGAATTTCCGCACTTTGTTCGGCGACCCCAACTGGTCGGTCAATTTCTGGAACGCGCTGCGGAACAACGTCTGGTTCTTCATCATCCACATGCTGGTGCAGAACCCGATCGGCGTCATGCTCGCAGCATTGCTGTCCAGCCCTAGGCTGAGGTTCGCCGCCTTCTACCGCACGGCGATCTTCGTGCCGACCATCCTGTCCTTTGTCATCGTCGGCTTCGCCTGGAAGCTGATCCTGTCGCCGCTGTGGGGTGTGGCGCCGCATCTGATGGACCTGATCGGCCTGAAAAGCTTCTTCACGCCATGGCTTGGCAAGGAACAATACGCGCTGACCGCGCTCAGCCTGATCTCGGTGTGGCAGTTCATCGGCATCCCGATGATGCTGATCTATGCAGCGTTGCTGTCGATCCCCGAAGAGGTGATCGAAGCCGCCGAATGCGACGGCATTACCGGCATGTCGCAGTTCTGGAAGATCAAGCTGCCGCTGATCCTGCCGTCGATCGGCATCATCTCGATCCTGACCTTCGTCGGCAATTTCAACGCCTTCGACCTGATCTACACCGCGCAAGGCGCGCTCGCCGGGCCGAACTATTCGACCGATATTCTGGGCACCTTCCTCTACCGCGCCTTCTTCGGCTTCCAGCTGCAGGTCGGCGATCCCAATATGGGGGCGGCGATCGCCACGATGATGTTCCTGATCATCCTTGGCGGCGTCTGCGTCTACCTGTTCCTCGTCCAGACGCGCCTGCGTCGCTACCAGTTCTGAGGGACGGAGATGTCGAGCTTGAACACCCCCCTCTGCCTTGCCAGGCATCTCCCCCTCAAGGGGGGAGATCAGATGTCGCGAATGCTTTCGCCAACCACCAACGTTGCAAGGTGGACGGCAGGGTCAATGCTGCCAATCTCCCCCCTTGAGGGGGAGATGTCCGGCAGCACAGAGGGGGGTGCCCTGGCGCCAACCTCACCTGCGTTGGCTCGTCAGGAGACCGTCCAATGAGCACTGCTACCCGTTCGCTGCCCCGCACCATCGGCGCCCACGCTATCCTGCTGACCTACACGGTTATCGCGCTGTTCCCGGTGATCCTGGTCATCATGAATTCGTTCAAATCCCGCGCCGGCATCTTCAGCGAGCCGCTGACGCCGCCGACGCCGAAGACCTTCGACCTGATCGGCTACAATACGGTGATCGGCCAGGGCGACTTCATCCACTATTTCCAGAACAGTCTCGTCGTTACCGTCGCCTCGCTGTTCTTCGTGCTTCTATTCGGCGCCATGGCGGCATTCGCGCTGTCGGAATACCGCTTCCGCGGCAACACGCTGATGGGGCTTTATCTCGCGCTCGGCATCATGATCCCGATCCGGCTCGGCACCGTCGCCATCCTGCAATTGATGGTGGCGAGCGGGCTGGTCAACACGCTGACGGCGCTGATCCTGGTCTACACCGCGCAAGGCCTGCCGCTGGCCGTGTTCATCCTGTCGGAATTCATGAAGCAGGTGTCCGACGATCTGAAGAATGCCGGTCGCATCGACGGGCTGTCGGAATACACCATCTTCTTCCGGCTGGTGCTGCCGCTGGTGCGGCCCTCGATGGCGACGGTCGCCGTCTTCACCATGATCCCGATCTGGAACGATCTGTGGTTCCCGCTGATCCTGGCCCCGTCGGAAGAGACCAAGACGGTGACGCTCGGCGCGCAGCTGTTTCTTGGCCAGTTCGTCACCAACTGGAACGCCATCCTGGCAGCGCTCTCGCTGGCGATCATGCCGGTGCTAATCCTCTACGTCATCTTCTCGCGGCAGCTGATCCGCGGCATCACTTCCGGAGCCGTCAAGTGAGTTTAGAAAGACCTCTTCGCGTCGTCGTCGCTGGCCTTGGCAATATGGGCCGCAGCCATGCGCTGGCCTATCACACCAATCCGGACTTCGAGATCGCCGCACTGATCAACCGCTCAGACGTGCCGCTGCCGGAAGGGCTATCGGGCTATGGCATCAGGCGTTCCTTCGACGACGCATTGCGCGAGGAAAAACCCGATGTTGCCTGCATCGCCACCTATTCCGACAGCCATGCCGACTATGCGGTGAAGGCATTCGAAGCCGGCTGCCATGTCTTTGTCGAGAAGCCGCTGGCGACGACGGTTGCCGACGCCAAGCGCGTCGTCGCCGCGGCCAAGGCCAACGGCAAGAAGCTGGTGATCGGCTACATCCTGCGCCATCACCCGTCCTGGGTCCGGCTGATTGCCGAGGCGCGCAAGCTCGGCGGCCCTTACGTGTTTCGCATGAACCTCAACCAGCAGTCGTCGGGCCCCACCTGGCAGACGCACAAGCAGTTGATGCAGACGACGTCGCCGATCGTCGATTGCGGCGTGCACTATCTCGACGTGATGCTGCAGATCACCGACGCCAAACCGGTCGAGGTGCGCGGCATGGGGCTGCGGCTGACCGAGGAGATCGCGCCGACCATGTACAATTACGGTCATCTGCAGGTGCTGTTCGATGACGGTTCGGTCGGCTGGTACGAGGCCGCCTGGGGGCCGATGATTTCGGAGACGGCGTTTTTCGTGAAGGATGTGATTTCGCCCAATGGCTGCGTGTCGATCGTCATGAAGGAAGGCGTGAAGTCCGACGACATCGACACCCACACCAAGACCTCGACGATCCGGCTGCACAGTGCGGCGACCGGATCGGACGGCAAATTCGCCAGGCCGGACGAAATGCTGTCAATGGAAGGCGAACCCGGCCACCAGGATCTCTGCGACCTCGAACAGGCCTTTGTGCTGAAGGCGATCCGGGAAGACATCGACCTGACCCGCCACATGGACGACGCCGTAAAATCGCTCGCCGTCTGCCTTGCCGCCGATGAGAGCGTGCGCAGCGGCGCCGCCGTCAAACTCTAGAACAAGGACGAAGCCGTGGGCTCGCTGGTAATCGAGAATGTGAAGAAGGCTTTCGGGCCTGTCGAGGTGCTGAAGGGCATCAACCTCGAAGTGACGGATGGCGAGTTCGTCGTCTTCGTCGGCCCGTCGGGCTGTGGCAAGTCGACTTTGCTGCGGGTCATTGCCGGGCTGGAAGATTCAACCTCGGGCCGGGTAGTGATCGATGGCGCCGATGTTTCGGCCACGCCACCCGCCAAACGCGGCATCGCCATGGTGTTCCAGACCTACGCGCTCTACCCGCATTTGACGGTGAAGAACAATATGGGCCTTGGCCTGAAACAGGCCGGCACACCAGCAGCCGAGATCGATCGCCGCATCGGCATCGCCTCGTCGATGCTGTCGCTGGAGCCTTATCTCGAGCGGCGACCGGCGGAGCTCTCCGGCGGTCAGCGCCAGCGCGTCGCCATCGGCCGCGCCGTGGTGCGCGAACCAAAACTGTTCCTGTTCGACGAGCCGCTGTCCAACCTCGATGCCGCGTTGCGCGTCAACACGCGGCTGGAGATCGCGCAGCTGCACCGTCGGCTGAAGGCAACGATGATCTACGTCACCCACGACCAGGTCGAGGCGATGACGCTGGCCGACAAGATTGTGGTGCTCAATGCCGGCCGCATCGAGCAGATCGGCGGCCCGATGGAGCTCTACAATTCGCCGGCAAACGAGTTTGTCGCCGGCTTCATCGGCTCGCCGAAGATGAATTTCATCGACGGCGCGCGGCTGGGCGAGACGGCCAAGACCATTGGTGTGCGACCGGAGCATCTGACGGTCGACGCCAAGTCCGGCGCCTGGAAGGGAACGGTCGTCCACGCCGAGCATCTCGGCGCCGACACCAACCTCTATCTCGACTGCGAGAAGGCCGGGCTGATCACGGTGCGCATTTTCGGTGTGTACGATGCCGAGCCCGGTGCAACGCTTTACGCGACGCCGGAGCCGGGGAAGACCTATCGGTTCGGCGTGGACGGGAAAACGATCAAATAGTCCGCTGCGGACAGCAACACGGCGATCAGACCGCGCCGAGCAGCACCGCGCCGTGAATGGCCGCCTGCCAGCCCAGGGCCGCCCAGCGTATGTCCAGGGGCTGGACAAGAAGCGAGTGCGGCAGGCTGTCCGCGACGCGCTGCTTGAGCGTGAGGCGGGGATAGGACTTCATGTCGACGATCCCGCCGCCGATCAGGATCGTCTGCGGGGAAAACAAAGCGGCCGCCGTTGCGATGGTCACCGCTTGCTGCCAGACGATCTCGTCCAGCCATTCGCGCAGCGATGGCGGCTGCCCGGTCGCCGAAAACAGCTCGGCCACCGGAATATCGTAATCCGCTGCAAGGTCGACGAGCGTTGCCCCCGAGGCATAGGTCTCGACCCGGTTCGGCGGCCCGCTCTCGTCGGGCCGGTAGATCGGCATGTGGCCGATTTCGAGCGCCCAGCCGCCACCCCTGAAAATTCCATCCTTGCCGAGATAGGCCGCACCGATGCCGGTGCCGAGATAGACCGCCAGCACCTCCTTTTGTTGCTTCACCGCGCCGGCAACGCTTTCGCCCAGCAATTGCAGCACGACGTCGCGTTCAAGCCTGACGGGAACGCCGAGCCGCGATGCCAGTTCCGAGCCCAGCCGGATGCCATTCAGCTCGGGAATGTTGGCCGTATGCAGCACCGTGTCGAAATCGCGGTCGATGAAACCCGGTACCGTTGCAACGACGCGCACCGGCTTGAGACCGGCATCGCGGCAGGCTGCGATGACGGCGTCGGCCAGTCCCGCCACCGGCGCGCCCTGGCGCAATTGTGAGGTCGGATAGGTGCGGGCGAAATCCACCGGATTGCCGTGGTCGGCGAAGCCAACCTTGACCGACGTGCCGCCGATCTCGACCACGGCAATCGTGTCGTCCGTCGTTTGATCGGTCATGCGAGCGCTTCCAGAAACTCCGAAAGACAGGCGCGGAACTCCCGCTGGTAGGCTACGCGATCCTGCGATTTGGCGGTGATGGTGCAAAGCCGGGCTGACGGAATGAGCCCGGCCAGTGCCTGCGCATCGGCCATGCGATGGACGAGGTCATGGTCATGACCGATGACCAGGGTCGGCACCGCGATGGAACGGATGTCGGCCTCGCTCACACCGGGCCCATCGCCTGCGATTGCCACCAGCAATCTGCCGAACAGAACCGGATCCGGGCGAGTGAAGAAGCCTTGCAGGCTGGCGAGATTGTCCGGCGCCAGCCTGGCCAGTTCGGCTGATACAGGGCTTTCATCGAAGAGACGCCTGGCATGCTCGGGCGAGTGGCGCATCAAGAGATCGCCGACCACGGCGTAGGGCTTCATGTTGGCCGGCGCCGACTCGGACACCCAGGCAGGCCGTGCGAGTACCAGCGCGCGCACGCGCGCCGGTCTGTGCACTGCCAGGCGCAGCGCCAGCGCTGCGCCCATCGAGATGCCGCCGACAACAGCCGGGCCGATGCCGAGATCGTCGGCCAGCGCTTCGACATCTTCAGCGAACGTTGCAATCGAAAGCCGCTCGACCGGCCCGTAGCCGGAGCCACCCTGGCCCCGGCATTCCAGCGTCAGGCGCCGTGCCTGCGGCCGATCGGGAAACACGTCGGCGACCTGCGCCTCATCGCCGCCCAGCCCATGCTGGAAGATGACGGGAAGGCCGGTGCCGACATCCCGATAGGCAAGGTCGACACCGTCGCGGCTGAAGGTCTGTTTCACGCTTTTCCGCTTTCTTCGAGGACGCTGCGAAGGAAGGCGCCGACGCCAGGCGCCTCGGCCTCGGTCAGGCCATGCGTGATCAGAGGACCATCAAACCCGGCGGCTTTCAGGCGGCCGATGAAATGCGGAAAGTCGACGACGCCCTGGCCTGCGGCGGCAAAACTGCCATCGGCATGGCGATCCTTGGCGTGGGCCATGCCGATCTCCGCGGCCAGTAGATCAATAGCCTCGTCGATCAGGCGATGACGCTCGGCTTTGTCAGCCACTTCGAACAGATTGGCCGGGTCGAGCACGATGCGCAGGCGCGCACTCTTCATCTCGTCGAGCAGTCGGCGAGCCGCCTTCGCACTGGAGACGACATTGGCGAGTTCCGGTTCGATGCCAAGCTCGATGTCGAAGCGGTCGGCAATCGCGACCGCTGCTTCCATCTCCGCACGGAGGTCGCTCCAGGCGGCGTCGCTGGCATTGTCTGGGTGCCAGCGCCACTGATCCTGCGCATCCCTGGTGCCGGTGCAGAGCGTAATCAGCCTTGTGCCCATATCGGCGCATGACGCCGCGAGCACCTCAAGCCGGGCAAGACCTGACACGCGAACCGAGCGATCCGGGTGGATCATGTTGTAGGTTCCAGACACGGCCGCAATCGAAACACCGGTCTGGCTGCTCGCCTCGGCGACGGATCGAGCCACATCGGGCTCGATGCTGTCCGGCATCGACGGCAAGCCAAGGCACGCCATGTTGAACTGTGCCGCCGGGTAGCCGGCATCCGCCACCGCGCGCAGCACCGGCAGAGCGCCGGTGGCGGCGAAGGTCTTGGCGAAAATCCCAAGCTGCATCAGACAACCCCGTCGACATCGGCGAGGTTGACGGCGCGGCCGCCGGCAGCGGCGGAGCGGGCGATTGCCGCCATCCCCCTGACCGATGCGATGCCGTCCTCGATGCCGGCGCCAACCATGGGCGCGCCATTCAGCACCACATCGGCAAAACCTTCGATCTGGCGGCGATAGAAGTGGCCGTCCGCGCCAAGCGTGCGATGCCAGCTGCCATCGGCCTCGCGGAAAATGTCGACCTCGCTGCTCTTGTAGTACCAGGGGTTATAGGTCTTCGCGAGAACGCTGCCGTTCTGGCCGTAGATCTGGAACCCTTCGTGCCAGTCCATGCGCACGGCGACCGTCAGGTCGAGGTGGCCGACCGAACCGTCGGCGAAGATGGCGGTGACGAACCAGCAATAGGCGCCGTAACGCTCGGTGAGCCGGGCCTCGACCGCCTCGATCGAGCCATACAGATGGCGCGCCGTGTCGAGGAGATGGCTGCCATGCGCCAGCATGTAGTATTGGCGCAGGTTCGCCTTGGGGTTGACCGACGGCTTGCGCGCCTTGGCGCTGGTGATGATCAGCGGCTGCACCGCGTCAGTCATCGGGTAGCGATGAGTGCTGTCACAATACCAGCCCTTGAACGCCAGGCGCTCGCCCATCTCGTCGTCGACGAAGGCCTTTGCCGCCTGGATGCCCGGATCGAAGCGCTTCATATGGCCGACCTGAAGCACCTTACCGCTCCTGTCGAGCGCAGCCCGCAAGCCTTCGACTTCCTCGACGGAGACGCCCAGCGGCTTCTCGCACAGCACATGCTTGCCGGCATCGAGCGCCAGTTCCGCTGCCTTCACGTGGAACGTGTCCGATGTCGCGATGATGACGGCATCGAGGTCAGGATCGGCCAGCATCTGGCCATAGTCGGCATAGGATTTTTCGGGCGCGTAGGTCGCCGCCATCCTGTCGCGCAGATCGTCGGCGACATCGCAGATGGCATAGAGATCTGCATTGCGCGCCTTGGTGCAGGATTCGAAATGCGCCGCCTGCGCAATCGGGCCGCAGCCGAGCACGCCGACACGCAGCCGCTTTTCGTCTTTGCGAGGCATGGAAACTCTCCTGATTAGCGCGCGGCGAGGCCGCGAAGTTGAAATTGCGGATCGCCCGACAAAGCTGCCTGATGCAGCAGACAGGCAGCGCCCAGGGCCGGACCGTCGGCGCCGACGCGCGACAGTTCGACTGTGGGAACGGGATAACCTTCGGCGAGGAAGTCCTGCAGGAAAGCTTCCACCTGTTCGGCGACAAAGGGATAGACGGCATTGACCGAGCCAGAGAGGATGATGCGTTCCGGCTGCAAGGTGCAGGCGAGCGTCGCCAGGCCG
Source organism: Mesorhizobium sp. P2_F7 (assembly GCF_056403695.1). Lineage (NCBI taxonomy): Bacteria > Pseudomonadati > Pseudomonadota > Alphaproteobacteria > Hyphomicrobiales > Phyllobacteriaceae > Mesorhizobium > Mesorhizobium sp. P2_F7. The sequence goes on along the minus strand of NZ_JBFUFA010000001.1, from coordinate 616,980 downwards.
CGGCCGAACCAGAGCGCCCAGTCGCGCGCGGTGGCGACGGCCGCCGGATCGCCGTCGGCGAGTGCGGCGACGAACTCATCCACGCCGGCGCGCCGCCCGCTTATGTGGAGATAGCGGGCGAGCAGCGCATCCTTGCCGACATAGGATTCCAGCCGACCCGGGCGCTTGGCGTCGAAGACAAAACCTTCGTCGCCGATGCGCAGATGGCCGATTTCGCCGGCGCCGCCGAGCCGGCCGCGATGCAGCCTGCCGGCGTTGATGATGCCGCCGCCGACGCCATTCTCGATCAGGATGACCAGGGCGTCCTCATCGTCCTTTCCCGGCTGTGCCCGGTATGTCTCGGCCACCGCGACGGCATTGGCATCGTTTTCCAAGAGGATCGGAAAATCATCGCCAAAGGCGTTGCCCAAAAGCTCCGCCAGATTGACCCCGTGCCAGCCAAGGATAGTGGCATGGTATGAAACGCCGTCGGCGGCGGGGAAGCCGGGCACGGCGACGTTGAGCCCGTAGAGGCGCGCGCCCGCAGGTAGTTGCGAGCGGATCTCTCCGACAAGCTCCTTGATGATGGCGACCGCCGCCTCAGGCGTGCTGCCAGGGCCGGCAAAGGCCCGCGAGGCGCCGGCACGCTGCGCGCCGGCAAGGTCGACGGCCACCGCTGCGATCCAGTTCACACCGATATAGGCGCCGAGGAAGAAGCCGCCATTGCCTTCGATCTCGACCAGGATACCGGGGCGGCCGACCCGGCCTTCGCCATCCTGCTCATCATCCGCTCCATCCGACCGCTCACGTGCCAGACCGGCTTCGGTCAATCCCAGAACCAGGGCGCCGGTGGTCGACCGGGTCAGACCGAGGTCGCGTGCAAGCGCCGCCCGGCTCGACGCGCCCGCACGAAACAGCGCCGCAAGGGCCCGCGTTTCATTCGGCCGAAGATCGGTCGACACTAGCACATTTTCCTCCATGATTTGTTTGATTGACATACTAATCAACTTTCTCTGCGATTTGAAAGGGACAAAATAGAGTGCAATGCAACAAAATATTTGGCCTTCCGAGCCTATTGACCCAAGTTTCAAACGGTGATTTGTATCCGAAACTTACAAATTGGCATGGGAGGATGCGATGCCGGTTCTAGCGCGTCTCGAACATATCGTGAAGGATTTCGGTGCCGTCCGCGCGCTGGACAATGTCTCGCTCGACATCAATGAGGGCGAGGTTCTCGGCCTGATGGGCGACAATGGCGCCGGCAAATCGACGCTGGTCAAAACCATCGCCGGCAATTTCCAGCCGACATCAGGCACGTACGTTCTCGAAGGCAAACCGGTGCTGCTGTCGGGGCCTGCGGATGCGCGCAGGCACGGCATCGAGGTCGTCTACCAGGATCTGGCGATTTGCGACAATCTGGCGGCGTCGGCCAATGTCTTCCTTGGCCGCGAGATCATGAGACAGCTTGGTCCGCTGAAGGTGCTCGACCACAAGAGCATGAACCAGCGCTCGGCCGAGATCTTTCGCGAGCTGAAGTCGGAGACAAGGCCCGCCGATCTGGTCGTGCGCATGTCGGGCGGCCAGCGGCAAGCGGTGGCCATCGCCCGGACCCGGCTGGCCAAATCCAAGATCGTGCTGATGGACGAGCCGACGGCTGCGATCAGCGTCAGGCAGGTCGCCGAAGTGCTGGCGCTCATCCGACGCATGAAGGACCAGGGCCTGTCGGTCATTCTGATCAGCCACCGCATGCCCGACGTGTTCGAGGTCTGCGACCGTGTGGTGGTGATGCGCCGCGGCCGCAAGGTCGCCGACAAGCCGATCGCGCAATCCAGCCCCGAGGAAGTCACCGGTCTGATCACCGGCGCCATCCAGACCGCCTGAAACAGCCTCTTCACGGAGCCATGCCATGAGCGCCCCCGACGACCATCCCGGAATGGAGATCGACCTTCTCAAGGGGTCGAGCCGCACGTTGTTGAACCGCGTGCTTCTGGCGCAGGAAACCTGGATCGCCATCGCCATACTGGTGCTCGGTCTCGTCGTGTCGATGATCGCACCGAAATTTGCGACGCCGGGCAATCTGCTCAACATTTTTCAAAATGCCTGCTTCATCGGCATCATGGCCATCGGCATGACGCCGGTCATCATCAGCGGCGGGATCGACATTTCGGTCGGTTCGATCCTGGGCATGTGCGGCGTCACGCTGGGCATCGTGCTCAACGCCGATATGCCGCTGGTGGTCGGCATCGTGGCGACGCTGGCGATGGGCGTGCTGTGCGGCGCCGTCAACGGCACGATCATCGCCTACGTCAAGCTGCCGCCCTTCATCGTCACCCTGGCGACGCTGTCGATCGGCCGCAGCCTGGCGCTGGTGCTGACCAACAACCAGGTGTTCTACGAATTCGGCCGGGCAAGCGAGGCGATCGTTGCGCTCGGTGGCGGCTATGCATTCGGCCTGCCCAATGTGGTCTACGCCCTGATCATCGGCGTTGTCGTCCTGCATTTCCTGCTGACCATGTCGCGGTGGGGCCGCTATCTCTTTGCCATTGGGGGCAACGAGCCGGCGGCGCGGCTATCGGGCATTCCCGTCGATCTGATCAAAATCTCGGCCTATGCGTTCAGCGGCTTCATGGTTGCGGTGACCGCCATCTTTCTCGTCGGCTGGCTGGGCGCGGTCACCAACTCCATCGGCACCGGCTACGAGTTGCAGGTCATCGCGTCGACCGTCATCGGCGGCGCTTCGCTGACCGGCGGCTTCGGCTCCGCTCTTGGCGCCGGCATCGGCGCCATTCTCGTCGAAACCATTCGCAACGCGCTGCTACTGGCAGGCGTCAACCCGTTCTGGCAGGGCACGTTTGTGGGGTGCTTCATCCTTGCAGCCGTCCTCCTGGAAAGAATCCGCTCTGTGCGACGCTAGAGCGTGATCCCGAGAGATCATGCCCCAACGAAGAATGAGGCGGACACGTCACGGCGAACCCAAATGGAGGAAACAATGTCGCTGTCGAAAACGCTTAGAACCACGCTTTCCATCGCCTACCTCGCAATTGGCATGACGGCTATCCAGGCCAATGCCGAAGAGCGCGAATTCGCGCTCGTCTTCAAGGTTCTCAACAACGCCTTCAGCCCGCCGATCCAGGCTGGTTGCGAAGCCGCCGCCAAGAAGCTCGGCGACGTCAAATGCACCTATATCGGGCCGACGGAATATGACGAGGCCAAGGAAGTGCAGCTGGCGCAGGACATGGTCACGCGCGGCGTCGCGGGGCTCGGCATTTCGGCCGGCAATCCCAAGGCCATGGCGCGCATCATGAAGATGGCTAAGGAAAAGGGCATTCCGGTCGTCACCTACGACACCGACGTCCTGCCGGAAGACGCCGGCCTGCGCTCGACCTATATCGGCACCGACAACTACGAATTCGGCGTGGCGCTGGCGCAGAAGGTGCTCGCTCACAAGAAGGAGGGCACGGTCTGCATCCAGTCCGGCGCGCCGGCTTCGGAAAACCTCAAAGCACGCGTGCAAGGCATCCGCGACACGCTGGCCGGCGTCACCAAGGACAAGGGCGTCGAGACGCTGACCGGCCAGAATGGCTGGACCGAGCCGGCGGGCTGCCCGGTCTACAACAATGACGACATCACGCTTGCCGCCCAGCAGGTGCGCGACGTCATGACCAACAATCCCGAGCTCAGCGCCTTCGTTGCGGTCGGCGGCTGGGCGCAGTACGCGCCGGAAGCCTACAAGCAGGCGATGACGCCGCTCAAGGCGCGCCTCGACAGCAAGGACCTGGTCGTTGTGTTCGGGGACAATTTCGGTCCGCAGCTCCCGCTGCTCGCCGCCGGTCTCAGCCACTACAATATCGGCCAGCGCCCCTATGACATGGGCTTCGAGACCATCATGGCGTTGGACAAACTGAGCAAGGGCGGCACGGTCGAACCGTTCATCAAGACCGGCACCGAAATCTGCACGCCTGAGGACGCTCTCACCACCTGCGGCAAGGTCGCCAACTGATCAGGCCTCCCAAGCCTGTCCCTCGGCCGCAGCGGCCGGGGGACATCTCTTCGAAGGCGGGCTTGTCAGTTGGCCTTGCCGCCTTTGCGATCAGAGATCGTCGCCGTCTCTCCAGCAGGCGATCAGATGACCGTCGCTGGCCTGCTTGACCGGCGGCTGCGCCTTTCGGCAATCGGGCAGGGCGACAGGACAGCGACTAGCGAAGGAGCATCCGGAGGTCTCGGACGGCTGCGCCGCGAGATCAAGCTGGGCCGGAGCCTTCGGCACCGTCTCGTCCGAGGACGCGGCCAGCAGCAGTTTCGTATAGGGATGATTTGGCCCGCGAAAAATCTGGTCGGCTGAACCGGTCTCGACCAGCCGGCCGCGATAGAGCACGCCGATCCTGTCGGCCATGTAGCGCACGACCCTCAGGTCGTGGCTGATGAACAGATAGGTTGTGTCCTTGTCGCGCTGCAGGTCGTTGAGCACATTGAGCACCGTCGCCTGCACGGAGACGTCGAGCGCCGAGGTTGGCTCATCCAGCACGACAAGCTTCGGCACGCCGGCAAAGGCGCGCGCAATGGCCGCCCGTTGCCGCTGGCCGCCGGACAGCGACCGCGGCTTCTGGTCGACGGTGGTGGCGGCAAGACGGACCGAGGCCAGCAGATCGCCGACGCGCTGCTTCACCTCGCTGCGGCCGAGGCCGGCCAGTCGCCGCAGCGGACGGCCAAGAATCCTGCCGATCCGCTGGCGCGGATTGAGCGTGCGGTCGGGTGATTGGAAGACCATCTGCACGTCGCGCCGTTCGCTCAGGCTTCTTTTCTCGACACGTGGCGCGACAGCGCTGCCGAACAGTTCGACCGATCCGGCATCCGGCACCTGCAGGCCGGTGACGATCCTGGCCAGTGTCGACTTGCCGGAACCGGATTCGCCGATCAGGCCGAACGTCTCGCCCTGGCCGATCTGCAGGTCGATATCGTGCAGCACGGCTTGCGCGCCGAAGGCATGGCTGATCCCTTTGCAGGCGACGGCGATCGGACGCGCGACTTCAGGCTGATCGTTATGGACAGGCAGGCGAGCAAGCGGGCCGGTTGTGTGCGTCTCGGCCAGCCTGCCGTCGCGCTTGGTGAAGTTGAGGGCCGGGATCGAGGCGATCAGCGCCTTGGTGTAGGCGTGCGCCGGGTTCTCGAAGACATCGTTTGCAGCGCCGCTCTCGACCACCGTTCCCGACTGCATGACGGCCACCCGGTCGCAGGCGCGACGAACCATGTTGATGTCATGGCTGATCAGCAAGACACTGGTTTTGTGGTCGCGCCGCAAATCCTGCAGGATGGCGATGATCTCGGACTGGACGCTGGCGTCGAGCGCCGTCGTCGGCTCGTCCAGCACCAGCAGCGATGGGTCGAGCGCAATGGCAATGGCGATGTTGGCGCGCTGCTGCATGCCGCCGGAGAGCTCGTGCGGGTAGAGGTCGAGCACCCGTTCCGGATTGCTCACCCTGACGCGGCCGAGCAGTTCGGCGGCGCGCCCGCGCGCCTCGTCCGGCCGGACCGGCCGATGCCGAATGATCGTCTCGGTGATCTGCCGGCCGATCGTCATGGCTGGGTTGAGTGCGGCGCCCGGATGCTGGTAGACGGCCGCGATGCGGTCGCCCCTTAGCCGGCGCAACTGCTCGGGCGAGAGATCGCGGATCTCGCGGCCCTGGAATTCGAGCGCTGACGCCGCGATCCGGGCGTTTCGCGGCAAATACCGCAATATGGCCATTGCCACCGAACTCTTGCCCGATCCGGACTCGCCGACAAGGCCGAGCGCTTCACCCTCTCCAATATGCAGCGATACGCCGTTGACGGCGGGATGCGCTGCCCGGCGCCCGTTATAGGCGACGGTGAGCTGTTCTACCTTCAGAACCGATGCCGACATGGGGTCCTTGAAACCACTTTCTTCCAGCGCCGCCATCGAGGGCAATCGCTTCCGCTTTCGCAATGTACAATCTCTATAAAATTACTCGAATTAAGCTGGAGCGCAATCTACCTTTCATCGCTCAGGAGAGATTGTCGCAGCCGCTCAACGCATCGCGACGGTCCGCTGAAGCAGTTCTGGAAGGAGACCGGCATGGCACGCGACCACATGATCCTCAGCGCCTTTTTCTTCAATCCGCAGGGCGATCACCGCATGTCGTGGCGCCATCCCCGCGCGCCGGGACGCGAAGTGCTGGACTTCGACTTCTACCGCGATCTCGTGCAGGCGGCCGAGCGTGCCAGGATCGATACGATCTTCGTTGCCGACCATGTCGCGATCTGGGATTCGGTGCAAAGCGGCGTCGCGCACTACGCCAATGCCCGCCTCGAACCGCTGACGCTGCTGTCGGCCCTTGCAGGCGCCACCAAGCACATCGGCCTGATCACCACGGCGTCAAGCTCCTACAGCGAGCCCTACAATGTCGCCCGCATGTTCGCCTCGCTCGACCATATCAGCAAGGGCAGGGCGTCGTGGAATGTCGTGACGTCGGCCATGGACGAGGAGGCCCGCAATTTCGGCCGCGACGGCAATATCGAACACGCCTTCCGTTATGAACGCGCCACCGAATTCCTCGATATCGTCAAGGCGCTGTGGGACAGCTGGGAAGACGAGGCGCTGCTGATCGACAAGGGGTCAGGCTATTTCGCCGATCCCGACAAGGTCCATCCCATCGACCATAAGGGCAAGCATTTCAAGGTGCGCGGCCCGCTCAATGTCTCGCGTCCGCCGCAAGGTCATCCGCTGATCGTCCAGGCCGGCTCGTCCGAAGACGGCAAGAATTTCGCCACTGCGCACGCCGATGCGCATTTCGCCATCTACAGCACCAGGGAAGACGGCATCAAATACCGGCAGGACATCAACGAACGCCTCGCCCGCTATGGCCGCAAGCCCGAGAGCTTCAAGATCCTGCCGGGCATCCTGCCGATCGTCGCTTCTTCAGAAACGGAAGGCCGCGAGCGGCAGGAATATTTGCAGAGCTTGCTGCCCGATCGCGTCGGCATCGATCTCCTCTCGAGCTGGAGCGGCGTCGATCTCTCGGTCTTCCCGCCGGACGGCCCGCTGCCGCCGCTGCCGGATGAGAGCACGTTCAATGGCGGTCGCACCTCGCTCAACCGGGTCAAGGAGTGGTCCAAGCAGAACCTCAGCCTGCGCGAGATCGCCCGCAAGCTCGCCAACAGCGGTTCGGTGCCGACCGTCGTCGGCACGCCCAACCAGATCGCCGACCAGTTGCAGGACTGGTTCGAGGCAGGCGCTGCCGACGGCTTCAACCTGATGTTCCCGCTGCTGCCGGAGGACTGGGTGAATTTTGCCGAACAGGTCGTGCCAGAACTGCAGCGCCGCGGCGTCTTCCCCACCGAGTACGCACCTGGAACGCTGCGCGACCGCTTCGGGCTGGCGCGGCCGGCCAACCGCTTTGCCGAACAGCGCGACAATGCGCGCGCCGTGTCCTGACCTCGCTTAGGAGCAACTGATATGACAGCAGCGCCCAAACTCCAGCCCCGCGAAGCCACCGCTCCGCAGCTCATCAACGTCCTGCACAGCCCCAAGCGCATCCGGGTCCAATTCGCCGGCCGCACCATCGCCGACAGCCGCAACGTGCTGGTGCTGCGCTCCAACCATTTCCTGCCGATCTATTTCTTCCCGGCCTCGTCGGTGGATCGCTCGTTGCTCAAGCCCTCCGAGCACCGCCAGCCGCATCCGGTCGGCGGCGAGACCACCTATTGGGACCTGGAGACAGGCGAAAAAGCCTCGCCCAACGCCGCCTGGTCGTTTGTCGCGCCGCCGGATGAAAACCTGGCGCCGCTGGCCGGCCGCATCGCCTTCACCTGGAAGGCGGTCGACCAGTGGTTCGAGGAGGAGGAAGAGGTCTTCGTCCACGCGCGGGACCCATACGCGCGCATCGACGTCCTGCAGAGTTCGAGCCATGTCCAGATCTGGTTCGATGGCGAGCTGATCGCCGACAGCCATCGCCCGGTCCTGTTGTTCGAGACGCATCTGCCGACGCGTTTCTACCTGCATTCGGACGATGTCAGGCTGGATAGGTTGGTCGCCTCGGACACCACGACGCGCTGTCCCCTACAAGGGCATCGCTTCCTATTGGTCCGGCCGGCGCGCCGACGGCTCGGTGAGCCCTGATATCGCCTGGAGCTACCGCGATCCGATTGCCGAAATGCCCAAGATCAAGGGCCTTATCGCCTTCTACCCGCAAGCCGTCGACCGCATCCATCTCGACGGCGAACCAGTCGCCTAAGCAATTCAATCGTCATTTCAGACAGGGGTTTCAAAATGACCAAACGCAACGATATCGATACGCTTCGCAATCTGTCCGGCGACATCTGGAATGTCGCCGTTGACGAACACCAGGCCGGCTTCCTCAAGCGCCGCGACCTCCTGAAATACGCTGCCTTGATCGGCCTCACCGGCTTTGCCGCTTCGCAGGGGCTTGTTGGTTTTGGCTCGGCGCGCGCTGCCGGCGCCGGCGGCACGGTCCGCGTGGGCCTCGGCCAGCCAACCAAGGCGATCGATCCGGTGTCGATCACCGATCCGGCCAGCATCGGCGTCATCAGCCAGGTTGGCGAATATCTCATCCTCGACGATCCCAAGGATGGTCTGCAAGCCAAGCTCGCTCTGTCCTGGGAGGCCGACGAAACCGCCAGCCGCTGGACCTTCAAATTGCGGCCGGGCGTGAAGTTCCATGATGGCCGCACCGTCACCGCCAAGGATGTGGTGGCGAGCTTCGAGCGGCTGGTCGATCCGGCCAGCGGTTCGTCTGCTTTGTCGGCATATAAGGGCATCCTGTCCAAGGGCGGCGCCAAGGTCGTCGACGATGAAACCATCGCCTTCGATCTTGACGGCCCGAACAGCAACTTCCCCTTCTATGTCTCCTCCGACGTCTACAATGCCGTCATCCTGCCGGCCGACTATGCCGGCGATTTCGAGAAGAATTTCAACGGCACCGGCCCGTTCAAGCTTGAATCCTTCCGTCCCAAGCAGGGCGCCAGCTTCGTGCGCAACCCCGACTATTGGGGCGACAAGGCGCTGCCCGACCGCGTCGAGATCAAGTTCTTCGACGATGAGCAGGCGCAGGTGCTGGCGCTGCAGGCCGACCAGCTCGACGTCATCCCGAGCACGACGCGGCTGGAACTGGCGATCGAGGGCAATCCCAACTTCAAGCTGTTGAGCGTGCAGGCGAGCTCGCATGACGAGGTGCATCTGCGCACCGACCAGGCGCCGTTCACCGACAAGCGCATCCGCCGCGCGCTGGCGCTCACCATCGACCGCGAGGCGGTGGTCAAGGGCTTGCTGAAGGGCCGCGCCATTGTCGGCAACGACACCCCGTTTGCGCCGATCTTCCCGTCAGCCGATCCGTCGGTGCCGCAGCGCAAGCAGGACATCGCCGAGGCCAAGCGCTTGCTTGGCGAGGCCGGCGTGCCGAACGGTTTCCCGGTGACGCTGACCACCGAACGCGCCTATGACATTCCCGACTATGCGGTGCTGATCCAGAACTTCGCCAAGAAGGCCGGCATCGACATCAAGCTCAACGTCCTGCCGCAGGACGCCTATTACGGCTCGGCGAAGTTCGGCAGCTCGCCATGGCTCGATTCCAATCTCGGCATCACCGACTTCGGCCATCGCGGCACGCCCGACATCTTCCTCAACGCCACGCTGAAGAGCTCCGGCGCCTGGAACGCCGCGCATTTCAACAATCCGGCCTATGACGGGTTGCTGCTGGAGTACGGCAAGGCCCGGGACCTGCAGGCGCAACGTCTGGCGGCCGGCAAGATCCAGGCCCTGCTGCTCGACGAGACGCCGCTGATCATCAGCTACTTCTCGCAATACAGCCGCATCGTCTCGTCGAAGGTCGAGGGTGTGCGCTTCACGGCGATCTCGCACCTGCTGCTCGACCGCGTCACCTTCGCCCAGGCATGATCGTGAGACGTCCAGCCATGCGCGGAGCCGCAACGCGATGCTGACCGGCCGCACTTTGTCGGTGCGGGCAGCCACGCTTCTGCTCACGCTGTGGCTGGTCAGCATGCTGGTGTTCTTCGCCGGGCAGGTTCTGCCCGGCGATGTCGGCCGCCTCATGCTGGGGCCGTTCGCCGACGCCGAGGCGGTCGCGGCGCTGAACAAGCAGCTCGGCGCCGACCAGCCGGTGCTGGTGCAGTACTGGCATTGGTTCAGCAGCGCGCTGACGGGCGATTTCGGCACCTCGCTGTCGCTGCGCCTGCCGGTGGCGCCGTTCGTGCTGGAAAGCCTCAAGCGCTCGGCAGCCCTTGCCGGCGTCATCCTCGTCTTTCTGCTGCCGCTCGGCATCGGCGCCGGCATCATTGCCGGGCTCAACCAGGGTCGCTTTATCGACCGGCTGATCGTGCTTGCCGGCGTCTCCTTCGGCATCGTGCCGGACTTCGTCTCCGGCCTGCTGCTGCTCATCGTCTTCGGCCTGTGGCTGAACTGGTTTCCGATCACCGGCGCTGCCCCCGATGGCGCCGGCCTCTGGGTCAGCGGCTATTATCTGATCCTGCCGGCGCTGCCGTTGGTGCTGAACCTGGCCGGCTACATCGCCCGCATGACGCGGGCCGGCGTGATCGAGGCGCTGGCCGCCGACTATACGCGCACCGCCGTCCTCAAAGGCCTCGAGCGGCGCGAAATCCTTATCCGGCACGTGCTGCGCAATGCGCTGACGCCGACCATTGCGGTTCTGGCGACCCAGACCGGCTACATGCTTGGCGGGCTGGTGGTGATCGAGGCGCTGTTCGGCATCCAGGGCCTCGGCAACCTTGTCCTCAATGCCGCCAAGTCCCGCGATTTCCCCATGCTCGAAGCCGGCGTGCTGGTGATGGCCACGATCTTCGTGCTGTCGGCCGCTGCAGGCGATCTCGCCAATGCCTTGCTCGATCCGCGGCAGCGCCGCCGAGTGTCGTCATGATGGAGCTGATGGAATTTCCCGCGCCGCGCCGCGGCGCGCTGGCTTGGCGAACAGCGAGCCGGGTCCGCGAGGCCGCCTCAAAGCTGCCGCCCTCGGTGATCGTCGGCTCGCTGATCCTGCTGTTCTGGGTCGGCTGCGCCGTCTTCGGCCACCTGTTTGTACCTTACGATCCCTATGCCGAGGATTTTCTCGTCATGCTGGCGCCGCCCGATGCCGCGCACTGGTTCGGCACCGACCAGCTCGGCCGCGACGTGCTGTCGCGCATCGTCGTCGGCTCGCGCGACATCCTGCTGGTCGCACCGGCTGCAACCCTGCTCGGCGTTGCCGTCGGCAGCGTGCTTGGCCTCGTGCTCGGCTATTTCGACGGGCTGGTCGATGCCATCGGCGCGAGGCTGCTCGACACGCTGATGGCCTTTCCCTTCATCGTCCTCGTCACCATGACACTCGTCGCGCTCGGGCCGTCGAACCTCACCGTCATCCTGGTGATCGGCATCGCCTATGCGCCGCTGGTGGCAAGGACGGTTCGTGCCGCCGTGCGCGAACAGCGCGAGCGCGACTATGTCAGCGCCGCCCGGCTCGGCGGCGAAAGCGCGCTGGCCATCATGTTCCTGGAGATCCTGCCCAATATCCGGGAGACCATCCTCATCGAGCTGGTCACAAGGCTGGGCTACGCCTTCTTTTCGATCGCGACGCTGAGCTTTCTTGGCCTCGGCATCCAGCCGCCTTCCGCCGATTGGGGGCTGGCCGTCGCCGACGGCTACGGCTTCCTGACCGGCGGCAAATGGTGGGTGGTGATCTTCAACTCCGCCGCCATCGTCTCGCTGGTCATGGCCACCAATCTGATCGCGCAAGGCATGGGCGCCTTCGAAAACAGGGACGGGTGAAGAGCGAAATGCTCAGCAAAGCTGACGCGCAATCCCGGACCGTGCGCTAAAATCGTCCCTTGTGATTCGGTCCCGATAGGGCCTCAAGACAAGGAACGGCATGAGCAAGGCTCTCTCCACATTCGCATTGGTCGCATTGTTCACCGCATTGCTCATGGCGCTTAGCCTGGCGGTCGCCAGGCACGGCTATCCCTACGGCGCGATTGGGGTGCGGCGGCTCGACGGCATTGCCGATGCCGGTTCGTTCCTGCCGCTCGCCGCCGTCTACTTCTTCAGCGCCATGCTGATGATGATCCTGCCGATCCGCGCCGCCGGCATCGTGCTCACCCATGCGGCGGATGCGCTGTTCTGGGCGGTGATCGCCCTGTTCGCCACGATTGTCGGCTGCCTCGTCGCCCGCTGGGCTTTCGGCCAGAGCAGCGTGCTGTGGGCGCTGCTCAACTGGCGCTTCCTGTTCGCCGCGGCAATCGTCGGCTGCCATTTCACCATGAACGAGCTGCGCCGCAACATCCTGCTCAGAAGCCTGTTCTTCGTCATCTTCGCCGCGGCGACGCTGGCCTGCCTGTTCTGGACTTTTCCGACCTGACAAAAGGCCCGCGTCATTTCGTCGGTTTTGAGCTCGCGGCTTTCGCTGCGGCGCGCCATCGGCTATCCAGTCCGCAGCCAATCTCTACCCTCACAGTGTCGTCATTTGTCTGATAAATGATTCAGGCATACGGCAGCGCCAGTGAACAACTACAAGGAAACCGCGACATGACCCTGTTCCGCAAGAATCTGATCGATGGCGAGTGGGTCGGCGAAGCCGGCTCGCGCAACATCAACCCGTCCGATACCGGCGATGTCGTCGGCGAATATGCCTCGGCCGGTGCCGAACAGGCAAAGCAGGCGATCGCGGCGGCCAAAGCCGCTTTCCCGGCCTGGTCGCGCTCGGCGCCGCTCGCCCGTCACAGCGTGCTGAAGAAGGCCTCGGACGAGATCATGGCGCGCAAGGACGAAATCGGCCGCTCGCTGTCGCGCGAAGAGGGCAAGACGCTGGCCGAAGGCATTGGCGAGACCATCCGCGCCGCCCAGATCTTCGACTTCTTCGCCGGCGAGACACTGCGTCTGTCCGGCGAACTGGTTCCCAGCGTGCGTCCGGGCGTCGGTGTCGAGATCACCCGCGAAGCCGTCGGCGTGGTCGGCATCATCACGCCGTGGAATTTCCCGATCGCCATTCCCACCTGGAAGATCGCCCCGGCGCTCGCCCACGGCAACACCATCGTCTTCAAGCCGGCCGAACTGGTGCCGGAGAGCGCCTGGACCATTGTCGAGATCCTGCAACGCGCCGGCCTGCCGAAGGGCGTGCTCAACCTCGTTATGGGCAAAGGCTCGGTGGTTGGCCAGGCCATGCTCGACAGCCCCGACCTCAACGCCATCACCTTCACCGGCTCGGTCGGCACCGGAAAGCGCGTCGCCGCCGCAAGTGTCGAACACATGCGCAAGTTCCAGCTCGAAATGGGCGGCAAGAACCCGCTCGTCGTGCTCGACGACGCCGATCTCGCCATCGCTGTCGATTGCGCCATCAACGGCGCTTATTTCTCGACCGGCCAGCGCTGCACGGCTTCTTCTCGACTGGTGGTGACCGAAGGCATTCACGACCGCTTCGTCGCGGCGCTCAAGGAGCGCCTGGAAAAACTCGTCATAGGCGATGCGCTCGACGCCAAGACCCAGATCGGCCCGGTGGTCGATGCAAGCCAGCTGAAGCAGGACGAGGACTACATCGCCATTGGCAGCCAGGAAGGCGCCAACCTCGCCTTCGGCGGCGAGCGGCTCGATCGCGAAACACCCGGCTTTTACCTCAGGCCGGCGCTGTTCACCGACAGCACAAACGAAATGCGGATTTCGCGCGAGGAAATCTTTGGGCCGGTCGCCAACGTCATCCGCGTCAAGGACTATGACGAGGCGCTGGCGGTGGCCAACGACACGCCTTTCGGCCTGACCTCCGGCATCTGCACCTCGAGCCTCAAGCACGCTACGCATTTCCGGCGCAATTCCGAGGCCGGCATGGTGATGGTCAATCTGCCGACCGCCGGCGTCGATTTCCACGTTCCATTCGGCGGCCGCAAGGGCTCCAGCTACGGCCCGCGCGAACAGGGCCGCTACGCCGCGGAATTCTACACCACGGTGAAGACGGCCTATACATTTGCCGGCTAATCGGTGGATGAACCGATGAAATCGGTAAAAGAGGAACTGACCTGGCTGAACCCGCCGCCGCACCATGTTGTTGGTGACAATACGGTGCATGTGCGCACCGGCAAGGAAACCGATTTCTGGCGCGAGACCTTCTACGGTTTCTGGCGTGACAATGGCCATTTCCTCTATCGCCCGGTCGAGGGTGACTTCAGCGTCGAAGTCACCGTCAAGGGCGACTACAAGGTGCTCTACGACCAGGCCGGGCTGATGCTGCGGCTGAGCGAAACGCACTGGGTCAAGGCCGGCATCGAATACACCGACGGGCTGGCTTACTTCTCCGTGGTTGTCACCAACGACACCTCCGACTGGTCGCTGCTCCGGATTCCAAACGATTCCGACGGCGTCCGCATCCGGCTGACCCGCCACGCCGAAGCCATCCGCATCCAGTATCTGGACTCCACCGACGGCCATTGGAAACCGGTGCGTCTCGCCTATTTCCCGGTCTCGAAGTCGGTCGATGTCGGCATGATGTGCTGTTCGCCGCAGCGCGAAGGGTTCGAGGTAACATTCGCGGATTTCACAGTCGGCCCGCCGATTTCCCGGCAACTGCACGACTGACGACGATTTCGATCTGACCCCGTCTCGGTCGATGTCGCTCGATCAGTGAAGCGCTTCGGCGTTGAACACCTTCTGGACGATTTGCCAGCGGCCGTTGAGGAAGAGACACGACAAAAGGTCGGTCACCTCACGCGGCGGGATTCGCAGGCTGAGCTTGAGGAGCGCCATGTCGCGCACCAGGTTGATCGAGAGAATCTGGTCCTTGCGCTCGACTCCGGCTTCTCGCGGCGATTTCAGCGTGCGAACGATGTCCAGCCAGGCGGCAACAGGGGTAACGACGAGAGCGTCGTTTTCGCCTTTCCGTGTAACGAAGGCCGCCTCGTGCAGGATGGAAGCGAATTTGTCGGCGTCCATGTCATGGGCCGCGTCGAAATAGGTTTGAGCCAGGGCGGCCAGCCCCTCGGTTCCCGGCAATTGGATGTCTGACGTGGTCATGATGGCTTCCCTTCAGGTCTGGCAATGCGCTTGCTATAAGGGTTTCCCCGGCCGCGTTTAACTGGCGCGCCCTTATCAGCCTTGTTAGCTGAACTACGCAATCACGGGTGACCATGGACCCTCTCCTTCCGTCCGCGGGCGACTTCAACCAGCTTCGCGCGTTTGTGGCCGTGGCTGGCTCGCTCAATTTCAGTCGCGCTGCGGAGAAGCTCGGTGTGTCGTCTTCGGCGCTGAGCCAGATGGTCCGCGGGCTCGAGGAGCGCGTGGGCGTCAGCCTGTTCAACCGGACGACACGAAGCGTCTCCCTGACCGAGGCGGGCGCCAGACTTTTCGAGCGCGTCAAGCCCGCCGTCGATCAGCTCGGCGACGCCTTGGGCGAAACCAGCGAACGGCGGGCCCACCCCGCCGGGACAGTGCGGATGCATTGCTTTCACAGTGCCGCCAGCCTTTATTTGACGCCCATCTTGCGAGCGTTCAGCGACGCCTATCCTGAGGTGGTCCTGGACGTCACGCTCGACGATACCGTGGTGAACATCGTCGCCGAGGGCTACGACGTTGCCATCCGGCTGGGAGAGGTCATCGACAAGGATCTGATCGCGGTGAGACTCGGTCGCGAGCTGCGGCAGACCGCGGTCGCCTCCCCCGACTATCTCGCGCGACGCGGCACGCCTGCTCACCCACGCGACCTGCTCGCCCACAGCTGCATCGGCTGGCGATGGCCTGGCCAGGCGACCCCGTACAAATGGGAGTTCATGGCGGACGGCAAGTGGTTCGAGGTCGCCGTGGAAGGGCCTGTCATAGCGAGCCAGAAGGACTTTGGCGTGCAGGCGGCGGTCGACGGGCTCGGCATCGCCTTCGCCAGCGAACATCTGATCGAAGCGCATATCGCGGAAGGACGTCTCGTCCCGCTGCTCGAGGCCTGGTCGGCGCCCTTTCCTGGCTACTACCTTTGTTATCCGGCGCAGCGGCAGATGGCGCCGGCGCTCCGCGCCCTCATCGATACCATCCGTCGGGGGACGCGGGGTCAGCTAGAGGCAGCCAGTTCCTAGCCGTCGGCGCGGTGCTGGAAGAACTGCAAGAACAGCTCCCGCTCGGTGGTGATGTCGAGCTTTTCGTAGATGCGGCGGCGGTGGTTCTTTACCGTTCCGACGGTGATGCCGAGCCGCCCGGCGATATTGGCGGTCGGATGACCCGCCAGGATCAGTTGCACCAGTTCGCGCTCGCGCAGCGAAAGCTCCGGCCACAGGCTCGCAGGGATGGTCGGCTCTTGTCGGGGCGACGCGCCTGGGCCGGTCGGCGCCGATGTGCGGGAGAATTCGGCTCCACGCGCCTTGGTGTCCAGCGCATGCAAGGCTTCGAACACCGGCAGCCGCTCATCCAGAAGCGCAATCTCGCTGTCCTTGAAGGAGGCCGTCGAACGGTCGAGGAAAATGCCGAGGCACCAGTCGCCGCCATCGGCCAGCATGATGCCGACCTCGTCGCAGATTTCCGACTGCGCCAGGAAGCCGGCTATGTACTGGCCGCGCTTGGCTTCCTCGTCGGCCAGGCCCTTGAGCGGCAGGATGCCCAGCCTGCGCTTGCGTCGCCACGAGGCGTAGAAAGGGTCGAAGACGTAGTAGCTGGCGAGATAGCGCTGCACCATCTCGTCGGAAAAGCGCCGGTGCTTGATGAACTCCGGCGTCTGCGTCGCCGAATAGCGTGTCACCGTCACCAGATCATGGTCGATGTCCGCGCCGATCAGGTCGATGAGGCAGTCGACATGCCTGTCCGTACCGGTGGCGGCGATCGCCTTTGCCAGCGGCCCCCAGATAGTGCTCATGCGCATGCCCTTTTCTCGGCGATGTCAGCCGCGCGGTCATTGTGTCTTTAGGCATATGGCGCGATCCGGCACCGAGCCTCTAGCCTGCGGTCATTCTCGAAGAGGGAAGGCGACCCGTGGACCAGATCACTACCAACCCCATCGTTATCGGCATCGACGCCGGTGGCACCATGACCGACACCATCCTTGTCGATCAGGACGGCCACTTCAAGATCGGCAAATCGGCGACCACGCCGAAGGACGAGGCCGAAGGCTTCCTTGCCTCCGCCGAAGACGCGGCCGATGCCTGGGGCATCTCGCTGGAGACGCTCTTTTCCGGCGTCAACGTCGTGCTCTATTCCGGCACCGGCATGCTCAACACGCTCTTGTCGCGCACCGGCCGCAAGCTTGGCCTGATCACCACCAAGGGCCTCGAGGACATGATCCTGATGGGCCGCGGCCTGCAGGCCTGGGCCGACTATTCCTATGCCGACCGCCTGCATGCGGTGACCCACCAGCATCCCGATCCATTGGTGCCGCGCCGCCGCACTCATGGCGTCACCGAGCGCATCGACCAGTTCGGCGACATCATCCTGCCGCTCTACGAGCACGAGGTGCACATCGCCGCCAAAAAGCTGATCGCCGACAAGGTCGAGGGCATCTGCATCATGACGATCTTCTCGCATGTCAACCCGACGCATGAGAAGCGCATCGCCGAGATCTGCCGCGAAGAGGTCACTGCTGCCGGCGCCGACATCCGCGTCTACACCAGCCACGAGGTCCGCCCGGTCATCCGCGAGCAGTCGCGCCTGAACTCGGTGCTGATCGAGGCCTATGCCACCTCGCGCGGCCGCAAGCAGCTCAAGGGCATAGAGGACGTCGCCAAGAAATACGGCTTCAAATATGGCGTGCAGACGCTGCTCTCCTTCGGCGGCCTGACCTCGATCAACCATCCGCGCCTGCATGAAACCATGAGCTCCGGCCCGATCGGCGGCATCCTCGGTGCGGCCTATGTCGGCAAGCTGATCGGCAACGACTCGTTGATCTGCTCGGATATGGGCGGCACTTCCTTCGACATGGGCGTTATCACCCGCGGCCAGACGCGGATCGAGAATGAGCCGCTGATGGACCGCTTCAAGCTCAACGTGCCGACGCTGCATCTCGACACGATCGGCGCCGGCGCCGGCATGATCCTGAAGGTCGACCCGCTGACCAAGAAGGTCTCGCTCGGGCCGGAAAGCGCGGGCTCCGACCCCGGTCCGATCTGTTTCGCCAAAGGCGGCACCGAACCCACCATTGCCGATTGCGACGCAATCCTCGGCCGCCTCAACCCGCACTATTTCCTAGGCGGCAAGGTCGTGCTGCAGGTCGAGAAGGCGAGGGCCGCCTTCGAGGAAAAATGCTCACGCCTGCTTGGCGTGGGTGTCGAGGAAGCCGCCGAAGGCATGATCGACATGCTGGAGGCCGACGCCAACAATGCGTTGCGCCGCGTCATCTCCGGCCAGGGCATCCACCCCTCGGAGTTCACACTGCTCTCCTATGGCGGCTCGGGTCCGTTGCATCTCGCCGGATGCTCCAGGGGCATCGGCTTCAAGGATATCATCACCTTTCAGTTCGCCGCCGCCTTCTCGGCATTCGGCTGCACCACCGCCGATTTCATGCGCCGCCACTCCGTGTCGACGCAGCACGACATCGGCGCGCGGGCCAGCGATGACGAGCTCACCGCCTTCGGCAAGAAGGTCACCACTGTCTGGGACGATCTGACCAAGGCGGCGGTCGATGAAATGATCGAGGACGGCCACGCACGCGAGAAGATCAAGACCGTGCCGTTCCTGATGATGCGCTACACCGGCCAGCTCGAGGACGTCGAAGTGATGGCGCCGCTGTCGGCCATCAATTCCGCCGACGACATGCGCAAGGTGATCGACGAGTTCGAAGCGGTCTATGCCAAGGTCAACCATCGCGTGTCGCGCTATGGCGAAGCCGGCTTCTCGATCACCGAGCTAGGCCTCATCGCCACCGCCGACAAGGTCAAGCCGGTGCTGTTGAAGCGCCCGCTCGGCAAGTCGGATCCGGCATCGGCGCACAAGGGCGTGCGCGAGGCCTATATTGGCGGGCGCTGGCACAAGGCCAATCTCTACGAGATGGATCTTTTGCAGCCCGGCCACGAGGTCATCGGCCCCGCCATCATCGAACATCCGGCGACAACGCTCGTCGTTCACCCGCAAGACCGTGTCCATGTCGATGAATGGACGCTGCTGCACTACACCCACGCTTGAGAAGGGCTGACGCCATGCTGGACAAACCCGCCTCCGCGCTCCGCATCCGCGAACGGCTGATCGAATCCGAACGGCTCATGGAAGAGATCGGCTGCTATGACGGCATTACCGAGTTGCAGCTGCGCAACCAGGATCCGCTGAAGTTCGAGACGCTGCACACCAAGCTGCGCGCCTATTGCGTCTCGGCACGCGAAATGGCCCGCCGCATCTCGGCTTCGCCCGGCGTGCGCGAAGTCGGCGAAATGGTCGTCGCCATCTACACGCCGGAAGGCGATGCGATTGCGCTCTCCAACGGCATCATGGTGCATGTGCACACGATGAGCAGGTTCATCAAGTGGATGATCCGCAACGGCTACGAGGAAAACCCCTGCATTCGCGAGGGCGACATCTTCGCCAACAACGACGCCTTCATTGGCACCGTCCAGGTGCCTGACGTGATGGACGTGGTGCCGATCTTCCATTCCGGCAAACTGGTCGGTTGGGCCGGCGCCGTCTGCCACGAACTCGAGGCCGGCGGCATCACGCCCGGCGGCGACGTGGCGCTGGCACAGGAACGCTTCACTGAAGGCCTGTTCGTCTGCGCCGAAAAGGTCGGCGAGAATGACGAGATCCGCCGCGACTATGTCATTCGCTGCGAGCGCAATCTGCGCATGCCGATCTACTGGGTGCTCGACGAAAAGGCCAAGGTCGCCTCCTGCATCGACATGCGCGAAAGCGTCAAGGCGCTGATTGACGAGATCGGCCTCGACTACTGGATGCAGGTGTCGAAGGAATTCATCGAGGAGGGCCGTCGCGCCCAGCTCGCCCGCACGCGCCAGCTCACCGTACCCGGCATCTATCGCGGCCACACTTTCTACGGCCACGTCACCGCCGGCAAGCCGGGCTACCAGCCGCTTGGCGATCCCGACTGGCTGTACAACATGCCTATCGAGATGGAGATCACCACTGACGGCAAGATCATCATGGATTTCGAGGGCACGCAGCCCTGGGGCTACCATTCGATGAACTGCACGCCGGCCGGCATGGATGGCGGCATGTTCGTGACGCTGACCCAGCACATGAATTTCGAAGGCCTGGTCAATGACGGCGCCTGGATGGCGACCGAGCTGAAACTGCCGCACGGCACCTGGACCAACCCCGACAATGAGATGGTGGCAACCGCCACCTCATGGGCCTTGCTGCTGCCGGCCTATGGCGTGTTCCAGCGGCTTCTGTCGCGCTCCTTCATCGGACGCGGCTTTGTCGAGGAAGCTTTCGTCGGCCAGGTCAACAGCCCGATGATCGAAATGGGCGGCACCAGCCAGTACGGCAAACTCTTCGGCATGGCGCATTTCGAATGCGCGGCCGCAGGCTCCGGTGCACTGGCCATCAAGGACGGGCTCGACACCGCCTATGTCGGCTGGAACCCCGAATCCGACATGGGCAACATCGAGATCTGGGAACAGAACATGCCGATGCTCTATATCGGCCGCTCGATCGTTCCCAATTCCGGCGGCGCCGGCAAATATCGCGGTGGCTGCTCCTTCATCTCGACCTGGCTGGTCAGCAAGACTGATCATTTGCGGCTGGTGACCTCGGAGCATTCGTCTCGCGTCTTCGACAATGGCGGCATGTGCGGCGGCTATCCGGCGCCGACCTGCCAGAAGCATCGCGCGGTGCGCAACTCCAACATCTTCGAGCTCGCCGCAAAGGGCGCGCCGCTGGCGCATCACACCGGCACCAACCCGCACCGTTCGGAACTCGAACTGCGGTTTCAGGGCGAGCATGTGACGATGGAGGGGCCCTACATCACCGCCCCGCACAAGACCGGCGACGTCTTCACCCATTCCTACAACGGCGGTGGCGGCTACGGTGACGTGCTGGAGCGCGATCCGCTCAAGACGGCCATGGATGTCGAGAATGGCTATCTCACCAAGGAAGCGGCCGAGGACATCTTCGGGATCATGCTGGACGAGGATGAGGAGGGTTATCCCGTCGCCAATCTCGAAGCCACCAAGCGCCACCGCGCCGAAATGCGCGCCAAACGGCTCGCCCAGGCCAGGCCGGTGTCGGAGTGGATCGCCACCGAGCGCAGCCGTGTCGAAAAGGCCGACTTCGCGCCCGAGGTGAAGAAAATGTATGCCAGCGCGATAAAACTGTCGTCGCGCTTCACCAAGGACTTCAGCGATTTCTGGAACGTCGACGCCAAATCGATTTTCATGCCGGGAGCAAAGCCATGACCTCATACAGCAAGGAAGTCATTGCCGATCTGGTTGCGGGCACGCTGCCCTGGCCGCAGACGCGCCGCGTCATGAGCGCCTACAAGGATGACGACCGCTTCTTCAAATATGTCGCGGTGCTGCAGGACCGCGTCGGTTGGAAAGACCCGATCCTGCTGCCGGTCTCGGATCATCTGTTCATCTGCCAGAGCGGCGACGAGCGCGTGACGCGGTGCGAATGCGGCCATTCCTTCGGCGACTATCGCAAGAACTGGAAGCTCAAGGCGGCGATCATCGTGCGCAACACCGAGGAGGCCCTGCGCGAAATCTATCCCAACAGCGATATCCCCGATCCGCAGTGGATGGAGATCCGCGAATTCATCTGCCCGCAATGCGGCACCATGCACGAGGTCGAGGCTGCGGCGCCCGGCTATCCGATCGTCCACGATTTCGAACCGGACCTCGAAGGGTTTTATCGCGAGTGGCTGGGAAAGCCGCTTTAAGGAAACTGATTTTGTGACCATGTCGCCGGCAAGGTAGCGCTCCTTGCCGGAGCCGGCCTATGAATAGCGCATCGGATTTCGGCATCGGAGACCGGCCACCCATGACAGACCTTTCCGGCCGCAGCGCGATCGTCACCGGCGGATTCTCCGGCATGGGCTTCGCCATTGCCACGGCGTTGGCGCAAGCTGGCGCCAATGTCGCTGTCGGCTCCTACATAGCGCCCGCCGACGCCGATAGATCGGACGCCGCCTACTACCCGGGCGCCGACGAAATCGAGCGCGTGCGCTCCGCCCTTTCGGCCCATGGCACCAGGGTTCACGCGGCGCATCTCGATGTCCGCGACAGGGAGGTGACCAACCGGTTTGCGGCTGACGCGCAAGCCTCCATCGGCCCCGCCGACATCCTGGTCAATGCCGCCGGCACCACTGCCGAGCAGCCGGTCTGCGGCCATTCCGACGCGCTATGGGACAAGATCGTCGACACCAACCTGACCGGCGCTTTCCGCGTCACACGCGCCCTGTTGCCCGGCATGATCGAGCGCGGCTGGGGCCGCATCGTCAACATAGGCTCGACCGCCGCCACCGTCGGCTGGAAGGACAACCCGGCCTATTGTGCCTCCAAGGCCGGCCTGCTCGGCCTCACCCGTTGCGTGGCGCTGGAGGGCGCTGCGCACGGCGTCACCTGCGTCATGATCAGCCCGACCTGGGTCGAGACCGAACTGATGCGCCGCAACGTGGCGCAGGTCGTCGAACGTGAGGGCAAGGGCCGTACGGCCGAGGAAGCCATGGCCGAGATCGCCAAGGGCAATCCGCAGCAGCGCCTGCTGCAGCCGCAGGAGATCGCGGCACTCGCCGTGTTCCTGTGCTCGGATCTGGCCAAGGGCATCACCATGGAAAACATTCAGGTCACCGGCGGAGCGCTGTGGTAGCCGCCACTCCCTGGATTTTGAGGGAGCAGGCCGTATTCAGGCCACTTGGCTGTTGCATGGTCGTTTTGGCTGGCGCGCCTTTTGCCCGTGACAACATTTCCGTTGAGCCGCCGGCGATAGGGCGCTAGATTATGCTGCAGTGCACAATCGGTGCCGGAAAGCCGCTGTGGGCGTTTGCGCCCGCTTCCGAGACCAACGGATGAAAGATCCGGCATGAAAATCCCGAAATCCATTCTGATCGATCCGGACAACAATAGGGCCTATGCCGCCTTTGCCGTGGCCGTGTCGGTCTTTGCCTTCGCCTATTCCACCAATTTCGGCCAGATCCTGATCCTGGCCTACTATCTGGTGTGGCTGCCGCTGCTGTTCGTCGACTACCGGCGCTTCGCGCGCGATCTTTCCAGCGCCTGGCTGCCGCTGCTTTTTGCGGCCTATGTCTGCCTTTCGCTGTTCTGGTCGCAGGCGGCCGGCACCAGCGCGCGGGCGGGGCTGCAATATTTCTCGCACATCCTGTGCGCCTACATCGCTGCGCGCACCATCAGCACACGCACACTGGTGCTGGGCTCGCTGATCGGCATCTTCATCGTGCTGCTTTACTCGCTGAAGGTCGGCGCCTATGCGCTCGACACCATCGACGGCACCACCAACTTCGTCGGCGCCTTCGGCTCCAAGAACCAGATCGGCTTCTTCGCCTCGCTGGGCATCTTCTTCTGCCTTGCTTTTCTGGCCTTCTACCGGCGCAACTGGATGAGCTTCGTGTGGACCGCGCCGATCATGCTGTTGTCGGTCTATCTGCTGGCGATCGCCCATTCGGCGACGTCGGTTGCTTCGCTGCCGGCGGTGATCGGCGTCGTTGCCTTGCTCACCATGAGCAAGGTCCTGTCGCGCCGTTATCGCCGCGTGCTGTTCGTCGTCGGCGCCGGTGCGTTGGTGGCGGGTGTGGTGGCTGCGCTCAACCTCGGCCTGCTCGACGTCGTGCTCGGCATCTTCGGCAAGGACTCGACGCTGACCGGCCGCACCTATCTCTGGGAACAGGGTTGGGAAGCCGCACAGCAGCGTCCGCTGCTAGGCTATGGCTATGCCGCCTACTGGATACAGGGCTTTGCCGATCCGGAACGCCTATGGGCGGAGTTCTACATCTCGACCCGCACCGGCTTCCATTTCCACAACACCTATATCGAGACGCTGGTCGAGCTCGGCTTCGTCGGTGTGGTCATGCTGGCGCTGATCATCCTGCGCTCCTTCTATGGCCATGTCTCGAAAGTGGTGTTCGGCGATTGGAGTGCCGATTCGGTGGTGCTTGCTGGCGCGGTCGGCATGATGCTGATCCGCTCCTTCTTCGAGGTCGAGATCCTCGGCCCCTATTTCATGGCCTCGTTCATCGTCTATTACGGCCTGTTCAAGCTGCGCCCGGTGCCGGTCGCCAGGGCAAGTAGGACCTATGCTCCGGTGCAGGACGAAAAGGCCGCCAACGGCCGCATGCCGGCCCGCGTCTGACGATTTAGGCGACGGCCCGCTTGCGCAGCATCAGCCGTTGCAGGAAACGCCGCAACGGCTCGTCATAGATCCGCGTGGCGATGTCGGCGATGACGATGACCGCAGCC
This sequence comes from Mesorhizobium sp. P2_F7, assembly GCF_056403695.1. Classification (NCBI taxonomy): domain Bacteria; kingdom Pseudomonadati; phylum Pseudomonadota; class Alphaproteobacteria; order Hyphomicrobiales; family Phyllobacteriaceae; genus Mesorhizobium; species Mesorhizobium sp. P2_F7. Next base: position 592,656 of record NZ_JBFUFA010000001.1, on the reverse strand, counting down.
GCCATGACGATTCCGAACCAGGGATGGTGCGCGAACGGGTCGATCGCGGCGGCCTTGCCGGCGCCGGCGATGATCATCAGCATCGGCGTGTGGATGATGTAGATCGGGTAGGAAATCCGCCCAAGCCAGCCATAGAGGCCTGACAGGCGTGGAGCCGTCGGCGCTACGGCGCCGACCACCACCAGGGCCGGGAAGACGAAGACAATGCAGGCGAGATCGTAGGCGACGCGCGCGCCGCCGTCCGGTGCGATGGCGAAAACGACAAGCGTCAGCGCGATCGCGGCCTCGACCCACCAGCCATGCCGCAGGAACACAAGCCCGCTTTGATAGCGCGCCATGGACCGGCAAAGCAGCACGCCCAAGAAGAACGAGAAACAGACGCGCGGCAGCCCGCTGATGATGGTCGCGCCGGTCATGCCGAAGTCGAGCGTACCGGCCACGATCGAGGCGACCACCAGCAGCGCGAGGCTGACGGTGATCAGCCCGGCCAGCACGCGTTTCGTCAGCAGGACGAAGACGGCGACATAGGCAATGTTGACGATCAGCTCGAAGAACAGCGACCACGACGCCGGATTGAGCGGAAAGATGGTGTGATAGGCATCGCTGACCAGCGGGATGAAGAACATGCCCGTCGTCAGCATCGTGCCAATCTCGGACAGCGGCATGTATTCGGCCGGGATCAGCCGGTTCTTGACCATGAGATAGAAGAAGCCAAGCAGCGTGCCGGCGAGGTAAAGCGGGTAGAGACGGATCAGGCGGATCGCCACGAACGTGCCGAAACCCATGCCGTTCTCGATCTTGCGGTCATAGGCATGCGCGATGACGAAGCCGCTGAGCAGGAAGAACAGGTCGACCGCCAGATAGCTCGACGGCAGCACCTTGCCGTCGGCCAGGAACGGCGAGAAGTGGTAGAGCATCACGCTGATCGCCGCCACGCCGCGGATGGCGTCGAGATTGAGGTAGACGTGGCGCGGGGCGGCGGGTTGCATGGGATGCCTTCAAGCGGTCGAAACGGAATTGCTCGCCCGCGCCCTTGGCGCGAACGAGCCGAATGCATTCCTCCTGCCCCGTCGTGTCAGTCTCGTCGCGCGAGCCCGAGCGGCGAGAGCTACTGGCTGGCCGTCGGCGCCAGCTTCACCTTGACGACGTCGCCCGGCAGCACCGGCGTGTCTTCCTTGGCGTCGATCTCGCTGGTCTTGCCGTCGGCAACGCGCACCAGCGAATAGGTGAGCGTCGGCTCTTCGCTGTTGTTTGTGATGGCGGCAGTCGTGGCGGGATCCGATGCCTGGGTGATCAGCCCCTTTTGCATGTTGACCCTGAGTGCCGCCTCGTTCAGGTCGGCCTCGACCTGCTGCCGGTCGGCGGCAAGGCTCGAGCTCAACGTGTTCTGGGCATCGATGGCGTCCTGCGTCGCTTTGCTGATCGACTGCTTGGCGGTGAGGATCGCCGTCTCATAGTCCAGGATCTTGCCTTGCAGGTCGGTGACCGATTGCTGCGAGGACAGCAGGCGTGCGTTGGCGACCAGGCCCTTTTGCGCCAGCGGACCGATGCTGTCCGCCTGCTGCTGCGCCAGGTCGACCTGCTTCTGCTGGTTGACGATCTTTTTCTGCAGCGCTTCGATTTCGGACTGCAGGACCCCTTTCAAATCGTCGAGCGCCTGCAGCTTCAGCTTCAACGCCTTCTGGTCGGAGGTCAGGATCTGCATTTCGTCGGCGACGATGGTCGGCAAGCGCGGATCGCCCTCGACCTCTTTCGGCGCCTCGAAGCTCGCCTGTCCGGCGAGGTCGGCATCGATGCGTGCACGCCTGACGATCAGCCGCACGCGCTGGTCGTCATAAATGTCGAAATTGCCCTTGGCGGTGACCAGGTCCTTGCCGAGCTGCGAGCCGTAGTCGGCGTTGCGCCGGATGCCGCCGGCGATGCTGATCGCCTTCAACACGGTCAGCTCAGGCACATAGGGGAACTGGCCAGGCGACTGGATTTCGCCCGAGATATAGAACGGCCGGAACTGCACCATTTCCACCGAGGCTTCCGGCTTGTCCGACAAGGCAAGTTTGCGCTGCAAGGCGACGCTGATGGCGGCCGCAATCTCCGACGTGGTCTTGCCGGCAGCCGGCAATTCGCCGACGAACGGCACCGACAAATTGCCGGCCGGACCGACCGAATATTCGCCGTTCACCGCCGACCAGTCGCGGAACGTGCCTTCAACCGTCTGCCATTCGGCGACGCGGATGTTGAGCTTGTCCTGCGAGCCGAGCCGGTACTCGTCGGCCATGGCCGGAACCGTGAGCGACAGTGCGAGGCACGTGGCGACGAGTCGTGSCGGCCGCATCGGGCCGGCAAGGCGAAAATACGCTGATATGTCTGTTTTCAACTGAACGTTTCCGATCCGTTTTGGCCCCATCCGCCCGATAGGCCCGCCGCCGCGGTTGACCACCGCGGCTGCAATGCAAGACCGACCCGTCGCCGCATGGCTTGGGGCCGGATTGGCTTCGGGCCGGACCGGCCCGATTACTGACCCGTTGCGGTCGGTCAGTAGGAACCGCGCGACATCCATACCGCAGGCACGGTCTTGAGGATGATGCGAACGTCTTCGAATAGCGACCAGTTCTCGACATAGTGGCGATCGAACGCAACGCGGCTGTCATAGGAGACATCGTTGCGTCCGCTGACCTGCCAGAGCCCGGTCAGGCCCGGCCGCGACTTCAAATAATAGACCGCAGCACTGCCATAGATCTCAAGCTCGTCGCGCACCACGGGACGAGGCCCGACAAGGCTCATGTCGCCCTGCAGGATGTTGATGATCTGCGGCAGTTCGTCGAGGCTGAGCTTGCGCAGAACTGCGCCGACGCGGGTGACGCGCGGGTCGTTCTTCAGCTTGCGGGTCGCGATCCACTCGGCGTTGGCTTCCGGGTTGGCCGCCAGATAAGCGGTCAGCACGCGTTCGCCGTCTTCGACCATGGTGCGGAACTTGAGGCAGGGGAAAATCCGCCCGCCGCGTCCGATTCGCTTGTGTCCGTAGAAGATCGAGCCACCGTCGGAAAGCTTGACCAGAAGGGCCACCATCAGGAACAGTGGGCTGAGCGCCACCAGGCCGACAAGTGAACCGAAAATATCGAAACTGCGCTTTAGCAGCCCGCCGATTGGTGGCGGAAAATCTACGCCGACCTGCGAAAATGCCGCATTGGCCGACTTGGCAACATCCCTCATGCAAAAGCTCCATACGTTGAACGGATGGTTTATGTCACGATACCAAAAAAATGCTGCAGCGCAACACACAATTTCCCATACGAGTGAAATAGTCACGTCATGAATTGACTAAATAATAAACGTCTCCTGCCCAAATTTTGCCCTTTATGGCACGTTTGTGACGAACAACGAGCAACACAAGAAAATGCAGTGCCGTTTTGGGGCCGATTTTGGGCGAATCGTCCTTTGCCTCAGAGAGAATGGCTTTAACTGATTTCTGAATCCATCGTTTTGCTAATGTAATCAAATAAAATACTAATCAACACCATACATTCTACTGCAGCATAAATTGCGTGGTGAGTTAGGCCACCACCCCTGCGTGTGCATCGCAGCATGGCAGAGTCCAGCGCCCTTGCGGACTGAAAATTATCCCCGGTTGCCCTTGCTGTCAGTTTCGCGCCTTAATAGAGTCGCAAATTATTTCTGTTAGAGTCTGGATGGGTTGGGAAGGCCGGAAGCAACCGGCCGAAAAAGAGCAGCTGAATAAGCTCGCATGGCGAATGGGGAGATACTCGGGTGGGTAAGTCATCGCTTTTGCATGCTCGGGCCGGTTGACGGGCCGCCGATCATGTCATTACCAAAATTCGTCATCGGAATGGTTTTCGCCCTCGCGATTGTAGTCGCGTGGTCCTATGCCGACGGCGCGACGGTCACCACAACGGTGCTTCGCGTCATCGGCTGCGCTGTCCTCATCCAGATCGGTTATTTCCTGCTGGTCTATGTGATGATCGCCAGGAGCGCGCCGACAACGGCCGACAAGGCTCGCGACGCCGAAAGAAGCCTCGGCACCGACAAGGCGGCTGAACGCGAGAAGCTCTCGGCCAGGCGCAGCGTGCATTGAACACAGGCTGAGGGCGGCGCAGTGCCGGCCTCGGATATTCTTGCAGCCGGACTCAGCTTGCCTCGGCCGGCTCCGGTTCTGATTGCTCGCCTGAAAGCATTTTGGACAGGCGGCTGCCGGCCTTCGCCTTCAACCTCTGATATTGCCCGACTTCGACGATCCGGCCGGTTTCGATCGCAACCACCCAGTCGGCGAAGGCGATCATCGATGGCCTGTGCGCGATGGTCAGGATCGTCATCGAACCGCGCAACCCATCGATCGATTTGGCGATCAGGGATTGGTTCTGCCAGTCGAGCGCGCTGGTCGCCTCATCGAGAATGAGCAGCAAGGGCTTGCGCAGCAGCGCGCGCGCGAGCGCAATGCGCTGGCGTTCGCCGCCCGAAAGCCGCACGCCGCGATCGCCGACCACCGTGTCGAGCTTCAGCTCCAGCCGTTCGACGAAGTCGGCGCCATGCGCGGAGCGCAGCGCGGCCCACAGTTCCTCGTCGCTGGCTTGCGGCGCGGCGAGCCGCAGGTTGGCGGCGATGGTGTCGTGCAGCAGGAACACGTCCTGCGGTACATAGGCCACCTGATCGCGCCAGCGCCGCCGGTTGGCAGCACTGATCTCGACCCCGTCGGCGAGGATCTTGCCCGCGCTCGGCTCAAGCAGGCCGAGCAGCATGTCGGCAAGCGTGCTCTTGCCCGAACCTGACGGCCCGATCAGCGCCGTCACCTTGCCGGCAGGCAGGCCGAAGGTGACGTCGCTCACCACCGGCTTGCCGCCGGCCTCATAGGCAAAGGAAACATTGCGGATGTTGAGCCCGATATCGAGCGACAGCTTGGCGTCGGATTCCGCGCTCGCCGGTTCGCGCTCGGCATCGAAACGCGCCTGCATGTCGCGCATCGAGGCGTAGGCGGGCAGGTTGATCAGCACCTGCTGCGCCTGCATCTGCATATCCATGAAGCGCGGCGCAATGCGCATGAATACCAAAAGCAGCACGACGATCTCCGCCAGAGAGAGATTGAAGCGGACCAAAGCGACATAGATGAACAGGCTGAGACCGATGACGCTGGCGACCTGGAACAAAGCCGTGCCGATGGTGCTGTTGCGGACATAATTGATGTTGTCGGCCTTCATCTTCTCCAGCGTCGCGCGAAGCTGCGCGTAATAAGTCGCCTCGACATTCAGGCTCTTGGCCACCTTGATGCCGCCGAGAAACTCCGAGACCGTGCGGTATTGCTCCTGGCGATTGGTGGTCAAAACCCGACCGAAGGCGCTGGCCCGCGCCCGAAACGGCTGCAGCGCCAGGAACATGATTATGCCGATGACGATGGCGAACGCGGTCATGACAGGCGAAATGAACAGCGACACCACGAGATAGCCTGCCGACAGCACTGCGATCTGCACCAGCATCAGCAGCGAGAACGCCGCCGACTGCACGCGGTCGATGTCGCCGGTCAGCGCATGGTCGAGATCGGAGCTGCGCATGCGGGCAAAAATGGCCCAGCGCGCCTTGCCAATGCTCTCGAACAAATTCATCCGCAGGCGGTTGATGAAGTCGAGCAGCAGGCGCGCCATGTAGACGGATTTGTAGCGGTTGAACGCCGCCTGCAGCGCGACAAGCCCGACCAGCAGGCAAAGCACCGTCGTCAATTGCAGCGTCCCGTCCGGCGCCAGCCAGCGCACGAACTCGTTGTTCGGCAGATTGACCGCAAAATTCTGCTCGGGCCGTCCGACCAGATGCAGCAGCGGCACCAGAAGCAGGATCGAGATGCCTTCGGTCAGGCTTCCCAGGATCAGGAACAGCAGCGCCGTCAGCGTTCTGCGCCCGCCGATCCTGGCCATGACGGCGCCTAAGCCGGCAACGTCACGGTAGAACGACAGCTCAAAAATCTTCGATGCCGACATGTCTCGTCACCGCAGCCGGTTGCCGGCCGCCAGATCGTTTTCGATCAGGGCGATGGCTTCGTCGATGCGCTCAAGCCCGGTCGGCACTTCGAGGCGGCAGACGCCGATCTGGCTGGCCAGCGCCGCGCATTGGCGAAGATGCGTCGTGGCAAAATCGCCGACGAGCGCCGGACGGCCGAACCGCGTCACATAGGAGAATTTGATGATTGCCGGCAGGGCACCGATGCTCGGCAGCGGCGTGATCGCGGCCTTGTCGCCGCGCTCGAGGATGTAGATCCGCGTCGCCGGCACCGCATCTGCCGAAAACCCGCCATGCAGGCGATGCTGCATCTTGTCGATGGCCGCATGCACCTGCGGACGTATCTCTGCTTGGCCGAGCGGTATGGCGGCGGCGGCATCGGCGGCGAGTTTTAGTTGCGGAAAGCCCGGAACGATCATCGGCTGCTCGGTGAGATCGAGCGCCACGACATCGTCGGTCAGCAAGCGATGTCCGGCGCGGATCATCGCGCTCGCCGTCGTCGATTTGCCGGCGCCCTTGTCGCCCATGAAAACAGCGCTCTTGCCGCCGACGGCAATGGCGCTGGCATGCAGGATGAGCAGGCCGCGCTGATGCAGGAGCAGCGCCATGACCGGGCCGAGCAGCGGAAACGCCAGCAGCGCATCGTCGACATCAGGCGCCGGCTCGACCTCGATGCGGCAGGCGTCGGTGATCAGGAAGGCGCCGACCGTCTGCCACGCGAGATATTGCTGTCGCGGCTCGAAGCGGAAAGCGGTTCCGGTCTCGGGCGAGGGTTTTGGCCGGTCGATCGGGCCGACCGTGATCAGGACATCGACAGAGGCCGGCGCGCTCGGCTCGAGTTCGGGCAATTCTATCTGCGAAGCAATCGTCAGGCCATAAGCCCTGTAGAAGTGCTGCGCGCGGGCAGCGCTTGGATGCCGGTCATCGGCGGCGACCGACATGTTGGCCGGCATCATGCGTGGCTCCCGCGCTGTTGCACCTGCCGCAGCCACAGCGACAGCGAAATCGAGCGCCAGACATACTGGACATCGGGCAAGGTGGCGGCCTCAGGCTGGCTCGAAATGCGGCCATAGGCGGCGGTTACTGCCGCCAGGTTGACGTAGGGTGCGATCCGATCCGCGTCCTTCACCAGCACCCTGTCCAGAAGATCGCGGTGGTTGCCCAGCATGCCTTTGACCAGATTGGAGGTGAAGTCGATCTTGTCGCGCCGCCATTGCACCGCTGGCGGCAGGATGCCTTCCATGGCGCGCCGCAGCACCGAACGGCCAAAGCCCTGGTTCAGCTTTTCCGCGCCGGGCAGCGCCAGGCAGAACTCGACCAGCGGCTTGTCCCAGAAGGGATAGCGCGGCTCGACGCCGAAATTGGCGGCGGCCTTGTCGAGAACCTCGAAAGCGTGCGGCACCATGCCGTTCGACAGCAGCCAGCGATGGGTCAAGGTCTCGCTGGCGCTGACCGCGGGCGGCATGTAGCCGGCCCGGCGAAACCGCTCGACGAGGTCCGTCCGCCTCGCCAGATCCGGATTGATCAGGCCGCGCCAGCTTGTCGCCGGCCGTCCAGCGGGATGGCGCCGCAATTTGCTGAGCGCACGGTTCGCGAACCGCCTGATTTTCGCGATGCGCCAGGCCGGCCCATAAAGGGTGAGAAACTGGTAGTAGAGGCCGAGCATGCCGTCGCCATAGGTGTTGGAGGCGCTGCGCAGTTCCCGCCACAGCTCCATCCATTTGCCGGCATCGGCGAGTTCGTGCAGATGGCCGTGGCCCTGCGAAACCACCTCGTCGCCGCCATGGCCGTCCAGCAGCACCTTCATGCCTTTGGCGCCGGCGGTTCTGTAGATATCGCGGGTCAACGACAGGCCAGGCGCCAGGAACGTTTCTTCCTGCTCTTCCAGGATGCGCTCGAACTCGGCGAAGGGCGCGTAATTGCCGACCGAAATCAGGGTGCCGTCGACCTTCTGCTGCCCAAGCACCGCCTCGATGAAAGGCCGCTCGTCCATCGGTGAGCCCTTTTCGAACACCAATGAGAAGGTCGCCAGCCTCGGCTTTCGCTGCGCGGCATTCTGCAGGCCCGCCACGCAGGCGATCGAGGAGGAATCGAGCCCGCCGCTCAGCATCGCCCCGACCGCCGGCGTGCCACGCATGCGGTTGCGGACCGATTGCGAAAACAGATGGCGGAATTCTTCGGCCGCGTCCGCGTGCATCGGCCTCCGCGACGGCTCGATCTGCCAGTAGCGGCGCAACACCACCTGGTTGCCGGTCACCGTCAGGCTGTGGCGCGCCGGCAGGCGGAAGATGTCGGCGTAGGCGGTCGATTGCGGATCGTCGGGCAGCCCGGCCAGAAATCCCGAAATCTGGTGCTCGCTGATGCGCATGTCGACGCCGCCGACATCGAGGATCGGCCCGATCTCGGAGGCAAAGACGAAGCGCTGGTCGCTCGAATGGTAGTAGAAGGGTTTGACGCCAAAATGGTCGCGCACGCAAAACAGCTGCTGGCGCTCGCCGTCCCAGATGGCAAATGCAAAATCGCCTTGCAGATGTTCGGGGCAGGCTTCGCCCCAGCGCAGATAGGCGCGCATCAACAGCACCGCGTCGGCAACAGAGCTGTCCCTGATCCCGAGCCTGGCCAGCAATTCGTCGCGATTGTCCAGCCGGCAGTCCGCCGTGATCGCGAGCTTGCCGCCGGCCATCGTCAGCGGGCCGGGGCCGGCTTCATCTGTGGTGTTGAGCCAGGCGTGGCCAAGAACGATGCCAGAATCCATCCACCACGAACTGCCGTCAGGCGCGCGATGCTGCATGCGGGCAAGCATGCGCTGGATATCGGCCGCGGCCGCCGGCTTGCCTTCCTGCCTGAGCAGAATTCCGGCGACGCCGCTCATCGGTCACTGGCCGTGGTCGACGAGATGGGTAAACCTTCCAAGCGAGCCGCCAAGCACGATATGGTCGCCGCTGACCAGCCAGGCATGCGCCTTCAATTCAGTGCCGGTATCGCGCTCGATGCCGATGCGGATCTTCGAAGCGTTGCCCTGGCTGGCAAGCAAATACTGGCCGGAAAGCGCCTGGGTGAGGCAGCTTGCCCCCGGCACCAGGCGCGCCGCGGCGGCAACGCCCCAGGCGACGCGCCTGAGATCGCCGATGCCGGCCGGCTCGCTCGCGTCGAGCCGCGTCACCACCCGACGCACTCTGTTGTAGGAAAACAGTGTCAGCCCCAGCCGCACCGCGACGACCACCGCGAGGCAGTGGGCGAGAAAGAGCATCTCCGGCCCGCTCAGCGAGAGAACTCTAGACAAGTTCCTCATCATGGAGCCTCGCAAGCCCGGCATCCGCCAGGCCTTTCAACAATCCGTCGACATCGGCTTTACAGCGCTCGGGCTCGACATTGTAGCGCTCGAGCACGGCGTTGCGGATTTCCGCAATCGGCTTCGGCTCCTGGATCAGTTCCCAAATATAGGCCCCGACGCTGTTCAGGCTGTAATAGATGTTGGATCGCATATCGAGCAGCGCCAGGCCGTTGCCGAATTCGCAGGCCACGGCATCCTTGCTTGCGCTCACCCGATCATGCTCCGAGGGTTTCCAGTCCATCCTAAACCTCGCTCACACGACACTGCTTACAACACCAACGCTTCGGCAATTCCGGACAAGGCGCGAGAGCCGGGACCTGAGCCCCGACTCTCCTTAATGCGCTCTGTTTCAGAGTCCGGACTTTGTCACCCCAACGAGAAGAGTCTCAGGAGAAGGTGAGTTCGCCGACCGGCGTATGTGCCGGAAACGAGGCGTCGAGAGCCGTCGAGCCGCTACCGCCTTGCGTGATGGTCTCGATCGAGCCGTGGACCGTCAGGCTTGGGGTTTCGTACTCATGCTTTTCAACATTCTGTTCCATTTTACTCTCCAATTATGGACTGGAAGCGGCCTGTCGATTGCCGGCAGCGAGACATTGCTGCACCGCAATAGCTGCATGGCAGCATTTATGAGTCAAGTCTGATTTACCCGCTGTTAATCAATTCTCGGTTGCGGCTGCCTTCAAGGGTGATCAAAACGCTTGCATCTGCACTCTAGCCGCGCATCCCGGGGGAGTTCAACAATGTATCCGTGGTGATTAATTAAGCATCTGATTTAATTACACTAAATTTTCCGCCTGGAATGCCAACCTTTTAGGCTCGAGCGAAGTCGCACGAAAATTGCTGCGGGCGTACCGTCGGCGGATCGGATTCCGGCGACGTGCCTGTGCTGCGTTGCACAATTGCGTCGCTAAACGCTATGGTTGTGGCAAAATCGACCCCGAAGGAAAAACTGGACGCGGCACATGAATTTGGCGATGCTTTGCTTCGCACTTGCAATATAACGCGCCTGGCGAATTATAACGCGCCTGGCGAATTTTTTTGCGGAGATGCTGCAGCATATGGCCTTGCAGGAAGGGACCTTCGAGAGGTTGCGCGCCGCCGGCTGCGCCGACGAAGTCGCCTATGTGCAGGCGTGCCTGCGGCTGTTCTTCAACCCGGAGGCGAGCGCCAGCACGGCGCCTGCACCGGCCATCTCAGTTGCCGACGTTTGCGACATCGCCAGGCTGAACAAGGTCGCGACCTTCATGCTGAAGGCCTTGTCGCGCCCGCCGGCAGGCGAGACGCCACCGGGGTTGCTCGAGTGGCTCGACACCTATCGCCGGCGCACGATCGCGATGAACTCGTCCGGCATCATGGATTCGATGGCTATCGACAAGGCGCTACGCGACAGCAGGATCGATTTCGTCTTCCTGAAGGGACCGTTCCAGCAGCAGCTGCTCTATGGCGACCATTTCATGAAGCCGTCCGGCGACGTCGACATTTTGGTGTCGCCGGCCGGCTTCTTCAAAGCCCGCGATGCGTTGCGCTCGATCGGTTACGAGGTCGCCGGGAAGTCCCGCTCCGTCTGGTGGGTGCGGTTTTTGGGCGAACAGCACATGGTTCGCAGCCAGGGCCAGAAACTGTCCACCGTCGATCTCCACTACCGGCTCCAGCAACCGGGATCGCCAAGCCCACGCGACACGGACGGCTTCCTGCGCCGCAAGCGCGCGCTTGCGATCGCCGGCTCCAGCGTGCCTTTCATCTCGGCTTCCGACACCTTGCTTTTGTCCTGCATCAGCGTCGCCAAGGCGCTGTTCAACCGCGAGCCTTGCGCGGGCTATGTCTGTGACATCAGAGCCGCCGCCAGCCGCCTGAGCGAGGCCGAGCAGCAGACTGTGCTCGACTACGCGGCCGAGCAGGGGCTGGCCGACACGTTGCTGCTGGGCTTGCGCGCCGCCGACGTGCTGCTTGGCGGCGCCGGCACGCTGCTGTCGGATCGGGCGACGCGGATCCTGTCACGCATCGGCAATGAAGATTTGTTCCACATGGTCATCGCGCCGTGGCTGTCGTCGCTGAAGTGGCCGCAGCGACGCACCGTCTTGTGGGAACTGTGCGGTCGCGAACCGGTCCGCTACCTAACCGAGGCCGGCTGGGCTGCGTCCGCCGACCTCAGCCGGCGGATTTTCGAACGGCCGGAAGGCCGGTGACGATGGCTATCGCAGAACGGCAGCGGGCAGAGACGGTTCCGTCCCGGTTGGATGGCGACGGATCATGGGAGGATGGGTTGGGGCACCCTGCGGTGTGCAATGGGCAGGGCAAAGTCAGCAACCATCCATGGAATTGAAAGGCGTCCCCATGTCCGCATCAGTACCCCAGGTCTGCGTGATCATCGCGGCCCGCAACGCGGCCCGGACCATTCCCGCGGCCATCGCTTCGGCGCTGCGCGAGCCGGAGGTGGCGGAAGTCGTCGTCGTCGACGATGCCTCCACTGACGACACCGCAAAAGTCGCCACTGCCGCCGATGATGGCACCGGCCGGCTTTCGGTCATCCGCCTCGACGTCAATCGTGGGCCATCCTTTGCCCGCAATGCCGCTATCGCCGACTCCAAATCGCCCTTCATCAGCATTCTCGACGCCGACGATTTCTTCCTTGAGGGCCGGTTCCGCCAGCTGTTTGCCAGCGCCGACTGGGATTTCGCCGCCGACAACATCATGCTGATCCGTGACGATACGGCGACCGATGTCTCGAAGATCGTCGCCCCGTCCTTTTCGGCCGACCCGGAGTTCCTCGACTTCGAGCGCTTCATCGAAGGCAACATCTCCAGGCGGCGCGTCCAGCGCGGCGAACTCGGCTTTCTCAAGCCGGTCATATCAAGGGCTTTCCTCGACAGGCACGGCCTGCGCTACGACGAAAACCTGCGTCTGGGCGAAGACTATGAGCTCTATGCCCGCGCCTTTGCGCTTGGCGCGCGCTTCAAGGTCATCCGGTCCTGCGGCTATGGCGCGATCGTGCGCGCCGATTCGCTGAGCGGCCGCCACAAGACGCAGGATCTGAAGCGTCTGGCCGATGCCGATCTGGCGCTTCTCAAGATCGACAGCCTGCCTGAAGGCTCCAAGGCCGTGCTGCGCAAGCACGAACGGCATGTGCGCGACAAATACCGGCTGCGCAATTTCCTCGACGTGAAGGCCGAGCGCGGCATGGCGTCGGCGGCTGCCTATGCGCTGGCCAGCCAGTCAAATCTCATTCCCATTGTTCGCGGTGTGGCCTCGGACAAGCTGGATGCGTTGTTTCGTCACGTCGGTTTATCACCGAGACAGCAACCGGTGCCGCCCTTGCGGTACCTGATGGCGGGAACCAGCACGTCCCTGGACAAGTAGGCCTCTCCAGTCCGCGGCAACGGGTACGGAAGGTGGAAAAATTGCCTTTCTGAAACTCGGAGGTTGCCTACGCGCCCCGACGATGGCACTGTATGTTGCGGTGCAGCAATTTTGGAAGGCCAACCGGATGGCTTCAATTTTCGGCTTCAGGTCCAGGGACCCGGCCCGGGACAAGCAGACCGATCTGGCGCGTTTCGACCGTCTGGCAAAGCTGCTGGATCAGATCACGGCCGAGATCGCGGCCGAGAAAACCGGGCTGGAGAATCGCTATCGGTCGAAGTCCACCAACGCGGCCTTCCTGGTCGAATCGATGGAGAACGGTTCAGCGTCGGCAAGCAAGCGGTCGGAAGTCGGCAATTTGACGAAGTCGATCCTGAACTGCGAACAGCGCATTGCCGAATTGGTGCGCCAGACCAGCCGGATGAAAGAACTGCGCCATTCACTCGACGCGATCGTCGAGGAAAATGGGCAGAGTTCCGAGCAGAGAGGCGAATACGTCAAATCCGCGGGCCGCTGAAGCCGGTCATACGAGGCACAGAAGAGAAAGTTCGGGGGACGGAGGATCGGGATCGGCCCGTTAGCAATGTGGGCCAGTCGGTGACTTTGGGTTGGGGCGGAACAGCACAAAGGTGAATTGATATGAACGCAGACCCGAAGACGACCTCCATCGTGGCAATCGATGCCATGGCGTCGGCGCAGCCAAATCGGCAATTGCGTCTTCTATCCGTTGGTGCGCTTCTGCTGGCGGCAGCCGCAGCACTCTTCGGCGCCGCGCAGCCGTCCCGCGCCCAGGATGCCTCCCCGGAGATGCAAAGCGCGCCATCCTTTGTCGACGATTTCAAGAGTTTCGATCGCTCGCGTTGGTATGTCTCCGACGGTTGGTCGAACGGCAACCACCAGAATTGCACCTGGTCGAAAGGCCTGGTCAAACTTTCCGACAACATGCTGACGCTCGGTTTCGAAAAGCGCAAACTGAAGGACCGCGAGTTCGCCTGCGCCGAAATCCAGACCAAGCAGCGCTTTGGCTACGGAACCTATGAGGCGCGGATGAAGACCGACACCGGTTCCGGTCTCAACGCCGCTTTCTTCACCTATATCGGCCCTGCCGACAAACAGCCCTGGTATGAGATCGACTTCGAGGTCCTGACCAAGGATACCTCCAAGGTGCAGGTCAACAGCTACATCGCCGGCAAGCCCAAGAACGAGAAGCTGGCCGAGGTCGAAGGCGGCGCCGACAAGGGCTTCAACGACTATGCCTTCATCTGGGAAAAGGACCGGCTGCGCTGGTACGTCAACGGCAAGCTGGTCCAGGAAGTGACTGACCCGCAAGAATTGCCGACCCATTCGCAGAAGATATTCTTCAGCCTCTGGGGCAGCGACACGCTGAAAAACTGGATGGGCGCCTTTTCGGATCCCGGTCGCCAGGTGTCGATGCAGGTGCAACGCGTGGCCTTCACAGCGCTCGGCCAGCCGTGCCAGTTTCCAGAATCGCTGGCATGTAGTGTAAGCAGCATAAAGTAGATCTGAACCGGCTCGGCCATATCAGGCCAAAGGGCGTGAACAGGAATTAACCCGAATGAATTTGACGGTCTTTGGAATTGGCTATGTCGGTCTCGTGCAGGCCGCGGTGCTGGCGGAAGTCGGGCACCAGGTGGTGTGCGTCGATGTCGATGCCAAAAAGGTCGAGCGGCTCAACCAGGGCTTCGTGCCGATTTTCGAGCCCGGACTGGAGAGCCTGGTCAAGGAGAACCACGCCGCCGGACGCATCCAGTTCACCACAGACGCCGCAGCCGCGGTCAAGCATGGCGAAATCCAGATGATCGCGGTCGGCACGCCGCCCGGCGAGGACGGCTCGGCCGACCTCAAATACGTGCTGGCGGTGGCCGAGACTATCGGCCGCGAGATGGACAGCCCCAAGATCGTGGTTGGCAAGTCGACCGTCCCGGTCGGCACCTGCGAAAAGGTCAAGGCCAAGATTGCCGAGACGCTGAAGGCGCGCGGCCGCCAGGATCTGGCTTTCGACGTCGCCTCCAACCCGGAATTCCTCAAGGAAGGCTCCGCCGTTTCCGACTGCATGAAGCCCGACCGCATCATTGTCGGGACCAACAGCGAGGACACCGAGGCGGTGATGCGCGAGCTCTACGCGCCGTTCAACCGCAACCACGAGAAGATGATCGTGATGGACGTGCGCAGCGCCGAATTCACGAAGTACGCCGCCAACTGCATGCTGGCGACCAAGATCTCCTTCATGAACGAGATGGCCAATCTGGCCGAGCAACTCGGCGCCGACATCGAGGAGGTGCGCAAAGGCATCGGCTCGGATCCGCGCATCGGCTACCACTTCATCTATCCCGGCCTCGGCTATGGCGGCTCGTGCTTCCCCAAGGATGTGCGCGCGCTTATCAAGACCGCCGAGGGCGTCAAGTTCGACGCCAGGTTGCTGCGCGCCGTCGAGGAGCGCAACAACGAGCAGAAGACGGTGCTGTTCGACAAGGTGCACCGCTATTTCAAGGGCAACCTCAAGGGCAAGACCTTCGCGCTCTGGGGCCTCGCCTTCAAGCCCAACACCGACGACATGCGCGAGGCGCCGGCGCGCGTCCTGATGGAGGCGCTGTGGCAGGCCGGCGCCAATGTGCAGGCCTATGATCCCGAGGCGATGCAGGAATGCCAGGCCATTTACGGCCTGCGCGACGACCTGCTTTTGTGCGGCACCAAGGAGGCGGCCTTACGCGGCGCCGACGCGCTTTTGATCGCCACCGAGTGGAAGAGCTTCCGCGCCCCGTCCTTCGACGCGGTGAAGGACGCGCTGACCACGCCGGTCATCTTCGACGGCCGCAACCTCTACGATCCCAAGGTCATCGCCCGCCACGGCATCGAGTATTTCTCGATCGGCAGGATGGCGGCCTGATGCATGTCGACATTCATCAAACCAAAGGCTTAAAGCGCGTCGCGCTTTAAGCCTGGCATGGAAAGTTGGCTGACCGGGGGGTTGGGCCTGGACGAACGACAAAGACGCCGTGGGGTGGGGCGTGTCGCAAGAAAGGCAATATCTGATGGTGCTTGACGTCAAACCCGAGCAAATCGCCAAGGAACATTTCGATCTCGTCGTCATCGGTTCCGGTTTCGGATCGTCCTTCTTCCTGCATGCCTTCGCGCAACACCGCAAGGCGCGCGTCTTGGTGCTGGAGTGGGGCCGCCACAACACGCATGAATGGCAGCTCGAGCAGAATGCCAACACCGATATCGATGACGAGACGACCTACAAGACCGACAATGCCGACAAGCCCTGGAATTATACGATCGGGCTTGGCGGCGGCACCAATTGCTGGTTTGCGCAGACGCCCAGGTTCCATCCGAGTGACTTCCGCCTGAAGAGCCTCTATGGCATCGGCAATGACTGGCCGATCTCCTATGACGAGCTCGAGCCGTTCTACTGCGAGGCCGAAGAGGTCATGTCGATTTCGGGCGATCCCGACATGGCGACGATGCTGCCACGCTCAAAACCGTTTCCGCAGCCGCCGCATCGCATGTCGACGCCGGACCGGATGATGAAGGCGGCGCAGCCGGGCCAGCATTTCGTCATGCCGACCGCGCGCGCCCGGGTGCCGACGTCGCAACGGACCGCGTGCTGCGCCAATCTGCGCTGCTGGCTCTGCCCAGCCGATGCGAAATTCACCGTCAACAATGGCCTCATGCACGTCTTCGAGCATCCCGACGTTTCGGTCTGCCTCGGCGCGGAAGTGCGGCGGCTCGATCATGTCGGCGGTTCCGTGCGCGCGGTGACGTTCATGCATGACGGCAAGGAATACACGGTCAGCGGCGACCTGTTCGTGCTCGGCGCCAATGCCATACAGAGCCCGGCGATCATGCTGCGCTCCGGACTGGGCAGCGAGTTCGTCGGCCTCGGCCTGCATGAATCCTATGGCTGGAATTTTGAGGTCTATCTCGACGGTGTCGACAATTTCGATGGCTCCACCATCACCACCGGGTTGAATTTCGGCCTCTATGACGGCCCGCACCGGGCCGAACATGCGGCAGCCCTGGTCTATTTCGAAAACCGCTGGCAGCACGGCATGCGGGCGGAGAAGGGACGGCTGCGGCAAACGCTGCCGATCGTCATGGTGACGGAAAACCTGCTCGACCCGGACAATCACGTTGTCCTCGACGAGGACGAGAACGCCTTCGTCTCCTTCAAGGGCGCTTCCGACTATGCCGTCCAGGGCATGGCGAAGGCGTTGGACAAGCTGCCGGCTCTGCTCGCCCCGCTGCCGGTGGAGCGGATTTTCGACCGCGGCATAAGACCGACCGAATCGCATGTCCAGGGGACGCTGCGGATGGGCACGGGCCCGGCCGATTCGGTGGTCGACCGCGACTTGATCCACCACCAGCTGAGGAACCTCGTCGTCGTCGGCACAAGCACCTATCCGACCTGTTCCTGCGTCAATCCCAGTCTGACGGCGGCAGCGCTCTCGATGCGGGCGGCAAGCCGGATAGCGGCATGAAGGGAGCTGCCGGAATGATGAAGATATCGCGCCGTGCAGCACTCGCCTTCGTCGCCGGCGGGGTCGCCTCGACCGGCATCGCCTATGCCGCCGTGTCCTCCTTCTCGGACGAGGACCTGGTCCTGGTCACGCTCGAAAAATACCTCGGCAAGTTGAATATGCGGGTCGAGCATCTGCAGCAGTTCGTTGTTGAATTTCAAAACCGCAATCCCTGGATATCCCCGAGCGGAAACCTGGGCGACGCCGTCACCTTGCTCGAGACGGCGAAACTGGGTCAGGCGCGCCAGCTTCTGCCGCGGGAGAAGCGCCGCTATCTCAGGCATTTCGACCGCGTCGTGCTCGCCGAATTCCACATGCTGACCGACTATGCCTGGCGCAGCTCGCCGAACGATCCCATCCGCTTCACCGGGTGGCAGTCATGCACCAATCCATTCGCCAATCTGGAGCCGCCCAAGGTCGCTTGAGCAACGGCAACGGCGTCGTCTGCGGCCGTCCAGAATAACGACAAGGAACACAGTTCGATGAAAGTGCTTTTTGCAGGAGGCAGCGGTTACCCACCCGAGTTCAGCGGCGGTGTCCAGTCCAGCACCCACCATCTGGCCGAGCAGTTGCTCGAACATGGCCACGAAGCCTCGGTGCTGGCCGCTTTGTTCGGCGACGGCATGTTCGGCCTCAAGGCGCGCGCCAAGATGAAGCTCTTGCGGCAGCGCGGCGCCATCGATTCCCACCTTGGCTACCCCGTGGTGCGGGCCTGGTTTCCGTGGGAGGCGGCGGGTTTTGCCGTCAAGAAGCTCAAGCCGGATGTCGCCGTGGTCCAGTGCCACAACTCGGTTCCGATCGGCAAGGCGCTGCAGGCCGAGGGCGTGCCGCTGGTCGTCTATCTCAGGAACGTCGAGTTCCACGAACTCTCCGGCGACCTGCGTGACCTGAAGTCGGCGCTGTACATCGCCAATTCCGAATTCACGGCGCGCACCTACAAGGAAAAATTCGGCATCGAGGCGACGGTCATTCCGCCGACCATCAACCCGGCGCATTACGCGACGCCAACGACCGGGCAATTCGTCACGCTGATCAATCCCTATGAGGAAAAAGGTTTTGATCTTGCGGTGGGCATTGCCGGCGCATGCCCCGAAATCCCGTTCCTGTTCGTCGAGAGCTGGAAGCTTGAGGACGACCATCGCGCCCGCATCGAAGCGACCATTGCACCGCTCGGCAACGTCACGCTGGAGAACCGCACCAGCGACATGAAGACCGTCTATGGCCGCACGAAGATTCTGCTGGCGCCCTCAAAGTGGGAAGAGGCCTGGGGCCGGGTGGCGTCGGAGGCCCATTGCAGCGGCATTCCCGTCGTCGGCTCGCGCCGTGGTGGCCTGCCCGAAGCGATCGGCTCCGGCGGCGTGGTGCTGGACTATGACGCGCCGCTCACCGACTGGGCAGCAGCGGTCAGGCGGCTGTGGAACGACAGCGAGGAATACAAGCGGGTATCAGCGGCGGCACGCGCCTTCTCCGAGCGGCCGGCGCTCAACCCGGAAGCGCAGTTCGCGACCTTCTTTTCGCTGATCGACCGGGCGGCGCAACAGCGCTCGCGCAAGGCCGCGTAGCAGCAGCGATATCTAGGCCGGCCGCTTCACCCGGTTCTTCAACGTCTCGTAGCCGCGCTCGCCCAGCAGCGTGCGCGCCGCCTTCTTGACTACCGACTTGCGCCCTTCGGGCGAATTGATCTGGCGCAGTCTGGCCGGCAGGTTGCGCGCCGCCTGCTCCAGCGCCGGCAGCGACAGCGTGTCGGGGAAGGAGACGATGTTGGTTTCGACGCACAGCACCGGCTTGCCCGACAGTTTCGCTATTCTGAGCGCCTGCTCGTGTTCGCTCTCGATGAACAGGATGGCGTCCGACTTGCGGTAGAACTCGGCCTTGAAGCTGCCATGCGCGCCGAGCCTTTGCCGCTCCGCCTTGCTCGGCAGGTCGAGCATGATCAGGTGGTCGTATTTGATCTCGTGTTTGGCCAGCCAGGCTTCGGTCAGCTTGCGGTATTTCTCCAGCCGGCTGGTGACCAGCCAGCCGATCTTGCGGGTCGGTCCGAGCAGCGTCCGCGCCTCAGCCAGGAATTTCTCGTAGATCGGTCCGTCGTCATTTTCTTCCTCGGTCGGATCGAGACAGAGCACGCCGTCAATGTCGACGCAGCATTGCTCGAGGAAGATGTGGTGCATGAAATTCCACTGGAACATCCGGGGATGCGGCACAACCTCGAGCACAACATCAGTCTCCTGGTGCTGCGGCTGCAGCCCGAAAACCGCGGCGTAGACGAAATCGCCCTGGATGCCGGCGGCAGCGATCTTGTCGCGGGCGTCGCGTATGGCGTTGCCGCCGGCGATGCTGTCGTCGATGACCAGGATCTTGCGCATATCGGCATGCTGCCGGTCGAGCGCGGCGCGCCGCTTGGTGATGCCCGACGTGTAGATCCTGCCGGCGAGAAAGCTGTCGAGATCGGTCATTGGAATGTTGGCCGTCAGGCTGACCAGCGTCGCGGCGAGAATGCCGCTGCGGGGAACGCCCACCACCAGGTCGATGTCGCGCGGCAACCGGTGCAGATTGCGCAGGATGGCGTCGTTCATGTCTGAGATCGATCGGTAATTCATGCTGCTAGCCCTCAAATAGATGCGCGACAAACATGGTCACTTCGCCTCGCTGGGTGCCGGGGCAAAGCCCCGTGCGGGTATCAATTTCATGGCCTCCCGCAGCGCCTCGCGGCCGGCGCTGAACACAAGCGAGACGGCAATCGTGATGACGTAGGCCAGCACGGCTCCTGCGGCCAACGCGATGACCGGCTGTGCCGGCAGCAGCGGCTTGGCGAACCACACGGCGGCCAGCGCCAGATGCGCGCCGAGCACGAAAGGCGCTGCCCCGTAGAGCACATGGCGGGCCTGCAACGGTCCGCTCTTGCCGACATAGAGCCACAGGAACGGCGTCCTGAGATATTCGCTGACCGCATAGGCGACCGCGACGCCGAACGCGCCATAAGGCAGGCCGATCACGAAGGCGATCACCGATGTCACGGCGGTGACGATGCCCCAGCGCATGAAATCGCCGGAGCGGCCCTGGCTGACGAACAGCCAACCCGCGGGATTGTTGAGCGGCTGCAACAGCCCGGCAAAGCCGAGCGCCAGGAAGATCGAGGCGCTTGCACGCCATTGTTCGCCAAGCACGAAAGGAATGAGCACGTCGGACATGGCAGTGGCGAAGGCAACGCCCGGCAACGCCACCAGCAGGATCAGCGGCATGACGCGCAGGTAGGCGCTGCGATAGCGGTCCGGCTCGTCCTTCAACCGGGACAGCGCCGGCACCATCACCTTCGACAGCGGATTGGTGATCTGGCTCAGCGGAAACAACAGCAACTTGTAGGCGCGGTCATAGAGACCGAGCTGCGCTTCGCCCCAATATTTACCGATCAGCACATTGTCGAGATTGCGGGCGAAGAAGTTGGCAAAGTTGAAGCCGGTAATGCCGGCGCCGAAATTGATCAGCGCCCTGATGCCGTCGACCTTGCGCGGCAGGCCGGGGCGCCATTGCGAGCTTGCCCAGTAGCAAAGCGTCGGCAGCACGGCACCCGTCAGCGTGCCGGCGAAGAGCGCCCAGTAGGAGCGGTCGATGAAGGTCCAGGCGATCGAGACGGCCAGCCCGAAGACCGCGCTTGCCACCTCGATTGCCGCCAGCCGGGCGAACTGCATGCGACGCGTCAAAAGCGCCAGATGCTGAGCGCCGAGCCCATAGGCCATGATCTGCAGCCCGAACGCGGCCACCAGGCCCGTCACCCGCGGTTCGCCATAGAAGGCGGCGACCAGGGGTGCCGCGCCCGCGAGCACACAAGCCAGCACGGCGCTGACCGCGACATTGACCCAGAAGAGGTAGTTGACCTCCTCGTGCCGGATCCCGGTCTTCTGGATGGTCGCCTGGGTCAGGCCGAAATCCTGGAACAGCGCGATGAAGGCGAGCACCGGCGCACACATCGCCACCACGCCGAAATCCTGCGGCGACAGAAGCCGCGACAGCACGATGACGGAGACGATCTGCGTCGCGACCCGGACGCTTTGCGCCATGGCGGTAACGACAGCGCCGCGTCCGACCGATTTGCGCAGTGAGCCCTCGGGCGGATCGAATGCACTGGTTTCCAAATTCAGGATTCCTGATTTTACGCCGGTCCGACAATCGTCACGACCGGCGCCCGCCGCCATCAACAAACTACAGCAATACGTTTTTGCAGTGCAACAAAAAACGTGCACTTATTGCTACGGCGCACCAAAAATGTTGCGATGCAGCAAAAGCTGGGTTAGCATTCCCTTGGGTGGGCCAACAGCGGTCGAGTTTTCATGCTGCATGTCTTGTACCTTGTGCACGACGTTTCCGACCCGGCCGTGCGCCGGCGGATCATAATGCTCAGGGCAGGCGGCGCGCGGGTCACATTGGCCGGCTTCCGTCGGACCACAAATGCCGTTCCCGACGTCGAGGGTCTGCAGCCGATCGACCTTGGCGCGACGCGTGACGGCCGATTCGGCCAGCGCATGGCGGCGGTCGCCAAGGCGGCGCTGTCGATAGGTTCCAAGCTTGCGGCAATACCCAAGCCCGACCTCATCATTGCGCGCAATCTGGAAATGCTGGCGCTTGCCAGGCGTGCCAAGGCTGCCTTTCGCGGTGGCGTGCCAATCGTCTACGAATGCCTCGACATCCACCGCCTGGTGCTGCGCAACGACATACTGGGTAAGGCGCTGCGCACCGCGGAACGCTATCTCGCCCGCGACGTGAAGCTTCTGGTGACGAGCTCGCCGGCCTTCATCGCCAATTACTTCAAGCCGTTCGGGCAAGTCGCAGCACCTGTGGAGCTGGTCGAAAACAAATATTTCGAAACCGCGCCGATCGCCACGGACGATCGCCTGAAGGTGGAAAATCCTGTCGCGCCGCCCTGGCGCATCGGCTGGTTCGGCGCGCTGCGCTGCCGCCGCTCGCTGGAACTGCTGGCCGATTTCACGCGCCGCCAAGGTGGGCGCTTCGAGGTCGTCCTGCGGGGCCGTCCGGCACTTTCTGAATTTCCGGATTTCCACGCTTTTGTCGAAGCCGAGCCTTACCTCTCCTTCCGTGGCCCCTACCGCAACCCGGAAGACATGGCGGCGATCTACGGCGAAGTGCATTTCTCCTGGGCCATCGACTTCTTCGAGGAAGGGCAGAACTCGGAATGGCTGCTGCCCAACCGTCTCTATGAAGGCTGCCGCTTCGGCGCCGTGCCGATCTCGATGGGCAACACCGAGACCGGGCGCTTCCTCAACCAGCAGGACATCGGCATTCTGCTCTCCGAAGCCACACCCGAGACGCTGGAAACCGCGCTCGGCCGGATGGACCAGGAGCGCTTCGGCAAGGCCAAGGCGCGCGTGCTGGCCCGCAATCCGAGAACCTGGAGCTACGACCGCAGCGACTGCCGCGCCTTTGTCGACAAGCTGCGTGGTCTGGCGGCGGCACCCGGCGGCCCCTTCGCCACCGAGGCATTGGCCTAGGGATGATTGGCGATGAGAAAAGTGCAGAGCATGGAAAGGCACCGATGACGCAAACCAAGGCGCTGCCGCCAAGCCTGATCGTCATTCCGTGCCTGAACGAGGCTGCGCATATCGGTGCGCTGCTCGAACAGCTGAGGCCGGCCTCGCTAAGGCTCGGCGCCCGCATCGTCGTTGCCGATGGCGGCAGCACCGACGGCACCTTGGCCATTGTCGAGGCGGTTGCGGCCAAGGACCCTCAGGTCATCCTCCTGCACAACCCAAAGCGCATCCAGAGCGCTGCGATCAACCTTGCCGTCGCCAGCTACGGCGCCGGCGCCGAATATCTCATCCGCATCGACGCCCATGGCGGCTATCCCGCCGACTATTGCGACCGGCTGGTCGAGGAGGCGCTGGCCACATCGGCGGATTCGGTTGTCGTGTCGATGCTGACCAGCGGCAGCGGCGCGGTGCAGAAAGCGGTCGCGGCGGCGCAGAATTCCAAGCTCGGCACCGGTGGCTCCAAGCACCGGCACCTGTCGGCTGGCGAATGGGTCGACCATGGCCATCACGCGCTGATCCGCATTTCAGCCTTCACCGCGGTTGGCGGCTATGACGAGACCTTCAGCCACAATGAGGACGCCGAGCTCGATTACCGGCTGCGCCAGGCCGGCTACCGCATCTGGATGAGCGGCAAGACGCAGATGGTCTACTATCCGCGTTCGTCGCTGAAAGGCCTGTATTTCCAGTATCTCGGCTATGGCCGCGGCCGCGCCAAGAACGTGCTCAAGCACCGCATGATCCCGAAGGTACGGCAGATGATTCCGCTGCTGGTGGCGCCCGTCGTTCTCCTCGCGGCATTTTCCTTCATCCATTGGCTGGCGGCGGTGCCGCTGCTGGTTTGGGCCTCGGTCTGTCTCGGCTATGGCATCGTGACCGCGATTACCCAGCGCAATCCCAACAATGTGCTGGCCGGTATTTCGGCCATGGTCATGCATTTCGGCTGGTCGGTCGGCTTTTGGCTGCAACTGCTCGGGGCGCGATCGCAGCGCAAGGTGGCGTGATGGGCATGGCCTCCAGGGATCGTCGCATCGACATCTGCGTCTGCACGTTTCGCCGGCCGGAACTGGCCGACACGCTGCGCTCGCTTGCGGCTCTTGCCATGCCTGCCGGCTTCGGCATCGGTGTCATCGTCGCCGACAATGACGACGAGCCGACCGCCGAGCCGCTGGTGACTGCGCTAGCGAGCGAATTGCAGCTGCTGGTCCGCTACCGGCATGCACCGGCGCGCAACATCTCGGTCGCCCGCAACGCCTGTCTTGACACCAGCACGGCGGATTTTGTCGCCTTCATCGACGACGACGAAACCGCCTCCGCGCAATGGCTGGCCGAATTGGTCGCTGCGGCGGAGACAAGCGGCGCCGAGGCCGTGCTCGGCCCGGTGCGGGCGCTCTACCGCCCGGATGCGCCGGACTGGATGCGCAAGGGCGACTTCCATTCCACCTTGCCGGTCTGGGTGCAGGGCGAAATCCGCACCGGCTACACCTGCAACGTGCTTCTGAGGATGAGCGCCGACAGCTTGCGCGACCGGCGTTTCAGCCTGGCGCGCGGCCAAAGCGGCGGCGAGGATACCGAGTTCTTCGATCGCATGGTCAGGGACGGCGGCCGCATCGCATTTGCGCCGCAGGCCTGGGTCGAGGAAGTGGTGCCGCGTTCGCGCGCCGCATTCGACTGGCTGCGCCGCCGCCGCTTCCGCTTCGGCCAGACGCATGGCCACCTCATCGGCCAAAATGCCGGTGCTGTCAGACGCGCGAAGAATATCGGCCTTGCCTCGGCCAAGGCAGCCTACTGCTTCGGCATGGCCGCGCTCACCGCGATCAGCCCCGTCCGACGCAACCGCAGCGTCTTGCGCGGCATCATGCATGTCGGTGTCGTCAGCGGCCTGGTCGGTATCAGCGAGATTCGCCAATACGGCCTGCCATCCCCACAGCAAGGAGGCAAGCGTGCAGCCTGACGTCTCCTTTGTCATCGCCGCCTACAATGCCGCGGCCACGCTTGACCGGGCGATCGCCAGCGCCATCGCCCAGCGTGATGTCAGTGTTGAAATCATCGTCGTCGACGACCAGTCGCGCGACAACACGCTCGACGTCGCGAGAGCCTACCCGCAGGACATCGTCCGCGTCGTCGCACTGCCCGCAAATCGCGGACCGGGTGGCGCCAGGAATGCCGGGCTCGAGCTGGCCTGCGGCCGCTGGGTCGCGGTGCTCGATTCCGACGACGCCGTCCTTCCCGGGCGGCTTGGCGCCATGATCGCGCGGGCGGAAAAGGCAGGCGCTGTGATCGCCGTCGACAACCTTCAGGTGGTGCGCGAGGACGGCGTTGCAGAAGCGACGATGTTTCCCGCCGACTATCTGGAAAGCCTGCGCGAGATTTCGCTCGCCGACTACATCGCCGGCAACATCGTTTTCGAGTCCACGTTCAATCTTGGCTATCTCAAGCCGATCTTCCAGCGCCGCTTCCTGACCGAAAACAGACTTCGCTATGATGAAAATCTGAGCATCGGCGAGGACTACATCCTGCTCGCCAACGCGCTGGCCAAGGGCGGCAAATGCGTGGTCGAGCCGACGACCGGCTATATCTACCACATCCGCACAGGTTCGATCTCGCGCGTGCTCGAGCTTCACCATGTCGAGGCGATGCGCAAAGCCGATGCGGTCTTCGCCGAGGCCAATTCCATGGACGCGGCTGCCGCGGCCGCCTTCGCCAGGCGCGCCCGCAGCCTGCGCAAGGCGGCATCGTTCCTGTCGCTGGTCCAGCACATCAAGGCGCGCTCGCCGTTGAAGGCGTTACGCACCGCGCTAAGTGATCCGGCGGCTGTCAGGCATATGTCGATGCCGATCGCCGTCCGGCTACGGAGGGTGGCGGCACAGTTTGCCGTGGGGACGGGGAGATGAAGCATGCGGGCCAGTTTCTAGAGCATGATCCCGAAAAGTGGAAACCGGTTTTCGGAAAAGATCATGCTCCAACAATGAATTGCCGGCGATAGGTAGAAATCTTTTTCTCTCAGAAGGAATAGCAGATGCAGAAAGTCAGGAAGGCAGTCATCCCGGTGGCGGGACTCGGAACACGGTTCCTGCCGGCGACCAAGTCGATGCCCAAGGAAATGCTGCCCGTGGTCGACCGGCCCGTCGTCCAATATGCGGTGGACGAGGCTTTCGAAGCCGGTATCGAGCACATTGTGTTCGTCACCGGCCGCAACAAGGCTGTCATCGAGGACTATTTCGACCTGCATCCTGAATTGATCGGAACGCTTGAGCAGACCGGCAAGAAGACCCAGCTGGAGGCGCTTGAAAGCATGCTGCCGGTGGCCGGCGCCACCAGCTTCATCCGCCAGCAGTCGCCGCAGGGCCTCGGCCATGCGGTGTGGTGCGCGCGCGAAGTCATCGGTGACGAACCGTTTGCGCTGCTGCTTCCCGACATGGTGTCGTTCGGCGGCCGAGGATGCCTGGCCGAGACCGTCGATCTCTATCAGCAGACCGGCGGCAACGTCATCGCGGTCGAACGCTGCGAGCCGTCTGAGACCAGCAAATATGGCATTGTCGGCCGAGGCGCCGAGGTCGGCGGCGGCTTCGAGGTGACGGCCATGGTCGAAAAACCTGCGCCGGCCAATGCGCCGTCGAATTACTACATCAACGGCCGCTACATCCTGCAGCCCGAAATCTTCTCGTTGCTGGGCAACCAGCAGCGCGGCGCCGGCAACGAAATCCAGCTCACCGACGCCATGGTCCGCCTGGCGAAAAGCCAGTCTTTCTATGCCCAACCGTTCCACGGCCGGATGTTCGACTGCGGTTCCAAGGAAGGCTTCATCGAGGCCACCATCGCCTTCGCCTTGGCGCGCGACGACATGAAGGGGCCGGTCTTCAAAATGCTTCAGGAGTTCGTGCGGTCGCATGAGCGTCAGGAAGTGGCCGCATAATGCCCATCTTTCGAGGGCATATGCGTTTGGACGATGGCGCAGCTCATGCTTGCGCGCCCGGCCGATCAGGCCCGGCGCCAGATGGCACGAAGCTTGCGTTGCATATCTCGCCCCCGATCTCCGCAGCTTCGGATGAGATGGGGACTGACCCCGTCTCGCTCCGGCGCCTGTAACCTAGAATTGGACCGAAGATGAATTATGCCAGCTTTCCTCTCGACAAGAGGATGCCATTGCCCAACACTGATCAGGAAAAGGGTGAAGACTTCATCGACGTCGAGCGCCTGCTTGGCATGGCGGCGCGCCAGGTCAAGGTGGTGGCGGTCTGCGCCATCATCGGCCTTTTCCTGGGCGTGCTTTATCTGCAGACCACGCCCAAGCAATATATGTCGGTCGCCAGCGTTCTGATCGACGAAGGCCTGAACAAGGTCGTCGACGACATCTCGGCTGCCTCCGTCACCATGCAGACCGACGCCGCTTTGCTCAGCCAGATCGAAATCATTACGTCGGCGCGGTTGGCTTCGGTGGTCGTCGACAAACTGAAGCTCGACGAGAACGCTGAGTTCATGAACCCGCCGCAATCGGCGCTGGTCAAGGGCATCGGCTTCGTGCGCGGCGTGATCGGCTATTTCCGCTCCAGTTCCGCCGACCAGATTCCCGGTATGGAAAACGTCGACGAGGCGACACGCCAGGCCATGATGCAGACGGCGCGCCACGACTACGCCGTGCTGAAGTTGCAGAGCGAGGTGCTGGCGCAGCGCAACGGCCGCTCCTATGTGCTGGCCATCGGCTACCAGTCGACCAATCCGGCGCTGGCCACCGCAATCACCAAGGCCTATGCCGATGCCTATCTGGCCGACCAGCTCAACGCCAGCTTCGACGCCACCGAGCGCGCGGCGGTCTGGCTGCAGGGCCGGTTGACCGAGCTTCGGCAAAACTCGCAGGCAGCGGCGCTCGCGGTCGAGAAGTTCAGGTCAGAGCACGGCCTTGCCGCCAACAGCGACGGCCAGCTGATCAGCGACAAGCAGATCGCCGATCTTACCGCCCAGCTCATCGTCGCGCAGGCTGATACGGCGCGCGCCAGCGCCCGCTACCAGCAGTACAAAACCATCGTCGAAAGCGGTTCCGACAACGCCTTCAACGATTCCGCCATATCGAGCGACCAGCCGGCAAGCTCCGTCATTGCAACGCTCAAGACCCGCTATCTCACCGTCGCCAAGCGACTGCAGGACGTGACGGCCAATTTCGGCGCCGACCATCCGCAAGCCGTGGCGTTGGCCAAGGAGAAGGCCGATCTGTCGACACAGATTTTCGGCGAGTTGAAGCAGCTGACCGAAAGCTATCGCAACGAATATGAAGTCGCGCTTTCACGCGAGACGTCGCTGAGGCAGAAGATCGCCGACGCTGCCGGCAAGAGCTCCATCGACAACCAAAGCCAGGTCAAGCTGCGCGAACTCGACCAGCAGGCGCAGGCGCTGACCACGCTCTACCAGACCTTCCTCGGCCGCTACGAGGAAGCCTCGCAGCAGCAGTCTTTCCCGGTCGGCAAGGTGCGCATCATCTCGGATGCCTCGCAGCCGCTTTCCGCCTCGAGCCCGCGCTCCTCCAGGGTGCTGGCGCTGTCACTGGTGCTTGGCGTGCTGCTTGGCGCCGGCTTTGGTGGCCTGAACGAGTTCAACGAACGCTTCTTCAGGACCGGCGAGGACATCCGCGATCGCGTCGGCCTCAAATTTCTCGGCTATCTGCCGACAATCGGCGGCAGGCTGGGCAAGGATACGGACGACGGTGGGGCGGATACCAAAGGCACCAATACCTTGTCGGCGGCCGAAAAGCGGGCGCGCATGCGGGTCAGCGTCGACGCGCCGGCATCGATGTTCTCCGAAACGCTGCGCAACGCCAAGATCGCCTTCGATGTCGTCATGGAAGGGCAAGGCAGCCGGGTCATCGGCGTGGTCTCGGTCCTGCCTGGCGAGGGCAAGTCGACGGTCGCGGCCAATCTGGCCGGCTTGCTTGCCGCCAACGGCTCGAAGACCCTTCTGATCGACGCCGATTTGCGCAATCCGGGTCTCAGCCGCAACCTCGGCATGGAGGCCGAGCAAGGGCTGATGGAAGCCGTGGTCAACGGCCAGACCTGGCAGTCGGTCGGCAAGGTCGATCGCCAGACCAAGCTGGCGATCATCCCGGCCGTGCTGCGCGGGCAGTTCTCGCACACCAGCGAGCTGCTTTCGTCGGCCGGCATGCGGCGCTTCATCGACAACGCCAAGGAGACGTTCGAGTACATCGTCGTCGACCTGCCGCCACTCGGGCCCGTGGTCGATGCCAAGGCCTTCGCGCCGCTGGTCGACGGCTTCGTGCTGGTCGCCGAATGGGGCCGCACACCACGCGCCATGGTGCGCTCGCTGCTGGAGCAGGAGCCTTACGTCGCCAACAAGGTCGTCGGCGCCGTGCTCAACAAGGTCGATCTGAAGAAGCTGGCGAAGTACAGCTCGCTCGGCGGTTCGGAGCGGTTCTTCGATCGCTACTCGACCTACTACCTCGAAAAGTCGGAACTGCGCGCCAAGACGGCCGCGTAAAGCCGGCGCAGAACGAGTTCAAGCAGGCCAGTGTTAGACGCTGGCCTGCTTTGGTCCCTTGGCTTGCGGAATGGGGCAAGACGCCGGCGCCGGCGGTATGGCGCTACTGACGGGTGGCGAGGGATAGTACTGCGTCGTTTGCTGAACCTGCTGTGCGGCAACCGTCCCTTTCAGCAGCTGGATCAACATCAGCGCTTCGTCCAGTCCCGACGAAATCCCGCCGCCGGTCAGGCGGTTGCGGTCGAGCACGAAACGCGGGTTGCCCTCGGCGACGATGACTTTGGGAAAGCGCTCGGCGAAGCAGGGAATGAACGCCCAGTGCGTGGTCGCATTGTATCCGTCCAGCAGCCCCGCGGCGGCGAGCAGCATGGCGCCTTCGCACACCGAGCATACCATCGGCGTACGCTTCGCCTGCTTGATCAGAAAATCGAGATATCTGCGCTTGGGGTCGTCAATGATCTTGGCAAGCGCCTTCGGGTCGCCGCCTGGCACCCAGAGCGCATCGTATTTGCGCGCTTCGGCAAAGCCTTTGGTGACTTCAAAGGCGAATCCGTTGCCGCGGAACCGTTTCATGCCCGGCTTTTCGGCAAGCAGATCGATCTCGAATCCGGCCCAGCCGAACATTTCGAACGGACCTGTCACGTCGAGCATATCGACATGATCGTAAACCGGAATGCCGATCCTCATCGTCGCGCTCCTGGCAAAACCTCATTCAACTGTCGAATGAAAGTATTATTGCCATGGTTACCTCGAAATCAAAGCATGGGATAGAGAATCGCCCTGCCTTTTTCTGGGCCGGCCCTGCCCTCAGGAAAAGATCAGCTTGCCGAATTTGTCGGCGATCCTGACGGCCGTCAGTCGGCCGCTGTGAAAGGCGCCGGTGTCGATATCGAGCCTGCGTCCGTCGAGCCGGGGGATGTCGACCGGCGTATGTCCGTGCACCACAAAGCGGTCGAGCAGATGGGCGGCATCGAAGAACTCGTCGCGGATGTTGAGCAGGTCCTGCTCATCCTGCGCCACGAGGTCGATGCCCGGCCTGATGCCGGCATGGACGAAGACGAATTTGTCCGAACAGAGCAACACCGGCAGGCTGCGCAGGAAGTCGATATGGCTGGCCGGGATGACCTCCTTCACGCGCCGGTCGACCTCGTCGCTGGATGCATAGAGGCTGGCAAGCCGCGCCGGATCGACGCCATAGGAGAACAGCGTCTCGCGACCGCCGACCGCCAGCCAGCGATCGCGCGAGAGATAACCGTCGAGATAGTGCAGCATCGCCACTTCATGGTTTCCCGCCAGGCAGACGCGCAGGAAGCCTTGTGGCGGCGGCGCCAGAAGATGGTCGAGCACGCGCGCCGATTGCGGCCCGCGGTCGATATAGTCGCCGAGCATGACGATGATCTTGCGCCCGCGAAATTGCAGCCCGTCGAGCGCGATCTTCTCTTCCAGCGACAGCAATTCCTTGTAGCAGCCATGCACGTCGCCGATCGCGTAGACGACCGTGTCCTCCATATCCATTTCGAAGCGCTCGCGCGGCGCCGTCCGTGGGGGTCTGGATCGCTGAAACAAGGCCACTGGGGCTCGATGCCTGCCGAAAAATGGGTTTCGTTGCCACGCTACGCCTTCATGGCGCACCGCAAACCCGTGGATACAGGGCAGGCGTTGGAAATTCCATAACGGCGACCAACTGCTTTCGCCGGGGGTATCGAGGCCTGGTGGTCAGGCGGCCTTGAGGCGGTAGCGGAACACGGTGTGGTCGAGCAGAAGCCGGATGCGCGGCTCGGCCTCGATCGCCACCAGCCAGCTGGCGGCAATCATCGTCGCCCCGGCAACGGCGATCGAAAGCGGATAGGGCACGCCGGCGCGCATCATGGCGCCGATCATCGCCGCGCCGACGACGTCATGCAGGAGATAGAGCGGATAGGTCATCAGGCCGATGCGGCGCCAGCCGGACCAGGACAAATCGAGCCGCAAAGACCATGCCATCAATACCACGGCGGCGAGGAAGATGACGATCGGCGGCGCATAGGGCATTGCCGCTTCGACCTTGATCGCATGCACGTCGACGGAACTCATGATCTCCAGCACGCCGCCGGCCAGAAACACCGCGGCAAAGCCGAGCCGAGCCGGGGTCACCGCCTTGAACCGCATCAGCCACAACAGGACGCCGAGCGCAAAGAAACAGCCATGATGCACCAGCGTCAGCTGCAGCCAGCGCGTCTCGGCGAGGTTGGAAAGATCGAGGGGATAATACAGGCACCAGAACAGCGTGCTGACCAGCCCGATGACGATGGCGACCGTTTCCATCAGATCGAAGCGGCCGAGCCTGAGCAAGGTCCAGACAATGGCGTAGAAGGCGATCTCGATGCCGAGCGTCCAGTAGACGCTGTCGACCCACGGATCGAAGGGAACGAACAGCCCGGTGCGCAGCAACCGGATTACCGCATCTGTCGGCCAGCTGAGGCCGAGACAGAGCAGCACGACAGCGGTGATCGGGGCGCAAACCCAGACCGCCGGCGCCAGCCGCTTCACCCTTGCCTCGAAGAACCGCAAGGGCGTCGAGCGCTCGGCGCTGAAGGCGATGACGAAGCCGCTGATGACGAAGAAGATTTGAACACCGACCCAGCCGGAGCCGACAAAGGCCATTTCCGGATGCGGCGGGATACCGCCGGTGGCGCGGGCCGAAATACCGTCGGGAAATGCCCACACCCAGAAGCCGTAGTGGTAGAACATCACCATGGCGGCGGCCAAAAAACGCAATATGTCGACGCCGCCGAATGTCGTCTTGTGCTGAGCCATGCCGTACCTTCGGGATGGCCCCCCACGCAAACTTTAAAGTCTGTTGCTGCATTGCACAACAGACGATTGCAGTGCGGGATGATTTTGCCGCCTCTGTGCGGCTCCGCCCCCGCAGCGCCGGTGGTCAGATCCCGATGCCGCGGTCTTTGAGCGCCGCGGTGATCTCGTCGAAGATGACAGGATCGTCGATGGTCGCCGGCATCGTCCACGCTTCCTTGTCGGCGATCTTCTGCATGGTGCCGCGCAGGATCTTGCCGGAGCGCGTCTTGGGCAGGCGCTTGATCGTCACCACCGTCTTGAAGGCGGCGACCGGGCCGATCCGTTCGCGCACCAGCGAGACCACCTCGCTTTCGATGGCAGCGGCATCGCGGGCAACCCCGGCATTGAGCACGACGAAGCCGAGCGGTATCTGGCCCTTCATTTGATCGGCGATGCCGATGACGGCGCATTCGGCGACGTCGGGATGCGCTGAAAGCACCTCCTCCATGGCACCGGTCGACAGCCGGTGGCCGGCGACATTGATGATGTCGTCGGTGCGGGACATGACATAGAGGTAGCCGTCCTCGTCCATCATGCCGGCGTCGGCGGTCTTGTAGTAGCCGGGGAACTCCTCGAGATAGGCCTGCCTGAAGCGGGCGTCGGCATTCCACAGCGTCGGCAGGCAGCCCGCCGGCAGCGGCAGTTTCACCACCACATTGCCCAGAGTGCCGCGCGGAACCTCATGGCCGGCATCGTCGAGCACGTGGATGTCGTAACCGGGCATCGGCACGCCGGGCGAGCCGTATTTGACCGGCAGCAGGCCAAGGCCCGCCGGGTTGATGGTCATCGGCGAGCCGGTCTCGGTCTGCCACCAATGGTCGACCACCGGCACGTTGAGTTTCTGCTCCGCCCATTTGATGGTTTCGGGGTCGGCGCGTTCGCCGGCGAGGAACAAGGTGCGGAATTTCGACAGATCGTATTTTGGAACGAAGTCGCCCTTGGGGTCCTGCCCCTTGATGGCGCGAAAGGCGGTCGGCGCCGTAAACAGGGCCACCACGCCGTGTTCGGCGATCACCCGCCAGTAAGTGCCGGCGTCGGGCGTGCCGATCGGCTTGCCCTCGAACAGAACGCTTGTCGCGCCATGCAGCAGCGGCCCGTAGACGATGTAGGAATGGCCGACCACCCAGCCGACATCGGATGCCGCCCAGAACACCTCGCCCGGCTTGACGCCGAACTCGTTTTCCATCGTCCATTTGAGCGCGACCATATGGCCGCCATTGTCGCGCACGATGCCTTTCGGCTGGCCGGTCGTGCCGGAGGTGTAGATGATGTAGAGCGGGTCGGTGGCGAGCATCGGCACGCAGTCGACATTGGCGCCCGCCGCACGCTCGCGGGCGACCGCGTCGGCGAAATCGATGTCGTAATGGTCCGCCAGATCGCAGCGCAGCTGGTCGCGCTGCAGGATCAGGCAGGCGTCCGGTTTGTGCTTCGACATCTCGATCGCCTTGTCGAGCAGCGGCTTGTAGGCAACGACGCGTCCCGGCTCCAGGCCGCAGGACGCCGAAATGATCAGCTTCGGCTTGGCGTCGTCGATGCGGGTGGCGAGCTCGTGCGAGGCAAAGCCGCCGAACACCACCGAATGCACCGCGCCGATGCGGGAGCAGGCCAGCATGGCGATCGCCGCTTCCGCCACCATCGGCATGTAGATGATCACGCGGTCGCCTTTGACAATACCGCGGTTCTTCAGCACCGACGTCAGCGCCACCACTTCGCGCTTGAGCTCGGCATAGGTGAATGTCTTGACCGTGCCGGTGATGGCGCTGTCATGGATCAGCGCGATCTGGTCGGCGCGGCCGCCGGCGACATGGCGGTCGATGGCGTTGTAGCAGGTGTTGCAGGTGGCGCCGTTGAACCAGCGGCCGTAAACGCCCGCACTGGCATCGAACACGCTGGTCCACGGCGAATACCAGTCGATCGCCTCGGCGGCATCGGCCCAGAATTGTTCCGGGTCGCGTTTCCAGCCGTCGTAGACCTCATGGTAGCGTGACGCCATTCACCCCTCCTCGGGAAATTCCCTACCTGCAATAGCCTATGCGGGTTTTTTCGGCCATGTCTTCCCTCAAATGCCATGTGGCTCCCGAAATTCGGCAGATAGTCGCTCTCGCCTTGGCCACAAATTGCAGGCACGATTGCCTGGGTTTGAAATCGGGGCAGGGCGCGCAATGATGGTGCGATACGGGGTTGGATCTGCCGTTGCAGCAGCGTTGCTGTTGACGATCGTTTCCGCCGCCCAGGCCGGCGATGCCGCGGCCAGGCGCATCATCGACTTTTCGCCCGACGGCAATTATTTCGCCTTCGAGCAATATGGCGAGATCGACGCCGCTATTTCCGGCTGGTCGCAGATCGATATCATCGACACGAGAACCGACGAATTCGTCGGCGGCAAGCCGATCCTCATCGTCGACGAATCGGAAGAGGCGACAACGACGGTGGAGCAGGCACGGGCGCAGGCGGCCAGCCAAGCCGCGCCTATCCTGGCCAAATATGCCATCGCCGCGCCCGGTGAGCGCACTGGCTTTGACCGGTTCACCTTCCCGGACGACACGGTCGAATACAACGACATCTTCCGCCTCGAGCAAGCCGGACAGAAATGGCTGTCGCCCTTCTATGATGAAACGGGGATTTCGACTTTTCAGCTCGATGAGATCCTGGGCGACTCGAAGACGGATTGTTCGGCAAGCTTCGACGATGCAAAGCCGGACGACCAGCAAGGCGACAAGACGCTCCAGGGTGACAAGGCACTTCAAGGTGACAAGACGGGCAAGGCGCTCGGCTTCCGCCTGTCGCTGCAGGGGCAGGACGGCAAGCCGTTCAAGGTGCTGCACGAGGACAAGGCGGTGCCCGGTTCGCGCAATTGCCCGACCTCCTACAGCCTGTCGGAATCCTACAAATACACCCCACCCGGCAAACCGGCCGTGCTGGCGGTGCTGGTGCAGCGTTTCAGCCAGGGCTTTGAGGGGCGCGACCGCCGCTTCATTGCGGTGACCGGCCAAGTGCGCTGAACAAACTGGCACGCTGAGCCGCATCCTGCCTTGCGGCAGGCGGCAACGGCTTATGAGCCCCAGTGGGGCCCGTGTCTGATATCAGCTCTTAAAGCGGCAAGGCCGCCAGCATCAGACCGACGCCACCGGCAATCAATATGGCGGCTGCCAGTGCCTTCCGATGGCGTTCGAACGCCGTCGGAGCACGCTCCCAATTGTAACGCATACCCAATGCTCTCCCAAAACCCGGCGACTCCATAGCTTACTTAAGGTAAGAAAAGCAAGACTTTGACACCGTCCGATAGCCGGCTTGACGGTTTGCGGCAGTGATTATCGCGACTATTTCTGGGGTGCTTTCCTGCCTTCAGACCTTGAACGATGTGGAAGCTACCACAACCCAGGATTGGATGTCGCCACCATGTTTTGGTTGCGTGTGTCGTAGAGGCGTTGGCGTTGCCGGATTGCCACAGGTCGGTCAGACTGACCTGTTCTCCTTCTCGCCCGCGCAATGGACAGCGCCGCATCGCCGCGCTATCTGCTCTCCAGCAAAATGGTCTGGAGGGCGCCATGGCCCAAATCGCTTCTGAAATGGTCCTGCGGCTGGCGGACGACGCCTCGGTCCAGCATGTCGGCGACGGCGCTGTTGTGCTTTTGGCGCGCAGCGGCCAGCTTTACACCTGCAACGGCACCACCGAAGCCTTTCTCGACAAGGTCGACGGCGCCCGCAGCCTCGACCAGATCGTCGTCCTGCTTTCCGACGAGTTCGAGGTCGACAAGGATACGCTCGACCAGGACATGGCGGCGTTGGCCGCCGAGCTGGTGAGCGAAGGCATTCTGGCCGACCCGGCTCTCTGATGGCGGATGGCGTTCTCCTGCGCACCCTGTTTCGCGTCCATTTGTGGACAAGCGCGCGGCTGATGCCGGTCCTGATAGGCCACCGCAGCTTCGAATCGGTGTTGAAATGGGCGCCGCTCAGCGCGCCTGCCCCCTATCGCGGCCTGTCGTCCGCCTACATCGTGGCTGCCGTCAACCGCACCGTCAGGCACCCCTGGCTGATGCGCGATCGCAGATGCCTCAGGGAAGGCCTGCTCGCCCACCGCTTCCTGCGCTTTGCCGGCTTCGATCCGGACCTGCGCTTCGGCGTCGATCCGAAGTCGATGCAGGAACCGCGCATGTCGGCCCATTGCTGGGTCTGCCTCGACGGCCGGCCGGTGGTCAGCGACAGCCTCCCCGGCATGGTGCAGATCTATCGCCATCACGCCGATACCGGAAAGGCGCATGCCGCTTGACCGGTTCGGCGGCCACGTTCTGTTTTGACCTCAAGGGTCAGGTCATCAGCATATCGGCCTCGCGGGCCGATCTCTGGCCGAGCTTCGACCTTTTGCTTGGCACGTTGCGTGTGGCTGACCCCGTCGAGCCCGCTTTCCGCGTCAACATCGTGGAGACATCGGAGTTACAGGAATCGCCTGCCGGAAAACTCGCTTTCGACGGCGATGTGCCGGAGGACGGCCATTGCCGGCTGATCGATGGCGGCGTCCTCGTTCACCTGATCTTTCCCGGCCTGCAGACCGTCTCGATCAACGCCGATGAGGGCTGGGCCGAGATCCGTGTTCATCCCGACGCCAAGGTCAAATGGACGTTGCTGATGATGGTGCTGGATGCCGCGCTCGATGCCGGTGGTCAGCACATGCTCCACACGGCCGGCCTGACATTGCCCGGCCGCGAGGCGCTCGTGCTGATCCATGCGCCGAGCGGCACCGGCAAGTCGACGACGTCGCTGGCGCTGGCTTCGCAAGGCTTCGGCCTGTGCTCTGACGACGCCATGATCCTCAAGGTTTTGGCCGATGGCGGTATTACGGCCTGGGGCTTGCCGCGCAAGGTGAAGGTCCACCGTCACACGGCCGCAATGCTGCCTTTCGTGGCTCCCTGCCTTGGCGACAAATGGGACGCCAATGGCGAGCAGGCCGTTTCGCTGGAACGTCTCGCCGAGATCATCCGCATCGAGGAGACAATCGACAGGCCGGTTGCGGCGCTGCTTCATCTCGCCCGCTCGCCGGATGCGCAAACCCGGCTCGTCCCCATGACCAGGACAGACGCCATGGTGGCGCTCGCCACCGACAATGTCAGGACCGGCATGACCGGCCTTTTGCCGGCGCAGAAGCGCCGCATGGCAACGATCGCAACGCTGGTCAAAGCGGTTCCAACCTTTACGCTGGAAGTCGGCGAGAACCCGGCCGAGGCGTCAACATTGATCCGCGCCGCGCTGGCAGACTGAGGCACCCACTCAATCTTCAGATCCAAATCTTCGTATCGGAAGCGCCGGCCTTCGTTGGCTCACGGAACCCAGCTTTCGCTGCAGTTGCATAAGCAGTCGGGTTAGCCGGTTGTAGACCAGGTGAACAACGCGTCCGTCTGCGCAATCAAATGCCACAACGCCCCATCGGTGCATCGACGCCTCGCCGGTCACGGGTCGGGGCCGCAAGACAGGTTGCGCAAGTCGAACCGGTTTTCCGTTTACCAGCACGTTGACCGCAACGCTCGGCCCTACGATGCGGCATAGTCGTGCGACATGGGCGCTCGACCATTCGCGGCCAACGATCAGCGGGTTTCGCCCCAACTGCGCCCAAACATACTCGCCGCTGGGCTGGGGCATGCCGGTCAGCCTGCCACGGCAATGCTCGGGTGCGGCGTCCGCCACCAGCCCGGCCATTGCGATGGCTGTAGCGGCTGAGACGGTCGCTGCCGAATGCCAATCCTCTGGGGATAACGCGACCTGCGCCAGAATATCACCCTGGTCGAATGCCGCTGTCATCTTGTGAAGCGTCACTCCGCCGTGGATTGCGTGGTTGCCGTCGATGACCAGCCTGTGAATCGGATGCGGTCCGCGATAGTGCGGCAGCAGCGCCGGATGCAGGTTCACCCCGCCTTTTGGAAACAGTGCCAGCACCGTCTGCGGGATCAGCCCGCGAAAACCGAAGCAGATCAGGAGATCGGCCTTGAGCGCCGCCAGCCGATGCCCCAGCTTTGCCCAATCATAGGGCGGACCGAACTCGATCAGCGGCGGGTGTCTGTGACCGAGATAGCGCCTTAAGACCGGCCTGCGGCGCCGGCGCCGCCGCCATGTGCTGAAGCTCGACTGCTTGCCCGGCAGCGGGCCGGGAATGACAATGGCTGCAATGCGATGACCTTTCTCAACCCAGGCAGCCAGCATCGGTGCGGTGAGAGAGAAAATTTCGCAGACAAAGACAGCCGAGAGCGGCGCTTCCAGATTCACTGCCTGCTCAGGCTGCATAGGGCTTGGATCGGGTAAGGCGCTGGACCCAGCGGAAGGCGTCGCGGCGCAGACGCGAATGCATCCTGTCCCTGGAATTGACGCCCAGCAGCGTATCGCCGGTGATCAGCCATTTGGCCAAACGTATCGACAGGTCGGGCTTGATGCGCTCAGCCAGCTCGATCGCGCGCGGTGCATTGAACAGCCGCCCCGTCACATTGAGGACCGTGGCCAGCTCAAGTTCGATGCCGCTCATGCGCGCCGCCTCGAACAGCCGATCCTCATCCGCGGATGACCGAAGCGCGCGCACGCCTTGCAGCACGTCCACGCAAAGCTGCAGCCGGTGGAACTTGTGCCCGCCCGCGGCATGGACGATGGCGATGGTCAGCAGCGCGGCCGGCGTGTCGGCCTCGCCGCCATCGATGGTCTGCAATTCGCGAAAGCCCAGCGAGAGCCTCCGCCGCATGCCGGAATCGTGCACAAGGTTGCCGTGCAGTTCGATCAGCAGGCTGGAATTCTCCTTCTCCAGCCATTTGAACTCCTGCAAATCCTGCGACTGCGCCTCACCGCTCCAAAGATCGAAGCCGCATCCGGCAATCACCGCGTTGGCCTCGGCGATGCTGGCCGGCTCGACCAGGATGTCGATGTCGGTGAAGGGCCGGTCGGCGGCGTGGCGGTAAAGTTTGCGCGCGAACACCGGCCCCTTGACGATCCGGGCCGGAACGCCTTTCGCCGCCAAAGCCTTCATGATGCGGTCGCCATGATACTGCAGCAGCATCGACTGGCCGGTCGCCAGCGTCGACTGGTCGCGCAGATCCGCCAGTTTCTGCTGCAACGCGGCTTCCGCCGGCAGCTGGGCGTCGCCGATTTCCCTGAGCTTGCGCAGCATGATCGGCAGCACGCCGTGGAACTCGGCATTGGCGAGCAGCGCCAGCAAGGTTTTGGCAGCAACGTCACTGCCAACAGCAGCCGGCGCCTCCGGGTCGGCGAAGGTCAGCAGCAGTTTTTCATCGGCAGGCGCAAGAGATGGCAGCATCAATCCGGATGTCGTTCGCCCAATCGAGCAATTCCAGGAAAGGTGTGCAGCGGTTTCCCATCTGGAATTGCGTCAAAACAAGAAGCCAGGGCAGGTCGCCGTTTCAGTGAACTGCTCTGGGAGGGCGTATGTTGCAGAAAAGCATGCATGAAGCCAGCGTGTGGGTGATCGAACCGGCTCATGAATTGACTTTCGGCGGTTTCCGTCCATTCTTTTGCATTGGAATCTGGAGGGCATTGGAATGACCAAGAAAAGGTACGAGGCGCCTGTGCTGCGCAGGGCGGGAAAATTATCCAGCCTGGTGGCCGGTGGAGCGTCAAAGGCAGTTTAAGACTTCTGAGACCTCGGTTCGGCTGAGGCCAGATGCCGGGGGGCGCTACTGGACTCGCCGGCAAAAGGGGGAAATAGGATGACCAAGAAGCCATACGAGGTGCCTGTGCTGCGCAAGGCGGGAAAATTGTCCAGCCAGGTGGCCGGCGGGGTGTCAAAGGCGCCGCCGCCCTAAGACTTCTGCGACTTTCAGTTTGCTGAAGCCGGAGCCAGTGGCCTTGTCGGGGCCACTATGGACTTGCCGGCAAAGGGGGAAATGCGATGACCAGGAAGCCATACGAAGCGCCTGTGCTGCGCAAGGCAGGCAAGCTGTCCAGCGTGACCGCGGCTAACGGTGCGTCCGGCCCGACCGGTCCGGCGGGCTGACGGCCAAGGCTCCCATGGAGCAGGGGAATGAGATGACCAGGAAACAATATCAGACGCCGGTGCTGCGCAAGGCGGGCAAACTGTCCAGCGTTACGGCGGACACGGCTCCGTCGGCACGATAGACGGACGGCTAGTCTAGACCCCCCAACGCAGCGCAGCGGTGTGCACAGGCGCATCCCACAAGCCCGTCGTTTCGCCATCCAGCATGGTTAGCGTGATCGAGCAGCCGGCCATGTCGAGCGACGTAACATAGGACCCGACCAGCGAGCGGGTCACCGTCACGCCGCTGTTTTCGAAGATTTTACGGGCGCTGTTGTACATCAGATAGAGCTCCATCAGCGGCGTGCCGCCGAAGCCGTTGACGAACAGCAGGGCGGGGCCTTTCGCCTTGGCGCCGAGATCGCCCAGGATCGCCACGCCGATTTCCCCAGTGATGGCATCGGCGCTTTTCAACGTGTCGCGACGCCGGCCGGGCTCGCCATGGATGCCGACGCCGAATTCCATCTCGCCATCGCCGATGTCGAAGGTTGGCCGGCCGGCCGCCGGCACGGTGCAACTGGTCAGCGCCACGCCCATCGAACGCGTCGCAGCGTTGACGCGATCTCCGAGCGCCTTGAGATCCGCCAGCGCCATGCCTTGCTCGGCGGCAGCGCCGATGATCTTTTCGACCACCAGCGTGCCGGCAACGCCGCGCCGGCCGGTGGTGTAGGACGAGTTCTCGACTGCGACGTCGTCATTGGTC
Organism: Mesorhizobium sp. P2_F7; assembly: GCF_056403695.1. Classification (NCBI taxonomy): domain Bacteria; kingdom Pseudomonadati; phylum Pseudomonadota; class Alphaproteobacteria; order Hyphomicrobiales; family Phyllobacteriaceae; genus Mesorhizobium; species Mesorhizobium sp. P2_F7. The sequence continues at coordinate 551,843 of NZ_JBFUFA010000001.1, read as the reverse complement.
ACCACTTGCAGGACGCCGTCGGCCATCTCGGCCGCCATGTCGAAATTCATCACATCGCCTTCATAGTTCTTGACGATGAACAGGCAGCCGGCGCCGGTGTCGACGGCTTCAGCCGCAGCCAGCATCTGGTCCGGCGTCGGCGAGGTGAAGACCTGGCCGGGGCAGGCGGCGTCTAGCATGCCGTGGCCGACAAAGCCCGCGTGCAGCGGCTCGTGACCGGAGCCGCCGCCCGAGATCAGCGCTACTTTCCCTGGCTTCAGCACCTTGCGGCGGATGAATTTGTGCTCGTCACCCAGCACCAGGATGTCGGCATGGGCGGCAACGAAGCCATCGAGGCTTTCGCTCAGCACCGTGTCGACCGAATTGATAAACTTCTTCATGTGTCCTCCCGAACGCCAGGAAACGCTCAGCCCCCGCTTTTACCGGTGATGCTGGTAATCTTCTGGATGAAATCATTGACCGCCCTGTCGAGCGCCGCGTTCTGCTTGTCGTCGCCAAAATCCGGTACGATCAGCGACACATGCCGGGTCTTGCGCATGCCTGAGGCCACCGACAGTTTCCCCGGATGCGCCAGATGGTAGGCAGCCAGAAAATGATCGCGCTCGGCCGGACTGAAATGGCAGACGGAAAAAATAGCCGGCAAATGTTTTGACGGTATCGGGATCGAATAGGCCGGGCTGGAGATCTGCGTCACGAAGCTGCGATGCTTGCCCAGGGCGTCGGCAAGGCGCTGGCGCATGCCCGAGGGGCGCTGGTCGATGACCTGCGACAGGATCGTCTTGTAGGCGCGGATCGCCTCTTCGGAGCCGGGTTCTGGTGTCTTGTCGACCATCTCAGCCACGCCTAGACCGCAACATCTGCGATAGCCGCCTTGGCCATGGCAAGTTGCGCAGGAGCGACGGAAAGACCGCGCAGGCCGGCTTCAATCAGCGCCGGTATCGCCGCGGGGTCTCCGCCGGCATCGCCGCACAGGCTGACCGGAATTTTGGCGCGCAAGCCGAACGCGGTCACTTCCGCAACGAGCCGCAGCACGGCCGGATGGCGGACCGAATTGAGGTGCGCTACCGCAGCATTGTCGCGGGCGGCGGCCATCACATATTGGGTCAGATCGTTGGAGCCGATCGAGAAGAAGGCGACATCGGCAAACGCCTCCGGTGCGATTGCCACCGACGGCACCTCGACCATGATGCCGAGCGGCGGCATTTTGTGCGCGACCCCGCGTGCGACGAGCCCTGCCTGTTCTTCTGCGAACAGAGCGGTGGCGCGCTGGTACTCATCGACGACGGCAATCATTGGAAACATCACCTTCAGATTGCCGTGCATGGCGGCGCGCAGCAACGCCCGAATCTGCAGACGAAACACCTCCGGCCTTGCCAGCGACAGCCTGATGCCGCGAAGCCCGAGGAATGGGTTGCCTTCCTCGACCGTAAAGCCCGGCACCGGCTTGTCGCCGCCGGCATCGACGGTGCGGATGGTCACCGGCTTGCCGCCGGCCCACTCCAGCACTTTTCGGTAGGCGCGGTATTGCGTCTCCTCATCCGGCGGCGCCTTGCCGAACAGGAATTCGGTGCGCATCAACCCGACGCCATCGCAGGTCGAAATGTCGATGCCGTCGACTTCGGATGGATCGGCGATGTTGACCTGCACGCGCACAGCCGTTCCGGCCTTGGTTACCGCCGGCTTCGCCAGATAGGCCTCGGCCTTGTCGCGGCGTGCCGCGAAGGACGACGACGAATGGTGGAACGCCTCGATCTCGGCTTTCGAGGGCGAAAGCACGATGCCGCCATGCTCGGCATCGAGCAGCGCCATGCCATTGGGATTGGCCGGCGAAGAGCCAAGCCCCACCACCATGGGCACGCCACGCGAGCGCGCCAGCATGGCGACATGGCTGGCGGTGCTGCCAGCCCTCAGCGCGATGCCACCGCCGGCGGTCCAGTCGGTTTCGAGAAAGCGCGTCGGCGCAATGTCCTCGCCATAGAGGATGGCGCCCGCGGGCGGAGTGCTCTCATCCTCCTCGGTCAGCGCGCGCAGCACGCGGTCCCTGATGTCGCGGATGTCTGCGGCGCGGGCGCGGAAATAGTCCTGGTCCGATGTTTCATAGCCGGCGATCTCGGTGTCCAGTGCCTGCCGCCAGGCCATGTCAGCGGGTATGCCTGATGCGATCGCGGCAAAGGCTGGACCGGTCAGGGCATCGTCCTCAATCATGGCGATCTGGAATTCGAGAATGCCGGCGGCCTCGTCATCGGCCGTTTCGATCAGGGTCGCGAGCCGGTCCGTCGCGCTGGCGAGTGCTGCTTCCAGTGCAGCCTTCTCCTCGCCGGCTGTCACCTTGCCTATGTAGCGCGCAGGGCCGCGGTCGAGATTGAACAGTGGCCCCTCGGCATAGCCGGCCGAAGCCGAAATGCCTTGCAGCCTAAGCGGTTCGGGCATGGCCCGCACCCTCGTCGAAATCGCGCCGCACCAGCTCGGCCAGCGCACCGACCGCCTCGGTGGCGGCTTCGCCACTGGCCCGGATATGCAGCATGGTGCCTTTCGGCGCCCTGGTTGCCATCACCTTGACGATGCTCTTGGCGTCGAACCACGGGCCATTGGCGGCAAGCGCTATTTCCACCTCGGCGGCAAAGCTCTTAGCAAGCTTGGTGAACTTCACCGAAGGGCGCGCATGCAGACCCACCTCGTGGGTGATCAGGACGGTGGCCTCGGCAAATGCGGACATGCGCTCAAACTTCCCGTTCACTCACGACGGCGACAATTCATGCGCCGTCGCCACCACTTCCTTCAGCGAGGCGCCGCCTGACGCCTCGGTTGCCGCCATCACCGCGCCTTCGACGATCGGCGCGTTGCAGACGATGATCTTCTGCGCCCGCGGCTCGCCGATCATCTCCACCGCCATCTCCGAGTTGGTCTCGGCGCCGCCGAGATCGACGAGGATGGCGACGCCGGCCTCCGACCAGGCCTTGTCGATGGCGCCCATGATCGCCTCGATGCTGGTGCCGAGCCCGCCATGGCCGTTTCCGCCGCACCATGCAAGCGGCACTTCGTCGCCCACCATCTGGCGCACCATGTCGGCCGTGCCTTCGGCAACCAGCGGCGAATGCGAGACGATGACGATGCCGACATTGCTCATGGCTGACCTTCCAGCGTTTCGCCGACAGCCCGCACCAGCAACGCGACGGAGCGTCCGCCGGCATCCATGTGACCGATAGAACGGTCGCCAAGGAACGAAGCGCGGCCGCGCAAAGCCTTCATCGGGATGGTCGCCTCGGCCGCCCGGTCAGCGATGTCAGCGATCTCGGAACCTGTCTTTCCCGTCGCCAGCGCGTCATGCACCGGCTGCAGCACGTCGAGCATCGTCTTCTGGCCGACCTGCGACTTGCCTCTGGCGGCCACCGCTTCGATAGCCTTGCCGAAGGCAGCCCTCAGATTGGCGCGATCGGGCGCTGCCGAAATCTCTTTGCCGAGCGCCAGGAACAGCGTGCCGAACAGCGGTCCGGAAGCACCACCCACCGTCATCACCAGCTTGGTGCCGATGCCCTTCAGGGCTTCGGGCAGTGGCTTTGCCGAAAATCCCGCGGCTTCGGCCCGCACCGCATCGAAGCCACGCTTCATATTCAGCCCATGGTCGCCGTCGCCGATCGCCTGGTCGAGCGCGGTCAACTCGTCGGCGTGCGCGGCAATCCTGTCCGCTGCGGCTGTGATCAGCCTGGCAAGGTCCAACGCCGCCATATCCAAATTCCCGGTTTCGGTCCTGCCGGCAGTATCGAAAGAAATTTCATTCGACAACTGAAGCATACCGTCAGGCCGCTGCATACAGCGCGGCGGCGGCCGCAAACACTTCGGCGACGGCATGCGCACCCGGGTCGACCACGCCTTGCAATTTGGTGCCGACATAGGCGGATCGTCCGGCTTTCGCCTTCTCCATGGCGGCAGTGGCCTCGGCGCCATGCCGGGCCGCTGTCGCCGCAGTGTCCAGGCCCTTGGCGTCGAGGGCTTTCAGCGCTGGTTCCAGGGCATCGACCATGGTGCGGTCGCCGACCTTGGCGCCGCCGTAGAAGGTCATGCGGTCAAGGCCGGCAAGCAGCGCCCTGGAAAGGGGCGCCCCGGAATTCGAAGCCTGGGCCGCAGCGGTAAAGAAGATCGACAGCAGCACGCCCGAGGAGCCGCCCATGGCGACACCTAGGAGATCGCCCACCGCCGCCAGCGTGGCGGCCGGGTCGGCCAGCGGCAGGGCATCGAGCTTTTCCAGCACGGTGCGCGCGCCGGTCGCCACCGTCGAGCCGGTATCGCCATCGCCCGCCTTGGCGTCCAGCCCGTTCAGTGTCTCTTCGAGCCCGATCAGCCGTTCGCAGATCGTGACGACAAGCCGCCTGGTGCTGGCGTCCTGGCTGGCCTTTTGGGCTGCGCCCTTTCCGGCCGCTTTCGCCATCGGCACAACGGCAGGCGCTGCAACCGGCTTTGCCGGCATCCAGGCGTGCGGGCCGACCGGCGCCAGCAGGGCGGCTTCGCGCGCGGCATCGAGCTTGATCAGCGACAGCGAGAAACCGTTCATGTTGAGCGCCGTCATCAGCGGGCCGGGGCCGATGGCAAGTTTGACGGTCTTGGCCAAGGGCGAGGCCAGCACCGCATTGGCGACAAGCGACATCTCGAGCGGCGGCACCGAACCGAGATTGTTGATCAGCAGCGCATGCTTGGCCGTCGGGTCGAGCCGTGCCGCAAGCCGCTCTGCCATGATCGCGACAAGCTTGTCGGCGCTTTGCACCGCGATCCGCTCGACGCCCGGCTCGCCATGGATGCCGAGGCCGAGTTCGCCGTCGTTTTCGCCGAACCGCTCTTCATGCGGCTGGCCAGGGATCGAGCAGGACGACAGCGACATGCCGAGCGAAATGATGTCCTTCGCCGCCGCGCGAGCCGCTGTCGCGATGGACGTCAGATCGCTTCCCGTCTCAGACAGATGGCCTGATATCTTGTGCACGAACAAGGTTCCGGCGACGCCGCGTGGCTGATTGATGTCAGGCAAGGCGATGTCGTCGGCGACGATCGCCATCTCGACGCGAAAGCCTTCGGCGCGTGCCTTCTCGGCCGCCAGGCCGAAATTGAGCCGGTCGCCGGTGTAGTTCTTGACGATCAGAAGGCAGCCGGCCGGGCCGGTCACCGCGCGGATCGCCGCCAGCACGGCCTCGACGCTTGGCGAGGCAAAAATCTCGCCCGAAACGGCCGCCGTCAGCATGCCCCTGCCGACAAAGCCGGCATGCGACGGTTCGTGCCCGGCGCCGCCGCCGGAGATGACGGCAACTTTTGCCTTGTCCCAGTCGGCGCGCAGCACAACCTTGATCTCGGGATAGCCATCGAGGCGCGCGAGATCGCCGGAACCGATGGTCCGCAACAGACCGTCCAGCGCCTCGATGACGATCGTTTCCCTGCGGTTGAAAAAGTGCTTCATCGAATTCGTCCTGTATTCGTCAATCAGAAGCTGGTGCCGCGCCGTTGGCGAGACACCGAAAGCCTCACATCAGCCTTTGCCCATCGGCGCCGAAATAGAGCGGCGACCGGTAGCGGATCACCACTTTGTCGCCTTGCGCCAGATCCGTATCGGGGTCGGTCAGCGTCACCAGCTTCTTCGGGCCGACCGTCACATGCAGATGGTTCTGGTCGCCGAGATGCTCGACCCAGTCGACGACACCGTCGGCATGGCCATTCTTCGCCTTCTCGATCGACAGGTGCTCGGTGCGTGCGCCGATCGTGCTGGTGCCCGCAGGTGCGCCACCATCGGGCAACAGTCCGGCCGGCAGAAGATTGATCGCCGGCTGGCCGAGCCGTGCCGCGACATGAAGGTTTGCCGGCTCCGAATAGATCGTCCGCGGCGTACCGATCTGCACCAGCACGCCATCGGCAAGGATGCCGATGCGGTCGGCCATGGTCATCGCCTCGATCTGGTCGTGGGTGACATAGAGCATGGTAGCGCCGAGTTCGGACTGGATGCGTTTCAGCTCGAGCCGAAGGTCGGCGCGGAGCTTAGCATCGAGCGACGACAGCGGCTCGTCCATCAGATAGATCGACGGCTTGCGCACCAAAGCGCGGCCGATGGCGACGCGCTGCATTTCGCCGCCCGACAGCTTGGTCGAGCGGTTGTTCAGCTTGTGATGGATCCGCACCATTTTCGCCACCTCTTCGACGCGGCGGCGGATCTGGTCTTCCGGTATCTTCCGCGCCGGCGAGCGCAGCGGGAAGGCGAGGTTGTCGTAGACCGACAAATGCGGATAGAGCGAATATTGCTGGAACACGAAGGCGGTGTCGCGCTCGGCCGGCGACAGCATGGTCGCATTGTGCCCGCCAATATGGATCGTGCCGCTGTCCGGCTGCTCCAACCCGGCGATCAACCGCAGCGTCGTCGTCTTGCCGGCGCCTGTGGGACCAAGCAGCACGACGAACTCGCCATCCTTGATCTGGAGGTCGAGATTGCTGACGGCGGCATGGTCGCCAAAGCTCTTGGTCACGCCCTTGATGTGTATGTCAGCCATGCTGCACTCTCCCTTGAGAGGCCGTATCGTGGATCGCGGTGCGTACGGCGCGGCCCGATCCCTTGTCGAACAGTGACAGCCGTGCGCTGTTCAGGGTCAGGCCGACATGATCGCCGGCGGCGATCCGGATTTCGGCCGGCACCCGTGCCTTGATGATGCCGTCCGCGGTCTCCACCGCCACGATCTGCGTGGTGCCGAGATACTCGGTGCCGTAGATCGCGCCGCGCAGCTTTGAGGCATCGTCGAAGCGGATGTGTTCCGGCCTGATGCCGAGCGCCATGTCGGCCGGTGCGATGTCCTCGCGCACCTCCGGTACCGCCACCTTCGCACCCTGGACGACGATTTCCTTTGCCCCCTTCGCCAGCCCGCCGCCAAAGCCCAGAAAGTTCATCGGCGGCGAGCCGATGAAGTCGGCAACGAACATGGTTGCCGGACGGTCGTAGATTTCGCGTGGGCTGCCAAACTGTTCGATGACGCCATGGTTCATGACAGCGATCTTGTCGGCCATCGACATCGCTTCCATCTGGTCGTGCGTGACATAGACGGTGGTGGCGTGGATGCGGTTGTGCAGCTCGCGCAGCTCATGGACCATGAGGTCACGGAACTCTGTGTCGAGTGTGCCGAGCGGCTCATCCATCAGAAAACACTTTGGCCGCCGCACGATGGCGCGGCCGAGAGCGACGCGCTGGCGGTCGCCGCCGGCGAGACCCGAGACCGATTTGTTGAGCAGATGGTCGATGCGCAAGAGCTTCGCCGTCTCTTCGACGCGTTGGCGGATCTCGGCCGATGGCATGCCTTGCGCCAAGAGCGGGAAGCCGATGTTCTTGCGCACATTCATGTGCGGGTAGAGCGCGAACAGCTGGAAGACGAAGGCGATGTCGCGCTCACGCGCGCGCCGCATGGTGACATCCTCGCCGCCGAGCAGGATCTGGCCGCCTGTCGGCAGTTCGAGCCCGGCGATCATGCGCAATGTGGTCGTCTTGCCGCAGCCCGACGGCCCGAGCATGACGAAGAATTCGCCGTCCTCGACGACGAAGCTGGAATCCTGCACGGCGACGAAATCGCCGAAGGCCTTTCTCAGGTTCTGGACGCGGATTTCGGCCATGACTATTCCGGAAATTTCGAGACGATGATGAACATCACCGTGCCGGCGAGCATGGTGATAAAGGAGTAGGTGTAGAGCGCCAGCGCGAAGGGCTGGAACAGCATCAGGAAGCCGATGGCGATGATTGCCGTCGCGATGTTTTCCAGGAGGCCGCGGCGAGCCCAGCGCGGCCAGCGCGACTTCCGTTTCGTGGGTTGGGTCAGGCTCATTTGCGCACCGCGCCGAAGGTGATGCCGCGCAAGAGCTGCTTGCGGAGCAGGATGGTGAAAACCAGGATCGGCACCAGGAAGATCGTCGTGCCCGCCGCCACCGCCGGCCAGTCCTGGCCGCCTTCACCGATGATGGTCGGGATGAAGGGCGGCGCCGTCTGTGCGGTGCCCGACGTCAAGAGTGCCGCGAAGGCATATTCGTTCCAGGCGAAGATCAGGCAGAAGATGGCGGTCGCGGCAATGCCGGTTGTGGCCTGTGGCAGCACAGTGCGCCAGAAGGCCTGCAGCCTAGTATAGCCGTCGATCATCGCCGCTTCCTCGTATTCGCGCGGGATCTCGTCGATGAAGCCCTTGAGCAGCCAAACCGCCAGCGAGACGTTGACCGCGGTGTAGAGCAGGATCATGCCGAGCGCGGTGTCGGAGAGGCCGAGCTCGCGATACATCAGGTAGATGGGAATGGCGACCGCGATCGGCGGCATGAAGCGCGTCGACAGGATGAAGAACAGAAGATCATCCGCCAGCGGCACCTTGAAGCGCGAGAAACCGTAGGCCGACAGCGTGCCGAGGAAGACGGCGCAGAAGGTCGAGCCGAAGGCGATGATCAGCGAGTTGACGAAGCGCGGCAGGAAGTTGGACGGGCCGGCAATCACCATGTTGCGCTTGCGCACCGTCTCGTCGCAGAAGCCGGTCGCCGGCCCCAGCGAGTTGATGTATTCCGGCGTCTGCCTGGTGCGCGTAGTGAACAGGTTGCAATAGCCCTCGATGCTCGGCTGGAAGACGATCTTCGGCGGATAGGCGATCGAATCCGGCGGCGTCTTGAAGCTGGTGGCGAAAATCCACAACAGCGGCACGATCGAGATCAGCGCGTAGGCAACGATGATCGTGCCGGCGATGCCTTTTGCCGTTCCCGAAGGGGCGACCACGGAGTGGGCGGTGGTCAGGCTCATCTCTGCTTCACCTTGTTGAGCGCCTTGACGTAGATGTTGGCGAGGCCAAACACCGCGACGAACAGGATGATGGCGAAGGCCGAGGAATAGCCGGTGCGCCAGCTCTCGAAAGCCTGCCGTTTCAGCGTGATCGAGGCGACCTCGGTGGTCGAGCCTGGCCCGCCGCCGGTCAACAGATTGACCATGTCGAACATCTTGAAGTTCTCGATGCCGCGAAACAGCACCGCCAGCATGATGAAGGGCAGCGCCATCGGAAGCGTGATCGACCAGAACTGCCGCCAGTTGGAGGCACGGTCGACCTCGGCCGCCTCATAGATGTATTCGGGGATGGAGCGCAGCCCGGCGAGGCAGATGAGCATCACGTAGGGCGTCCACATCCAGGTATCGACGATGATGATCGACCACGGCGCCAGCGACACGTTGGACAGCATCTGGATGTCGGTTGGCGGGATGCGGGTGACGAACGATATGGCGTAGGCGAACAGGCCGATCTGCGGCTCGTAGAGGAAGCGCCAGAAATTGCCGACCACCGCCGGCGACAGCATCATCGGCACCAGGATGATGGTCGTCCAGAAGGCATGGCCGCGGAATTTTCGGTCGATCAGCCAGGCCAGTGTGAAGCCGATCAGTGTCTGCAACAGGATGGTCCAGAACACGAAGTGCGCCGTTGTCTGCATGGCGATCCAGATGTCCTGGTCGCCGAGGATGCGCTGGTAATTGGCAAAGCCGAGGTTCTTCACCACCTCGTTCGGCCGGTTGGCGCGGAAGTTGGTGAAGGACAGATAGATCGCCCAGAACAGCGGGAAGATGTTGATGGCGAGCAGCAAAAGGATCGTCGGCGAGATGAACAGCCAGGCGAGGCCCTTGTCGCTGATGCCCCGGACCTTGCGGGCCAACGGCTCCGGGGTCGCCCGGGCAACGTTCTCCGCAGTCCGATTGAGCATGGTAAGTCCTGCTTCGGTCACGTGGGTCGTCTCTGTCATGAATTTATCTGAACTGCGTCCCGTGCCAAGGGCGGCACGGGACGCGTCGGTCTGGCTCGGGAGGAGCCGTTGGTCCGGTTACATCTTGCCGTCGTCCTGGAACACTTGCGTCCAGTCCTTGACCAGGCCGTCAAGCGCATCCTTGGCCGAGCCTTGGCCGGCGACGACATAGTCGTGGAAGCGCTTCTGCGAGGCCTGCAGCAGCGGTGCGTAGCTCGGCTCGGCCCAGAAGTCCTTCACGATCGCCATCGAGTCGAGGAAGGTCTGTGCGTAGGGCTGGCTGGCCGGGAAGGCCGGGTCCTTCACCACCGCGTTCAGGCAGGAGTAGCCGCCGAGCGACCACCACTTGGCCTGCACGTCCTTGTTGGCGAACCACTTGATGTATTTCAGCGCCGATTCCTGCTTGTCGGAATAGGAAACTACCGAAATACCCTGGCCGCCGAGTTGGGCGAACTGCTCGCCGTCTGGACCCTTCGGGTTGACGAAGTAGCCGATCTTGTCGCCGCCGACATTCTCGTCCTTCTGCAGGCCTGGCCAGGTGAAGGCGAAGTTCATATGCATGGCCACCTGGCCGGATTTGAAGGCGTCGACGCCTTCGCCCATGTAGCTGTTCGACGCGCCGGGCGGGGTGCAGCAATCATAGAGCGCCTTGTAGAACTCCAGCCCCTTCACCGATTTCTCGGAGTTGACGTAGCCTTCCATTTCGTAGGGCTTCTTCGGGTTTTCATACTGGAAGCCGAAGCTGTAGAGCACATCCATGGCGCCCATGGTGATGCCTTCCGAGCCGCGCTCGGTGTAGATCGAGGCGCCATAGACGGTCTTGCCGTCGATCTCGCGCTTCTGGAAGAATTCGGCGATCTGCTTCAACTGGTCGAAGGTGGTCGGCGGGCCGAGGTCCCAGCCGTACTTTTCCTTGAATTCCTTCTGCAGTTCCGGCTTGGAGAACCAATCCTTGCGGTAGGTCCAGCCGACGACGTCGCCCATGGCCGGCAGCGCCCAGTAGTTCGGCGTGTTCTTCGGCCATTCGGAATAGCCGACAACGGTTGCCGGCACGAAATCGTCCATGCTGATCTTCTCCTTGTCGAAGAAGTCGTTCAGCTTGACGTAGTGGCCGTTCTCGGCCGAGCCGCCGATCCACTGGCTGTCGCCGATGATCAGGTCGCAGAGCTTGCCGTGCGAGTTGAGCTCGTTGAGGAAACGGTCGGCATAGTTGGTCCACGGCACGAACTCGAATTTCATGCCGATGCCGGTTTCCTTGGTAAAGTCCTTGGACAGTTCGACAAGTGCGTTGGCCGGGTCCCAGGCGGCCCAGCACAGCGTCAGGTCTTCAGCGTGCGCAACGTTCGAGACAGCTGTCGACGCGGTGATCGCCGAGGTCAGTCCCAACGCCAGTTTCAAGCTCGATTTCATGCCTTCCTCCCATTTGCGAAACGCGCCCGGATGGCGGTTTCAAGAGCCCCTCAACCCTCGCTCCTCCGAGGGCCTAAACATGGCGGCGCGGTGCGTCGCAGATGTTTAGTAATTTGTTTAGTGATGCAATTTTTACTAAACAAGGCAAGCGAAATCGTTGCTGCGCCGCAGCATGGCGAAACGGGCATTGAAATCGTTGGGAAATGATTGCCGGGCGGCTCGCCCGAGAGTTGCTTAGCCGGCGTCGATTACAACGTTGGTCTGTGGCGTCACCGGCCGGACAGGCGGCGCGGGCGGCAGCAATGCGCGAATATCGGCAAAGGGAAATGTCGGCTCGAAGCGGAAAGCCTCGGCCAGGGAACCGGGCGTGCTGTTGCATTGCCCGGCGCGAAATTCATTCTGAACGCGCGCCCTGTCGACATATTGTTCCGGCCGCTGCGAGCGATGCGCGCGGATCGCCTGTGTCTTGATATCTCGGTAGGCGGAGATGTCGACATAGTGCGTCGGCGAAAATCCGGTGCCGCCCATCGTATCGGCATGCAGCACCGGCACGGCGAAGGAGGCGGCGATGCGCACCCCGTCCGAGAGCGCGCGGTGGTCGGCGTGATAGTCGTTGGGCGCGTGCGTGATCACCAGATCCGCCGCGGTGTCGCGTATCAGCGCTTTCAGCGAAGCGATCAGCGCCGCATCGGCCACCAACTCGCCGTCGGGAAAGTCGAGAAAGTGAAGGGTTGCGCCGAGCAGTGCCGCCGCCGCCGCCGCTTCCTCCCGGCGGACACGCGCCAGAACGCTGGGGTCGCCCTTGCCGCCCTTGGCGCCATCCGTGGCTATGGCAAAAGTGAGTTCTGCGCCTTGCGCCGCATAGGCGGCCAGCGTACCGAACATGAATATCTCGATGTCGTCCGGATGCGCGCCGAGCGCCAATACCTTCACTTAACTCTCCCCGGAAATGGAAACACGTGACGAACGGAATCCTGCTCGCCCTCATCGCCTATGCAAGCTATTCGTGCAGCGACGCCGTTATCAAGAGCCTTGGCGCACAGTTCACCGTCTTCGAGATCGCCTTCTTCGTGACGCTGTTTGCCGGCGGCTTCCTGTTTTTCAGCCGGCCGGCCGATGAGCGCTGGCGCGGTTTCTGGCGTACCAAGCGGCCATGGGCGGTGCACGCACGCGCCTGGGCCGGCATGGCATCGGGCTTGCTCAGCGTCTATGCCTTCACCACCATTCCGCTGGCTGAAGTCTACGCACTGGTCTTCCTGGCGCCGCTCTGCGTCACCATTCTCTCGACGCTGGTGCTCAAGGAAAAGGTCGGCCCATGGCGCTGGCTGGCGGTGGTTGCCGGCTTTGCCGGCGTCATGCTGGTGGTGCGGCCGGGTTTTCGCGAATTGCATCTCGGCCACCTAGCCGCCTTCGCCGTTGCCTTCCTGGCCGCCTCCAACATCATCCTGACCCGCTCGCTGGCGCAGCAGGAGAAGCGCACCACCATGCTGGGCGTGCTGGTTGGCTATGGCCTGGTGTTCAACGGCATAGGCGTCGCCGCCACATCGTTTACCCTTCCCAACGCGATGCAGTTGCTGTGGCTGGTGATGGCCGGCGCGTTCGCCGCTTGCGGACAGTTGCTGCAGCTGCTGGCCGCCAAATACGCGCCCGCCAACCGCATCGCGCCGACACATTATTCGCAGATCGTCTGGGCGGTGATCCTCGGCGCGCTATTCTTCCAGGAATATCCCGACTGGCTGTCCCTGGTCGGCCTCGTCGTGGTTGGCGCTTCCGGCCTGCTCACCATGGTGCGCGAGGAAGTGCGGCTGGGCACGGTGCGCTGGAATCCGCTTGCGCGGACAAGACTGTGAGCGAGCGCCGGTTGCACGGTTATACTGACCGCTGATATGCGGACGCGATGACGACAAGACCCTTGCCGGAGCTTCCGGTGTCCGCCGTACTGCCGGCGCTGAGCGAGGCGCTCGGCGCCGGCAACAGCGCCGTGCTGGTAGCGCCGCCCGGCGCCGGCAAGACGACGCTGGTGCCGCTGGCGCTGCTCGATGCGTCGTGGCTGGGCACCGGCAAGATCATCCTGCTCGAACCGCGCCGGCTCGCCGCCCGTGCCGCTGCCCGCCGCATGGCCGAATTGCTCGGCGAGGAGCCCGGCGCCACCGTCGGTTATGCCATGCGCATGGAGAACCGCACCTCGGTGCGGACCAAAATCCTGGTCGTGACCGAAGGCGTGCTGGCGCGCATGATCCTCGACGACCCGGAACTGCCCGGCGTTTCGGCTGTCATTTTCGACGAATTCCACGAGCGTTCGCTCGACGGCGATTTCGGCCTCGCGCTGGCGCTCGATGTGCAAGGGGCCTTGCGGCCCGACCTGCGGTTGCTGGTGATGTCGGCGACGCTCGACGGCGCGCGCGTTGCGAAACTTTTGTCCGGCGCGCCGGTGATCGAAAGCGAGGGCCGCGCCTTTCCCGTCGATATCCGTTACGACGAGCGGCCGGCCGGCATCCCGATCGAAGACGCCATGGCCAAGGCGATCCGTTCGACGCTGGCCGAGGAGAGCGGCAGCGTGCTCGCCTTCCTGCCGGGGCAGCGCGAGATCGAGCGCACCGCCGAGCGGCTCGACGGCCGATTGGGCGCCGACACCGACATCGTGCCGCTCTACGGCCAGCTCGACAACAGGGCGCAGGACGCCGCCATCAAGCCGGCGCCGCCCGGCCGCCGCAAGGTGGTGCTGGCGACCTCGATCGCCGAGACATCGATCACCATTGACGGCGTGCGCGTCGTCATCGATTCCGGCCTGTCGCGGCTGCCGCGCTATGAGCCGGCAAGCGGCCTGACGCGGCTCGAGACGGTGCGTGTTTCCAGGGCATCGGCCGACCAGCGCGCCGGCCGCGCCGGGCGCACGCAGCCAGGTGTCGCCATCCGGCTGTGGCGGGGCGAGCAGACGGCGGCACTGCCCGCTTTCACCCCGCCCGAGATCCTTGAGGCCGATCTGTCCGGACTGCTGCTCGATTGCGCCGCCTTCGGTGTCGCCGATCCGGCGAGCCTGTCCTTCCTCGATCCGCCGCCTACGCCGGCGCTCAACGAGGCGCGAACGCTGCTCGGCGCGCTGCACGCCATTGATGACGCCGGCCGGTTGACGGAACAGGGCGGCGCGATGCGCAAGCTGGCGCTGCCGGTGCGGCTGGCGCACATGGTCGCCGAAGCCGCTAACAGCGGCCACGCGCTGGAGGCGGCGATGCTGGCCGTGCTGCTCACCGAGCGCGGTCTCGGCGGCGACGGCGCCGACCTCGAACGGCGGCTGACGCGCTTTCGCAGCGAGAAATCGCCGCGCGCGATTGCCGCAAGGCAATTGGCTGAAAGGTTGGCGAAACCCTCCCCCTCGAGGGGAGGGTCGGCGATCACGCTGAGCAACGCTCAGCAGGATCGACGGGGTGGGGTCGCCGGTGGCGTGCCCGAACCGACCCCACCCCGATCCGCTAAGCGGATCGACCCTCCCCTCAAGGGGGAGGGTAGCACCGCCGGCGCTCTCCTCATCCACGCCTGGCCGGACCGCGTCGCCAAAGCGCGCGGCGAGCGTGGGCGTTTCGTGCTCGCCAACGGCTCCGGCGCCATGCTCGACGCCGCCGATCCGTTGGCCGGCGAGAGCTGGCTGGTCGTCGCCGATCTGCAGGGCAAGGCGCAAAACGCCCGCATCACCGCGGCGGCCGCGGTCGACGAGGCCGACATCCGCGCCGCCCTATCCGACAGGATCGAAACCCGCCGCGAGACGAACTTTGACCGCGAGCGGCGCGCGGTGCGCGTGCGCGAGACCGCCAGGCTCGGCGCCATCACTCTGTCGGAGCGCATGCTGCCCGCACCCTCCGGCACTGACGCCGACCGCGCCATCCTGGATGCCTTGCGCGAACACGGGCTCTCGCTGCTGGAATGGGGCAAGGACGGCGAGACGCTGCGCCAGCGCCTGGGCTGGCTGCATCGCGGCCTTGGGGCTCCTTGGCCCGATGTTTCGGACGCGGCCCTCATCGAACGCCTCGACGACTGGCTGCTGCCGTTCCTCTCAGGCAAGGCATCCTTCGCCGCGATCGACCCGGGGGCACTGTCTTCGGGCCTGATGGCGCTGGTGCCGCATGAATTGCAGCGCAAGATCGGCGCACTGGCGCCGACCCATTTCGATGCGCCGTCCGGCAGCCATGTGCCGATCCGTTATGACGGCGAATGGCCGGTGCTGGCGATCCGCGTGCAGGAGCTGTTCGGCCTCGACCGCCATCCCGCTATCGCCAACGGCACAGTGCCGCTGACGCTGGAGCTGTTGTCGCCGGCACACCGGCCGATCCAGACGACGCGCGACCTGCCCGGCTTCTGGCGCGGCTCCTGGGCCGATGTGCGCACCGACATGCGCGGCCGCTATCCCCGCCATGTCTGGCCGGAAAATCCGCTGCTTACCGCCCCTACAGCGCGGGCAAAACCGCGCGGGACCTAGCGCTCGTCCTTTCCCGGCTATAATCCTTGGCCATGATCAAAATTCTGCACGCGCCAGACTTCCAGCAAAGCCAGCGGCTGCGCCTCAACACGCTGATCCGGCTGCGCTGGCTGGCCATTGTCGGCCAGAGCCTGACCGTGCTGGTCGTCGCCTATGGGCTGAAGTTTCCGCTGCCGGTCAGCCTCTGCTTTGCGCTGATCGCCTGCTCGGCCTGGCTCAACCTGGTGCTGACCTTCCGCTATCCGGCAGCGCACCGGCTGACCCCGTTCCCGGCCTTCTTCATCCTGACCTTCGACAGCCTGCAGCTTGCCGGCCTGCTCTACATGACCGGCGGTCTCACCAATCCGTTTTCGCTGCTGATGACCGTGCCTGTGGTCGTTTCGGCGACATCGTTGCCACTGCGTCTCACAGCCATTCTTGGCGGGCTGGTGATCGTGGGGGCAAGCTTGCTGGTGTTCTTCCATCTGCCGCTGCCCTGGTACGAGGGCGCGCCACTGCCCATGCCGTTCATCTATGTCGCCGGCATATGGATGGCGGTGTTTTCCTCGATCGCCTTCACCGCCATCTACGCCTTCCGCGTCGCCGAGGAAGCCCGCCTGCTCGCCAACGCGCTTGCCGCCACCGAACTGGTGCTGCAGCGCGAGCAGCATCTGTCGGCGCTGGATGGCTTGGCTGCCGCCGCAGCACACGAGCTCGGCACGCCGCTCGCCACCATCGCCCTTGTCTCCAAGGAGATGGAAAAGGCGCTGGGCGACGACCCGAAATACGCAGAGGACGTCAAGCTGCTGCGGTCGCAGAGCGAGCGCTGCCGCGAGATCCTGAAGCGGCTGACCAGCCTGTCCTCCGAGGGTGAGGCGCATCTGTCGCGGCTGCCGCTGACCTCGCTGGTCGAGGAGGTGACGGCGCCGCACCGCGATTTCGGCATCTCGATCAAGCTGCGGCCGGGCGAGCGCATCGGCCCCGAACCCGTGGGACGGCGCAACCCCGGCGTCATCTATGGCCTCGGCAATCTGGTCGAGAACGCGGTCGACTTCGCCCGCAAGACCGTCACCGTACGCTGGAGCTGGGACGAGCTCGACGTCACCTTCTCGATCATCGACGACGGGCCGGGCTTTCCGCCCGAAATCATCGATCGCATCGGCGAGCCCTATATGTCGACGCGCCAGGGCAACGAAGCTGGCGGCGGCCTGGGTCTCGGGCTCTTCATCGCCAAAACCTTGCTCGAACGCTCCGGTGCCACACTCGATTTCCGCAATTCGAGCGGGTTGGGCGAGGGCGCCATCGTACAGATATCGTGGCCGCGCACCGTCTTCCTCAACCCGGAATCGGTGGGAACCTCGATGTTCGACACCGCCTGAAGCATTTTGATTTGGCGCATGATCCTTTCTGAAAATCGACTACGATTTTCGGGGTCATGCACTGGCTGAGACCGGCAAAATTGGACAATGGCGTTCAGGAACTATATCTGCGTAAAATTAAGGCAGCAGGATTTTTGAAAGACGATGACTGGCGAAGAAGCAATAGGCGCAATGGTTGAAGGCGAGGATACCTCGCTGCTGATCGTCGACGACGACAAGCCGTTCCTGACGCGGCTGGCGCGGGCCATGGAAACCAGGGGTTTCGTGGTCGAGACGGCCGAGAGCGTCGAGGAGGCGGTGGCCAAGGCGCGCGCCCATCCGCCGGCCTATGCGGTGGTCGACATGCGGCTTGGCGACGGCAATGGCCTCGACGTCGTCGCCGCCATCCGCGAGAAGCGCGACGATGCCCGCACGGTCATCCTCACCGGCTATGGCAACATCGCCACTGCGGTGACGGCGGTGAAGCTCGGCGCCATCGACTATCTGTCGAAACCCGCCGATGCCGATGATGTGTTTGCAGCACTTACCCGCACCGCTGGCGAACGCGCCGCCCCGCCCGAAAACCCGATGTCGGCCGACCGCGTGCGCTGGGAACACATCCAGCGCGTCTACGAAATGTGCGACCGCAACGTCTCCGAAACCGCACGCCGGCTGAACATGCACCGCCGCACGCTGCAGCGGATACTGGCCAAGCGCGCACCGCGTTAAGGCACCAATAGCGCAGGCCAATCGTCGAGGTTAGCACCGCCCCTCATTGCCCTGCCGGGCATTTCTCCCGTGAACGGGGAGAAAGAAGCTGGCCGCAACGCCGGCGAGTGGCGAGACCGTCGATGACAGCGCCCCTCGCCCCGTTTACGGGGAGAGGATTCCGGCAGGCAGGTGAAGGGCAGCGCCGGCGCTTGGCAAGTGAGACGCTTGCCCAGCCATCGAGCTTTGCGCATCATCGCAAACAACGCTGGAGGACCAGCCCGGTAACGGAGGAAGCATGCGCGACGAGCGGCCGAAATCGATCCTTCGCGAATTCCTCGATGGCGAGGCGGCGGGCGGCATCATCCTGATGGTGGCGGCAGCGCTCGCGCTGATCGTCGCCAATTCGCCGATGGCCGAAACCTATTTCGCCGCTCTCCACGCCTATCTCGGCCCGCTCAGTCTCTCGCACTGGATCAATGACGGACTGATGGCGGTGTTCTTCCTGCTGGTCGGCCTCGAGATCAAGCGCGAGATGCTCGACGGCCAGCTCTCGACCTGGCCGCGCCGCGTGCTGCCGGGCGTCGCCGCCGCCGGCGGCATGCTGGTGCCGGCGCTGGTCTATGTCGCCATCAACCGCAACAATCCGGCCGCGCTCTCCGGCTGGGCGATCCCGACCGCCACCGACATCGCCTTTGCGCTCGGCGTGCTGTCACTGCTCGGCAACCGCGTGCCGGCATCGCTGAAGATTTTCCTCACCGCGCTCGCCATCATCGACGATCTCGGCGCCGTCATCATCATCGCCATCTTCTACACAAGCGGGCTGTCGCTGGCCTATCTCGGCGCCGCCTTTGCCGTCATCGCGGTGCTCATCGTGCTGAACCGCATGCGGGTGACGACGCTGGCGCCCTACCTCGTGCTCGGCGCCGTGCTGTGGGTGCTGGTGCTGAAATCCGGCGTGCATGCGACCCTGGCCGGCGTGGCGCTGGCGCTGACCATCCCGCTCAAGGTCTCTCCCGGCAGCGGCCACGATCTCGACCATTCGCCGCTGCACCGGCTCGAACACGGCCTGCACAAAATTGTGCCCTTCTTCGTCATCCCGATTTTCGGCTTTGCCAATGCCGGCGTGTCGCTGGCCGGTCTCAGCGCCGCTGCTTTGGTCGAGCCTTTGACGCTCGGCGTCGCCGCCGGCCTGGTGCTGGGCAAATTGGTCGGCGTGTTCGGCTCGTCCGCACTGGCGATCCGGCTCGGCTTTGCCGACCTGCCGGTCAATGCCGGCTGGCTGCACATGGCCGGCATTTCGCTGCTCTGCGGCATCGGCTTCACTATGAGCCTGTTCATCGGCCTGCTCGCCTTCGCCAGCGACGTGGCGCTGCAGGACGCGGTCAAGGTCGGCATCCTCGCGGGCTCGCTGATCGCTGCGCTGCTCGGTGCCGCCGTGCTGCTGATGGCGCCGGCCGCGGAGGAGATTGAGGAAGAAGACTAGATTGGCGGCAGGCCGAAAGCCGCAAACAGGTCGGGTCCGAGCGGCGGCACGTAGATCGTCAGCGAGGCGATTTTGCCGTCCGCAGCTTCGATGACATGCAGCGAATGCGGTCGCCATACAAGGTCCTGATGGCTGCATGCGTAGACGCCGACCGCGGGTTGGGCGTTGGCTCCGATGGCGACCGTGCGGTAGCCCGAAAAATTGCCCCAGACGGTCGCCAGGAAAGCATGGATCGCCTCGCGTCCCCGGTACCATTCCTGCCATGGTGGCATGTGGTAGGTGGCGTCCTCCTTCAAGAGCTCGATAAGGCTGTCGAGCCTGGCCGCCTGCCAGGCCTGCATGTAGCGTTCGAGCAGCACGGCCTCTTGCCGGTTGGGCCGCGACCGCTGCTGCGGCCGCCCCTGAGGATATCGCTCGCCCAGCGTTGCGCGCGCCCGCTGCAAGGCGCTGTTGATCGAAGCGGTCGAGCCGCCCAGCAATTGCGCCGTCTCGACAGCCGACCATCCGAGCACATCGCACAAAAGCAGAATGGCCCGCTGCCTGGCGGGCAGAAGCTGGATCGCCGCCACGAAGGCGAGTTGCACCGCCTCGCGAGCTTCGTAGCGCGCTTCCGGCCCGGGCTCGTCGTCAACGAGGTCCGGAAGCTCCGTGTCCGGGTACGGCTCCAGCCAGGTTAACTCGGCGGCGGGCCCGCCAGTGGCCCGCCCGGCGCTCTCCGGTCGTCCGGGCTGCTGGAGGAGGCGATGCGCCGTCGACCGCGCCTTGATGGCGTTGAGGCAGTTGTTGGTGGCGATCGTATAGAGCCAGCCGCGCACCGAGCCTCGCCCATCGTATTGCGACCTGCCGCGCCACGCCCTCAGAAAAGTGTCCTGGACAAGGTCGTCCGCCTCATGCAGCGAGCCCATCATCCGATAGCAATGGAGTTTGAGTTCGCGGCGGTGGGCCGCCGTGAGACGCTCGAAGGCCGACCGATCGAGGATCGGCCGGCCCAGTGGCTCAACGGGGCCAGGAGCATCTGTCATAGCAAGCCTGCGGTGCTGAAATCGCCTTGCATCCTGAGCGCCTCACGCCGCCGCCGCAAGTCCGCTGCCGCTGACGGTGAAGGAACTGCCTTCCGATTTGCCGGTGGCGAGCGCGACCACCGCGCGGCCGACATCGGCCGGCGTCTGCAAGTCGGTCATGCTGGCAAGGACGTCTGCAGGCCGGATGCCCAGATAGGCCGCAAAGCCATCGAGCCCGGCATCGCCTATGCCGGTCCCTGGCATGATGCGAGCCGGTGCGAGCGCCATAAAGCGCAGGTCCAGTCCAAGCCGATCCGATTCCTTTTGGCAATGACCGGCCAGGAACATCTGCATGCGTTTTGCGCCTGCATACCCGCCGGAGAACGGAGGTCCGCCGCTGAAGGCTGCGCCGCTGGAGATCAGCACAACCCGGCTCCCCGGCTTCAACCGGCCCTGGAGTGCGGCCTTGCAGAACAGGAACGACGCCTTGACGTCCATTTCCCAGTTCACCGAGAAGTCCTCCCAGCTCTGATCCTGGACGGGCGCGGACGGCGCAAGGGCGCCGGCGCAGATCACCAGCACGTTAGGCTCGAGCGCGGCGAAAACCGCATCGGGTGCGGTCTCGTCGGTGGCGTCGACCGCAAGCGTCTTCACACCCGATGTCTCCCAGGAGAGTTCCTTCAGCGCGGCTGCACCGCGGGCAACGGCGAGCACTGTCGCGCCCTCGCCAAGCGCGGCCTGCACGATCGAGCGGCCGACGCCCCGGCTGCCTCCGATGACGACGACATTCTGACCTTGCAACGATCCCATGGACTACCTCTCTTTCCGGCCGCCGGACCATCCAGACGCGCCTACTGATCAGGACAGCGCGGGCAGGCGGAAATCATCGGTGCGAGGTCGAAAATTTTCCATTCTGATGACTTCGAATTGATCAAAAGGAACATCTCCAAGAGTGGTGACGTGCTCGAAATGGTCTTAAAATCATCGAAGGGGGTTCACTCGGGTATGGGGTAGCAAAAATGATCTTCCGCACAACAAGTGTCATAGCGATGTTTGTGCTTCTGGGGTTCGCGGTCAGTCCGGCAGCGGCCGGGATGACGCGAACTTATGAAAAAACCACATTGGCTGGGCAGGAGATTTTTCTTTTCGGAGGCTCGACTCTAAACCCGGACTGTTCGAAAGCGGGTAAGGATGATCTCAGGGCAACCTCGGGCCCGAGCCATGGAAGATTGAGGATCGTATACGGGAAGACCTATTCGCATTATTCGAAGAAAGATCAGCGCTCGAGTTGTAATTCTCGGAAGGTCGACGGCATCAAAGTTTTGTACAGATCGAATCCTGGGTTCAAAGGCTGGGACAAGGTGACCTTGGCCGTCCATACCTACTTCGGGCGTGCATCCAACGCTGTCATAAACATCAAGGTTGAATAGCGCCGGCCGGTCGGAAGCCCGCGTCGGGATGCCGGCGCGCCCGACCTGTCACCACGGCGGCGAACCTATTCGCTCTCGCCCTCGAGCGCCGGTACAGCCACCCCGGCAAGCTCCGCCGCCAGCAGCCGCGCTGCACCCGCCCGCGCAATGCGCAACATCAGCGCCTTGCGCGTCGCCGCCGCCATGCGGTGCTCAGGCGCATCGCGCAGGATCTCGGCGCCGTAGCCGTCGGAAAGGATGAACCCGCATTCCTCGGGAAAAATCTCCGAGGGCACACCGGGATGGGTGGCGAAGAAGAAGCGGTCGGAATGCAGCCGGTAATCCGGCCATTTGCGGTCGACGCGAAAATCCTCGATCGAGGATTTGATCTCGATGATCCAGATGTCGCCCTGCCGGGTCAGCGCCACCAGATCGGCGCGCCGGCCTGTGGCCAGCGACAGTTCAGGCAGCACATGCATGCCCATCTGCATCAACAGCCGCTGCACGCCACGCCGCACCAGCATGGCGCGTTCCGACTGGCGGCCGTCGATCAGGGGATTGAGGGGAATCGGCGAAATGAGAGGCATGGCAGCCACCATGCCAGATTTTGTTCACGGTTTGAACCTGTTTTTGGAAGGGGATTATATATTTGACGGACCCAGCCAAAGGTAGGAATGTCCCGTGGGGTGGATATGGGGCATGGCCTTATGGGCATGACTAGACAGGTTTATGCAGTATTGCAGCGGGTGTCGCTCGCGGGTCTCCTGTCGGTCGCCACGACACCCCCCTCTGCTTCAGAAGAAAAACCCTTTGACAAGCAGCTGCTATACCCAATCGAATTTCGGTGCCCGGATACACATGACGGAGCTGCAGAGCTAATCTTGAAGAACGCCCTTGATCAGACTGAGACCTACCTCATCGTTTACGGACCAAATCGTCGACAAACCCGACTGGTAGTGCTTGGGGCAGAAGCGGGCAGCGCCGAATTCAAGGTCGCCGTCGACATTGATCTCACTACTGCTCTCCTCGATCCAGGCCGAACACCCGAGGTTGGGGCTCTTACTGACGAAATGAAGCAATGGGTGTCCCAAGCATGCGATGGAGGGCCTGAGGCAGCAAATCGCGTCGAGCGACAGTCTGAGGAAAATCGCGCGCTCCTCGCGCGAAATCAGTAGCAGTCACTTCACCCCTTTACGTGCGGGGGTGCGTTTCATTGAGGCTATGACAGCCCGGCACCTCCCCTATGTGGGGCTAACACCCTGAACGTGCTATGATTCGTACGGTGGGCAAGAAGGCAAAACAGAGCCGAGAAGAACCAATCGACCGGGAACGAATGGCCGAAGCGGACTTCTACGCCCGCAGATGCGGCCTAACCCGCGAGGAAGCCTTGAGGCTTCTCAAAGAGGCCAGCCCGTCAAAGACCGGCTCTCAACCGACAGGCAAGGGCAAGAGGCGCTAGGCGCTACCCAGCCGCAGGGGAATGGCTAGCTTGATGGCTTCTCCCGCGCGGCTGCGCTGGGCATGTTATGGGCATTGTGCTACGGTTCAAATGTCGGAGGCAGCATGACCCAGTTAATACTTTCGGGAACGATTGGCGGGCTTCTTGGCACCGGGCTGGCTCTAATTGGTGTCCGGCAGGTGAGGATTCTCGACTGTGTCGTCGTGTTCGGCACATTGATGCTGGGGCTGACGTGGTTTGTGCGCTAGCGCATTGGCGGCTTCACCGGCCCTGTCCCGTTCTGCTGGATGAACGGCGCCCTCTTGTCGGTGATAGTCTCTATCGACTTCAACAACGGCTCATGGATCTCACGAAGGGCGCGGCAGTGCTCGCTGTGGTACGCTAACAGCGGCGATTAGATATTTGACAAACCCTATTTCGACTACCACAGCGACTCAAACAGTCCTTGAGAGATCGTCTCCTCGTAGCAATTGCCGGAAAAGCCAGGATAATCGAGGCGTAGCCTATCGACTGTATCCGCATATGTGAGTCGCCCCTCGCGTATATCATCGCCGGCTTGGTAGGCGTTTCTGAACAGCGCGCTCGCAAGGTGAGTTGCGTCATCGATTTCGCTCTTCGAAAAGCGATATCTTAGGACATTCCAATCAATCGGAGGCAGCTGTTCAGGGATTGGGCCAAACCGCCGACGAAAATTGTTGTAGTGATAAATAGCGAACGTCGCGTCTAGCAGGCCGGCGGTGAGTGCTTCTGCTTCAGCCTTTGCTCGGACGGAAGCTTGATGCTTTTCGATTTCTTCTCTGGTGATCATCCGCGCCATCGCCCCGCTCCACAACTGGAGAATGCGGCTCTTGCCCGGTTCGAGTCCAGATGGGCCAGGTCACCAGCCTCGTCCCGTTCCACCGGATGACGAGCTGTCGTTGCTGACTTTTTTCGGCTTGTCGTCTTTCGGCGGCACCGACTTCGCGACCGTTTTCAAGTTGCAGTCAAGGCTTCCTCTGACTGGTCGGTTTCGAGGTTGCGAGCGGCCTCCTCGAACGTTTCGCGCTGGGTCTTCCCTTTCGTCATGGAAGTGGCACCGGACGGCCCGATCCCTTCGCCTTACGCGATCGCACCATATTCGTCTGGGTGCAGTCTGGTATTGATCCGGGGCGGCCCTATGTCGTGCCAGTCACCTTCCGTTCTTATCTAACAAGACGGCAGGACTAAAGTCTTGCGCCGTGAGGGACGAAGGTCTGATGTAACCGCTTTGGTTCCGGTCTTGTCCATTGGACGTTCCGTATTTTAGCCAAATGAGATGTTAGACCTTTGGAGGATTTCGTGCGCGTCGGCGCCAGTCCATTCCAGCGCAGCCTTTCAAACCGTGGCCGAAGCCGGCCCGTCTCCTAACGCCATTCCCGCAATATCATCCAAAATCGGGCAGTCCGGCCGGTCATCACCATGGCAGGCGTGGATCAGCTTCTGCAGCGTCGCGCGCATCGACTGCAGCTCGCGCACCTTCTCCTCGATGGCGCTGACATGGGCGGCGGCGATCTCGCGCACGTCGTGGCTGGCGCGGCTGCGATCGCGGTAGAGCGCCATCAACTGGCGGCAATCGTCGATTGAAAAGCCCAGGTTGCGGGCACGCCGCAGAAAGGCCAGCCGGTGGATGTCGTCGCCGGAATAATCGCGATAGCCATTGCCGGCGCGCGCCGGCGCGATCAGGCCGATCTCTTCATAGTAGCGGATGGTCTTGGCCGGCAGGCCGGACCGCGCCGCGGCATCGCCAACATTCATAATGGTTCCTCGATGTGGTTCCCTGATTCTGGGCTATCCGACAGGACCGCCCATTGATTTTCCTTCACAATCCTGTGACCCCTGTTGCCGAATTGCCATAGTTGATGGCTTACCGGCATGTAAGCCCTTGCATATAGGCATCGCGTGCTTGGCAAGCAAAGCAAATGCCAGCAAGAATGATTTCAGGAAAAGCGGCCGCAACGTGCCGATCGATTCTGGGCGGGGCATCGGACCATTTCATGCGCATGAAGTCATTTGCAATCGTCGCTGCACTTGCGTTGTCGACCGCGATCTCGGGTTGCAGCACGATCGGCTCGCAGCTCTTCAGCAACAACTACGGTTCGGTGAACGATGCAGGCTATCAGCTGCCGCGCATCCCGATCGAGAAGGTGCCGCTGAAGTATCACCGGCAAGAGGTGAACTACGACACCTCGGAAAAGCCGGGCACCATTGTCGTCGATACCCAGAACAAGTTTCTCTACTTCGTCGAAGGCGACGGCCGGGCGATCCGCTACGGCATCGGCGTCGGCCGCGAAGGTTTTGAATGGCACGGCACCGCCCACATCGCGCTGAAGCGCGAATGGCCGACCTGGACCCCGCCGCGGCAGATGATCCAGCGCCAGCCCGAACTGGCCAAGTTTGCCAGCGGCATGGAGCCGGGCCTGAAGAATCCGCTCGGCGCGCGCGCCATGTACCTGTTCAACAAGGGCGGCGACATGGGCTATCGCCTGCATGGCAGCCCAGAATGGAATTCGATCGGCAAGGCGATGTCGTCGGGCTGCATCCGGCTGATGAACCAGGACATCATCGACCTCTACGACCGCACGTCGGTCGGCGCCAAGGTCATTGTGATGTGACGAGTTTTATGACGCGGACCGTCTAGGCAACAACGGACGTCCCAAACAGAAAACCGGGCAATTTGGCCCGGTTTTTTGTTTTTGGTCCGTTGGGAAAGGCCTTTTAAGAGACCTGCTCGACCTGCTGAACTTCCGGCACGAAATGCCGAAGCAGGTTCTGGATGCCGTGCTTCAGCGTCGCCGTCGACGACGGGCAGCCGGCGCAGGCGCCCTTCATGTGCAGGAACACAGTGCCGTTCTCGAAGCCGCGGAAGGTGATGTCGCCGCCGTCCTGGGCAACCGCCGGGCGCACCCTTGTGTCGAGCAGTTCCTTGATGGTGATGACCAGTTGCTCGTCGGCCTTGTCGTAGAATTCGCCGGTCTGGCTGGTCTCGGCGGCGGGGCCGGCGTTGACCATGACGGGCGCGCCCGACATGAAATGCTCCATGATGGCGCCCAGGATGGCCGGCTTCAGATGCTGCCAGTCGGGGCCGTCCTTGGTCACGGTGATGAAGTCATAGCCGAAGAACACGCCGGTGACGCCGGGGATCTCGAACAGCCGGCCGGCCAGCGGCGAGGCGCTGGCTGCACTGTCGGCATCGCGGAAATCCGCGGTGCCTTCAACAAGCACTTCCTTGCCGGGCAGGAATTTCAATGTTGCCGGGTTCGGCGTCGATTCGGTCTGGATGAACATGGCCGTCTCCGTGCCCCAGTCGGGCAGCTAGTTTGGAATAGTTCTAAATAGGCTCAATCGGCTGGACATTCAAGCGAAACGCGTCGCTAGAAATGGCTGGCTGGCGGAATGTTTTTGCTGGCTCCCGGCCTGCTCGAGGTGTGTTGAGATTCAGGTCAGGCCGAGTCGAGAATAGTGGCGTCCGAGAACCGGAGCGGAGCGTACTAGAAGTACGTGAGCACCGGAAGCGCAGGACGCCGCCATTCGCAGGCTGGCATCACCTGAATATCAATACACCTTCAGGCGAGGCTGTCGATCTCCTCGTCCGACAGATTCTGCGGCACCACTGTGACCGGAATGGGGAAGGCGGCGCCCTTGCCGGCGACAGCGCCGACCAAGGGACCAGGCCCTTCCTTGCCGGCGCCTGCCGCCAGCACCAGGATGGCGATGTCCTGGTCTTCCTCGATCAGCTTGTGGATCTCCTCGGTCGGCTTGCCTTCGCGCACCACCATTTCGGGCTCGATGCCGAGCTTCTGACGCACCTTGTTGGCATAGCCGTCGAGCGCAGCGCGCGCCGTGGCGTTGGCTTCCTCGCGCATGATCTTCTCAACACCCAGCCAGTGCTGAAAGTCGTCCGGCGTGATGATGTAGAGCAGCACCAGCGTCCCACTGGTGCTCTGCGCCCGCTTCGAAGCGTAGGCGACGGCGCGCTCGCACTCCGGCGTGTCGTCGATGATCGTCAGGAATTTCCTGCGATGGCCGGCTTCGCGACTGAGGCGTTTGGAGACCATGTCTATCTACTCGATGCTATTTCGGCCGCAATCTGCCACCCGCGCCGGCCGGCCGCAAGCGGCCGGCCTTGTGCCAGTATGGTGCGGTGCACAGGCGATGCAGATCAGCCCTGCAGCAGGCCGACAATGTCGCGCACGGTTTTCATCGTGGTCTCGGCCAGCACGCCGGCGCGCTCGCCGCCATCCTTCAGCACCGCGTCGACATAGGCGCGGTCGCCTTCGATGCGGCGCATCTCGCCGGCGATCGGCGCCAGTTTTTCCACGGCAAGGTCGGCCAGCGCCGGCTTGAACACCGAAAACTGCTGACCGCCGAACTCCTTCAGCACGTCGGCCTTCGACATCTCGGCCAGCCCGGCATAGATGCCGACCAGATTTTCCGCTTCCGGCCGGCTTTCCAGGCCGTCGACCTCGCTCGGCAAGGCCTCCGGGTCGGTCTTGGCCTTGCGGATCTTCTTCGAAATGGTGTCTGCATCGTCGGTCAGATTGATGCGCGACAGGTCGGACGGGTCCGATTTCGACATCTTCTTGGAGCCGTCGCGCAGGCTCATGATGCGCGCCGCCGGGCCGCCGATGACGGGTTCGGTGATCGGGAAAAAGCCGTTCACCGTCTCTTCGCCGACCTGCATCTCGACGCCGACGCCAAGGCTGGCGATGCGGCTCGAAAAGTCGTTGTTGAATTTCTGCGCGATGTCGCGGGTCAGCTCCAGATGCTGCTTCTGGTCCTCGCCCACCGGCACATGGGTGGCGCGATAGAGCAGGATGTCGGCCGCCATCAGCGAAGGGTAGGCGAGCAGGCCGAGCGAAGCATTCTCGCGGTCCTTGCCGGCCTTGTCCTTGAACTGCGTCATCTTGTTCATCCAGCCGATGCGCGCCACGCAGTTGAAGATCCAGGCAAGCTCGGCATGCTGCATCACCCGCGACTGGTTGAAGACGATGTGCTTCGTCGGGTCGATGCCGGAGGCAAGGAAGGCGGCGGTGATCGAGCGGGTCTGGTCGGCAAGGTCGTCATGGACGAGCTGCGCGGTCAGCGAATGCAGGTCGACGACGCAATAGATGCAGTCGGACGTGTCCTGGAGCGCAACGAATTTCTTGATGGCGCCGAGATAGTTGCCGAGATGCAGATTGCCGGTCGGCTGGACGCCGGAAAAGACGAGTTGTTTGAAGGCGGTCATGATGTCCTCATGGCTTGTGGAGGGCCGTTTCGCGCGCGGCGAAAGTCTTTCGACGGCGCGCTTATGGACGAGAGCGGCCTTGCGATCAAGACCGGCGCCGTCGGGCTGCCCCGACTACTCGTCCAGTTCGGTGTTTGCGGCGGGTGGGGTTGCTTTGCCAGAGCCGCGTTTCACATTCCGGCGGATCATGCCGAAATCGGCGCCGCCGGTGGCAAAGGCGGTGACGAAATAGAGAGCCGCGCCGCAGGCGACCAGCGCCAGCAGCGTCGTCGCCTTGATCACCAATGGCGAGCCGGGGCCGAGCCTGACCGCCAGCCAGTGTTCGGCGAAATAGAGCGCCGCCGCCATCACCACCGCCGACAGCACCAGGCGCGGGATGCGCTTCAGCAGCGGCACGTCGCGGCCCCAATGGCCGCGCCGGATCAAGACGGCAAGCAGCATCACCGCATTGACCCAGCCGGCGACGGCCGAGGCCACCGCGATGCCGGGCGCGCCCATCCTGGGAAACAGCGTCAGCGCGGTCGCGACGTTCACGCCCACCGAAATGGCGGCGAACATCATCGGCGTGCGCGTGTCTTCGCGGGCGAAATAGCCGGGGGTGAAGGCCTTGATCAGCACGAAGGCGGGCAGGCCAAGGCCGAAGATCGCCAGGATCGCAGCCACCGTCGGTGTCGAATGGTTGGCGGCAAAGGCGCCGCGCTCATAGACCAGCCGTACGATCGGCTCGGACATAACCCACAGCGCGGCCGCCGCCGGCAAGGTCATGAACAGCGTGAATTCGACCGAGCGGTTCTGCAGATTGGCGGCCTCGACCAGATTGCCCGACTTCAGCGCCCGCGACAATTCCGGCAACAGCACGATCGCCACCGCGACGCCGACGACGCCGAGCGGCAGCTGGTAGATGCGGTCGGCGTAGGCGAGTGATGACACGGCACTGTCCTGCGCCGAGGCGATCGCCGTGCCGATCAGCTGGTTGATCTGGGTGATGCCGCCGGTGATCGCCGCTGGCAGCGCCAGGATCAGCAGCCGCTTGACGTTGGGCGTCATTTTCGGCCGGCGAAAACCGATTGCGATGCCGGCATTGCGCACCGCCACCCAGACGATGGCAAGCTGCACCAGTCCGGCCGCCAGCACGCCCCAGGACAGGCTGAAGCCGACTTCGCGAGCATCCATGCCGTGGTACCAGGCATAACCAAGCACGCTGATCAGGATGATGTTGAGGAAGGCGGGTGCGACGGCTGCCGCGAAATAGCGGCGCAGCGAATTCAGCATGCCGGCCATCATCGCCGCCAGCGACATGCAGATGAGATACGGGAACATGATCGTCGCAAGCAGGACGGTGGTCTCGAACTTGCCCGGCGTGTCGGCAAACCCCGGCGCCACCAGATAGCGCACGATCAGCGGCATCGCCAGTTCCATGATGATGGTCAGCGCCAGCAGCGCCGAGAACAGCACGCCGAACACTTCCTCCGAAAAGCGCTTGGCGCCGTCGGTGCCGTGCGTCTCGATCTCCTTGGCAAACAGCGGCACGAAGGCGGCGTT
The DNA here is from genome assembly GCF_056403695.1 of Mesorhizobium sp. P2_F7. Classification (NCBI taxonomy): domain Bacteria; kingdom Pseudomonadati; phylum Pseudomonadota; class Alphaproteobacteria; order Hyphomicrobiales; family Phyllobacteriaceae; genus Mesorhizobium; species Mesorhizobium sp. P2_F7. The sequence goes on along the minus strand of NZ_JBFUFA010000001.1, from coordinate 522,013 downwards.
GAAGGCGCCTTCGGCAAACAGCCGGCGAAACGTGTTGGGAAACTGAAAGGCGGCGTTGAAGGCGTCCGCCACCGGTCCGGTACCGAGTGCAGCCGCCATCAGCATCTCGCGGCCAAAGCCGAGCGCGCGGCTCATCAGCGTGCCGGACGCAACCGTGGCGAATTTCTTGACGAGGCTCATGCGCGGGAAGATTGCCTGGATGATTGGGAAAAAGGGGGTGATTGGGACAAAGTGATGGTCACTCAGCCGCCGCCTTGGCCTTGCCACCGCGCTCCGGGGCAATGCCCTCGAGTGCGGCGATCAGCCTGGTGCGGATGGCGGCGGTGCGCGCCGGGCTGTCGATCTTCTGTCCGGTCAAGTCGGTGACATAGAAAGTATCGATGACCTTCTCGCCGAAGGTGGTGATGTGGGCCGAGGCGATGTCGAGCGACAGGTCGGACAACGCACTGGTGATCTCCGACAACAGGCCGGGCCGGTCGAGCCCCTCGACCTCGACCACCGAAAACCGGTTCGACAGCGTGTTGCGGATTTCGGCGCGCGGCGGAATTTTGAACACCTTGGCGCCGCGCCGCGGCCGGGTGCGCTTCTCGATCATTTCCGGCAGCCAGCTCTTGCCCGACAGCACGTCTTCGATCAGCCGGCCGACGCGCTCGGCGCGGCGGCGCTCGTCCTCGTCGCGGTCGAACTCCCGCGAGATCAGGATAATGTCCAGGGCGCGGCCGTCGGACGTGGTGAAGATCTGCGCGTCGACGATGTTGCCGCCGGCGCCCGCACAGGCCCCGGCAATGACCGAAAGCAGACGCGGATGGTCCTGCGCCAAAACGGTGATCTCGGTCACAGCTTCGAACTGGTGGGTCCTGACCACGGTGGCGAGCTTCTTGCCGGCCGCGTCCGCCTCGCGGATGAATTCGGCATGGCGCAGCTGATCGGCGAGATCGACGGTCAACAGATAATTCTCATAGTGCAGGCCGACATAGCGCTTGCGCGCCTTGTCCGGCCAGTCGGCCAGCGCCTCGGCCAGACGTTCGCGTGATGCCGCCGTGCGCTGGGCGCGCGACACTTCCGAGAAGCCGCCGGTCAACAAGAGTTCGGTCTCGTAGTAGAGCGTGCGCAGGAGCTGACCTTTCCAGCCATTCCAGACGCCTGGTCCGACGCCTCTGATGTCGCACACAGTGAGGATCAGCAGCATCTTCAGCCGTTCGACCGACTGCACGATCGCGGCGAAATCCTCGATCGTCTTGCGGTCGTTGAGGTCGCGCGTCTGCGCCGTCATCGACATCACCAGATGGTTCTCGACCAGCCAGGCGACGGTCTCGGTATCGGCGGCCGACAGTCCCATATGCGGGCAGATGCGCCGCGCTATCCGGGCGCCGGCCTCGGAGTGATCCTCCGGCCGGCCCTTGGCGATGTCATGCAAGAGCACGGCGACATAGAGCGCCTCGCGGCTCTTCTTCAGCCCCGGCATCAGCGTGTGCGACAGCGGATGCACCTTCTCGCCGTCGCCGCGCTCGATCTCGGCCAAAACGCCGATGCAGCGGATGAGGTGCTCGTCCACCGTATAGTGGTGGTACATCGAGAACTGCATCATGGCGACGATCTTGCCGAAGTCGGGGATCAGCTTGCCGAGCAGGCCGGCCTCGTTCATGCGCCGCAGATTGAGCTCGGCATTGCGGTCCGAGGTCAGGATGTCGAGGAACAGCCGGTTGGCCTCCTCGTCGCGCCGCAGCGACTTGTTGACCAGACCGAGCGAACGGGTGAGCAGCTTCAGCGCATCGGGATGGAATTCCAGCCCGTGCTTGTCGGCGAACCAGAACAGCCTGAGCAGATTGACCGGGTCGCGCTCGAACACCGTGTCGTCGGCGACGTTGATGCGATGGTTGTCGACGATAAAATCGGACGTGCCGGCCAGCTTGCGCTTGCGGCGCTGGAAGGTGAGGAAGATGCGGTTGAAGCCCGGAACGTGCTTGGCCTGCTCCTCCTCGAGCGCGGCGCAGAAGATGCGGGTCAGGTCGCCGACATCCTTGGCGACGAGAAAATAGTGCTTCATGAAGCGCTCGACCGCCGACAGGCCGGGATGGGTGGTGTAGCCGAGACGCTCGGCGATCTCGCGCTGGATGTCGAAATGCAGCCGCTCTTCGGGCTTGCCGGTGAGGAAATGCATGTGGCAGCGCACCGCCCACAGAAAGTCCTCGGCCTTGAGGAATTCCCTGTATTCGGCTTCGGTGAAAACAGCCTTGTCGACCAATTCCTCGCCGGTGCGCACGCGATAAAAATATTTGGCGATCCAGAACAGCGTCTGCAAATCGCGCAGGCCGCCCTTGCCGTCCTTGACGTTTGGCTCGACCAGATAGCGGCTTTCGCCGGCCTTGGCATGGCGCTCGTCGCGTTCGGCGAGCTTGGCCTGCACATATTCCGGTCCCGTGGTGCGCACCACTTCATGGTCGAAGCGGGTTAGCAATTCGTCAAAGAGCTTTTGCTCGCCCCACAGGAACCGGGCCTCCAGGATCGAGGTGCGGATGGTGATGTCGCTGCGCGACAGCCTCAGGCACTCGTCGATGTTGCGGGTGGCGTGGCCGACCTTCAGTCCGAGGTCCCACAGCATATAGAGCATGTATTCGACGATCTGCTCGCCCCACGGCGTCTGCTTGTAGGGCAGCAGGAACAACAGGTCGATGTCGGAACCCGGCGCCAGCGTGCCGCGGCCATAGCCGCCGACGGCAACGACAGCCATGCGCTCGGCGGTCGACGGGTTTTTCACGCGATAGACATGGGTCGCGGCGAATTCGTAGAGGGCGCGGATGATCTCGTCCATGAGATGCGACAGCCGGGCGGCGCAGGCGGCGCCGCTGCCATCGTCCATCAACATGCGCTCGGCGACCTTGCGGCCCTCGGTCAGCCGACCCTTGAGCAGCCTGAGCGCGCCGACGCGCGCCCCGGGCTCGGCGCCGTTGCCGGCCGAGGTCAGCGCCGTCATCTCGCGGCGCAGGGCGTCGCTGTCGATCAACTCGTCGAGTTTGAGGGAGATTTTTGCCATAAGTTGCCGGTTGGCCTCGCCTTTCGGCGGCGTCTATAGCGCGTTTTCACGATGCTGGGTATGGGGCGGACGGACGCGTCGGCCGCGAAACTCGAACGGGATGATTTTCTCCCGCCGTAACCGGAAGAGATCGGCGATTTGCCTCGCCAGCCGCTTGGCCTCGATCCCCACCTTGGTGGCAATCGGCTTATGGCGTTTTTTATCCCGGCCGCTTGCCACCCATTCCTCCGTGCGATTCTGCTTGAGCAGGCTCGGCAGTCTCACCGGACTGCCGCCAAGGAACTGAGCCTGCAGGCACAAAGCCGGCACAAGCTGATAAATGACGTCGCGGGACGAGGTCGCAAAACGCGGATTGAAGACGAGCTGATCGACGGGAATGGCAATGTCATTCGTTGCTTCGATGAGATCTCGGGCGGCCTGTCTCGACAGGATGTACCCGGCCGTACCGATATGGACGGCGTACAGCCTGCTCGCAGAAAAACCGTTGCCACAGGCAACCTTCTTGCGTGAAATCACGGTTCGATTGAAGAACGTTTCCAGCTTGACGATGTCCGCATCGGCGGGAATCCAGCCCACATCGGCAAGCAAAGCGCCGGCATTGTCAGCGAAGACGACATCGTCCTCGAAGATGGCGCCATAGGCGTCATCGCCTGCCGCAATGATCGACCAGCATTGTTTATGGCTGAGCAGGCAGGCGATCTCGCCGTCAGCCATACGCAACTGCTTCTTGCCCTGCGACATTTCGGCCAGATCCGGCCGATCGCGCGCGTCGATGGCGACGACCCGTTCAAAGGCGATGCCTATGCGGGCGAACTCGGCCGACACGTGGGCGAGGCGGTCGCGGGACCGATCGAGATTGATAACCAGGCATTTCATTTAGGTGGGATCGATGCAGTGGATGCGGGTGGTCGCGTCCATAACATAGGAAAGAAATTGCGTAAGCGATTTTCCCTCGATGCCGTCAGATGGCGGCCATGATCGAAAAGTCGAAATCGCCCCTTGACCTTCCAGTTACTGGAAGCACTACCTCCGCATCCAGACAGACATGAAGGCATTTATTCGATGGCGCATTCCGAGCATCACCACCACGCGCATGCTGCCGATGGCAGCTGCTGTACGGCAAAGGCGGCTGCGCCGGCCGCCGAGGCGGTGGTGCGCGACCCGGTCTGCGGCATGAGCGTCGATCCGGCCGCAGGCAAGCCGACGGCCGAACATGGCGGCCGTCTCTTTCACTTCTGCAGCGAGGGCTGCCGCACGAAATTCGTCGCTGCGCCTGAAAAATACCTGACCGCCACCGACCCTGTCTGCGGCATGAGCGTCGACCGGGCCACTGGGAAGCATTTTTTCCGCCACGAAGGTCAGGGTTTCTATTTCTGCTCGGCCGGCTGCCAGGCGAAGTTCGAGGCTGAGCCGCAAAAATATCTCGGCGACAGGCCGGCGCCGTCGCCAATGCCGAAAGGCACGCAATACACCTGCCCGATGCATCCCGAGGTGATCAGGGACAAGCCCGGCTCTTGCCCGATCTGTGGCATGGCGCTGGAGCCGATGGGCGTACCCACCGGCGACGAGGGCCCGAACCCCGAACTGGTCGACTTCACCAGGCGCCTCTGGGTCAGCGCGGTGCTATCCGTGCCGCTGCTGATCGTCGCCATGGCGCCGATGCTCGGCCTGACGTTCCAGGCCTTTGTCGATGAACGCACGATGGTCTGGCTGGAACTGGCGCTGGCCAGCCCGGTCGTGCTGTGGGCGGCCTTCCCGTTCTTCCATCGCGGCTGGGAGTCGCTGGTCAATCGCAGCCCCAACATGTGGACGCTGATTTCGCTCGGCGTCGGTGCTGCCTATCTTTACAGCGTCGTCGCTACGCTGTTTCCGGACATCTTCCCGCATCAGTTCCGCGGTCATGGCGGCAGCGTGCCGGTCTATTTCGAGGCCGCCGCCGTCATCGTCGCGCTGGTGTTCCTCGGCCAGGTCCTCGAATTGCGAGCCCGCGAAAAGACCGGCTCGGCCATCCGCGCGCTTCTCGACCTGGCGCCGAAGACGGCGCGGTTGATCGGGGACGACGGCTCCGAGGCCGACGTGCCGCTCGATGCGGTCAAGGCCGGCGACCGGCTGCGCATCCGTCCGGGCGATGCAGTGCCGGTCGACGGCATCGTGCTCGAGGGTCGCTCCTCGGTCGACGAATCGATGATCTCGGGCGAGCCGCTGCCGGTCGAAAAGACCGGAGGCGATGCCTTGACCGGCGGCACGCTGAACAAGAACGGCTCGCTGATCATGCGCGCCGAAAAGGTCGGCGCCGAGACCACGCTTTCGCGCATCGTCGAACTGGTCGCCAAGGCGCAGCGTTCGCGCGCACCGATTCAAGGGTTGGCCGATCGCGTTTCCTTCTATTTCGTCCCGGCCGTCGTGCTGATCGCGCTTGCCGCCTTTGCCGCCTGGGCGGTCTTTGGCCCCGAACCCAGCCTGATCTCCGCCATCGTCTCGGCGGTCTCGGTGCTGATCATCGCCTGTCCCTGCGCGCTCGGCCTGGCGACGCCGATGTCGATCATGACCGCCACCGGGCGCGGGGCGCATGCCGGCGTGCTGATCAAGGAAGCGGCAGCGCTCGAACGCTTTGCCTCGGTCGACACGCTGATTGTCGATAAGACCGGCACCTTGACCGAAGGCAAGCCTCGGCTGACCGATGTCGTCGCTGCCGAAGGCTTTTCGGAGAACGAATTGCTGGCGCTCGCCGCTGGCCTCGAAAAAGGCTCGGAGCATCCTTTGGCCGAAGCAATCGTCGGCGGCGCCGGTGAGCGTGGCCTGACAATCGAAGAGGCCAGTGGCTTCGAAGCCGTCACCGGCAAGGGCGTCTCCGGCACTGTGTCAACCCGCGAGGTCGCGCTCGGCAATGCCGCCATGATGGCCGATCTTGGTATCGATACCGCGTCCCTGTCGGCCAGGGCCGAGGCGCTGCAGGCCGAAGGTAACACCGTCATGTTCGTTGCCGTCGACAAAAAACTGGCCGGCATCGTCGCCGTCGCCGACCCGATCAAGGCAACGACGGCCGAGGCGATCCGGGCACTGCACGACAGGGGACTGAAGATCATCATGGCGACCGGCGACAATGAGCGCACGGCGCGCGCCATCGCCAAAAGTCTCGGGATCGACGAGGTGCGCGCCGGCCTGCTGCCGGAGCAGAAGGCGGCATTGGTCGAGGAACTGCGCGCCAAGGGCGCTGGCATCGCCATGGCCGGCGACGGCGTCAACGATGCGCCGGCCTTGGCCGCCGCCGATGTCGGCATCGCCATGGGCACCGGCGCCGATGTCGCCGTCGAAAGCGCAGGCATTACGCTGGTCAAGGGCGATCTCAACGGCATCGTCAGGGCGCGAACGCTGGCCCAGGCGACGATCCGCAATATCCGCCAGAACCTGTTCTTCGCCTTCCTCTACAATGTGCTCGGCGTGCCGGTCGCCGCCGGCGTGCTCTATCCGCTCACCGGCACGTTGTTGTCGCCGATGCTGGCGGCGGCGGCGATGAGCCTGTCCTCGGTTTCGGTCATCGCCAACGCATTGCGGCTGAGGACATTGAAACTCTGAACTCAACCCCCAAATACGAAATCCAATCAACAGGAGATCATGGATGACCTTGGCTAAAAAGATCGTGCTTTTGCTGATGGCGGCGGGAATGCTGCTTGCCGTTTTCCTCGAAAGCGTCCCGGCGCAGTCCGAGGAGATGAAACATGACATGGGCGCGATGGCGACAGACGCGACCAGTCCGTCGACCGAAGGCTACAAGGCGGCGATGGATAAGATGCATGCCGACATGATGGCCTCCGAATATTCCGGCAATGCCGATGTCGATTTCGTGCGCGGCATGATCCCGCATCATCAGGGCGCAATCGACATGGCCAAGGTGGAACTCGCCAATGGCAAGGATCCTGAAATCCGCAAGCTGGCCGAAGGCGTCATCGCTGCCCAGGAAGCCGAGATCAAGCAGATGCAGGGCTGGCTCGCCGCCCATCCGGTTAAGTAGGGTATGGGCGGCCGCAGCGGAATATCCTTTCTGGAAGTCTCCCGCTCGCTATAGTGCCGGCGTCAGGACTCAGGCATGTCGTCAAGACGGGTCGAGGCGTCGAAGAAATGTGGCAAGAGGGCCCGAATGATGGATAGTGCCAGGCAGTTGCCATCTTGCCCGTGATCTTGGCCTTTAAGCTTGCCACCGCGCCGGTTCTTATCCTTTGCCTTACGCTGCTGAGCCGCAAATACGGCCCCGCTGTAGGCGGAATGCTTATGGGCGTTCCGCTGATAACGGGACCGATCTCGGTCTTTACGGCGCTGGAGCATGGCGCTTCGTTTGCGCAGCACGCAGCGGTGGCAAATTTCGTTGGCCAGGTTTCGACGTGCATCTTCTGTTTTACCTATGCGCTGCTGGCAAAGCGGCTCAATGTGGCCATGACCGTTCTGTGCAGCGCAGGCGCGTTTTTTGCAGCGACATTGATCTGGAATGAATTCGAATGGACTGTCGCATCCGGATTGGGGTTGCTTCTGGCAGCGATCCTGCTTTTCATGGCCATATTGAAGCCTGTGAACATTGACGCCGCTGCAAAGGTCACGATCCGTTTTGATCTCACTCTGCGGATGCTGGTATCAGCTGCCTTCGTGCTTCTGATCACTTTCTTGACAGGGCATGTCGGCGCAAAGCTAAGCGGCCTGCTTGCGCCATTTCCGGTTTTCGTTCTGATCCTGAGCGTTTTTACCCACCATCAGATGGGAGCGGGTGCCGCATCAAATCTTCTTCGAGGGGTGATCACTGGCTCGTTTTCGTTTGCCGCGTTCTTCGCCGTGGTGGCAATCTGGCTGGACAACCTTGGCATTGCTGTCACCTATTCAGCGGCGGCACTCGCGAGTGCGATGGTAAGTGGAGTGGTCTATCTGATCCTCCACCGTTCAACCGCATCTGCCGCATAGGAGGCTTTGTCGAACAATCGCCTGGACGAAGATGAGGAGCTTCAGTCTGGATTTCCCACGGCGGCTATGCCGCGATCTGACTTCACACGGAGCTGGCCATGTCATCTAAAATCAGAACCACCACGCTCCCTTCGGGAGAAGCCGTCCAGGTGCTGGGCCAGGGCACGTGGAAGATGGGCGAGGATTCCCGCCGCCGTGCCGGCGAGGTCAATGCCCTGAAGCTCGGGCTGGACCTCGGTATGACGCTGATCGACACCGCTGAAATGTATGCCAGCGGCGGCGCCGAGGAGGTTGTGGCGGAAGCCATTGCCGGACGCCGCGACGAACTCTTTCTTGTCTCCAAGGTGCTGCCGTCCAATGCCTCGCGCGCCGGCGTGGCGCGGGCCTGCGAAAACAGCCTGAAGCGCCTGCGCACCGACCGCATAGATCTCTATCTCCTGCACTGGCCGGGCAGCGTGCCGCTGGCGGAGACGGTCGACGCTTTCGAAGCGTTGAAGAAGGCCGGCAAGATCCGCCACTGGGGCGTCAGCAATTTCGACACCGACGAGATGGAGAAGCTGACCGGGCTGCGCTCGGGCGGCAATGTCCAGACCAACCAGGTGCTCTACAATCTGTCGCGGCGCGGCCCCGAATTCGACCTTGCGCCATGGAGTCGGCAGCGCAGCATTCCGCTGATGGCTTATTCGCCGGTCGAGCAGGGCGCCTTGGCCCGCAATGCCAGGCTGGAAACCATCGCCGCTCGCCACAACGCCACGGCGGCGCAGATCGCGCTGGCCTGGGTGATGGCGCAACCAGGCGTCATCGCCATTCCGAAAGCCAGCAGCCAGGACCATGTCCGCCAGAATGTCGCCGCGCTCGACATCAAGCTCACCGGCGAAGACCTCGCCGAACTCGACCGCGCCTTCCCGCCGCCGACCCGCAAGCGCGGGCTGGAGATGATCTAGATTGGAACGGATTTCGACCGGGCCTCGTCACACCGCGTACAAGATCGGCGATATCACGGTCACGTCGCTGCGTGACGGTTATGTCGACATGCCAATCAGGCGGCTGCGCCATTCGGGAGATATTCCATTCGGCGATGACCTGCCGTCGCAGGTGCCTCTCGTTGACGGTGCGCTCAGGCTATCGGTCAATGCGTTTGCGATCGATGACGGCGACGACATCACGCTGATCGACACGGGCTCCTCGAACGCCTGGCACCCGACAATGGGGCATCTGCCCGAGGCGCTGCGCGAGGCCAAGATCGCCGCCGATCGGATACGGACCGTTGCCTTCACCCACACCCATCTCGACCATATACACGGGCTCATCCTTGCCGACGGTCGGGATGGCTTCCCGCAGCTCACGCGCCTGCTGGTGCCGCGCGCTGAGCTCTACATGTTTCGGGAGGAGGCGAGGCTGGAACGCTTCCACGACCGCGCCCAGCCTCTCGACGCTGGGCAGCGCCTTAACGCGCATATTGATACGATCCCCACCCCTGGCCATGAAGTCGGTCACACCTGCTTTCGCGTTGTCAGCGGGGGCGAAACACTGCTGATCTGGGGCGACATCGTGCATGTGCCGTCGCTTCAATTCGATCGGCCGGAGATCACTTGGGAATTCGATGCCGACCAGGATCAGGCGCGAGCAAGCCGGCTGCAGATACTGGCCCTGGCCGGCGACAACGCCTGTTACGTCGCCGGCGCGCATCTTGATTCACCAGGTGTTGGCCGGGTTTCTCGCACCGAAACGGCCTTCCGTTTCGAACCCTTGTGAGCGCTAGCCGAGCGCCGCCCGCGCTCGTTGCAGCGCGCGCGAAAACACCGCCGCGTCATCGAAGGCGCGTGCTAGCGTGAGTGCACCCTGGATGGCGCCGACCGTCTCTTCTGCGAGTTCTCCCGCCTTGGCCGGGCTGTGGCCGGTGCGGGTCAGCGCCTCGGCAAGATGCGCCACCCAGCGGCCGAAATAGCTTTTGATTGCCTTGGCAAAAAGGTCGCGAGACTCGTCCAGCGCAAAGGCGCCGATCAGGCAGACACGTTGGCCGGAGCGGAAATAGCTGTCGGTTGCCTCCAGCATGCGCTCAATGCCGGCTTGCGGATCAGCTTTGTCCTGCAGCGGCACGAAGACATTCTCCTCGAACCAGCCGTCTATGTGGGCAATCACAGCCGCTGCCATCTCCTCCTTCCCGCCGGGAAAGAAGTGATAGAGGCTGCCTTTGCCCAAGCCGGTCGCCGCGCCGATCAGCGCCAGGCTGGCGCCCTCATAGCCATGCTCGCGAAAGACCTCTCCGATGATGGAGAGCAAATCGCCACGATCGGGCGCAATCCTGCGCATTTGCGCTTTACAAGCCGAGTTCGGTCAGGCCCGGATGGTCGTCAGGCCGGCGGCCGAGCGGCCAGTGATATTTGCGCTCGGCCTCAGTGATCGGCAGGTCGTTGATGCTGGCGACGCGCCGGCGCATCAGCCCGGCGGCGTCGAATTCCCAATTCTCATTGCCGTAGGAGCGGAACCAGTGGCCGCTGTCGTCACGCCATTCATAGGCAAAGCGCACGGCAATGCGGTTCTCGTTCCAGGTCCAGACCTCCTTGATCAGCCGGTACTCGAGCTCGCGCGCCCATTTGCGCGTGAGGAAGCTGACGATCTCACTTCTGCCTGAGACGAATTCGGCGCGATTGCGCCAGGTGCTGTCCTCGGTATAGGCGAGCGAAACCCGCTCCGGGTCACGGCTGTTCCAGGCGTCCTCGGCCATACGCGCCTTCTGTGCGGCGGTCTCGGCGGTGAAAGGCGGCAGCGGCGGACGGCTCATCGTATTCTCCCATCGTCAGGTGATGGCGAGTATTGTACCGTTTGGTACAGTCGGGTCAAGTCTGGAATTGGGCTACGGTTTTCCCGCCAGCCCCTTCAGCCGGTAGAGCGCTTCCAGTGCCTCGCGCGGCGTCATCTCGTCCGGGTTGATCTCGCCGAGGGCTGCGCCCAATGCATCGCTCTTCACGGGCTTCGGCGCTTCCCGCTTCACCGCCACAGAAAACAAAGGCAGATCGTCTACCAGCCGGTTGGCCTTGCCGGAAACCTCACCTTCCTCAAGCTGGTGCAGCACCTCTTTGGCGCGGCCGACCACCGCTTCCGGCAGGCCGGCAAGGCGAGCGACCTGGACGCCATAGGAGCGGTCGGCGGCACCCTTGCCGACCTCGTGCAGGAAGACCACGTCGCCCTCCCATTCCTTGACCCGCATGGTGACGTTGGAGAGGCGCGGCAGTTTGCCGGACAGCGCCGTCATTTCATGGAAATGGGTGGCAAAGATCGCCCGGCAGCGGTTCTTTTCATGCAGGTACTCGACCGCTGCCCAGGCGATCGACAGGCCGTCGAACGTCGCCGTGCCGCGGCCGATCTCGTCCAGGATCACCAGCGCCCGCTCGCCGGCCTGGTTGAGGATCGCCGCCGTTTCGACCATCTCGACCATGAAGGTCGAGCGGCCGCGCGCCAGATCATCCGAGGCGCCGACGCGCGAGAACAGCCGGTCGACGACGCCGATATGGGCCGATGTCGCCGGCACGAAGGCGCCGGTCTGCGCCAGGATTGCGATCAGCGCGTTTTGCCGCAGGAACGTCGATTTACCGCCCATGTTTGGGCCGGTCAGCAGCCAGATGGCGCCAGCCTTGGCGCCGCCTTGCGGCGACAGATCGCAATCATTGGCGACGAACGGCCCTTCGCCAGAACGCCGCAGCGCCTGTTCCACCACCGGATGCCGCCCACCCGAAATTTCGAAGGCAAGGCTGGCATCGACCAGCGGCCGGCACCAGGCCTCGCTCTCCGAGAGGAGCGCAAGGGCGGCGGAAACGTCGAGCACGGCGAGCGCATCGGCGCCGGCGCGAATCGCCTGCGCCTCGCCCACCGCTTCGGCCGTCAGCGTGTCGAAAGCGGCAAGCTCGATGCTCAGCGCCCGGTCGGCGGCGTTGGCGATCTTGGTCTCGAGTTCGGCAAGTTCGGTCGTCGTAAAACGCATGGCGTTGGCCATGGTCTGGCGATGGATGAAGCGCGCCTTGGCGCCGTCGCTGCCGGTCATGATCGAATGGTGGTTGGCGGTCACCTCGATGTAGTAGCCCAGCACATTGTTGTGCCGGATTTTCAGCGAGCGGATTCCGGTCTCGTCGATCAGCGAGCGCTCCAGCCCGGCGATCACCTTGCGTGATTCATCGCGCAGCGCCCGCATTTCGTCGAGTTCGGCATGGTAGCCGCCGCGCACGAAGCCGCCATCGCGCCGGAGCAGGGGCAGTTCGTCGCCAAGCGCCTGCGACAGATGCTCAGCCAGCGCGCGCGGCAGCGCCACCACCGCCGCCAGCGCTGCGGTCAGCTCTGTGGGCAGGGCCGTCGTCCCGAACAGGTCAGCGATGGTGGCCGCCGCCTCGAAGCCGGCGCACAGCGCGCCGAGGTCGCGCGGCCCGCCGCGGTTGAGCGCCAACCGCGACAGCGCCCGCGGCATGTCGGCGACGCTCTTCAGGCTTGACCGCACCGCCTGGCAGAGCCGCGTCTCGGCACGGAAGAAGGATACCGAATCGAGCCTGGCAGCAATCGCCGCCGGGTCGGTCAGCGGCGCCATCAGCCGGTCGGCGAGCAGCCTTGCGCCGCCGCCGGTGACCGTGCGGTCGATCGCCTTGAACAGCGAGCCGTCGCGGCTGCCCGACAGCGTGCGCAACAGCTCCAGATTGCCGCGCGTCGCCGGATCGATGAACAGCGTCGAGCCCTGCTCCTCGCGTTCGGGGCGCGACAGTGGCGGCCGCTCGGCCTTCTGCGTCTTTTCGACATAGGCGATGGCGCCGGAGATCGCCGACAGTTCGGCGCGCGAGAAGGCGCCGAAACTGTCGGGTGTCGCCACCTCGAAGAAACGCGCGATCCTGCCCGCGGCCGACGCCGAATCGAACAGCGACGGCGGCTGCGGGCTGGCGACGCGGCCGATGACGTCGAACACCGGCTTCAGCTCGGGATCGTAAAACACCGGCTCGGCTACGATCAGCTCGCGCGGGTCGACGCGAAAGACATCGGCCAGCAGCCGGTCGGCCGTGGTTTCGGCGACACGGAAGACACCGGTCGAGATCTCGATCCAGGCGAGTGCGAAGGCGTGATCGCTGCTGCCGCCCTTCACCCGCCCCAACGCCATCAGGAAACTCGATTCCGACGGCGCCAGCAATTTGTCCTCGGTGATGGTGCCCGGCGTCACCAGCCTCACCACGTCGCGGCGCACCACCGATTTGCCGCCGCGTTTCCTGGCTTCCGCCGGGTCCTCGATCTGCTCGCAGACGGCAACGCGGAAACCCTGACCGATCAGCTTCTGCAGATAGTCGTCGGCCGCATGCACCGGCACGCCGCACATCGGAATGTCGTGGCCCTGATGCTTGCCGCGCTTGGTCAGCACGATACCCAGCGCCCGGCTCGCCTTCTCGGCATCGTCGAAGAACAGCTCGTAGAAATCGCCCATGCGATAGAACAAGAGCGAATCCGGGTTCGCCGCCTTGATCTCGATATACTGCTCCATCATCGGCGTGACGCTGCCGGGGGCAGGCGCAGGCGGTGTCACCTCGGGGGCGTCGGTTTCTGCTGAAGTGTGCATGTTCATGCCGGCACGCTAGCAGATGTGGCCGGGCGGTTTAATGCCGGCTGCTTCGAAAACAGGGGACGACTTGGCATCAATGACGGCTTGCGGCGAGCCTGTGCCCCCGCCAACCTGACCTTGCCCGAGTTCGAGATTTAGCGCGGCCGGGTGTGAAGATCGCTTGGCGGTTTACAGCGCTGGCGTGTAGCCTTAATCCGGAAGGTCAAAAACACGCACCCGTCTCAAGGGTCCGGCACCGGCGAGGAAATCAAAAGCATCATGGCCAAGAAAACCGAAAACAGCGGCCCGTCCGTCAGCGCCCAGGAGGCGCTGGAGTTCCACGCCATGGGCCGCCCCGGCAAGCTGGAGGTCGTCGCCACCAAGCCGATGGCGACGCAGCGCGATTTGAGCCTCGCCTATTCGCCCGGCGTCGCGGTTCCTGTCCTGGCCATTGCCGAGGACCCCAGCCGCGCCTTCGATTACACGACGCGCGGCAACATGGTCGCCGTCATCTCCAACGGCACCGCCATTCTCGGCCTCGGCAATCTAGGCGCATTGGCCTCCAAGCCGGTCATGGAGGGCAAGGCGGTGCTGTTCAAGCGCTTCGCCGATGTCGATTCCATCGATCTCGAGGTCGACACCGAGGATGCGGACGAATTCATCAATTGCGTGCGTTTCCTCGGGCCGTCCTTCGGCGGCATCAACCTCGAGGACATCAAGGCGCCGGAATGCTTCATCATCGAGCAGCGCCTGCGCGAACTGATGGACATCCCGGTCTTCCATGACGACCAGCACGGCACCGCCATCATCTCCGCCGCCGGATTGATCAACGCGCTGGAAATAACCGGCCGCGACATGAAGACCACGAAAATGGTCTGCAACGGCGCGGGTGCCGCCGGCATCGCTTGCATCGAGCTGATGAAGGCGATGGGCTTTGCGCCGGAAAACATCATCTTGTGCGACACCAAGGGCGTGGTCTTCCAGGGCCGCACCGAGGGCATGAACCAGTGGAAATCGGCGCATGCGGTCAAGACCGACACGCGCAGCCTGGCCGAGGCGCTGGATGGCGCCGATGTCTTTCTCGGCCTTTCGGCCAAGGGCGCGTTGACCACCAAGATGGTGCAGTCGATGGCCAAGAACCCGATCATCTTCGCCATGGCCAATCCCGATCCGGAGATCACGCCGGAGGAAGTGGCCGAGATCCGCACCGACGCCATCATGGCCACCGGGCGTTCCGACTATCCGAACCAGGTCAACAATGTGCTGGGCTTCCCCTACATCTTCCGCGGCGCGCTGGATGTCAGGGCCACCACCATCAATGACGACATGAAGATCGCCGCAGCCCGGGCACTGGCCGAGCTGGCGCGCAAGGACGTGCCGGACGATGTCGCCGCCGCCTATCAGGGCAACCGGCCGAAATTCGGCCCCAACTACATCATCCCGGTGCCGTTCGATCCGCGCCTGATTTCGGCCATTCCGCTGGCGGTGGCGAAGGCGGCGATGGAGTCAGGCGTCGCCCGCAAGCCGATCCTGGATCTCGACCGCTACGCGCAGGAGCTTTCCGCTCGCCGAGACCCGATTGCGTCCACTTTGCAGCGCATCTACGACCGCGTCCGCCGCCAGCCCAAGCGCATCGTCTTCGCCGAGGGCGAGGAGGAACAGGTGATGCGCGCCGCCGTCTCCTATGTGAACCAGAAGCTTGGCACCGCAATCCTGCTCGGCCGCGACGATATCATCAAGGAAAACGCCAGGCACGCCGGCATCGACTTGAACAAACAAGGCATCGAGATCATCAATGCCCGGCTGTCGCGCCGCAACGGCATCTACACCGACTTTCTCTATGAGCGCATGCAGCGCAAAGGCTTCCTGTTCCGCGACTGCCAGCGGCTGATCAACAATGACCGTAACCATTTTGCCGCCTGCATGGTGGCGCTGGGCGACGCCGACGGCATCGTCACCGGTGTCACCCGCAATTACTCGACCGCGCTCGACGACATCCGCCGCATCATCGATGCCAAGCCCGGTCACCGCGTCATCGGCGTGTCGATCGTGCTGGCGCGGGGCAAGACCGTGCTGGTCGCCGACACCGCCGTGCACGACATGCCCAATGCCGAGCAGATCGCCGACATCGCCGAGGAGGCCGCCGGCTTCGCCCGCCGCATGGGCTACGAGCCGCGCCTCGCCATGCTCGCCTATTCCACCTTCGGCCATCCGCAGGGAGAACGCTCGGAACGGGTGCAGGAAGCGGTGCGTATCCTCGACAAACGCCGGGTCGATTTCGAATATGATGGCGAAATGGCCGCCGATGTCGCGCTCAATGCCCGCTCCATGGCGCAATACCCGTTCATCCGGCTCACCGGCCCTGCCAACGTGCTGATCATGCCGGCGTTCCACTCGGCCTCGATCTCGACCAAGATGCTGCAGGAACTCGGCGGCTCCACCGTCATCGGCCCGCTGCTGGTCGGCCTGAACAAGCCGGTCCAGATCGTCTCGCTCAACGCCAAGGACTCGGACATCGTCAACATGGCTGCGATCGCTGCCTATACGGCGGGGGCTTGATGAGCGATCCGCGCCGCGGACTGTCTTTTTCTTGCTTGGGCAGAGTCGCTGGCGTTTGCAGCGGCTCGTGTCGCCGAACGCTTGCACCGATGGCCTAGTCGCGCCGCCCTATAAGAGATTGATAATATTCAGCTGATATAGAACCCCTCTCGCCGACTTGCCGCTACGGCATCTACGGCGCGCTCAGACCGCCAAAACGGGGGTGCGGCCATGAAGCATGACGGAGTTTCTGCATCCGCGGTTGGCCAGGGGGTCTACCACGACGAGCGGCTGGACGCGCTGCTCAGCATCACCGGCCGCATGGACGGTTATCTCTACCGTTGCCGCAACGATGCGTCCTACACCATGCTCTATATCAGCGACGGCATCTTCACCGTCAGCGGCTACCGGCCGAGCGATTTCATCCACAACGCGGTGCGCGACTACGTCTCGGCCATCCATCCGGACGATCTCGCCGCCGTCTATGCCGCCGTCGACACCGCGCTCGAGGCGCGCTGCAACTGGAACGTCGACTACCGCATCGTGCCGCAGGTCGGCGAGCCGCTCTGGGTCCGCGAGATCGGCGGCGGCGTCTGGGACGAGGCCGGCGAACTCGAATTCCTCGAAGGCTTCGTCGTCGACATCAGCGACCGCAAGGTCGTCGAGGATCTCAACGCCGAGCTGCTTTTGGAGCTCAAGGCCGCCAATGAGGAACTCTCCGCGCAAAAGCGCGAGATCGAACTCGCCAAGCAGCAGAGCGACCATTCGGCCAACCACGACGCGTTGACCGATCTGCCCAACCGGCGCGCCTTCCACAACGAGCTGAAATCGGTGATCGACCGTTGCGCCGGCTCCGGCGATGCAGCCGGTCTTCTGTTCATCGACCTCGACCGGTTCAAGCAGGTCAACGACACGCTCGGCCACGAGGCCGGCGATGCGCTGCTGCAGCGCGTGTCGGACAAGCTGCGCACGATCCTGCGCAGCGCCGATTTCGTCGCGCGGCTCGGTGGTGACGAGTTTGCCTTCCTGTTTTCGGGGAACGCGGAGCAGGCCAGGGAGAAGGCCGTGCGCGTGGCGGAGCGCGTGCTGGAGCGGCTGCGCATCAAGGTTCCCGCTCCGGGTGGCGACATCCATGTCGGCTGCACTGTCGGCGTTGCGATCTATCCGACGGAGGCTGCCGATCCGGACGCGCTGGTCGCGCTCGCCGACCGGCTCATGTACATCGGCAAGAAAAACGGTCGCGACCGGCTGGTCACCACCGACGCTTTGGGGTCCGAAGCCGGAGAGCTTCGCCAGTCCGCCTGAACGAAGCTCGAATGAAAAAGGCCCGCAGCGACGTGCTGCGGGCCTTTTTGTCGAGACAGGTCGATCAGAACGAGCGCTGGAAGCGGAGAATGCCGCCGACGTTGCTCTTCTTGGTGGCCTTGGTCCAGTTGTTGAAGTCGGCGTCGCCGAACTTGCCGGCATTGAGGTAGTCGACTTCAGCCGTGACCGTAAAGCCGGGCACAACGGTATAGGCAACGTTTGCAGCGATGCCGAGGTTCTTCCAGTCGTCATAAGACACCTGGGCGTTGAACGCGGTCTTTTCGTTGAACTTATAGGTGCCGCCGCCCCAGATTGCCCAGTTGCCGCCCCACTGCTTGTAGAAGCCGCGGCCGTGAGCATCGAAAGCGTTGCCCGCGTCGTCTGTGAGGTTATCGTCCGTACCATAGCCGCCCATGACGAACAGCGTGAACTCCTTGCTGACGTTGACGTCCAAACGGACCTTGCCCGCCACTTCCTCGTAGTTGCTGTCATAGGAGACGACGCCCGTGACCGCGCCCCAGTCGCCCTTGTACTTCAAGCCGCCGACGACATGCGGAACATAGCTGTCGATCGTGTGGAAGCCCGCGCCTTCTTCGAGCGAGATCACGCCCGAGAAGCCGCTGCCTGCGTCGAAGTAGTACTGAACGACGTTGCTCTCCTGCCCGCCGTAGGGGACCAGCGTATCCTGGATGACGGCGCCGGCATAGTTGGTGAACGTATCGAAAGCCGTGTCGTCCTTACCGACGCGCAGGCCACCGAGCTGGATATAGGCGTAGCGCAGCGAGACGGTGGCGGCATTGCCAGCCGCATTGATGTCGCCGCCAGGGCCATCCGCACCGACATCAGCCTGACGGTTGCCGAAGTTGAAGCGGGTCTCGGTGTAGGTCTTCAAGGTGCCGAGTTCGGTTTCCTGGCCGGTCCAGGTCTTCAGCGTGAAGCGGGCGTTCTTGCGCCAGGTGTCATTGCTGTTGCCATCCTGGTGGTCGTCGCTGGTCGCGCCGTCGAACGAGCCGACGTCGCCGCCACCGATGTCGTAGCGGACATAGCCGCCGATGCGCAGGCAGGTCTCGGTGCCGGGGATGTAGAAATAGCCGGCGCCGTAGACGTCGCAGATCTTGACGTATTCGGCCGGTTCCGGCTCGGCGACGACGACCGCGTCGGCGGCGCGTGCGCCCGAAAACGCGATCAGCGCCGCGGCGGAGCCGAGAAGAAGGCTCTTGATGTTCATTTTCTTGAATCTCCAGTCAAAGGTTCAAATTCAGGTCGGACACGGCGCTTGGGCCTGCCGCTTCACCCCATATTGAAAGCCGCGCACCGCGCCGTGCTCTCGGCCCTGACATGACCCATGAGGCAGCGGCGATCAACAGAGATTGTGTCCAGAAAGCGGTTTTCTGACTCTTCAAAAAGTATTGTTGCGCAATTATCACGTCATATATTTGATAAAATGGCACAATTGGCACAATCGGTACATAAGAGACGGAGATTTATGGGAATATATGGTGGGATATGCCTTGAAAATTCGATTATGACTGTGTTGTGAAATGCATTTAACTGACTAAGCAACGCGAGGCGTGATCAGCCGATTGTTCTCGATTGGGGCGGCAAATCAGGCCGGCGAGAAATCGCGCGCGGCCGACACGACCTCCTGCACCATGTCCTGCTTGAGCATTTCGATCGGCACGCGGCCGCCAAGTTCCGGTGCGGGGCGGTTCAGCCAGAACCAGGCAAGCCTCGGATTGGCGATCGCCGACAGCACCTCGCTGATCCCGGCCGCCGGCCTGCCATCGACGAACTGGGCCAGCGGGAAGACATGCTTGCGGCCGCCTTTGCGCAGCGCAATGACTTCGCTGCGCCTTTGCCAGCGATGCAATGTCGAGCGCGGGATGCGAAACTTCTCTTCCAGATAGGTCGACCCGGCGACCTCGCCGGCCCAGTCCTCGATCAGCATTGACTGAAGCGCCCGCTCGCCCGGTGGCGAGCCCGATAAGGCAGATGCAGCATTGCCGGTATTGGCTGTCGACGACGATTCGTCGATTGCGGCAAATGCTGGATCCTCAAGTGCAGTCTCAGGGCGTGCAGCCTTGTCCGTCATCCATTGGACGAACTCGGTGGCAAGCGCTGTTCCCTTGACGGTCTCGATGGTCACCTGCTTCATCGGCGAAAGGAACGCCAAGGCGGCAGCGATGCTGCCCGCAATAGCGCCGGCTGAAGCCAGTGCCTGTGTGTCTAGGGCGATGCCGTGTTGGATCAGCGCCTGCTGAACCGCCTCGCCGACAAGGCCTGCCAGGGCTTCCTGCGAGATCCCGTCCGTCGGGTTGTGAAATCTGGTCATGCATCTGTCTTGCTGGCCACGCGCTCTCCTCCCAGGCTGCGGCCGGTTGTTGAACGGCTACAGTGGAAAGCGGAAAGCGCGGTGACGACAGGCGCAGCGACCTGACCGGTTGCTGTCTTGCATTTTGACACCCCAACTGTCTGCGGGCGCCCCGAAATGTCAGTCGCGAGACGCCTCACACTGCATGTAGGTGTCGTCTGTGACGGGGGCGCGACAGAGACGTCGCTCGACGCCTCGTCAGAGGTGACGCAGCGGGACTACAGCAGGCCGGCCAGTTGGGCCGCGCTGCGCAGGTTCTGCCGCGGCCGCGGCCCGAGCTGCTGGATCACCAGCCCTGCTGCCAGCGAGCCGAGATCGCCGCAATCCTTCAGGCTGCGCCCCGCAGTGTAGCCGTAGAGGAAACCGGCGGCGTAGAGGTCGCCGGCGCCGGTGGTGTCGACCAGTTCGCGGATCGTCGTCGCCTGGATGGTGACGGTCTCGTCGCCGCGCACGATCACCGAACCTTTTTCGGACCGGGTGACGGCAGCGATCTTGCAGTCCTTGCGGATCGCCTCCAGCGCTTCGTCGAAAGATTTGGTCTGGTAGAGCGACTTGATCTCGTGGCTGTTGGCAAACACGATGTCGACGGTGCCCGAGCGCATCAGCTCGAGGAACTCGTCGCGGTAGCGATCGACGCAGAACGAATCCGACAGCGTCATAGACACTTCGCGCCCGGCTGCATGCGCCAGCTTCGCTGTCTGCCGGATCGCCTCCTTGGCGCGCGGCGGATCCCACAGATAGCCTTCGAAATAAGTGACCTTGGCGCCCGAGGCCTTGTCGGCCTCGACGTCTTCCGGGCCGAGTTCGACGCAGGCACCGAGATAGGTGTTCATCGAGCGTTCGCCGTCGGGGGTGACGAAGATCATCGAGCGCGCCGTCGGCGGCTGGCCTTCGAGCGGCCTGGTGTCGAAAGCAACGCCCTGGGCATGGATGTCATGGGCATAGATTTCGCCGAGCGGATCGTTCGACACCTTGCCGAAGAAGGCGGCGCGGCCGCCGAAACTGGCGACGCCCGCCGCCGTGTTGCCGGCGCTGCCGCCCGAGGCCTCGATCGCCGGGCCCATGCGGCTGTACAGCAGCTCGGCGCGCCTGGTGTCGATGAGGTTCATCGCACCCTTGATGATGCCGTTGGTCTCGAGAAAAGCGTCGTCGCACTGGGCGATGATGTCGACAATGGCATTGCCGATGCAAAGCACGTCATAATCCGGCATCAATGTCTCCGCCTTGGAACCTGCCGGCTTTCTGCCACGCCGGCCGGGCGCGGGTCTAGCGATTTGAGATCGCTTTGCCTAGCCGTCAAATCGAACTGGACCATGCGCGCCATAGAGATGTGCGGCTACAGTTGCACCGCCATCGAAGCATCTCGTCCGATTCCGGACTAGAACGGCGTCGATCACAACTGTTGAAGGCGCTTACAAGCTATGCCCGCAAAGAGCGACATGACCACCGAACTGGCGCTACTTGGCGTGCTGGCCGCTTTGTGGGGCGCGTCCTATACCTTCATCAAGATCGGTGTCGAGGCGATCCCGCCGATAACCTTCATCGCTGCCCGCACCTTGATCGCCGGCGGCATCCTGCTCGCGCTCATCCGCTGGCGCGGCCTCTCCATGCCGAAGGACGGCGCGACCTGGCGGCGGTTCATGGTCCAGGCCTGCCTCAACAGCGTCGTGCCGTTCACGCTGATCGCCGCCGCCGAACGCTCCATCGATGCCGGCCTCGCCACCATCCTCAACGCGACATCGCCAATCTTCACCTTCCTGCTGACCGCGCTCATCACCCGCCACGAGCAGGTCACCGCACGCAAACTCTTCGGTGTCGGCGCCGGCATAGCCGGCATTTGCCTGATCGTCGGCACCCAGGCGCTTGGCGGTCTCGGCCATCAGTTGTGGGCGCAGCTTGCCGTTGTCGCGGCCACGGTCTGCTATGCCGGCGCCGCCATTTTCGGCCGCGGCTTCAGGGGACTCGACCCGATGCTGCCAGCCGCCGGCTCGATGCTGTGCGGCGCGGTCATCCTCGTCCCCTTGAGCCTGGTGGTCGATCGCCCATGGACGCTTTCGCCGTCTACGGCCTCGATCCTGGCCTTGCTGGCACTGTCGGTGTTCTCGACGGCGCTGGCCTTCTGCATCTTCTTCCGCCTCATCCACACGCTGGGTTCGGTCGGCACCACGTCGCAAGCCTATCTGCGCGTGCCGATCGGCGTCGGCATCGGTGTCCTGTTCCTCGGTGAAAGCCTGGGGCCGACGGCGTTCTGGGGCATGGGTTGCGTCGTCGCCGGCGTTGCTGCGATGACCATCCCCACCCGCTCGCGGGTGCTGGCGCGCTAGCAAGCTTGCGGCCCAAGCGGTCTCAGCCTATCTCCGAGATGTCCATTTCGACCGAGGTTGGAGGCGCCCCGTGATTCTCGACGCTGCCCGCGCCGCCCTGAGTCGGCTGTTCTCTCCCGAATTCCGCGCCGTCTTCCTGAAGACACTGGGACTGACTGTACTGGCGCTCGTGGCCTTATGGTTCGCCTTGACCGGGCTTGTCGATTGGCTGGCCCTGCCCTGGGTTCACTCCCTGTTGCCTGGCCTGCCGTCCTGGGCCGGATGGCTGAGCGGCATCATCGCCGCAATCGCGCTCGCTTTCGGTATGGCGCTGCTGATCGCGCCGGTGACGGCAGTCGTGGCCGGCCTGTTTCTCGACGACATCGCCGAAGTGGTCGAGCGCACCGACTTTCCTGGCGACCCGGTTGGCAGGGCCATGCCTGTGCTGCGCTCGCTGGTGCTGTCGATAAAATTCCTCGGCGTCGTTATAGCGGGCAACATCATCGCCCTGCTGCTTCTGCTGGTGCCGGGCATCAACATCGCCGCCTTCTTCATCGTCAACGGCTACCTGCTCGGGCGCGAATTCTTCGAATTTGCCGCCATGCGTTTTCGTCCTGAAATCGAGGCGAGGGCGTTGCGCAGGAAATATGCCGGCACGGTATTTCTGGCCGGGCTGCTCATCGCCGCCTTCCTCGCCGTGCCGCTGCTCAACCTGCTGACGCCGCTCTTCGCCGCCGCCATGATGGTGCATCTGCACAAGGCGGTTGGCGCGCGGGAAAACGCCAGGCGATAGGCGGCTTGCTCAACGCAATAGAAACCCGCGTCCAAGGTCATCGTCCGGCTCGACGGTGAATTCGGCCCGCCCCGAATAATAGGCGCGGCCGCCGACGCGGGCGATGATGGCCTCATGCGGCCCGGCCTTGGTGGTACGCGCCGCCGCGCCGGAAAAGCGCGAACCGGCGATGCTTTCGAAGGTCCGCGTTTGATCGACCGCGATTTCGCCCTTGGCGTACATCGCCGCCAGCCGCGCGGTGACGCCGGAGCCGGTCGGCGAACGGTCGACCTCGGCATCGGCGAACACGCAGACATTTTTCGTCGCCTCGCCGGAAAACGCATCGCGCCCGTCGGTCAGAATGGTGCCGTAGAGAAAAGCGAGATCGGCATGGTCGGGATGTGACAGCGGGAACTCCGCCTTCAGCCGTTCGGTCAGCGCGGTTGCCGCGTCGACGAAATCGCGCACCCGGCTGCTGCCGAATTCCAGGCCGAATTGATGGCAGTCGGCTAGCGCATAGAAGGCGCCGCCATAGGCGACGTCGAAACCGGTCTTGCCGTATCCCGCCAATTCGATTTTCTGGTCGCGGGCAAACAGGAAGGCCGGCACGCTCTCGAACGACACCGCACCGGCTTTGCCATCCCTGACCTCGACCGAAGCCACGACCAGGCCGCAAGGCGCCTCGATGTTGACAATCGTCACCGGCTCGCGCCGCTCGACCAGGCCTTCATCGACGGCATAGCGGCCAAGCGCGATGATGGCGTGGCCGCACATCGTCGAATAGCCCTCATTGTGCATGAACAGCACGGCGAGGTCGGCGCCAGGCAGGTCGGGTTCGACCAGCAGCGCGCCATACATGTCGTAGTGGCCGCGCGGCTCGAAGATCAGCAGCTTTCGCAGGTGATCCAGATTCTCGCGCACATAGGCGCGCTTTTCCAGGATCGTGCCCTTGGGGATATCGGGATAGCCGCCGGTGATGATCCTCAGCGGCTCGCCGCCGGTGTGCATGTCGACGACGGTGAACGCCATTCGGGAGCCTTAGCCTGAGGATTTGGAAAACAGCGCCTGCAGCTTGCCGAACGGCATGGCGGCCCGGGTGAAGCCGAACGTGCCGTCCTGCTGGATCTCGCGCGCCGCTGTCTCCAGCATGCCGAAGGCGAAATTGGTCAGCCACGGCCCGAGCGAGATGCGCTTGACCCCGGCCATGGCGAGATCGGCAATGGTGAAACCGGGCAGTGCCATGACATTGACCGGCCTGCTCACCGCTGAGCAGACTTTCTGGATCGTCTCGACATCGTCCAGGCCAGGCGCATAAAGCACGTCGGCGCCGGCCTTTTCGAAGGCTTGCAGCCGCTTGATCGTGTCGTCGAGATCAGGCCTGTCCCATAGGAAATTCTCGGCGCGCGCGGTGAAGACGAAATCGTGCTTGAGCGCCCGCGCCGCTTCGGCCGCCGCGGCGACGCGCTCGACGGCGTGCGAAAACTCGTAGATCGGCTTGTCCGGATCGCCCGTATGGTCCTCGATCGAACAGCCGGCGAGACCTGCCGCTGCGGCCGCGAAAATGGTTTCGCCCGCCTGTTCTGCGCTGTCGCCCTTGCCTTTTTCGAGGTCAGCCGACACCGGCAGGCTGGTTGCCGCCGTCAGCTCGCGGCAATGGTGGATCATCGCCTCGAACGTCACCGCGCCGTCAGGCAGGCCGCGCGAAAAGGCAAAGCCGGCGCTGGTCGTCGCCAGCGCCTTGAAGCCAAAGGAGGCCAGAAGCTTGGTCGTGCCGACATCCCAGGGATTGGGCATGACGAAGGTCGAGGCGTGCAGGTCGCGAAAGATCTTGCCCTTGTCCATGGTGCTTCCCTTCATGTGCGGAATTGTGGTCGGATTCTAGCGTGCCGATTTGCACCGGGCAAACGAATGCGGTTGGCTCAGAAGCGTTTGGCGTTCTCTCCTGCCAATTTGTCCAGCGCGTCGGAATCCTTGACGTAATGCGATGCCGTCTTGTCCCAATGATAGGTGACGGAAATCGCGTGAGATTGAGCCTCGGGCGGTTGCTCATCACAGCTTTCGTCGCTGGGTGCCGTGGCGTCGGTCACCGTCACCTTGATTGCGGCATAAGGCTGTCCGTCGGCGATGGTTTGGAACGCCACATCCTGCGTGCGCCTGTAGGCGCAGACGTTCTCGTCGAACGTGTAGATCATGTCGACCAGTTCGAACTTGTCGTCGCGCACCATGATCAGCGGCGTGATCACATAGCCCTGGCTTGAATTGAAATGCGTGCTCATGGTGATGAGGACATCGTCGCCGGCGCCGACGGAAAGCTTGCCGGGCTCGCGGAAATAGGTGCTGCGGTCGACGGCGACATTGACCGCATCGAGCAGTTTTGGCTTGGCCGTGACGTCGTAGAGCGCCAGAACCGCATAGCCTTCGGCGCTGTCGGGAGAGTCGCCGAGGTCGTACAGCATCGCCAGCCGGTCCTTGCCGCCGGCTTTGACCGGAAGCACGCCGGCATTGGAGAGGCCCGAGGTCTCAGGCGGCGAGCCACCGCTATCCGCACCCTCGATGTGGCGCATCTCGATCGGCGATCCGCCCTTGTAGAAGCCGTCACTGTCACCGGTCAGGTCGGGGATGACCATTCTGGCGAGGTCGAGATAGGTGACATCCTTGTGGCCAGGGATGGCGCTGCCGAACTCCGGAAAGCTGACGGCTTGCGCGGCCGCGGTCCACAGCCATGGCAGCAGCACAAGCGTGAGAATGAAGCGAAGCAGGTTGGTTGGCATGGGCGCCTCAGGCTGGCTGCGCGGACCCTAGCACAGCTTCCGAAGGCGTCCAGCTTGCCAAACGGCCCGGATCAGTGGATCGGCACCAGCCCGGCCAATGCGCGCATGTCATCGAACAGGACGCCGCCGGCATCGGCCAGGCCGTCGCGGTCGGAATAGGGGTCGCCATGATAGGAATAGACGCGCATGCCGGCAGCAATGCCGGCCTGTGTTCCGGCGACGCTGTCCTCGATGACGATGCAGTCGGCGGGCGCAAAACCCATGGTCTTTGCCGCATGCAGGAACAGGTCCGGGAACGGCTTGCCGCGGCCGACCATGGTCGAAGAGAACATGGCGTGCTCGAACAGCGGGAGCAGCCCGGTCTGGCCAAGTGTGATGTGCATCTTCGAAATACGCGCTGATGTGGCGACGCAATAGGGGATGCCGGCTGCTCGAACCGCCTCGATGAAGTCGCGCACATAGGGGATCGCCTCGACGCCATGCGCGAACAGATCGGGCAGGCCGGCATTCCAGCGGTCGACGAAATCGGCGCCGAGCCGGACAGCGGTCGTCTCTTCGATTTCTTTCTGCACCGAAGCCATGCTGCGGCCGGAAAAGTATTTGCGGCAATATTCGAATGTGGTGGTAAAGCCGGCCTCGCTCAGCCACTCGGCAAGCCGCCGGTTGGCAAGGTTCTCGGTGTCGACGAGGATCCCGTCGCAGTCGAAGATGACCAGTTTTGGTATGCTCATTTATGCATGTCGCTCAAAAGTGGCCCCGGTTTTGAGAGAACGACATGCATCAAAATAAAGGCTTAAAGCGCGTCGCATGAATCCGTTTCAGCGCGACGCGCTTTAGGCGGTGCCGGTCGATCCGAACCCGCCCGCGCCGCGTGTCGTGGCGCCGGCTAGGCTGCGCTCCTCGACCGTCGCCTGCGTCACCGTGGCAAACACGATCTGGGCAACGCGCATGCCGCGCGTCACCGCGAAATCCTCGTCGCCAAGATTGACCAGCAGCACCTTGACCTCGCCGCGATAGTCGCTGTCGACCGTGCCCGGTGAATTGAGCACGGTCAGCCCGTGCTTGAAGGCAAGGCCGGAACGCGGCCGCACCTGGCCTTCCATCCCCTCGGGTATCTCCAGGATCAGCCCGGTCGGCACCAGGGCGCGCTTGCCCGGCAGGATCAGCAGCGGCCGGTCATCCGGCACCGCGGCGCGCAAATCCATGCCGGCGGCGCCGGTGCTTTCATAGGCGGGGAGGGGAAGTCCTTCACCATGCGGCAACCGGACGAAGCCGACAGTGGGACCAATGACGGAGGAATTTTGGAGGGCTGCGCGCATAAAATCGATCCTATCGGCGCGAACCGCGATTCGGTCAACTCGCCCGCCACGCTATCAACGGCTTTCTTTGCGGCGTCACGATGACCTGAGGTATGTTGAGAGGCGTCAGCGCAGTTCCACCGGCACGACCGTCGTCTCCTTGATCTCTTCCATGACGAAGGAAGCCGAGACGTCCGAAAGCGCCACCTTGGCGATCAGCCGCTGGTAGAGCCGGTCATAGGCCTTCACATCGGCGACGCGGGCGCGCAGCACATAGTCGAGATCGCCCGACATGCGGTAGACCCCGGTTATCTCTGAGAAACCGGTTACCGCGGCGCGAAATTTCTGCAGCCAGTCCGGATCGTGGTTGGAGGTGCGGATCAGGATGAACACCGAAAGCCCGAGCCCGAGCTTGTCGGCATCGACCAGCGCCACCCGGCCGGTGATGACGCCGTCCTCCTCCAGCCGCTTGACGCGCCGCCAGCAGGCGTTGCGCGACAGCGACACTTTTTCCGAGAGCTGGTCGACGGACAGCGTGCCGTCGCGTTGCAGCTCGGCCAGCAATCTTCGGTCTATTTCATCGAATTCAAGCGCCATGTTGGGATGAATGTCCCGAACTACAGCGTTAGGCAAGGACAAATTGAGACCGATGAACCTTTCCCCAGTGGCAAGATACCCAGCATCGGGGCTTATCCCGGCAGGAGGGATCACCATGACGACGCTGTTTTCGAAGCTGTTCACCTCGCACCCGGCCAAGGTCGGCGAAACCTATTTCAGCCACATGGCCTTCGCCGCCTGGTTCTCCTCGCGCCTCCTGATGGCTGCCGGAGCAGCACTCGTTCACGCTTTCTTGCCATTTCTCTTCGAGACTACGGCAAGCCGAATCGTTCGCGAACTCTATGAGCGGACGCACAACAGAGGCTCACATGCGGTCAAGGAGCCCCAGGCTCTCTTGGATCGCGGCTAGGAACGGTCGAAAGCGATGTGCCGATGGGCGGCCTATCTTGGTGAAGCGGTCTTCCTCGAAGACATAGTCACCGCGCCCTGTCATTCGCTGATTGCCCAGAGCCATTGCGCCCAGGAAGCCAAGTCGCCCACCAATGGCGACGGTTTTGGCCTCGCCTGGTATGGCGACCGGCCCGAGCCCGGCCTCTACCGTGACATCCTGCCGGCCTGGTCGGACCCCAATCTGAAGAGCCTGTGCCGGCAGATCAAATCTGGCCTGTTCCTCGCCCATGTCCGCGCATCGACCGGCGGCGCCACCAGCCGCATGAACTGCCACCCTTTCATTTCCGGCCGCTGGTCGTTCATGCACAACGGCCAGATCGCCGGCTTTGAAAAAATCCGTCGCGCGCTGGAGAATTCGCTCTCCGACGCCGTCTTCGATCAGCGCGAGGGCACCACCGATTCCGAACTGTTTTTCCTGCTGATGATCGACGAGGGCCTTGCCAGTGACCCGCAAGGGGCCGTGTCGCGCGCCACCGCTCGCGTCATCGAGGCTTCACGCCGCGCTGGCCTTGAGCCGGCCCTGAAACTCACCGCAGCCTTTTCGGATGGGCAGGCGCTGTATGCCGTGCGCTACGCGAGCGACACCCACGCACCGACGCTCTACACCTCGGTCCGCAATGGCGGCCGCTGCATCGTATCGGAGCCCTTCGACCGCGAAGGCGGCGACTGGCAAGCCATTCCGCCGGCGAGTTTCGTCACCATTGCAGGTGATGGGATGAGCATCCGGCCGTTCGTGCCGGCTGCGGCGAAGCTGGCACTGGTCGGCTGAGACAATCTAGGCCGCATTCCGTCGCGCCCCCCTCTGTCCTGCCGGACATCTCCCCCACAAGGGGGGAGATTGGATGTCGCGACGGCTTTCGCCAATTTCCAACGTTTGAAAGGGGCGCTGTCAGCGAAGCCGCTGATCTCCCCACAAGTGGGGGAGATGTCCGGCAGGACAGAGGGGGGCGCCGTAGAGCGCTGACATCAATCGACCTAAGCAAGCGCAATTCCGATCAAGCGCTGCCTGTCCTAGAAATGCTGAACTTGGCTTCAAGCCGTTATACGCGGGACAGCAGCCGGAGCATTCATCATGGACCTCGTCTTTTCCTCGACCATCGAACTGGCTG
The DNA here is from genome assembly GCF_056403695.1 of Mesorhizobium sp. P2_F7. NCBI lineage: Bacteria > Pseudomonadati > Pseudomonadota > Alphaproteobacteria > Hyphomicrobiales > Phyllobacteriaceae > Mesorhizobium > Mesorhizobium sp. P2_F7. The sequence continues at coordinate 492,991 of NZ_JBFUFA010000001.1, read as the reverse complement.
CTGCCATTCGAGATCGCAAGATCTCCGCCGCTGAAGCGCTTAACGCCCGCCTGGCCCAGATCGACCGTCACAACGAGGCGATCAACGCAGTCATCAATCTCGACCGCGAAGGCGCCTGCGAGCGAGCAAAAGAAGCCGACGCGGCGTTGGCGCGCGGCGACGCGCTTGGTCCGTTGCATGGTGTACCCTTCACCTTGAAGGATATGCACGAAACAGCAGACATGAAGACCACCGTCGGCTTTCCATCTTTCGCCGACTATGTCGCAAAAGCAGACAGCCCGGTCGTTGCGCGGCTCAAGACGGCCGGCGGCATTCCCATTGGCAAGACCAATGTCGCGACCATGCTTGGCGACTGGCAATCGGACAATCCACTGTTCGGCCGCACCAGCAATCCGTGGAACCTCGCGCGCACATCGGGCGGCTCCAGCGGCGGCGCCGCAGCAGCGGTGGCGACTGGGATGACGCCATTCGACATCGGCACCGACATGCAGAATTCGATCCGCCTGCCTGCGACGTTCTGCGGCGTCTATGGCCTGAAGCCGACCGAGCACCGTGTGTCGCTCGCCGGCGCCTTTCCCGATCCCGGCGGTGCCGCGCGCAGCGTCCGGCTGATGTCGTGCCTCGGCCCGCTGGCGCGCTCGGTGGACGATCTGGCGCTGATTTACAAGATCATCGCCGGTCCGGACGAAGCCGACACCGACCTTGCGCCCGTACCGGTCGAGGCTATGCCGGCGGTCAATCTCAAATCGCTGCGCATCGCCGTCGCGCCGTCCTTCCCCGGCTTTCCGGTGGCCGGCGACATTGCTGCTGCCGTCGAGGCTCTGGCGAAGCAACTTCAGGCCGCAGGTGCGATCGTTGAGCCGGCAAAACTGCCGAAGCTCGATCTGCGCGACGATCTGGAGCAAGGCGGCGCGCTGATTGGCATGATGCTGGAGGCCGCGCAACCCGAGCCGCCCGAAAACCCGACGCCGGTCTCACACTGGTTCGAGGCGCTCGCCCGCCGCGACCTCTCGATCCTGGAGTGGGACAGGTTCTTTGAGCATTGTGATGCCTTGCTGTGCCCGGTCGCCATGACCACGGCCTTCCCGCATTGCGAGCCCGGCACGCCGATAGAGGTTGACGGCAAGGAGCAGAGCTACTGGATGCTGCCGGCCTATGGCGCCGTTTTCAACTATTCCGGCCATCCCGCGCTGACGATTCCGTGCGGGCACGACCGCGACGGCCTGCCCATCGGCTTGCAACTGGTCGGCAGGCGCTGGTCGGAGGCACGGCTGCTTGGCATCGCCAAGGCGATCGAACCGCTTATCGGCGGTTTCCGTCGACCGCCAGGCTATTGAGCGAAGCGCTCCAGCCCGTAGGGCGTGAGCAGCGGGTCGCGTTCGCCGTCGAGGATTTCGCGGCTGGCGAAAAGCCCGACCGCCGGCGCCAGCGTGATGCCGGAATGCATGACGGCGATGTAGAGGCCGTCGGCGCCCTCCGCGCGGCCGATGATCGGAAAGCCGTCGACCGGATTGGGCCGATAGCCGATGGTATGGAAGTCGAGCTCCAGCCCTTCGGCGCCGTGCAGGGCTGCCTTCGCTACCGCAAACAGTTCGCGCGCCGTGGCGTCGGGGTTCTCGCCTGGATCCCCGCCGGCGAAATCCGAGCCGGCAATGATGCGGCCTTCGGCCGTCTGGCGCATATGCAGTCTCTCGGCATGGACCAGCCCGTTGAGCAGCTTCTTGTATGGCCGCGAGTGGACAATCAGACCAGGCGGCGTCTCGATCGGCAGTTTGATGCCGGCGGTAGCGGCAATATCGGGCGCCCCGACACCGGCTGCGATCACCACTTCGTCGGCTGCCATCAGCCCATGCGATGTATCGACACCGGTAATCCTGCCATCGGTCTGGACAAGTGCGGTTACAGAACTGGAGAGAATGCGCGCGCCGTGCCGTTCCGCGTCGGTCAGCAGCGCATTGGCTGTCGCTACCGGCTCGGCCACGCCTTCTTCCGCAACATAGACGGCGAATGCAGGCGGCTCGACGAGGTTGGGCTCGATCTGCGCTGCCCGCTTGGCGTCGACCCGTTCGATGCCGTAGCCCCATGCAGAGTGCTCGGCGGCGTAGGCTTCGAGCTTGTCCGCCGGCAAATCCCAGCACAGTCCGCCGCACCAGCTGAGCGGCAGCCCCGGCAGTTCGTTTGCCAGCCGTTTCCACTCGGCCATGGCGCGGCTGCGCAGCCGGAAATAGATTTCCGGGTTGCCCCAGCTGGCGTTGATCCAGGCAAAGGAATTGGGCGTGGCGACGCCACCGGCGCCGCTCTCGGAAACAACGGTGACCCCTGCGCCCGCCTTGGTCAGGTGCCAGGCGATCGATGCGCCGATGATGCCGGCGCCGATGACGATGATTTGCTTCGCCACGCTGTTCTCCATCTCGTTCCCGATAAGCTCCCACCTGCCATTTTGCGGCAGCTTTTGCCAATGCAAACTTGTGTGCTTGACACAAATACGTACGTACGTATTATTTGACTATGGCTAGACAATCACTCCGCGAAAAACTCCTTGATGCCGGCTTCCAGACCATTTGGAATTCCGGCTATGCCGCAGCCGGCGTGCGCGACATCGTTGCCGCGGCCGATGCTCGGCCGGGCTCCTTCACCAACCATTTTGCTTCCAAGGAGGAGTTCGCCGGCGAGGTGGTGGACCGCTACTTCGCCTATGTCAGCGGACTGGTCGAGAATGCGCTGGCGCGCGACGGCACGCCGCCCATTGGCAGGCTGCGCCGCTACCTCGATGTCATCACCTCGAAACTTGAAGCGCATGACTGGGCACGCGGCTGCATGATCGGCAATCTCAGCCTGGAGACGGCTGTTCACAGCGAGCCGCTCAGGCTGCGGCTGGTCGCCATTTTCGAACGCTGGCGCCAGCCTTTCGCGGCCTGCATCGCCGAGGGCCAGGCGGCCGGCGACATCACTCGGGCCTTCGACGCCGAGGATCTTGCAGATTTCCTGCTGTCGTCCTGGCAAGGCGCCATGCTGCGTATGAAGGTCGAGCGCAGTCCGGAGCCACTCGAGTGGTTCAAAAAAATCATCTTCAGCACAGTGTTCGCAAAGGAGACGACCCCATGAGTCCGAAAACCGACCTGCCTCAAGCTGGCGTCGCCGCAGCGCGACGTTCGCAGATCGCGGTATTCGATTCGACCATGTCCTATGTCGAGGCTGGCGCATCCGGTCCTACCGTTCTGTTCCTGCACGGAAACCCGACCTCGTCCCACATCTGGCGTAACATCATCCCGCATGTCGCGCCTTTTGGCCGTTGCATCGCGCCCGACCTGATCGGCTACGGCCAGTCCGGCAAGCCCGATATCGACTATCGCTTCTTCGATCATGTCCGCTATCTCGACGCCTTCCTCGAGGCGCTCGATATCAAGGATGTCGTGTTGGTGGCGCAGGACTGGGGCACGGCACTGGCCTTTCATCTGGCGGCACGGCGGCCGCAGCGCATCCTCGGTCTCGCGTTCATGGAGTTCATCCGGCCTTTTGAACGCTGGGAGGATTTTCACCAGCGCCCGCAGGCTCGTGAAATGTTCAAGGCGTTGCGCACGCCAGGCGTCGGCGAGAAACTCGTCCTGGAAGACAATGTCTTCGTCGAAAAGGTGCTGCCGGCCTCGGTGTTGCGCACAATGAGCGACGATGAGATGGCCGGCTACCGGGCGCCGTTCCCGACGCCGCAGTCGCGCAAGCCGGTGCTGCGGCTGCCCAGGGAACTACCAATCGAGGGCCAGCCCGCCGACGTTGCCGCCATCAGCGAGCATGATCATCGCGCGCTGCGGCTGTCCACCTACCCGAAACTGCTTTTCGCGGGCGATCCCGGCGCGCTGATTGCGCCGCAGGCCGCACGCGAATTCGCGGCCGTTTTGAAGAACTGCCGATTCATCAATCTTGGACCCGGCGCCCACTATCTGCAGGAAGACCATGCCGACGCGATTGGCGGCGCCATTGCCGGCTGGCTTCCGGAGGTCGTTGCAGCAAGCCGCGTGAGGGAATTGGCCTGAGCGAGCCGTCGGCGGCTCCTAAGCCGCCGCACCGGTCGACAGCCCGGCACTGCGCTGCTAGAAGCCCGGCCTGTCACACGGAAATCCCAGAGAATGCCTGAAGCAATACAAGAGGAAGTGGCGCGCCGCCGCACTTTCGCGATCATCGCCCACCCCGACGCCGGCAAGACGACGCTCACCGAAAAGCTGCTGCTGTTCGGTGGCGCCATCCAGCTTGCCGGCGAGGTCAAGGCCAAGAAGGACCGCATCCAGACCCGGTCCGACTGGATGAAGATCGAGCGCGAGCGCGGCATTTCGGTCGTCACCTCGGTGATGACCTTCGAGTACGAGGACAATGTCTTCAACCTGCTCGACACGCCCGGCCACGAGGATTTCGCCGACGACACCTATCGCACGCTCTCGGCGGTAGACTCCGCCGTCATGGTCATCGACGCCGCCAAAGGCATCGAGCCGCGCACGCTGAAGCTGTTCGAAGTCTGCCGGCTGCGCGACATCCCGATCATCACCTTCATCAACAAGATGGACCGCGAAAGCCGCGACCCCTTCGAAATTTTGGACGAGATCGAGCAGAAGCTGGCGCTGGACACCGCCCCCATCACCTGGCCGATCGGCCGCGGCAAGAATTTTGCCGGCACCTACCACCTGGCGCTGAACGCGGTGCGCAAGGGTGACGCGGAGAAAGACCGCACGCCGGTCAACGGTCCCGATTCCAACCGCGTCGCCGGCCTTTTGCCGGAAAACGAGCGCGAAGCCTTCATCGAGGAGCTGGAACTCGCGCGCGAAGCCTGCCGCCCGCTCGACATCGATGCGTTCCGAGAAGGCCATCTGACGCCGGTCTATTTCGGCTCGGCGCTGCGCAATTACGGTGTGCGCGACCTGATCGAGGCGCTCGGCGCCTTCGGCCCGCCGCCGCGCGCGCAGGAGGCAGACACCCGCAAGGTCGAGGCCACGGAGGACAAGATGACCTCCTTCGTTTTCAAGATCCAGGCCAATATGGACCCCAACCACCGCGACCGCATCGCTTTCGTGCGCGTCTGTTCGGGCAAGCTCGAGCGCGGCATGAAGGCCAAGCTGGTGCGCACCGGCAAGCCGATGTCGCTCTCGGCACCGCAGTTCTTCTTCGCCCGCACCCGTGTCACCGCCGATGAGGCGTTTGCCGGCGACGTCGTCGGCATTCCCAACCACGGCACGCTGCGCATCGGCGACACGCTGACCGAAGGCGAGGAAATTCTCTTCAGGGGTGTGCCGAACTTCGCCCCGGAAATCCTGCGCCGCGTCCGCCTTGGCGACGCGATGAAGGCCAAAAAACTCAAGGAAGCGCTGCACCAGATGGCCGAGGAAGGCGTCGTGCAGCTGTTTTCGCCCGAGGACGGCTCACCGGCAATCGTCGGTGTCGTCGGCGCGCTGCAGCTCGACGTTTTGAAGGAACGGCTGAACTTCGAATACACGCTGCCGGTCGAATTCGAGATGTCGCGCTTTTCCGTCTGCCGCTGGATTTCGGCCGACGACAAGGCCGAGACGCTTCGCTTCATCGAGGCGCATCGCGGCGACATCGCCCGCGACCTCGACAATGATCCGGTGTTTCTGGCCCAGCACGCCTTCTCGCTGAACTACGAAGCCGAGCGTTGGAAGGCGATCCGCTTCGCTACGATCAAGGACTACCAGGTCCGCGACAGGGCGGCTTGAGGGCAACTCGGCGCGGCAGTCACCCGTCGCGATAGCCATTGTTCATAACGCGTGACTATGAAGTGGCCATGTGGTTGGTTTCTCGCAACCGTAGCGGGAAGGCCATGGCGCGGCGCGAGGTGACTAAGCCTGAAGAAGAAATCGTCGCGGGCTATGACAGCTGGCGCCGAGCCAGATTGGCCGCAAGAATGGCCTCAACCGCCCACCAGCCTGTGCGGAACCATCTGATCACGGTCTTGGTGTGTAGCTCGGCATCGACGGGCGCGGCGACTGCGCTGACGCTGTCGACGCTGCTTGAGCAGACTTACCGCAACATCGAGATACTGGTCGCGGGAGCCCAGGAGGCAGAGCTGCCCGATCCGGCGGATTTCACCGCCCTGCGCGGACTGTTTGCGGAGCCCGCGCTTGATCCGCTGGACGTGCTGGCGAACCCCGCAACCGATCACCTTTGGCGCGGCAGCCATATTGTCTTCGCACTTCCAGGCACCACTTTCGATCCCGATGCGTTTGTTCTTTTGAACCGCATGCTTTCCGCGGCGGAGGAAGGGCCTCCAACGGACCTCATCCTATGTGATCACGATCGGTCCACCGGTGCTGGCCAAGCCCCCTGTTTTCTGCCGAGCTGGGACCCCGATCTGATCATGGCGACCGACTATGTCGGGACCGCTTTCATGGCCTCGCGCAAGCTGGTCGTCGAACAGCGTTTGGGTGAGCCGGCCAAATCATTGCACGGTTGGCTACGCAGTCTGGCCGACCGGCCCCTCGCAACGACCCTTCTTGCCGAAACGATCATGCATCTTCCCAGGTCTGCCGCATCCCCTTGGAGAGAAATCAGCCATGACAGGCCGCGTGCGACGAAAGACACGCTCATTCAGAGGAGCCTGCGGCACGTACGCAACGCTATTCTGCGGCGGCAGGAAATCAGGCCGCCCATGCCCGACATCGAGCAGCAGCCACTGCCATCAGTGCCCGATATCGAACAAACCAGCGATCAGCTCCAGGCACTCGCCCAATCCGCAGGCGTCTTCGATGCCGAATGGTACCTGAGCGCCAACAGGGATGTCGCAGAGCACGGCATCGATCCGTTCACCCACTATATGGGCAATGGTTGGCGAGAGGGGCGAAAGCCGGCGAGTGGGATCGACATTGAGGCCTACGCCTCGATGTTTCCGGGGTTCAGGCTGGGCGACGACAACCCGATGCTGTTCGTGCTGCAGAGCGGGCTTCGGCTCGACGCGGTGGGGCGAAAGCTTGCCGAACGCCAGGCCATTCAGCATCCAACCCGTCTGGAGGATGGACTTTGCGTAGTCGGCTATCTGTGTTCGGAGATCGGACTTGGCCAGGCGGCACGCAACATCGTCTACGCTTGCGACGTGGCGCGCCTGCCGGTTTCTTCGCGCTCGGTGACCATTCCCGGTCGCGACAACGCGCCCGAATTCGTCAGCAAATCCAATCCGGCGGTGGATCGCAAGGCTCAGTTGACTGTTACCGGATTGGCGGCGGCCGAACAGTATAGCGGGGATATTGCGCGGGACCGGCTCAACATCCTGTTTCCGTTCTGGGAACTCGGCCAAATCCCTCGGCGCTGGCACGACACGATACGCAGCTATGACGAGGTCTGGGCCCCCTCCCGCTTTGTCGCCTCGGTCCTTGCCGACATTTCCGGCCTGGCCTTGCACTATGTGCCGCAGCCCGTGCTCCTCCCCCTTCGGCAACCGGCGCCCCGCTTGAACCGCACGACGCTGCGCTTCTTCACCTATCTGGATTTTGACTCCTACGTCGCGCGGAAGAATCCGCAGGCCGCCGTCGATGCCTTCCGAGCCGCTTTCCCCTCGGCGCAGCGTGACGTTGAACTCATTGTGAAGACGCGTGGTGAGCGCGACGACGGGTTGCGGGACTGGCTTGGCGAGGTCGCGGCGCGCGATGAGCGGATCCGGATCATCGATCGTACCGTGGATCGCGCCGGAATCGATGCGCTGATGGCGGGATGTGACGCGTTCATCTCGCTGCATCGGTCCGAGGGATTTGGGTTCGGCGCCGCCGAGGCTCTGGCGGCGGGCAAGGCCGTCGTGGCCACCGACTACGGGGGCACGACCGATTTCATCAATGAGCTGACTGGCTACCCCGTGGCCTACAGGCTGGAGCCGGTTCGCCGCGGCGAGTACGTTGAGACCGAAAACCAGGTCTGGGCGACCGCGAAGGCAGACTCCGCGGTCGAGGCCCTGCGCGCCATCTATGCTTCTCCCGACGAGGCCGAGGCACGCGCTAGGCGTGGCTTTGCGCTTCTCAAGCAGCAAAATGCGCTGGCCGTGGTAGGCCAGCGCATTGCGCATATCCTTGGCGAGCACGGCCTGATCCAGCGATAGAGCCGGCCGCAGCAGGCGAGAGCAGCCTATCCCTTCGCCGCCGCTTCGATCTTGGCAATATCGATCTTGCCCATCTGCATCATCGCATTCATCGCCCGGCTGGCCTTGGCCTGATCTGGATCCTGCAGCAGGCGCGGCAGTTGTTCTGGCACGACCTGCCAGGAAACGCCGAACTTGTCCTTCAGCCAGCTGCAACGCCCGGGTTCGCCGCCTTCGGTTAGCCTGTCCCAGAAATGGTCGACCTCTTCCTGGTTCTTGCAGTCGATCGAAAGCGAGATCGCCTCGGTGAATTTGTATTGCGGTCCGCCGTTGAGCGCCAGGAACGGGACGCCGTCGAGTTCGAACGAGGCCACCAGCACTTTGCCTTCGAGAGCGTGGCCCTTGGGCCAGCGCGTCACGTTCAGCTGCTTGGAATTTTTGAAGATGGATATGTAGTGGTTCATCGCTTCTTCGGCCTGGTCGTCGAACCACAGGAAGGTGGTGATCTTTTGCATAGGTCTGTCCTCGTTTCTCTGGGGGATGATGGGAGGGTCAGGCGGCGCCCTTGGCGGCGTCCCGCACGGAAGCAAGATAGGCGTCGAGCTGGGCGTAGCTTTCGGCCATGCCGCTGGTCATGCCGGTGCCGAGCGCGCCGTCACGGGCCGCCTGCGAGGCGTAAAGCACCGTCTGCGTCAGCAGGGTTTTGCCGGTCTGCTCGGCAAAGGTCACCGTTCCGATCGTCTCGCCACCGGTCCAATCCTCGTCGAACAGTTCGGTGGCGACGATCCGGCTTGGCCGCACGATCTCGCGATAGGCGCCGCTCATGCCCATGCTGCGACCGTCGCGATGCTGCCAGACATAGCGCGTGGCACCACCCACCCTGAGGTCGATTTCGCACACAGCCAGCCGCCACCCGTCCGGCCCGTGCAGCCAGCCTTTCAAAAGCTCCGGTACGGTCCAGCAATCGAACACCATCGGCCGCGGCGCGTCGAAGATGCGGGTGATCTGGACTTCACGGTCGCTCGGCGTGGTCACGGTCAATGTCGCAACGGTCGAGCCGGGCAAGGTGGTGGTGCTCAAGGTGGTCCTCCTGCGTTTGTCTGTTTGCCCAAGGACGTCCGGCCGACTGGCGATCCGACACGGGCTTCTGATCTTTTCGGCGAGCGTTCGAGCTGTGGCCCCACCCGCTTCCGGCTATTGGTCCGCCGCGTCGGGGTTCTTCTCGGCTTGCATGGCGCCCAGCAGCGCGTCGAGGCGCTGAAAATTGCCTTCCCAGATCTTTCGGTAGCGTTCAAGCCAGTCATTGGCTTCGGCCAGCGGCCGGGCTTCCAGCCGGCAGGGCCGGCGCTGCGCGTCGCGGCCGCGCGAAATCAACCCGGCGGCTTCCAGCACTTTCAGATGCTTGGAGATCGACGGCTGGCTCATCGCGAACGGCTCGGCCAGTTCCATCACCGAGGCTTCTCCCTGGATGAGGCGGGCAAGGATGGCGCGCCGCGTCGGGTCGGCAAGCGCGGCAAAGGTGGCGTCGAGCTGGTTCATTTCGCGTCCATAGCCAATAAGGTATATACCCATTTGGCTATATACAGCCGAACGACCGTCGTCAACCCGCTTGCGCCTGGCGTTCTGGCGCATCGCAAAATTGTGGCCATACCAGATTGTGGCGTCTATAACGCCTGCGGTCCGAATTCAGCGCCGCCGCGCCGCCCGTCGAGCGCAGCCAGCCACCAAGGAAAAAATATGCCTGCCTATCGTTCCCGCACCACCACCCATGGCCGCAATATGGCCGGCGCACGCGGCCTGTGGCGCGCAACCGGCATGAAGGATTCGGATTTCGGCAAGCCTATCATCGCCGTGGTCAACTCCTTCACCCAGTTCGTGCCCGGCCATGTGCATCTGAAGGACCTCGGCCAACTGGTGGCGCGCGAGATCGAGAAGGCCGGCGGCGTCGCCAAGGAGTTCAACACCATCGCCGTCGATGACGGCATCGCCATGGGCCATGACGGCATGCTCTATTCGCTGCCGTCGCGCGAGCTGATCGCCGATTCCGTCGAGTACATGGTCAATGCGCATTGCGCCGACGCCATGGTCTGCATCTCCAATTGCGACAAGATCACGCCCGGCATGCTGATGGCATCTCTGCGCCTCAACATCCCGACCGTCTTCGTCTCCGGCGGCCCGATGGAAGCCGGTAAGGTGGTGCTTGCCGGCAAGACGCAGGCGCTCGACCTCGTCGACGCCATGGTTGCCGCCGCCGACGACAAGATCTCCGACGAGGACGTCAAGGTCATCGAACGCTCGGCCTGCCCGACCTGCGGCTCGTGCTCCGGCATGTTCACCGCCAATTCTATGAACTGCCTGACCGAGGCCCTCGGCCTGTCGCTGCCCGGCAACGGCTCGACGCTGGCCACGCATGCCGACCGCAAGCGGCTGTTCGTCGAGGCGGGCCATCTCATCGTCGATCTCGCCCAGCGCTATTACGAACAGGATGACGAGACGGCGCTGCCGCGCAGCATCGCCTCGAAGGGCGCCTTCGAGAACGCCATGACGCTCGACATCGCCATGGGCGGCTCGACCAACACCGTGCTGCACATTCTGGCGGCGGCCCATGAAGGCGAGGTCGATTTCACCATGGAAGACATCGACCGCCTGTCACGCCGTGTTCCCGTGCTGTGCAAGGTTGCGCCGGCCAAGTCCGATGTGCACATGGAAGACGTCCATCGCGCCGGCGGCATCATGGCTATCCTCGGCCAGCTCGACAATGCCGGGCTGCTCAACCGCGACCTGCCGACGGTGCACACGGCAAGCCTTGGCGAAGCACTCGACCATTGGGACATCTCCCGCACCACGAGCCAGAATGTCCGCGATTTCTTCCTCGCCGCGCCCGGCGGCGTGCCGACGCAGGTCGCCTTCAGCCAGGACCGCCGCTGGAACGATCTTGATCTCGATCGTGAAAAGGGCGTCATCCGCTCGGCCGAGACGCCGTTCTCCAAGGATGGTGGCCTTGCCGTGCTGAAAGGCAATCTGGCGCTCGATGGCTGCATCGTGAAGACGGCGGGCGTCGATGAATCGATCCTGAAGTTCACCGGCCCGGCACGGGTGTTTGAAAGCCAGGACGCTTCGGTCAAGGCGATCCTGTCCAACGAAATCAAGGCCGGCGACGTCGTCGTCATCCGCTATGAAGGACCGCGCGGCGGCCCCGGCATGCAGGAGATGCTCTATCCCACGAGCTATCTGAAGTCGAAGGGGCTGGGCAAGGCCTGCGCGCTGGTCACCGACGGCCGCTTCTCCGGCGGCACATCCGGCCTGTCGATCGGCCATGCCTCGCCGGAGGCCGCGGAAGGCGGCATGATCGGTCTGGTGCAGGAAGGCGATACGATCGAGATCGACATCCCCAACCGCACCATCCGTTTGGCGGTCAGCGATGCCGAACTCGACGCGCGGCGCGTGGCGATGGAGGCCAAGGGCGCGCTGGCATGGAAGCCCGAGGAAAAGCGCAAGCGCAAGGTGACGACCGCGCTGCGCGCCTACGCCGCCTTCGCCACCAGCGCCGACAAGGGCGCGGTGCGGCACGTGCCGGAGTAGCGCAGTTCTTCCCTTCTCCCCTTGTGGGAGAAGGTGTCGCCGCAGGCGACGGATGAGGGGTGTTCCAGCGGAGTGAGGCGTCGGTGTTCCCTGGAACACCCCTCATCCGTCTCGGCGCCGCGCGCCGATCCACCTTCTCCCACAAGGGGAGAAGGGAGGAGCGCTACGGCATCAACTGATATTCATAAAGCTTCTGATACAGCCCGCCCTGGTTGAGCAGCGTGTGATGCGCGCCGCTTTCAACCACCTTGCCGGCTTCCAGCACCACGATCGTGTCGGCCTGGTGCACGGTCGACAGGCGGTGGGCGATGACGATGGTGGTGCGTCCGACCGTCAGCTGCTGCAGCGCGTCGCGGAACAGCGCTTCCGACTCGGCGTCGAGCGCGCTGGTCGCCTCGTCGAGCAGCAGAATCTCGGCATTGCGCAGCATGGCGCGGGCGATCGAGATGCGCTGGCGCTGGCCGCCTGAAAGCAGCGCGCCGTTCTCGCCGACATCCGTGTCGTAGCCTTTCACCTGGGCGCTGATGAAGTCATGCGCATTGGCGGCCCTTGCGGCGGCCATTACTTCCTCGTCGGTGGCGCCCTCGCGTCCGAGCCGGATGTTGTGCATAATCGTGCCGGCAAACAGGAACGTGTCCTGGCTGACATAGGCGATCTTTTCCCTGACCGAGGCGAGCGTGGCGTCGGAGATGTCCTGGCCATCGAACAGCACCTTGCCGCCCTGCGGGTCGTACATGCGCATGATCAGGTTGAGGATGGTCGACTTGCCGCTACCCGAGGGCCCGACCAGCGCCGTCATCTTGCCGGCCGCTAGCGTCAGATCCAGTCCTTCGAACACCGGCGGGCTTTCCGGATAGGCGAAGCTGACCTTGTCGAAATGGATTTCGCCCGGCCCGGCCAGCAACGGCTTTGCATCCGGCTTTTCGGCCAAGGTCAGCGGCCGGTCGGCGAGCTCGAACATCATGCGCACGCCGACAATGCCGCTCTCCAGCGAGATACGGACGCGCGCCAGGCGCTTTGCCGGCTCATAGGCCAAAAGCAGCGCCGCGATGAAGGCCATGATGTTGCCCGGCATCTGGCCGCCCTCCAGTACCAGAAGCCCGCTGACCAGGACCGACCCGGCAATGGCCAGCCCCGCCAGCGTTTCCATCACCGGGCTGGTGGCAGCTTCCAGCGTGGCGATGTTGTTGGCGCGGTTCTCCACGTCCGACACCGCCTTGTACATGCGCTTGCGCATCGCGCCTTCGAGACCGAAGGATTTGACGACACGCACGCCGATTGCCGTTTCCTGCATCACCTGCACGATCTGGCCGAGCGAGCGGAATTCCTGCTTCGCAATCTTGCGCACACGCTTCAATATGTGGTTGACGCCGTAAATGGCGACAGGCCCGATGACGAAGCAGATCAGCGACAGCCCCGGTTGCTGCCAGACCATGACTCCGACCAGCACAACCATCGTCACCAGATCGCGCACATAGGATGTGACGACGAGGTCGAGCACGCTGCGCGCCGCTTGCGCATTGTTGGTCATGCGGGTGATCAGGTCGGACGACGAGGTCGAATGGTAAAATTCGATGCCTTGCGCCAGGATGCGGTCATAGATCTTGCGCTGTCGGTCGGCGATGATGGCATTGCCGACGCGGCTCATGAAATAGGCCTGGACGAAATTGGCGATGCCTTTGAAGACGAAGATCGCAGCGACCCCTCCGGCGATCAGGTTGACGCGGTCGAGCCTCTTGTAAATCACGAATTCATTGGTGATCTCGCGCAGAATCCAGGCGCTTGCTCCGGTCATGGCGGCCACCACCAGCATCGACGCAATCGCGGCGGCATAGCCGAATTTATGGTCGTGGAAGGATTCCCTGACCAGCCTCGCGATGAGGCGCTGGTTTTCCGTCGAGCGGAAGAAGCGAAACAATGGCGGATCCCATGCCTGACTGAGACGAATTTCGGATTCGCCACGGGGGCGAAAGGCGGCTTATAGAGCGAGTTGTGGTCGGATGGAACCTTTCGCTGTCGCGGCGACAAACCGCTGCGGCACGGTGTCTTTTGCGCCACGATTGTGACGATTGATCTGCAGGGAGATGACGACAGATGGATTTCGACCTTGTTGTGCGCGGCGGAACGCTGCCCGACGGCACCGTCGCCGATCTCGGCATTGTCGGCGAGACGATCATTGCCATCGAGCCCGAACTGCATGTCAGCGCCGGCTCGGCGATCGATGCCTACGGCAATTTGATCTCGCCGCCCTTCGTCGATCCGCATTTCCATATGGACGCCACGCTGTCCTACGGCATTCCGCGCATCAACGCCTCGGGCACGCTGCTCGAGGGCATTTCGTTGTGGGGCGAGCTGAAGCCGCTGCTGACGCATGAAGCGGTGCGGGAGCGCGCGCTCGCCTATTGCGACTGGGCTGTCTCAATGGGCCTGCTCGCCATCCGCACCCATGTCGATGTCTGCGACGACCGGCTGCTGGCGGTCGAGGCGCTGCTCGACGTCAAGAAGATTGTCGCGCCCTATATCGACCTGCAACTGGTCGCCTTCCCGCAGGACGGCTTCTACCGCTCGCCGACGGCGCGGCAGAACACGCTGCGCGCGCTCGACATGGGCGTCGACATCGTCGGCGGCATCCCGCATTTCGAACGCACCATGGCCGACGGCACGCGCTCGGTGACCGAACTGTGCGAAATCGCGGCGAAGCGCGGGCTGATGGTCGACCTGCACTGCGATGAGACCGACGATCCGCTGTCGCGCCATATCGAGCAGCTTGCCTATGAGACGCAGCGCCTCGGCCTGCAGGGCAGGGTGGCCGGTTCGCATCTCACCTCCATGCATTCCATGGACAGTTACTACGTCTCCAAGCTCTTGCCGCTGATTGCCGAGGCCGGGGTGTCGGCCATCCCCAATCCGCTGATCAACATCATGCTGCAGGGCCGCCACGACACCTTCCCCAAGCGCCGCGGCCTGACCCGGGTCAAGGAGATGCTGGCGCTCGGCATCCGTGTCGGCTGGGGCCAGGATTGTGTGCTCGACCCCTGGTATTCGCTGGGCACCGCCGACATGCTCGACGTCGCCTTCATGGGACTTCACGTCGCCCAGATGTCGAGCCCGGCCGACATGGCGCGCTGCTTCGACATGGTCACCAACGTCAACGCCGCCATCATGGGCCTCGATCATCTCGGCCTTGCGGTGGGCAAGCGCGCCAGCTTCGTTATCCTCGACGCAGGTAACCCGATTGAGGCCTTGCGCCTGCGCGCCGAACGGCTGTGCGTCGTCGCCAGGGGCAAGGTGGTGGCCGAGCGCACGAAACAGGAGACGCGGCTGTCGATTGCCGGGCGGCCGCGCGAGGTCAACCGGCGGCACAAAACTGCATAGAGACAGCCGATTTCCGCCGCTGGTCTTACCGATTTGCCTCGTCAAAGCGGTCGCTTGGCGTTAGGAGCCGGCATGGCCCAGCCGCTTGCCCGCAACTTTACGATCAGGAACGTGCTTCTGGCCGGCATTCTCCTGATGCTGGCCGGCGACTTCATGTTCGCGCTGAACGACGCGATGGGCAAATGGCTGGTCGCCAGCTTCTCCGTCGGCCAGGTGGTGCTGATCCGTTCGATCGGCGCCTTCATCGTGCTCGGGCCGATGATCGCCAACCAGGGCACCGCAAAACTGTTCCAGATGGAGCGACCGGTCCTCCAGCTTCTGCGCGTTCTGGCGACGACGGTCGATACCGCTCTGTTCTACGCCGCCGTGGTCTACCTGCCGCTTGCCGATGTGATGAGCTTCTACATGGCCGGGCCGATCTATGTGGCCGCACTTTCGCATTTTCTGCTCGGCGAAAAGGTCGGCTGGCGCCGCTGGGTAGCCATCCTGGTCGGTTTCTGCGGCGTGCTGATCATACTGAAGCCGTCCTCGGCGGCGTTCTCGCAGTCCTCGCTATTCGCGCTGGTCGGCAGCATTGCCTTCGCCTTCGCAATCATCCTCAGCCGCCGCCTGCGCGGCACCAGCGACACCACATTGGTCACCTGGCAGACGATCGGCACGCTACTGGTCGGCGCCGTGATGACCATCGGCGCCTGGAAGACCCCCTCGGCGCTCGATTTCGGCGCCATGCTCCTGCTCGGCATCGTCTCCTGCAGCGCCCATCTGATGATCACAAGGGCGCTGAAGCTGGCGCCTGCCTCGACGCTGGCGCCGCTGCATTACTCCCTGCTTCTATGGGCCGTGATCTTCGGCCTGGCCTTCTTCGGCGACGTGCCGGGACCGCGCACCCTGATCGGCTCGGCTATCGTCGTGCTCGCCGGCCTGTTCATCTTCCACCGCCAGAAGGTGGTCGAGACAGTGGTGCCGCCGGAGAACGTGCCGAAAGGCGTGAACTGACCATCTTCTTGTTTTGACGCAATTCCGGACGGAAAACCGCTTCACACTTTTCCTGGAATTTGCTCTAACCCTTTCGCACAGCCGCCAGGTGCCGTGAAAACTCCGGTGTCTCCATCAGCGCCTTGCAGCGGGCGAAGCGGCCGTCGGCATAGGCGCGGAAATCCTCGACCGGATTGTTGTTGGCAAGCTGGATCAACCCCCACAGCGTCCACAACAGGTCGCACATTGCCTTGTAGATGACGATACGGCCGCGCTCGGCCGGTTTCGCCTCGCCGCCGAAATAGGCGCGCATCATCTCTTCCTCTTGTGCTGTGTCGAACTTGCCCTCAACCGAGAGGTCGCCGAGATCCCAGAGCGGGTCGTTCATGCCCGAATATTCCCAGTCGACGATCCACATCCGCTTGCCCGTATCGAGAAAATTCTCGCACAGCGGGTCGCAATGGCATGCGGCAATCGGCAAAGGGTGGGCGGCAAGCGCGGCCCGCACGCTTTCGGATTCGCGGACAACGTCGTGGTAGCCGGGCGGCAAGGCCACGTCCTTGGTCGATAAAACCTTGAGATAGTCGTCGATCATCGCAAACAACTCGAAGCGGAACGGAAACACCGCGCCGGACGCGTGCAGTTTGCGGAAGGCTTCGCCGGCGCGGGCCGGGCTGCCGGCGCGCAGCTTGAACTTTTCCGGCGACATTGTTTCGGCGCCGGCAACGAAGCGGCTCGCCATCACGCCCGTCTTGGGGTCGACATGCAGAACTTCTGGACTGACGCCGGCTTTGGCTGCCTCGCTCGCGGCGACGGCTTCGTTGGAGCGGTTGATGTACTCATCGGTGCCTTTGCCGGGGATGCGCAGGCAGATATCGCCGGCCCGGAAGACAAGATTGGTCATCCCGCCCAGCCGCTCCAGCGGCCCGTCATAGCCGGCCAGTGCCGGAATCGCCGCAAGTGTTGCGCGTGCCTCGTCCGTCCCCATGCCTGTTGCCCCTGGCGGTGTTATTTCTTGCAACAACGGTTCCACAGTTTTCGCCGTTTGGCTATCATCCGATCGACAATGAGCAGCGAGCTGGCGGAGAAACAGCGATGGCGGGAAACAAGGATAATGGCGGGCTTGGCGCCGCCTATGCGGCGCAACGGCCCGAGGACGTGGCCGCGATCTATGACAACTGGTCGGAAACCTACGATGCCGACATGTCGGCCGCAGGCTATCGCCATCCAACGATCTGCCTGGCCCTGCTCGCCCGCCATCTGCCGCGTGGCGCCGTTCCGCTTCTCGATGCCGGCGCCGGCACCGGGCTGATCGGCGAATGGCTGGCCATCACCGGCTATCCCCAGGTCGAAGCGCTCGACATTTCGCAAGGCATGTTGACCAAGGCGGCGGCAAAGGGCGTCTATTCGGCGCTGCATTGCCTGGCGCTTGGCGGCCCGCTGCCTTTTGCCGACAATGCCTATGCCGGCATCGTCTCGGCCGGCGTCTTCACCTCCGGCCATGTCGGCGCCGAGGGGCTGGACGAACTGATCCGCATCTGCCGGCCGGGCGGCGTCATCGTGCTGACGGTCAAGAACACGCTGTGGAACGCCGGCTTTGGCGAACGCATCGCAGCACTCGAGGCTGAGGGCAGGGTCGTTCGCGCCGAGGAGACCGCGCCCTATGTCTCGATGCCCGGCGAGTCCGATACGGTGCCCAGCCGCGGCCTTGTGCTGCGCGTGAATTGATTCCGGCTCTGCCTATGCCTTGATCCTGCTCATCGTGGGATCATACATCGGTTCGAGATGAATCTTGGCCGGCGTCCGTTCCATCGCCATCACTAGCTCATAGTCGCCCGAGGCAAGAAAATCGTCGCTGACGCCATCGGCGTTGCGGACATAGCCGTAGCCGATGTTCTTAGCCACCGTGTAGCCATAGCCACCACTGGTGAGATAGCCGACCGGCTCGCCATTGCGCAAAATCGTCTCGCGTCCGACCAGCACGATATCGGAATCGTCGACAGTGAAGCCGGCAAAGCGTTTCTTCAGGTCGGCGCCGCTGATCTTTTCAAGTGCCCTTCGGCCGACGAAATCGGTGTTTTTCCTGAGTTTCACGGCCCAACCGAGGCCTGCCTCCTGCGGCGTATCGTTGGGCGTGATGTCGGAACCCCAGGCGCGATAGCCTTTCTCCAGCCGAAGCGATTCCAGCGCCCGATAGCCGATCGGACGGATACCATGCGGCTTGCCCGTTGCCATCAGCGCATCGAAGATCTCACCGGTCGCTGCGATCGGCACATGCAGTTCCCAGCCGAGTTCGCCGACATAGGTGACGCGCAGCGCCCTTACCGTGTGACCGGCGATCTTGATCTCGCGCACATGGCCGAACGGGAAGGCGGCATTCGAGACATCCGCCTCCGTGACCGCTGCCAGCACATCGCGGGCCCGCGGGCCCATCAGCGATAGCGTGCCGAAATCCTCGGTGACGTCCTTCAGCGTCCCGTCGAGATCCTTGCCGACATGGTCGCCGATCCAGGAGAGATCGTGCGTGCGGAAGCCGGTGCCGGTGACGATGTAGAATTTGTCTTCGGCGAGCCTGGCCACCGTCAGGTCTGCTTCGATACCGCCGCGCGTGTTGAGAAGCTGCGTGTAGGTCAGCCGTCCCACAGGCTTGGCGACATCGTTGGCGCAGATCCAGTCCAGCGCCTTCTGTGCGTCCGCACCCGTCATCTCATATTTGGCAAAGGAGGACTGGTCGAAGATGCCGACCTTTTCGCGCACATGCCGGTGCTCGTCACCGACGGCTGAGAACCAGTTCTGCCGGCCCATCGAATAGATGTCTTCGGGCTTGGTGCCCTCGGGTGCGAACCAGTTCGGCCGCTCCCAGCCTAGCTTGGAGCCGAAGACGGCGCGGTGCAGTTTCAGCCGGTCATAGAGTGGCGAGACGATGCGTGGCCGTCCCGAGACGTACTCCTCATGCGGAAAGCCGATCGTGTAGTGCTTGCCATAGGCTTCCAGCGTGCGGTCGCTGACCCATTGCCGGTCGCGGTGCAGTCCGGAAAAGCGCCTGATGTCGACCACCCAGAGGTCGAGCGGCGCCTCGCCGTCGACCACCCATTGCGCCAGCACCCAGCCGGCGCCGCCGCCCGACGCGATGCCGAAGGCGTTGAAGCCGGCGCCAACGAACATGTTGGCGCATTCGGGCGCGACGCCGAGGATGAAATTGCCATCCGGCGTAAAGCTCTCCGGTCCGTTGATCATCTGCTTGACGCCGGCCCGCTCCAGCGCCGGCACGCGCGCGATAGCCTGGTTCATATGCTGCTCGAAATGATCGTAGTCGTCGTCGAACAGGCGGAATTCCCACTCGTCAGGCACATCGCCGCCGGGCAGGCCGGTCGCCCAGGCCTGCGGGTTTGGCTCATAGCCGCCCATCACCAGTCCGCCGACCTCTTCCTTGAAATAGGTGCGGCGGTCGGGGTCGCGAATGGTCGGCGCGTCGGTCGCCAGCCCGTCGATCTTTTCGGTGATGATGTATTGGTGCTTGACCGGCTGCAGCGGCACGGAAATGCCGGCCATCGCGCCGACCTGGCGCGCCCATTGCCCGGCGCAGTTCACCACCTTGTCGCAGGCAATGTCGCCCTTGTTGGTCTTCACCGCGGTGATGCGCCCGTCTTTCATCTCGAAGCCGGTGACGCGGACATCCTCGAACAGTTTGGCCCCATGCATGCGCGCGCCCTTGGCCAGCGACTGCGTGATGTCGGAGGGGCTGGCCTGGCCGTCGGTCGGCAGCCAACTCGCGCCGACGAGGTCGCTGGTCTCCAGCAGCGGCCACATCCTTTTCACTTCCGCCGGCGACAGCAACTGCATATCCATGCCGAAGCTCTTTGCCGTCGTCGCCAGCCTTTTGTATTCGGTCCAGCGGTCGGCATTGGTGGCAAGCCTCAGGCACCCGGTCATCTTCCACCCGGTCGCGAGCCCGGTTTCAGCCTCCAGCCCCTTGTAGAGCTCGACGGAATATTTGAGCACGCGGGTGATCGAGGCCGAGGAGCGCAATTGGCCGACCAGCCCGGCCGCATGCCACGTCGAGCCGGAGGTCAGCTTGCCCTGCTCCAGCAGCACGACATCGGCCTTGTGGTCGCGCGCCAGATGATAGGCCGTCGAACAGCCGATAATGCCACCGCCGATGACGACGATGCCGGCTTGGCTGGGCAAGGTCATGGCTGTGTTCCGTATTTCGTGCGGTAATTGTCCAGCGCCGCGTCGAGCCGCGTCAGGTTCTCTGCGGTATAGGCGACGTAGTCGATGCCGGGCGCATCGAGATAAAGCTCGGAAACCATGCTCCACATCGCCTCGCGCAGCAGCGACGCGCATTGCATGGCGGCGTGCGAGCGGCGGATCGCCTCATCCGGCTCGCGCATGAAATAGGCGGTGAGGAAGGCGAAGGACTCGGCGTCGCTCATCTCGGCGTTGGAGGCAACGCCGGCAAGATCGAACATCGCGGTGTTGAAGCCGGCATATTCGAAGTCGATCAGCCACAGTCTGTCGCCATCGTCAAGAATATTTGCCGGCAAAAGATCATTGTGGCCGAACACGATCGGCAGCAGTTTTTGCGCCCGCTCCAGCTCGTCGGCCAGCGCCAGCAACCGTGGCAGCTCGTCGCGCTTGCGGCTGCCGCCTTCGCTCAGTGTGCGCGCATAGTCGCGGATGACATGGAAGACCCAGAACATGAAGCCGGCGCCGGAGATGTGATTGGGCATCTCGCGATGGAACCCACGCATCAGTGCAGCGACGCGGCCGATATTGGCGCGCACGTCTGCGGCGACATAGGTTTTTGCGCCGAGGAATTCCGTCACCATGATGCCAGGCTCGGAATATCGGACCGCCGGCGCGAAGCCCGCTTCATGCGCAGCCCGCGATGTCATCACCTCGCGGTCGCGAAAGACGTGGTGGAACGGATAGTCCTGGCCGAAGCGCACGACGTGCCGCCCGGACGCGTCCTTGACCAGATAGTTGGCGTTGCTAAGGCCGCCCGGCAGCGGTGCAATGTCGACGCTGCCGTTCCAGCAGGGCAAGGCCCGGATGCGATCTTCAGCAGTCACGGGGCCACCCCTGATTTGGCGGAGACACAACAAGACGGAGGGAACAGCGCAATCAGGGCTGGGGAAACGAAAAAACCTCGTCGGCGCGGGTCGCCGGAACTTCTGTCCAGCGCCGCACCGACGAGCCCCTTTGGCCAGGCTTTGATACCCGGTCTCCGCCCCCGCGGATTTGAAAAACCTTTGTGCCAGATCAATCCCAGACGGTCTGGCCAGACGGTCCGGTCCGTGAATTGCGGCTCTGCCATCACCCTCCCGTGGCAGTTCCGAAGCCTGTCACGCCATCAATGTCACGCCAGTGCCGCCCGGGTGTCAATCAAATGTTGTGACTTTTTTTGGGTGTTTTGCCCGAAAACACCTGCAATTCCTTTAAAAACGTCTGTATTGCCTTAGAACCGGTCATCTCAGCAACTGGGAAGCCACATGATCCATTCGAAACGGCATGGCGAAATCCTCCGTCTCCTGAAGGAAGAGGGCACCGTCACCATTGCCAGCCTGGCGGACCGGCTGGGGGTCTCGCTTGAAACCGTGCGCCGTGATGTCAAGCCGCTCACCGGCAACGGCTCGGTGCTGAAGATGCACGGCGCCATCGGCCTGCCGTCGATGACCGGTGAAGCGCCGTTCGAGCGGCGCATGCGCGACAATGCCGATGCCAAGCGGCTGATTGCCCGCATGGTCGCCGCCACCATCCGCGACGGCGAGTCGGTGATGCTGGACACCGGCACCACAACCTCGTTCCTGGCGCGCGAACTGCTCGGCCACCGGCGGCTGACCGTGGTCACCAACTCGTCCGACATCGCCCGCACGCTGGCCACCGTCAACGGCAACAAGGTCTATATGGCAGGGGGCGAACTGCGCAGCGATTCCGGTGCAGCCTTCGGCGCCTCGGCGATCGACTTCGTCAGCCGCTTCTCGGTCAGCCATGCGGTGATCTCCATCGGTGCTGTCGATGCCGCCGCGGGCCTTGCGGACTATGATCTGGACGAAGCGGAGTTCGCCCGCATGGTGCTATCGCGCGGCCAGCGCTCGCTGGTCATCACCGACCACACCAAATTCGGCCGCCATGGGCTGGTTCAGGTCTGCGGCTTCGACGGCTTTTCCGAACTCGCCACAGACCAGACGCCGCCGCGCGACATTGCCACTGCCCTGGCAGAGGCTGGTGCACGCCTTAGCATCGCAGCCGCTTAGCGAACTCTGATCCCCCGAGCACCGGAGAGCGGAGCGCGTTTCCCGACAAATCTTTCGCTCAAGCCTGCGGCTCGCAATGTTCATGCAATCCGGTCGCCGCAAACAGCGCCTCATCGAAATGCGGGCGAACGAATCGCCCGTATCCGCAGTGAGGTCACCATGCCTGCAAACGACGCCCTGTCTTTCCTCATGGCCTGGACGCTGGCGCCGCTCCGGCTCGGCGCCGTCCCGCCCTCCAGTTCCAGCCTTGCGGCCCTGATCGCGCGCGAGATCGGTCCCGAGACCGGTCAGGTGCTGGAGCTTGGACCTGGCACCGGCCCATTCACGCGGGCGTTGCTGGAGCGGGGTGTCAGGGAGCAGGATCTGACCCTGGTCGAAGCCGACCCAGACTTTGCCTCGCTGCTGACGCGCCGCTTTCCCGCCGCGCGCATCATCGAAGTGGATGCTGTGGGCCTGCGCAATCCGCCTCTGTTCGACAGCCCGGTGGTGGGGGCCGCCATCAGCGGATTGCCGTTTCGGCTGATGTCACCGCGCAAGGCTTTCGCTATACTGGAAGGCGTGTTCGACGCTTTGCGGCCGGGCGCGGCCCTTTACCAGTACACATTGGGCAGCCGCTGCCCTTTCGACCAGACATTGCTCGACAGGCTCGACCTGGAAGCGGTCCGGTTTGGCCGGACCTTCCGCAACTTCCCGCCGGCGACGGTGTATAAGGTGTCCAGGATCAAGAACCTCAAGACCTATGACTGGCGCTTCTCATGACCGATCCGCTGTCGGCGATCCTGGGCCTCGGCCTGCTCGGCGTCGCCTGCCTCGCCTTTACCGAAAAGATTCTGCCGTTACCGCCTTCGCATGTGCTGCTGCTCTTTCTCGGCATGACGGCAGCGCCTGATCTATCGAGGCTGGCGGTCCTGCTCCTTGTGACGACACTGTCCGCCATCACAGGCTGCCTTGTCTGGTATTCCGTGGGACGCAGGATTGGACCCGATCGTGCCGACAGGTTGGTCGAGCGTTTCGGCAAATATGTCTGCCTGCGCTATGCGACCTATTCCAGGCTTGGCGAGGCCTATCGCCGCCATCATGTCAGGGTCTCCTTGCTGGCGCAGTTCATCCCGACGGTGCGCAACTATCTGCCGATCGCCGCCGGTGCGCTTTGTCTGCCGCCCTTGCCCTTCGCGGCGGCGACGCTGCTCGGTGCCACGCTTTGGAACACGGGCTTTCTGGTCACCGGTTATCTCATGCGCGGCAGCGGCCGGGATTCCTATGCCATAGGCTTTCGCATCATCGTCATCGTGGTAGCGCTGGAAGCGACCTTCATGCTTGCCTTGCGTTATGGTCCGGAGTGGCGGCGGCGCATCAGGCTGTTGTTCGGCTGAGCGTGGGGCGTCAGCTATCCTGCCAGGGATAAGCCAGCCGCCTGCTTTCTTTCCCTGCCGCGCCGGTGTTTAGTCCGGCCATGGCCTTCACCATCCGCCAGCTGCAGTTCTTCATAGCCGTCGCCGAGCAAGGCACGGTGTCAGGCGCAGCACAAAACCTCTCCATCTCGCAATCCTCGGTCACCGAGGCGATCAAGGAACTGGAGAGCGATCTCGGCGTCGAACTGTTTGAGCGCCATCCACGCGGCCTCAACATCACCCACAAAGGCCACCAGTTCCTGCGCCATGCGACCAAGATCCTGGCCGACGTTTCCGATGCGCGCCGCGCTTTCTCCGACGAGCAGGTGGTGGCCGGCGGACGCTTGCAGCTTGGCGTCACCTCGCTGGTCGCCGGCTATGTGCTGTCCGATCTTCTGGCGCGCTACCGCCGCGCCTATCCCGGCGTCGATGTCTCGGCCATCGAGGACAATGGCGACTATCTCGAGCACCTGCTGATCGGCGGCAAGCTCGACATCGCCGTCATGGTCACCTCTAACCTGCGTGACCGCACGGCGCTGCAGTCGGAAATCCTCGAAGTCTCGGCCTACCGGCTGTGGGTGCCGCTCAGCCATAAACTGGCCAGCGCCGACATTATCGGCATTGGCGACATTGCCGGCGAACCGCTGATCATGCTCACCGTCGACGAGATCGAGGAAAGCACCGGCAAGCTTCTGGCGGCGATCGGCGCCAAGCCCTATGTCGCCTTTCGCACCCGCTCGGTCGAAGCAGTGCGCAGCCTCGTCGCCACCGGCGCCGGCGTGGCGCTGCTGCCCGACCTCGTCTACCGGCCATGGTCACTGGAAGGTGACCGCATCGAATCGCGTGATATCTCAGGCACTTTGCCGGTGGTCCAGGTCGGCATGGTCTGGCGCCGCGGCTCCGGCCTGCCGCAAGCGGCGCGCGACTTCATCGGCCTTGCCCAGTCGCAGCGCACAGTACGCCAGCAGCGCTGATAGTCTTTCTGTTTTTATGCACGTCGTTCTCTTAAAACCGGGCCACTTTTGAGCGACATGCATTCGGTATCTATCTATCGGAAAAACCGATATCGTGTTTCTGATAAATGAATTTGCGAAACCGGAATTTTCCAAGCACTTTTCATTTCAGGGACCGAACCGCCGCTAGAGCGGTAAGCGTCCATCGGACGAACTGACGCTTTTCAGCCTGCGGCTGACCGCAGCGAAGACCGGCTTCGCAGTCAGGCGCCAAAATGGGAGATTGACGATGAATTCATTTCTGAAGACGTGCACGGCTTTGACGGTCGCGCTGACCTTTTCCGGTCAGGCCGTCGCCCAGGTCAAGGAGCTTGGCAAGGGCGAAGGCGAGGTCAGCATCGTTGCCTGGCCCGGCTATATCGAGCGCGGCGAAACCGACAAGGGTTATGACTGGGTGACCTCCTTCGAGAAGGAGAGCGGCTGCAAGGTCAACGTCAAGACCGCCAACACCTCCGACGAGATGGTCTCGCTGATGAATGAGGGCGGCTTCGACCTCGTCACCGCCTCGGGCGACGCCTCGCTGCGCCTTGTCGCCGGCAAGCGCGTGCAGCCGATCAACACCGATCTGATCCCGAGCTGGAAGAGCGTCGACGACCGGCTGAAGGATGCGCCCTGGTTCACCGTCGACAAGGTGCATTACGGCGTCCCCTATCAGTGGGGCCCGAACGTCCTGATGTACAACACCGATGTCTTCAAGGAAGCGCCCAAGAGCTGGAACATCGTCTTCGAGGAAATGAACCTTCCCGACGGCAAGTCGAACAAGGGCCGCGTCCAGGCCTATGACGGTCCGATCCACATTGCCGACGCCGCCAACTATCTGATGTTCCACAAGCCGGAACTCGGCATCAAGAATCCCTACGAACTGAACGAAGACCAATACAAGGCCGCGCTCGACCTGCTGCGCGTCCAGCGCACGCTGGTCGGCCGCTACTGGCATGACGCCGCCATCCAGGTCGACGACTTCCAGAACGAAGGCGTCGTCGCCTCGGGTTCCTGGCCCTACCAGGTCAACACGCTGGTCGCCGCCAAGAAGCCGGTCGCCTCGACCGTGCCGGAAGAAGGCGTCACCGGCTGGGCCGACACCACAATGATGGAGGCCGACGCCGCCCATCCGAACTGCGCCTATATGTGGCTCGAGCATTCTCTGTCGCCCAAGGTCCAGGGCGACGTCTCGGCCTGGTTCGGTTCGTTGCCGGTCGTGCCCGCCGCCTGCAAGGGCAACGAGCTTCTGACCGACGAAGGCTGCAAGACCAACGGCTACGACAATTTCGACAAGATCAAGTTCTGGAAGACCCCGGTCTCCAAGTGCGCCACCCAGAACGACCAGTGCGTGCCCTATTACCGCTGGGTGTCTGACTATATCGGCGTCATCGGCGGGCGGTAATTTCGCCTTTACCCTCCCCCTTGTGGGGAGGGTCGACGCGCAGCGTCGGGGTGGGGGTCTGCCCGATAGGTCAGCGCTATCACCCCCACCCGCGGCTTCGCCGCGACCTCCCCTATCGAGGGGGAGGTAGGGCCCCGCGCGACATCAGAAGATCAACCAGGCAACAGACTGGCAGCCCATGACCTCGGCCGTTTCCTTCCAGAAAGTGTCTCGCCATTTCGGCAGCGTTCGCGCCGTCGATGCGGTCGATCTCGATATCGTGCCGGGCGAGTTCTTCGCCATGCTCGGCCCGTCCGGTTCGGGCAAGACCACGTGCCTGCGTCTCATTGCCGGTTTCGAGCAGCCGACCTCGGGCTCGATCTCGATCTTCGGCGAGCGTGCCGAGGGCGTGCCGCCCTATCGCCGCAACGTCAACACAGTCTTCCAGGACTACGCGCTGTTCCCGCATCTGAACGTTCTCGACAACGTCGCCTACGGGCTGATGGTCAAGGGCGTCGGCAAGGCCGAACGGCAGAAGGCGGCGGAAGAGGCGCTGTCGCTGGTGCGGCTTCCCGGCTATGGCGCCCGCCGTCCGGGCCAGCTCTCCGGCGGCCAGCGCCAGCGCGTCGCGTTGGCGCGTGCGCTGGTCAACCAGCCCAAGGTGCTTTTGCTCGACGAGCCGCTCGGCGCGCTCGACCTCAAGTTGCGCGAGAACATGCAGGACGAGCTGAAGTCGTTGCAGAAGGCGCTCGGCATCACCTTCGTCTTCGTCACCCATGACCAGGGCGAGGCGCTGTCGATGGCCGACCGTGTCGCCGTTTTCAATGACGGCAAGATCATGCAGATCGGCACGCCGGAAGACATCTACCAGCGGCCGAAGACTCGCTTCGTCGCCGATTTCGTCGGCTCGTCCAACGTCCTGCCGCCGGATTTCGTCCAGCGTTACTCCGGCCAGCACCGCTGGGGCAGCCTGCGTCCTGAATCCATCCGCATCGGCCGCGCCGCGAAAGGCGAAGGCGTTGCCGCCCGCCTGGTCGGAACCAACTATCTCGGCGCCACCACAAAGCTTGCACTCGATGCCGATGGGCTGCGGCTGCACGCCATCGTGCCGGCCGGCACAAAACTGCCGGCGGAAGGCGAAGCAGTGGTGCTGACGTTTAATCGCGAGCACCTGCATCTGATGGATGAGCCGGCATGAGCGTCGACGCCGCCATGCCGCGCGCCACCGCACCCGCCATCTTGCCGGGCAGCGGCGGCATGCGTGGAGCGCTGTCCGACCTGTTCTGGCGTCGGCCGCAACTCCTGCTCTTCCTCATGCTGCTGCCGCCGGTTCTCTGGCTGGGCGTCGTCTATATCGGCTCGCTGTTCGCGCTGCTGGCGCAGAGCTTTTTCTCGATCGACGAATTCTCGGGCCTCATCAACCATGAGTTCACGCTGAAGACCTATGGTGACCTGTTCCAGGCCGCCAATCTCGACATCATCCTGCGCACGGTGACGATGGCGGTGCTGGTCACGCTGGCCTCCGCCGTCATCGCCTTCCCCATCGCGTACTATGCGGCGCGCTATGCCCGCGGCCGCTGGAAGGCGCTATTTTATCTTGGCGTCATGCTGCCGCTGTGGTCGAGCTACCTAGTCAAGATCTATGCCTGGAAGCTGATCCTCGCCAAGGAAGGCATTTTGACCTGGCTGCTCGCCAAACTGCATCTGCTCTGGGTGCTCGACGGCTGGCTGTCGCTGCCGGTCGTCGGCGGCAACTCACTGTCGGTCTCCGCCACCGGTACCTTCATCGCCTTCGTCTATGTCTGGCTGCCCTTCATGATCCTGCCGGTGCAGGCGGCATTGGAGCGCGTGCCCGGCAATCTGGTCGAGGCGTCCTCCGACCTTGGCGCGTCGCCGGGCCAGACGTTCCGCAACGTACTGTTCCCGCTGGCACTGCCCGGCATCGTCGCCGGCTCGATCTTCACATTCTCTCTGACGCTGGGCGACTACATCATCCCGCAGATCATCGGCACATCTAGGCTGTTCATCGGCCAGGCCGTTTACTCGCAGCAGGGCACTGCCGGCAACATCCCACTCGCCGCCGCCTTCACCGTGGTGCCCATCGTCATCATGGGTTTCTACCTCTGGGGCGCCAAGCGCATGGGGGCCTTCGATGCGCTCTGATGGTTCGCAATCGGCTCCGCTTAGCCTCAAGATCGCAGCTGCCTGCGGCCTCCTCTTCCTGCATCTGCCGATCCTGCTGATCTTCGTCTACGCCTTCACCACCGAGGAAAAGAGCTTCGTCTGGCCGCCGCCGGGGCTGACCACGCAATGGTTCGCCGTCACCTGGAACCGGCCGGATGTCTGGCAGGCGCTGTCGCTCTCGGTCCGCGTCGCCGCCATCTCGACGGCGATCGCACTGATCCTGGGCACGCTGTGCGCCGCCGCCGTATCGCGAACGAAATTCTTCGGCCGCGAGACCATCTCGCTGCTGGTCATCCTGCCGATTGCGCTGCCCGGCATCATCACCGGCATCGCGCTGCGCTCGGCCTTCTCGCTGGCCGACATACCGTTCTCGTTCTGGACGATCGTACTCGGCCACGCCACCTTCTGCGTGGTCGTCGTCTACAACAATGCGGTCGCCCGTTTCCGCCGCTCCTCGGGCTCGATGATCGAGGCCTCGATGGATCTCGGCGCCGACGGCTTTCAGACCTTCCGGCATGTCGTGCTGCCCAACATCGCGACCGCATTGCTTGCCGGCGGCATGCTGGCCTTCGCGCTGTCCTTCGACGAGGTCATCGTCACCACCTTCACCGCCGGCCAGCAGCAGACCGTGCCGATCTGGATGCTGGAGGAGCTGATCCGGCCGCGCCAGCGCCCGGTCACCAATGTCGTCGCCATGGTTGTGGTTCTGGTGACGCTGCTGCCCATCCTGTTTGCCTATTACCTGACCCGCGACGGCGACCAGATCGCCGGCTCGGGCAAATAACCGATAAGGGAGAGATGTCCATGGACACCCAGATGCTGATCGGCTCGATCTTCGACAAGGGCACCGAGACCGAGGAACCGATCCTCAATCCAAAGACCGGGGCGACCATTCTCAACCTGCCGGAAGCAAGCCCGGCGCAGATCGAGGCTGCTGTCGCGGCGGCGGAAAAGGCGTTCGTCACCTGGTCGCGGACCACGCCGGCGCAACGCTCGGCCTGTCTCCTCAAGATCGCCGACCGCATCGAGGCCGACGCCAAGGAGTTCGCCGCGCTCGAAGCGCTGAACTGCGGCAAGCCGATCAATGCCGTGCTCAATGATGAAATCCCGGCGATCGTCGACTGCTATCGCTTCTTTGCCGGCGCTGTGCGTTCCATGCCGGGCGTGGTCGCTGGCGAATATCTCCCCGGCCACACTTCGATGGTGCGGCGCGATCCGATCGGCATCGTCGCTTCGATCGCGCCCTGGAACTATCCGCTGATGATGATGGCCTGGAAACTGGCGCCGGCAATTGCCGGCGGCAACACCGTCGTCTTCAAGCCGTCGGAGCAGACGCCGCTGACGGCGCTGAAACTGGCGAAAATCCTGGCCGAGGTGCTGCCCGAAGGCGTCGTCAACGTCGTGCTCGGCCGCGGCGACAGCGTCGGCAACACGCTGATCAACAACGCCAAGGTCAATATGATCTCGATCACCGGCGACGTCGCCACCGGCAAGAAGGTGCTGCAGGCCGCTGCCAAGTCGGTCAAGCGCACACATCTCGAACTCGGCGGCAAGGCGCCGTTCATCGTCTTCGACGACGCCGACCTCGGCGCCGTGGTCAACGGCTTGCGCGCCTTCGGCTACTACAATGCCGGCCAGGACTGCACGGCTGCTTGCCGCATCTATGCCGGCAAGAAGATCTACGACAAGCTCGTCGCCGACCTGTCCTCGGCGGTCTCGACCATCAAGTACAACCAGCCCGACGACACCGAAAACGAGATCGGCCCGCTGATCTCGCGCCGCCAGCGCGACCGCGTCTCGAGCTTCGTCGAGCGCGCGTCGGAATTGAAGCACATCGAGATCACCACCGGTGGCAAGCCGGGCGAGGGCTCCGGCTTCTACTACCAGCCGACCGTGGTTGCCGGCGCGCTGCAGGAGGACGAGATCGTGCGCCGCGAAGTGTTCGGCCCGGTCGTCTCGATCACGCGCTTCTCCGAGGTCGACGAAGCCGTAAACTGGGCCAATGACAGCGATTATGGTTTGGCGTCCTCGGTTTGGACCAAGGACGTTTCGCGCGCCATGGCGACGGCAGCACGTCTTCAGTATGGCTGCACCTGGATCAACACCCATTTCATGCTGACCAACGAGATGCCGCATGGCGGGCTGAAACAGTCCGGCTACGGCAAGGACATGTCGCTTTACGCGCTGGAGGACTATACCGCCGTTCGGCATGTGATGGTGGCTCATGGGTGAGGAGCGGTCCGCGCAGTGGACGAAAAGCCCCTAAATGGGCTTTTCGAGCGACGAACGGTGAAGGCCCGGTTCGCCTTCGGGCGAATAAAAAGGTCCGGTGGACCTTTTTAAGGGACTGAACGCCCGAAGGGCAGGGAGCCATAGCGAAGGGCCGGGAGGCCGTCGAGACGAAGTATGCGTCGGCTATCTCTAAAATATTCGCTGCGCCGTTTTCTGTATATTAAGCGTAAGTTACTTTCACCGCGCGGCGATAGTTCACAATTTACTGAATATTCAACCTGAACGAGCAGCCTCCTTGCCGAGAAACCGCGCGGCGAGGGGGTTTGCGCATGAATACGACCAAGATCAAGCTGGTCATGATTGGGGGCTTCTGCCTGGTGATGGCCTTCTTCGGCGGCAAGGACATGCTGAAGAAAGGCGGTTGGCCGGAAGTGCCGGCCGAAGTCATCGCGGTCAACGTCGAATGCGACATGGAATCGACTGCCCACAAGGTCGTCTACAAGACTGTCAGCACCGCCACGATCCCCTGCGAACTGGTTGAGGCGTTCAAGACGGTGCACGCGGACAAAGAGTGGAAGGTGAAGCAGAAATTCACCGGCACCTTGCGTGTCGGCACTGGTTCTGATGCCGTCGAGACGACGATGGAGCTGAACAAGGACGGCGGCCGTGAGCCGCAGGTCGGCGACAAGCTCACCGTCGTCCAGAACCCCGCCAAGCCGACCCAGATCGAGCGCACCGGCATGACCGGCGCGCGTCTGACGATCGTCATCGGCGGCGGATTGCTCGGCGCGCTGCTTCTCTATCTTGCTTTCAAGCCCCGCCGGCGGGCAGAGGCCTACGCTGCGGCCGGCAACCTTGCCGGCAATGCAGGCGCGGACCAGGGCGCCCGCCAGGCCGACGCCCTGATAGCGGCTGCCCTGGCCAAACAGGCAACGCTGCCCAATCAGCCGTCGCGTGTCGCGGCGACCGGATTGGCCAGGGAAGGCCGCTTCGCCGGGCAGAAAACGAATTTCGGCCGCCGCAACTGACGGCCGAATCGCGCAGTCCTACTCCACGATGCGGTAGATGTTCCAAAGGCTGGTGCCCGACACGACGAAGGGCTCAATCTCCTTGCCCCATTTGGCGTGGGCATCGATCTTGCCGATCCTGGCAAAGAAACTCTCCAGCTGGGCAAGGCTTTCGACCTGATGATGCGATTCCACCGTCGCTTCCCGGGCGCCGATCGAACCCGTCATGATCTGGAACTTGAGGTCGGCAATGCCGACCTGAGAGCCGATCTCGCGCTCCCATTTCTTGAGCAGTTCAAGCACGGTCTGCTTGTGCCCGAATTTGGCGTCGATCTGCCATCTGGCGCTGAACATGTCTCTCCTCCTCACTCGTCCCAGGCCTGCACGACGGTCTGTCGTGCAATCCGCCCGTTTTTCAACTCCAGCATCGCAGCGCAGAACACTTTCGTTCCGTCCGGATAGGCGCAGGCCTGGGTGAAGGCGAGGTTGTCGCCATCGGCGATGGTGGTGTCGACCTTGTGGGTCATCGCCCGGCTGCAGATATCGTCCCAGAACGTGCTGATCGCCGCCCGGCCGCGTATCTCGCGCGGCTTGCTCGGCGGGTTGTTGCGATCAATTACCCGCACCAGCGCATCGTCGGCGTAGAAGCTCGCCAGCATCCTGCCGTCCCGTCCCTCGATCGCTTTCTTGATCGCCGCGCCGTCCACGCTTTGCGTCTTGGTCAGCATTTTCTCCTCCATGGCCCGTCGGTCGGGCGGTTGATGATCACAAGCACTGCCGGCGCCCATCGCCGGGCAGCGTCTTTCACTGCGACTTGGCTTTGATGGCCGCGAACACACCGTCGGTCTGCTGTTTGAAGGTCGCGAAGTCGACCTGGCTGCCGTTGAGCATCGTCGACCAGTGGCGCACGATGGCTGCCATCGCGATCGCCTCTTTGATCTCCTCATCGGTC
This sequence comes from Mesorhizobium sp. P2_F7, assembly GCF_056403695.1. Lineage (NCBI taxonomy): Bacteria > Pseudomonadati > Pseudomonadota > Alphaproteobacteria > Hyphomicrobiales > Phyllobacteriaceae > Mesorhizobium > Mesorhizobium sp. P2_F7. Next base: position 460,595 of record NZ_JBFUFA010000001.1, on the reverse strand, counting down.
GCGCCATTGAGCTTGGCCGCCTCGGTGTGGAAATAGATGCAGTACTGGCACGGGATCTGTGAGGCGACGGCCAGCCCCATCAGCTCCTTGGTCTTGCCGTCGAGCGCGGTTTTGGGGTTGAGCTGCACGCCCTTGATCTCGGCCCAGGCGCCGGCAACCGCAACGTCGGGCAGCGTCTTGAACATGTCCGGCACCGAGCCGAGCGTCGCCTCGATGTCCTTGTAGGCGGCGGCCGCCGAGGCATCCTCGGCCTTGGCAGGGGCGATGGTGAACAGCGCGCCAACGCTTGCCGCGATCACCAGCGATTTGATCGACCTGTTTGACTTCAGCATTGCATCCTCCGTTCGCAGCGCCTTCCCGGCGACATCCGCCTGGGCTGCATGGAGAGAATTGGTAGCGCCTGCGCGCCCTTGGCCGCTTCGCCCGAAAGCGCCATGGCTCCTATGGCCCGTCCGGGCCAGTGTGCCTGGCGGAAAATGCCGCTGCCGCCGCCCGCGACGGCAGGTCGAGCTTCAGCAATATGTTGGCGACGTGACGCTTGACCGTATGCTCGCTCAGCCTCAGCTCGACAGCGATTGCGGCATTGCTCTTGCCGTCGGCGATAAGACCCACCACCTCGCTTTCGCGCGCCGTCAGTTGGGCCGGCTCGGCAGGCCTGGCCTTCGGACGGCAGGCGGGCTCGAGATGCTGTTCCGACGTCGCCTGGACCAGCGCCAGCGGCTCGTCCAGTTCATCCACGGTGACACGCCCGGCATCGATGAAATGCAGGCCGGAACCGGCCGCCAGGTCAGCGACCAGCCGCGACGCCAGAATATCGCCGCGCCCGGCATGGGCGGCGATCTGCATCGTCACCCGTGCCATCAGCCCGACCGGCGGCCCGCGCATCTCGACCTCGCCGACATGCGCGCCCTGCGCGCATGCAATGCCCATATGTTGCGCCGCATCGCGCAGCGCCGCCGCGCAGCGTATGGCCCGCGCTGGCCCGTCGAAGCGCGAGATCATCAATTCGCCATGGATGCCGGCGACGCGTCCGCCATGACGGCCGACCAGCTGCCGCCAGCTCTCCTGGAAGCGCAGGCTGCGTTCGCTCCACATGCGGTCGCCCACCCGCGCCGTGTCGTAGATGCGTGTCGCCAGAAGAGCGGCAAGCACGCGATCCGCTTCGGCCACGGCACGCTCGCCGGTAAGGAATTCCTCGAGCAGGTCTGCTACCCGGTCGACGTCGCCGGTCCAGATCGGGTGGTCGCGGCCGGGGATTTCGACCAGCCGCGCATTCGCGATCTTTTTCGCCAGGAAGCGGCTGGCGTCGGGGTCGACCCGCACATCGTTGCGGCGATGGAGGAGCAGCGTCGGTGCCCGGATCGCCGAAAGCACGTCGCGCACGTCGATGTCGGCATTCATCCGGGCCAGCGCCGCCGCTGCCGTCGGGCTGGCCGACAGCCGTTCAAATCGCCCCCACCACTGGGTGAAATGCGGGTCATCGACGCGGCCCGGCGCGAAGTTGGGCAGAGTGGCGCCGGTGCCCCAGGCCGTCCCGGCGGTCGCGATGAAGGCCTCGAGGCGATCCGGCGGCATCACCCATTTGTGGAAATGCGCATAGCCGCCATAAAGCGCCAACGCCCGTGTCCGCTCCGGATAAGTGGCGGCAAACAGCATTGCCAGCGGCGCACCTTCCGAGGCACCGAGCAGGGCGGCACGGCCGCTGCCGGTGGCATCCATCACCGCGCGCACATCGTCCATTCGGGTTTCGAGACTGGGCAGATGGCGTGGGTCGACGCGGTCAGACAGGCCGGTGCCGCGCTTGTCAAACAGGATCAGCCGCGAGAACGCCGAAAGCCGTTTCAACAGCCTGGTATAGCCTTCGTCTTCCCAATGCAGGTCGAGATTGGAGATGAAGCCGGGCACGAAAACCAGGTCGAACGATCCCTGGCCGACCACCTGATAGGCTATCCGCACGTCGCCACTGAGGGCATATCGCGTCTCGATCGGCCTCACGATTCCATCCCGCCCGGCCAGACGATTTCTGATCGCCGACCATAGCAGACGCCTGCAGGATGCGGCAGTCAAACTTTAGAAGACGGGAATATAGCCTGGCGACCCGAACCGCTTTCGTCCGGCTATTCCTGGGGAGGGGCTATTTCTGGGGAGCGGCGCTCTCTGCACCCGTGGGTTGGACGTAGTCGATGCTCATATCGGCCTGCTCCTCGGTCTTCGGCCGCTTGATCCGGGCCGAGGCCACGACGACGAGCTCGTCGAAATCTTCGCCGCCGCTGTCCAGCATCTCGAAGAACTGGCGGCGCATCCTGGGCTCCCAGAACTTGTTGATGTGCTCGGCTACGCCAGCTACGCCCTCCTCGCGCGGCCTCGAATGGAAAAAGGCGGCAATCTGGTTGGCCATCCGCACCAGCTTTTCCCTGGTGCTCGTGATGTGGTCTTCGTCATGCGACATGCTGGGCAACTCCCAAGACCACCCGTTCCGGGTGGGTGAAAACATCGAAATCGTCGCCGCGCACCAAGGCCACCAGTGTCATACCGGCTTCTTCGGCAGTGCGGATGGCAAGTGCTGTCGGCGCCGAGACAGCCATGATGAAAGCCGAGCCGATGGCCGCCGTCTTCTGCACCATCTCGACCGAAACGCGGCTGGTCACGACAACAGCGCCGGTGGCGCCGCCGATGCCGGCCCTTGCAAGCGCGCCGGCCAGCTTGTCCAAAGCATTGTGGCGGCCGACATCCTCGCGCGCCATGACGATGCCTTTGCCCGGTACATAGAAGCCCGCGGCATGCACGGCGCCGGTTTCCGAATGCAGTGGCTGTACCTTGGACAACAGCCTGACCGAGCGAACGATATCGTCAGCCGCAAGCGTAAGTGTTGACGCACCAACCTTGTCGACCGAGCGCATCGCTTCCTCGATGGATTCGATGCCGCACAGCCCGCAGCCGACCGGCCCGGCCAAGCGCCGGCGCCGCGCCTCGAAGCGGGTGTTGGCCTGATCCTTCAGCCGGATTTGAATGTCGATCCCGGCGCCGTGGTCCTCGACCTCGATCGCCTCGATTTCGTCGGGCAACGCGATGATGCCTTCGGTCAGCGAGAAGCCGAGCGCAAAATCCTCGAAATCGGCTGGGCTCGCCATCATCACCGCATGTGTGGTGCCGGCGAACGAGAACGCCACCGGCGTCTCCTCCGGCACCATGCGATTGGCCGCGGTCGTGCCGCTGGCGCGGTGCGCCAGCCGCGAGATCTGCGTCGTTGCTTTGCGGCGCGCGGCCAAGACTACTCCGCCGCCTGTAGCGGAGCGATGCGGCGGCTCTGCTCGGCCTGCTCGTTGTAGTCGCGCTGCCAGTCCGAAGGCCCGTTCGACGCTCCGACCTGCACTGCAGTCACCTTGTACTCCGGACAATTGGTCGCCCAGTCCGAGAAGTCGGTGGTGATGACGTTGGCCTGCGTGTCCGGATGGTGGAAGGTGGTGTACACCACCCCCGGCGACACCCGGTCGGTGATCAGCGCACGCAGCGTCGTCTCGCCCGAACGGCTGGTCAGCCGCACCCAGTCGCCATCGCGCAGGCCGCGGTTCTCGGCGTCGTGCGGATGGATTTCCAGCCGGTCTTCCGAGTGCCACATGACGTTTTCGGTGCGCCTTGTCTGTGCACCGACATTGTACTGGCTGAGGATGCGGCCGGTGGTCAGCAGCAACGGGAAACGCGGCCCCGTCCGCTCGTCGGTCGCCACATATTCGGTGCGGATGAACTTGCCCTTGCCGCGCACGAAGCCGTCGATATGCATGATCGGCGTGCCAAGCGGGGCCTTCTCGTTGCAGGGCCATTGCACCGATCCGACACGGTCGAGCAGATTGAAGGAGACGCCGGCGAAGCTTGGCGTCGTCTTGGCGATCTCGTCCATGATTTCCGAGGGATGCTGGTAGTTCCAGTCAAGCCCGATCGCACGGGCAAGCTCCTGCGTCGCTTCCCAGTCGGCGTAGCGCGCCTTCGGCTCCAGCACCTTGCGCACCATGTTGATGCGGCGCTCGGCGTTGGTGAAGGTGCCGTCCTTCTCCAGGAAAGTCGAGCCCGGCAGGAAGACATGCGCGTAGTTCGCTGTCTCGTTGAGGAACAGGTCGTGCACGACCACGCATTCCATCGCCGCCAGGCCGGCCGCGACATGCTTGGTGTCAGGGTCGGACTGCAGGATGTCCTCGCCCTGGATGTAGATGCCTTTGAAGGAGCCGTCGACAGCGGCATCCAGCATGTTGGGGATGCGCAGGCCCGGTTCGTCGTCGAGCTTCACGCCCCACAGGCTTTCATAGATGTCGCGCACCGCCTCGCCGGAGATGTGGCGGTAGCCCGGCAGTTCATGCGGGAACGAGCCCATGTCGCATGAGCCCTGCACGTTGTTCTGGCCGCGCAGCGGATTCACGCCGACGCCTGGGCGGCCGATATTGCCGGTCGCCATGGCAAGGTTGGCGATGGCCATAACCGTGGTCGAACCCTGGCTGTGTTCGGTGACGCCGAGGCCGTAGTAGATCGCACCGTTGCCGCCCTTGGCATAGAGCCGCGCGGCACCCCGGATCAGCTCCGGGTCGACGCCGGAAAGCTTGCCGACGGTCTCGGGGCTGTTCTCCGGCAAAGCGACGAAGGAGGCCCAGTCCTGGAACTCCGTCCAGTCGCAGCGTTCACGGATGAAGGCTTCGTCGAAAAGCCCTTCGGTGACGATGACATGCGCGAGCGATGTCAGCACCGCCACGTTGGTGCCGGGCTTCAGCGGCAGGTGGTAGTCGGCCTCGACATGCGCCGACTTGACCATTTCGGTGCGGCGCGGATCGAGCACGATCAGCTTGGCGCCCTGGCGCAGCCGCTTCTTCAGCCGTGAGGCAAACACAGGATGAGCGGAAACCGGATTGGCGCCGATGATGACGGCGACATCGGTGAATTCGACGGAATCGAAATCCTGGGTGCCGGCCGAGGTGCCATAGGTCTGGCCGAGGCCGTAGCCGGTCGGCGAGTGGCAGACGCGGGCGCAGGTGTCGACATTGTTGTTGCGGAAGCCCTGGCGCACCAGCTTCTGCACCAGATAGGTCTCCTCATTCGTGCAGCGCGAGGACGTGATACCGCCGATCGAGGTGCGTCCGTATTGGTACTGGATACGGCGGAATTCCTTGGCCGTATGGGCGATCGCCTCTTCCCAGCTTACCTCGCGCCAGGGATCGCTGACCTTTTCCCTAATCATCGGCGACAGGATGCGGTCCTTGTGGGTCGCGTAGCCATAGGCGAAACGGCCCTTGACGCAGGAGTGGCCGTGGTTCGCCTTGCCGTCCTTGTAGGGCATCATGCGAATGACTTCGTCGCCCTTCACTTCGGCCTTGAAAGAGCAGCCGACGCCGCAATAGGCACAGGTGGTGACCGCGGAGCGCTCGGGCATGCCTTTCTCAAGCACGGTCTTTTCACGCAGCGCATCGGTGGGGCAGGCCTGCACGCAGGCGCCGCAGGACACGCATTCGGAAGCGATGAAATCCTCATGCATGCCGGCGACCATGCGCGATTCGAAACCGCGGCCCTCGATCGTCAGCGCGAAGGTGCCTTGCACCTCTTCGCAGGCCCGCACGCAGCGCGAGCAGACGATGCATTGCGCCGGATCATAGGTGAAATAGGGGTTGGACTCATCGCGGGCGATGTAGTCAACCGCCAGCGAGCCATGGCCGGGCGCGACACCGTTCTCTTCCTTGACGTGGTTGCGGCCCTCGACGCCATAGCGGTTCTCGGTCAGGCCGACCGACTTCGCCACAACGTCGAACTCGCTTGCGCCGGTTCCGGCCTTCTCGTTCCAGCCGGTCGGATGGTCGGAGACGTAAAGCTCCATGACACCGCGGCGGATGGCGTCGAGCCGGTCGGATTGCGTGCGCACCACCATGCCTTCGCCGACCGGCGTCGTGCAGGATGCCGGCGTGCCGCCGCGACCTTCGATCTCAACGAGGCAGACGCGGCAGGAGCCGAACGAGTCCAGCATGTCGGTGGCGCAGAGTTTTGGAATCTCGACCCCGCCTTCCATCGCCGCGCGCATGATCGACGTACCCTCCGGCACGCTGATGCTGCGGCCGTCGACGATCAGCGTGACCTGCTTTTGCGCCTTCGATTCCGGGGTTCCGTAGTCGAGTTCTTCGATGAGTGTCGGGAAGTCGGCCTTGATGTTCATCTGCCAGCTCCTATTCAGCAGCCACGCGCGCCGGCGCGGGCTTGAAATCTTCGGGGAAATGGGTGATCGAGCTCATCACCGGGTAGGGCGTGAAGCCGCCCAGCGCACAGAGCGATCCGAACTTCATCGTGTTGCAGAGATCGGTGACCAGAGCCAGGTTCTTTTCCGGCTCGATGCCGGCGGCAAGCCTGTCGATGGTCTCCACCCCGCGTGTCGAGCCGATGCGGCAGGGCGTGCACTTGCCGCAGCTCTCGATGGCGCAGAATTCCATGGCGAAGCGCGCCTGCTTCAGCATGTCCGCGGTATCGTCGAATACGGTGATGCCGGCATGGCCGATCAGCCCGTCACGCTTGGCAAACTCTTCGTAGTCAAACGGCGTGTCGAACAGGCCGCGCGGGAAATAGGCGCCGAGCGGTCCGCCAACCTGCACTGCCTTCACTGGCCGGCCAGTCGCTGTGCCGCCGCCGATGTCGTCGACGATTTCGCCGAGCGTCAGGCCGAAGGCCGTCTCGAACAGGCCGCCATGCTTGACGTTGCCGGCGATCTGGATCGGGATCGTGCCGCGCGAGCGGCCCATGCCGAAATCCTTGTAGAAGGCGGCACCCTTGTCCATGATGATCGGCACGGAAGCCAGCGAGATGACGTTGTTGATCACCGTCGGCTTGCCGAACAGGCCTTGGATCGCCGGCAGCGGCGGCTTGGCGCGCACCACACCGCGCTTGCCTTCGAGGCTGTTCAGCAGCGACGTTTCCTCACCGCAGACATAGGCGCCGGCGCCGACCCGGATTTCCATGTCGAAGGCGTTGGGCGAACCCAGCACGTTGACGCCGAGCACACCTGCCTTGCGGGCGACCTCGACAGCCTTGTTCATGACAGCCACCGCATGCGGATATTCCGAGCGGATATAGACGAAGCCCTTAGTCGCGCCGGTGGCGATGCCGGCAATCGTCATGCCTTCGATGAGCACGAAGGGGTCGCCCTCCATGATCATGCGATCGGCAAAGGTGGCGCTGTCGCCTTCGTCGGCGTTGCAGACGATGTATTTGCGCTCGGACGTCGTATCGAGCACCGTCTTCCACTTGATGCCGGTCGGGAAGCCAGCGCCGCCACGACCGCGCAAGCCCGAATCCGTGACTTGCTTGACGATGTCGAGCGGCGCCATAGCCACCGCGTTCTGCAGGCCCTTCAGTCCGCCCAGCGACTTGTAGGCGTCGAGCGACAGCGGGTCGTTGATGCCGCAACGCGCGAAGGTCAGGCGAGTCTGCTTGGCGATAAACGGGATTTTGTCAGGCGCGCCCAGCCAGCGCTTGTGATGGCCGCCGGTGAGGAAGCCCGAGTCGAACAGGCTCTTGACGTCGGATGGCTTGACCGGCCCGTAGGCGACGCGGCCCTTTTCGGTCGCAACTTCGACCATGGGTTCGAGGAAATAGGCGCCGCGCGAGCCGTTGCGCACGATCTTGGCCTCGATGCCCCGTTCGGCCAGTTCTGCACGAACAGCCTTCGCGACCTTTTCGGCGCCGAGCGCCAGCGCGCCGGAGTCACCTGGAATGTAGATGCGCGGGATCATGAGCGTACCTCCGCGACGATCTCTTCGATCTTTTCGTCATCGAGCCGCCCGATCACTTCGCCATCCAGCATCGCCGACGGTGAGCAGGCGCAAAGCCCGAGGCAATAGACAGGCTCAAGTGTAACCGATCCGTCGCGGGTGGTCTCATGGAAATCGATGCCGAGCAACTGCTTGACCTTTGCGGCGACCGCATCCGAACCCATCGACTGGCAGGCTTCCGCCTGGCAGAGCTTGAGCACGTGCCGGCCGGCCGGGCGGGCACGGAAATCATGATAGAAGGTGACGACGCCGTGCACCTCGGCCCTCGACAGGTTCAGCCCATCGGCGATGACGGGCACCGCGTCCTGCGGTACGTGGCCAAATTCTTCCTGGATCTCGTGCAGGATGGGCAGTAGCGGGCCTTCGAGGCCCTTCAGCTCCTGGATGATCGCTGCCGTGCGCGACTGAATCTCGGTACTTGCAGGCTGCATTGGCATGCAGCGCCCTCCCTGGTCGAAGCGGTTTATCGCTAAGTGGTTACAAAAACAGAGGAAACCCGCGAAATCAATAAAGCTGATCCGTTGCTTGATAGAAATTTTCTATCAAGCACGTCCGGCACCCAGTCTCTAGCCTAGCGGTGGTTGCGGAAATCGTCTGCCAGCGCCATCGCCTCGTCCAGCAGCGCCTGCACCAGCGGCGTGTGCGGTTCGCGCGGCGTCGCCACCAGCCCGACCGTGTGGCTGGCATCGGGCTCGACGATCGGAATGGCCCGGATCGGCTCGGAAAAGCCGAATGTTTCCGCAAGGTTGAGCGGCATGATCGACGACCATTTTCCGGTCCTGATATGCGAAAACAGCACGATCATCGAATTCGATTCCAGCGTCGGCCGAACCTGTGTGCCGGCCTCGGCCAGGTGCTGGTCGATGATGCGGCGGTTCTGCATGTCCGGCGTCAACAGGCAGAGCGGCAACTGGCTAAGCTCGGCCCATGTCACTTTGTCGCGATCCGAATAGGGATTTCCGACCGCGGTGATCAGCTGGTAGCGCTCGTCATAGAGCGGCACACTGGTCACCCGCCCCAGCGGCTCGTTGTCGAGATAGGTGATGCCGGCATCGATGTCGAAATTGCCGAGCAGCGACAGCACCTCGATCGAGGTGCGCGACAGGATCGAAAAGGTGACGCCGGGATGCTTGGCCCGAAAGGGCGTCGTCAGCCGCGCCACCATGGCCAGCGCGGTCGGGATGGCAGCGATGCGAATGCGCCCGGACAGGCCGTGGCGCGCCGCGCGCATCTCCTCGCGCATGGTCCTGGAGTCGCCGACGATGCGGCGCGCCCATTCCAGCACCTGCTTGCCCTCCGGCGTCAGCCCCTGAAAGCGCGAGCCGCGATTGACCAGCATGACGCCGAGCTGACCTTCCAGTTGCTTGATGCCGGCCGACAAGGTCGGCTGGGTGACGCCGCAGGCTTCCGCCGCCCGGCCGAAATGCTCCTCCTTGGCCAGCGCGATGAAGAATTCCAGCTTGTCGATCATGGCACGAGCCTTTCCATATCGACGCCATAGGCCGGGCGGCTGAGCGGTTTGTTAATCATCGTCGTGTACAGGGCGACGGGCCGTGGCAGGATGCGATAACCAATTGATAACACTTGGCTTGCCATCATGGTCGATATGCGCCGCCTCAAGTCGCCGGAGGTAAAGTGGGTAGCATGCTCCGTGAGCTTTCGCCAGAAACACATGCTGCAGCTGAGGCCGACCTGCGCGAAGCTGCACGTCTCGACGCGCTCAATCGCTTCGACATCCTGGACACGCCGAGCGAGGCCTCGTTCGACCGCATAACGCGGTTGATCAAGACAGTGCTCGACGTACCGATCGCCATCGTCTCGGTCATTGATGGGCATCGCCAATGGTACAAGGCCTGCGAGGGTCTCACCACGGGTGAGGCTGACCGCAAAGACGCATTCTGTCGGTACACGATCCTGCAGGACAGCCCGCTGGTCGTCGAGGACGCCACAAAAGATCCGCGTTTTGCCGACAACCCGCATGTCAGGAACGATCCGCACATCCGGTCTTACGCCGGTGTGCCATTGCGCACGGCCGATGGCCACAACATCGGCAGCGTCTGCGCAATTGGACACAAGCCTCGGGAGTTTGGCCCGCGCGAGACCGCCATCCTGCAGGATTTTGCTGATCTGGCCATGGATCAGCTTGAAATGCGTCACCACGCCTCGAGCGATGCGTTGACCGGTGTGCTTTCACGCCGGGCCTTCATGGAGCAGGGCAGCCGGGCGTTCGCGCTGGCCAAGCGGCAGCGCTTCGATTTGTCTTGCATTGCGCTCGATGTCGATCACTTCAAATCGGTCAACGATACGTTTGGCCATACCGCCGGCGACAAAGTTCTGAGCGGCATTGCGAGGCAATGCGCCGACGCCTTGCGCGACGTCGACATTTTCGGGCGCGTTGGCGGCGAGGAATTTGCCATCTTCATGTTTGCGGGCCGCAACGGTGCGCAAGAATCCGCCGACCGGCTCCGCGGCGCTATTGAAACCATGAGGTTCGCGTACGGCTCAACCAACATCAAGGTCACCGCGAGCCTGGGTGTGGCGTCGATCGATTCCACGATCGGCAGCCTGGATGAACTGCTCGAACGCGCCGATGCGGCGATGTACAAGTCGAAGCATTCCGGCCGCAACCGAACCTCTGTGTGGAATTCGCAAGGAGGCGACCAGGCGCGGCCGCAGCGCAGGGTGCTCAAGGCTGGCCAGATCGTGTTCAACGGACGAATGTCGACCATCGATTGCACAGTTCGCGGCCTTGGCGAAGATGGCGCCACCATCGATGTTTCCAACGTTGCCGGAATCCCTCAGCAATTTGTTCTGGCCATCCGGGCGGACCGCTTTGAGACGAAATGCCGGGTCGTCTCCCAGGCCGAAAGACGCCTGGAACTCGCCTTCTGCTGAATCTGGACTGTCCGATCTCGCGCGCCGCCGCTTGGTGTTGGCGATGAACTGCATTATCTCAGGCCAACCGCCCTCTTGGGTCAGAGCATGATCCAGAAAAGTGGAAACCGGTTTTCGGAAAAGATCATGCTCCAACAAAAAAGCCAGATCAGCATGACGATTCAACGAAACGTCATCCTGATCCGGCCAACGTCTGAGGAATGCCGCCATGTCCGTCACAAAGGAAATCGTCACCGAGCGTCTGAAGACGGTCAATGGGCCGGACTTCACCGGCAACATCGTCGACCTCGGCATGGTTTCGGAGATTTTCATTGCCGATTCGAAAGTGTTCTTCTCGATCACCGTTCCGGCTGCCCGCGCGCAGGAGATGGAGCCGCTGCGCGCCGCCGCCGAGCGTGTCGTCAAGGCGATCCCCGGTGTCGCCGGCGCCGTCGTTGCGCTGACGGCTGAAAAGAAGGGCGGCGGCATGGAGGCGCCGGTTCCGGCGCGTCCTGCACCCAGGCCCGCACCACCGGCTCCGCCTGCCGCACCGCGCGCGGCTCCGCACGCCCCGGCCCCGCAAAGCTCGGGCAAGCGTGGCGTGCCCGGCATCGAGGCGATCATCGCGGTTGCGTCCGGCAAGGGCGGTGTCGGCAAGTCGACCACCGCCGTCAACATCGCGCTCGGCCTTGCCGCAAACGGTTTGCGCGTCGGCGTGCTCGATGCCGATATTTACGGACCGTCTATGCCCAGACTGCTCAACATCCACGGCCGGCCACAAACCGTCGACGGCAAGATCCTGAAACCAATGGAGAATTACGGTCTCAAGGTTATGTCGATGGGCTTCCTGGTCGACGAGGAGACGCCGATGATCTGGCGCGGTCCGATGGTGATGTCGGCACTGACGCAGATGCTGCGTGAAGTCGAATGGGGCAGGCTGGACGTGCTCGTCGTCGACATGCCGCCAGGCACCGGCGACGCCCAGCTGACCATGGCCCAGCAGGTGCCGCTGGCCGGCGCCGTCATCGTCTCGACGCCGCAGGATCTGGCGCTGATCGACGCGCGCAAAGGCCTAAACATGTTCAAGAAGGTCGACGTGCCGCTGCTCGGCATCGTCGAGAACATGAGCTATTTCATCGCGCCCGATACCGGCAAGCGCTACGACATTTTTGGCCATGGTGGCGCCCGGCGCGAGGCCGAGCGCCTCGGCGTGACCTTCCTGGGCGAAGTGCCGCTGGAAATGGGCATTCGCGAAAGCTCGGATGAAGGCGCGCCGGTGGTAGCGTCGAAGCCCGACAGCGCGGAGGCCAAGATCTATCGCGACATTGCTTCGAAGGTCTGGGAGCGGGTCAACCAAGAGCGCGGCGCGGCCGCAGCGGCGGTGCCTAGTATCGTGTTCGAGTAGCGCGAGTTACCCCTCCCCCTTGAGGGGAGGGTGGCCCGAAGGGCCGGGTGGGGTCCGCGGTGATACGCTCGGCGCTATTTCTCCACAGATTGAGGCGGTTCAACTCAGGTCGGGGCAGTTGAGGCGACCCCACCCGCCTCGCTTCGCGAGGCACCCTCCCCTCAAGGGGGAGGGAGCTAACCGCCCACCTTCTCGCCAAATGTCGAGAAAAACTGCCCGGCCAGTTTCTTCGAAGTCGATTCGATCAGCCGGCTGCCGAGTTGGGCGATCTTGCCGCCGACATCAGCCTTGGCCGCGTATTTGAGTACGGTCGCATCCGGTCCATCCGCCGTCAGCGTCACATCGGCGCCGCCCTTGGCGAAGCCGGCGATGCCGCCCTTGCCCTCGCCCTGGATGGTGTAGGAATGCGGCGGCTTCAAATTCTTCAGCATCACCTCGCCGTTGAACGTCGCCTTGATCGGGCCGATCTTCAGGACCACGGTCGCCGCCATTTCGGTCGGCGATTTCATCTCGAGGCTCTGGCAGCCGGGAATGCTTTCCCGCAGCACGTCCGGGTCGTTCAGCGCTTCCCACACTTTCTGCAAGGGAGCGGCAATGCGTTCCTCGCCTTCGATCACCAAAGCCATCGACACCTCCCGAGCGCTACTCCAGCAGGCCTAACGTACGGTCAGCTGCCTGTCTATCGCACCAAAGTCCGGATGCGACGGTGCGCCCTCTTGCCTGCTTCCACGCGTTGCCATATCGATTTGTCTTACAAATACGGAGACCACGATGGCAGGCGCCCCCACCAGGAAGAAGAAATTTCGCTCGCAGGAGTGGTTCGACAATCCCGACAACCCAGGCATGACCGCGCTCTATCTCGAGCGCTATCTGAACTACGGCCTGACGCGCGCCGAGCTGATGTCGGGCAAGCCGCTGATCGGCATCGCGCAGACCGGCTCGGATCTGTCGCCCTGCAACCGCCACCATATCGAGCTCGCCAAGCGCGTGCGCGAAGGCATCGTCTCGATGGGCGGCATCCCGTTCGAATTCCCGTGCCATCCAATCCAGGAAACCGGCAAGCGCCCGACCGCGGCGCTCGACCGCAACCTCGCCTATCTCGGCCTGGTCGAGGTCCTTTACGGCTATCCGCTCGACGGCGTCGTGCTCACCATCGGTTGCGACAAGACCACGCCGGCGCTTTTGATGGCAGCGGCCACCGTCAATATTCCGGCCATCGCCCTGTCGGTCGGCCCGATGCTCAACGGCTGGCACAAAGGCAAGCGCACGGGGTCCGGCACCATCGTCTGGGAATCGCGCCAGCGGCTTTCGGCAGGCGAGATCGACTATGACGAGTTCATGGACATCGTCGCCTCCTCGGCGCCGTCCACCGGTTATTGCAACACAATGGGCACCGCCACCACGATGAACTCGCTCGCCGAGGCGCTCGGCATGCAATTGCCGGGCTCGGCCGCGATCCCCGCACCCTACCGCGAGCGTGGCCAGATTTCCTACGAGACGGGCAAGCGCATCGTCGAGATGGTGCATGAAGACCTGAAGCCATCCGACATCATGACCCGCAAGGCCTTCGAGAACGCAATTGTCGTCAATTCGGCGATCGGCGGCTCGACCAACGCCCCGATCCACCTCAACGCGATCGCCCGCCATCTCGGCGTGCCGCTCACCAATGACGACTGGCAGATGATCGGCCTCCATGTGCCGCTCATCGTCAACCTGCAGCCCTCAGGCGAATATCTCGGCGAAGACTACCACCATGCCGGCGGTGTACCGGCGGTGGTGGCCGAACTGATGAAAGCCGGGCTGCTGCCCTATCCCGAAGCCATGACCGTCAATGGCAAGACCATGGGTGACAATTGCAAAGATGTCGCCAACGAGAACAGCGACGTCATTCGCACAGTGGCCAAGCCGCTGAAGACCAATGCCGGCTTCATCAACCTGAGCGGCAATCTGTTCGATTCCGCAATCATGAAGATGAGCGGCATCTCGCCGGAGTTTCGCGAGCGCTATCTGTCCAATCCGAAGGACCCGGAAGCCTTCGAAGGCAATGCCATGGTCTTCGACGGGCCGGAGGATTACCACGCCCGCATCGACGATCCGGCGCAAGGCATTGACGAGCACACCATCCTGTTCATGCGCGGTGCCGGCCCGATCGGCTATCCCGGCGGCGCCGAGGTCGTCAACATGCAGCCGCCGGCCTATCTCATCAAGAAGGGCATCCACGCGCTGGCCTGCATCGGCGACGGCCGCCAGTCAGGCACGTCGGGCTCGCCGTCGATCCTCAACGCCTCGCCGGAAGCGGCAATAGGCGGCGGCCTGGCGTTGCTCAAGACCGGCGACCGTGTGCGTATCGACTTACGCAAAGGCACCGCCAACATCCTCGTCAGCGACGACGAGATCGCCAAGCGGCGCGGCGCGCTGCAGGGCAATGGCGGCTATCACTATCCGCAGCACCAGACGCCGTGGCAGGAGATCCAGCGCGGCATGGTCGACCAGTTCTCCGAAGGAATGGTGCTGAAGCCGGCGGTGAAATACCAGGACGTAGCGCACACCAGAGGCGTGCCGAGAGACAATCACTAAGCGCGACATCGTTTGCCTAAACCGAAAGGGCGGTCTGCAGAGCGGACCGCCCTTTGTCATGGCTGCACCCTTGTTTTGGCCGTACCGGACCTACAGATATGCGGGGTCTCGGCAGTGCTCTGATAGGGGAAGACCATGATGACAAAACGGCGTTCTTCCGTCGGATTCGTCGGCATGTTTGGCCGCTCGGGCGACTTGCGGGAGCTCGACAATGCGCTACGCGGCGCCGACCTTCATCCGGCGCTTGTTCCCGAGGGCGTCAAGCTCACCATCGTCAATCTGATGAAAGACCATTGGCCGGACGAGCCGCCGCCGGACGCCTATCGATCCGTGGCGCAGCTGTTCAGCTATTGCATCGCCGGGCCGCAAACGTTCGAGCAGGCGAATGGCCGGGAGCGGCGGCTGGACGCAGAGCGCCGCATCGAGGCGGCGCTCGAGGCCGGTGACAGTCTCGATGCACAGATCGTGCTGATGGCGCTGCATGGCAAGCTGATCAACGCCGAAGTCGTCGAGTATTTTGGGCTAAGTGCGGGCTGACCTTCGTAAGGATAGGCTTACCCGCCCATGCCGCTGCGCGGCAGCTTGATCATCTCGCCGAAGCGGGCGCGCAGTTTGTCGTCGAGCAGCTTCGGCACATGGCGGGGGAAGCGCTCGGCAAGCACGCGCTTCTTCTCGATGATCGCCCGCTGCAAGATGTCGGGCCGACCCTTCTCGTTCCATTCCTTGGGCGAGAACCGGTCGCCGACGGCCGGGTAGAAATATTCGGTCTGCATCAACCGCAGCGTCTGCTCATTGCCAAGATAGTGGCCCGGGCCATTCATGCAGACTTCGGTGATGGTGTCGATGGACAGCGCTTCGTCGGTCACCTCGATGCCGCGCACGCAACGCAGGCAGTGGCCCAGCATGTCGTTGTCGATGATCAGGCTTTCCAGGCAGAAGCCGAGCAGCGAGGCATGCATGCCGGCCGATTCATAGACCAGGTTGAGGCCAGCAAGGCCGGCCATCACATCGGTGATGCCCTTTTCATAGCCGGACTGAATGTCGGGCAGTTTCGAATCCGTCATGCCGGCGGCCGAACCGCCCGGCAGGTTGTAGAATTGCGCCATCTGCGCGCAGGCCGACGTCAGCACCGCCTGCTCGGCCGAGCCACCCGACATGGCGCCCGTGCGCAAGTCGGACACGAATGGCCATGTGCCGAAGATCGCCGGATGTCCCGGCTTGATGGCGTTGACATAGATGAGGCCGACGAGCACTTCGGCCACGGCCTGGACCACTGCGCCGGCAATCGCCGCCGGGGCGGTGGCGCCGGCCTGGCCGGCCGACAAAAGCAGGATCGGAATTCCGCCTTCGACGCAGGCTTCAAGCACGCCGCAGGCGTCTTCGGCGAATTTCATTGGCGGCACGACGAAGCAATTGGAGTTGGAGACGAAAGGCCGCGCCCGGAAATTCTCCTCGCCGCCGGCGATCGCATAAAGCATTTCCAGCGCCGGCTGCACGTTCTCACGCACTGTGAACGAGGTGCCGACATGCTTCGACGTCCCCATCACGCAGGCGTAAAGCGTGTTGAAGTCCATTTCGAGCGGATCGGGAATGTCGCGCGGCACCATCGGCCGCTGGAAGAAATGGATGTTGTCGAGCCCTTCGACGAGGCGGGCGGCGTCGTAAATGTCCTGCACCAGCGACTCGCGGTATTCGCGCTTTTCGACGTCGACCAGATGCACCGCGGCGCCTGCAGTGCCGTAATGCACGCGTTTGCCCTGGATCAGCATGTCATGCCTGGGGTCCTGGCCGTGCAGCGTGAAATTCCGCGCCGCTTTCTTGATCGTGTCCAGCACCAGGCCGCGCGGGAAGCGAATGCGGCCGTCGTCGCCATAGACGGCGCCAACCCCGGTCAGCGCCTCGATGCAGGAGGGAATGGCATTGGCGAAGCCGACAGTCTCCAGCAGTGTCAGCACCGCTTCATGGATGCGCTCCTGGTCGTTCCTGTTGAGCGGGCCGTAGCTGCCGCCTTCGAGACCGGCGCGCACCGGCCTGATGTCGTCGGCCAAAGGTGCGGCCCGCATGGCGCGGCGCGCCTCGCGCCCGCCGGATCGTCGCGAACGCTGGTCGGCCGACGCATCCTTAACAGCCGCATCCTGCTTAAGAGCCGCATCCTGCTTCTCGACAGCCACTGACATGGGGGCACTCCACCTTTTAGCTTGCGAAGCACGGCGCGGTGATTGGTCCACCGTCGGCATGCTTCGTCCCTCTGTCAGCCGACTATGCCGCCGCCATTGGCCCAGCCTATGGGCCAGTCAGTGCAGCCGAGTATGCCAGAGAGCTAATGCAGAATGCTGGAGATGATGCCAAAGGCCGGGGCCGTTTAGAGCCCCGGCACGAGGAAATCAGGCGGCTGCCGGCCGGCGGCCGGCCGCGGTCGCAAGCTCGCGGATGCCCGGCTCGATGTGCTGCAGCGCGATCGAGGAAATCCCCAAGCGCATGAAACGCGACGGCTTTTCGGTGCGGTCGAAGAAGCGGTCGCCGGGCTCGATAATGACGCTCCGCGACGCAGCGGCCTCGGCCAGTCCACGCGAATCGGTGCCGCGCGGGCCTTCCAGCCAGAGCGATGTGCCGCCGGCTGAATCGGTCGAACGCCATTCCGGCAGGAATGCGGAAATCGCATGGACCAGGCGCTTGCGGCGTTCGTCGAAGGCTGACGACAGCCGCCGCACCAGCGCCTCGTGATGGCCGAGCGACAGGAACAGGGCAACGGCACGCTGGTTGTTGGCAGGCGGGTGCCGCAGCATGAATCGGCGCAGCGCCCTGAGCTCAGAGATTAGTCCAGCCGAAGCCACGATGTAACCAAGCCGCAAGCCCGGAGCCAGCGTCTTCGACATCGAGCCGACATAGACGACGCGTCCCGAGCGATCCAGGCTCTTCAGCGCCTGCTGCGGCGCCTCGTCGAGAAGCTGGCTGTCATAGCCGTCCTCGATGATGATCTGGTTGTGGCGGTTGGCGCGCGCCAGAAGGTCCTGCCGGCGCTCCGCCGACAGCGGCACCATGGTCGGGCAATGGTGGCTGGGCGTAACGAAGACAAAGCCGGAATCGTTGGGGATGGACGAGGTTACGATGCCGGACTGGTCGACCGGAACCGGCTGGATTTCGGCGCCGGCAAGCCTGAAGATCGAGCGCGCGTCGGGATAGCCCGGGTCTTCCATCGCCACCTTCGAACCCTTGGTCATCAAGAGCGTCGCCAGCATGTAGAGCGCGTTCTGGGCGCCCAGCGTCACGATAATCTCGTCCGGATTGGCGAAGATGCCGCGCCGCGGCAACAGCCGCGCCTGGATCTGCTCGATCAACAGCGGATCGTCGCGATCGACCATGTCGGAGGCCCAGTTGCGGATCTCGAGCACCGCCAGCGCCATGCGGTTGCATTCGCGCCATTCGGCGGTCGGGAACAGCGCCGGGTCGAACTGGCCGTAGACGAAGGGGTAGGACGACTTGATCCAGTTGTCGTGCTTGGCCGGCGGCGGCATGTCGCTGGCGGCGATCTGCCGGCGTGCCTTCCAGTCGATCTCGTTCTGCTGGTCGGGCGCCTTCTGGTGTGGCTTGGCGGGGGTGGCCAGGACATCCGGATTGACGAAATGGCCGCGCCGTTCGCGCGCCACCAGGAAACCCTGGTCGACCAGCTGCTGGAACGCCAGCACCACGGTGCCGCGCGCAACGCCGAGTTTTTCGGCCAGGATGCGGCAGGACGGAAGCGGCATCGAAGCGGCGATCTGCCGGTCCAGGATGGCGGCGACGATCGCCTGGCGGATCTGCGCCTGCAGGGTCTGGCCCGATTCCGCCGAAATCCGGAACAGGCCGGACCATATGGCCGTGTCGTTACGCTGTGGCATGGAAGATGTTCCTCGATGGCCAAACTTTTTTGCTTGGCTGGACCAGCGGAAGGTAACCGTGGCACAAGGGGTTGCGCCAATCAATTTTTCTGATCGCTGGGATTTATGCCAGTGATCCTTCGCGCGACGCGCAGCGTCGTCGCGCCGCGTTTTCCCGGGTGACGCTTGCGTCATCCCGCCCGCGCATTGCGTCGTCGCGTTATGCTCCACCTGCACAATACCATGGCGCGCCCGACATGCTGCACTGCGTCATCCCCACGCATTGAAACAAATGGAATTCGGCTCAATAACATCGGCGCGACGACACGCGCCGGAAACATCCGGTCTGATAAGATGTCGTGAAAAAGTATCAGGAGCCGGCATTTGGATCATTCGTCCTTCGACAAACAGCTTGTCGCCTTGCGTGCTGCGCGCGCGGCGGCATCGGGCACGATGCGCGAGGCTTTTGCCGCCGACCCCAAGCGCTTCGAGACGTTTTCGGCCAGCGACGGCGACCTTCTGCTCGACTGGTCGAAATGCGCGGTTGATGCGCGCACCATGGAGCTGCTCGAGAAGCTCGCCGGCGCCGCCGACCTCGAGGGACGCCGCGCCGCGATGTTTTCCGGCAAGAAGATCAACATCACCGAGGACCGCGCCGTGCTGCACACGGCGCTGCGCAACCTCTCTGGCAAGGACGTCACGGTCGATGGCCAGGACGTCAAGGCGGATGTGCTTGCCGTGCTCGACGCCATGGGCGCCTTTGCCGATGCCATTCGCTCCGGCAAGGCCGCCGGCGCCACCGGCAAAAAGATCACCGACATCGTCAACATCGGCATTGGCGGCTCCGATCTCGGCCCGGCCATGGCGACGCTGGCGCTGGCGCCCTATCACGACGGCCCGCGCGCGCATTACGTCTCCAACATCGACGGCGCCCATATCCACGACACGCTGAAGGGCCTGTCCGCCGAAACCACATTGTTCATCATCGCCTCAAAGACCTTCACCACGGTCGAGACGATGACCAATGCCGAGACGGCGCGCAAATGGGTGCAGACGGCGCTCGGCAAGGAAGCCGTCGGCAAGCATTTCGCCGCCGTCTCGACCGCGCTCGACCTGGTCGCGAAGTTCGGCATCGAGGCCGATCGCGTCTTCGGCTTCTGGGACTGGGTCGGCGGCCGCTATTCGCTCTGGGGCGCCATCGGCCTGCCGGTGATGATCGCCATCGGCCCCCGCAATTTCCGCGCCTTCCTCGACGGCGCGCATGAGATGGACGAGCACTTCCGCACCGCCCCCCTGCAGAAGAACCTGCCGGCGCTGCTGGGGCTGGTCGGCTGGTGGCATCGCGTGATCTGCGGCTATCCCGCGCGCGCCGTCATTCCCTATGACCAGCGCCTGTCCCGGCTGCCGGCCTATCTGCAGCAGCTCGATATGGAATCGAACGGAAAGGGCGTCACCCTCGACGGCACGCCGGTGACGACGCCGACCGGACCGCTGGTCTGGGGCGAGCCCGGCACCAATGGCCAGCACGCCTTCTTCCAGCTGCTGCATCAAGGCACAGACTTCATCCCGGTCGAGTTCCTAGCCGCCGCCGTTGGCCATGAGCCCGATCTGAAACACCAGCACGATCTCCTGCTTGCCAACTGCCTGGCGCAGTCGGAAGCATTGATGAAGGGCCGCACGCTGGAAGAGGCGCGCGCGCAAATGCTGGCCAAGGGCATGAAGCCGGCCGATGTCGACAAGATCGCGCCGCACCGCGTCTTCTCCGGCAACCGCCCCTCGGTGACCATCCTCTACCGCAAGCTCGATCCGCGCACCTTCGGCCGGCTGATCGCGCTCTATGAGCATCGCGTGTTTGTCGAAGGCACCTTGTTCAACATCAACTCGTTCGACCAGTGGGGCGTCGAGCTCGGCAAGGAGCTGGCGACCGGCCTCTTGCCTGTCGTGGAAGGCAAGGAGAGCGCCGCCAAGCGTGACGCCTCGACCGCCGGGCTGGTTGCCCGCATTCAGGAATTGCGGGGTGCGCAATGAAAAATCCGGCCGACATCAAGGGCATCCTGTTCGACAAGGACGGCACGCTGGTCGATTTTAACGCGACATGGCTCAGCATTGCCGATTTCATGGCCATGGATGCTGCCGAGGGCGATCGCTGGAAGGCCGACAGGCTGCTGTCCGCGGCGGGCTTCGATTTCGTCAACAAGCGCTTCAAGCCCGACTCCATCTTTGCCTCCGGCACCAACATGGATGTCGTCGAACTATGGTTCCCGCGACTGTCCGACGAGGACCAGATGCTGGCCGTCGCCCGCTTCAACGAGATCACCTCGGTGCAAGGCTCGTCGATGGCGGTGGCGCTGCCCGGCATCGTCGGTGCGCTGACGGCCCTGCACAAACGCGCCTACCGGCTCGGCGTCGCCACCAACGATTCGACCGCCGGCGCGGAGAAGACCATGGTCACGCTCGGCGTCGCCCAGCTCTTCGACGCCGCCTATGGCTATGACGCTGTGGCCAATCCCAAACCGGCGCCGGACACCATCCTCGCCTTTTGCGACCTGACCGGGCTGAGGCCGGCCGAGATCGCCATGGTCGGTGACAACCGCCACGATCTGGAGATGGCGCGGGCCGGCGGCTGCGGGCTGGCGGTCGGCGTGCTCTCCGGCACCGGCACACGGGAATCGCTATCGGCGATCGCCGATGTCGTTCTGGATTCCGTTGCCGACCTGCCGGGCTTCCTGTCGGCGCGGGTCAAGGAGACGGTGTGACGGGGAAAGCTGGGGTAAGCGCAAATCAAGCTGAGCTTTTCCGTCACTGGGCGAAGTGGGTGGCTAGCCGACATCGGGAGACGGAGTGCCGAACGTCCGTTCTTAGGCCGGGGGCGGTCTGTCCGCTCTTGGTTACCGCTCCTCCAAGAGCGGTCGGAGGAGAGATGCTGATGCTGGGTTCGGTCTTTCTGGTTTTGGACATGTGCGGCTCGTCAGGCGCCGGATGTACCGCGCGGTTTTCCGTGACACCGGCCCGCAACCCCAGAATTTGATACCCGCGGCAAACCGGAGAAGGGGATCTGTGCTCTCAAGCCAGCATCGACTGCTGGGCGAAGATGCCCGCCATCGCGCCTTGCCATGATGCCGTGGTGACCGAGGGCAAGAGGGGGTTGGCGAGGTCGCCAGCGGCGTAGATGCCGGGCATGCTGGTTTCGCGGCGCTCGTCGACCTTGAGCACGACGCCGAGGGGTGTATCGACCGTGGCGAGGCCCAGTGATTCATGCAGGCTTGCGGATGGCTTGTTGCGCGGATGGGCGAAGAGGATGTCGACCGCGGCATTGGGGCCGCTGTCGAGCTTGACGGTGGCGCTATGGCGCCCGTTATGGGCGAGCCCGGTGATCCTGCCCTCGACGACAGGTACGTTGCGATGCGCCAGATCGGCCCGGATATCGGGCGGAATGTCGTGACCATCGGCGAAGACCGTCAACCTGTCGGTCCAATCGTGGAACAGCCTGACCTGATTGTGCGACTGCCGGCCTGACCAGACGAGGCCCCAATGCTGGCCGGCGACTTCAAAGCCGTCACAATAGGGGCAGGGCACGATGGCCGAGCCCCAGCCTTCGGCAAAGCCCGGAATATCAGGCATCTGGTCGACGATGCCATAGCTCAGGATCAGGCGGCGTGCGCCGAGGTTTTCGCCATCGCCAGTGCGGACGGAGAAATTGTCGATGGCGCCGGAGACGCTGTCGGCCCGGGCACTGACCAGCCTGATCGTGGGATAGCGCGCCAGCTGCTGCCGCGCCTCGGCCAGGATGTCCAGCGGCGGCTTGTGATCGTGGCCAAGCAGACCATGCGAGTGGCCGGCGAAGCGATTGCGCGGCAGGCCGGTATCGAGAACGGTGACCTTGCGGCGGGCACGGCCCAGCTGCAGGGCGGCGGCGAGGCCGGCAAAGCTGCCGCCGATGATGATGACGTCATCCATGGTGATGGGCTCCGTGTTGCGGATGGAGGGGGTTGGGCTGGGCCTGGCGCGAAAGCGGCCCAGAGAAACTCGATTTGAGGGACAGGGTAAAATCCATTCTTTGGCTTGCATATTTCAGATACTACATGGTATCGTTATTCAATAATTAGGATACTGTCAAGGACTGGAATTGTCGTGACCGAAAAAAACAGTCAGGCCCGGCGCGGCCGACCCGCCAACGAGGCGCTTGGCCAAACGATAGTCGACACCGCGGGCGAACTCTTTGTGGAATTGGGTTTTCAAGCGACGACATTGGACAAGGTCGCCCAGCGGGCGAAGATATCCAAGCTCAGCATCTATCGGCACTTCGAGAACAAGGAGGCGCTATTCAGCGCGGCCATCGCGGCCCACTGCCATCAGTTTGCACCACAGGCCCTTTTTGAAGGCGTCTACGGTTCGGCCGAAGATCAGCTCATGGCGGTGGGATCATCCCTGCTTCGCACGCTGTTGAGCCCGGACGTCCGCAGTGTCGAAGCCATGATCATGGCCGACAAGACGAATCAAAAGTCGTTAAGCAAGCTCCATTACGAAGCAGGTCCCGCCTATGTCATCGCCCAGATCGAGGCCTTGTTGCGTCAGTTGCACGCGAAGGCGGTTCTGAACGTGCCCGATCCTCTCCGATCCGCCCGCTTGTTTGCCGCGCTTTTCAAAGGATCCGATCTCCTGATTATCGCACGCTTCGATCAGGCGAGAGCAGAGGACGACAACGAAATCGAATCCTATTGCCGGTCAGCCGTCGCCATGTTCATCGCCGCGCACGGTGGCAACGACCACGCAGGCGGCCTAGTCTAGGAGTACTTGCATGATATTTTGGATGCTCGCATTGATATCAACGCGATTATTATCGTTGGGCAGCGGGCTGACCGGCGGAGTAACCCCTGTCACCCCATTCGAGGCCTTAGTGCCGGCTTAGCAGACCGTCAGCTTTCGGGAAGCAGCAACGGTGGTCTGAACGACGGGAATGAGCCGCAAAGCAGTCGTTCACGTCGGGGTCGGCGCAAATCAGCGTTCGGTCGAACCCGGCTATTCAGCGATAGGGTCTTTTGTAGCGTCAGCGCTCTTCCGCCTCAAACGAAAACACCCCGCTCGGCCTGGCCGCACCACCCTTTGCGTCACCAAAATCCGGCACCCGATATTCAGCCAGCATCCGCAGCCGTGACAGCGGCAGATCGTTGCGACGGGGATCGCCGACCAGCACCGCGATGCCGGCTGCCAGGCAGCGGTCGAGGAACGGGATAATCCGCAGGGCGACCTCACGGCCGTAGAACACGTCGCCGGCGAGCACGATGTCAACGGCCGGCGGCGGGCCAAGGGTTATGTCCTTGTCGACAATGGTGATCTCGACACCATTGGCCGCGGCGTTGAGGCCGATCGCGGCGACCCCGTTGCGGTCGATCTCGGCGGCGATCACCGTGCTGGCGCCGGCCTTGGCGGCGGCAATGCCGACAAGGCCCGAACCGGCGCCGAGGTCGAGCACGCGGCGGCCGGCCACGCTTTGCGGATGGGTGAGTATGTAGCGCGCAAGCACCAAGCCGCCGGCCCAGGCGTACGCCCAATAGGGCGGCTGCGGCTCAGGCGCGGTGTCGCCCGGCTCGACCGCTTCGTCGTCCACAGTTTGGTGCGG
The DNA here is from genome assembly GCF_056403695.1 of Mesorhizobium sp. P2_F7. NCBI lineage: Bacteria > Pseudomonadati > Pseudomonadota > Alphaproteobacteria > Hyphomicrobiales > Phyllobacteriaceae > Mesorhizobium > Mesorhizobium sp. P2_F7. Next base: position 436,472 of record NZ_JBFUFA010000001.1, on the reverse strand, counting down.
ATCGACGAGCCGCCTCAGGCCACTCGCCGGATGGGCTGTGTAGAGCAGGATTTCGGGAAGTGCTGGAACAGGCGCAAGGCGCATGTTCGCCTTGATGAACGTCGCCGCATCGGAACGCGGATTGTCGTCTGCACCGCGACTACGCTCGTCGTTCAAATCTATTCCCGCAACGCCCGGCGCAAAATCTTGCCCACCGGCGTCTTCGGCAGCTCGGTCCGGAACTCGATGTATTTCGGCCGCTTGTAGCCGGTCAGGTTCTCGCGGCAATAGGCGGTCAGCGCCTCGACGGTCAGCGCCGGGTCCTTCTTGACCACGAACAGTTTTGGCACTTCGCCCGAATGCTCATCCGGCACGCCGATCGCCGCCACTTCGAGCACGCCCGGATGCTGGGCGACGACTTCCTCGAGTTCGTTCGGATAGACGTTGAAGCCGGAGACCAGGATCATGTCCTTCTTGCGGTCGACGATCTTGGTGTAGCCGCGCTCGTCCATGAAGCCCATGTCGCCGGATTTGAAATAACCGTCCTTGGTCATCACCTTGGCGGTCTCGTCCGGCCGATTCCAGTAGCCGGCCATCACCTGCGGCCCGCGGATGCAGATCTCGCCGACCTCGCCGAGCGGCAGATTGTTGCCGTCGTCGTCGCGGATGGCGATCTCGGTCGACGGCAGCGGCAGGCCGATCGTGCCGGTGAAATTGCCGTCGCTGAACTTGTTGGCGGTGGCCACCGGCGACGTCTCCGAAAGGCCGTAACCTTCGGTGATCGAGTTGCCGGTCAGCGCCTTCCAGCGCTCGGCGACGCCCTTCTGCACCGCCATGCCGCCGCCCAGCGTCAGGATCAGCGGTTTGAAGTCGAGCTTGCGGAAGTCCTCATTGTTGAGCAGCGCGTTGAACAGCGTGTTGAGACCGGGGAAAATGTGCGCCGGATATTTCTGCAGCTCCTTGACGAAGCCGGGAATGTCGCGCGGGTTGGGAATGAGCACGTTCTGGGCGCCCTGTTGCATGCCCATCAGCGCGTTCACCGTCAGCGCGAAGATATGGTAGAGCGGCAGCGCGCAGATGAAGTTGAGATGCGCCGGCTTCGGCTTGATCGCGTAGGCGTCCTGCAGCCACAGGGTGTTCTGCGCGACATTGGACAGCACGTTGGAGTGCAGCAGCACGGCACCCTTGGAAATCCCGGTGGTGCCGCCGGTATATTGCAGGAAGGCGATGTCGCTTGCTTCCATCTTGGCCGGCTTGAAGGCGATGCCGGCGCCGATCTTAACGGCCGCATTGAACTTGACATGGCCGGGCAGCGACCAGGCCGGCACCATCTTCTTCACCCGCCGCACGACGAGGTTGACGATCGTCCCCTTGAGGCCGCCGAGCATGTCGCCCATCGCCGCGACCACCACGTGCTTGACATCCGTCCTGGCAATCACCGCGTCCAGGGTGCTGGCGAAATTCTCGAGAATGACGATCGCCTGTGCGCCGGAATCCTTGAGCTGGTGTTCGAGCTCGCGCGGCGTGTAGAGCGGATTGATGTTCACCACGACATAGCCGGCGCGAAGCACGGCCATCATCGCCACCGGATATTGCAGCACATTCGGCATCATCAGCGCCACGCGGTCGCCCTTCTGCAGGCCCTTCGATTGCAGATAGGCGCCAAAGGCGGCCGAGTGCCGCTCGAGCTCGGCATAGGAGATCGACTTGCCCATGCACACGAATGCCGGCTGGCCGGAAAACTGTTTGCAGGCGCCGACCAGGAAGTCGCCGATCGAACTGTAGGGCAGGGTGCCGATCTCGGCCGGAACGACTTTCGAATAGCTTTTGAGCCACGGCTTTTCAGGCAGGCCTGCGGCAAGCGCCGTCAGTGTCTTCGGCAGTTTTTTGGCCGGGCTCGGCGCCGGCTTTGCCGCCGCCGTTTTCGATGCAGGGTTGGCGGCGGGCTTTGCAACAGGTGCTGTCTTCGCGGCCGTGGGCTTCGCCGCAGGTTTTGCTGCCGGCTTGGCGCTTGCCTTCGCCGGCGCACTGGCTGCCTTAGGCTTGGCGGCGGTCTTGGCCGGTGGCGCTTTCGGCTCGGCGGCAGCGTTAGCGGGTTTTGAAACGGTTGCCGCTTTTGCTTTCGCCGGGGCCGTTGTCTTTGTTGCTTTTGCCACCTCTAGCCTCCCTCAGTCGTTCGGTTGCCTGCTCCATGCTGCACCGCCTCTATATAGTGAGGCGTCCTCCGCTGCAGCGATGTCGCGGATTCCGGGAAATCCGGCGTGTCATCTATCTATTGCGACTATCGGCGGCCGTGCAAGTCTTGCCCCAACGGCAGGACGGCAAAGATTTGCCGTCAAAATCTGCCCCGCTCTGTTGCCTCCAGCACCAGCTTGTCGCGATAGGCATGAGGAACCCCAGGCCCGTGGATCATTGTTCCAGCGATATCGGTCATCAATGAAAAAATGCGGTCGTTAACAATCCCGTGATTAGCAGATTTTGCTATTTCTTTCTGAAATCGAGCAAAAGCCGAGAAATATTTTCTGCTTACGGTGGGGTAGGCAAACAGGGTGTTCCAAAGCCGGAAAAACGGTGCTTATATGCGCGCTTCGCGAGCCTGATAGAGGGGCTTGGAAGAACATCAGGGAGTGCTCAATGAAAAAGAAACTGACTTTTGCAGCCGCGTTGCTGGCTGCAAGCGTCCTCGGCGGCGTGGCCAATGCCAAGACGCTGGTCTACTGCTCGGAGGCCTCGCCGGCCAACTTCGATCCGGGTACCACGACGGGCGGCAACGACTTCGACGCCTCGTCGCGTACCGTCTATTCGCGCCTGGTCGAGTTCAAGCATGGCGGCACCGAGATCGAGCCCGGCCTTGCCGACAAATGGGAAATCTCCGACGACGGCCTGGTCTATACTTTCCACCTGCACCCGGGCGTGAAGTTCCAGACCACGGATTTCTTCAAGCCGACGCGTGACTTCAATGCGGACGACGTCGTCTTTTCCTTCGATCGCCAGTTCAACAAGGAAAATCCCTGGAACGGCGAAAAGTACCTGCCGAACCTGACCTGGGACTACTACACCGGCATGGATATGCCGAAATATGTCGCCAAGTGGGAAAAGGTCGACGACCTGACCGTGAAGCTGACGCTGACCGAGCCGAACGCGCCGATGCTGGCCAATCTCGGCATGGACTTCGCCTCGATCGTGTCGAAGGAATATGCCGACCAGCTCGAGAAGGAAGGCAAGATGGCCGACTTCTCGACCAAGCCGATCGGCACCGGTCCGTTCCAGTTCGTCGACTATCAGCTGGATTCGGTCATCCGCTATGCGGCCAACCCGGATTACTTCAAGGGCAAGGAAAAGATCGACGATCTCGTCTTCGCCATCACGCCTGACGCGACCGCCCGCATCCAGAAGGTGCTCGCCGGCGAATGCGACATCGCGCCCTATCCGAATCCTGCCGACATCGGCACGATCAAGGCCAACGCCGACGTGACCCTGATGGATCAGGCCGGCCTGAACATCGGCTATATGAGCTACAACACCACCATCCCGCCGCTCGACAAGCCTGAAGTGCGCCATGCGCTCAACCAGGCGATCGACCGGGAATCGCTCATCAAGGCGCTGTTCCAGGACGCCGGCGCCACGCCTGCGGTAAACCTGATCCCGCCGACCATGTGGTCGTGGGACAAGGACGTGAAGTCCGACGCCTATGATCCGGAAGCGGCCAAGAAGGTACTGGCCGATGCCGGTCTGAAGGAGATCCAGCTCTGGGCCTCCGATCGCGTCCGTCCCTACAACCCGAACTTCCAGCGCGCCGCCGAACTGATCCAGGCCGACTGGGCCAAGGTCGGCGTCAAGGCGGAGATCGTCAGCTACGAGTGGACGAAGTACCGCGAGGAAGGCAAGAAGAAGGAACGCCCCGGCGCCTTCCAGATCGGCTGGACCGGCGACAATGGCGATCCGGACAACTTCTTCGCCACGCTGTTCGCCTGCTCAGCCATCGGCGTGTCGAACTACTCCAGCTGGTGCGACAAGGACTTCGAGGACCTGATCCAGAAGGCCAAGAAGACCAGCGACCAGGCCGAACGCACCAAGCTCTATGAAGAGGCGCAGGTTGTCTTCCAGAAGCAGGCCCCGGCCTTCCTCATGGCACACAGCCAAGTCTACTCCGTCGTGCGCAAGAATGTCAGCGGTTACATGATGGACCCGCTTGGCATTCATCGCTTCGACGGCGTCGACAAGGCCGAATAGAACTGTTAGGCGGGCGGCGCGCAATCAAGCGCCGCCCCCTTTTCAAGATGCTCCGATATCTCCTCAACAAAATCGTCTTGGTGCTGCCGACGCTGATCGGCATCACCATCTGTGCCTTCGCTTTCGTCAGGCTGCTGCCCGGCGATCCCATTCTTGCCATGGCCGGCGAGCATGGCGTGTCGCCCGAGCGCTACGCGGAACTGAAGGAACAGTTCGGCTACAATCTGCCGATCTGGCAGCAATACGCGCATTATGTCCGCGATGCCGCGACCGGTAATTTTGGCGTCTCGATCTCGTCCAAGCGCCCGGTCATCGAAGATTTCATGACGCTCTTCCCGGCGACCATCGAGCTGTCTGTCTTCGCCATGATCTTCGCCATGCTGCTGGGCATTCCCGCGGGCATCTTCGCCGCGGTCAAGCGCGGCTCCTGGTTCGACCAGGGGCTGATGGGCACAGCCCTTGTCGGCTATTCCATGCCGATCTTCTGGTGGGGCCTGCTGCTGATCATCTTTTTCTCCGGCTATCTCGGCTGGACCCCGGTTTCCGGCCGCATCGGCCTGCAGTTCTTCATCAAGCCGATCACCGGCTTCCTGACCCTCGACAGCCTGCTCTACGGCAAATGGGATGCTTTCCGCTCGGCATTGAGCCATCTGGTGCTGCCGACAATTGTGCTCGGCACCATCCCGCTGGCGGTGATCGCCCGCCAGACGCGCTCGGCCATGCTCGAAGTGCTGGGCGAGGACTATGTGCGGACCGCCCGCGCCAAGGGGCTGTCGTCGTCCCGCGTCATCGGCGTGCACGCGCTGCGCAATGCGCTCATCCCGGTGGTCACCACCATCGGCCTGCAGGTCAGTACGCTGCTCGCCGGCGCCATTCTCACTGAAACCATCTTCGCCTGGCCGGGCATCGGCAAGTGGATGGTCGATTCCATATCCAAGCGCGACTATGTCGTCGTGCAGTCGGGCTTGCTGTTGATCGCCCTTATCGTCATGGCCGTGAACCTGATCGTCGACGTGCTCTATGCCGTCATCAACCCGCGCATTAGGGCAGCGTGATGAGCCAGTCGACCGAAATCGCCCCGATGGCCGCCGGCAATCCTGATCGCCTGACCGGCTTCAGGACTTTCTGGCACTATTTCTCGGTGAACCGCGGCGCCGTCATCGGCCTGTTCGTCTTCATCCTGCTGGTGCTGGCAGCGCTGTTTGCGCCGCTGCTGGCGCCCTATGCGCCCGACATCCAGGACAAGACCGCTTTCTTGCGGCCGCCGGCATGGCAGGCGGGCGGCAGCGCCGAATATCTGCTCGGCACCGACGCGGTCGGCCGCGACATGCTCTCGCGCCTGCTCTATGGCGCGCGTTTCTCGCTGCTGATCGGCGCCGTCGTCGTCACGCTGGCACTTACCGGCGGCATCATGCTCGGCCTGCTGGCCGGCTATTTCCGTGGCTGGGTCGACGTGGCGATCATGCGCGTCATGGATTTGATCCTGTCCTTCCCGTCGCTGCTTTTGGCGCTGGTTCTGGTCACCATCCTCGGCCCCGGCCTGTTCAACGCCATGCTGGCCATTGCCCTTGTCCTGCAGCCGCATTTCGCGCGCCTGGTGCGCGCCGCGGTCATGGCCGAAAAGAGCCGTGAATATGTGGTCGCCGCCAAGGTCGCCGGCGCGGGACATATTCGGCTGATGCTGCGCACCATCCTGCCCAACTGCCTGGCGCCACTGATCGTCCAGGGCACGCTGTCCTTCTCCAACGCCATCCTCGAGGCGGCCGCTCTCGGCTTCCTCGGCCTTGGCGCCCAGCCGCCGACGCCGGAATGGGGAACCATGCTCGCCTCGGCGCGTGAATTCATCCTGCGCGCCTGGTGGGTGGTGACCTTCCCCGGCCTCGCCATCCTCATCACCGTTCTGGCCATCAACCTGGTTGGCGACGGCCTGCGCGATGCGCTCGATCCGAAGCTGAGGAGGTCGTGATGGCGCTGCTCAACATCCGCAATCTCGTCGTCGAGTTCCAGACCGCATCCGGCCCGTTCCGCGCGGTCGACGGCGTCTCGCTGCATGTCAACGAACGTGAGGTGCTGGCCATCGTCGGCGAATCCGGCTCCGGCAAATCGGTGTCGATGCTGGCGGTGATGGGCCTGTTGCCGTGGACCGCGACGGTCACTGCCGACGAGATGAGCTTCAACGGCCGCGACCTGCTGAAGCTGAGTTCGGCCGAGCGGCGCAAGATCGTCGGCAAGGACATGTCGATGATCTTCCAGGAGCCGATGGCCAGCCTCAATCCCTGCTTCACGGTTGGCTTCCAGATCGAGGAAGTGCTGCGCTTCCATATGGGCATGGACAAGGCCCAGCGCCGCGAGCGCGCCATCGAGCTTTTGACGCAGGTCGGCATTGCCGAGCCGGCCGAACGGCTGAACTCGTTTCCGCACCAGATGTCGGGCGGCCAGTGCCAGCGCGTCATGATCGCCATTGCCATCGCCTGCAATCCGAAGCTTCTGATCGCCGACGAGCCGACGACCGCGCTCGACGTCACCATCCAGAAGCAGATCCTCGACCTCCTGGTCTCGCTGCAGGTCAAATACGGCATGGGCCTGATCATGATCACCCACAATATGGGCGTCGTGGCCGAGACCGCCGACCGCGTCATCGTCCAGTACAAGGGCCGCAAAATGGAAGAGGCCGACGTGCTGTCGCTGTTTGAATCGCCGAAGAGCAATTACACCCGAGCGCTGTTGTCGGCGCTGCCGGACAACGCCGTCGGCGACCGCCTGCCGACCGTCTCCGACATGTTGTTCGAACCGGCCGCCGGAGTCGCCTGATGAGCATCAAGGTCGTCGAAGGCAAGAACATCAAGCGCGACTATCACGTCGGCGGCGGCCTGTTCCGTGGCGCGCGCACCGTGCATGCGGTCAAGGGCGTTTCGTTCAGTGTCGACAAGGGCAAGACGCTGGCCATCGTCGGTGAGAGCGGCTGCGGCAAGTCCACGCTGGCCCGCATCATCACGCTGATCGATCCGGCGACGTCCGGCGAACTGTTCATCGACGGCAACAAGGTCGACATCGCCAGGAACGGCCTGACCAAGGAGATGCGCCGCAAGGTGCAGATCGTCTTCCAGAACCCTTATGGCTCGCTCAATCCGCGCCAGAAGATCGGCGATGTTCTGGGCGAACCGCTGCTCATCAACACCGACAAGCCGGCCGAAGAGCGGCGCGACCTCGCCATGAAGATGCTGAAGAAGGTCGGCCTCGGAACCGAGCACTACAATCGCTACCCGCATATGTTCTCGGGCGGCCAGCGCCAGCGCATCGCCATCGCTCGCGCGCTGATGCTGAACCCGAGCCTTTTGGTGCTCGACGAGCCGGTCTCCGCGCTCGATCTGTCGGTGCAGGCGCAAGTGCTCAATCTGCTCGCCGACCTGCAGGACGAGTTTCAGCTGACCTATGTCTTCATCAGCCACGATCTGTCGGTCGTGCGCTACATCGCCGACGACGTGATGGTGATGTATTTCGGCGAAGCCGTCGAATACGGCTCGCGCGAGGAGGTCTTCGCCGACCCCAAGCACAACTACACCAGGACCCTGTTCGCTGCGACTCCGCGCGCCGACGTCGCCTCGATCAAGGCCAGGCTGGCGAAGAAAAAGGCTGCCTGACCTCCCTGGCACTTGCTGTGCACAATCGGGAATGCGTCGCGGCGATGGTTTGCCGGCAGGATTGATCGCAATCCGCGAGCTGCTGGGCGCAAGCCGCGTCGCAGATACGGGTGCGCCCCATCACTCACCCGCTCCGTGTTGGTAAAGCTCGTCCATGCTGAGCTTTGCCAGCGTTGCGAAGGGGGCCTGTTTCTTCACCCGGCCACGGCTCAGGATCACCACGTCGTCGCAGAACGAGATGGTGCTGTGGTGATGGCTGATGACGATGGTGGTGCGGCGGCCGGCCCGCGACTTCAGCGTCTCGACAATGGCGGCTTCCGACAACCCGTCCACCGCACTGGTGGCTTCGTCGAGAATGAGAATATCGGGATCGCGGACCAGCGCCCGCGCCAGGGCGATCCTTTGCCTTTGTCCGGCTGACAGGTTGACGCCCCGGTATCCGACAAGTGTCGCGTAACCCCGCGGCAGGTGCTCGATGAATTCATGTGCCTCGGCAAGCCTTGCGGCGCGCATGGCGTCGCTGGCCGACGCCGTGTCGTGGCCGTAGACAATGTTTTCAAGAATGGTGCCGTCGACCAATTCCAGCTCCTGGCTGGCCAGGGCAATGTTCCGCAGCCACTGCCTTGGGTCGATTTCACCGAGCGGTGCGCCATCGACGAGGATCCTGCCGCTGTCGGGTTTGACGAAGCGGCACAGGAGATTGACGATTGTCGTCTTGCCGGCGCCCGAGCGGCCGATCAGCGCCGTCGAGCGGCCGCTGCGGATGTCGAACACCGCCTGATGCAGCACCGCCTCGCGCGCGTCGGGGCCGGACAGGGCACCGGAATAGGCGAAGCTCACATCATCGAAGCTGATCCCCTGGCGCAAGCCGTCGAACGGCAGGCTGCCCGCCGGCGCCTCGGGCTTGTCGGAAGGATCGAGCAGCCATTGCACCTCCTCCAGCGAGCCGCTCATGCCTTGCAGCTGACTCCACGACATCTGCAAGGCGCGCATATGAGGCTGCAGCCGGTAGAGCAGGATGAGGAAGGCGACGGTCAGCGGGAAGCTTACATTCGCCAGCCAGGCTCCAATCACCACCGCCAGGAACAGCATCGCGTGCAACACCTCGGTCAGCGGCGGCAAGACGCCCTGGCGGATTGAAAGCACGAAAGCCGCCCGCCGCACCCCGTCGGACGCTTTGGCGAAAACCGCCTTTTCGTGGTTCTCCTGCCCGAAAATGCGGATCAGGCGCCCGGCATGCACCAGATGCAGCATCTGCGACGCGAGCGCGCTGTTGCGCGAGACGACGCTGCGGCTCGGCGCCTTCAGATTGGACGACAAAATCCCGTGCGCCAGCTGGACTAGCGCCAGCCCCAGCGTCACCAGCAGCGTCATCTGCCAGGACAGGAGCAGGAGGAAGGCGAGCAGGATGACGGCGGCCGAGGCACTGACGATCGCGCCGAGCAGGGCCTGGATAGCGTCGGACGCTCGCCAGGATTCATTGGAGATGATGTTGAGCAGCCGTCCGGGGCTTTGCTGCAGGAAGAAGGGGTAGCCGACCCTGAGCAACTGCTCCGACAGTGCGCTGCGGATCGAATAGCCTGCCTTGCCGTAGATGAAGCTGGTCAGCAGCGTGTTGGCGAAGGCAAAGACATTCTTCAGCACGATCGAACCAAGGATCGCGGCGGAAATGGCAATCAGCCGCTCGCGCTCGCCGAGCTCCGCTCCAACCTGCTGGAGGAGGGCGGAGAAACCGGCCATGCCTGATGTTTCGCCACGCCCCATGATGATGCCGAGCAGCGGAATGATGAGGCCGATGCCGAGGCCTTCCAGCGCGGCGCCTGCAAGCCCGAGCCCGACTACGACGGGAACGAGCCGCAACAGCCTGCCACCAAGCGCGCGGCGCAGCATTGGCAGGGCTGACGGAACAAGTGACATTATCGCGCTCTGGCCTCCGCATTGGCTTCGCCGGCTTGCCGGTCCTGGCGCAGCGGCAACCGTTTTGGCCATCCCATCATGACGAGCAGCGCAAATCTGGCGGCACCTGCCAGGTTCATGACGACAATAGGCCAGTGCGACAGATCGAGGTCGCGGTCGAAGCGAGGACGGCCCGCCAGTTCCTTGAACGCGGCCCGCGCGGACCAATAAACATGGCGAAGCAGCCAAGGGGCGCGGCGGACATGCTTCAGGCACAGCGCACCGTTACCGAGGCTATAGTCGCGGTGCAGCCTGTCGATCGATTTGCGGTCTCGCCGGCCGTGATGATGCAAGACCGTCATGTCGGGCACATACTCGACCGGCATGCCGAGCAGCATCGCCCGCACGAGATAATCCGTATCCTCAGCCGAGCGTAGCGGGCCGCCTGCGCCGAAGCGTTCGTCGAACGGCCCGATGCGGGCCGCGACGTCGCGGTGCATGGTCATGTTGCAGCCGAGTACGAAGCCGCCCGGGTGGACCGCAGGGGTCAGCCGCTCGCGCGCCTCGCAGCGCTTGATGGTGAAGGGCAGGTCGCGGGCATCACCGAGCTCGACGCGGCCGCCGCGGATCAGCCACGTCTCGCCGCTTCGATAGTGCCGCTCGAGATCGCGGAGATAATCGCGATCGAGCTTGCAGTCATCGTCGATGAAGACCAGCACGCGGCCTCGCGCTCGCGCCAATCCGGCATTGCGGGCAGAGGCCAGTCCGGGACGGGGCTCCGAGACGGCTGTGACCGGGATGTCTGACGTTTCGGCGATACCGGCCAGCCGCGTTGACGTGCCGTCCCGTGAACCATTGTCGACCACCACCAACTCAGCCGCGAAGGCGGCGTGGGCTCGGCATGCAGCCTGGATCGACGCTATGCAGGCCTCCAGCACGGCGGCGCGGTCGCGCGTGCAGACGATGAAGCTGACCTCGAACGACGGCCGTTCCGATCGGGGAGTTGTCGGGACAGGCGCACTCTCAAACGGGTGATCGCGCAGGAGCGGGTGGGGCCTGTCGGTCATACCAGTCCTCGCTGATAACGCGCAAGCACCGCTTCGGCCGGCGTGGTTTTGAAGAAGTACGCTACAGCGTCCGCTCGCTTTCCGGCCGCTATCGAGGCCAGGCTGAGCCAGGGCGCCCAGACGCCGGGACGCAGCGCATATTGTTCGCGGCGCCGGATGAAGTTCCATCTCGCTGTCCGCGTGAGCAATTCGTGCGTCAGCGGCGGTTCTTTTTCGTCGCTGACGAGCTGGTAGAGGAAATAGAACAGGTTCAGCGCGCCGGCCTCGAAGCTTGGCCGTGTGTCGGGCGGCAGCGCGGAAATCCGCTCCTCCAGCGCACGGATGAAATCGGCTGCGCGCGCAACCGTGTCGAAAGAGACGGCTTCGCCGATGTCGCGCAGATCAGCAGTGGCTTCAGCGAGCCCCTCACGCACGAGATTTTCGGCCACGATCCGCAAATGCGTCCTGCGCATTTCCTTGCCATACCGCATGGTCACGCTTCCAGCATGGATGCGATAGACGAGCAGGTTATCGGGCGACAGGGTCGCCGGGAAACGTCGAGCAAGCCGCCTGAAGAGATCGAAATCCTCGGCGTGCCTGTATTCGGGATCGTAATAGAGATCGTCGTTCCCTATGACCTTCCGGTTGTAGACCACCGTCGGATGCATGAATATCGTAAAGAACATCGACAATATGTCGAGCCGGCCGAGCCGAAACACCGGGTCGAGCCTGCCCTTGGCGATACGGCCGTGAAGCAAGGTATCGACGCAGGCGCCGCAGAAGCCGAGCTCGGGCCGCTGCTCGAACAGTGCCACCTGGCGTGAGAGGCGCCAGGGATAGGCGACATCGTCCGCATCCATTCGCGCAACCAGCTCGCCCTGGGCCAGTCGCAGCCCTTCATTGAGGGTGGCGACGAGGCCGCGGTTTTCACGTGAGATGACAGAGACGCGATTCTCGGTCCGGCGGAATCGTTCGAGGATATCGAGTGAATTGTCGGTCGACCCGTCATCGATAGCGATGACCTCCAGGCGATCGTAGTCTTGCCGCAGTATGCTCCCCAGCGCAGCGGCGAGATAAGGCCCGGCATTATAGACCGGCAGCAGGACGGAGACGAGCGGCGCGGCGGTCATCTCTGCGCATCCGTTGGCTGGAGATCGAGCGCGGCGCGGCCGTCGGGGAATCCGCCCGGATAGGCATCCGCCGCCCTGCCGAGCCAGCCGGCATCGCCGGCGCGTGCCTGGGAGCGGCCGCGCGCAACATAGGGAAAGCGGCGCTTGAGGCCGTTGAGCGGCTTTTCGAAAACCGTCCACGAGATCGAAGCGACGGCGATCGTGGCGACGCTCGCGACCAGGAACCGCCCTGGCCCCTGCTCCGAGACATTGAGCGGAATCCACGGCTGTGACTTGACGGCGAGCGACAGAAGGATGGGATGATAGAGATAGACGCCGTAGCTGATGCGACCCAGCGACAGCAGTGGCGGCAGTTCGAAAACCCTGCCGAGCGCGCCGCCAAGGCCGGCTGAGCAGGCGGCCACAACGGCCATCAGCGGCACCAGGGGCAGGATCTGCAGCAGCGCCCAGCGGGCCCATTCCAGCATGGGGTCGGCCGGCGCCGGGACAAGCCACTCAATCGCCAGGAAGATGGCCGCGAGGGCTGGCCAGCCTAGCCGCATCCATTGCGGCAGGCCAACGCCTCTGGTCCGCCGGCAGGCGAGCAAAGCGCCCAACGCCAGCGCATCCATCGATGCCGGCGGCAGCAGGTCGCGCGCCAGCGCCGGGGTAGCGGTGATCGGCCAGTAGAAGCGATAGGCCAGCGACAACACGATGACACCGATAGTGATCGCTTCCACGCGCCGGCGCGGTGCAAGAAGCACGACCAGCGGCCAGGCGATGTAGAACTGCTCCTCGATGCTCAGGCTCCAGAAATGGCAGAGCAGCCAGGGCGTCCATTCGTTGCGCAGCGCGTACCAGAAATTCGACAGGTAAAGCGCATGCCAGACGAGCGATCCGCTGGACTGCTCCAGATCGGTCAGCCAGACGAACCCGAGCACGGCGAAATAGGGCGGGAATATGCGCAGCGCGCGCCTGATATAGAAGGATCTCAATGCAGGGCCGGCTTCGAATTCGGCCGCGGCGCGGGCTTCGAGCAGCAGTCGGGTAATCAGGAAGCCRCTCAGCACGAAGAACAGCCGCACGCCGATATGGCCCCAAAAGGAGGACCCGTTGGGTGCCAGGAAATGAGAATAGAGAACCATCGTGACAGCGATGGCGCGAAGCGCGTCCAGCTGATTGTCGCGCGCGACCGCCATCAGCCATTTCCGCCGGTCTGATAGGTCAACTTGGCGGACTCCTCCACGGCGCACGTCCCGGTACTGAATCCCCCCAGGAAATGGTGTAGCCGGGCAATGGTGCGGTGCAACACAAAATATCTACCGAACTGTAATATTTATGTGAGCGAATGCTAAAAAATGGATACGATACGCAAATGCGCTGTGTCGTTGGCGGCCTTTCTCGCACCGTGCCATCGAAAGAGTAGTATAGCATCAAAAAGTCTTGATTTAGTTGCGTGTATAGGATCTTGTTTTCTGGATGTTTTTTGTAGAATAGCAAAACAATGCACGATATATATTTAGCAATTGAGGTTTGTATCGCCGAATAGTCGGAAAAATCGAAACTGTCGATTTTGCGCAATGCAGCATAATCGATAGCCAAGCGTCTGACGACGCAATCCTTCCCGATGGCGCGACAATCCCGGTGCGGGAGCTGACAACCGGAGATATCCGCACGTGTGGCGGCGGCCATATGGCGCATGTCGACGCAGACAGGAAGGCGTTTGCGCAGGGAGTGACGTGTCTTGGCTTGCGGCGTCCGTCGCTCGCTTGCGTCGGGTAGAGAACTGGTGCCGCTTAGGTGACTCGAACACCTGACCCCATCATTACGAATGATGTGCTCTACCAACTGAGCTAAAGCGGCCCGGGAAGCGCGGGGCTTCCAAGATCGGCTGGGTGATAGACTCAACCGGCCGCTAATTCAAGATGGGCAACCGCGATTTCAAGGCGGTATCCGGCAATTCGTCCCGGCATACCCGTTGGCGCGGGACCGAGCCACGTCTCGTTTTCGTCTTTCGATCTCGCCGGGACGTGTCGGCGGTCTGCGGGTAAACTGCCCGGGGAGACGGTGAAAGAAGCTGATTTTATTGTCAAAAACCCTGGAAATTGGCTTTCAACGCCTCGCCAAGGCAGAATGCAGCCGCTCGCCCGTTGATTGATTGGTCGCCTGCGGCTAACGATCATGGCAATGTGAGCGAACGGACAGGGGAAATTCGCTTGGACGCGATCGAAAAAGCGATCCGCAACGCCTTCGAGAAAGGCAATGCCGAGGACCGGGCGTTTCGCGAGAGGGTCTACCGCTCGGCCTTCGCCGCGCTCGACCGTGTCCTTCAGGCCAATCCCGGCGTGACGGTGGAAGCCGCCATAAAGCGCCGCAAGGCGGTGCAGGAGAAGATCGCCGAGATCGAATCCGAATTCCTGCCGGCGGTGCCGGATGTCACCGTGCCGACGCAAGACGCCGCGCAGACGCAAGACGCCGGGCAGACGCAAGGCGCTGCGCAGACGCAAGATGCCGTACAGGCGCCAGGCGCCACAGAAGCGCCAGCAATCGATGCCCCGACAGGCGTCGCAGCCGGGCCATCGCCGGCGATCTTCGTTGACGGGCCGGTGCAGCCTGACGCATCCGATGCGCCGCGCTCGCGCGTCCTGCCGGTCGTCCCCGACATCATGCCCGACGCCGCGCTGCCGGGCGCCCCGGCGATCGATATGGCCGATTCCACGCCGACCGAGGCCGCGACGGAAGTGGCGCCCGACCGCGACGAAAGGCGGATAAGGGGCCGCCGCCTGCCGCTGACGGCCATCTTCTTCGGCGTCACATTGCTCGCCGCCGCCGGCATCGGCCTCTATTTCGCCGTCCAGACCGGTGTCTTCAAGACGCAGGCGCAGCTCGACACGGCCCCGCCGGAGGCGCCGCCGACGGTCGACGATGACGATTTCACGCCGCCCGCCGATGCGCCGCAGCAGCCTGGCGCGCCGCAACAGCCTGGCGCCGCCGAGCAGGCGCGTGACTGGATCAACGTCTTTACGCCCACCGATCCGACGCATGTCGCGACGCCCTCCGACGCCAAGGCCGATGTCGTACAGGACGATACCGGGTCCTTCCTGCGCATCCGCTCCGGCGCTTCCGGCTCGGCCATCAGCTTCGATGTCGGCCAGGGCGTGCTGGAGAAACTCGCCGGCAAGCATGCCGTGTTCGACATCGTCGCCCGGGCCGAGGACGGCAAGGATACGCAGATCTCCGTCGACTGCAATTTCGGCGATCTCGGCGATTGCGGCCGCAAGCGCTATGCCGTCGGCCAGCAGCGCAACGAATATCTGTTCGACGTGAAGTTCCCCGACAAGCCCCCGGGCGCGGCCGGCAGCATCGCCATCAATTCCGACTTCGACAAGCAGGGCAAGGCAGTCGACATCTACGAGATCCGCGTCTCGATCGAACCGTAGGACCCGGCAGCCTGACCGGCTGGACACGGCGAACTAGATCACCGCTTTCGGGCTGCGCAGGATGCTCCAGGACGGGGCGGAGTCCAACGCAGTGAAATCACCGGCCGAAATCTCCTGGCAGATGGCCATCAGTGCTCCGCCAGCAGCGCGGGCAAGCGATCCGCCGACGCTGATCCGCTGCACGCCCGCTCGCGCAATCTGGTCGAAGGTCAATCCGGAGACACCCTGGCCGATCACATGATTGACGGGAGCGTTCACGGAGCTGCAAAGCTTTTGGAGGGACGCCAGGTCCGGCACGCCAGGCGCATAAAGGACCTCAGCGCCGAGCCTCTCGAAGACCCTAAGGCGGCGAACGGCTTCTTCGAGATCATAGGCGCCTTTGCCGAGGCCGTCGGCGCGGGCGGTCAGGACGATGTTGTGTTTTCGCGCGGCCTCAGCGGCGGCAGCCACCCGCGCGACCGCGTCGTCAAAATCGCGTATCGGCACAGCGGAATTCGGCTTCCGATCCTCTATGGACAGCCCCGCCAATCCTGCCTCAGCGGCGAGCCGAACGGTTTCGGCGACACCCTCGGGCGCGTCTTCGTACCCGTCCTCCAGATCGGCGGTAACCGGAACATCGGTCGAAGCCGCGATCTCGGCGGCATAGGCCAGGCTCTCCTCGCGGCTGACGTCCAGCGCTCCGTCTTTCCTGCCTTTCGAGAACGCGTACCCCGACGATGTCGTCGCCAGCGCCTTGAAGCCCAGGCCCGCCATCATCCGCGCGCCGGCTATGTCCCACGGATTGGGGATCACGAAGCAGCCGGATGTGTGAAGAGCACGAAACCGTTCAACCTTGTCGGACCGGGAAATCATGTGCGCGCCTGCCTGGAATGGAAGTTTCGAGTTTCGCCCTATCAATCGAGCAGCGCCTGCAGCGTCTCGATGCGGTCGGCTTCGGCGGTCGGCTTGTCCCAGCGCAGCCGCGAAATGCGCGGAAATCGCATGGCGACGCCGGATTTGTGCCGGGTCGAGCGGTTGAGACCTTCGAAAGCCACCTCCAGCACCAGCCCCTGCTTGCGGTCGGCGCGCACCGAGCGCACGGGGCCAAAGCGCTCGACCGTGTTGTCGCGGACAAATTTGTCGATCTGCTTCAGTTCCTCGTCGGTGAAGCCGAAATAGGCCTTGCCGACCGGCACCAGCTCTTCCGAGCCCTCTGGCCCCGACCAGACGCCGAACGTATAGTCGGAGTAGAAGCTGGAGCGCTTGCCATGGCCGCGCTGTGCATACATCAGCACCGCGTCGACCGTGTGCRGATCGCGCTTCCATTTGAACCACGGTCCCTTTGGTCGCCCCGCGAGATAGGGCGAATCCCAGCGCTTCAGCATCACGCCTTCGATGATCGGGTGTGGCGGCGTGCGGCGCAGTTCCTCCAGCGTTTGCCAATCTGAAAATTCGACGAATGGCGAAAGATCGAAACGGCGGGGTTCGAGCGTTGTGACGAAGGTCTCAAGCCGCTTCCGCCGCTCGCGAAAGGGCAGAGCGCGCAAATCCTCGCCGTCGATCTGCAGCGCATCGTAGCAGCGCATGAAGGCCGGGTATTGCTGCTGTATCTTCGGCGTCACGCTCTTGCGGTTGAGCCGCTGTTGCAGGTCCGAAAACGTACCGGCCGCCTGGGGCTCGCCGACCAGCAATTCGCCGTCCAGCGCGGCAGAAAAATTCATGGCTTCGGCAAGATCCGGAAAGGCGCCGGACACGTCGTCGCCGGTGCGCGAATAGAGCCGGCGCACGCCGCCCTCGCACACCGCCTGGACGCGGATGCCATCCCATTTCCATTCCGCCGCATAGTCGGCCGGATCGAGCTTTTCGAGGTCTCCGTCACCGACCGGGTTCGACAGCATCACCGGACTGAACAGCGCCAGCGCCGTGCGCTGCGGTTTTTCGGCCTTGCCTTCCAGCCAGGCGAACAGCGCGGTGTAAGGCGGTGTCAGCCCATGCCACAGCTCCTCGATATCGGTGACATCGACCTTGCCGAAATCGGCCAGCGCCTGTTTAGCCAGTCGCGCCGAAACGCCGATGCGCAAGCCGCCGGTGACCAGCTTGATGATGGCGAAGCGGGCCGAGATGCCGGCGCTGTCGAGCAGACCGGCCAGCACTTTCGGGCCGTCGGAACGGCTTGCCGCCTGCAGTTTGGTCACGACATCGCCAAGCGTCGGCTCCCGGTTGGGGATATGCCCTGATGCTTGCGGCCAGACCAGTGAGACGGTTTCGGCGAGGTCGCCGACATAGTCGTAGGAATAGCCGAACAGCACAGGGTCCATGCGCTCGGTGACCAGCGTGCGCAGCATCGCCGGCTTGACCGCCGCGATGTTGAGATCACCGGTGATCGCCGCCAGCGCCAGGCCGCGATCGGGGTCCTCGACGCTGCGGAAATAATCGACAAGCAGCGTCAGCTTGCCATTGCGCGACGGCGTCAGCACCAGCCGGTCGAGGAGTTCAGCGAAGCGGTTCATGGGTGCGTGCGCCACGCCAATGGCGAAAACCGGCGCGCGGCACCCCCCTCTGTCCTACCGGACATCTCCCCCTCAAGGGGGGAGATTAGCAGCTTTGCGCGGCATACCCTTCCTTCAACTTTGATAATTGGCGAAAGCCGAGCGAACAGTTGATCTCCCCCCTTGAGGGGGAGATGGCCGGCAGGCCAGAGGGGGGTGCCGTAGAGCGCGGCGGTGGCAATTGGCGAACTTTGTTGCATCAATCGCCCTCGTCCTCATAGCCGACCAGATGCAGCGGCCGCGCGGCGATGCCTTCCAGCTCGCACCAGCGCACCAGCGCTTCCTCGCGGCCATGGGTAACCCAGATTTCGCCGGCGCCGGTCTCCTTGATGGTGGCGGTCAGCTCATCCCAGTCGGCGTGGTCGGAAATGATCAGCGGCAGTTCGACGCCGCCTTGCTTGGCGCGCTGGCGGATGCGCATCCAGCCCGAGGCAAAGCAGGAGATCGGGTCGGGAAATCGCCGCGCCCAGCGGTCGGCGAAGGCCGATGGCGGACCGACGACGATGGCCCCAGTGAAATCCTGCTTGCCACCGCTCTCGACGGTTGCCGGCTCGAGCTGCCCGAGGTCGATGCCCTGGCTCTGATAGTAGTCGCTGAGTTTGGCCAGCGCGCCGTGGATGTAGATCGGCCTGTCATAGCCGCCATCGCGCAGCAGCCGCATCACCCGCTGCGCCTTGCCCAGCGCATAGGCGCCGACCAGATGCGAGCGCTCGGGAAACTGCGCCGCCGATTTCAGGAGACGAGCGATCTCTTCCGTATCGGGCGGATGGCGAAACACCGGCAGGCCGAAGGTTGCCTCGGTGATGAAGACGTCGCATTTCACGGGCTCGAAGGGTGCGCAGGTCGCATCCCTGCGTCGCTTGTAGTCGCCGGAGGCGACGATGCGCCTGCCCTTGTGCTCGACCGCGATCTGCGCCGAGCCCAGCACATGGCCGGCCGGATGGAAGGTGACGGTGACCTCGTTCAGCGCGATCGGCTCGCCGAGTGCAGCCGCTTGGCGGGTCCCGGCAAAGTCCTCGCCATAGCGCAGCCCCATAATATCGAGCGTCTGCTGCGTGGCCAGCACCGAGCGGTGACCGGAGCGGGCGTGGTCGGAATGGCCATGCGTGATCAGCGCGCGGTTGACCGGCCGCACCGGGTCGATGAAGAAATCGCCCGGCGGGCAATAAAGGCCTTCCGGCCGGGAATGAAGCAGGTCGCTGGCGCGCATGGTTCCAAGATAGGCACAAAATCCGGCGCGGGAAGCCTGTTGCAAGAGACTGCTGACTCGTCCTACAGCCAGCCACCGGCCGCATCAGCCGGCGGACCAATCGCCATGCAAACGCTGAAAACCTCGTCCGGCGAC
Organism: Mesorhizobium sp. P2_F7; assembly: GCF_056403695.1. Taxonomy (NCBI): domain Bacteria; kingdom Pseudomonadati; phylum Pseudomonadota; class Alphaproteobacteria; order Hyphomicrobiales; family Phyllobacteriaceae; genus Mesorhizobium; species Mesorhizobium sp. P2_F7. The sequence goes on along the minus strand of NZ_JBFUFA010000001.1, from coordinate 417,255 downwards.
CTGACCGCCGACCGCCGCGCCGACTATGCCGAGATGCTTTTCGGCTCGGGCGACCCTGCGGCGGCAGCGGAATTGCTGCTCGGCGCGCTGGAGCTGGCGCCGCAATGGGCGGCGGGCTGGTTCCGCCTCGGCGAGATGCAGGAGACACGGGAGCAGCTCGACCTGGCGGCGCAGGCGTGGGCGATGGCGCTGAAACTCGACCCGGCGGATCGCCTCGGCGCTGCGCTGAAACTGCAGCTGATCGGCAAGGCGCCTGCTGCCGCGGCGCCACCCAGCGCTTTCGTCGAAACGCTTTTCGACCATTATGCCGAAACTTTCGAGGGTTCACTGGTCGACAAGCTCGGCTACCGGCTGCCGGAGTTTCTCGATCGCGCCATTCGCGCGGCATGGCCCGGCCGCTTTTCGCTCGCCCTCGACCTCGGCTGCGGCACTGGCCTGATGGGCGAGAGGTTGCGGCCGCTGGCCGACCGGCTCGAGGGCTACGACATCTCCGCCGCCATGCTGAAGAAGGCTCGAGCCAAAGGTGTCTACGACCTGCTCGCCAAGGCGGACCTGCAGCATTTTGCCTATGGCGGCTCGAAGGCCGGTCTGGTGGTGGCCGCCGATGTGTTCATCTACGTCGGCGCACTCGATCGTGTGGTGAAGGCCGTCGCCGGCATTCTGGCCGGCAATGGCCTGTTTGCCTTTTCCGTTGAGACGCTGGCCGAAGGCGAGGCGACCGGCGAAGCCGGCTTCGCGCTGAGGCCATCGCGCCGCTATGCCCATTCTCAAGCCTATGTCGAGCGGGTGCTTGCTGCCGGCGGCATGTCGGTCCTGTCCATACAGCCGACCGTCATCCGCTGGGATCGCCGCCAGCCGGTCGATGGGCTGGCCGTGCTGGCGACGCTGTCGTCCGGCTGATGTCTCGTCCTGTTCGAAAACGTGACTGGGATTTTTGCGGCTGGCGCGGCATCAGATAGGACATCCGTCGAGAAAGGGTTCGCTCGGCTTGCCATTGAGGAGGAACAGATGCGCTGGAACATGATGGTCTTGGCGTCTTGCCTGGCGATGGCCGGCTGCATGGGCAGTTCGATGTCCGAACGGCAGGATCAGGACGTGCAATCGTCACTGCAATATGACAGCGTGCCTTGCGATCAATTGCTGGCGCAGCGCAACGGGCTGGCGCAGCAATATCATCTGTCGACGGATGCAAAACCGAGCTTCTCCAATCCGGCCATGGGCTTCGGTCCGTTCACGCCGGATATGCGCTCCAAAAACAAGCGCGACACCGACCTGGCAAGCGGCAAGATCGACGCCATGAACCGCTCGATAGAACGTCGCGACTGCGGCAAGCCCAACAAGCAGAAGAAGTTCGCCCTCCCCAGTTAAGATCCCAAGCCGTTACCGGTCGAGAATAGCAGGTCAAGCTACCAAGGGCACGATCGGATGGATCTCTCGGAGCTGGGTGACCGCATTTGTATCCTCGGGCCGTCCAACAGCGGCAAGTCGACCCTTGCCGACGCCATTGGCCGCAAGCGCAATCTTGAGGTGGTTCACCTCGATCTGCTTTTCCATCTGCCGAACACGGATTGGGAGCAGCGCCCCAGGACCGAATTCATCGCTCTGCATGACGCGGCCATCGCCGGCGAACGCTGGGTGATGGACGGAAATTATTCGATCGGCATGCCGCAACGCCTTCAGCGCGCGACGGGCCTGATCCTGCTGGATATCTCCACGCCGGCCAGTCTGTTGCGTTATTTCAGGCGGACGCTGTTCGAGAAAGAGCGGCGCGGCGGCCTGGAAGGTGGTCGCGACAGCATCAAATGGGACATGATTCACCACATTGCCGTGACCACGCCGAGAAATCGCGAACGATACCGGGCAATGTTCGCAGAACTCGATCTGCCAAAGCTGCAGCTGTCGTCGCTGCGGGCAATCAAAAGGTGTTTCCGGGAATGGGACCTGACACCATAGAATGCCGGATCAATATCCCGCCTTGCGATCAACCAGATTGTCCAGCTTTTCGCCGCGCTCGAAAGCATCCATCTGGCGCAGCATGATCGGCGCCAGGTGAACGGGGTCCGAGGTTGCCGCCGCATGCGGCGTCACGAACACTTTTGGATGGCCCCAGAGCGGGCTGGTCTTGGGCAGCGGCTCGACTTCGAACACGTCGAGGCTCGCCTCCTTCAGCGTGCCGTCGTCCAGCGCGCGCAAAATGTCGGCATCCTTCTGCAGCCGGCCGCGCCCGGCATTGATCAGCACCGAGCCGCCGAGGCCGTTGCGCTTGCGCAATTCCTTCAAGACGCCGTGGTTGATGATGCCTTGCGTGTCCGGCGTCAGCGGCAACAGCACCACCAGTATGTCGGTGGCGTTGAGGAACGGGATCAGCCCGGCCTCGCCGGCATAGGTCGAAACGCCTTTCATGGGCCGGTCGTTGCGCGACCAGCCATTGACGGTAAAACCGAGCGACAAAAGCACTGATGCCGCAGCGCGGCCGAGATTACCGAGCCCCATAATGCCGACCGAAATGTCGCCGGCCGGTCGCTGCGGCGGTTCGTGCCAGGTCTTCTTCGGCTGCTGCGCGCGGTAGAGCATGCCCTGGCGGTGATGGTCGAGCACACGCCAGACGACGTATTCGGTCATGTATTGGGTGAGATTGTCGGCGACCACCTTGACGATCGGCACATCGGGCAGGCCGGGATCGGCGAAGATGTGGTCGACACCGGCGCCGATCGAAAAGATGGCGCGCAGATTGGGCAGCGACTTGAGCAAGTTCGGCTTCTGCTTCCACACCACTGCATAGGTGATCGACGGGTCCGAGGCGCCGTCCGGCTCCAGCACCACTTCGCGCTCCGCCGACAGCAGCTCGCGCCAGCGCTGCGGATGAAAGCCGGTGACGGCAAGCAGGATTTTGCCTTTTTCCATTTGTGAATTGTATTCCCTGTTACTCGCTGACGATACCGACCGGCGCCGTCTCGATCCTGAACGCGGCCGAGATCAGCGCCTTGGTATAATCGGTCTGCGGCCGCTCGAAAATCTGCTCGGACGGGCCGGCTTCGACGATCCTGCCATTGCGCATGACGATGACGTCGTTGGCAAGGGCGCGAATGACTTTCAGATCGTGGCTGATGAACAGATAGGCAAGGTCGTGCTTGGCCTGCAGGTTGCGCAGCAGGTCGACCACTTGCGCCTGCACGCTCATGTCGAGCGCCGAGGTCGGCTCGTCCAGCATCACGAAGCGCGGATTGAGCACCATGGCGCGTGCAATGGCGACACGCTGGCGCTGGCCGCCGGAGAATTCGTGGGGATAGCGGTTGCGGGTGGCGGGATCGAGCCCGACCTCCTTCAGCACGTCGACGACCTTGTCGTCGCGCTGGTCGGGCGACAGTTTTGGCTCGTGGATTTTCAACCCTTCCTCGATGATCTCGGATACCGACATGCGCGGGCTGAGCGAGCCGAACGGATCCTGGAAGACGATCTGCAACTCGCGCCGCAGCGGCCGCATGGCGTTGAACGACAACTGGTTGATGTCGCTGCCGTTGAACTGGATGGTGCCGGTCGACGAGATCATCCGCGCCAGCGCCAGGCCGAGCGTGGTCTTGCCGGAGCCGGATTCGCCGACCACGCCGAGCGTCTGGCCGGCACGAACGGTGACGTCGATGCCGTCCACTGCCTTCACATTGTCGACGGTGGTGCGGAAGAAGCCCTTCTTGATCGGGAACCAGACCTTGATGTCCTTGCCGGTCATGACAGGCTTGGCGGCGGCGTTGGCGGCCGGCGGCTTGCCTTTCGGCTCGGCGGCCAGCAGGTGCTTGGTATAGGCATGCTGCGGGTTGGCGAAGATCTCCTTGGTCGGCCCGGTCTCGACGATCTTGCCCTTGGTCATCACGCAGACCCGGTCGGCGATCTTTCGCACGATGCCGAGGTCATGGGTGATGAACAGCATCGACATGCCCTTGCGGCTCTTCAGCCCCGCCAGCAATTCGAGGATCTGCGCCTGCACGGTGACGTCGAGCGCGGTCGTCGGCTCGTCGGCGATCAACAGCTCGGGTTCGTTGGCCAGCGCCATGGCGATCATGACGCGCTGGCGCTGGCCGCCGGACAGCTGGTGCGGGTAGGCGTCGAGGCGCTTTTCCGGCTCGCGTATGCCGACCTCCTTGAGCAGGGCCAGCGTGCGCGCCTTGGCCTGGCGGTCGCCCATGCCCTGGTGCAGCGCCAGGATCTCGACAATCTGCTGCTCGATCGTGTGCAGCGGATTGAGCGAGGTCATCGGCTCCTGGAAGATCATGGTGATCTTGTTGCCGCGCACGCTGCGCAACTGCTTTTCGTTCATCGCCAGCAGGTCGGCGCCCTGGAACAGGATCCTGCCCGAGGGATGGCTGGCCGTCGGATAGGGCAACAGCTTCAGCACCGACAGCGCCGACACCGACTTGCCCGAGCCGGATTCGCCGACCAGCGCCACGGTCTCGCCCTTGGCGAGGTCGAAGGAGATGTGGTCGACGGCAATCGACTGGTTGCCGCCTTGCGTGAAGGCGACGCTGAGGTCGCGGACCGAGAGCAGGGGCTCGCTCATCGGAACGCCTTGCGTGGATCGAAGGCGTCGCGCGTCGCCTCGCCGATGAACACCAGCAGCGACAGCATCAGCGAGATGACGACGAAGCCCGATATGCCAAGCCAAGGGGCATTGAGGTTACTTTGCGCCTGTTTGAGCAGTTCGCCCAGCGACGCGGTGCCCGGCGGCAGGCCGAAGCCGAGGTAGTCGAGTGAGGTCAGCGTCGAGATCGAGGCACTGACCAGGAAAGGCATGAAGGTCAGCGTCGCCACCATGGCGTTGGGCAGAAGATGGCGCAGCATGATGGTGCGGTTGGACACGCCAAGCGCGCGGGCCGCATTCACATATTCGAAGTTGCGGGCGCGCAGGAATTCGGCCCGGACCACGCTGACCAGCGACGTCCAGGAAAACAGCAGCATCAGCCCGAGCAAGATGAAGAAGCCCGGCGGCAGGATGGCGGCGACGATGAGCAGCAGATAGAGCACGGGGATTGCCGACCAGATTTCGATGAAGCGCTGGAACAGAAGGTCGGTCCAGCCTCCGAAATAGCCTTGCAGCGCGCCGGCTGCGACGCCGATCACCGACGAGCCAGCGGTCAGGATCAACCCGAACAGCACGGAAATCCTGAACCCGTAGATGATGCGCGCCAGCACGTCGCGTGCCTGGTCGTCGGTGCCCAGCCAGTTCCAGTTGCCGACAATGCAGTCAGGATCGGCAGCGCCCTGCGGATACTGGCTGCATCGCTTCTGCGCGTCATATTCCCACGACGGTTTTGCCGGAGCGGCGTCGGGGATCGCATTGTTGACGGTGCGGTAGGAATAGCGGATCGGCGGCCAGATCATCCAGCCATTGGCATTGATCTCGTCGCGGATGACCGGGTCGCGATAATCGGTGACAGCGTAGAACCCTCCGAACTTCTCTTCGGGGTAGGCGACCGCCACAGGAAACAGGATCTCACCCTTGTAGTAGGCGACGATCGGCCTGTCGTTGGCGATCAGTTCGGAAAACAGCGACAGCACGAACAGAGCGAGGAATATCCACAACGACCAGTAGCCGCGCCTGTTGGCCTTGAAGTTCTTCCAGCGCCGCTGGTTGAGCGGCGACAACCAGGGTCGCGCGATCCTTGTCGGTGTCGCTTCGGCTGCAGCCTGCGCCATCAGACGTCTCTCCGCTCGAAATCGATGCGCGGATCGACCCAGGTGTAGATCAGGTCGGAAAGCAGCGTCACGAACAGGCCAAGCAGCGAAATTATGTAGAGATTGGCAAAGACCACCGGATAGTCGCGCGCCAATACCGATTTGAAGCCGAGCAGGCCGAGGCCATCGAGGGAAAAAATGTTCTCGATCAAAAGCGAGCCGGTGAAGAAGGCCGAGATGAAGGCGCTGGGAAAGCCGGCAATGACGATCAGCATGGCGTTGCGAAAGACGTGGCCGTAGAGCACCCGTCGCTCGGACAGGCCCTTGGCGCGGGCGGTCACCACATACTGCTTGCGGATCTCCTCCAGGAAGGAGTTCTTGGTCAGCAACGTCGTCGTGGCAAAGGCCGACAGCACCAGCGCCGTCAGCGGCAAGGTCATGTGCCAGAAGTAGTCGATGATTTTATCCGGCCACGAGAGCTGGTCCCAATTATCTGACACGATGCCGCGCAATGGAAACCAGTCCCAGAACGAGCCGCCGGCAAAAAGCACCATTAGCATTATGCCGAACAAGAAAGCCGGTATGGCATAGCCGACGATGATCACGCCGCTGGTCCAGACGTCGAAGGCGGAGCCGTCCTTGACCGCCTTGCGAATGCCGAGTGGGATCGAGATCAGATAGGAGAGGATCGTGATCCACAACCCGAGCGAGATCGATACCGGCATCTTTTCCAGGATCAGGTTGAGCACCGAAATGTCACGGAAATAGCTGTCGCCGAAGTCGAAGCGGGCATAGTTCCACAACATCATGCCGAAGCGTTCAAGCGGCGGCTTGTCGAAGCCGAATTGCTTTTCCAGCTTCTTGATGAATTCCGGATCGAGCCCTTGCGCGCCGCGGTACTTCGACCCGACATCGCCGGCGACATCGAAATTGCCGCCGCCGCCCGCATCGCCGCCGCCGCTGCCGAGGCGGTCGCTGCCACCCTGGTTGGTCAGGCTGGCGATGACCTGCTCGACCGGCCCGCCCGGCGCAAATTGGGTTACGACGAAAGCAACTGCCATGATGCCGAACAGCGTCGGGATCATTAGCAGGATGCGTCGCAGTATGTAGGCCCCCATCAGGCCGCCAATCCTGCGCGAACGGTCATGTCAGGCTTTGCCAATTTTTGCCGCCTTGCCCTTGTCGACCCACCACAGCGCTTCGACCGGAAAGTCGAAATCGGGTTTCCGCTCGGGAAAGCCGAACATGTCCCAATAGGCGCATCGGTGATTCGCCAGGAACCAACTTGGAATCCAATCGCGCCTTGCACGCAAGACCCGGTCGAGCGCGCGCATGGCAATTGTCAGGCTTTCGCGATCCGTGGCGGCGCCTGCGGCGTCGACCAGGGCGTCGATGGCCGGGCTTGATGTTCCCGGCAGATTGCGAGAGCTCGGCACGGTCGCCGCGCGCGAGTGGAAAATGGTTTCAAGGTCGTCACGGGTTGGCGTTGCCGGAAACCGGGCCGCAACCGAGATGAGATCAAAGTCGAACGAATTCTGCCGCAGCTGATACTGCGCGGCATCGACCAGCCGGATCGACGCATCGATGCCGACCGCTTTCATGTTTTCAATCCATGGCGAATAGATTTGTTCGAAGATCTGGTCGTCGACAAGGAACTCTGCTGACAAACGGCCGCCCTTGTCGTTCACGACGAAATTGCCGGAGCGTTTCCAGCCGGCTTCAGCCAGAAGCTTGGCCGCCTTGCTAAGCAACTGACGATCGCGGCCGGTGCCATTCGACACGTCTTGCATGACCGCTTCGCCAAAAGCCTCGGCCGGAATCTGGTCGCGCAGCGGCTCAAGAAGAGCCAGCTCTTTCGTCGACGGCATGCCTTCGGCGCGAAACTCGGATTGCTCGAAGCAGGATTGCGAGCGCTCGTAGGAGCCATAGAAGAAATTGCGCCGTGTCCATTCGAAGTCGAAGCAGAGCCCGATCGCTTGCCGCACGCGCGGATCGCGAAACTGCTCGCGCCGCTGATTGGCGGCGGTGGCCTGCATGGAAGGCATGGTTTCGGCAGGGAATTCACGCTTCACCACCTTACCGGCAAGGAAAGCCGGGAAGTCGTAGCCCGTCGCCCAGATCCGGGAGACGGCTTCCTCCTTGAAGAGGATCTCTCCCTTCTTGAACGCTTCGAAGGAAGCGTTGCGATCCTGGTAGAACTCGATGCGGATGCGGCCGAAATTGTTCTGGCCACGGCTGACCGGCAGGTCATTGCCCCAATAGTCAGCCACACGCTCATATTCGATCCACGCCCCTGCCGACCAGCGGCCGACCTTGTAGGCGCCTGACCCCAGCGGCGGGTTCATCTGCGAGGAATCGAACGGGTTGGCCGTGTAGAAAGCCTTCGATAGGATCGGGAACTCGACGATGTTGAGGATGGTTCGACTTGTCTGCTTGCCGGAGAAGTTGAGCTTCAGCGTGTGAGGGTCGTCGGCGATCGCATCATCCAGATGCGTCAACGGCAACGAATAGTCCGGGTGTCCCTTGTCCTTGAGCAGCTTGAAGGTGAAGGCGGCATCCTCTGCCGTCAGCGGCGTGCCGTCATGAAAGCGGGCCTGTGGCCGAAGCGAGAAGGTGAAGCCGTTGCGGTCGTCGGAAATCGTCACGCCGTCAGCGATCAGCCCATAGAGGGCGTCAGGTTCGTCGAATGCTCTCACCATCAGCGAGTCGAAACACATCTCCATGCGCTGGGGCGAGTCGCCTTTGGGGACGAACGAATTCAACGTGTTGAAGGTCAGCTGCGACTGATTCCGGCCCCAGGTGCGTGGCAGGAAATTGAAGGTTCCACCCTGCGGCGCGTCGACGTTGACGTAGTCGAAATGGGTGAAGTCCGGCTTGTATTTAAGATCGCCGAAGGCTGACAGCCCATGCAGTTTCACCCCGGTCGGGCTGGCGGCGAACGCCTTGCTCGGCAACAGCGCGGCGGCGGTCGCCGCGGCGCCGAGGGCCAGGAAATCGCGGCGAGGCAGCGCAGCCATTAATTGCTGCCCTTGTATTTCGCCGCGAGCGCTTTTTCCTTCTCGGCATCGATCCACCAGGAATCGATATCGGCGCCACGGTAACCGGGCTGTTTTTCCGGAATGCCAAACTTGTTCCAGTAAGCGAGCCACACCACAGCGCGGTAGTATTGCGGCACGACATAGTAATTCCACAGCAACACGCGATCGAGCGCATGGGTGGTGGCGACGAGGTCATCGCGGTCCGTGGCAAAAATGATGCGGTCGACAAGGGCATCGACGACCGGGTTCTTTATGCCGGAATAGTTGCGCGATCCCGGCGTATCGGCGGCCTTCGAACTCCAGAAGTCGCGCTGCTCGTTGCCGGGCGATTCCGACTGCTGAAGCTGCCCCGTGATGACGTCGTAATCGAAATTTCGGACGCGGTTCGTGTATTGGCTCGGGTCGACGATGCGCAATGTCGCATCGACGCCGATCTTGCGCAGATTGGCGATCCAGGGGCTGGAGATGACCTGGTCGGTTTCACTCGAGCCGAGGATTTCAAACTTGAATGGCTCGCCGGTCTTGGCGTTGACCATCTTGCCGCCCTTTATCACCCAGCCGGCCTGGGCGAACAGGTCGACCGCCTGCTTCAGATATTTGCGCTCGGCTTGCGGCGAATCGTAGACCGGCAGCTTGAATTCCTGCGTGAATAGCTCCGGCGGCAGCTTGTCGCGGTACTTCTCCAGGATTTCCAGTTCCTTGCCTTGCGGCAGGCCGCTCGAGGCCAATTCCGTGCTTTGGAAATAGCTGTGGGTGCGGCTGTTGAAGCCGAAGAACAGCGTGCGGTTCATCGATTCGAAATCGAAGGGGTAGGTGAGCGCGGCCCTGACCAGACGATCGGCAAACAGCTTATGTCTTTGGTTGAGCATGAAAGCCTGCATCGGCTCGGGCGAGGTGGTCTTGAATTCTTGCTTGATCACGTCGCCGGCCTTGATCGCCGCGAAGTCGTAAAACGTCGCCCAGCGCTTCGAGCTGTTTTCCGGCTTGATGTCGTCGAGACCACCCTTCTTGAACGCCTCCCAGGACGCGTTGTCGTCAAGAATGTAGGTGAAATGCTGGGTGTCGAAATTCTCGCGGCCGATCTTCACCGCCAGCTTGGCGCCCCAATAGTCGGGCACGCGCTGCCAGACAATCTCCGAGCCGGCTTTGAAGCTGGCGATCTTGTAGGCAGCCGAGCCTAGTGGCGGCTCCAGCGTTCCCTTGGTGATGTCACGCTTCTTGCCACTGGCGTCGGTACCTTCCCACCAGTGTCTGGGCAGCACGACAAGGTCGCCGAGAATTTTCGGCAGCTCCCGATTGCCTTTCTGGTCGAAATGAAACTCGACCTCACGGTCCGAGACCGCGACGGCGTCGGTGACGTTTTCGAAATAACGGCTGTACATCGGGCTGTTGGCCTTCAGCACCTGGAACGACCAGATCACGTCGTCAGTGGTGATTGGCTGCCCGTCATGCCATTTCGCCTGCGGATCAAGGCGGTAAGTCGCGGAAGAATAGTCGGCCGGGTATTTATATGCGTTTGCGATCAAGGGATGGCTGACGCTGCCTTCGTCAGTCGCTTGATCCATCAGCGTGTCGTAGAGCAGGCCGCCGCCAAATGGCTGCAAACCGGCCGCCGGCGAGCCCTGCACGATGTAGGGATTGAAGCTGTCGAACGTGCCGGAAACGACCGAATTATAGGTGCCGCCCTTCGGCGCGTCCGGGTTCACATAATCGTAGCGCTGGAAATTCTCGCCGTATTTGGAGGGGCCGATCAGCGAGGAGGTCGTTCGCCATTCCTGGGACAAAGCTGCCTGCAGGCCACCGGCAAGAGCGGCGACAATCAGCGTTGATCTTAGAAGCGTACGGCCAACCGTCATGCGTTCTCCTCTTCGCAATGCGTCCGCCAGCGATCCTAGAGGATTTGACGCCGGTGAAAACCGCCATGCGCCGGCTTTGTCGCCGCATATGCGGTTTTCCTAACAAAAAAGCCGGGCTGAACCCGGCTTTTTTGAGATCGTCGAGATGACAAATCGGTTATTTCGCGGGCGCTGCAGGAGCCGGTGCCGCAGGGGTCGCACCTTCAGCGGGCTTTGCCGGAGCGGCACCTTCGGCAGGCTTGGCTGGCGCGCTCGCGTCGGCGGCGGCACCTGGCGTCGGCAGCGGCTTCGGGCTGTCCGACAGTGTGCGCAGATAGGCGATGACGTTGGCGCGGTCCTCGTCCTTCGGCAGGCCCGCAAAGCCCATCGCCGTGCCCTTCACGAACTTCTTCGGCGAGGTGATGAAGTGGTTGATGTTGTCATAGGTCCACTTTTCAGTGCCGCCCTTGGAGAACTCCTTCATGCCGGCCGAATAGGCGAAGCCCTCATGCTCGGCGACCGGTCGGTCGATCAGGTCCCAGAGGTCCGGGCCGACCTTGTTAGGGCCGCCCTTTTCGCCGGAATGGCAGGCTTGGCATTTCTTGAACACGGCCGCACCCTGCTCGACGTTGGCGGTGGCCAGCAGGTCGGCAATCGGCTTGGCCTCTACGGCAGGTCCGGCGCCACCACCTTCGGCCGGCTCGGTCGCCTCGATGGCGTAGCCGGGCTTTTCCGGAGCGGGCGAGGCGAACAGCGCGTCAGACACCAGCCCGACCGAGAAAACGACGAAACAGGTTCCGAGCAATCCGGCGAGCAGCTTGTTGACTTCGTTGGAATCCATGCGCCCCTTGCTCCCTTTTCCGGCGGACCGATCGTCCACTCCGTCCGTCGGTATCCCGACCAGCCCCGTCGAGCCGGTCAAATCGGGCGGAAACTAGGTCTTTTGCTCCAGCGTTGCAACACCTATAAGGGCGCTTCCAGTGAGACCTTTTGCCACTTTTCCCGTCGTCTTTTCAAACGCCAGCAGCCCCGATGTCCACGCTCATCCTGATCCCGGCCCGCATGGCCTCGACGCGCCTGCCAGGCAAGCCGCTGGCCGACATAGCCGGCGCCCCGATGATCGTGCATGTCGCCCGCCGCGCCGCCGAGGCCGGGCTCGGCCGGGTGGTGGTGGCAACCGACACGCAAAGCGTGGCTGAGGCGGTGCAGTCGCACGGTTTCGAGGCGGTGATGACGCGGATCGACCATGAATCCGGCTCCGACCGCATTTTCGAGGCGTTGAGCGCGCTCGATCCCGGCCACAAGGTCGAAACCATCGTCAATGTGCAGGGCGACCTTCCGACCATCGATCCCGAAATCATCGGGGCGGCGCTGCGGCCGTTCGAGGACGCCGCGGTCGACATCGCCACGCTTGGCGTCGAGATCGTCCGCGACGAGGAAAAGACCAATACCAATGTCGTCAAGATCGTCGGTTCGCCGCTGTCGGCGACGCGGCTCAAGGCGCTCTATTTTACCCGCGCCACCGCGCCCTGGGGCGAGGGGCCGCTATATCACCATGTCGGCCTCTACGCTTATCGCCGGGCAGCGCTCGAGCGCTTCGTCGCGCTAAAACCGTCGCCGCTGGAACGGCGCGAGCGGCTGGAGCAGTTGCGGGCGCTGGAAGCCGGCATGCGCATCGACGCCGAGATCGTGCAGTCGCTGCCGCTCGGCGTCGACACGCCGGAAGACCTCGAACGCGCCAGAACCATCCTTTCAACCTGAGATATCGGCATGCCTGAAAAGACCAACAGAATATCCTTCCAGGGCGAGCCGGGCGCCAATTCCGACACCGCCAGCCGCAACATGTTCCCTTCGATGGAGCCGTTGCCGTGCCCGACCTTCGAGGATGCCTTCAACGCGGTCGAGAGCAACAAGGCCGACCTCGCCATGATCCCGATCGAAAACACCATCGCGGGGCGTGTCGCCGACATCCACCACCTGTTGCCGGAATCGAAGCTGCACATCGTCGGCGAATATTTCCTGCCCATCCACTTCCAGCTGATGGTCCTGCCGGGCGTCAAGCGCGAAGAGATCAAGACCGTCCACAGCCACATTCATGCGCTGGGCCAGTGCCGCAAATACATCCGCAAGAATGGCTGGAAGCCGGTGATTGCCGGCGACACGGCGGGGTCAGCCAAGCTGGTGTCGGAGCTCAAGGACCGCACCATGGCCTCGCTCGCGCCGGCTCTCGCCGCCGAACTCTATGGGCTCGACATCATCGAGAGGAATGTCGAGGACACTGACTCGAACGTCACCCGCTTCGTCGTCCTGACCAAGGACAAGCGATTGGCCGAACGGCCCTCGGCCGACACCAAGATGATGACGACCTTCATGTTCCGCGTCCGCAACGTGCCGGCCGCGCTCTACAAGGCGATGGGCGGCTTCGCCACCAACGGGATCAACATGACCAAGCTGGAGAGCTATCAGCTCGGCGCCTTCACGGCGACGCTGTTCTACGCGGACATCGAGGGCCACCCCGACGATCCGCTGGTCAAGCTGGCGTTAGACGAACTGCGCTTCTTCTCGCGCGAAGTGCGCATTCTGGGCGTCTATCCCGCCAGCGAGTCGCGCGAGCAGTGGAAGGTCGCGGATTAGACCAGAAGGGTCAGCGGCACGTAGTCGATCTCGAGGAATCTCTCGACTTCCGGCACCCAGCGGTCGCGCACGAAGGCGACGTGGTCGGGATGCTCATTGTATTTGGTGTAGGCGGCCTGATCGACGAACTCCATCGAGAAGCCGAAGTGATAGTCGTTCTTGGGGCTGACCTGCCGCAGCGGCTCGAAATCCGTGACGCCCTTGATCGCGCTGAGGATGCGCTTGGCGTCGGAGAGGAAGCGCTTTTCCTCCAGCGAGTACTGCGGGTGCTTAAGCGTGAAAACCACGGTGTGACGGATCATTTTTTGCTCCCGTTATCCCTACTTACTCGCTATCGACCCAGGCGCGGATCAGATGATGCGCGATGGCGCCTTTCGGCGGCGTGACCAGATTGTCCTTGTGCGTCCTCTCCAGCATAGAGCGCACCTCGTCGCGGAAAAACCAGCGGCAATCCTCCAGTTCGTTGAGGTCGGCCTGGATGTCCTCGTTGAGCGGTTCGCCGAAACAGCCGATCATCAGCGAATAGGGGAACGGCCAGGGCTGGCTGGCGTGGTAGACGACGCGGCCGAGCCTGATGCCGGCTTCCTCCAGCGTTTCGCGGCGCACCGCGGCCTCTATCGTCTCGCCCGGCTCGATGAAGCCGGCCAGCGCCGAATACATGCCAGGGCCGAAATGCCGGCCGCGGCCGAGCAGGCATTTTTCCCTTGTCACCGTCAGCATGATCGCTACCGGATCGGTGCGCGGAAAATGCTCGGTGCCGCAGTTAGGGCAGTGCCGCTTGTAGCCGCCGGCCCGCATTTCGGATTCATGGCCGCATTTGCTGCAGAAGCGGTGGCTGGCATGCCAGGCAAGCAGCGCCGCACCTTGCGCCAGCGCGCCGGCGGACGCCTCGTCGATCAGCCCCTGCATATAGACTGAGCGATAGTCGATGGCCTTGATGGTCTCCGGCAGCAGCTCCGGCTCGATGCCAACCGGCACCGCCAGCACCGGGCCGCTCTCGGCAAAACCAAGCAGGACGCCATGCGCGAAGGACGGTTGCAGGAGCTCGCTGCCGGCGACATCGAACCACGGGTCGAAATTGCCGTCGTTGAATTTCAGATACAGCCGACCACCATGCATCGCCAAAAGCCGTGCTTTGGGATCGGCGAGCGCCCTTTCGACGGAATCGTCGGCGCGGTTTTCGGATTGCCGATCGATCGTGTTGCCGGCGAAACCGACGAAGTGGCTCGGTTCGCGCAAGGGCGCGTCAAACAGGCGAAAGGTCATGGAGGCTCGAACGTTCAGGATGGACACGGGCGCAGTTTATAGCGCCGCCTTTATCTGTTGCGCAAACCGGCGGATGTCGGAACGCTGATAGGGCTCGCGCATGCCGTGCCCCCATACCGGGCCTGGCCAGCCCGGATCGCCTTCGGAGCGGGCAATGACATGGACATGCAGTTGTCGCACGATGTTGCCGAGCGCGCCGGTGTTGATTTTGGTGCAGCCGGTGGTCCGTTTCAGCGCCTGCGCCACCATATTGGTCTCGAAGGTCAGCATCGCCTGGTCGAGCGGCGTCATGTCGTGGATTTCCTCGATGCCGGGCCGCTGCGGCACCAGGACCAGCCATGGCCAGCGGCGGTCGTTCATCACGCGCAATTCGCACAGGCCGAGCCACATCAGCTGCTCGCTGTCCGCCTCCAGCCTGGAGTCGAGCGTGAATCCGGCCTTGAGGCCCGGCAGCATTGGCGTTTCCCTTGCGTTTCTCGCATTGTTTCCCAAACTCAGAACGCTAGAGCGGCAGCACGGGGGCTGCAAGCGATTCATTGAGCGGCGGAGCTTGAGAGCGTCCGATTCTCGATGCACCCTTGCATTTCACCGCGCAATTGCCGATATGGAACCCGGGAGGTTGGTGGTGGACGATCCACTCGCCAACCGGGTCAGGTCCGGAAGGAAGCAGCCCTAACGAGCCCGGAACGGGTCATTGTTCCAGCCTCCCACCTCATCGGCCCCTCTCGCGACATTGACGACGCATTGCAGCGCGGGCGAGACTATTAGCAGGAATCGGCCAGCCTCGGACGCGGCCTTTTGGAGCTTTATGGGCGAATGAGCGAAGCCGGAAATTCGGGCCCAGAAAACCTGGATAAGCAAAAGGCCGCCGCCTATCGCGTGCTGGCGCGCAAGTACCGTCCGGCGAACTTCTCCGAACTGATCGGCCAGGAGCCGATGGTCCGCACGCTGACCAACGCTTTTTCCACCGGCCGCATCGCCCAGGCCTGGATGCTGACCGGCGTGCGCGGCGTCGGCAAGACGACCACGGCGCGCATCCTGGCGCGGGCGCTCAATTACAAGACGCCGACCGTCGATCAGCCATCGGTCGACCTTGCCGTTTTGGGGGAGCACTGCCAGGCGATCATGGAAGGCCGCCATGTCGATGTCATCGAGATGGACGCCGCATCGCATACCGGCATCGACGACATCAGGGACATTATCGAGCGCGTGCGCTACGCCCCGGTGTCGGCCCGCTACAAGGTCTACATCATCGACGAAGTGCACATGCTCTCCACCCAGGCCTTCAACGGCCTGTTGAAGACGCTGGAAGAGCCGCCGCCGCACGTCAAATTCATCTTCGCCACCACTGAAATCCGCAAGGTGCCGATCACCGTCCTGTCGCGCTGCCAGCGCTTCGATTTGAGGCGCATCGATGCCGGCGCGCTGGTCGCGCACCTGTCATCCATTGCCGGCAAGGAAGGCATATCGGTCGACGACGACGCGCTGGCGATGATTGCGCGCGCGGCCGAAGGTTCGGCCCGCGATTCGCTCTCCATCCTCGACCAGGCGATCGCCCATGGCGGCGGCGCCGTCAGCGCCGAAGCGGTGCGCGCCATGCTGGGGCTCGCCGACCGTGCCCGCATCGTCGACCTGTTCGAACATGTCATGAAAGGCGATGTGGCAGCCGCCCTGGCCGAATTCCGCAACCAGTATGACACCGGCGCCGATCCGGCCGCGGTGCTCACCGATCTTGCCGAATTCAACCACCTCGTCACCCGGCTGCGTTTCGTGCCAACGGCCGCCGACGACGCCTCGCTGTCCGAGGACGAGCGCCGGCGCGGCGCCGACTTCGCGAGCACGCTGTCGGTCAAGGTGCTGTCGCGGACCTGGCAGATGCTGTTGAAAGGCATTCCCGAGGTGCAGTCGTCCAACCGTCCGGTCAGCGCCGGTGAGATGGTGCTGATCCGGCTGGCGCATGCCGCCGACCTACCGACGCTGGACGAGGCGCTGAAATCGCTGGAGAGCGGCGCCTCCGTCTCGAGCGGAACGCCGCGTCCGAATGGCGCGCCGGCGAGCACCGGCCCGGCAACCCCAGGCAATGGCGGCGGCGCCAGTGCCGTGGCGCAGTCGCGCATGCCGACGCCCGGTGGCAGCGGCGCGCAAACCATGCGGCTGGTTGAGCCGCAACCTTTGCCGGCAGCCTTTGTCCCGGCGCCGGAACCGGTTGTCGAAACGCCCGCCGTCCCGGTGAAATCGTTGGCCGACATCGTCGCCCTTGCCGACCAGCAGCGCGACATGGCCTTCAAGGTGCAGGTCAAGCGCTGCGTGCGCCTGGTGCGCATCGAGCCCGGCCGCATCGACGTCAGCCTGACCGACGATGCGCCGAAAATGCTGCTTAACGAACTGACCGCCAAGCTGCGCGCCTGGACCGGCCGCAACTGGCTGGTGTCGCTGTCGAAGGAAGAGGGCGGCCAGACTCTGGCCGAGATGGAATCGACCAAGCGCGAGACCGCTTTCTCCGATGCGAAAAGCGATCCGACGGTGGCCGCCATCCTGGCTCGTTTTCCCGGCGCCAAGATCATCGACGTGCGCATTCCCGACGCGCCCGACGTCGATACGGACAAGGCCGAAGTGCCGGTCGAGCCACCGGCCGACGACGACGAAACCTGACCACAGCACGAATCCGCAAAGGACCCGACCATGAAAGATCTTCTCGGCCTGATGGGCAAGGCGAAGGAAATGCAGGCCAAGTTCCAGGCCATGCAGGACGAGATCGCCACGCTTGAAGCAAGCGGGCAGGCCGGCGGCGGCCTGGTCAACGTCACGCTGACCGGCAAGTTCGAGATGAAGTCGCTGAAGATCGATCCGTCGCTGTTCAAGGAGGACGATGTCGAGATCCTCGAAGACCTGCTTCTGGCCGCCCACAATGACGCCAAAAATAAGGTCGAGCAGATCATGCAGGAGAAGACCAAGGCGCTGACGGCAGGCTTGCCGATCCCGCCCGGAATGAAATTGCCGTTCTGAGCCGGCTGCCACCAGTTAATTGATTATGAACGGAAATCGGCTGCCGGGGCTATTGTTAAGACTTTCCCCGGCTTTGCTCACGCGGACATATCGGGGCATTTATAAAGTTTTACCTATGCTGCACGAATGCTAATCCTTTAGCCATCTTTTTGCCTTTAAGAGTCTCATTCTTGCCACATCCTGGGACGGGGCGGCATCTGGAAAATGAGGCACTTTTGTTGATCGCGACGCGATGGAAGACGCCGCTGTTGCTCGGCATCATCTTCTCCCCTTTGTTCCTGGCGGGTTGCAGCCAGACCACTTCTCACGGCATGTCGGTCGCCAGCCTGACCGACGCCATAACTCCCAGCTTCCTCTCAACGCGCGCCTACCGCAACACGCCGAAGGAGAAGGAATGCCTTGAGCGGGCAATGTTCTTCGAGTCCAACCGGTCGAGTCGCGACGGCATGATCGCCGTCGGCACGGTGGTGATGAACCGGCTGCGCTCCGGCAATCATGGCAGCACCATTTGCCAGGTGGTGGGCGAACCGGGTCAGTTCGCGCCTGGCGTGATGACGCGGCCGATGAATTCCAAGGCGATGCCTGATGTCGAGGAAGCTGCCGACGCCGTGCTCAAGGGCGAGCGCAAGGCCAAGCTGAAGAACACGATGTACTTCCACACCGCCGGCCTGAAGTTCCCCTACAAGAACATGCACTACACCATGGTTGCCGGTGGCAACGCCTTCTACGAGAAGCGGGGCCGCAACTGGCAGCCGCTGCCGGATGAAGGCACGACCATGGTTGCCTCCGCAACGCCGCGCGCGCCTGTGCCTGAAGCGCCGGTGCAGGTGGCTTACGCCGAGCCGGTGGTGAAAACGATTGTCCGTCCCGATCCGGCCAAGCAGGCCGCAGCTTCTCGCGCGGCCAAGGCAATCGCCGCCCCGGCCGAGCAGACCTATGTCACGGCAGCCGCAGCCCCGGTGAAGGGCGCCCGCGTCGCTACAAAGCAGACCGAGGTGGCGATGCAGGAGCCGATGGCCGAACCGGATGCGTCGCGCTTTGGCGGCACTCTCAACGCCCGCTACATCACCTCGGTGCCATCAGCGACGCAGGAAGCGTCTATGGGTTTCCAGTCGACGCCTGAGAACACCGACGCCATCGGCGCGATGATCGTCGATCAGACCCGGCCGCTCTCCGCCTATTGAGCCTTACTGCATTTTCAGAGCCCGCCATGGCAGCATGGCGGGCTCTGTGCGTATGCGGCATGTTTCAAAGCGCGCCGAAAAATCCTAGATCAGTGCGATGTCCAAGCGAATCGCCGGTCCCGAGATCGAACGCCTGATCCAGCTCCTGGCCAAGGTGCCGGGCCTCGGCCCGCGTTCGGCCAGGCGCGCCGCACTGCACCTGATCAAGAAGAAGGAACAGCTTTTGTCGCCGCTCGCCGCCGCCATGGGCGAGGCGGCCGACAAGGTGCGCATCTGCACCACCTGCGGCAATGTCGATACGGCAGATCCCTGCATGATCTGCACCGATCCGCGCCGCGATGCCAGTACGCTGATCGTCGTCGAGGATGTCTCGGATCTCTGGGCTTTGGAGCGGGCAGCGGCGATGAACGTGCGCTATCACGTGCTCGGCGGCACGCTGTCGCCGCTCGACGGCATCGGCCCCGAACAGCTCAACATCCGCTCGCTGGTCGACCGCGTCGCCGGCGGCGAGGTCAAGGAAGTGATCCTCGCCGTCAACGCCACGGTCGAGGGCCAGACCACGGCACATTACCTGACCGACCAGCTCTCTGGTTTCGAGGTCAAGGTGACCAGGCTCGCGCATGGAGTGCCGGTTGGTGGTGAGTTGGACTATCTCGATGAGGGTACGCTAGCCGCCGCGTTGCGATCGCGGACGGCGTTTTGACGCAATTGGCGGAGAGGGTGTGCGACATGACCGGTACGCATTCTTCGAGGTTAGCGCCAAACACCCCCCTCTGTCCTGCCGGACATCTCCCCCTCAAGGGGGGAGATTGGATGTCGCTTCGGTTTTCGCCAACCACCAGCGTTGAAAGAAGCATCCCGTCCGAAAAGCTGCTGATCTCCCCCCTTGAGGGGGAGATGTCCGGCAGGACAGAGGGGGGGGTGACGGAACGCGGATCTTTCACATTAGCACTCGTCACGTTTCTCACAGCCCTTGCCGCTCTCCTCCTCATCTCTCCCGCCTCCGCCGCCAAAATCGACGACCAGTTCCGCACCTGGCTGCAAACCGATCTCTGGCCAGAAGCCCAGACCAAAGGCATTTCCAAAGCCACATTCGACGCCGCCTTCGACGGCGTAAAGCCCAACCTCAAACTGCCCGACCTCGTCCTGCCCGGCGAGAAGCCCAAAGCCCCGCAAAAGCAGCATCAGGCCGAGTTCGGCTCGCCCGGCGCCTATTTCGCCGAAAAGACGGTGCGCGCCGTTACATCAGGCGGGCGCACGCGCGAGGCGGCCAACGCCAGGACGCTGGCCGCCATCGAGAAGCGCTACGGCGTCCCGGGCGAGGTGCTGCTGGCGATCTGGGGGCGTGAAACCGGCTTCGGCGCGGCAAAGATGCCTTACGACGCCTTTCAAGTGCTCGGCACCAAGGCGTTCATGTCGACCAAGAAAGATTTCTTCCGCACCGAAGTTCTGGCCGCTCTTGAGATCGTCGAGCGCGGACTGGCGCCGGTCGGCGCCATGAAATCGTCCTGGGCCGGCGCACTCGGCCAGCCGCAATTCATGCCGACCTCCTTCCTCAAGCATGCCGTCGATTTCGACCGTGATGGCCACCCCGACATCTGGAATTCGACCCCGGACGTGCTGGCCTCGATCGCCAACTATCTCGTCCATTATGGCTGGGTGAAGGGTCGCGGCTGGGGTTTCGAGGTCACGGTGCCGGCAAGCGTTTCCTGCTCGCTAGAAGGCCCTGACCAGGGCAGGAAGATATCGCAATGGGCGGCTCTGGGCATCAGCCGCGTCGACGGCAAACGGTTTCCGGGCAGCGAACTGAAGGCTGAAGGCTTTCTGCTGATGCCGGCCGGGCGCAGCGGACCCGCCTTCATCGCGACGCCGAACTTCTACGTGCTGAAGGAATACAACACCAGCGACCTCTACGCCCTGTTCATCGGCCATGGCGCCGACCGCATTGCGCACGGCGATGCCGACTTCGCCGGCAAATGGGGTCCGGTCGGCGGTCTCCATCGTTCCGACATCGCCGCCTTGCAGCGGGCGCTGGAGGCCAAGGGCTACGATGTCGGCAGCGCCGACGGTCTGCCCGGCTTCAAGACCCGGCGCTCGATCGGCAGCTGGCAGGAAAAGAACGGCCGCGCCGCCACCTGCTTTCCCGACGCCGATCTGGTCGCCGCGATCAAGTAGCACTGACAAGAGCAGATTTTTCCAAATAGGCGGCTGCAATTGGCTGGCCCATGCTTCGACGCGCGCAGCACATTCCGCTCCACTATGCCAGCTCATAAATGCCCGTTGCCGGTTGGAGGGCTGCCGGATAGGGTGTTGACCAATTGGAAAAAAATCAACACGGTAAGGGGTCTAACGGTCGTCCTTCGGCCGCGAAAAAGATTACTGCAACCCTGAGCCGGGAACTCGGGTCAACAATCAACAAAACAGGGAACAATCATCATGATGATGGAAAAGTTTGCTCTACGCTCGCGCGTTTGGCTCGCCGGTGCTGCCATGTCCGCGCTGCTCATTGGCGTTGCTCCTGCCTTTGCCGTGACGCCCGCCGACACGCTGGTCGAAGGTTTTGCCATCGACGACATCATCTCCATGGATCCGGGCGAGGCGTTCGAGCTGTCGACCGCCGAGGTCACCKGCAACACCTATGATCTGCTGGTGCGCCTGGATCTCAGCGACACCTCCAAGGTCAAGGGCGATCTCGCCGAGAGCTGGACCGTCTCCGACGATGGCCTTGTCTATACGTTCAAGCTCAAGCCCGGCCTGAAATTCGCCTCCGGCAATCCGGTCACCGCGGCCGACGTCGCCTACTCCTTCGAGCGCGCCGTCAAGCTGGACAAGAGCCCGGCCTTCATCATCGGCCAGTTCGGTATCAGCGGCGACAACGTCACCGACAAGGCCAAGGCGGTCGACGATGCGACGTTCCAGTTCACCGTCGACAAGGCCTATGCGCCGAGCTTCGTCTTGAACTGCCTGTCGGCAACGGTCGCCTCGGTGGTCGATGCCAAGCTGGTCAAGGAACATGTCGCAGCGGTCACGCCGAGCGCCGACTACAAATATGACAATGATTTCGGCAACGCCTGGCTGAAGACCGGCTATGCCGGCTCCGGTGTCTACAAGCTGCGTGAATGGCGGGCCAACGAGGTCGTCGTCATGGAGCGCAACGACAACTACTATGGCGAGAAAGCCAAGCTTGCCCGCGTCATCTACCGCAACATGAAGGAAAGCTCGGCGCAGCGCCTGGCGCTCGAAGCCGGTGACATCGACGTCGCCCGCAATCTCGAGCCGAACGATCTCGACGCCATCGCCAAGAACGCCGATATAACGACCACCGCTGCCCCGAAGGGGACGGTCTACTACATCAGCCTCAACCAGAAGAACCCGAACCTGGCCAAGCCCGAAGTGCGCCAGGCGTTCAAATATCTGGTCGACTACGATGCGCTGAGCACGACCATCCTCAAGGGTATTGGCGAGATTCACCAGTCCTTCCTGCCCAAAGGTGATCTGGGCGCCGTAGACGACAATCCCTTCAAGCTCGACGTCGCCAAGGCCAAGGAATTGCTGGCCAAGGCCGGCCTGCCCGATGGTTTCAGCGTAACCATGGACGTACGCACGGGACAGCCGACCACCGGCATGGCGGAATCCATCCAGCAGACGCTGGGCCAGGCCGGCATCAAGCTGGAGATCATCCCCGGCGACGGCAAACAGACGCTGACCAAATACCGCGCCCGCAATCACGACATCTATATAGGCAATTGGGGCCAGGATTATTTCGATCCGAATTCCAATGCCCAGACCTTTGCGTCGAACCCCGACAATTCGGATGCCGGCAAGTCGCATACGCTCGCCTGGCGCAACTCCTGGGACATTCCGGACCTGACCAAGGAAACGGAAGCCGCCCTGCTGGAGAAGGACGCGGGCAAGCGTGCCGATATGTACAAGGATCTGCAGCAGAAGATCCTCGACACCAGCCCCTTCGTCATCATTCACCAGCAACTCGAAGTGGCCGGCCTGCGCAAGAACCTCAAGGGCTTCGCGCTCGGCCCGAGCTTCGACAGCAACTTCGTCGGCCCGGTCTCGAAAGAGTAATGCCCACGGGCGCGCCGTATGAGCGCGATTGAAAACCAAAGCGGGCGCGGCAGCGCCCGCGCCTTCGCTATTGCATCGGCGATCGGCCGTTTCCTGGTCATCGCGGTCACGACCTATCTTGGCCTGCTCGCGGTGACCTTCTTCATCGGCCGCGTCATCCCGATCGACCCGGTGCTGGCGGTGCTGGGCGACAGGGCGCCTCTCAATGTGGTCGAGCGCACCCGCCGCGAGATGGGCCTCGACCTGCCGCTGATCGAGCAGTTCTATATCTATGTGAAGAATGCGCTGAACGGGGATTTCGGCACGTCGGTGCTGACCACCAATCCGGTCATGACCGACATCCGTCGTGCCTTTCCGGCAACCATCGAACTGGCGACTTTGGGAACGCTGATAGGCTCGTTGATCGGCGTGCCGCTCGGCGTGCTGGCAGCGGTAAAACGCGGCAGCCTTATCGACCAGATCGTACGCGTCATCGGCCTGATCGGCTATTCGGTGCCGATCTTCTGGATCGGGCTTCTGGGGCTCGTCCTGTTCTACGCCAAGCTGCAATGGGTGGCTTTCCCGGCCCGCCTGGACGTCGTCTACGAATACACCTTCACGCCGATCACCGGCTTTTATCTGCTCGACGCCGCGATGCAGGGGCAATGGGATGTCTTCTACGACGCCTACCGCCACATCATCCTGCCGGCCTCGCTGCTCGGCTATTTCTCGCTCGCCTATATCAGCCGCATGACGCGCTCCTTCATGCTGAACGAGCTGTCGCAGGAATACATCGTCGCCGCGCGCGCCAAGGGCCTGTCGGAGACGCGCATCATCTGGGGCCACGCGCTGCGCAATGCAGCTGTGCCGATGGTCACGGTGATCGCGCTGTCCTATGCCGGCCTGCTCGAAGGTTCGGTGCTGACCGAGACCGTATTCTCCTGGCCCGGCATCGGCCTCTACATCACCAATTCGCTGCAGAACGCCGACATGAACGCCGTGCTCGGCGGCACCATCGTCATCGGTTCGGTGTTCATCGGCATCAACCTTCTGTCCGACCTGCTCTACAAGGTGCTTGATCCGAGGACGAAGGTCCGATGAGCAGAGGTATCCCACTTTCGATCTCAGCTGCGGCCAATCACCCCCACTCCGGCCCTTCGGGCCACCTCTCCCCCTGCCCGAGGGAGAGGAAAAGCCGGTCGCGCGCCTGGCGCCTTTCCTCTCCCCCGTCGATCGGGGGAGAGGTGGTCTGCGAAGCAGACCGGAGTGGGGGTCGACGGTTTCAAGGGGCATCGACATGACCGCCTCCGACGCCCGTCCTCTCTCTCGCCGCGATTGGCTGCTCAGCGAGCGGCCGGCCTCGCGCATGCAGGCAAGGCTCGGGCGCGCCTATGTCGCCTGGCGGCGCTTTTCCGCCAACCGGCTGGCGTTTCTCGGCCTGCTCATCATCATCGCGCTGCTGGTCGTCGCCGCCTTCGCCGACGTGTTGGCGCCCTATTCGCCGACCATTGGCGACTTGAAGAACGCGCGGCTCTTAGCGCCCAGCGCGGCGCATTGGTTCGGCACCGACGATCTCGGCCGCGACATCTATTCGCGCATTCTCTTTGGCTCGCGCTGGACGCTCTATGTCGTCATTCTTGTCGCCATCATCGCAGCACCTATCGGCCTGCTGGTCGGCACCGTCGCCGGCTATGCGGGCGGCTGGACCGATGCGATCCTGATGCGCATCACCGACATTTTCCTCGCATTCCCCAAGCTGATCCTGGCGCTGGCCTTTGTCGCGGCACTTGGCCCCGGCATCGAGAACGCGGTGCTCGCCATCGCCATCACCTCCTGGCCGCCTTACGCCCGAATTGCCCGCGCCGAGACGCTGACGGTGCGCAATTCGGATTACATCAAGGCGGTGCAGTTGATGGGCGCCTCGCCGTTTCGAATCGTGCTGCGCCACATCATGCCTCTCTGCATCTCCTCGCTGATCATCAGGGTGACGCTCGACATGGCCGGCATTATCCTCACCGCTGCCGGTCTTGGCTTCCTCGGCCTTGGCGCGCAGCCGCCGCTGCCGGAATGGGGCACGATGATCGCATCCGGCCGCCGCTTCGTGCTCGACCAGTGGTGGGTGGCCGGCGCGCCGGGCTTTGCCATTCTCATCGTCAGCCTCGGCTTCAACCTGCTTGGCGACGGCCTGCGCGACGCGCTCGATCCCCGGAGTGGCGACCAATGAGCGAGGATCAATGAGCGGCACCCTTCTCGACGTCGACGACCTGCGTGTCGATTTCCCGACCCGCACCGGCCTGATCCAGGCGGTGCGCGGCGTCACGTTTTCGCTCGGCCGCGAGCGGCTAGGCATCGTCGGCGAGAGCGGTTCCGGCAAGTCGCAGACCGGCCGCGCCATTATGGGGCTGACGCCGCCGCAGGCCCTTGTGTCGGCGAAGACGCTCGCCCTCGACGGTATCGACCTTCTCGCCATGCCGGCTCGTCAGCGCCGGGCGCTGCGCGGCAAGCGTATCGCCATGATCCTGCAGGATCCGAAATATTCGCTCGATCCGGTGATGAGCATCGGCCGCCAGATCGTCGAGACGCTGCGCACGCATGAGAAGGTCTCCAAGGCCGAGGCGCGCGACCGGGCGCTCGCCATGCTCGAAGCGGTGCAGATCCGCGATCCCTCGCGTGTCTTCGACCTGCATCCGCATGAGGTCTCCGGCGGCATGGGCCAGCGCGCCATGATCGCCATGATGCTGATCGCCGGACCGGAACTGATGATTGCCGATGAGCCGACCTCGGCGCTCGACGTCACCGTGCAACTCGACGTGCTGAACATCCTCGACAAGCTGGTCAGCGAGCGCGGCATGGGGCTGATCTTCATCTCGCATGACCTGCGGCTGGTTGCCTCCTTTTGCGACCGGGTCATCGTCATGTATGCCGGCAAGGTGGTCGAGCAGCTCAAGGCCTCGGAACTGCGCGATGCGCAGCATCCCTACACGCGCGGCCTGCTCAACTGCATGCCGAGGATCGGCTACGAACGCCACCCGCTGCCGGTGCTGGACCGCAAGCCGGAGTGGGCGGCATGACTCCAGCCATTTCCATCGACGGGCTGGAGGTGGTGTTCGACCGCTTTCGCGCACTGAAGGGTGTCAACCTCGAAGTCCAGTCCGGCGATTCCTTCGGGCTGGTCGGGGAGAGCGGTTCCGGCAAGTCGACATTGCTGAAAGCCATCGCCGGCCTCGTGCCGGCCAAATCCGGCACCATCACAGTCAACGGCAAGACGCTGGGGCCGCGTCGTGACAAGGCTTTTTATCGCGAAGTGCAGATGGTCTTCCAGGACCCCTATGGCTCGCTGCATCCGCGTCAGACCGTCGACCGCCTGCTGCAGGAGCCGCTCGCCATTCATGGTTTTGCCGACGGCGAAAAGCGTATCCAGCAGGCTCTGGACGAGGTCGGCCTCGGCAACGGCTTCCGCTTCCGCTACGCGCACCAACTGTCGGGCGGCCAGCGCCAGCGTGTCGCCATTGCCCGCGCCTTGATCCTCGAACCGTCGATCCTGCTGCTCGACGAGCCGACCTCGGCCCTCGACGCCTCGGTGCAGGCCGAGGTGCTCAACCTCCTGGAAGAGGTCCGTCGTCGACGCAAGCTGACCTTCCTGATGGTCAGCCACGACCTCGCCATCATCACCCATATGTGCGAGCGGCTGATGGTGATGGAGAACGGCGAAGCGGTGGAAAATCTCACCGCGAGCCAGCTGATCGGGCACCGGGTGGAGAAGGATTACACGCGCAATCTGTTGAGGGCGAGCGAGGGATTTGTAAGAACCGCTTGAATCTGGGGTTTCCTATGGCGGAATGGAACTTCGAAGACCCACCCAATGTCGCGGTGTTGTCAGACAAGAGCATATTTAAAAATGGCGACTGGATCGCATACGTCGTGCACGAAGCTGATGACGACGATAACTACAACGATGAAGGTGGCAGTTGGCAATTTCATAGCAGCGAAAAGCAAAATCGGGATGAACGCGAGATAATGCTCGTCAGCCTCCAGAATGTGGTTCAGCGGGATGAGAGCATCCTGGAATTGGCCGATTTGCCAAAAGGCTGGCATGCTTGGCGTACTTCGAAATTGTCGCCCTGGCAGCGCGCCAAATCACTCCCTGTACCCTCCAACGACAACGAGTGATGCAGCAGGGCCTTAAGTCGAGCTTTGCGCCAGTTCGCCGTTCTCCGGAGCGGATGGATTGTCCCCCTGCTTCGGCTCCTTGATCCGGAACCAAGTCACATAAAGCGCCGGCAGGAACAGCAGCGTGATCGCGGTACCCGCGATGATGCCGCCCATCATGGCGTAGGCCATCGGGCCCCAGAACACTTCGCGCGCGATCGGGATCAGCGCGAGACTCGCGGCCGCCGCCGTCAGCGCGATCGGCCGCATGCGGTGCTCGGTCGCTTCGATCACCGCTTCCCAGCGATCCTTGCCTTCCCGCACCAGATCCTCGATCTGCACGATCAGGATGACCGAGTTGCGGATCAGGATGCCGATCAGCGCCAGCACGCCGAGGATGGCGACGAAGCCGAGCGGTGCGCCGCTCGGCACCAGAGCCGCGACCACGCCGATCAGGCCGAGCGGCGCCACCGCCACCACCAGGAACAGGCGCTGGAAGCTCTGCAGTTGCACCATCAGGATGGTCGCCATGGCAAACAGCATCAGCGGCACGACGGCGGCGATCGGTCCCTGGCTTTTGGCGCTTTCCTCGACCGAGCCTGCGGTGGCGACCGAATAGCCCGGCGGCAGCTTGGCGATGAAGGCGTCGACCGACGGCTTCAATTCATTGACGACGGTCGCCGGCAGCACATCGCCGACCAGGCCTGCGCGCACCGTGATCGTAGGAATGCGGTTGCGCCGCCACACCGTCGGCTGTTCGAGGTCGTAGCGGAAGTTGGCGACCGCCGCGAGCGGGATCGCCTCGCCGTTGCCGGTCGGCAGCTGCATGTTCTGCAGCGTGTCGATCGAGCCGCGTTCGGCCTCGCGCGAGCGGGCAATGACGCTGATCAGATAGGTGGCGTCGCGCACCTGGGTGATGGTGGCGCCGCCGACCGTGCTGTTCAGCGCGCTGGCGATGTCGGAGGAGGTGATGCCGAGCTGGCGCGCCTTGTCCTGCAGCACGTCGACCCTCAGCACGCGTTGCGGTTCATTCCAGTCGAAGGTCGGCGCCGCCAGCTTCGGATTGACCGAGATCAGGCCGGCAAATTGCTGCGCGAGATCCCGCACCGTCTGTATGTCGGGTCCGCCGACGCGGTACTGCACCGGGCGCCCGACCGGCGGCCCGAGCTCGAGCGGCTTGACGAACGCATCGGTACCGACGAATTCCTCGCGCAACAGCTTCTCCAGCACCGGCTTCAGCCGGTTGCGCGCCTCGATGCTCTTGGTGACGATGACGGTCTGGCCGAAATAGGGATTGGCCGGCTGCACGTCGAAAGCGAGCAGGAAGCGCACCGCGCCCTGGCCGATATAGGACGAGAAATGGTCGACGTCGGGATTACCGGCCAGCGCCCGGCCTTCGAAGCGCTCGATCTGGTCGCGGGTTTCGGTGACCGACGAATTCTGCGGCAGGTTCCAGTCGACGATCAGCTCCGGCCGGTCCGAAGGCGGGAAGAACTGCTGCTGGACAAGGCCGAAGCCGGCTATCGAGCCGGCAAACAACAACACGGTGACGAAGATCGTCAGCCAGTGATGGCGCACCGAGCCCACCAGCACGCTCCGAAACAGCTTGGTGAAGCGTCCGGCCTGCTCATGTTTGTGCTTCATCGTCGCCGGCAGGATGGTGACGCCTAGCAGTGGCGCAAACAGCACCGCCACGATCCATGACACCAGGAGCGAGACCGCGATGACGACGAACAGCGTAAACGTGTATTCGCCGGCAGCGCTGTTGTTGAGGCCGATCGGGATGAAGCCGGCGACCGTAACCAGCGTACCGGTCAGCATCGGGAAGGCGGTCGATGTATAGACATAGGTTGCCGCCTTGCGCAGATTGTCGCCGACCTCCAGCCGCGCCACCATCATCTCGACCGCAATCATCGCGTCGTCGACCAAGAGCCCGAGCGCGATGATCAGCGCGCCCAGCGAAATGCGCTGCAGCGAGATGCCGAGATAGGCCATCACGGTGAAAGTGATGGCCAGCACCAGCGGGATCGACAGCGCCACGACGAAGCCGGCGCGCATGCCGAGGCTGATGAAGGACACGGCAAGCACGATGGCGACCGCCTCGAACAGCGCCTGCGTGAAGCCCGAAACGGCTTCCTCCACGATCACCGGCTGGTCGGCGACCAGATGCACGCCGACGCCTATCGGCAGGTCGGTCAGCACCTCGTCCATTTTCTTCTCAAGTGCGGCGCCGAATTCGAGCAGATTGGCATTGGGCTTCATGCCGATGGCGAGCCCGATCGCATCCTGGCCGTTGAAGCGGAACAGCGCGGTTGGCGGATCGGCATAGCCGCGCCGGATCGTCGCCACATCGCTCAGCCGGAAGAAGCGGTCGTTGACGCGCAGATTGATGCCGCGCAGGCTCTCCTCGGAGGTGAACTGTCCGCCGACGCGCACACTGACGCGCTCGGGCCCGGATTCGATGACGCCCGACGGCGTGATGGCATTCTGATCCTGCAGGCTCGCCACAATCGCCTGCTGGTTGAGGCCGAGGGCTGCGATCTGGCGGGTCGAGAATTCGAGATAGATGGCTTCGTCCTGCGCGCCGACCAGGTCGACCTTGCCCGCGTTAGGCACCGTCAGGATCTGGGTCCTGACATCCTCGACATAGTCTCGCAACTGGCGCGGCGTCAGCCCGTCCGAGGTGAAGGCGTAGATATTGCCGAAGACGTCACCGAAACGGTCGTTGAAGAACGGACCCTGCACGCCTTGCGGAAACTGCGCCCAGATGTCGTTGACCATGTTGCGCACCTGGGTCCAGTTCGGCACGACATCGCGCGCCTTGGTGGTGTCCTTCAGGTTGACGAAGATGACGGTCTTGCCCGCCGTGGTGACCGAGCGGGTGAAATCGAGGCTGTCGAGTTCCTGGAGCTTCTTTTCGATCCGGTCGGTAACCTGCCGCACCGTTTCGTTGACCGAGGCGCCCGGCCAGTTGGCCTGGATAACCATGGTCTTGATGGTGAAGTTCGGATCTTCCTCGCGGCCGAGGTTGAGGTAGGCGAAGATGCCGGCAACGACGAAGACCAGCATGAAGTACCAGACCAGCGAGCGGTGGTTGAGCGCCCAGTCGGAGAGGTTGAACCCCTTCATGACGCGCCTCCTTGCGGGATCTTGACCTTCTGGCCCTCCACCAGGCTGTGGACGCCGGCGGTGACGACGCGCATCCCGGCCTCGAGCCCTTCGGCGACGATGAAGCTGGCGGCGCTCTTCGAGGCGATCTTTATCTCGCGCGTCGAGACGCTCAATGTCTTTTCATCGACGATCCAGACCTTGTCGCCGCCATTCTTCTGCAGCAGCGCTGATAGTGGCAGCTCGATCGTCGGCGCCACTTTCGCCACCCGCGTCGCCGTCACCGTCGAGCCGAGCCGGAAGGCTTGCGGCGGATCGGTGAGCGTCAGCTTGACGCGGCGGCTGCGCGTCGAGGGATCGGCCTGCGGTGCGATCTCGCGCAGCGTGGCCTGGGTTTGGATTGATGGCAGCGATTGCAGGATGACCTCGAACGGCGTGCCGACGGAGAGGTCGCCGGTCAGCTGGTCGGGAATGTCGACCACCGCTTCGCGCAAATCCGAGCGCGCCACTGTGACGATGGTCTGGCCCGCCGAAACGGTCTGGCCGACCTCGGCGCCGGTCGCGGTGACGACGCCGTCGAAGTCCGAAAACAGCCTGGCGTAACCAAGCTGCTCCTGCGATTTGGCAAGCGCCGCCTTGGCCCGCTCGACGCCGGCTTCGGCGGCTTGCCTCGCCTGCTGCGCGGCGTCGAAGACGGCCTGCGAGGTGTTGGCGGCGGCAAGCAATTGGCGCTGGCGGTCCTCGCTGGCGGCGGCGTTGGTGAATTGCGCCTCGGCATTGGAGAGTTCGGCCTTGGCCGCTTGCACGGCAAGTTCCAGCGCTGTCGGATCGAGCGTGGCGATCGTCGTGCCCTTGCTGACGATATCGCCGACCTTGACGTCACGCGAGACGACCCGGCCGAGCAGGCGGAAGGCTAGGTCGGCGCTGACCTGAGGCTCGATGGAGCCGGCGAAGCCGAAGGTTCGCGTCGTCTGCGGCTCGATCACCATCGACAGCACCGGCCGGATGATCTCGGGCGGTTTTTCCTCCGATTTCGAGCAGCCGGCGAGCGCCGCTATTGCAGACAAGGCAGACACAAAGAGCAGGATACGCCGCCGCCTCATTGTACGGCTCCCGAGATCTCGACCGCCTGTCCGGGGCTGAGCAGCTGGCCACCGGCGGTGACGACGCTTTGTCCGGCCTCTAGCCCCTTGTCGACGACGACCACGCCGGAATCGAAGGCCAGCACATTGACCAGGGCTGTTGCCACCGCTTTGGTCGAGGGATCGACAATCCAGACAGCCGGCTTGCCCTCGACCGAGGTCAGCGCCTGCCAGGGCAGGATGATGGCTTTCGCCGGTCTGGCGTTGACCGAGCCGATGACGGTGGCGCCGAGCGGCATGCCTTCCGGCGTATCGGCAATGCCGACCTTGACCCGCACCGACCCCGAAGCCGGATCGACCGCGGGAGAGACTTCACGCACCTTGCCCAAGGCCTTCACCTGCGGGTCGGCCAGCAGCGTGATCGTCACCGACGGCGATGGCGCCGTTTTGGCGACCAGCGTTTCCTGGACGTTGAACACCGCGTCACGGTCACCGTCCTCGGCGACGGTGAAGACCGTCTGTGCCGCCTGTACCACTTGCCCGGCTTCGACCTGGCGAGCGGTGATGACGCCGGCAGCGCCCGCCTTGAGCTCGGTGAAGGACAGGTTCTCCTTGGCATTGGCAAGCGCGCTCTGTGCCTGATCGACGCTGCCTTGCGCCACTTTCTGCGCCTGGTCGGCGGCATCATAGTCGCGCCTGGTGGTAAAACCCTGGGCAAGCAGGGTCTTCTGCCGTTCGAAGGCGGCGGCGGCCTGGGTCAGTTGCGCTTGCGCTGCGTCGAGATCGGCCTGCGCCGAGCGCAAATCGGATTCCTGTTCCTGCGGATCGATGCGGGCAAGCACGGCGTCCTTGTCGACATGCTGGCCGACATCGACGAGGCGTTCGGCGACGCGGCCGCCGACGCGGAACGACAGATTGTTCAGCGTGCGCGCCGCGATCACGCCGGTCAGCGAGGTCCTCGGCGCGTAGTCGGCCATCGCCACCGTCTCGGTGCGCACCATGATGGGCAGCTTCTTGGCCGCCGCCTCCTGCTTCTGGCAGCCGGCTAGAATGAGCGGCGCCATCGCACAGACGAAAAGGATCGGGGAAAACGAAAGAAGGCCGGCGGCCGGGGGCTGCGGGGCGGACGATGTCGCGTTCCTGCTCATGGGGTCCCTCACCGATCCGGGACGCTCATGACGGGTGAGCTGTCACAGACTGAAGCGAGGATAATCGATCCCAAGGAAAAGGAAACCGGTCTCGTACGCGTATCGGTCGGTGGCAGGCCCAATCGCCGGGCGACGGTGCCGACTTGAGGAAAACGTGAAATAAGGTCAGAAGAGGCCTTGAGACCTGTCAAGCAAGAGCGGGCGCCAGCCCGGCGAGGGATGACCATGAAGAACGCAGCCATTTCCGAACGCAAGAACCAGTCGATCTCGCGCGGCGTCGGCATGACGACGCAGATCTATGCCGACCGCGCCGAGAATTCGGAGATCTGGGACGTCGAAGGCCGCCGCTATATCGATTTCTCGTCCGGAATCGCCGTCGTCAACACCGGCCACCGCCACCCCAAGGTGATCGAGGCGGTCAAGGCGCAGCTCGACCGCTTCACCCACACCTGCCACCAGGTCGTGCCCTATGAGAGCTATGTCAGGCTGGCCGAACGGCTGAACGCTATGCTGCCCGGCAAGTTCGAGAAGAAGACGATCTTCGTCACCACCGGCGCCGAGGCGGTGGAGAACGCCATCAAGATCGCCCGCAACGCCACCGGCCGCCAGGCCGTCATCGCCTTCGCCGGCGGCTTCCACGGCCGCACCTTCATGGGCATGGCGCTGACCGGCAAGGTCGTGCCCTACAAGGTCGGCTTCGGCGCCATGCCGGGCGACGTCTACCACGCGCCGTTCCCGGTGCCGCTGCACGGCGTATCGGTCGCGGATTCGCTTGCCGCGCTCGACAGACTGTTCAAGGCCGATGTCGACCCGGCCCGTGTCGCCGCCATCATCATCGAGCCGGTCCAGGGCGAGGGCGGCTTCTATGATGCGCCGCGCGAGTTCCTGACGGCGCTGCGCAACCTCTGCGACCAGCACGGCATGCTGTTGATCGCCGACGAGGTGCAGACCGGCTTTGCCCGCACCGGCAAGATGTTCGCCATGGACCATCACGAGGTCGCGGCCGACATCACCACCATGGCTAAGAGCCTGGCCGGCGGCTTCCCCCTGGCGGCGGTCACCGGCCGCGCCGAAATCATGGATGCACCCGGCCCCGGCGGGCTAGGCGGCACCTATGGCGGCAGCCCGATCGGTGTTGCGGCCGCGCATGCCGTGCTTGATGTCATCGAAGACGAAAAGCTCTGCGACCGCGCCAATGCGCTCGGCGCCCGGCTGAAGCAGCGCCTGTCGGCCATCCGTGACGACGTGCCCGAGATTGTCGACATTCGTGGTCTAGGGTTCATGAACGCGGTCGAGTTCAACGACGTCAAGAAAGGCCTGCCATCGGCCGAGATTGCCAACGCAATCAGGCTGAAGGCGCTCGACAAGGGGCTGATCCTGTTGACCTGCGGCGTCTATGGCAACGTCATCCGCTTCCTCGCCCCGATCACCATCCAGGACAACGTCATGAACGAGGCGCTCGACATCCTGGAAAGCTCGATCCGCGAAGTCTGCGCGGCCTGAGCCGCGACCCCTACCTCCCCCTTGTGGGGAGGTCGGACCGAAGGTCCGGGTGGGGGTCGGTGCCGCACCCCCACCCCGATGCTTCGCATCGACTTGCCGGGGCGAGCCACGGGTCTCGCCCGTCCTTCAGCCCCCCACAAGGGGGAGGGTAGGCGCATCTAGCCCGCGGCCCTTGCCGGCTCATCCTGCTGAAACGCCGCCAACGCAGCCTTCAACCCGTCAGGACCTTCCGCCACTGTCTGCGGCGTCGGTGAAAACCTAGCGCCGAGCATCTTGCGGCCGAGCATGTGGTCGCCCGGGCGATTGACCGATTCGATGCCGAGCAGCCGGTTGCCGGCATAGTGGTAGATCGAGAATTTGTTGTCGGCGAGGTCGCCCAGCACGACATGGCTGTCGCCGCCCGAGGTCAGCCCGACCATCTGCAATTTCATGTCGCCGATATCCGACCAGAACCACGGCACGGCCGAATAGCTGTCGGTGTGGCCGGTGATCGTGCGCGCGGCAAGCCGCGCCTGGTCGGTGGCGTTCTGCACCGATTCCAGCCGCACGTCGCCGCCGGTCGACCAGTGGCGGTAGGAGGCGGCGTCGCCGATGGCGAGGATATCAGGCACTGACGTGCGCATCTGCTGGTCGACGCGGATGCCGTTGGCGATGGTCAGCCCCGCAGCCTGCGCCAGTTCGATATTCGGCACCGCGCCGATGCCGACAATGACCATGCGCGCCGGCAGCCTTTCGCCGGTAGAAGTGACGGCGGTTGAGACATGACCGTTTTCGCCCTCCAACCTGGCAATGGTGGTGCCGGTGAGGATGCGCACGCCGATTGTTTCCAGCCGCTGGCGGACATGGCTCGCCACCACCGGTGCCACGGCGCGGCCGAGCAGCCGGTCGACCGCCTCGACCACAGTGACGTTGCGGCCGGCCGCCCGCAGCGTCGCCGCGATTTCCAGTCCGATGAAGCCGCCGCCGAGAATGACGACATCGTCGCTCTGCGCACTGAGCTCGCGGATCAGCCGCGCATCGGCGATCGAGCGCAGCGACAGCACGCCCGAGAGGTCCGCGCCCGGCAGCGGCAGAAGCCGCGGCCGCGAACCGGTGGCCAGAATGAGGCGGTCGAAGGCAAGCGCGCCGCCGCCCGCTATATCCAGCGTCCGGCCAGCCGTATCGATGCGATCGATTCGGATGCCCGGCCTGAAGTCGATGGCGCTGCCCGTATAAAAGGCCTCGCCGCGCAAAGGCTGCGATTTGGCCTCGGCATCCTTGATGAAGGTCTTCGACAAAGGCGGCTTGTGGTAGGGCAGCTCGTTCTCGTCGCCGATCAGCAAGACCGGTCCGTCATAGCCTTCCTCGCGCAGGCTGGCGGCCGCTTGCACGCCCGCATGACCCGCACCGACAATGACGACACCGTTCTTCATCGCAACCCGAATTCCTGTTTCAAATCTAGAGCATGGTGCTGTGCGAAGCGGTTTTCGGACGACACCATGCTTTGATTTTGAGCCGTTCCGCCAGATGGCGATTGTCTGCCACCGTCGCAAGAGGCCCGGTCCGGGTCGCACCCGGAACGGTGGTCTGTCAATCGCCCCGTCTCGCGACGGTCCCTGCACGATACGATTTAAAGTTGACAGTCCTAGTTTAGAATAATTCTAAACTGTTGTTTCAATTGAATTTTCTGGGGTTCACCAGTTGACTTCCGGCGCCGCGGTCGTTTTATGGAGGCTCGCGCGTCAGCGCATCCCTTTGATGTTTGGGCCTTGAACCCGTTCGATTGGAGGCATTTGGTGTCTTTCTTCCGTGAGCCGCGGGGCGGCGCGGCATCTGTTGTGTCCTATGGCATGCCTATGCCCGGGCACCGTCTGGCACGCGCGCCTTTTACCGAATTCCCTTTGACCTGGAGAATGATGATGACAGCACGATATGGCGGCAGGCTGGCTGCGATCGGTGCCACGGCAATGTTGACGGCGGCGGTTTTCATCCTGCCGGCCAAGGCCGCGGAGGTCGATGCCAAGGCGGTCATCAAGACCTATTCCGACATCGCGCTGGCCAAGTATGAGGATTCGCTGACCACCGCCCAGGCGCTCGACAAGGCTGTCGACGCGCTGCTTGCCAACCCATCGGCGGACACGCTGAACGCCGCCCGCGATGCCTGGAAGGCGTCGCGCGTGCCTTACCAGGAGACCGAGGTGTACCGCTTCGGCAACAAGATCGTCGACGACTGGGAAGGCAAGGTGAACTCCTGGCCGCTGGACGAAGGCCTGATCGACTACGTCGCCAAGAGCTATGGCACCGAGTCCGATGCGAACGCGCTCTACACCGCCAATGTCATCGCCAACAAGGAAATCGAGATCAACGGCAAGAAGGTCGACGCCTCGAAGCTGTCGCCGGAATTCCTCTCCGGCACGCTGCAGGAAGCCGGCGGCATCGAAGCCAATGTCGCGACCGGCTATCACGCCATCGAGTTCCTGCTCTGGGGCCAGGATCTGCACGGTACCGGCCCGGGCGCCGGCGAGCGGCCCTACACCGACTATGACCTCAAGAACTGCACCGGCGGCAATTGCGACCGCCGCGCCGAGTATCTGAAGTCCGCCAGCGACCTGCTGGTCTCCGACCTGCAGGAAATGGTCGGCAACTGGAAGGAAGACGGTGCCGCCCGCAAGAACCTCGTCGACGGCCAGCCGAACACCGCCATCTCGGTGATCTTCACCGGCATGGGCTCGCTGTCCTACGGCGAACTGGCTGGCGAGCGCATGAAGCTCGGCCTCTTGCTGCACGATCCGGAAGAGGAGCACGACTGCTTCTCCGACAACACCTACAACTCGCATCTCTATGACGCCATCGGCATCCGCGCCGCCTATCTCGCCAGCTACACCCGCCTCGACGGCACCGTCGTTTCGGGCCCGTCGGTGCACGATATGGTCAAGGCGGCCGATCCGGCGATCGACAAGGAACTGTCCGACAAGCTCGATGTCTCGGTCGCCAGGATGGAGGCGATCAAGGCGCGGGCAGTGGCCGGCGAGGCCTATGACCAGCAGATCGCCGAGGGCAATAAAGAAGGCAACGCCACGGTGCAGGCGGCAATCGACGCTCTGGTCGACCAGACCAAGTCGATCGAACGCGCGGTCGGTGCCTTGAAGCTGAACAACATTGCTTTCGAAGGTTCCGACAGCCTCGATGCACCGGACAAGGTGTTCAAGTAGCACCCCAACCAACCACCAGCCAAACGGCGCGGAGGAGGCGCCGTCAGCCAGAGCCAATCCATGCTGATCTGCCATTGCAACATCATCACCGAAAAGGAGATTGAGCAGACGATCGTCGATCTGCTGGATCAGGATCCCTGGCAGCTCATCGTGCCGGCGAAAGTCTATCACACGATGCAAAAGCGCGGTCGCTGTTGCGGCTGCTTCCCAAATGTGGTCGAAACGATCATTCGGGTCACCGAAAATTACCACACCCGCTCGGAGGCGAGCGGCGTGGACATCGTTTCACATCTGGATCGCGTCAGAGGCCTGCGCGTCCAATACGGGAGCAGAACCCATGAAAGGCGAAAAGCAGATCATCGAGCGGCTTAACGAGGCTCTTTTTCTGGAGCTTGG
This sequence comes from Mesorhizobium sp. P2_F7, assembly GCF_056403695.1. Classification (NCBI taxonomy): domain Bacteria; kingdom Pseudomonadati; phylum Pseudomonadota; class Alphaproteobacteria; order Hyphomicrobiales; family Phyllobacteriaceae; genus Mesorhizobium; species Mesorhizobium sp. P2_F7. Next base: position 379,989 of record NZ_JBFUFA010000001.1, on the reverse strand, counting down.
CGCCGTCAATCAGTACTGGGTGCATTTCCGCCTGCTCGAGGACTGGGGATACGCCAAGCTGGCAAAGAAGGAACGCGCCGAATCGATCGAGGAGATGCACCATGCCGACCGGCTGGTGGCCCGTATCATCTTCCTCGAAGGGCACCCCAACCTGCAGTCCGTGGCGCCTTTGCGCATCGGTCAGAACGTCAAGGAAGTGCTCGAATCCGATCTTGCCGGCGAATATGACGCGCGCACCGCCTACAAGCGTTCGCGCGAGATCTGTGAAGAAGCAGGCGACTACGTGACGATGAAGCTGTTCGAGGAATTGCTCGCCGACGAGGAAGGTCATATCGACTTCCTCGAGACGCAGCTCGACCTGCTGGCCTCGATCGGCGAGGAAAAATACGGCCAGCTCAACGCCGCATCGGCGGACGAGGCGGAATAGGACCATGCAGGAATGCGGCGCCCCCTAGATCTTTTGCGCCGCATGCGGCGGGCCGGCGGCCCGCTACTTTCCAAAACCCCGCGATGCCAGGTGTTTCGCGGGCTTTTGATTGCCATCTTTGCCATTGTTTCGGCCCCGGCGCTGGCTGGTTCTGCAGAACCGGTCGGCCTCGCGACGAGCCGCGCCGATCTGACGCCGAAGGATCAGGCGCGCGTCCTTGCCGTTACCCGGCCGACCACGGACTTCTCCAAGCCGGAATCCTTCGAAACGATGCAAGGCGGCGCCGGCACCTCGCGCAAGCAGGTCGACCGCGACGCCTTCTCGCAACCCGCTGAAAACATCACCTTCGAGGAAGAGGGCACCTTCAAGCTCGGCAATGCGCTGTTCCGCAAGAACTGGGTGTCGTCGCCGTCCTCGACCCAGGCTTCGGACGGGCTCGGACCGCTGTTCAACGAGCGTGCTTGCCAGAATTGTCATCTCAAGGATGGCCGCGGCCGTCCGCCGGCTGCTGACATTCGAAGCACCTCGATGTTCCTGCGGCTGGCGCGCGATGCGAGCACGGCTGAGGAGAAGGCCGAGATAGAAGCACACAAGGTGCTGAACTTTCCCGATCCGGTCTATGGCACGCAATTGCAGGAACTGGCGGTCCCCGGCCTCAAGGGTGAAGGCCGCATGCGTATCGACTACAGCGAGGAAAAGGTTACGCTTGGCGACGGCACCATCGTTTCGCTGCGCAAACCGACCTATTCCATCGATGGTCTTGGCTACGGCCCGCTCGACCCGCACACTACATTGTCGCCGCGCCTGACGCCGCCGATGATCGGGCTTGGCCTGATCGAACAGATATCGCCGGCCGATATCCTTGCCCACGCCGATCCCGATGATCGCGATGGCGACGGCATTTCCGGCCGGCTCAATATCGTACGCGACGGCACGAGCGGCGAATTGAAACTCGGCCGTTTCGGCTGGAAGGCCCAGACCGCCTCGATCCGCCAGCAGGCGGCGGATGCCTTTGACGGCGATATCGGCATTTCGACACCGGAAGAGCCCAACCACTGGGGCGATTGCACCGCAGCAGAAAAAGCCTGCCTTGCTATGCCGAACGGCGTCCAGAAGCGGCTTGGCCCGGTCGAGGCGCCGCCGCCGGTGATGGACCTCGTCACCTTCTATTCGCAGAACCTTGCCGTGCCCGCGCGGCGCGATGTCGGCGATCCCGCCGTGCTCGCCGGCAAAAAACTGTTCTATGAGATGGGCTGCATTGCCTGCCACACGCCGAAATTCGTCACCATGCGCGGCACGCCCAACAAGGCGCAGGCCTTCCAGCTGATCTGGCCTTATTCCGACTTCCTGCTGCACGACATGGGACCGGGTCTCGCCGACGGCCAGGCCGTTGGTGAAGCCACAGGCAACGAATGGCGCACCCCACCGCTCTGGGGCATCGGCCTGACCGAGACGGTAAACGGCAACAGCTTCTTCCTGCATGACGGACGTGCGCGTACGCTTACCGAGGCGATCCTCTGGCATGGCGGCGAGGGGCAGAAGGCGCGCGACCGCTTTGCCGCTGCCGACGCGGCCGACCGCGATGCACTGGTCAAATTCCTGGAGTCACTGTGATGCTGAAGCGTTTTCTGCCCGTTCTCGCTCTTGCGCTGGCCATGTCCTCGCCGGCATCGGCCTCGGTGAAAGCTTCCGACGTGATCCAAAGAGCGATCGACGGCTTTGTCCGCCCCGCCTATGCCAGCCTGCACGACCATGCCGGCGGCCTGGCCAAGGCCATGAACGCGCTTTGCCAAGCGCCTTCGCATACCGCGCTCGATGCCGCGCATGCCGAGTTCTCGGCCACGGTCGCAGCCTGGTCGTCGGCCGAAATCATCGGCTTCGGCCCGATCAAGGAGAACAACCGGCTGGAGCGCATGCTCTACTGGCCGGACCGCAAGAGCATCGGCCTGAAGCAGGTGCAGGCGGCGCTCGCCGGCAAGGACCCGACCGCCACCGATCCGGTGCAGCTGGCCGGCAAGAGCGTCGCCATGCAGGGGTTAGGGGCGCTTGAGTTCGTGCTCTATGGCGACGGCTCCGAGGCGCTGGCCGGCAAGGACGATCCCTATCGCTGCGCCTATGGCGCGGCGATTGCCAAGAACATTGAGACCATGGCGGCCGATGTCGACGCGGCCTGGAAAAAGCCGGACGGCTTTGCAGCGCTGTGGGCCAATCCGGGGCCTGACAATGCGCTCTACCGCGACGGCACCGAAGCGGTGACCGAACTGGTCGGCGTCTTCATCAATGAGCTGGAAATGGTCCGCGACGTGCGCCTCAAGGGTTTTCTCGGCGCCAAGCCGGATGCAGACAAGCCTAGGCAGGCGATCTACTGGCGTTCGCAGAACACCGGCGTGTCGTTGGCCGGCAATCTCTCCGGTATCGATACGTTGTTCCAGGCCTCGAAGCTCGGCGACGCGCTGCCCGAAGATGCGCGATGGATGGCGGAATCGATCCATATCCAGCTCACCAATGGCGTCGCCACTGCCAAATCCGTCCAGGGTCCGATCGACAAGGCGCTCGCCAATCCCGCCGAGCGCGAAAAGCTCGAGCATTTCGCGCTGATCACCTCCAGCCTGTCGGGCCTGATCGGCACCCGGCTAACCGCCGAATTCGGCCTGACCGCAGGCTTTTCGTCGCTGGACGGAGACTGAGCAATGCGTACGCCCTTGACCGATCGTCGCGATTTTCTGAAGGCCGCCGGCGCTGGCTTCGTCGCGGCAATGGCGCCTCGGGCCTGGGCAAATACGCTTAGCACGGATGCGGTCTTCGCCACCGCCTTCGTCAAGCGCGACGGCAGTTTTGGCGCGGCCGTGCTGTCGGAAGCCGGCAAACTACTGCATGCGATCGACCTGCCCGACCGCGGCCACGATGTCACCTTCGATCCGGTGTCGAAGCGCTCGGTGGTCTTCGCCAGGCAGCCCGGCACCTTTGCCGTGGTCTTCGACCACACCGGTCGCGAAGCGCCGCTGACCATCGCCAGCATCACCGGCCGCCATTTCTTCGGTCATGGCGTGTTCTCAGCCGATGGCGCGCTGCTCTACGCCACCGAAAATGACTTCGACAATGCCGCCGGCGTCGTCGGGGTCTATGACACTCGCGCCAAATTCAGCCGCATCGGCGAATTCCCGACCTATGGCATGGGGCCGCACGAACTCCTGTTGCTTGGCGACGGCCGGACCATCGCCATCGCCAATGGCGGCATCGAGACCCATCCGGACTATGGCCGCGCCGAGCTCAACATCGCGACCATGAAGCCGTCCTACGTGCTGGTCGACCGCATCACCGGCGACCTTATCGAAAAGCACGAACTGCCGGCAGCGCTCCATCAACTGTCGATCCGCCACATGGATGCCGACGCGTCAGGCACCATATGGTTTGGTTGCCAGTATCGCGGCCCGGGCATCGACCGCCCGCTGCTGGTCGGGCGCGCCGCCCGCGGCGAGGAATTGCAGCTGCTCGACATGCCGCAGGACGTGCTCTCCGGCTTCCGGAATTATATCGGCTCGGTCGCCGCCAATCCGCTCGCCGGGACTGTCGCGGTGTCGTCACCGGAAGGCAATTCGCTGGCCGTGATCGACGCCGCCAGCGGCAAGATCGTGACCACCAAGGCGCTGGTCGAGGTTTGCGGCCTGGCCCCGGACGGCCCGGGTTTCATCGCGACGACAGGCGCCGGCGACATCATCGAAGGCAGCGGCACGACTCGCTCCGAGCCAGACTATGTCTGGGACAACCACATGCTCCGCATCGCGCCGGCGGCGTAAGCCGTCCAGCCTACGCCGAAGCGAAGCCGTGTAACTTTCCCCTTGCGGCGGCGCGCCATGGCGGGCAGAGGAGGCTGTTCTTGCAACCGGCTTCCTTTATGAAACTGCTCGCCATCGATTGTGCCGCTAATCTCTGCGCCGCCTGCGTCTACGACGCGGCGGCCGGTAAGGAGCTCGGCCGATCGGTACTCGATCTCGGCAAGGGCCATGCCGAACACCTGATGGCCGTCATCGACGAAGCGCTGAAGGCGGGCGGAACCGACTATGCCAGCCTTGGCGCTATCGGAGTGTCCGTCGGCCCGGGCTCGTTCACCGGCCTGCGCGTCGGCGTATCGGCGGCGCGTGGGCTGGCGTTGGCGCTGAAAATCCCGGCGATCGGCGTGACGACGCTGGAAGCGTTGGCGGCTGAAGCAAGCGCGGCATTCCCCGGCCGCCCGGTCCTGGCCGCGCTCGACGCCGGTCGCGAGGAGATTCACGCCGCGTTTTACGATGCGGAAGCGATTTTGCGTTATGGTCCGGCGGTGACCACACTTGCGCAAGCCGCGGGAATGGCGGCGGACAATCTTCCGGTGCTTGCCGGCACGGCGGCTGAGCAGATCGCCGCGGCGGTCGGACGCACCTTCGATATCGGCCCGACAGCGGCCACTGCCGACATTGCGATCTACGCCCGGTTGGCAGCTGCCAAGCCTGAGGGTGAAAAGCCGAAACCGCTTTATCTGCGCGGCGCTGACGCCAAACCGCAGGCGGGGTTCATTCTGTCGCGGCAGGAAAAGTAATGCGCATTCCTTTCCTCCAGCCGCGCCGCAGGGACTATGCGCTCGAGCCTCTGACCATCGCCGACAGCCCGGCAGCGTCGATGCTGCATCGCGAGGATTTCGTCCGCCCGTGGACCGATGGCGAGTTCGCTGCGCTGCTCGAACAGGACACCGTGTTCGGCTATGCCGCGCGTGAGATCGGCCAGGGCGCCAAGCCACCCGTCGGCTTCGTGCTGGCCAGGCTTGCCGCCGGCGAGGGCGAGATCCTGACAGTGGCGGTGGCGCGCTCGCATCGCCGCCAGGGGCTCGGCTGGCAGTTGATGGACGCGGTGCTGCGCGAATTGCATGCACAGCGCGCCGAGGCGCTTTTCCTCGAAGTCGACGAGACCAATGTCGCTGCGATCGCGCTTTACCGTCGGCTCGGCTTCCGCCAGGTCGGCCACCGCGCCAATTATTACCGCTCGACCGAACACGGCCCGACCGGCGCGCTTGTCATGCGCCGCGATCTTCGTTAGCGAAAGTTTTGGGGCAGGGCCAAGCCGCATGATCGGAAAAATCAGGATTTTCCTGGCGCTGAGCCTCGTTGTCATCGGCTCGCTGGCGCTTGTGCCGCTGCAGCTTCTGTCGATGAAGACCGGAATCTGGCGCGAGACGGTCATTCTGAAGGTCTGGCACCGGCTTATCGTGCGGACGCTCGGCCTGCGCATCCATGTCAAAGGCGCATTGTCCAGCCAGCGCCCGCTGCTGGTCGCCTCGAACCATATCTCCTGGACTGACATCATGGTGCTCGGCTCATTTGCCGATGTGACGTTCATCGCCAGGGCGGATATGGAGGGATGGCCGCTGATCGGCTGGCTGTCGAAGCTGCAGCGCACCGTCTTCATCGAGCGCGAGCGCAAGCGCACGGCGGGCGATCAGGCCAGCGAGATCGCTAGCCGCATGGCCAAGGGCGATGCTATGGTGTTGTTCGCCGAGGGATCGACCGGCGACGGCAACACCATCCTGCCGTTCAAGAGCACGCTGTTCGGCGCCGCCTCGATGGCGATTTCGGAAGGTGCGGCCGAACAGGTTTTCATCCAGCCGGTGGCGATCGCCTACACACGGGTGCACGGCGTGCCGCTCGGCCGCCGGCACCGGCCTATCGCGGCCTGGATCGGCGACCAGGACCTGATGCCGCATCTCAAGGTGCTGATGGCCGAAGGCGCACTCGACGTCGAAGTGCATTTCGGCGAGCCCGTCGCCTTTGCCAAGGGCTCGAACCGCAAGGAAACGTCAAGGCTGATGGAAAGCGAGGTGCGCGCGATGATGCAAGCTGCACTCGCCGACCCGGTCTCGAGCCGGTAGCTCCGGGCTGCGCCCTTAGGCGCAGGCCCAGAATCGTCTGTTTTTTGTCACGGAAAGGCGTTAGAAGCCGCCGGATGGACTTGAACACGATTGAAACGCACGACCTCGGCGCCGTGACTCAACAGCCGGCAGAGCGCTCCACGGCTGCCAAAAAGGTCTTCGTCAAGACCTATGGCTGCCAGATGAATGTCTATGATTCACAGCGCATGACCGATGCGCTGGCCGCCGACGGCTATACCGCGACGGACGTCATCGCCGATGCCGACCTGGTGCTGCTAAACACTTGCCACATCAGGGAGAAGGCGGCGGAAAAGGTCTATTCCGAGCTCGGCCGCATCCGCGACATGAAGGCCGAACGGGCAGCAGCCGGGCGCGAAATGCTGATCGGCGTCGCCGGCTGCGTGGCGCAGGCTGAGGGTGCGGAAATCATCCGCCGCTCGCCCGCCGTCGACCTCGTCATCGGCCCGCAGACCTATCACCGGCTGCCTGACGTGCTGGCGCGGGTGCGCGGCGGCGAGAAGATCGTCGAGACCGAATACGCCATCGAGGACAAGTTCGAACATCTGCCGCAGCCAAAGCGCGCCGAGGTGATCAAGCGCGGCGTCACCGCCTTTCTCACTGTGCAGGAAGGCTGCGACAAGTTCTGCACCTTCTGCGTCGTGCCCTACACCAGGGGCTCGGAAGTGTCGCGGCCGGTGGCGCAGATTGTCGCCGAAGCCGAGCGCCTGGCCGACGCCGGCGTGCGTGAGGTGACGCTGCTGGGCCAAAACGTCAACGCCTGGCATGGCAAGGGCGAAGATGGCACGGAATGGGGGCTTGGCCGCCTGCTGTTCCGGTTGGCTGAGATTCCCGGCCTGGCGCGGCTGCGCTACACCACCAGCCATCCGCGCGACATGGACGAAGAACTGATCGCAGCCCATCGCGACCTACCGGCGCTGATGCCGTATCTGCATTTGCCGGTGCAGTCCGGGTCCGACCGGATCCTCAAGGCGATGAACCGCAGGCACACCGCAAAGGACTATCTGGCGCTGCTCGAGCGCATCCGCGCTGCACGCGGCGACATCGCGCTGTCCGGAGACTTCATCGTCGGCTTTCCCGGCGAGACCGAGGCCGATTTCGAGGCGACAATGCAACTGGTGCGCCAGGTCAACTACGCCTCGGCCTTCTCGTTCAAATACTCACCGCGCCCCGGCACGCCCGGCGCTGAGATGCCCGATCACGTGCCGGAAGCGGTCAAGGATGAGCGCTTGCAACGGCTGCAAGCCCTGCTGCTCAAGCAGCAGCAGGATTTTGGCCTGAGCCTGGTCGGCAGCACCATCGATACGCTGATCGAGAAGCCCGGCCGTCAGGCCGGCCAGAAGGTCGGCCGCTCGCCCTGGCTGCAGCCGGTTATTGTTGATGAAAAGGCCGGCGAAATCGGTGACATTATCCGGGTGCGAATCACGAAGACGGGCTACAATAGCCTGTTCGCCGAATTGGCCTGATGGCCTCGGCAGATGAGGAGAGACGGTTGAGCGCTGCTGAAGTGAAGACTCTGCCCCAGAATCAAGCATCCGGGGCCTCTGACATGGCGCACATCGTTCTGACTTTCGACAACAACAAGCTTGCCAGCGCCCTGTACGGCCAGTTTGACGAGAACCTGGCCCGGCTCGAGCAGAAGCTCGGCGTCGACATCCGCTCGCGCGGCAACCAGCTGACCATCAAGGGCTCGGCCTCCGCGGCCGAGCAGGCGCGCCGCGCGCTCGACAATCTCTACGGCATTCTCCAGAAAGGCACCGATATCGGCCAGTCCGACGTCGACGGCGCGGTGCGCATGGCGATTGCCGCCGACGACCAGCTGACGCTGCCGACGCTGGAGCGCAAGGGCAAGGTCTCCGCCGCGCAGATATCCACCCGCAAGAAGACGATCTATGCCCGTTCGCTCAACCAGGACGCCTATATGCGGGCGCTGGAGCGGTCGGAACTGGTCTTCGGCATCGGTCCCGCCGGCACCGGCAAGACCTATCTGGCGGTGGCGCATGCGGCGATGCTGCTCGAACGCGGCATGGTCGAGCGCATCATCCTGTCGCGACCGGCGGTCGAGGCCGGCGAGCGGCTGGGCTTCCTGCCCGGCGACATGAAGGAAAAGGTCGATCCGTATCTGCGGCCGCTTTATGATGCGCTCTACGACATGATGCCGGCCGACAAGGTCGAGCGCGCCATTGCCGCCGAGGTGATCGAGATCGCGCCGCTGGCCTTCATGCGCGGCCGAACGCTGGCGCACGCCGCCGTCATCCTCGACGAGGCGCAGAACACCACGCCGATGCAGATGAAGATGTTTTTGACCCGCCTCGGCGAGAATTCGCGCATGATCGTCACCGGCGATCCGACACAGATCGATCTGCCTCCAAGCACCAAATCGGGCCTGGTCGAAGCTTTGCGTGTCCTTGACGGTGTGGCCGGCGCGGTCACCGTGCGCTTCAACGATGTCGATGTCGTGCGCCATCCGCTGGTGGCGGAAATCGTCAGGGCCTATGACCGCGACGCCAAGCTGTCGCGCGGCCTCGGCGCCGAAAGCTGATCATGACGATGCGGGCTCATGCCTGAAGACATAAAAACCGGCGGCGGGGATGTTTCGGTCCCCGTCGAGGTCGATCTATCGGTCGAGGCCGGCGATTGGCCCGGCGAGGCGGCGCTGACGCTGCTGGTCGATCGCGCCGTGTCGGCTGCCTTTGCCGAAACCGGTGCCGCCGGCCACTCCGAACTCAGCATTGTCTTTTCCGACGATGCCCATATCCGGACCCTCAATGCTGGCTGGCGCGGCAAGGACAAGGCGACCAACGTCTTGTCTTTCCCGGCTTTTCCGTTCCCCAAGGGCGGCAAGCTGCCGCCGATGCTGGGCGATATCGTGCTCGCGTCTGAGACCGTGACGCGCGAAGCGGCCCTGGAAGAGAAGCCCTTCGAGAACCATATCACCCATCTCGTCATCCACGGCCTGCTGCATTTGCTGGGCTACGATCACGAGACCGACGCAGAGGCCGAGGAGATGGAAGCCATCGAGCGCGCAGCGCTTGCAAGGCTTGCCATTCCCGATCCCTACACGTAATGACAAAAGACCAATTGACCGGACGACGATGAACGACAAACCAGAAACTGCCGCCCGCCCCGAGGCTGGCAGTGCGACCAAGCCTTCCGATACGACGGAAGAGGGATCGAGTCCGAGTACCATCACCGGCAGCCCCGCTTCTGGTAGCATTGCCAGCGAGCCATCGCCTGCCGGTCCCTCCCTGTTCGACCGCGTTTTGGGCCTTTTCCGGCAGCGCAACGGCACCAGCCTGCGCGAGGAAATCGCCGGCGCGCTTGCCGAAACGACCAGCGATGCCGAGTCTTTTTCACCCGGCGAACGCGCCATGCTCAACAACATCCTGCGCCTGCGCGAAGTGCGCGTCGAGGATGTCATGGTGCCGCGCGCCGACATCGAGGCGGTCGAGATCACCACGACCTTGGGCGATCTTCTCGGCCTGTTCGAACAGTCCGGCCATTCCCGCATGCCGGTCTATTCCGAGACGCTCGACGATCCGCGCGGCATGGTTCACATCCGCGACGTGCTGGCCCACATCACAAAGGTCGCCCGTGTCAAGAAGGGCAGGACATCGAGGAAGACGCCGGCAACGACGCTTCTCGACCTCGCCCAGGTCGATCTTGGCCGCACCATTGGCGACCTCAATCTGATCCGCCCGGTGCTGTTCGTGCCGCCCTCCATGCTTGCCTCCGACCTGATGGGCCGTATGCAGACGACGCGCACCCAGATGGCGCTGGTCATCGACGAATATGGCGGCACCGATGGTCTCGCCTCGCTGGAAGACATCGTCGAAATGGTCGTCGGCGATATCGAGGACGAGCATGACGAAGACGAGCCGCTGATCACGCAGACCGGCGAGGGCGTCTTCGTCGTCGACGGCAAGGCCGAGATCGACGAGGTCGCCAAGATGATCGGCGAGGACTTTACCGCCGGCGAGCATGGCGAATATGTCGACACCATTGGCGGCATGATCTTCAACACGCTCGGCCGCGTGCCGGCGCGTGGCGAAGTGGTGCAGGCCATTCCCGGCTTCGAATTCCACGTGCTCGACGCCGATCCGCGTCGCGTCAAGCGGGTGCGCATCGTCCAGAACCAGAAAGGCGAGCGCCGCCGGCGCGCAACCGCTCGCACCGAGCAGGCCTGATTTCGCGCTGCATGACGGTCGACGACCCGTTCAAACACGCCACGTTCGGTTCCGGGGTTTTCTATCGGGATCCAAGGGCGGCGTTGATCTGGCTTGAAGCGGCCTTCGGTTTCGAACCGAGCATGGTGGTCAGCGACGCAGACGGAAAGCTTGTCCATGCCGAAATGCGTTTCGGCGATGGCTACATCATCGTCGATTCCGAATGGGCCGATCACGTCGCCAGCCCGGCTTCGGTCGGCGGCAAGAACACCCAGTCGGTCTGTGTGCGGCTGAAAGGCGGCCTGGACGCGCATTGCGAACGGGCGAGGGCGGCCGGAGCCGAGATCGTCGAGGCGCCCGCCGACCATTTCTACGGCGAGCGGCAATACCGCGCCCGTGACCCCGAAGGCCATGTCTGGACCTTCACCCAGACCTTGCGCGCCGTTCCGCGCGAGGAGGCCGAGCAGCTGAGCGGCTTCAGCATAGAAGGCTGGCACCGGTAACATCAGATTGCGCTTATCGACGTTTGGAGCACGGCGCGCGGCCTGATAAATCTTGGCTCCTGATTCGCACGACTTGGGAAGTCTGCATGGAGCGCCTGGCCGGCCGGATAATTCTGCTTTGGGGCTGGCGGCGTGCGCTGGTGGCGTTTCTCGCCGGCGCGCTGGCGGTGCTCGCCCAGGCGCCTTACGATTTCTTCGCTGTCTGTTTCGTCTCGTTTCCGCTGCTGGTCTGGCTGCTCGACGGCGCCACCGGCGAGGCGTCCGACAGCTGGCTGAGGCGCCTGCGGCCAGCCTTTGCCATCGGCTGGTGGTTCGGCTTCGGTTATTTCCTCGCCGGCCTGTGGTGGATCGGCGAGGCGCTTCTGGTCGAGGCCGACAGTTTCGCCTGGGCCTTGCCCTTCGCGGTCGTCGGCATTCCTTTGGCACTGGCGTTTTTCTACGGCTTCGCCACCGTCGTCGCCCGGCTGTTATGGACCAACGATATCGGCCGCATCGCCGCCCTCGCCTTCGCTTTTGGTCTGACGGAATGGCTGCGCGGCTTCCTGTTCACCGGCTTTCCCTGGAATGCCGTCGGCTATGCGGCGATGCCCGTGCCGCTGCTGATGCAAAGCGTGTCGGTGACCGGCATGATCGGCATGAACGCGCTGGCGGTCTTTGTCTTTGCCATGCCGGCGCTGCTCGCCGCGCGCCGGCATCTGCGCCTCGGACTGGTGTTGCTTGCCGCTCTCGTCGCCGCACATGTCGGCTTCGGCTATTTCAGGCTGGCGACCCCCGACAAGCCGGCGACGCACAATCTCGATGTCCGCATCGTGCAGCCGGATGTCGATCTCAGCGAGAAGTGGGACGCGTCGGTGCGTGACCGCATCTTCGCGACCATGATGGGCCTGTCGGCCGCAGCACCGGATCCCGGTCACAACAAGCCGCAGCTGATCCTGTGGCCGGAGACCTCGGTGCCGTTCCTGTTCACCGAGCGCCCTGACGCGCTGACCGCGCTCGGCGACATGCTGCAGCCCGGGCAGATGCTGATTGCAGGCGTCGTGCGCGAGGAGGGCGGATCGGGAGCCGAGACCGGCAGCCGCTATTACAATTCCGTGGTGGCGATCGACGACAAGGGCGAGATTGCCGACGCCGTCGACAAGGTCCATCTGGTGCCCTTCGGCGAGTATCTGCCGTTTTCCGGTCTGCTCGGCCGCTTCGGCATCGAACAACTGGTCGCCGGGCCGATGAATTTTGCTGCCGGCAATGAACGCCACCCGATCGCCTTGCCCGGCGGCATCAGCGCCTTGCCGTTTATTTGCTACGAGGTGATCTTTCCCGATCTGGTTTCAGTTGACGCTACGTCATCCCAGCTTATTGTGAATGTCACAAACGACGCCTGGTTCGGCGACACGCCCGGGCCGTACCAGCATTTCAGACAGGCACAGATTCGCGCGGTGGAAAATGGATTGCCCCTGTTGCGCGCAGCCAACAACGGCATTTCGGCCGTTGTCGATACGCGCGGACGCATTGTTGACGCCTTGGCGGTCGATGCGCGCGGCGCCATCGACGTGCGGGTGCCCATCTCCGGCCAGGCGTTCATATCCGCCGCTCAACGGCGCATTAACGGAATGCTGATCATGTTCCTGTTTGCCGCGATCGCCCTCAGCTTGAACGTAAGGCAACGGCTACGGGTGAATTGACAGTCGACACATTAGAAACTCATACTGTTATCGCCTAATTTTCTCGAAGTCGGTTGGTGTTTCTGTTGGGGCAGGTGGCTCCGGCTTCGTTTGGGCAAGAAAAATAGAAAAGGCCGGAAAAATTCGGCGAGGAAAAAATGACAGAAGAAAACAAGAAGAAACCGAATCCGATCGACATCCATGTCGGAAGTCGCGTCCGGCTTCGGCGTAATATGCTTGGAATGAGCCAGGAAAAGCTGGGTGAAAATCTCGGTATTACGTTTCAGCAGATCCAAAAATATGAAAAGGGAACGAATCGCGTCGGCGCCAGCCGTCTGCAGGCAATAGCCTCGATACTCAGCGTGCCTGTCGCCTTCTTTTTCGAGGATGCGCCAGGGCAGGAGCCGTTGGGTAACAGAGGATTTGCCGAGGACGCCTCGATGGCTTTCGCCGTCGAATTCTGCGGCAGTCCGGAAGGACTTCAGCTCAACCGCGCCTTCGTCAAAATAGCGGATGTGAAAGTGCGCCGCCGGATCATCGATCTGGTGAAATCCCTTTCTGCCGAAGATGCCGAGTGATCCCTGGGGGTCTATCGACCCACCGGGCCGATTGACCCGTTGGCGACAATAGCCCCGAGGCTCGACTGCCGGCGGCAAGTGCCGCCGGTGGTACAAGATATATTGCTGCGACATTCATGCCAGAACTGCGGCACCGCTTGACGAGCGGCGCCCGGCACCGTTAACACGTGGCGCGCCAAAATCGGCAGAACTGCCGATCGTTTTTTCAAGAGGGGACACCCGTGACGCGGCAGAACTACTTCTTCACCTCGGAATCCGTTGCCGAGGGTCATCCCGACAAAGTCTGTGACCGCATCTCCGACGAGATCGTCGATCTGGTCTATCGCGAGGCCAAGAAGACCGGCATGGACCCCTGGAAAGTCCGCGTCGCCTGCGAAACGCTGGCCACCACCAACCGTGTCGTCATCGCCGGCGAGGTCCGGGTTCCCGAGACGCTGCTGAAGAAAGACAAGCAAGGCAACATCCTGATGGATGCCGCCGGCCACCCGGTCGTCAACCCGGCCAAGTTCAAGTCGGTCGCCCGCAAGGCGATTCGCGAAATCGGCTACGAGCAGGCCGGCTTCCACTGGAAGACGGCAAAGATCGAGGTTCTGCTGCACGGCCAGTCGCCTGACATCGGCCAGGGCGTCGACAACGCCGCCGACCGCCAGGGCGAAGAAGGTGCCGGCGACCAGGGCATCATGTTCGGCTATGCCTGCCGCGAGACGCCGGACCTGATGCCGGCGCCGATCTACTACAGCCACAAGATCCTCGAACTGCTCGCCGCCGCCCGCCACGAAAACAATGGCGAGGCCGGCAAGCTCGGTCCCGACGCCAAGAGCCAGGTCACCGTTCGCTATATCGACGGCAAGGCCGCTGAAGCGACGCAGATCGTGCTGTCGACCCAGCACCTCGATTCGTCCTGGGATTCCAAGAAGGTCCGCAAGGTCGTCGAACCCTACATCCGCGAGGCGCTCGGCGACCTCAAGATCGCCGACGATTGCATGTGGTACATCAACCCGACCGGCAAGTTCGTCATCGGCGGCCCGGACGGCGACGCCGGTCTGACCGGCCGCAAGATCATCGTCGACACCTATGGTGGTGCTGCCCCGCATGGCGGCGGCGCCTTCTCCGGCAAGGACACCACCAAGGTTGACCGTTCCGCCGCCTATGCGGCGCGCTACCTCGCCAAGAACGTCGTGGCGGCCAAGCTCGCCGACCGATGCACCATCCAGCTGTCCTACGCCATCGGCGTCGCCCAGCCGCTGTCGGTCTATGTCGACCTGCACGGCACCGGCAAGGTCGACGAGGCCAAGCTCGAGGATGCGCTGCGCACCGTGATGGATCTGTCGCCGTCCGGCATCCGCAGGCATCTCGACCTCAACAAGCCGATCTACGCCAAGACGTCGTCCTACGGCCATTTCGGCCGCAAGGCTGGCCGTGACGGGTCTTTCTCCTGGGAGAAGACCGATTTGGCCAAGGCGCTCAAGGACGCGGTCGCCGCTTAGGCATGATTCCAAAAAGTGGGTACCGGTTTTTGGAAAAGATCATGCTCCAACAAAGGATTAGATTGAGATGAGATTTCAGCCAAATCTCATCTCAATCTAAGCGCGGCGCGCGACCTGGCCATGGACCCAAAGGAAAGGCGGAGCCGGGCGACCGAAGGGTTCTTCGGCCGCCGGCATGGCAAGACCATTCGCCCGCTGCAGGCGGCGGCGCTGGAAAGTGGTCTTGGTGCCTATGGCCTCGACCTCTCCGCACAAGCGCCTGCGGATTTGCGCACGCTGTTTACGGCGGATGTTTCGACGGTTCGGCTGGAAATCGGCTTCGGCGGCGGCGAGCATTTGCTGCATCGGGCCATGGAAGCCCCGGCGACCGGCTTCATCGGCGTCGAGCCGTTCGTCAACGGCATGGCCAAGCTGATGATGGCGGTGCGGGAAAAGCCGCTTGCCAATCTTCGCGTCCACAATGACGACGCCACGCGCCTGCTTGACTGGTTGCCACAGTTCTCGCTCGACGGCATCGACCTGCTCTATCCCGATCCCTGGCCGAAGAAAAAGCACTGGAAGCGGCGTTTCGTCAGCCCGCTCAACCTCGACCGGTTCGCACGCGTATTGAAGCCCGGCGGAAAATTCCGCTTCGCGTCCGACATCGACACCTATGTGAACTGGACCTTGTTGCACTGCCGGGCGCATGGCGCGTTGTCATGGCAGGCAGGGGACGCGGCCGACTGGCATCGGCCCTATGAAGGCTGGCCGGGCACACGCTACGAGGCAAAAGCCATTCGCGAGGGCCGGCGGCCGGCCTATCTCACCTTCGTTAGAAAATAGTCCAATGGGGGACCAGCGGTCCCGGCATCGTAGTCCGCTTCAGATTTAGGGCAATTCCAGGAAACGTGTGAGCGGCTTTCCGTCCGGAATTGCGTAAAGACAAAGAGATAGAGCGGTTCGCCGTTTCCGTGAAACGGTGAAATGCTCTAGAAACGGCCGATCTTGTCGAACGCGGTCGGGTCCATGCCGAGCCGGCGCAAATCATTGGCGCGCGGCTTGCGGCCGGCTTCGACGGCCCGCGAGGCGGCAACGGCGCTGCCGAACAGGGCAAAAGCGTCGCCTATGGCGGAAAACACATTACGGTTGCTCATTGTCTTGACCTTTCGCGCGCCACTGCGCGCCATGTCGGTTTGTGCAGTGCAACATAGATAGGGATGCGGCGTCTGAAATCACAGGGCTGTTACGGCATAGGCGGCATGCGCCCCGCGCAATCCTGGCCAGCCGTCGCCGGCTGTACTTTGCCCGACCCGTCAACAGGCTTGAAACACCGGCCGGGATCGTCTATATCAGCCTCAAATTCTTGGTCGGTATGACGAAGAGTGGGTCCACCCGGTCCCGCTCTTTTTTATTACCTGCCGGTCAGCCATCAAAGAGCGACAGGAACCGCATGACTGCTACGGCAAGCGAAGCCGACGACCGCATCATCCGCGAAAGCGGCATCGATGCGCGCATCGCGCTGATCGTTCAGCCGGTGTTGCGCGGCATCGGTTTCCGCCTCGTGCGGGTGCATCTGTCGGGCCAGAACGGGCTGACGCTGCAGATCATGGCCGAACGCGAGGACGGCACCATGACCGTTGAGGATTGCGAAGAGGTCAGCCGCGCTGTGTCGCCGGCGCTCGACGTCGACGATCCGATCGAAAAAGCCTATCATCTCGAAGTGTCGTCGCCCGGCATCGACCGGCCGCTGGTGCGCAAGTCGGATTTCGTCACCTGGACCGGCCATCTGGTGAAGATGGAAACCTCGGTGCTGGTCGCCGACCGCAAGCGCTTCAAGGGCAAGATCGCCGAAGCTGGCGCCGACGACGTGCTGATCGAGCGCGACAAGGCCGCTTATGGCGAAGAGCCGACGGTGCGCGTTCCCTATGACGCGATCGCCGATGTGCGGCTGATCCTCACCGACGACCTCATCCGCGACGCCCTGTCGAAGGACAACAGGGAACGCAAGGAAGCCAAGAAACGCCGCGGCGAGCCGGAAGACGATGTTTCCGAAGGCGCCACGGAAGAAAACGAACAGGAATAACGATTGAGCTGCCGGTCAAGCTCCGGCACCCAGTTCGGGAGATAAAGACATGGTTGTAAGCGCCAACAGACTTGAACTGCTGCAGATCGCCGACGCGGTCGCGCGTGAAAAGTCGATCGACAAGTCGATCGTCATCGCCGCCATGGCCGATGCGATCCAGAAGGCCGCGCGCTCGCGCTACGGCCAGGAAACCAACATCCGCGCCGACATCAACGCCAACACCGGCGAGATGAAGCTGCAGCGGCTGATGGAAGTGGTCGAGAAGGTCGACGACTATGCCACCCAGATCGCCATTTCCTCGGCCCGCGAGCGCAACCCCGACGCCCAGCTTGGCGACTTCATCGCCGAACAGCTGCCGCCGATGGATTTCGGCCGCATTGCCGCCCAGTCGGCCAAGCAGGTCATCGTGCAGAAGGTGCGCGAAGCCGAGCGTGACCGCCAGTATGACGAATACAAGGACCGCATCGGCGAGATCGTCAACGGCACCGTCAAGCGCGTCGAGTATGGCAACGTCATCGTCGATCTCGGCCGTGGCGAGGCGATCATCCGCCGCGATGAGCTGATCCCGCGCGAAAACTACAAGTATGGCGACCGCGTCCGCGCCTATGTCTACGACGTGCGCCGCGAACAGCGCGGCCCGCAGATCTTCCTGTCGCGTACCCATCCGCAGTTCATGGCCAAGCTCTTCACCATGGAAGTTCCGGAAATCTACGACGGCATCATCGAGATCAAGTCGGTCGCCCGCGATCCGGGCTCGCGCGCCAAGATCGCCGTCATTTCGCGTGACTCGTCCATCGATCCGGTCGGCGCCTGCGTCGGTATGCGCGGCAGCCGTGTTCAGGCCGTTGTCGGCGAATTGCAGGGCGAAAAGATCGACATCATTCCGTGGTCGCCTTCGGCCGCCTCCTTCATCGTCAATGCGCTGCAGCCGGCGGAAGTCGCCAAGGTCGTGCTCGACGAGGATGCCGAGCGCATCGAGGTGGTGGTTCCCGACGACCAGTTGTCGCTGGCCATCGGCCGCCGCGGCCAGAATGTGCGCCTTGCCTCGCAGCTCACCGGCTGGGACATCGACATCCTGACCGAGGCCGAGGAATCCGAGCGCCGCCAGAAGGAATTCGTCGAACGTTCGTCGCTGTTCATGGAAGCCCTCGATGTCGACGAGATGGTCGGCCAGGTGCTGGCCTCCGAAGGCTTCACAAGCGTCGAAGAAGTTGCCTATGTCGATTCGGGCGAGATTGCCTCGATCGACGGCTTCGATGAAGACACCGCTTCGGAAATCCAGACCCGCGCTCGCGAATATCTGGAGAAAATCGAAGCCGAGCACGACGAGAAGCGCAAGGCGCTGGGCGTCACCGACGAGCTGCGCGAAATCCCCGGCGTCACCACCGCCATGATGGTGACGCTCGGCGAGGACGGCGTGAAGACGATCGAGGACTTCGCCGGCTATGCCGCCGACGACCTCACCGGCTGGAAGGAACGCAAGGACGGCGAGACCAAGGTCTATCCGGGCGTGCTCGCCAGTCACGGCGTGTCGCGCACTGACGCCGAGCAGATGGTTCTGGCAGCCCGCCTCAAGGCCGGCTGGATCACCGAAGACGAGCTTGCAGCCGAACAGGTCCCGGCTGACGAAGCTGTTGGTGCGTGAGGTGAAACCGCATCGCACACAACCCGCCCCAGGACGAGATGAACGATCGCACCTGCATCGTTACCCGCAGGCAAGCCGAGCCGGATGAGCTGATCCGTTTCGTCGTCGGCCCGGATTCGGCCGTCGTTCCGGACATCAAGAGAAACCTGCCCGGCCGTGGTTGTTGGGTGAGCGCCGACCGCCTACATATCAACAAGGCGGCGGCGAAGAACCTGTTTGCCCGCGCCTTCAAGGCGCAAGTGACCGTACCGCCCGATCTCGGCGGCATGGTCGACGGACTGCTTGCACGATCCGCTTTGGGCATGCTCGGCCTTGCCCGCAAGGCCGGCGCGATCGCTCTCGGCGCCACCAAGGTCGAGAGCGCGGTGCGCAGTGGATTGGCGCTTTTCGTGCTCCACGCGACCGAAGCGTCCGACGATGGCGTGCGCAAGATCAGCCAGGCGCGGCGGGCAACTGTCCACCTCGGCGGGCCCGCAGTCCTTGCCTACAAACTTTTCTCCGAGGCCGAGTTGAGCTTGGCATTGGGGGGTACAAATGTGATACATGCTGCCGTTCTCGCGGGAGACGCGGGCAAGGCGGTTGAGAAGCGCATGGTTGCGCTCGACCGATATCGGGGCGGAACCCCCGACGATCTGGCAATGCTTGCGGCCGTTGCTGACGAAGATGATGCTGCAGAGGATATGGAATGAGCGATACGAAATCGGGCGACGACAAGACGTTGAGTGTTACACCGAAGAAGACCTTGACGCTGAAGCGCCCCGGTACCGAGCAGAGCGTCGTGCGTCAGAATTTCTCGCATGGCCGCACCAAGCAGGTCCAGGTCGAGATCAAGAAGCGCAAATTCTCCATGCCCGGCGACAAGCCGGAGCCGGTGGCCGCACCCGTTTTGACGCCCAAGCCCGCGGTTGTGGCAGCTCCCGTGGTGCAGGAAGTGCCCAAGGCGCCGCCCCCGCCGCCGCCGGTCGAACGCAGCGGCATGGTGCTGAACGAATTGTCGCGTGGCGAAATGGAAGCCCGGCGCAGGGCGCTCGAAGGCTCCAAGGTTCGCGAAGTCGAGGATCGTCAGCGCGCCGCCGAAGACGCCAAGCGCCGCGCCGAGGATGAGGAACGCCGCAAGCGCGAGCGCGAGGAATCCGCGCGCCGTCAGGCCGAGGAAGAAGCTCGTCTGCAGACTGAGGCCGAGTCCCGCCGCCGTGCCGAGGAAGAGGCGCGCCGTCGCGCGCCGCTCGCCGCCGAACTGGCGACGGTCGACGACGAGGAAGAGGTCAAGCCGAAGCGCCCAAGCGGCGCGGGTGCCCCGGTCCGCCGTCTGGTCACGCCCGAAGTGGCGCGTCCGGCCAAGCCCACCAAGGCTGAGGAAGACCGTCGTCGCGGCAAGCTGACCCTCAACACGGCGCTTTCCGACGAGGATGCGCGCGCCCGCTCGCTGTCGTCGATGCGTCGCCGCCAGGAAAAATTCAAGCGCGCGATGCACAATGAGCCGCGCGAGAAGGTTATGCGCGAAGTGATCCTGCCCGAAACCATCACCATCCAGGAACTGGCGCAGCGCATGTCCGAGCGCGCTGTCGATGTGGTCAAGTACTTCATGAAGCAGGGCCAGATCCTGAAGCCGGGCGACATCATCGACGCCGACACGGCCGAACTGGTCGCCACCGAATTCGGCCACACGGTCCGCCGCGTCGCCGAGTCCGACATCGAGGAAGGCCTGTTCAACATCGCCGACAATGCCGAGGACCTGGTGTCGCGGCCGCCGGTCGTCACCATCATGGGCCACGTCGACCACGGCAAGACCTCGCTGCTCGACGCCATCCGCAACGCCAATGTCGTCTCCGGCGAAGCCGGCGGCATCACCCAGCATATCGGCGCCTACCAGGTTGAGAAGAACGGTCAGAAGATCACCTTCATCGACACGCCCGGCCACGCCGCCTTCACGGCGATGCGCGCCCGCGGCGCCCAGGCCACCGACATCGCCATCCTGGTGGTGGCGGCCGACGACAGCGTCATGCCGCAGACGATCGAATCGATCAGCCATGCCAAGGCGGCCGGCGTTCCGATCATCGTGGCGATCAACAAGATCGACAAGCACGGCGCCGATCCGCAGAAGGTGCGTTCCGAACTGCTGCGCCATGAGGTGTTCGTTGAATCGATGGGCGGTGAAGTGCTGGACGTCGAAGTCTCGGCGACCAAGGGCACCAATCTCGACAAGCTGCTCGAGGCGATCCTGCTGCAGGCCGAAATTCTCGACCTCAAGGCCAATCCGGACCGCACCGCCGAAGGCGTCGTCATCGAAGCCCAGCTCGATAAGGGCCGCGGCCCCGTCGCCACCGTGCTGGTGCAGACCGGCACGCTGATGCCGGGCGACATTCTCGTCGCCGGTAACGAGTGGGGCCGGGTGCGCGCGCTGGTCAACGACCGTGGCGAACAGGTCAAGGAAGCGCCGCCGGCTATGCCCGTCGAGGTGCTTGGCCTTCAAGGCACGCCGCAGGCCGGTGACCGCTTCGCCGTCGTCAACAATGAGGCCCGCGCCCGCGAGATCACCGAGTATCGTCAGCGTCTGGCCCGCGAGAAGGCGGTGGCCAAGCATGCCGGCCAGCGCGGCTCGCTCGAGCAGATGATGTCGCAGTTGCAGACGAGCGGGCTGAAGGAATTCCCGCTGGTCATCAAGGGCGACGTGCAGGGTTCGATCGAGGCGATCAGCGCCGCGCTCGACAAGCTCGGCACCGACGAAGTGCGTGCGCGCATCGTTCATGCCGGCGCCGGCGCCATCACCGAAAGCGACGTGTCGCTGGCGGAGACTTCGGGCGCCGCCATCATCGGCTTCAATGTCCGCGCCAATGCGCAGGCACGTGCTGCCGCTGCCGCTGCCGGCATCGAGATCCGCTACTACTCGATCATCTACAACCTGGTCGATGACGTGAAGGCGGCGCTCTCGGGCCTGCTCTCGCCGGAACGTCGCGAGACCTTCATCGGCAATGCCGAGATCCTCGAGATCTTCGACATCACCAAGGTCGGCAAGATCGCCGGTTGCCGTGTCACCGAAGGCAAGGTCGAGCGTGGTGCGGGCGTGCGCCTGATCCGCGACAACGTCGTCATCCACGAAGGCACGCTGAAGACGCTCAAGCGCTTCAAGGATGAAGTTGCGGAAGTCCCGGGCGGCCAGGAATGCGGCATGGCCTTCCAGAACTACGAGGACATGCGCGTCGGCGACATCATCGAATGCTTCCGCGTCGAGATGGTGACCAGGACGCTGTAGAGGTTCGGATTTGCCGATGGAGATTGGCTTTACGCCGAACTACGAAGAATCGATCATTGCGGGTCGCGCAGCGACCCGCAATGCGTTTAGCTTCTGGCAACGTTACTGGTGCTGGCCTGTCTACCTGCTTCTCGGCTTGGCCGTGGGCTGGTTCTTTGGCTGGTCGTTGGCCCATCTCGGTCGTTCCCTGGGCAAGCCAGCAGGACTTGCGGTCTCTGTACTGATAGCGCTCGGGCTGTATGTTATAGGCGCCAGGCTTGTTATTGGTCTTGCGCGACGTCTCGGAGCTCGCTGGTTAAAGCAACGAAGACCTGAAACCGCCGTAGTTTTTTCCATGGAGGCCGATGGGCTGCAGTGGAAAAGCGCCCATAGTCTTGTGAAGTTGGGTTTCCCGGATATTGATCAGATCTACGAGACGGAGACATTGGTGGGATTTATGTCGGCTCGATCGGCACCTTACGTAGCCAAGCGCGCATTCAGCTCACCTGCCGACAGTCGAACATTGATCAGGGATGTTTTCCACCATCTCTCCGACGAAGCAAAACAGCGTTCACTCAAGCAAAACTCAATACGCGTTGCGGTATCCTGATAGTCGGCCCACTAATCCGATCTCGGCGCGGCAGTCTGGACAAGAAAAATGAAAACATCCGCCAAAGGCCCAACCCAGCGCATGCTGCGCGTCGGCGAACAGGTGCGCCACGCGCTCTCCGAAACCTTGCAGCGCGGCGAGATCATCGATCCGCTGATCGAGAACACGGTGGTTTCGGTCTCGGAGGTGCGCATGTCGACCGATCTGAGGGTGGCTACCGCATTCGTCTCGCCGCTCGGCGCCAAGGACACCGGAGCGGTGATCGACGCGCTCAACAAGCACGCGAAATTCGTCCGTGGCCGCGTTTCCGGCGCGCTCCGGCAAATGAAGTTCATGCCTGAGTTTCGCTTCAAGCTCGACACGTCATTCGACAATTTCGCCAGGATCAACGATCTCCTGAAATCGCCCGAAGTCGCCCGCGATCTCGGCCCTGAAGACAACAACGACAAGGACGAGAAATAGTGGGGCGCCGCGGCAAGAAAAAGGGTCGGCCGATCTCCGGCTGGGTGGTGCTGGACAAGCCGGTCGGCATGGGTTCGACGGAAGCCGTCTCCAAGATCAAATGGCTGTTCCAGGCCGAAAAGGCCGGCCATGCCGGCACGCTCGACCCGCTGGCCTCGGGCATGCTGCCGATCGCGCTCGGCGAGGCGACCAAGACGGTGCCTTACGTGCAGGACGGCGCCAAGATCTACCGTTTCACCGTCGCCTGGGGCGAGGAGCGCTCGACCGACGACCTCGAAGGCCCGGTGACGCAGAATTCCGACCGGCGTCCGGCTGAGGCCGACGTCAGGGCGCTGCTGCCGAACTACACCGGCGTCATCATGCAGACGCCGCCGCAATTCTCGGCCATCAAGATAGCAGGCGAGCGCGCCTATGACCTTGCCCGCGAGGGTGAGACGTTCGACATACCCGCACGTGAGATCGAGATCGGACGTCTGGACATCGTCGAGCACGCCGCCGAGCGCACCCTGTTCGAGGTCGAATGCGGCAAGGGCACCTATGTGCGCTCGCTGGCCCGCGACATGGGCCGCGACCTGGGTTGCTTCGGCCACATCGCCGAGTTGCGCCGGGTAGAGGTCGAGCCGTTCACCCAGGAAGACTTCGTCACCGTTGCCGAACTGGAGGCCGCTCGTTTCGGCGAACAAAGCGAAGCTGTCGGCGATGCCGACGCCGACGCTGCCGATACGCCGATCGACTTCGGCGCCATCGATGCGCTGCTCGTTGATACGGCAGCCGCGCTCGACTGCCTGCCGCAGATCGCCATCAGCGACGAAGCGGCGACCAAGATCCGTCTTGGCAATCCGGTCATCATCCGCGGCCGGGACGCGCCGGTGGAAGCCGAGGAAGCTTGCGCCACGGCGCGCGGCAAGCTGGTCGCCATCGGCGCCATCGAGCAAGGCATGTTCAAGCCGAAGCGGGTCTTTGCCGGCTGATTCCCGTCGTCTAATCTCAATCGGACGTTACACCCGAGGGGCACATGGCAAAGGCTGATACGGTGAAGAAGCGGACGCCGGTGAAAACGCGGCGGCCGCCGGTCGGCGCTTCCCCCGGCACGCTGATCGCCGATCCGGCGGCGCGCCGCTCCGAGCTCCGGCTGACGCTGATCTCACCGGAAAAATTCAAGACCATCGAAAAGGCCAGCATCGACGATCTCAACACCCATTGCGACAACTGGCCGGTCGTCTGGCTGGACTGCACCGGGCTCGCCAACATCCAGCTGATCGAGGAGATCGGCCGGATTTTCAACCTGCATCCGCTGGCTCTGGAAGACGTGGTCAACACCGGCCAGCGACCGAAGGTGGACTTCTTCGAAGACCATGCCTTCGTCGTCATGCGCATGATCGACGACGTCAAGGTGCATCGCTATGAGCAGATCGCGGTGTTCTTCGGCAGGAATTTCGTCGTCACCTTCCAGGAGCGCGAAGGCGATCCATTCGATCCCGTGCGCAAACGCATCGCGGCGGCGCTGCCCAACCGCTTGCGGTCGCGCGGCGCCGACTATCTGGCCTATGCGCTGATCGACGCCATCGTCGACAGCTATTTCCCGCCGATCGAGGCGGCGAGCGAGGAGGTCGACGGCATCGAGGACGAGATGCTCAACACGCCGCACAAGCATCAGATGCGCCAGCTGCACGAATTGCGGCGCGACGCCAATGTGCTCAAGGGCGTGCTATGGCCGATGCGCGACGCACTGGCGACGCTGATCCGCAACGACGTGCCTTATGTGAAGCCCGAGACGAAGATCTTCTTCAACGACACGCTCGACCATGCACTGCGGCTGATCGAGCTGGTCGAGAACCAGCGCGACATGCTGACCGGCCTGATTGAAATGCATCTGTCGCTGAGCCAGGCGCGCACCAACGATGTCATCTCTTATCTGACCATCGTCTCGGTGATCTTCATGCCGCTAACCTTCCTGGTCGGCATCTGGGGCATGAACTTCGACCCCGATAGCTCGCCATGGAACATGCCGGAACTGAAAGCCTATTACGGCTACCCGGCTTCGCTGCTGTTCATGCTGGCCGTTGCTGTCGGGCTGATCGTCTTCTTCAAAAGCAAGAAGTGGCTATAGACTCCTGGTGTCATGAAAACCTTGGATTCCCCAGCAAAAGCCTGCGACAAGCCGGCTTTATGAATTGGGCTGGTGTTTTCCGGGGAATTGCCCTATATGCGCCGCAGCTTCGCGCCGTGTCGCGTTGCTTGCACCGGCCCCTGCTGGACGACATCCCGGCTGAGGGCGACCCGTTTCCTCAAACAGATAAGGAAAAACACGATGTCGATTACTGCCGAGCGCAAACAGGAATTGATGGGTGAATTCGCAACCGCCAAGGGCGATACCGGGTCTCCGGAAGTCCAGGTGGCCATCCTTTCCGAGCGCATCAAGAACCTGACCGACCACTTCAAGGACCACAAGAAGGATAACCATTCCCGCCGTGGTCTGCTCGCTCTCGTCTCCCAGCGCCGCAGCCTGCTTGATTATCTCAAGCGCAAGGACGACGCGCGCTATCAGACGCTGATCGAGAAGCTCGGTCTGCGCCGTTGACGAATTGACCGGCGGGCTTTCGAAGGAGAGTCCGCCGGTCGCGCATTCTGCCAGTCGCATCGATTGGCCAGATCCGGTTTCGAGCGTGCAGAGGGCCACTCGAAACCGCCCATGGACGGTCATGGGGCAGGATTGCAGGACGCTCGTGCGCTGACCAGCGCCGAAATTTACCCGAGCTTCCCGTTGTCTTGCCCGTGGCTGCCCGAGAAAGGAAGCCAGGGAAAGGGCTCCGCGCACCGTGAAACGGCGCGGCCCTTTCCGCTTATTAAGGACAAGACATGTTCAATCACCACAAAGTGGAAATCGAATGGGGCGGCCGTCCGCTCATCCTGGAAACCGGCAAGATCGCGCGTCAGGCTGACGGCGCGGTGCTCGCGACCTACGGCGAAACCAAGGTTCTCGCCACCGTCGTTTCGATGAAGGAGCCGAAGCCGGGTCTCGATTTCTTCCCGCTGACCGTCAACTACCAGGAAAAGACCTACGCCGCCGGCAAGATCCCGGGCGGCTACTTCAAGCGCGAAGGCCGTCCGAGCGAAAAGGAAACGCTGGTTTCCCGTCTCATCGACCGCCCGATCCGCCCGCTCTTCGCCGACGGCTACAAGAACGACACCCAGATCGTCGTCACCGTCGTCCAGCATGACCTCGAAAACGATCCGGACATCCTGTCGATCGTTGCCACCTCGGCCGCTCTGACGCTCTCGGGCGTTCCCTTCATGGGCCCTGTCGGCGGCGCCCGCGTCGGTTACATCAACGGCGAATACGTTCTCAACCCGCATGTCGACGAGATGCAGGAATCCAAGCTCGACCTCGTTGTCGCCGGCACCGCCGACGCCGTGCTGATGGTCGAGTCCGAAGCCAAGGAACTCGGCGAAGAGCTAATGCTCGGCGCCGTCATGTTCGGCCACAAGGGCTTCCAGCCGGTCATCGACGCGATCATCAAGCTGGCCGAAGTTGCCGCCAAGGAGCCGCGCGACTTCACCGCGCCGGATTATTCCGCGCTTGAAGCCGAGATGCTGAAGATCGTCGGCGACGAGCTCAGCAATGCCTACAAGAACGTCGACAAGCAGAAGCGCTACGCCGCCGTCGACGCCGTCAAGGCCAAGGTCAAGGCAGCGTTTGGCCCGGCCGAAGGCGAAGACGCCAAGTACACCTCCGAGCAGATCGGTTCGGTGTTCAAGGAACTCCAGGCCAAGGTCGTGCGCTGGAACATCCTCGACACCGGCTCGCGCATCGACGGCCGTGACCTCAAGACGGTTCGCAAGATCGTCTCCGAAGTCGGCGTTTTGCCACGCACCCACGGTTCGGCGCTGTTTACCCGCGGCGAGACCCAGGCGCTGGTTGTTGCCACGCTGGGCACCGGCGAGGACGAGCAGTACGTCGATTCGCTGACCGGCATGTACAAGGAGAAGTTCCTCCTTCACTACAACTTCCCTCCCTACTCCGTCGGTGAGACCGGCCGCATGGGTTCGCCGGGCCGCCGCGAAATCGGCCACGGCAAGCTCGCCTGGCGCGCCATCCGTCCGATGCTGCCCTCCGCTGACCAGTTCCCCTATACGCTGCGTGTCGTCTCGGAGATCACCGAGTCCAACGGCTCGTCGTCGATGGCCACCGTCTGCGGCACTTCGCTGGCGCTGATGGATGCCGGCGTTCCGCTGGCCAAGCCCGTCGCCGGTATCGCCATGGGCCTGATCAAGGAAGGCGAGCGCTTCGCGGTTCTCTCCGACATCCTGGGTGACGAAGATCACCTCGGCGACATGGACTTCAAGGTCGCTGGCACCGCCAACGGCATCACCTCGCTGCAGATGGACATCAAGATCGAGGGTATCACCGAGGAGATCATGAAGATCGCGCTGGACCAGGCCAAGGATGGCCGCCAGCATATCCTCGGCGAGATGGCGCATGCTCTGACCGGCGCCCGCCCGGAACTCGGTGAGTTCGCGCCGCGCATCGAGGTCATGCATATCCCGACCGACAAGATCCGCGACGTTATCGGCTCCGGCGGCAAGGTCATCCGCGAAATCGTCGAGAAGACCGGCGCCAAGATCAACATCGAGGACGACGGCACGGTCAAGATCGCTTCGTCGAACGCCAAGGAGATCGAGGCGGCCAAGAAGTGGATCCACACCATCGTCGCCGAGCCGGAAGTCGGCGAGATCTACGAAGGCACGGTCGTCAAGACCGCCGACTTCGGCGCCTTCGTCAACTTCTTCGGTCCGCGTGACGGCCTCGTCCACATCTCGCAGCTTGCCAACGACCGGGTCGCCAAGACATCGGACGTCGTCAAGGAAGGCGACAAGGTCTGGGTCAAGCTGATGGGCTTCGACGAGCGCGGCAAGGTCCGCCTGTCGATGAAGGTCGTCGACCAGGCCACCGGCAAGGAAATCGTCCGCGACAAGAAGGCCGAAGGCGAAGAAAACGCCGCCTGAGCGGTCTAACAGTGAAATTGAAACGGGCGCGGCTTATGTCGCGCCCGTTTTCGTTTAAGACCCGGTTTGTTTCAGGCATGAGATCGAAGAATGGCCGCTGAGCCGCTGAAGACACTGTTCCATCCCTTCGAGGCCGAGGCGCTGCCTCTGCCGCAAAAGGGCGAGCGTGTTTTGTTCCTGGGCGCCGAGCCCGGCTTCCGCCTGCCGGAAGGCTTTGAGGCAGCGCTGCATCTCGTGCAGGGTTTCCGGCCGCACTTCCGTGCGCTGGAACGCGCTGGCAACACAGTGACGCCGCGTCCGGAAGGCGATGCATTCGATGCAGCCCTCGTCCTTGTCGGCCGCCATCGCGGCCAGAACGAGATGCGCATTGCCGAGGCGATCGAATGCGTTGCTCCGGGCGGCCTGATCGTTGTCGCCGGCGGCAAGGAAGACGGCATCGACAGCCTGCGCAAGCGCATCGACGAGCTTGTCCCGCTCGAAGGGCATCGGCCGAAACATCACGGCATTGCCTTCTGGCTTCGCCGTCCTGTCGATCTGGCCGCTGCGGAAAAACTCCGGACCGCCAATCCTGCCGCGCTGATCGAAGGCCGCTTCCGCACCGCGCCCGGCATGTTTTCCTTCGACCGCATCGACGCCGGCTCAAAACTTCTGGTCGATAACCTGCCCAAAGACCTGCGCGGCAACATCGCCGATTTCTGCGCCGGCTGGGGCTATGTCGCCGCCGAGGCCGCGGCACGTTCACCTGGCATAACAGGGCTCGACCTTTACGAGGCGGATTTCGACGCACTCGAGGCAGCAAAGGGCAACATCGGCGTGACCAGCTTCGAGCCGGGCTTTTTCTGGATCGATCTTCTGAGCGAGCCGGTCGAGCGGCGCTATGACGCCATCGTCATGAATCCGCCCTTCCATCGCAGCCGGGCAGCCGAGCCTGAAATCGGCGCCGGCATGATCCAGGCGGCGGGCAAGGCGCTGAAGCCGGGCGGGCGGCTGTTCATGGTGGCAAACCGCCAGCTGCCTTATGAGCCGGTTCTGAAGGCTGTCTTCTCCAGCCACGCCGAAATCGCCCGCGATGGCATGTTCAAGGTCTTTGCCGCACGCCGCTAGAACATGGTCCCAAGGCGATCATGCGCGGAACAGAACCGCCTCAATGCATGCTGACGATGCGCGCCGGCTCGTGGACGGGAATGGTCGCTCTGATCTCGCCGGGCTTGATCTTGAGCGGTGCCGGCCTGCCGAACAGATAGCCCTGCACCATCTCGCAGCCGGCCGCTCGCAAGAGCGTGGCCTGATTCTCGGTCTCGACGCCTTCGGCGATGATGCCGACGCCGAGCGCCCGTGACAGGCCGACGATGGTGGAGACAACGGCGCCCGAATTGGAATCGGTGTCCATGCGGCTGATGAAGGAGCGGTCAATCTTCAGCTTGCCGAAGGCGAAGTCGATCAGATAGCTCAGATTGGAATACCCGGTGCCGAAATCGTCGACGGCCACCGAAATGCCCATGTCGGCAAGCTGCTTCAGGATGATGGCGGCGCGGTCGCGGTCCTGCATCATCGCCGTCTCGGTCAGTTCGAGTTCCAGCCGTGACGGCTTGATGCCGGTGCTGGACATGGCGTCGCGCACGATGCCGACGAAATCCTTGGTCATGAACTGGACCGGCGAAATGTTGACGGCAACGAAGCAGTCCTCGGGCAAATGGCGGGCATCGCTGCAGGCCTTGTGCAGCACCCAATTGCCGATCGGGTGGATCATGCCGGTCTCCTCCGCGATCGGAATGAACTCCATCGGCGGGATCATGCCGCGTTCGGGATGCTTCCAGCGGATCAGCGCCTCGTAACCGACGATGCGGCCGCTCCGCAGGTCGAGCTGCGGCTGGTAGTGGAGGTCGAAATCGCCGCGGTCGAAGGCAATGTGCAGTTCGGATTCGATCCAGTGGCGATAGTCGGCGACCTGACCCATGTCGGAATGGAAGAACGACCAGTTGCCCACCCCGCCGGCGCGGGCATTCTGCAGCGCCAGGTTGGAGCGGCGCAGGACGAGGACCGGATCGACGCCGTCTTTCGGCATCGCCACGATACCCACCGATATGCCGACCGATTGCAGGTGGGAATCAAGCTGATAGGGCTTCAGCATCTCCTCAATCAGGGTTTCGACAGTGGCTTCCATCGATCCCTGGATCTCATGATCCGAGACGAGAATGGCGAATTCGCCGGCGCCGATGCGCCCCATCACCGTGCCCTCGGGCATGCAGGCCTTCAGCCGCCTGGTAAAGGCGCGGATCAGTTCATCGCCATGGCTGTAGCCGATGGCGTCGTTGATCTGCTTGAAGCGGTCGATGTCGATGTCGATGAGGAACACCGGCTCGCCGGTCTTGATCGTTGCCGACGCCGCGTCGGCAACCTTGCCGACCATGGCCGGCCGCGCCAGAAGCCCGGTCAGCTTGTCGAAATGGGTTTCGTTGAAGACGTAGTCCACCGATTCATCGACGCCGGCGAAGAAAGACAGGGCCGCACCGGCGGCGGCCAGCGCGCACAAGGCCGACGCGATGCCGACCATGGTTCCAGCCTGCATGCCGGCAAAGCCGTCACCAAAACCGTACTGGAGACCCCAGAGCCCGAGAACGAAACTGCCAAGGCCCGAGGCGGCGACGGTGAGCAGCCGGAACACAGGTGTTCGCTTCGGGTTGCTGACAGCAGGCATTACTCAGTCCCTGTTGCACGATCCCAAAAATCAACTCGACTTTCCGGAAAGATCACACGCGAATTCACAAACCCTAAAGCACGCGCAGTGCCCTAGCCATAGGACTTATAGCGGGTATGTCCTTAAAATGAGTTTCTGCCAATGCATCTAATTTTACTGGAAGAACTGGAGCGTGATCGCGAAAGGTGGTCTCAGCTTTTCTCGGACAAACGGGAACCGTTAGTCCAGAAATCATGCTTAACCAAAAGAGATAGAGCCCCGATTTCATCGGGATGGAACAAGCTCTAATCGCGTCCGCTGTCGGTCTGCTTCAATTCATCCAGCGTTGGCATGGACACGATGTGATAGCCGGAATCGACATAATGGATCTCGCCGGTGACGCCTGACGAGAGGTCGGACAAAAGATAGAGCGCCGAGCCGCCGACTTCGTCGATGGTCACCGTGCGGCGCAGCGGCGAGTTGCGCTGCTGGTAGGAATACATATGCCGCGCATCCGAAATCCCGGCACCTGCCAGCGTGCGCACCGGTCCCGCCGATATGCCGTTCACCCTGATGCCGCGCGGGCCGTAATCATTGGCGAGATAGCGCACGCTGGCTTCCAGCCCGGCCTTGGCGACGCCCATGACGTTGTAGTTCGGCATGACGCGGACAGAACCGGCATAGGTCAGCGTGATCATCGCGCCGCCGTCGCTCATCAGCGGGGCGGCATGGCGAGCGATCTCGGTGAAGGAATAGCAGGAGATGACCATGGTGCGGACGAAGTTGTCGCGGCTGGTGTCGGCGTACAGCCCCTTGAGCTCGTTCTTGTCGGAAAAGCCGATGGCGTGGACGACGAAGTCGAGCCCACCCCATTCCTTGCCGAGCGTCTCGAAGGTAGCCGCGACCGAAGCGCTGTCCTCGACGTCGCAGGGCACGACCAGCGACGCGCCGAGCTTCTCGGCGAGCGGCTTGACGCGGCGCCCGAAGGCTTCGCCCTGATAGGTGAAGGCGAGATCTGCCCCATGCTCGGACAGCTTCTTGGCGATGCCCCAGGCGATCGAATGATCGTTGGCGACGCCCATGACAAGCCCGCGCTTGCCCTTCATCAGTCCGTCCATGGCCGGCAAATCCTTATGCGGAATAGCGCTGGAAAACGAGCGTTGCGTTGGTGCCACCGAAACCGAACGAATTGGACAAAACCGTGTCGATCCTGGCGTCGTCGATGCGCTTGCGCACGATCGGCATGCCCTCGAATTCCGGATCGAGGTTTTCGATGTGGGCGCTCTCGCCGATGAAGCCGCCTTGCATCATCAGGATCGAGTAGATCGATTCCTGCACGCCGGCCGCGCCCAGCGAATGGCCGGTCAGCGACTTGGTCGAGGTGATGAACGGCATCTTGTCGCCGAACACCTCGCGGATGGCGCCCATTTCCTTGGAATCGCCGACCGGCGTCGAGGTGCCGTGCGTGTTGATGTAGTCGATCGGGGTCGACACCGTCGCCAATGCCTGGCGCATGCAGCGCACCGCGCCTTCGCCCGACGGCGCCACCATGTCGTAGCCATCCGACGTCGCGCCATAGCCGACGATCTCGGCATAGATCTTGGCGCCGCGCGCCTTGGCGTGTTCGAGTTCCTCCAGGATGAGGACGCCCGCGCCACCGGCGATGACGAAACCGTCGCGGTTGGTGTCATAGGCGCGGGAAGCAGTCGATGCCTTGTCGTTGAACTTCGACGACATCGCGCCCATGGCGTCGAACAGGTCCGACATCGTCCAGTCGAGGTCTTCGTGGCCGCCGGCAAACATCACATCCTGCTTGCCCCACTGGATCAGCTCGTAGGCATTGCCGATGCAATGCGCCGAGGTCGAGCACGCCGACGAGATCGAATAGTTGACGCCGTGGATCTTGAACCAGGTGGCGAGCGTCGCCGACGCGGTCGACGACATCGCCTTCGGCACTGCGAACGGACCGATGCGCTTGGGGCTGTTGTTCTTGAGCGTGATCTCAGCCGCCTCGACGATGGTGCGGGTCGATGGCCCGCCCGATCCCATGACGATGCCGGTGCGCTCATTGGTGATGTCGCTTTCGCCAAGCCCGGCGTCGGCGATCGCCTGGTCCATGGCGACATGGTTCCAGGCCGCCCCCTGGCTCAGGAAGCGCATGGCGCGGCGGTCGATCATGGCCGACGGGTCGAGCGTCGGCGCGCCCCAGACCTGACAGCGGAAGCCGTGTTCGGCGAAGGAATCGGAGAAGCTGATGCCCGATTTGGCATCGTAGAGCGAGGATTGCACCTCGTTGGCATTGTTGCCGATCGACGATACGATGCCGAGGCCTGTGACGACGACCCTTCTCATTCGCAACTCCTTCCAGCGGATGATCCCGAAACCGTAGCCGGTTTTGGCCGGCGATCATACGCAAAATCAAAATGCTGCAGCGTCATTGCGCGTTCCGGGAAACGCCCTGCCGCAGTGGCGCCGGTCAGGCGGCCAATTGCTTGGACAGCCCCACCTTGAGGTCTGTCGCCGCGTATATGGGTTCGCCGTCGGCCTTAAGCCAGCCATCGGCGATGCCGAGCACCAGGCGCCCGCGCATGACGCGCTTGAAATCGATGCCGTATTCGACCTTCTTGACCGATGGCGTCACCATGCCCTTGAACTTCACTTCGCCGGTCGACAGCGCCATGCCCTTGCCCGGTTCGCCGAGCCAGCCGAGGTAGAACCCCGTCAATTGCCACATGGCGTCGAGGCCGAGGCACCCCGGCATGATCGGATTTCCGATGAAATGGCAGGCGAAGAACCACAGGTCCGGCTTGATGTCGAATTCGGCGCGGATGAAGCCCTTGTCGTGGGCGCCGCCGGTCTCGCTGATCTCGGTGATGCGGTCGAACATCAGCATCGGCGGGTAGGGCAGCTGGGCATTGCCGGGCCCGAACAACTCGCCGCGGGCACAGGCCAGCAATTCCTCATAATCGTAGCTGGATTTCGAACCCGCCATCAATCTCGTCCCCATGATAGTCCCGGGCGGTGGGCGCCCTTGTCGTTGGTTTCCTAACACAATCCATTTCGAGCCGGAAACCGGCGTTTGCGCTTAACCCGCCCGTCTGCCCGGGTCAATGCGCGCTATTGATCGCATTCGGCCAACAGAATATATGTCGAGGGGTGTCCAGTTTCGGTCGATGACGTTTTTTCGCCACTCTGGGGGTGTCTTGAGGCGGAACTGTGGGCTTGGACGAATAGATGGATCTGGGCTGCCGGAAGGAAAATGTCGCTGTGGACAAGCGGGTTCGCGAAGCCGGCCTAAGGCCGACGCGCCAGCGCATTGCGCTGGCCGATCTGCTTTTTGCCAAGGGCGACCGCCACCTTTCGGCCGAGGAATTGCATGAGGAGGCGACCGCCGCCGGCGTGCCGGTCTCGCTTGCCACCGTCTACAACGCCCTTCACCAGTTCACCCAGGCCGGCCTGCTGCGCATCCTGGCGGTCGAGGGCTCGAAGACCTATTTCGACACCAACACCTCCGATCACCATCATTTCTACATCGAAGGCGAAAACCGGATTTTCGACATCGACAGCGGTCCGGTGACCGTTTCCAACCTGCCGGAGCCACCCGCGGGCATGGAGATCGCCAATGTCGACATCGTGGTGCGGCTGCGCCCCAAACGCAGCGTTTAAGCTGCACACCATGAGACCTGTCGATCTTGCAATCCGGCTCGAATGGGCCACTGTCGCCGTGGTGGGCATCGTCCTTTACGCGCTGTCGGGTACTTCCTGGTGGCTGTTTGCCCTGCTCATCCTGGCGCCGGACCTGTCGATGCTGGGCTACCTCGCCGGGCCGCGCGTCGGCGCCATCGCCTACAACGCCTTGCACATCCTTGTCGTCCCGCTGCTGCTGGCACTCGCTGGATATGTGCTTGTCAATTCGATGGCGACTGCGATCGGCCTGATCTGGATCATCCACATCGCAGTCGACCGCGCGCTCGGCTACGGCCTCAAGCTGTCGACCGGCTTTCAGGACACCCATCTCGGCCGCATCGGCCACTAGGCGACCTTTCCAGCAATCTCAGTTCTTGACGTGCTCGCCGGGATAGGCGCCCCAAACCTGCGACTGGGCGATCCAGCCGGTGTGGCCGTCGAAGGTCATCTCGCACCACTGGCCATCGCAGGTTTTGATCGTGCCCGTCACGCCCGGCTCGATGATGGCGATGACGCTGGCGTCCTTGTCCGCATCGTCGAGGAGATTGATTCGGCCACCCTTGCTGCGCTGCCACGGCGCCACGATCGCCGTGCGGCGGCCCGACAGCAGCGACTGATTGATCCAGCCCTCCGAACCGTCGGCGTCGCGCACGCGCCGCCAGGTGTCGAATTCTTGGATGATCTCCATCGGCAGGCCGGCCTTGGTGTACATCCAGTCGACGGAATAGTTGGCGCCGGGGCCGACGCGCGAGTTGACGCGGGCCGATTTCAGGCTGACGAAACGCGGCAGCGGCAGGCCGCTCGGACCGAGCGTGACTGTCTGCACTGGTGCGGCAGCACCTTGCGCCGCGGCGTGCGGGGAATGCAGGAGAGCGCCGAGAAGCGCTGCGCTGAGGACCAGGCGAAGCGACGCGAAACCAGACACTTTCATTCCTTTCGGCGCGTGCCCTTTGGCCTCGGCGCCCCTTTTTCTTTGTCTTCGGCGGCACCGCTTGTTACAGGAGTGGCAGGCACCGCGACCGGTATTCAGTTTCGCCTGTCTTGGTTAAAGAGGTCTCAACGAGATCGGGTTCGAGGAAACAATGGCAGGCAAAAAACGGCCTCTCGTCGTCATCACGCGCAAGCTCCCGGATCCGGTCGAGACCCGCATGCGCGAACTCTTCGACGCCAGGCTGAATGTCGAGGACAGGCCGATGACTCAGCCGGAGCTGGTCGCGGCGGTCAAGGAAGCCGACGTGCTGGTGCCGACCATCACCGACCAGATCGACGCGGCGCTGATTGCCCAGGCCGGCGACAACCTCAAGCTGATCGCCAATTTCGGCAATGGTGTCGACAAGATCGACGTCGAAGCAGCGGCGAAAAAGGGCATCACCGTTACCAACACGCCGAACGTGCTGACCGAAGATACGGCCGACATGACCATGGCGCTGATGCTGGCGCTGCCGCGGCGATTGGCGGAAGGCGCCAATGTCTTGACCGGCGACAAGAAATGGGCCGGCTGGTCGCCGACCTGGATGCTCGGCCGGCGCATTTGGGGCAAGCGCCTCGGTATTGTCGGCATGGGCCGCATCGGCACCGCGGTCGCCAGGCGCGCCAAGGCCTTCGGCCTGTCGATCCACTACCACAACCGCCATCGCGTGCTGCCGGCGGTCGAGGAAGGTCTGGAGGCGACCTATTGGGAAAGCCTCGACCAGATGCTTGCCCGCATGGACATCATCTCGGTCAATTGCCCATCGACGCCGGCCACCTTCCATCTCCTGTCGGCGCGGCGGCTGGCGCTGATGCAACCCACCGCTTACATCGTAAACACCGCCCGCGGCGATATCATCGACGAGGAGTCTCTGGTCAAGCTGATCCAGGACGGCAAGATCGCCGGCGCCGGCCTCGACGTCTACGAGCACGAACCGGCGCTGAACAACAAGCTCTTGAAACTCGCCGCCAAGAACAAGGTGGTGCTGTTGCCGCATATGGGTTCGGCGACACTCGAAGGCCGCATCGACATGGGCGAGAAGGTGATCATCAACATCCGCGCCTTCTTCGACGGCCACCGTCCGCCGGACCGCGTACTGCCACTGCGGACCTGAACCGAGAGCAATTCCAGGAAAAGTGTGAAGCGGTTTTCTGTCCGGAATTGCGTGAAAGCAAAAACAGCGGCTCTCAGGCAGCGATGGCGCCGTCCGCACTGACGCTCACATGCTTGCCGCGATAGGCCTCGAACGCATTGCGCCCGAGTTGCAGCGCCACCGGGGTCTCCCAGCCCATCTCTCGCGCGACGATCAAGCCGAGCAACAGGATCGCGTCCGGCTCGTGCAGCACGAGGGCGGCCGGCGCATGGCCATTGTGGACGAGCTCCATCAGCACGGCTGAGGCCGAGGACGAGCCGATCGTGCCAGGCAAGAACAGCACACGTCCGGCTATGCTCTCGCCATGCTGTGGGTGACGGACGTCGGCGATGCGGCCGCTCTTCGGATCGACGCCGCCCCAGAAGCTGATGGGCGCGGTCAGCACCAGGGCTGCGCCTTCACCGCCGCTCCCGCTCACCAGGATGTCCGCGACGGTACTCATGCGGCGATATCCGTAAAAC
This sequence comes from Mesorhizobium sp. P2_F7, assembly GCF_056403695.1. Lineage (NCBI taxonomy): Bacteria > Pseudomonadati > Pseudomonadota > Alphaproteobacteria > Hyphomicrobiales > Phyllobacteriaceae > Mesorhizobium > Mesorhizobium sp. P2_F7. The sequence goes on along the minus strand of NZ_JBFUFA010000001.1, from coordinate 343,290 downwards.
GCGGCTTACCGATGACGGCGCTTTCGACGCAGTCGGCCAGCGAGCCGTAAAGCACCGCGTAGCCTGTATTGCCCGGCGCATACTGCGCGAATTTTCCCGAATTGGTCATCAGAACGCCGTTGCCGAGCTCCGGCAGGATCGGCGTCACCACCACGCAGGTGTCGGCGACGATGACCACGCCGCTCGCCTCGAGTGTTTTGCGCTGACCATTCCGTTCGAGCGTCGTGAGCACATGGCGCCCGGTGCAAGCGTAAATCGGCACGTGAAGCCGGCGGCCGCCGATCAACCACTCCAGCGCGTCGAATTCGGCCGAAGACAGATGCGGGCTGCCGATCGCCACCGCATCGATGGCGTCCAGCGTGGCTGCCGTGGATAGGCTGGAACGGGCCTTCGCGGCCATCTCCGGCGTGACGCGGATCACCGTTTCCGGCCTGCCGCCCGCCAGGATGGTTTCGGCGTCGGGCGCCTCTGGTGTCACGCCGGCAATATGGAACAGGCCGACAGCGCCTGACGATGCCGCCGCCGCGCCGAAGGCTTTTAGCGCGTCCTCACCGGGGTGGCTGGATACGCCGGTGACGACGCCGACTGCATTGCCCACCTCGCGGCCATAGAGGCTGCCCAGCACCGGCCAGGCGATCTCCGAACCAAGGAAGGAGGCGGAGAGGCCGGACACATCGAACACCAGCCGCGCCTGCCGGTTCTCGACGCGGTGCAGCCCGTAGTCCGGCGCCCGGCCCGATATGGCGCAGGCGATATCGAGGAAATCGCCATAGCGGTTGGTGCGGGCGCCCAGCACCGAATTGCAGAACACCACGGCGTTGGATTCACCCCAGGCGACGTCGCTGCCAAGCGCCGGCCTGTGGCCGGCCTGATAGGGCGCGCAGGTCCAGCTCTGCTCGCAGCCCAGCTTGCGGTAGGCCTCCATCATCCGCCGCGCCATGCCGCGCGCCGGCTCTTCGAGGCGCACGCGCGAGCAGCCCATCAAATCGAGCGCGCCGACATTGAGCGTCGCGCGCACCGCAACCCGCGCGCCGCCTTCGACCAGCCGTTCGGCAAACAGCGTGCCGGAATCGCCGTGATAGAGCGCGCCGTCTATGTGCGCCGAGGCGATCGGGATCAGCCGCGGCGCGCCGAGCAGCGCAGCACTTTCGGCAACGATGCGCATGGACATCGCCGCCCCGTCGTGGCCGGAGGCGATTGCCTGCTCCTGCGCGCTGAGGGCGAGGCTCACTTGAGCTCCTTGCGCATGGTGATCGAAGTCGGCCGGTCATAGCCCTGATGGGCGGTGCGCACTGTTTCGCGAAAGCCGAGACGGGCAAAGGTCGCGTGATTTGCCGTGAGTTCGATCCGTGTCTGCAGTTCGATGGCGGGCTTGCGGCCGCGGGCAAAATCCTCGACAGCCTGCATCAATTGCCGGCCGATGCCTCGTCCCTGAAGCTCAGATTCTACGGCGAGCTTGCCGACATAGAAATCGGCAGTTCTCTCAAGCGCGAAGATACAGCCGGCGATCCGGCCGTCCTGCAGCGCCAGGAACACCGTCTCCTTGCCAGCCTTGTCTCGCAGGCTTTCGACACTCAGCAGATGCGCCGAGGATGGCGGGTCGATGATGCCGTCCATCGGCGCAAAGGCCCGCATGATCAGGCCAAGCAGCTCGTCCCAGCGATCGAAGCCGGGGGCAAGCCGCGTGACCAAAACGCCGGCGGACTGATCCATGCGCTCAGTTTCTCTTGTAGCGGATGGTATCGAAGCGCGCAGACAGCGCATCGTAGAGCAGCAGCCTGCCGACCAGCGGTTCACCGATGCCGGTGATCAGCTTGATCGCCTCCATCGCCTGCAGCGTGCCGATGACGCCGGTCAGCGCGCCGACGACGCCGGCCACCGCGCAGGACGGCACCAGCCCTTCCGGCGGCGCCTCGGGGAAGAGGTCGCGATAGCTAGGGTTCGGGTTGCCGTCGGCACCGGTCTCGAACGGTGTCAGCACCGTCACCGTGCCGTCGAAGCGGCCGACAGCGGCATGTACCAGCGGCCGCTTCTCCGCGGCGCAGGCATCGGCCACGACATAGCGTGTGTCGAAATTGTCGGAGCCGTCGACAACGATGTCATAGCGAGCAATGAGGGCAGCGGCGTTCTCGGCCGTCAGCCTGAATTCGTGCAGTTCCACCGCGACATGGGGATTGATGCGGGCGATCGCCGCTTTGGCGCTTTGGGTCTTTGCCGCGCCGACCGTGTCGGTGGCGTGGATCACTTGCCGTTGCAGATTGGACAGCGAGACGATGTCGTCGTCGACGATGCCGAGCGTGCCGACGCCGGCGGCAGCAAGATATTCCAGCACCGGCGCGCCGAGCCCGCCCGCGCCGATGACCAGCACCCGCGCCCGCTTCAGCCTCTGCTGGCCGGCGCCGCCGATTTCCGGCAGCACGATGTGGCGGGCGTAACGCTCAAGCTCTTCGTCGGTGAGGGCGGCATGGGTCATTGCCGGACCTTACAGCGGGCAAAAAACCTTGTCAGGTGTCTTCGGTTGGCCCAACCGTGCCGTGGTCGACGGTGAGGAACTGCGCGCGTCCCCTCAGGCTGGAAAACAGCGCGGCGTCGGTTCCGGTCATGAAGGCCTGGCAGTTCAGCTCTTCCAGGATCGAGAACAGCGCGGCGCGCCGGCCGGCGTCGAGATGCGCGGCGATCTCGTCGAGCAGCAGGATGGGCGTCATCCCCGACATTTCGCCGGTCAGCCTTGCATGCGACAAAACGATGCCGACCAGCAGCGCCTTCTGCTCGCCGGTCGAGCAGAGTTCGGCCGGCATCGCCTTGGGGCGGTGGCGCACGAGGAGATCCGAACGGTGCGGGCCGTCCAGCGTGCGCCCAGCGGCGCGGTCGCGTTCGCGGCCATCGGCGAGGGCGGCGCGATAGCGTTCCTCGACATCGACTGCTGGCGAAGTAGCCACATCGCTTTCCAGGTCGCCGAACAGGCTGATGTCGGCCTGCGGAAACGGTCCGCTGGAAGGCAACCGATCGATCATCGCGGCTAGCAGGCGCACAAGTTCGGCGCGCGCGGCGGCGATCGCCACGCCGGTCTCGGCCATTTGCATCTCGATGGCGTCGAACCAGGCGCCGTCACGCGAACCTTCCGTAAGTAAACGGTTACGCCCGCGCATCGCCTTCTCATAATCGATCGCGCGCTGGCCATGGCCGGGATCGATCGCCAGCACAAGCCGGTCGAGAAAACGCCGGCGGTCGGCGGCCGGACCGGGGAACAGGCCGTCCATGGCCGGCGTCAGCCAGACGACGCGCAGCCACTCCAGCATGGCGTCGGCCGAGCGCGCCGGCGCACCGTTGATGCGCACCTTGCGGCCGCCCTCGCCGGCGGCCTCGCCACCGGTGATGCCGGTGCCGATCTCGACCTGACCCTCTGGCCCGTCTAGCCTTGCATGCAGCGCAAAGCCGCCATCGCCACCTTCGCGGGCCACGTCGGCGTAGGGCGCGCGGCGCAGGCCGCGGCCTGGCGTCAGCAGGGAGATGGCTTCCAGGAGATTGGTCTTGCCGGCGCCGTTGTCGCCGGAAAACACCACGGCGCCCGGAGAAAGGTCGATCGACAGCGCCGCATAGTTGCGGAAATTCGTAAGTGTAAGCTTACTTATATGGCTTTGCTGGGGCAACCGCTATCCGCCTAATGCATGTCGCTCAAAAGTGGTCCCGGTTTTGAGACAACGACATGCACCAAAGAAGTCGCCGCAATCGTCACGCCGAAAGGTTTGCCGCAGTGCGGCTACACTCGCATCGGCATCAGAACGTAGAGCGCGGTCTCGTCGGCCATGTCGTGGATCAGCGTCGGCGAACCGGCATCGGCGAGCATGAATTTCGCTTCCGTGCCGGTCAGTTGAGCAGCGACGTCGAGCAGATATTTGGCGTTGAAGCCGATCTCGATCGGGTCGGACGAATAGTCGGCCGCCAATTCCTCGGTGGCGCTGCCCGAATCCGGATTGTTGACCGCCAGCGTCACCTGGCCTTCGGTGATCGAAAGCTTCACCGCGCGGCCGCGCTCGGAAGAGATGGTCGAGACGCGATCGACGGCTGCGGCGAAGCTCTGGCGATCGATGATCAGCTTCTTGTCGTTGCCGGTCGGGATGACGCGCTGATAGTCCGGGAAGGTGCCGTCGATCAGCTTCGAGGTCAAAACCACGCTGCCGATGGTGAAGCGGATCTTGGTATCGGACAATTCGGTGGTGACCGCGACATCCGGATCGTCGACCAGCTTCTGCAATTCGCTGACGGTCTTGCGCGGAATGATGATGCCCGGCATGCCTTCCGAGCCCGCCGGCGCGTCGATCTCGGCGCGCGCCAGGCGGTGGCCGTCGGTCGCCACTGAGCGCAGCTTCAGCTTGCCGCCGGTCTCATGCGTGTGCAGGTAGATGCCGTTCAGATAATAGCGCGTCTCCTCGGTCGAGATGGCGAACTGCGTCTTCTCGATCAGGCCTCTCAGGGCGACGGAATCGAGCCGGAAGATATGCGAGAAGGATCCGGCCGAAAGCTCGGGGAAATCGGACTGCGGCAGACACTGCAGGCGAAAGCTCGAGCGGCCCGACGTCACCGTCATGGCATTGCCGTCCTCGTCGGTCTTCAGCATCACTTCGGCGCCGTCGGCCAGTTTGCGCACGATATCGTAGAGCAGGTGCGCCGGAACCGTAGTCGCCCCGCCACGCTCGACCTTGGCCGGTGTCGCTTCGGTCACTTCGAGGTCGAGGTCGGTGGCTTTCATTTCAAGGCTGGCGCCCTCGGCGCTGAGCAGCACGTTCGACAGGATCGGTATGGTGTTGCGCCGTTCGACCACGCGATGAACGTGGTTGAGCGACTTCAGGAGATTTGACCGTTCCAGGATAACACGCATGACGAAACAGGCTCGCTTGAATGAATGAACGGGTCACCAGTGGGCGGCGCCCCGCGAAAGGTCTGAACAGGCTCAGAATCTATGCAAACTGACAGGAAAAAGCCAATAAACGCAAGCCCGCGCCACCGGTTCGCGCCGGTTACGCGGGCTTTCTGGGGATAAAGCGGGCGAAGCCCGCAAACCGATGCATGTCGCCCAAAAGTGCGCAGCGGTTTTGGGGCCACGACTTGCATCAAAAAGGACTATGTCGCCCAAAAGTGCGCAGCGGTTTTGGGGCCACGACTTGCATCAAAACAACAATTTTGAGCGCGCCGACCGAATGCTCTAAAATCCGGCGCGCTCCGTTTCCCGAGCCGCTCAGGCCTGGTCGTTGATCAGCCGCCTGAGCAGTTCCAGCTCCTGCGCCAGCGTGTTGTCTACGCCGGAAAGGTCCTCGATCTTGCGCACTGCATGCAGAACCGTGGTGTGATCGCGGCCGCCGAAACGCCTGCCGATCTCCGGCAGCGAGCGTGGCGTCATCACCTTCGACAGGTACATGGCGACCTGCCGTGGCTTGACGATGGTGCGCGTGCGCCGGTTCGACAGAAGCTCTGTCTTCGACACGTTGTAGTGGCGCGCCACGATGCGCTGGATGTCCTCGATGCGCACCCGCTTCGGCTCGCCCGAGCGATAGATATGGCCGAGGATTTCGTCGATGCGGTCGATGGTGATCGCCGGCTCGAATGATTGACGGAACAGAAGCTGGTTGAACGCGCCCTCCAGTTCACGCCCACTGCCGGTCACCGTGCGGGCGACATGGTTGAGGATCTCCTCCGAAATATTGAGCGACGCATCGTCGACCTTGGCTGTGGCAAGCCGCAGCTTGAGCATGCCGATGCGCATGGCGAAGTCCGGCGCCGACATTTCTAGCGCGACGCCGCCATTGAGGCGCGAGCGCACGCGCGGCTCCAGCGATTCCAGTTCCGAGGGCGGCCGGTCGGCGGCAACCACCACCTGCTTGGCGCTGTCGAGCAACATGTTGATGAGATGGCAGAATTCATGCTGGATCGACTTGCCCTGCAGGAACTGCATGTCGTCGATGATCAACAGGTCGATGTCGCGCAGCTGTTCCTTCAGCGTCAGCGCATTGTTGTCGCGGATCGCAGTGGCGAAGCGCCACATGAAATATTCGGCCGTCAGGTAGACGACGCGCGATTTCGGGTTCTGTTTGAGTGACTCGGCCGCGATCGCCTGCAAAAGGTGCGTCTTGCCGAGGCCGACGGTGGCATGGAGGAACAGCGGATTGAAGCGCACCGCGCTCGATTGCGATTCGGCCACCGCTTTTGCGGCGGCGAAAGCCACCCGGTTCGACGGGCCTTCGATGAAGGAGCCGAACGTGTAGCGCGGGTCGAGCGGCGACCCCAGCACATTGTGCCGGAACTCGGCCTCGATCGGCGTGCCGGGGCGAGGGGCGGGCGCCCGCTCCACCCGACCTGGGCCCGCCGTGCCGGCCGCCAGTGCGGTCTGCGTCTGCTTGGTCATCTTGCGTGCAGGCACGGCTTCGGGCTCGACGCCATTGCGGGCCGGACGGGTCGCGGTGCGCACGACGATCTCGATCTTCAGGACCTCCGGATCCTCGTGCTTCCACAGATCGGCGATAAGATCGAGATAGTGACCATTGATCCACGAGCGCAGGAAGGCCGTGGGCACAGAGATGCGTACAATGCCTCGGGAAGCCTCCGCCACCTTCATCCGTCCGAACCAGCTCGAATAGACCTCGGTTCCCAGACGCGCCTTCAACTGGGCCTTGACCCGGTCGAACTTCTGTTCCGCGTCGCTGGAAGCCGCCATGTCGTGCGCTCCGACCAATGTTCCAGGAAATGGCAGGTCGCCCGTAAGTTCCCGCTCGATGCCGCTCTGCATGATTGTGCGTCCCTTGTTCTTCTGTACCTTTTCCGCCGGGAGTGCGCCTCCTGCACCCATGTTTCCGACGACCGTATCTTCGCTACAACACCACCGCCGCCGCCGGCGGATGACGTTGCCTCGTCAGCAAGGGATCGGTCCCGGCTGCTTGAAGCCAGTCCGTCTGACATGTTTGGGCAAAGCAACGCCACCCGGCGAAAACGCCGGTGCGCCATCGACCTGCCATGTACAAATTACGCCAGTCCCCTACCGCATCGAAAAGACAAACCATACCCGTTCGCGGAATTGATCCACGTCATGAATTCTGCCACTGTGAGCTGGCCGATTCAGGCTGGGTTGTGGGCTAATGGCCCGTCCCTTTCGATAGATCGACATTACCGAAATCGTTGTGGATAGGGCAAGGCCACGTCTAACGGATTTTTAAGGAATCTGGTTACTGATGAAGGGTTCGGGTCCCGTCCTGGAACCGCAGATTTTGGCAAAGCCATTGTGATTCAAACCCTTTTGCCGCGAATGTGAAAATGGCTGTGCGGTTTGAAATTTTCTGAAATAATTCACTTGACACCAACTTGTTGCCTGTCGCCCACAGGTGATGTGAACAAGCTGTGGATCACCGCCCACAAGTCATTGAAAAATATCAGTAATTTGTGACAGCCGAATTTATTGGCATGGGTCATTTCGGCGGATTGGAATATCACTGGGAGTGTATGTGCCGGCAAAGCATTCCGGACTCTGGAATGCGGGCCAAGGCGTGCTTTGCGACCGTTCTTTTTAAGTACTTGCCGGCAAACGAAAAAACCCGGCGCGATCGGCCGGGTTTCAAAGAACGACAGTTTAGGAACAGTCGATCAGGCCGACAGTACCTTGAGGCGGTGAGCCAGACGCGAGACCTTGCGCGATGCCGTATTCTTGTGGATCACGCCCTTGGTCGCGGCGCGCATCAATTCCGGCTCCGCGGCCTTGAAGGCTTCCAGCGCGGCTGCCTTGTCGCCGGCAGCCAGTGCCTCTTCGACCTGGCGGACATAGGTGCGCACGCGCGAGCGGCGGTTCTTGTTGATCGCTGCGCGGCGGGCGATCTTGCGCGTTGCCTTTTTGGCCGAGGAGGTATTGGCCATGGTGCCTCTCTTCTGATCTGGTGGGCGCATGCGGGATGCCGCAGGGCGCAAAAAACAAACGGGCAGCCAACGGCCGCCTCGGTTGGAGCGGCTTATAGTTCAGCTTTCCCGGCACGTCAACGCCGCTTTGGCTTCTTTTTGGCCCTCGCGACGGGAGTCCTAGCGATTGGCGAAATTCGGCTTCCGCTTCTCGACAAAGGCCGCCATGCCTTCCTTCTGGTCGTCGAGCGCAAACAGCGAGTGAAACAGCCGGCGTTCGAAGCGCAGACCCTCGGCCAGCGTCGTCTCATAGGCGCGGTTGACGGCCTCCTTGGCCATCATCACCGAGGGCAGCGAAAACTCCGATATTTTGGCCGCGGCCTTCAGCGCTTCCTCGATGAGGTCGGCGGCGGGCACGACACGCGACGCCAGGCCGGAACGCTCAGCCTCCGCGGCATCCATCATCCGCCCGGTCAGGCACATGTCCATGGCCTTCGCCTTGCCGACAAAGCGGGTGAGCCGTTGCGAACCGCCCATGCCGGGAATGACGCCGAGCGTGATTTCGGGCTGGCCGAACTTGGCCGTATCGGCGGCAATGATGAAATCGCACATCATCGCCAGCTCGCAGCCGCCGCCCAGCGCATAGCCGGCGACCGCCGCGATCATCGGCTTGCGGGTGCGTGCAAATTCCTCCCAGCCGACGAAAAGATCCTGCACATAGGCGTCGGCATAGGCGATGGCCTGCATTTCCTTGATGTCGGCGCCCGCCGCAAAGGCCTTCTCGGAACCGGTGATGACCATGGCGCCGATACCCGGATCGGCATCGAACCCCTTGGCCGCCGCCAATATGTCCGCCAGCACCTGGGCATTCAGCGCGTTGAGCGCCTTGGGCCGGTTCAGCGTGATCAGGCCGACCTTGGCGCGCGTCTCCACGATGATGGTTTCATAGCTCATGGGCTGGCCTCCTCGTTCCGGCATTGAAGAGACCGGTCTAGCTCACCGCTGACAGGTCCGGCAATAGAAGGTCGAACGGCCGCCTTGCACGATGCGCTCGATGTGGCCACGGCAGCCAGGCGTAGGGCAGGGCTCGCCCTCGCGATCATAGACCGCGAAGGAGTGCTGGAAATAGCCCAGCGACCCGTCAGTGTGCACATAGTCGCGCAGCGACGAGCCGCCGGCGGCGATCGCATCGGCAATGACCGAACGGATCGCTTCCGCCAGACGCTCGCTCTGCTCCTTGGCCTTCTTGCCGGTCCCGGCAATGGTGCCTGCTTCGCGCAGTGGCGACAGGTGGGCGCGCCACAGCGCTTCCGACACATAGATATTGCCAAGCCCGGCAATCAGCTTCTGGTCGAGCAGTGCCGCCTTCAGGGGTGTTTTGCGATCCTTCAGCAGCGACGCCAGCAGGGCGCCGTCCAGCGCGTTGCCGGTCGGCTCGATGCCCAGGCCCGCCAGCATTGGATGTGCGTCGGCCAGCCCTTCGGCAAACAGCATGAAGCCGAAGCGGCGCGGGTCGTTGAAGATCACACGAGATCGGGCGCGGGCTGGCGAGGAGACGTGGAACACGACATGGTCGTGCTTGGCATCCTTCGAGTGCTCGTGATGGAACGCACCCGGCGTCTCGCTGTCGTCAGCGGTTTCGATGCGGAACGAGCCGGACATGCCGAGATGGCAGATCAGCACCGGACCGCCATCCATATGCATGGTGAGATATTTGGCGCGGCGGCCAAGCGCGGTGATGGTCTTGCCGGTCAGCCGCTGCACAAACTTCGCCGGAAACGGAAATCTGAGATCGGGCCGGCGTGCCTCGACACGCACGATGCGCGCGCCTTCCAGAACCGGCTGCAGGCCACGCCGGACCGTTTCGACCTCAGGCAGCTCAGGCATGGCCGCCTATCGTCGCATGGAAGGAGGTGCCGTGACGGCCGGGCGCCAGTGCGAGATGCTCGGCCACGGTCTCGCCTATATCGGCAAAGGTGGTCCTGAGCCCGATGTCGCCGCCGGCGAGGCCCGGTGCGATGCCGATCACCGGGATGCGTTCGCGCGTGTGGTCGGTTCCGCGCCATGTAGGGTCGTTGCCATGGTCGGCGGTGAGGATCAGCAGATCGCCCGGCTTCAGTTTCGCCAGCGCCTCCGGCAGCCGCCGGTCGAAGGCCTCGAGCGCCGCCGCATAGCCGGCAACGTCGCGGCGGTGGCCGAACTCGGTGTCGAAGTCGACGAAATTGGCGAACACCAGGTCGCCGTCGCCGGCGTCGTCCATGGCGCCCAGCGCCTTGTCGAACATCGCCATGTTGCCGGGCGCCTTGCGCACCTCCGAAATGCCGCGATGGGCGAAGATGTCGCCGATCTTGCCGATCGCGATGACCCGGTTGCCGCGCCCGGTCAGCCGGTCGAGCAGCGTCGGCCCGGGCGGTGGCACGGCGTAGTCATGACGGTTGTAGGTGCGCTCGAAAGTGGCCGGTGTTTCGCCAAGGAAAGGCCGTGCGATCACCCGTCCGATTTTCAGCGGGTCGACCAGCCGGCGCACCGTCTTGCAGAACTCGTAGAGCCGTTCGAGGCCGAAATGAACCTCGTGCGCCGCGATCTGCAGGACGGAATCGACCGAGGTGTAGCAGATCGGTTTGCCGGTGCGGATATGCTCCTCGCCGAAGCGCTCGATGATCTCCGTGCCCGGCGCATGGCAATTGCCGAGAATGCCCGGCACCTTGCCCTCGCGGATCATCGCTTCGGTCAGTTCGGCAGGGAAGGCGGGCACGGTATCGGGGAAATAGCCCCAGTCGAAGCGCACCGGCAGGCCGGCTATTTCCCAGTGACCCGACGGCGTATCCTTGCCACTCGAAATCTCCTGCGCGGCGCCGTGGAAAGCGGAGGCTGAAACAGCGCCGGCCTTGCTGGCGAACCGGAAGCCGGTTGCGGTTTCAGCAGCGCGACCGAGACCCAGTGAAACCATGTTGGGCACCAGAAGCGGCCCCTTGCGCAGGCCATCGCGATCGGCGCGGCCTTCCGCGCAGGCCTTTGCGATATGTCCGAATGTATTCGAGCCGGCGTCGCCATAGCGTTCGGCATCGGCGGCGCCGCCAATGCCGAAAGAATCGAGAACGAAGAGGAAAGCGCGCGCCATCGGTGCCGTCATTGCCAGTCTGGGTGACCAGACATAAGGTCCCGTCGCGGCATTGGCAAATCGGAAACCAGGCGGCAATGGCCAGGCGCCATGGTCGCGACTGCGGGCAGGCGCGCTGTACGCATCCTTGCGGATGCGACGCGCTTCGAGGAACGGTGGCACGGGGCATGGAACGATGAGACGGGCGGATATCGCCATAGGGCCGGGGTGGAGGGCATTGGCGACCACCGTGGCGTTGCTGGCCTTGCCGCACGCCGCGCACGCCGACTGGCGCGACCAGATCGGGACGTTTCGGATCGGTATCGTTGCCGAGCCGGGCGCCGGAAACACGGTTCCGGGTCTCGCCCTGCTGACAGACGCCTACGGCAAGGCGCTCGGCATGAAGGTGGAATTCGTCGTCGCGCATGACTATGCAGCGCTGATCGAGGCACAGGCCACTGCCCGCATTCAGTACGCGGTCTATTCGGCGACCGCCTACGCCACCGTCTCGGAGCGCTGCGGCTGTGTCGAACCTCTGGTGGCGCCGGTCGATGCCGACGGCGCCACCGGCATTCGCTCCGTGCTGTTGACGCGCGACGGCAAGCTTCCCGACCTCGCAGCGATGCAAACGCACCGCATCGCGATGGCGCCTTCCGATAATGTCGGCGGCTCTCTTCTGCCGCTCGCCGGGCTGGCCGCCGATGGCCTCAAGATCAGCCAGGATGCGCCATTCCTCACTCATGCCGGCTCGGCCGCCGCTGCTGAAGCGATGCTGGTCGATGGCCAGGCCGATGCGTTGTTCGGCTGGGAGCGGGCCGCTGCGGAAAACCGGACTGCGATTGCCGGCGATCAGCCGACTGATCCGGACGGCACGGCGGCGCGGCTGGAGGCGGCGGGAATTCCAAAGGCCGCGCTCCAGACCATCTGGACTTCCGGTTTGCTGCGCTACGGTCCCCACGCCGTCCGCAGCGATCTCGACCCCGAAGCCAAACGCCGGCTGACCGTCTTCCTCACCAATCTCAAATCGCAGTCGCCGGAAGTCTACGATTTCGTGGAATCGAAACATTCCGGCGGCTTTATATCAGCCGCCGCTGGCGACTATGCGATGGCAACCGCCATCGTGCGCCTGCTGTCGGACAGCAGCGGTCAATAAACCTTGGCGCTTCAGCAGTCGCTGCAGGGGATCGTCGTGCTCCGGCGCGGCCTGAGGTAATAGGTCTCGCCCATCGTTATCGAGTCGAAGGCCGAGGTCAGACCAAGCCGCTTTTCGCTGTCGGCAGACCAGGTGATGATGGGCTTGTAGCCGAGCTTGCTTTCGACGCGGACAAGGAATGTGTCAGCGATCTTGAGCGTGGCGGGAACTGTCGTGATGGTGTCCTTGGCCGCGTCGACGGTATAGGTGCCCGCGACCAGCTTGCGCGACCACACGACCTTTACTTTCGGCGGCGTCTCGTTTGTGATCTGTATCGCCGTGATGATGATCGTCGGCGTTGAGCGGTTGTAGGGCTGCAGGGTCGAGGTGCCGATCTTCATGATCGCATCGATGTCGGCGGACATGATTGTCTGCTGCTGTGTGACCAGATCCGCAACCATGGAGCCGATGCGGCTGACCTTCTTGCTGGTCTCGATGGCTTGCGAGGCCTCCATGGTCACGAAATACATGATCAGCAGCACAGGCACGATGAAGGCGAACTCGATGGCCGCGACACCGCGGCGATCCGAGCAGAATCGCATCGCTCTTGCCCAGATACTCGAAAATCCCTGATGCGCCCCCGCACGATACATGCTTGCTTCCCTTTTAAGCCAAAGTAACGCTGAGTTCTCAGTCGTCGAACGGTTCGTTCTGCCAGGTCACCGATGCGAAATGCAGTGTGTTGCCGTCTTTCAGATTGGCCATCGATTTGGCCATGAAATCGGTCATGACGGGCCATTTGTAGAAGACCCGCAGCATGTTCTTCGATTCAGCCAGGCCCGGCGTCACGGCGAAGCTCATCGAATTCGTGCCTTGCGTCAGTACGATCTCGCCATTGACGATCTTGAAGCCAGCCGTGGCGGCATCGGCAAAGGTCGGATATTCGCGCAGATCCACCAGAAGTCCGGGGCAGGTCTTGGCGACCATGATTTCCAGCCTGTTGCAAATCATGTCCCTGAGCTTGGTCCCGGTCAGGTCGGCCGGCTTCAACTGGCCGGTGCGCACTTGGCGGGCGACATCGTCGGTGATGTTGGCCATCACCTCCTGTCCGGCAAATGAAATGCAGCTCTCGAGGATGGCGAAGACCAGAAGCGCAAACGGGATCGCCAGCATGGCGAATTCCATCGCGGTGCTGCCGCGACGATCGCCAAGGAAGCGGCGGGCAAACGTCACGCGTCCAGCCTTGGCCTGCGTGATCTCGCGTCCTGAATCCTCGTCCAAACGCCCGTCCAAAACGTCGCCCATGTCCCGTCCCTGCCGATCCTGATGCGGTACCGTCGGCAACACTAGCGAAAACCCATTGAGGTCCGGTTTGGATGACCGCTAAATTCGGCGGGAAGGCATTAACCCGTTGCTAACCGAAGCGACGTTTCGGGGAAACGGAAACTGAGAGCCGCCCAGGCGCTTACTGGCCGGCGCTCATTTCGGCTTCGGAGGCCTTCTCCGACTCGCTCTTGAACGAGCTTTCGCAATAGGGCGTGCAGGACATGGTCTGTACCGAAGCGCGCCTGTAGATACGCACCGACGATGCGTCCTGGCGCACCACCGTCACCTGTTCGTCGACGATCGGGCTGCCCTCCTGGTCGAGAACAACCAGATTGGTGACGCCGAACCCTTTGCCCGTCAGAACGATCGTCGATGCATCCTGGACGGAGGCATCGGCAATCGCCGGATTGCCGATGACAATGGTGTCGGCTGGGCGTGTCAATTTGACGATCTTGGCCTGGTTCATCGTCACTTCGATGCCGGCTCCGGCCTTGGCCGGCAGCACAAAAGCCGGGACGGCGAGAAGCGCGGCAAGCAGGAATGACGATTTCATGGCGGTCATCGAGGCGCTCCACGGCGGCAGACTTGTTCAACGGAACATGAACGAGATTGGTGAACCAACGGTTAAGCCGGTGGCCAGGCCCGGGATATTCGCGCGCATTTCGCCGCCGCCTAATATAAAGAGTGTCCCTGTCGACAGCCGTGAAGTCTCAGCTTTCACGGCCTTTTCATGGGGCCGGCGAGCCGCTGTCCGGCGTTTAGTTTGCGGTTAACCACGCAAGCTGTTCGACGCGCGAAAGGAATCGGTAAGGCTGTTTATTAAGCCGATTGAAAGAGCTTCTCCCTAGATTGGCAGCATCCGATCAACCACCACAGAAGTTGACGGAAGTGCTGTAACACGTGGAGTAGGAGCTCTCGAATGTCTAATCTCATCGCACGCTTCGTGAAGGACGAGTCCGGCGCGACCGCTATCGAATACGGTCTGATCGCCGCTCTCATCGCGCTTGCCATCATGGTCGGTGCTGGTTCGCTCGGCAACGCCCTGGGCGTCAAGTTCAACGCCATCGCCAAAGCCGTCTCGACTGGCAACGCTCCGTAATACATTACGGATCAGCGACTGTTTTGGGAACAAGGGCCGCTCTTTGCGGCCCTTGTTTCATTTGTGCGATGCGCAGGATCTGAATCCGCAATTCGCAGGCGACACCAGTAAATTTGAGACCGCTGCCTCATCAATCGTTAATCGAACCTGTCTAGGCTGAAGCCCTGTACAAGTGACCAAGGCGCCGCGCCGATGCTTGAAGCCCTGATCTTCGTCGTCTTTCCCTTTTGCATGCTCTTTGCCGCGATCTCCGACATGCTGTCGATGACGATCGCCAACCGCGTGCCGGTGCTTTTGCTGGCGGTGTTTGCCGTGGTTGCGCCGCTGACGGGCATGGACTGGGCAACCTATGGCTGGCATTTCGCGGCCGGCGCCCTGGTGCTGGCAGTGACCTTCGGTCTGTTTGCGCTTGGCGGCATGGGCGGCGGCGACGCCAAGCTGCTCGCCGGCACCGCCGTCTGGATGGGGTTCAACCCTCACCTTGTCGAATATCTCGTGATCTCGACGTTCATCGGTGGCCTGCTGACGCTCGCCATCCTTCTCTATCGGAAATCGCCGCTGGCGATTTACACCAGCCACAATCCGTTTCTGCGCCATTTCGCCGACGACACGACTGGCATTCCCTACGGCATCGCACTCGGCATTGGCGGGCTGCTGACCTATCCGGATTCACCCTTGATGGTATGGGCGCTGGCAAGGCTGGCGACCTGAGACAGCGAACCTCTTTGCCGCTCCGGCATCGATCTGAAAAGACGGCGGCTTGGCCGCCTTTTTGGTGTCGGGAGCAAGGGTCCGTCTAATTTATGTAAACCTTAAATTAATCACGATCGTAAGCATTACATTAACCTTGTTTTGACGATTGCGGCTGCAAAGTCCGGCCTGGCTAGGTGGTTTGCCTAAAGGCGAGGGTTCGGACAGATGCCAGCATCCCGACTGATCATTCTGGGCGTGGCGGTGGCTGCGGCGGGTGGTGCAGGTTACGTTGCCAAGAATATGGTGGCGGCCCCGCCGCCCCAGCAGGTCGTCGTCGACGCCCCTCAGGCGCCGGCCATCGCCTTGCAGGACGTGCTCGTGCTTTCCGGCGACGTCGCCATGGGCAGTCCGCTTGAGAACAACATCAGCTGGGAGTCCTGGCCGGCCGAAGGGATCAACGCGAACTTCATCACCCGTGCCGTCGAACCCGACGCGCTGGAGAAGCTGAAAGGTTCTGTCGCCCGCGTTGCAATGTACACCGGTGAGCCGTTGCGGCGCTCCAAGCTGATCGGCGAGGGGCAGAGCTTCATGTCGTCGATCCTGCCCACCGGCATGCGGGCCGTCGCCACCGCGATCTCGGCCGATACGTCGGCAGGCGGCTTTATCCTGCCCAACGATTTTGTCGACGTCATCATGACCCGCAGATCCGACACCGGCAACGCCGGCAGCGGATTCACAACCGAAACCATCCTCAAGAACATCCGCGTCCTGGCGATCGACCAGACCATCCAGGAGGACGAGGAAGGCAAGAAGACCAGGGTCGGACAGACGGCGACGCTGGAACTGACGCCGCAGCAGGCCGAGATCATCACGGTCGCCCAGCAGATGGCCGATCGCCTGACGCTTGCACTGCGCTCGATCACCGACAATCAGGAAAAACACACGGATGAGGCCGACTATCTCGTTTCCGGCAATGGGCGGCGCGGAACGGTGCGGTTGATCAAATCGGGCGAAGTTTCCGAAGTAGGGGCAAGGAAATGAGGTTAATCGCTAAACTGCCGGTCACCATGGCTGCGGCAATCGGCCTGCTTTTCCTCGGAGCCCATGCAAGTGGCCTCCTCGAGGCCAAGGCCGCCGGCAAGACCGCCGGGGTTACGGCTTCGACGGCCACGCAACGCGTCAAGCTCGGCCTCAACAAATCAGTGGTCATCGACCTGCCAAGCGACGCCTACGACATCCTTGTCGCCAATCCGGCGGTCGCCGATGCGGTGACCCGCACGGCAAGGCGCATTTATCTGTTCGGCAAGGCAGTGGGTGAAACCAACATCTTCGTCTTCGGTCCCAATGGCGAGCAGATCGTCAGCCTGGATCTGGCCGTCGAACGCGACGTCGCCGGATTGGAGGACTACCTCAAGCGCTTCCTTCCGAACGCCGAGATCAAGGTCGAACTGCTGAACGATAACGTCGTTCTGACCGGCACGGTGGATACGCCGCTCGATGCCAAGCGAGCCGTCGATCTGGCAACCATCTTCGTGTCCGGCGGTGAGGCGACGACCGGCCAGTACTCGCAGACCGCGGCGGGTGGCAATGCCAATGGCGGCGTCGACATCAACAACCCTGACACCGAGCGCCGGGTCTCCAAGATCGTCAACCTGCTGCAGATCATCGGCGACGACCAGGTGACGCTGAAGGTAACCGTGGCCGAAGTCAGCCGCTCGGTAATGAAGCAGCTCGGCGTCAATATGGTCGGCAACGGCAGCATTGACGGCATTTCCTACGGTGCGCTGAGTTCGCCCAGCTACGGGCTGGGCAAACCGCTTTCGCAGAATTCGGGGCTGAATCTGCTGGGTGACGGGAAAGGCAATGGCCTTCAAGCCTACATCAACGCCATGGAGCAAAGCGGCGTTATGAAGACGCTTGCTGAGCCGACCCTCACGGCGGTTTCGGGCGAGAAGGCAACATTCAGGGCCGGCGGCGAATTCAATCTCATCACCGCACGTACGAACAACGTTTCGACCGACAACCAGACCGGCCAGGTAACCTACACCAACGAAAAGCTCGAATACGGCATTGGCCTCGAGTTCCAGCCCGTTGTGCTGTCGGCGGGCCGGATCAGCCTCAAGGTCAGGACGTCCGTGTCTGAGCCGACCATGGAGGGTGCGACCACCCTGGAAGGCGCCGCCAGTTTGCCCGGCACAACGCTCCTGTCGATCCGCAAGCGGCTTGCCGACACCACCGTCGAATTGCCGTCAGGCGGCTCGATGATGATCGCCGGCCTGGTTCGCGACGACGTCCGCCAGGCGGTATCGGGTCTGCCCGGCTTGGCCAAGATCCCGGTGCTCGGCACGCTGTTCCGCAGCCGCGATTTCGTCCGCAACGAAAGCGAGCTGGTGATCATCATCACGCCCTATCTGGCGCGGCCGGTGGCGCGCAACGACCTGGCCAAGCCGGACGACAATTTCAATGCCGCCGGCGATGGCCCGGCCATGTTCCTTGGCCGCGTCAACCGCGTCTACGGCACCATGCAGACCGACAAGCCCAACGGCCGGTATCACGGCGTTGTCGGCTTCATCTACAAGTAAGCGGGGAGCGGACATGTCTCAGTCAGCATCGAAGGCAATGGCGGTCGCCGCAACAGTGCGGTCCGGTGGTGCCCGGATCCGCCGCTCGGCAATACCGATCCTGGCGATCGCGATCGCGGCCTCGCTCGCCGGTTGCGCCAAGCGCGACAGCATCACGGTTGGGGCAATCCCTGATGATTATCGCACCACCCATCCGATCGTGATTGCCGAGAAGAACCAGAAGATCGACCTTCCGGTCGGCGCCGGCGATCGCGGCATGACCGGCTCGCAGCGCGACACGCTTCTGGGCTTCCTTGACGGCTACGACAGGAGCGCTGCCCCGGCGCTGACGATCGCAACCCCGATCGGCTCGGCCAACGAGGTGGCAGCGACCGCCGCGGCGCGCGATTTCGCAAGACTGGCGATCGCCAGCGGCATCAAGCGGGACCGGATCGTCGTGACCTCCTATCAGTCGGTTTCCCCGGAAGCCTCGGCGCCTATCCGCGTCTCCTACATTTCGGTGAGAGCCCAGACCGACAAATGCGGTCGCTGGCCCGCAGACATTCTGGAGACCTCGGAAAACAAGCACTACGCCGATTACGGCTGCTCGTCTCAGAACAACCTTGCCGCGCAGCTCGCCAATCCGGCCGATCTGCTCGGGCCGCGGAAGCCGACCGATATCGACGCCGAAAACCGCGGCGCGGTGATCGACGTCTATCGCGGCAGAGGTATTTCGGACGAGTTCCTCGGCAATTCGGAAGTGACGTACTAGGAGCGCCAGCCCCGCGCAGAGACTGGAAGAGAAGTCACGGAAAGAGCATGACGATGAGCAATCTTGCCTACGAAACGCCCGTAGACGGCGGCGACAGCTCGCAATCGGATATTGCCGCGATGCAGGCGCTGCGGCCGGTCCCGCGTATCTCGATCCAGGCATTTTGCGAGACGGAAGGCGTCGCGCATCCGGTGGAGCGGGCCGGCGAGGACCGCCGCATGGCGAAGGCGCATCTGAAAGTGCATATGGGCGGCATCGCCACGGCGATCGAATTCTACCAGTCTGCGCCGACGCCGAACCTGATCCTGCTGGAATCGCGCAGCGAACCGAAGCAGCTGCTGGAACAGCTTGCACAGCTATCCGAATATTGCGATCCCTCGTCGAAAGTCGTGGTGATCGGCCACTACAACGATGTTGGGCTTTACCGCGAACTCATCCGCTTCGGTATTTCCGAATATGTCATCGCGCCGGTGTCGATGGCCGATGTCGTCTCCGTGGTGTCGTCGATCTTCGTCGATCCGGAAGCCGAGCCGATCGGCCGCTCGATCGCCTTCATCGGCGCCAAAGGTGGCGTCGGCTCCTCGACCATCGCCCACAATGTGGCGTGGGCGATGTCATCGCTGTTCAAGTCGGAAGTGGTTGTCGCCGATCTCGACCTGGCTTTCGGGACGGCCAACATAAATTTTGACCAGGACCCGGCGCAAGGCATCGCCGAGGCCGTGTTTTCACCCGAACGCATCGACGAGGTCTATCTCGACCGGCTGCTTGCCCAGTGCGCCGAGCATCTGTCGTTGCTTGCCGCGCCCTCCACTCTGGAACGGGTCTACGATTTTGATCCCGAGGCCTTCACGCAACTCATCGACACCGCGCAGCGCAGTGTGCCGCTGCTGGTGCTCGACGTCCCGCATGTCTGGACCGGCTGGACCAAGAACACGCTGATGAAGGCCGACGAGATCGTTATCACGGCGACACCGGAACTGGCCAATCTGCGCAACACCAAGAACCTGGTCGATATGCTGAACCGGCTTCGCCCGAACGATCCGCCGCCGAAGCTCATCATCAACCAGGCCGGGGTGCCGAAACGCCCCGAGATCTCCGCTTCCGACTTCGCCGAGCCGCTCAGCCTGACGCCGATGTCGGTTATCGCCTTCGACCCGTTGCTGTTTGGAAACGCCTCCAACAACGGTCGCATGCTGGGCGAGATGGATGCCAAGAGCCCGGTCGTCGGCATGATCAATGAAATCGCGCATGTGCTGACCGGTCGCAGCGAAATCAAGGCCAAGAAGAAGGCGGGCCTTGGCGGCCTGCTCGGCAAGTTCTCGCGTAACAAGAAATGACGCTTCTCAAGCGGAATTGGTAGTCGATCATGTTTGGTAAAAGAGGCTCCGACGACGGCGGCCGGTCCATCCCGGAATTCCGCCAGCCAGCACCGCCGCCCGCGGCGCCGGCGGCTGCAACGCCTGCGGACACGGCCGTTCTTGCTCGGCCGGCAGCGCCGCCTGCTGCGCCGGCAATGCCGCCCGCTCGCCGTGCCGTTGAGGCGCCGCCGATGGCGCCTGAGCCGGCAAGAAAGGTCCAGCGCGAACGCAGCGAGACCTACTACGACACCAAGAGTCAGGTCTTCTCCGCGCTCATCGATACCATCGACCTGTCGCAGCTCGCCAAGCTCGATCCCGAGAGCGCGCGCGAGGAAATCCGCGACATCGTCAACGACATCATCGCCATCAAGAACTTCGCAATGTCGATTGCCGAGCAGGAAGAGCTGCTCGAAGACATCTGCAACGATGTGCTTGGCTACGGCCCGCTGGAGCCGTTGCTTGCCCGCGACGATATCGCCGACATCATGGTCAACGGTTCCAAGAACGTCTACATCGAAGTCAACGGCAAGGTCGAACAGACCGGCATTCGCTTCCGCGACAATCAGCAGCTGCTCAATATCTGCCAGCGCATCGTCAGCCAGGTTGGCCGCCGCGTCGACGAATCAAGCCCGATCTGCGACGCCCGCCTGCCCGACGGCTCCCGCGTCAACGTCATCGCCCCGCCGCTGTCCATCGACGGCACCGCGCTCACCATCCGCAAGTTCAAGAAGGACAAGCTGACGCTCGATCAGCTGGTCAAGTTCGGCGCCATCTCGCCGCAGGGCGCAGAGATCCTCAAGATCATCGGCCGCGTCCGCTGCAACATTGTCATTTCCGGCGGTACCGGCTCCGGCAAGACGACGCTGCTCAACTGCCTGACCAACTATATCGACCGCGAGGAACGCGTCATCACCTGCGAGGACTCGGCCGAGCTGCAACTGCAGCAGCCGCATGTGGTGCGTCTCGAAACCCGCCCGCCCAATCTCGAGGGCGAAGGCGAGGTGACCATGCGCGACCTGGTCAAGAACTGCCTGCGCATGCGGCCCGAACGCATCATCGTCGGCGAAGTGCGCGGACCGGAGGTTTTCGACCTGCTGCAGGCGATGAACACCGGCCATGACGGTTCGATGGGAACGATCCACTCCAACAGCCCGCGCGAATGCCTGAACCGTATCGAATCGATGATCGCCATGGGTGGCTATTCGCTGCCGCAGAAGACTGTGCGCGAAATCGTCGTCGGCTCCATCGATGTCATCATCCAGGCAGCCCGTCTTCGCGACGGGTCGCGCCGCATCACCCACATCACCGAGGTGATCGGCATGGAAGGCGACGTCATCATCACGCAGGATATCGTGCTCTATAACATCAAGGGCGAGGACGCGAACGGAAGGCTGCTTGGCGAGCATGTCTCGACCGGCATCGGCCGCCCGCATTTCTGGGATCGCGCCCGCTACTATGGCGAGGAACAGCGTCTCGCCAATGCGCTGGAATCGATGGAGAAACGCGCTGACTGACGCATCTGGAGGCGTGGGGACCGAGATTGATGTTCGGAATTGACACCACCGTACTGGCGTTCATCGTGCTCGCCGGCTTCAGCGCCGGCGCGATCGCCTATGCCTTCCTGTTCACCCGGATGAACAACGAGAAGCAGGCCGGCAAGCGGCTCGAGACGATCAAGGCCGCCGAGACCGATCGTTCGGTCGTCAAGGCTTCGCGCGACCGTGTCGCCGAGGCGGCCAAGCGGCGCAAATCCGTTCAGGATTCGCTGAAACAACTGGATGAAAAGCAGAAGACCACCGAACGCGTTGTCAAGAAGCCGCCGCTGAAGGCCCAGATCCGCCAGGCCGGCATGCAGGTCTCGATAGAGCGTTTCTATGCCTACTCCGTCATGTGCGGCATCGCGTTGACGGCGCTTGCCTATTTCGCCGGCGCGCCGCTGCTGGTCCTGCCAGGCGCGCTGCTGGCCGGCGCGCTAGGCCTGCCGCGCTGGTTCGTCTCGTTTCGCCGCACGCGCCGGGTCAAGGCGTTCCTCAACGAATTTCCCAACGCCCTCGACATCATCGTGCGCGCCGTCAAATCCGGCCTGCCGCTTAACGACGCCATTCGCCTGATCGCCAATGAATCGCCGGAGCCGGTCAAGACCGAATTCCGCCGCATCGTCGATTCACAGCAGGTCGGCATGTCCATCCCCGATGCCACCTTGCGCATGGCCGAAACCATGCCCTGCAGCGAGGCCAGCTTCTTCGGCATCGTCATCCAGATCCAGTCGCAGGCCGGCGGCAACCTCTCCGAGGCGCTGGGCAATCTTTCGCGCGTGCTTCGCGATCGCAAGAAGATGAAGGCCAAGGTCCAGGCGCTGTCCATGGAAGCCAAGGCGTCGGCCGTCATTATCGGCGCGCTGCCCTTTGTCGTCGCCCTTCTCGTCTACCTGTCGAGCCCGAATTACATCATGCCGTTGTTCACCACCAGCACCGGCAATCTGATCCTCGGCTGTTCCGGTGTCTGGATGTCGATCGGCATTCTGGTGATGCGCAAGATGATGAACTTTGAGGTCTAGGCCCGACTTCGGAAAGCTCGAACGAAAAGACTAAACGAATGACAGACCACGTCGTCAAATCGCTGACCGATCCTGCCTTCCTGATCGCGCTGCTGGTCGGCATCGCGGTGTTCGCAACCGTCTTCACGCTGCTGCCGGCCCTGGGCGGCAACCAGCTCAAGGCACGCATGAAATCGGTGGCGCTGGAGCGGGACGAACTGCGCGCCAAGCAGCGCGCGCGGCTGGCCACCGAAGCCGATCGCCGCCGCAAGGGTCTGCGCGAGGAACAGTCGATCGGCATGCGCAACATCGTCGACAGGCTGGACCTGCGGCGTGCGCTTGCCGATGAAGGCACGCTGCAGAAGCTCAAAGTTGCGGGCTTTCGCGGCCAGAATCCGCTGACGCGATTCCTGTTTTTCCGCCTGATCCTGCCTTTTGTCGGTTTCGCGCTGGCTGCGATCTATCTGTTCGTGCTCGGCGGGTTGCCGGACCGGCCGGCTTTCGTGAAACTGTTCGTCTGCATCCTTGTCGCCTATGCCGGTTTCTACGCGCCGATCCTTTACGTCAACAACCGTGCCGCCAAGCGCAAGCAATCGATCCAGCAGGCGTGGCCGGACGCGCTCGACCTGATGCTGATCTGCGTCGAGTCGGGCATGTCGGTTGAGGCTGCCTTGCGCAAGGTCGCCGAGGAGATCGGTTCGCAGTCGGTGGCGTTGGCGGAGGAATTCGTGCTGACCAATGCCGAGCTCTCCTACCTGCAGGAGCGCAAGCAGGCCTATGAAAACCTGGCGGCTCGTACCGGCCTGGAATCGGTTAAGTCGGTGTCCCAGGCGCTGGTCCAGGCCGAACGCTACGGCACGCCAGTGGCGCACGCATTGCGCGTGCTGGCCTCGGAAAGTCGTGACATGCGCATGAATGCCGCCGAGAAGAAGGCGGCCGCCCTGCCGCCGAAGCTCACCGTGCCGATGATCCTGTTCTTCCTGCCGGTGTTGTTCGCCATCATTCTCGGACCAGCCGGCATGCAGGTCAGCCAGCGCGGCATCTTCGGCGATCAGCATAATTCCTCAAGCCAGTAGCCGCTCCGGAAAATTCAAGAGCCGCGCGACCAGGATCGCGCGGCTTTTCATTTTTGCAGCGATAGAGCGGCCTAAGGTGTGTTGAGATTCAGGTCAGGCCGAGTCGAAAATGGTTGATAGCGAGAACCGGAGCGGAGCGTACTTTATGTACGTGAGCACCGGAAGCGCAGGTATCGGCCATTTGCAGGCCGGCCTCACCTGAATATCGACACACCTCAGTTGGTTGCCGGCTTTGCCTTGTCCTGATCCTTGAGCTGGCTCCAGGCGTTCTGCTGTGCAAGCATCTGGCGAAGGTAGGCCACATTGGCTTGCGCCTGTTCGGGCGAAAGCTCCTGCGAGGCGATCTTCTCGGCCTCGTCGAAACGGCCCTGAAGACCCACGACCAGCGCCAGGTTCTGGCGCACCCGGCTGTCGGCATTCGGCTGCTGGGCGGCTGAGCGCATATAGGTCTCGGCGGTGCGCAGGTCGCCTTCCAGCACATACGACATGCCGAGATTGGAAAGGATCGAGGGTTCGTTCGGCTTGAGATCGAGCGCCTTGCGGTAATCCTGGCGCGCTTCATCCTTCTGGCCGATCTGGTCGAGGATGGCGGCCTCAGCCGACATCAGCCGCCAGTCCGGATATTCCGGCGTCTGCGCGCGGCGCACCGCGTCGAGCGCGGACTCGAACTGGCCGTTGGCGGCGAGTGCCTTGCCATAGGCGGCGAGCACGTCGCGATCCTTGGGGTAGGCGATCGCCAGCTTGCGCATCACGGCAAGCGACTGGTCGGCATCGCCGTCCATCTGCAAAGCCGCCGCATAATTCATCGCCAGCCGCTTGTCGTTGGGATTCTTTGCGTAGGATTCGCCGAGCCGCGCGGTTGCGCTGTGCAACTCGCTGGCCGACATGGTTTCCAGCGGTTTGCCGCCGCTGCGCCCGATAGAGCCGGTGGTGAGCTTGCTGGTCCCGCACCCGGCAACACCAGCGGCGAGCGCCATCAGCAATGCCGTCGTGACCAACCGTTTGCCCGTGACGTTCATCCTGCGGTTGGTCGGCATCGGCACGGGGCTCTCCATTCCTGCGCGCGGCCATTGCGTGGCCGTCTTCATTCCCCCAGAAATATTCTGTTAACCCTAACGGAGTGTTAAAAAGCGGCCCGTTGCGATCGGTACGCTGCTCGCCGGAAGCCATTGGCTTGGCATTTTCCTATGCCTGGCCTCTGTGCATAGATGTTGAAATCATTCGACGTCCCTGTCAGGTGACTGGGGACGACTTGCAAGCCTGCGCCGGAGATTATCGAATGCCCGTCGAACTCGTCGAGACACTGAACACTGCCTTGCCGGTCCATCTGGTCGCGCGGGATGGCCTGGACGCCCTGGGGCTTTTGCCCTCTACGATCGCCTGGGCGGCCGCCAATGGCTTTTCCGGCGAAGCCGGCAGGACGCTCGTTCTGCCCGGCGAAAACGGTGCGCTTGCCGGCGCCTTGTTCGGCATCGGTGACGGCGAGGGCGCGCTGGCCCTCGGCGCGCTGGCGAGAGCCCTGCCGGAAGGCGACTGGCACCTTGCCTCGGCGCATGCCGAGCCGGAGCTCGCGGCCATCGCCTTGGTTCTCGGCGGCTATGTCTTCACCCGTTACGGCAAGAAACCAGGCAAGGCATTGCGCTTTGCGCTGCCGTCCGGCGTGGACCCAGCACGTATCCGCCGTATCGCCGACGGCGTCTTCCTGACACGCGATCTGGTCAACACACCGACCAGCGACATGGGGCCGGACGAGCTGGAGAAGGCGGTGCGGACCCTGGCGGCCGCACACAACGCCGCAGTATCGGTGATCAAGGGCGATGATCTGTTGAAGCAGAACTTCCCGATGATCCATGCGGTCGGCCGCGCCTCGGTCGGCGCGCCACGCCTGATCGACATGATCTGGGGACCGGTCGATGCACCGAAGGTGACGCTGGTGGGCAAGGGCGTCTGTTTCGACACGGGCGGCCTCGACATCAAGCCGTCGTCGGGCATGCTGCTGATGAAGAAGGATATGGGCGGCGCCGCCAATGTGCTGGGTCTAGCCTCGATGATCATGGCCGCTGGGCTGAAGGTCCGGCTGCGTGTGCTCATCCCGACGGTCGAGAACTCGATTGCCGGCAACGCTTTCCGGCCCGGCGATGTGCTGGTGAGCCGAAAGGGCATCACCGTCGAGATCGGCAACACCGACGCCGAGGGACGACTGGTGCTCGCCGATGCGCTGGCGCTGGCCGATGACGAGGAGCCTGAGCTGCTGATCGACATGGCGACGCTGACCGGTGCCGCGCGTGTCGCGCTCGGTCCCGATCTGCCGCCATTCTACACCGGCGACGAAGCGCTGGCATCCGAACTGGCGGCGGCCTCAGTGGCCGTCGAGGATCCGCTGTGGCGCATGCCGCTGTGGCGCCCCTATGACGCCAGGCTGGCCTCGAAGATCGCCGACATCAACAACGTCACCGCCGACGGTTTCGCCGGTTCGGTCACTGCGGCGCTGTTCCTCAAGCGCTTCGTTGAGAAGACAGCGGGCTGGGCGCATCTGGACATCTTCGCCTGGAACCCGTCTGATCGCCCCTACGGGCCTGCCGGCGGTGAGGCGCAAGGCATCCGTGCGCTGGAGCGGGTCATTTCGAGCCGCTTTGGCTAGCTGTCCGGGCACAACGCTCGGCTTCCAAAACTGAAACGGAACCGAAACAATTTGCCGTCATGCTCGGGCGATGTCGATTTCGATGCGTCCGAGCCAGGCGATGCGACTGTGGCAGCAGGTGATGCTGTCGCAGGTGCGCGACGACGCGCCCGATCTTACCATGCGCCAGACGGCGATCCTGTTCACCATCTATCTCGACCCGCCGCCGCACACGGTGCGCGGGCTGGCAGCCCGCCTCAACGTCACCAAGCCAGTCATCACCCGCGCGCTCGATACGATGGGCGCGCTGAAGCTGGTGTCGCGCCATCGCGATGAGCTCGACAAGCGCAACGTGCTGATCCGGCGCACGGTCGAAGGCGCGCTCTTTGTCGAGCGCTTCGGCGATGGTATTGTTGCGCGGGCGCACGAACTGCCCATTTGACCGATCACCCCATTAGCTGGATTACCGATTTGACTGCCAGGGATGCCCGTCTTCACGCTTTCCGTTCCGACCTCGCCGACGCCAGGCTGAAAGGCGAGGTTTCGGCTGATCGCTTCGTTACCGGCCGCCCAGCGCGCATCACGGCCTCCGTGGCCGACGTGCGCAAGGCGCCGCGCCCGGACGCCGGCGTCAACACGCAGGTGCTGTTTGGCGATGACGTGCTGGTCTTCGACGAAGCCGAAGGCTGGGCCTGGGTCCAGGCCGAGCGCGACGGCTATGTCGGCTATGTCGGTGCCACCATGCTGGGCGCTCGCGAGCATGCGCCGACCCACATCGTCTCGGCGCCGCGCACCTTTCTCTATCCCGGCGCCGATCTTCGCTTCCCGATCTCCGGCCAATTGTCGATGGGCTCGACGGTGACGGTGACGAGTGCTGCCGAAACGCGCGGTACCCACTATGCGCTGTTGCCCTCCGGCGAAGCGCTGATCGCCGGCCATCTGCACCCGCTCGGCGATGTCGCCGCCGACTATGTCGCGGTGGCCGAGATGTTTCTCGGCACGCCCTACCTCTGGGGCGGCACGTCAGGCTTCGGCATCGACTGTTCAGGCCTTGTGCAACTGGCAATGCGCATGGCCGGACAAAATGTGCTGCGCGATTCCGACATGCAGGCGGCAGGCCTCGGCGAACCGCTCGATCCCGGCCCGGACTATGCCGGGCTGACGCGCGGCGACTTGGTGTTCTGGAAGGGCCATGTAGCCATCATGGCCGACGCCGAGACGATGATCCACGCCAACGGCCACACCATGCTGGTGTCGCGCGAGGGGCTGAAGGACGCGGTCGACCGCATTGGGTATCTATACGGCGGACCGACGGGGTTTCGGAGGCCGTAACGCTGGTCTTCCCTTCTCCCCTTGTGGGAGAAGGTGTCGCCGAAGGCGACGGATGAGGGGTGTTCCAGAAGGCACCAACGCCTCACTCCGCTGGAACACCCCTCATCCGTCTCGGCGCTACGCGCCGATCCACCTTCTCCCACAGGGGGGAGAAGGTAAGAGTCGCTCCGATCACCTTTTGTTCCGATTTTCCTTGGCGTTCGCGCGCGCTCGCGCTACCTCTTTCGCGTGACCGAGCAGCCGCGCCTTGCCGAACACAATGCCACCGTCGCCTTGCCCGAACCATTCATCAAATGGTTCGGCGAGAAAGGCTGGTCGCCGCGCGCCCATCAGATCGAGCTTTTGGCGCGAGCCCAGGCCGGGCAATCGGTGCTGCTGATCGCGCCGACCGGGGCCGGCAAGACGCTGGCCGGCTTCCTGCCGTCGCTCACCGAACTGGCCAACCGTCCGAAGCGAAAGCCAGGCCAGGCGCATCGCGGCATCCACACGCTTTACATCTCGCCGCTCAAGGCGCTGGCCGTCGACATCGAACGTAATCTCGGCAAGCCGGTGGAAGAGATCGGCCTTCCCGTCACCATCGAGACGCGCACCGGCGACACGCCCTCGCACAAGCGCCAGCGCCAGAAGCTGGCGCCTCCTGATATCCTGCTGACCACGCCCGAGCAGCTGGCGCTGCTGATCGCGGCGCCTGATGCCAGGCGCTTCTTCGAGGACCTGCGCTATGTCGTGCTTGACGAATTGCATTCGTTGGTGATTTCGAAGCGCGGCCATCTGCTGGCGCTCGGCCTTGCGCGGCTGCGCGCTTACGTGCCTGGCCTGCAGACCATTGGCCTGTCGGCGACGGTGGCTGAGCCCGATGAATTGCGGCGCTGGCTGGTCGGACAAAATCCACCCGGCGAGATGGCCGGGCTGATCACCGTCTCCGGCGGCGCCAGGCCCGACATCTCCATCCTCGACTCGCGCGAGCGTGTGCCGTGGTCGGGTCATTCGGCGCGCTACGCCATTCCCGAGATCTACGAGGCGATCCAGAAGCACCGCATGACGCTGCTGTTCGTCAACACCCGTAGCCAGGCCGAGATGCTTTTCCAGGAACTGTGGCGGGCGAATGAGGATTCGCTGCCGATCGCGCTGCATCACGGCTCGCTCGATGTCGGCCAGCGCCGGCGGGTCGAGAAGGCGATGGCCGACAATGCGCTGCGCGCCATCGTCGCCACCTCGACGCTCGACCTCGGCATCGACTGGGGCGATGTCGATCTGGTCGTGCATGTCGGTGCGCCCAAGGGCGCCAGCCGGTTGGCGCAGCGCATCGGCCGCGCCAACCACCGCATGGACGAGCCGTCGAAGGCGATCCTCATTCCGGCCAACCGCTTCGAAGTGCTGGAATGCCGTGCGGCCCTCGACGCCAACTATCTCGGCGCGCAGGACACGCCGCCGCTGATCAATGGCGCGCTCGACGTGCTGTCGCAGCATGTGCTGGGCGTCGCCTGTGGCGCGCCTTTCGACGCCGATCTTCTGTTCGAGGAGGTGCGCAGCGCGGCCCCCTATGCGGGGCTTGAGCGCCAGACCTTCGATCGTGTCGTCGACTTCGTCGCCACCGGCGGCTACGCGCTGAAGAACTATGAGCGCTACGCCCGCATCCGCAAAACCAAAGACGGGTTGTGGCGCGTCTCCAATCCGCGCGTCGCGCAACAATACCGGCTGAATGTCGGCACCATCGTCGAAATGCCGGAGCTCAACGTCCGCTATGTCCGGCAGGGCCGCGGCATGGTTGGGCGCGGCGGACCGGTGCTGGGCAAGATCGAGGAGTATTTCGCCGAGACGCTGCGTCCCGGCGACAATTTCCTGTTTGCCGGAAAGGTGCTGCATTTCGAAGGAATCCGCGAGAACGAATGCGTGGTCTCCAACGGCGCCGGGGCCAACATCATCGTGCCCTCCTATGCCGGC
This sequence comes from Mesorhizobium sp. P2_F7, assembly GCF_056403695.1. NCBI lineage: Bacteria > Pseudomonadati > Pseudomonadota > Alphaproteobacteria > Hyphomicrobiales > Phyllobacteriaceae > Mesorhizobium > Mesorhizobium sp. P2_F7. The sequence goes on along the minus strand of NZ_JBFUFA010000001.1, from coordinate 313,866 downwards.
GGCAAGTTTCCGCTGTCGACCTATCTCGCCGACCAGGTGCGCGGCATGCTGGCCGACCCCCACAAATGGCAGGCATTGCCCGAACAGGTCGCCGACTGGCTCAGGCTACAAAAGGAAAAGTCGGTGCTGCCGAAGCGCAGCGATCTTCTGGTCGAGACCTTTCCGCGCGGCAACCGCCATTACATGGTCGCCTATCCCTTCGAGGGCAGGCTGGCGCACCAGACGCTCGGCATGCTTTTGACGCGCCGGCTGGAGCGGGCCAACGCCCGGCCGCTGGGCTTCGTGGCCACCGACTATTCGCTGGCCGTCTGGGCGCTCGACGACATGGCGGCCCTGTTCAAGGCGAAGAAACCCTCGCTCGGCCAGCTCTTCGACGAGGACATGCTGGGCGACGATCTCGAAGCATGGCTGAACGACAGCTGGATGCTGAAGCGCACCTTCCGCACCTGCGCCGTCATTGCCGGGCTGATCGAGAAGCGTTTTCCCGGCCAAGAGAAGAGCGGTCGCCAGGTGACGGTCTCGGCCGACCTGATCTACGACGTGCTGCGCAGCCACGAGCCCGACCATATATTGCTACAGGCGACGCGCACCGATGCCTCGGCCGGGTTGCTCGATGTCAGCAGACTTGGCGAGATGCTCTCGCGTGTGCGCGGTCGAATCATGCATAAGCGTCTCGACCAGATTTCGCCCCTGGCTCTGCCGGTCATGCTGGAGATCGGCAGGGAATCGGTCAATGGTGGCGCCAACGAGTCCCTGCTCATGGAAGCCGCCGATCTGGTCGAAGAGGCGATGGGGCCAAGGGCCGGGCCAACCGGGTTTGACGTGACATGAATTATTCGCTGGCGCGCGCATCATTGATCGCCGAGGCCGACATGGTCGGCATCGCCGGCGAGCGTGCGGTCTGCGATCCCCGCGGCGTGCTCTATTTCCCTGATCTCCGACTGCTTGCGGTCTCCGACCTGCATCTGGAAAAGGGCTCCTCCTTTGCGCGGCGCGGCGCGCTGATCCCGCCCTACGACACCGGCGCCACCTTGCTCAGGCTGCAGGCAGCGATCGCGGACTACCAGCCTTCGATCGTCATCAGCCTGGGCGATTCCTTCCACGATGGCGGCGGCGCCGAGCGCATGCATCAATCCTTCCGCGAGCGGCTGGAGGCGCTGATGGCCGGCCGCGACTGGTTTTGGGTCGCCGGCAACCATGACCCGGAAGCCCCTGCCGACCTGCCGGGCGAGACGGTGCGCGAACTCGCCATCGGTTCGCTGCTGTTCCGCCATGAGCCGTCCAAGGTGAGAACCGAGGGCGAAGTCGCGGGCCATCTTCACCCTTGCGCGCGCATCGTCCAGCGCGGCCGCTCGGTGCGGCGGCGCTGCTTTGCCGGCGATGGCGGCCGCATGATCATGCCGGCCTTCGGCGCCTATACCGGTTCGCTCAACGTGCTCGACCGCGCCTATGCCGGCCTGTTCCGCCGCGAGACGCTGATGGCCTACATGCTGGGAGCCGAACGCATCTTCGCCATTTCCCACGCCATGCTGCGGCCGGGCTGAGCCTACGGTAACAACACCGTTGCGCCGGTCGTCTGCCGTGCCTCGAGCCGGCGATGCGCCTCGGCCACCTCGACGAGCGGCATGCGTGTGTGCACCGGTATTTTCACCGCACCGCTGACCACGACGCTGAATAACTCCTCGCTCATGGCGACAACGTCCTCGCGTTTGGCGAGATGATGGAAGAGCAATTGCCAGGTGGCGAACAGCGATCCTTTCTGCATCAAAAGCATGATGTCGAAGGACGGGATCGATCCCGATGCCGTGCCGAAGCTGACGAAGGTGCCGAAGGGCCGCAGGCAATCGAGCGAGGCGGGGAAGGTCGCCTTGCCGACGCCGTCATAGACGACATGGCAGCCTTGGCCATGAGTGATCTCTTTCACCCGCGCGGCAAAATCCTCCCTGCTGTAGTCGATGACATGGTCGCAGCCATTGCCCAGAGCGAGTTCGGCCTTCTCGGGCGATCCGACCGTGCCGATGACGGTGGCGCCGAGGTGCTTTGCCCATTGCGTCAGGATCAGGCCGACGCCGCCCGCCGCGGCGTGTACGAGGATAGTGTGGCTGGCCTCGACGCGGAAGGTGCGGCGTAGCAGATATTGCGCGGTCAGCCCTTTCAGCATCATCGCCGCGCCGGTTTCGAAATCGATGGCGTCGGGCAAATGCACGACGAAATGCGCCGGCACGATGCGTTCCTCGGCATAGGCGCCAAGCGTCTCGACATAGGCGATGCGATCGCCAGGGGCGAAGCCGGTGACACCCTCGCCGACGGCGACAATTTCGCCGGCGCCTTCATTACCGGGAATGAACGGCAAAGCGGGCGGCGCATATTCCCCGGTACGGAAATAGATATCGACGAAGTTGAGGCCGACCGCCCGGTTGCGCACACGTACCTCGCCCGGTCCGGGCTGGCCGATGTCGACATCCTCATAGGTGAGCACGTCTGGCCCGCCATGCTGGTGAACACGGATCGCTTTCATGTTTTTCTTCCTTGCGCTGTTCTCGTGGAAGGCAGATAGCGCGTGGCGAAATATCATTGTAGGCTGATATCGATGACATCAGAGTTCAAACAAAATGATATCGGAGCAAATCGGCCTCGACCTTCTTCGCACCTATGTCGCGGTCTGCCGGCAAGGCAGCCTGAGCAGGGTTGCCGCCCGGACCGGCAGAACCCAATCGTCGCTGAGCATGCAAATGCGCAGGCTCGAGGGCCTGCTCCAACGGCATCTGTTCCAGCGCACCGGCCGCGGCGTCGTGCCGACTGCGGAAGGAGAGATCTTTCTGGGATATGCCACCCGCATCCTCGCTCTCGGCGATGAAGCGGTGGCGCGGCTGCAGCAGGCCGGCATTGGCGGCGGCGTGCGTATCGGTCTCGCAGAGGAAGTCACCACCGCTGCACTCTCGGCAGCACTCGGGCGGCTGCATCGCACCTATCCCGATATCAGCCTCGACGCGGCCGTGGAGCACAGCGTCGCGCTGGGACGGCTGTGGAGTGAGGATGCACTGGATGTCATGATTGCCCCGACATCCGTCGTAGCAGCCGATGCCCTGACGACGTGGAACGTCGAGCTGCAATGGGTCTGCGCCCAGGACTATGTGCTGGATCAGGAACGGCCGCTCGATCTCGTCGCCTTCGGTGCAACCTGCCCTTGGCGCAGGCGCATGATTGAGGCGCTGGTTGCCGCCGGCCAGGAGCACAGGATCGTTCTGTCGTGCCAGAGCGTCACCGGCCTGCAGGCGGCGATCGAGAACGGACTGGGCGTCGGACTGCTTCCACCGGAATCGGTGCGCACTGGCTCAATGCGCGTGCTGAAGACATCGGTGCCCGAGCCGCTCATCGTGCAATACGGACTCTATGCGCACGACCGACGGACAGCGGTGGTCGATGCCGCTATCGAAATCCTGCTGAAGGACTTGCCGGCGGCGCCGGAAGCGCGGGCCGCCTGACGGCGCGCTACCGCCCGTAATAGAGGGTAACGGTGTGCTTGGCCTCGGCGAAGAACAGCCAGCGCTCGACCGGCATGCCAGCGAACTGGGCGATCGCCGCAAGCACCGACAGCACCGCCGCGAGCGGCCAGGGCAAGGCAAATAGAACAGCAAGCAAAAGCAGGACGGGCAGGGCGAAAGCCAGAACCTGCGTAATCCGTCGCAATTTGGCGGCGTGCTTACGGGCGATGCGAAAGCCCATTTCCTTGAGCAGGTAATTCTCTTCGGTGTGCGGCCATTCCAGCGAGCGCACCGTGCCGCCGGCGAGCCCGGTCGCCGTGTTGGCGGTGCTGGCGATCTCCAGCGCGTCATTGTAGCGCCACGTCGCCAGCTTCCAGCCCCAGCCGAGCAAGGTAAGCAGCAGGGCGGCGGCGGCAAGGGTGGTCGAGCCGATGCCAAAGGCCTGCAGCAGCGCGTTGAGCAGTACACTGCCGGTCATCGCCGAAAAGATGAGGTAGCCGAGCAGCGTGTAGCGGCTATGCCACTGCGCGATCGGCTTCAGCGAGGCGTAGATCATCCCTGTGGTGCAGACGGTGACGACCGCGCCGACGGCCGCGAGCAACCCGGCAACAGCCACCCAGCCGCCGCTGCGGCCAAAAAACACCCAGCCGATGCCGAACAGCCCGGCCGGGATGAAGGTGGCGACCGAAGCCACGCCTTCGCGCGACAGCCAGGAACTGCGCCATTGCGAGAAGGCGCGCCAGGCGCGCTCAGGCCGGCCGAGATGGCCCGTCGACGACAACAGGCCGGCAGCGATCAGGCCGAGCGCTAGGCTCAAACCGATGAGGCCGAGCCCGAAATCGGCCGGGATGACGCCCAGCCCGCCAAGCACGCCAAGCAGCGCCAGCAAGCCGTAACCGGCGCCTGTGGCGGTGGTGAAGAAAACGACGGAAAAGGCTGGATGCATTGGTCAGTTCGAAAGCATGCGGTCGACCCAGCCGAGGAAACCGCCTTCGGCCCTGACCGGCTCGAGCCTTGGCGCCGGCACCGATGCGGCACGCTCAGTGTGGGCCCGGGGCGGCAGGTACTTGTTGGTCGGCTTGTAGCCCATCTCCGGCATCAGGTCGACGCCGCCACGCTCCGCCACCAGTTGCGACACCGCCGAGGCGGGATCGCCGAGATCGCCGAAATGCCGGGCGCTGGTCGGGCAGGCGGCGACGCAGGCCGGCACGCGGTCTTCCTCGGCCAGATTGTCATTGTAGATGCGGTCGACGCAGAGCGTGCATTTCTTCATCACGCCGACATCGGTATCGAATTCGCGCGCGCCATAGGGGCAGGCCCAACTGCACAGTTTGCAGCCGATGCATTTGCTTTCGTCGATCAGCACGATGCCGTCCGACGCCCGCTTGTAGGAGGCGCCTGTCGGGCAGACGGTGACGCAGGCCGGCGTCTCACAATGCAGGCAGGAGCGCGGGAAATTGACCGTGCGCCCGCCCGCTTCGGTCGTGTGTTCGTAGCTGTGCACGCGGTTGAACCAGACGCCGTCGACATCACCGCCATAGGGGTCGATGTCGGTCAGCGGCGCCATGTGGCCGCCGGTGTTCCACTCCTTGCAGGCGGTGACGCAGGCCTGGCAGCCGACGCAGGTGTCGAGGTCGATGACCAGGCCGAGCTTCTTGTCGGTATGGGCGGGAAGGCAGGTCATTCGGCCGGCTCCCTGCTGGCGCGGAATTCGGCGCCGTAGCGAAGAATGTCGGGCGATGGCGCAAAATGCGGCGGTTGGCTGAAGCGTTCGAATTGCGGCTCGGTGAAACCGGCTTCCTCGTCGGCGCATTTGACGATGCGCACTCTGAGGTCGAACCACGCCGCCTGTCCGGTCACCGGATCGGAATTCGAATAGCGTTTGCCGTTGGCGTCGGCCGAGGTCTGGTCGCCGATGATGTGGTTGAGCAGGAAGCCGCGATTGCTCTCGGCGGCGTCATCCTTCAGCCCCCAGCTGCCGCGCCTTTTGCCGATGGCGTTCCAGGTCCACACCGTATCCGCATTGACCCCGTCGATCAGCTTGATCTGCCCCTTCACGCGGCCGTTGATGCTTTCGATCCACACCCAGTCGTCGTCGGCAAGGCCGAGATTTGCCGCAGTCTGGTGATGCACGAACAGCCGGTTCTGGCTGGTGATCTGCCGCAGCCACGCATTCTGCGAACCCCAGGAATGATACATGTGCATCGGCCGTTGCGTCAGCGCATGCAGCGGATATTTCTGCGGATCGACGGCGGCCTCTTCGAAGGGCGTAAACCAGAATGGCAGCGGGTCCATGTAGGTCTCGATGCGGTGGCGTTCGCTCTCGGGCGGCTGCACGCGACCATGGCCGCGCGCCGCGAGGCGAAAGCGTTGCATCGGTTCGGAATAGAGCTGGAAGACGATTGGCTCGGCCTTGGGGATGAACCCCATCTGCTCAGCGAAGTCGAGATAGGAGCGGTTCGCCATCTTGTAGTAGCGCTGGTCGGCGGCAAAATCCTGGTGCCAGAAACCGCCATTGTCGATGTAACGCTGCAACTGGTCCGGGTTGACCTCGCCCTTGCCGACCGAACTGCCGTCCTTGCCGCGCCAGCCGGCGAGCGGGCCGATGCCGGGCGTGCGCTCGTGATTGACGATGTAGTCGGCATAGTTGCGGTATTTCGCGGACCCGTCCTCGTTGGTGAAGCAAGGCAGGCCAAGCCGGGCGCCGAGCTCGATCAGCACCGACTGGAACGGCCTGACATCGCGGTCGGGTTCGACGACGGGATGACGGATGGCATCACCTGGTCCATCGGCATGGCTGATCGGCCGGTCGAGCAGGCTGATGCAGTCGTGACGTTCGAGATAGGTGGTGTCTGGCAGCACCAGGTCAGCGAACGGCACCGTCTCGGAATAATAGGCGTCGGAATAGATGATGAAGGGGATCTTGTAGTTGCCCGCCTCGTCATGGTCGGTGAGCATGGCAATGGTCTCCACGGTGTTCATCGAGGAGTTCCACGCCATGTTCGACATGTACATCATCAGCGTGTCGATCGGGTACGGGTCGCCGGCCCAGGCATTGCGGATGACCGTATGCATCAGCCCGTGCGCGGCCAGCGGCGCATCCCAGGAATAAGCCTTGTCGATGCGAAGCGGCGTGCCGGCCTCGTCGACCAGCAAATCGTCCGGGCCGCAGACGAAACCGAGCGGCGTCCCGTCCAGCGGCGTCATCGGCCTTACATTCTTGCCGCACGGCTTCGGTCCCGGCGGCGCCGAGCGCGGGTAGGGCGGCTTGAAACGGAAACCGCCGGGTACGTCGATCGTGCCCAGCAGCACCTGCAGCAGATGGACGGCGCGGCAGGAGTGAAAACCGTTGGAATGGGCCGAGATGCCGCGCATGGCATGCATCGACACCGGCCGTCCCTTGATCGTCTCGTGCCGACGCCCGGCCCAGTCGGTCCACGCCACCGGCAGTTCAATCGTCTGTTCAAAGGCGACATGGGCGAGTTCGGCCGCGATCCGGCGGATCGTGTCAGCTGGAATCCCGCACTGAGCCGCGACCGCGTCAGGCGCGTAGCTGTCGTCCATATAGCGGTCGGCGATCAGCTGAAACACCGGCACACAACGGCGTCCGGCGACGGTGTAGCTGCTGGTCAACGCCGGCTTTGCATCTGGATCGGCCGCGTTGACGGAGGTCTTCGCAACCCTGTCCCAGGCCAGCGGATTGCCGTCGCTGTCGCGCAGGAAAAGCCCGTCATCGGCCGCACCCGGCTCCTGGATAACCAGCACATGCGCATTGGTGTAGCGCAGCAGATAATCGAGATCGACGCGGCCGGCTTTCAGCAGTTCATGGATCAGCGCGAAGACAAACAGGCCGTCGGTGCCGGGCCTGATGCCGATCCAGTCATCGGCGATGGCGTTGTAGCCGGTGCGGCAGGGATTGATCGACACCACCTTGGCGCCGCGCGCCTTGAGCTTGCCGAGTCCGATCTTCATCGGGTTGGAATCATGGTCCTCGGCGACGCCGAACAGCATGAAGTATTTGGTGTTGTCCCAGTCCGGCTCGCCGAACTCCCAGAACGACCCGCCGATCGTGTAGAGGCCGCCGGCCGCCATGTTGACCGAGCAGAACCCGCCATGGGCGGCGAAGTTCGGCGTGCCGAACTGGCTCGCCCACCAGCCGGTCAGCGACTGCGACTGGTCGCGCCCGGTGAAGAAGGCGAGCTTTTTGGGATCGGTCCGGCGGATGTTCGACAGACGCTCGGTCGCGATCGAAAACGCTTCTTCCCATTCGATCTCGTGAAACTCGCCCGAGCCGCGCGGGCCGCTGCGCAGCAGCGGCTTCTTCAGCCGCGCCGGGCTGTAGTGCTGCATGATGCCGGAACTGCCCTTGCCGCAGATCACGCCGCGATTGACCGGATGGTCCTTGTTGCCGTTGATGTAGCGCACCTTGCCGTCCTTGATGTGGACGTCGATGCCGCAGCGGCAGGCGCACATGTAGCAGGTGGTCTTGGCGATGCTGTCGGAAACGTCGGGCGAAGTATCGACGCCGTCGCCTTCATCCGGCGCGCGCGTATCGGCAAGCGGCCGTTGCGACGGTGCGGAATTGGCCCCGCGCGACGCTCCGTGGTTCATGGTGCGGGCGTGCTTTTGCTACCTGAGAATTTGGCCCGCGTCTTCGGTCCGGGGCCGCGCATATAGTGTTCTTCAGGGTGATAGCGGTCGCCGGCCAGCCGCCGCCTGAGGCCACGGGTCCAATGCACAAGCAGGGATCTGAACCGCCCGATCATTTTGTTGGCTGCGATCTGTTGGCGAATTTTTTCTAACTTCGCCTGAAAAAGTAGAATAAAGCTATCGATCCGTCTAATCAGTTGTTCTTGTAAATTCGATCGGAATTGGTTCTTAATGGTCGTATGACCCTTGACCAGTTGCGCATCTTCGTCGCCGTCGCCGAACGCGGCCACATGACCAAGGCGGCGGAGCTTTTGGGCATTTCCCAGTCGGCCGCCTCGGCGGCTATTCGTGCGCTCGAAGAGCAGCACGGCGTACATCTCTTCAACCGGGTCGGCCGCAACATCGAGCTTGCCCAGACCGGTCATCGCTTCCTGCCGGAGGCCAAGGCGGTGCTGGAGCGCGCTGCCGCTGCCCGCAACGTGCTGGAACATGTCTCGCAGACGGTCGCCGGCAGCCTGTCGATCGCCGCCAGCTTGACCATTGCCAGCTACTGGCTGCCGCGCCGGCTGGCGTCCTTCCACGAGGCCTACCCCGCGGTGCGGCTCAGCGTCAGCATCGGCAACACCAGGCAGGTGGAGGCCAATGTGCTGGATGGCACCGCCGACCTCGGCCTGGTCGAGGGGCGTACCGAATCCGATATCCTCCGCCGCACCAAGGTTGACGTCGACAGCTTGATGCTGGTCGTCGCCGCCTCGCATCCCGAGATCGCCGAGATCGCGCCTGGCCGCCCCGACATCAGGGGGCTGCGCTGGATCATCCGCGAGGGCGGGTCTGGTACGCGCGAGGTATTGGAGGATCTGGCGCGCCGAGAGGGGATTTCGCTCGCCGACCTGCAGATTTTTCTGGTGCTGCCGAGCAATGAGGCGGTTCGCCAGGCGGTAGAGGCCGGTGCCGGCGCCACCATCATCTCCGACCTCGTCGTCGGACGCGCGGTGGCCGAAGGCAGCCTCCGATCGGTGCCGCTCGAACTCCCGAAACGCGACTTCGCCATGATCACCCACCGCGACCGCCAGGCAAGCCTGGCACAGATGGCGCTCAAGGCGCATCTGGCCGCCTCTGCAGACCACGGTTAAGGGGATTAGCTGAACTTGCGCTGCGCATCCAGCGCCAGGCCAAGGCCGACCGAGCCGAACATGTCGCCCTCAATGACAGCGGCCTGCGGCACCAGCGACAGGATTTCTCGCCGCGCCAGCGGGATGGCGGTCGAACCGCCGGTGAGGAACACGGCGGTGATCTCGGACGCCGTCACGCCTGCGTCGGCAATTGTCTGCCGCACTGTCGCGGACACACGCTCGATGTCGGCGGTAATCGTCTCCTCCAGACCGGTTCGCGTGATCTCGGCGGTAAAATGCACATCGGGCAATGCCACCGTCACATCGGCCGAAGCCTGGTCCGTCAGTGCGATCTTGGCTCGTTCGACCAGTCCGGCCAACGCATGGCCGTAGCGATGTTCGACAATGTGGATGAAGCGCTCGACCAGGTCGGCGCGCTTGGCTTCGAAGCGGATCTGCCTGAGATCCGTCATCGCCTTGGCGGTGTAGACCAGGTTGATGCGCTGCCACGTCGCCAGATCAATGAAGTAGCTCGCCGGCAGGTTGCGCTTGCCGTCTTTTGTCTGCGAGAGATAGCCGAGCTTGGGCATGACATGGGCGATGCTGAGCAGCCGGTCGAAGTCGGTTCCGCCGATATGGATGCCGCGATTGGCCAGGATGTCGTCCTTGCGGTCGCCTGAGCGCGCGCGCTGCGGCGAAACCCGCACGATCGAAAAGTCGGACGTGCCGCCGCCCATATCGACGATCAGCGCCAGTTCCTCGCGCGCCACGCCCTGTTCGTAATCGAGTGCGGCCGCGATCGGTTCGAACTGGAAGGCGATGTGCTTGAAGCCTTGCGCGCGCGCTGCCTTTTCAAGCTCGCCCTGCGCCTTGGCATCGGCGTCCGCATCGTCGTCGACGAACTGCACGGGACGGCCGAGCACAACGCTCTCCACCGGCGCGCCGGCATCGTCCTCGAGCCGCTTCTTCAAATGGCCGACGAACATGCCGACAATGTCGATGAAACCGATCTGGCGCGCCTTGATGCGCGTCTTCTCATGCGCGAGCGAACTGCCGAGCACGCTCTTCAGCGACCGCATCAGCCTGCCTTCGATGGCGTCTGTATAGTCGGCGATCGCGCGGCGGCCGAAATAGGTGTGGCCGTCCTCGAAGTTGAAGAACACAGCACTTGGCAATGTCGGCTGTTCCCCTTCCAGCGCCACCAATCGTGCCTGGCCGTCGCGGATCACGCCCACTGTGGAATTGGACGTGCCGAAATCGATGCCGCCAAATGCCTGATGCATTGCAGCCTCCTGTCATTGGGTCGCGGTGGCCAGCGCCGAAATGCACTGTCATCCGGATGTCCGGACCGCTTGCCGAATTGATTGTGCGTATTTGCCCGAGGGTTGGGAGGCGGCGATCTATCGCATAAACCGCGAAAGGGAAACCCTGTTTCTACGGGAAAATGGCCTTCCATTTCCCCGGGGCGTCAATCCTTGCGGAAGATCAGCCTGCCGAGCCAGCCGGTGATCATGGCCAGCGACACGGCGAAGACGCCGTAAAGAAAGGAATAATCGTGCGCGACGCGGAAGATCGACTGTTCGAAACCCGATTTGCGGATTTCGAGCTGGGCCGAGCTTTCCTTGAGGAACAGGCCGCTCTTGAACAGGAACGCGCGCGCTTTATGCGTTCCGACCGGAACGTTGGGCGCCAGCCGGACCGTGGCGCGGAACAGGTTCTGCGACAGGAACTGCACGCCACCGACATTCTCGCTGTAGAGGCCGGTCGCCGCTTTGCGCTCGCGCAAGGCCACGGTGAATTCCTCGATCGTCGCCGGGCTGTCGGTCGCGTCGGCCGGCTGCATGTAAAGGTTGGATGCCCCGAGTGACAGCTGCTTGTAGCTGTTGGGTTCGGTAATGTCCTGCAGCGGCCGCGTCGTGGCGACGGAATAGGACACCGGCACGTTCTCGAAGGTCTCGGATTCCAGATTGACCCAGACGCCGAGCACCCGGTCCTTGCGGCGCACCACCACGGGCCGCGGCGGCCCTTCGAGCACGACGATAACGTCATAGCGGCCCTGCCGCGCAACCAGCGGGTCGGGGTTTTCCAACGAACCGAAAATGGTGAGATCCGCGCCGGAAAAACCGGCGGTGATCGAGACCTTGTCGGTGGAGAGACCGATCTGGATGCCTTCTGGCAGCGGGTTCGACGTCTGTGCTGCCGCCGGCAGGGCGAGAGCGAAAAGCAAGGCGGCGGCCGAAAAAATCCTCCACCGCCGCATCAGTTGAGGCCTGCCGCGGTCAGCGAATAGAGGTTTGGCGGCGTGACGAAGAGATCGATGGCAAGCCGGATCGCCACCGCCAGCACCAGCAGCGCCAGCAATGCCCTGAGCTGTTCGCCGCGCAGTTTCTGGCCGGCCTTGGCGCCGTATTGCGCGCCGGCGACGCCACCCGCCATCAACAGAAAGGCAAGCATCACGTCGACCGTCTGGTTGGTCGTGGCGTGCACCAGCGTGGTATAGGCCGAGGTGAAGATGATCTGGAACAGCGAGGTGCCGATAACGACGTTGGTCGGCACTTTCAGGAGATAGATCAGCGCCGGCACCATGATGAAGCCGCCGCCGACACCCATGATAGACGACAGGAAGCCGATGCCGGCGCCGAGACCCAGCACCGGAATGACGCTGACGAACAGTTTCGAGGCCCGGAAGCGCATCTTCAGCGGCAGCCGATGGATCCAGTTGTGCTGGCCGGACTTCTTCAGGACCGGGGCGGCGCCGCTGCGCGTGGCGCGTAGCGCATTGACGCTCTCGACCAGCATCAGCCCGCCGACGGTGCCGAGCAGCACGACGTAGAGCAGCGAAATGAACAGGTCGAGCTGGCCGAGCCGGCGCAGCAAGGCAAAGACGAATATACCGCCGGTCGAGCCGACAATGCCGCCGGCCAGCAGCACCCCGCCGAGCTTGAAGTCCAGCGTGCCGCGCTTCATGTGCGACAGCGCGCCGGAGAAAGAGGAAGCGATGACCTGGTTGGCGCCGGTGGCAACGGCGATCGCCGGCGGGATGTTGTAGAAGATCAGCAGCGGCGTGATCAGAAAACCGCCGCCGACCCCGAACATGCCCGACAGAAAGCCCACCGCCGCGCCCATCGCCAGCAGGACGAAGACGTTGACGGAAATTTCCGCGATCGGGAGATAGATGCCCACCCGTCAGTCTCGATCAGTTTGCCTGTCGGCGATTGCAGCCATTGCCGGGCATTGTCGCACCGAAAAGCCAATTTTTCCTTGCGCCGACGGGGCGGTCGGGTCAAACCCCGCCGCCCTGCCGAAACAAAAAACATCTCAATCAGTTAACAGGCAAATGTGTGGCAAGGGCGTCGCGTTAGCGACGCATCTGCCGTTATTTATGCGCCAGCAGCGCCTTCACCAGCTTTTCATCGATTTCGCCGGTCGCCTGCATCTTGTTGTCGGTCTGGAAAGCCATGATCGCGGTCTTGGTCTTGCCGCCCATCACGCCATCGGCGCCGCCGGCATCGTAGCCGTTTTTGTTGAGGATGAGCTGGATGTTCTTGACCGCCTTTTTCATGTCGACGCTGGCGGTCGTCTGCGGCGTGCCTTCCTGCCAGGATTCAGGAATGTCGGCCGAGTTGGACGCCGGGTCGAGCGGCTTCGGCTTCCACAGTTCGGCGGCAGCGCGCGCCCGCTCGAGCTGTTCGGGCCGCAGCGCACTGGCGACTTCGTCGCGCTTGGCCTCCGCATCCTTGTCGCCGGTCTTGGCGACGAGCGCGAACCACTTGTAGGATTCTTCCAGGCTCTGCTTCATGCCGACGCCCTTGGCCGCCAGGATGCCGAGATTGAACTGGCTGTCCTTGACGCCGACATCGGCCGCCGCCTGGAACCAGTGCGCCGCCGATTCATTGTCGGTCACGCCGTCCGCGGCCATGGCGAAGAGCACGGCGAGGTTGTGCATGGCGCTGGCGTTACCTTGCGCGGCCGCGAGCTGGTAGAAGGTCTTTGCCTTCTTGATGTCGCGCGCCACACCGATGCCCTTCTCGTAGAAATTGCCGATGCGGTATTCGGCCGGCGCGAAGCCGAGTTCGGCCGACTTTTCGTACCATTTGGCCGCGGCCGCCATGTCTTCCTTGACGCCGCGCGATTCGGCGTAGCGTGAGCCGAGCTCGAACAGCGCCTTGGCGTCGCCGCCGGCGGCCGCGTCGCGCAAGGCCTGCGGGCCGGCATCGGCCGGGATGTCGATCTTGGCAACGACAGGTGTCGCCGCAGTGTCAGTGGGCGGAACCGCGCCGGTCGTATCCGAGGGCGCCATGACAGCTTGTGTGGCCGCAGGCTGTGCCTCAGCCGCCGCCGGTTCGGCAATGGCGGTCGTCGGCAGCATTGCGTTTGGCGTCGGGGACGGATCGGCCAAAGCCATCGGCGCTGGCGCCGGTTCGGCTGCTGGCACATCAGGGCCAACAGAACTTGTCGAAGCAGCCTCGATCGGCGCGTCATCCTTGGCGGCTGGCTGCGACTGTTCCGCCTGCCTGACGGTCCGGGCCGGCGCGTCCTGCACGGCCGGCTGCGCGTCTGCCTTGGGTTGGCTGGCAGCGCTGACCGAAGCGGTCTCGGCCGGCTGCGAGGCGACAATCGGCGCCGTATCGTTGCTGGCGACCTCAACCGGGTCGGCGAAGAAGGCCTTGCCCAGCTGCAGGCCGGCAAGTGCCAGCATGATCGCGATCGCGCCCATCAGGATCGGCTTGCGCCGCGCCTTGAGCAGGTCGCCGATCCGCAGCGCCTTCACCGGGCCCTTCATCGTGGACTGGCGCTTCAGCGCGTCCGCCTCGGCAGCCGCTGCTTGCGCCGCGCGCCGGGCCGCGGCGATGAAGTCGGACTTCGACGCATCGCCGCTGCTTTGACGCGCCGGCGGGCCACGCTCATCGCGCACGCGCTTCATGATGGCGTTGAGGTCGGGCGCGCCGGAGCCCGGCTCCAGCGGCCGGTTGGCGAGCTTCGGGTCGAGTGGCTCATCGAGATCGACGCTCGGCATATCGACATCGGGCGTCGAACCGGCAAGCGGCGGCATGTCCGCCTGCTTCTTGCCCCTGAAGGCGCGGGCCAATCCGCCGAACAGCGATTTCTTGGCCGTGCCTTCGCCCTTCTCGGCAATCGCATCGGAACCGAGTGCTGCCTGGGCAGCGGCCGCGGCAGCCTCGGCCGGCGAGCGCCGCACAGGCTCGCTGCGCATGACCGGATCGCTGCGCGTACCCGGGTCGCTACGCTCACCCGGGTCGGCGCGCATATCGGGTTCGTTGCGCATGATGGCGGCGGCGCGACCGTCGAGGTCGGCCATGTCTCCGGTCAGCGGCAGCGGCTGGTCGATGTCCATCGACGGCGCGTCCTGCACCGCGATCTTGGAGGCGCGGGCCGCGCGGGCCCGCCGTGCCGGCTCGGCCGGCGTATCCAGAAGTTCGCTCACTGCCTCGACCGGTTCGCTGGTCTCCAGCGAGCCCAGGCGGTCGACGATCTTGAGCAGCGTGTCGTGAATGGCCTCGAATGTCCGTGAATTGCGCTCGTCCGAACGGCGCGTCAGCGCTTCCAGCGTCTTCAGATCTTGGGCAAGGCCGGTGACGGCCGCGGTGTTGGCGTTGGAATCGGCCAGCGAGCGTACGGCGCTCTCGGCTGCTTCGCGTGCCGCGCCCATGATCGACTCGCGGGTGCCGGCCAGCGACTTTTCGATTTCGTTGAGGCGCGGGCTGATGTCCTCGAATTCCGGCAGCGGCGTTCCGGGTTTCGACAGATGTGCCGACAGGCCGGAGACCTGAGCCTCAAGGCTGCGGATCAGCGCCGGATCGATGCCGGCGACCTGGGCGGCCGACGATTCCAGCCGGCTTGAAATGTCTTCGAGTCGGCTTTCCAGGCCGCGGATCGCCGCCTCGTTGGCAGGATCGGGAACACGCGTCTCCATGCGCTTGGCGAGCGCGGTGAAGCGGGCGTCGATGGCGTCCATGATTTCGGCGTTGTCGGCTTGCGGCTGGCGCTGGTCCAGCCGGTCGGCGACCTCGTCCAGTCGCCGCTCGAGATCGCGAAACAGCATGTTGCCCTGTTCGATGGCGTCTCCCTGCCGGCGTTCCATCATGCCCGACAGTGCATCGAAGCGCTGTTCAAGGCCCTGGAAGATATAGTCGACGTCGGGCATGGCCGGGGCGCGGTCGATCTTGTCGGCAATCATCGCGATCTGCTTGCCCAGGCGCTCCATCGCCTGTTCCGGCAGATTGGCGCGGCCCGCGAGATCGTCGACCCGGCTCGACAATGTGCCCAGCCGATCCATGACGGCGTTGCCGGGGCGATCCTGCGCCACTTCCTCGATTTGCCGGGCCAGCGAATCGATCCGCTTCTCGATGCGGTCGAAGGCCTCATGGTCGATGGAATTGGCCTGCGCGGCAACGGTCGAGGCGACGATGGCGCGCGAAATCTCGTCAAGCCGTTCGTCGATCAGGCCGAACGTGTCGCTGCCGCGGTTGTTCTGCTGGCTGACGAAATGATCGACGGCGCCGGCCAGCGTACGGACCTTTTCTTCCATCGAGCGCAGCGACAGCGATTCCGGCAGATTGTGAACGGCATTGCTGATCTGTTCGAGCCGGTCGGTCAGCACCGACAGGCCCGGGTCGTCGGCGCGGCTGCGGTGGTCAGCGTCGACGCGGTCCTCGAATGCGCTCCAGCGCCGGTCGAAATCGTCCCAGCGGCTGTCGACCTTCTGAACGCTCTCCTCGCGCGCCAAAGTGTCGAGCGCGGTCTTCACCTGCTCGAGCTCGAGGCGCAGCATGTTGACGCTTCTGTCGTCGCTCTTTTCGGCCAGCGTCTGGATGGCGCCGGACAGGCGCTCGAATTCGAGGCCGAGTTCGGCGCTGCCCTTGCCGGTTTGGCCACCAGCCTGGCTGTTCGCCTGGAATGCCCGCTCGATATCCTTGCGCAGGGCGCCGAATTCGCGCTGCAGGCCAACCGTCATCTGGTGGCGCAATTCCTCGCGCAGGCCGCGCAATTCGCCCGCGATCTTGCCGACCACGGCGACGCTGTCTTCCTGGCCGCGCACGCGGTCGATGTCGCGGGCGATCGCCTGATAGTTCTGGTCGAAGCCGGCCGGCGCCGGGCTTTTCGGCCGCGGCGCGGGCTGCGGGTCCTCATACCAGCGCGGCTGGCCGTAGGGCTGGGCGCTGGCGTAGCGCGGCTCGACCGGTGGCCGGCGCGGATCGATGCGCTCTCCGACGTCCTCGCGCTTGCGCTCCAGCCGCTGTTCCAGTGTTTCCAGCGAACGGTTCAATTCATCAAGCGTGGTGTTCGGCCTACGCAGCCTGCCGGCATTAAGTGTATCGAGATAGGACCGCTTGCTGTTCATCGATGCGTCCGTTTTCAGAATGGCCGGCTTGCTGCCAGTTTTCCCCAAAGTCCCTGTCGGGAACGAAGGCGGCCGCGCGACTGCTACGGCGAAAGACGAGCTTTCCGGGCCAGGCCCGCGCTCCGAAAAACCGTGAAAAATTCGCTACAGGATAAACACGGGTGACCGACATGCGCACATTTCACCCATCGTGGTAAACAAGGCGTTAACCAACCTTAAGAAGTTACGACATTGCTGAAACACAGGCAGCGCCCGTTCGGACCGGCAGCGGGGGTGCGGCATAAGGTTTCGCAATCCCAGAACACCCTTGCGTCATGAGGCGGCTATCGATATAGAATTGACGTAAACGTAAGAGGGGCGCTTTTCGTGCCTTTTGCGATGAATTCGTTGAAACCACGACTGGAAGCATGCCCCCGCTTCCACTCAGGCGTTGCAAGGTCCGAGACCGCGACGCCACTACAGGGGAAAGCCAGTGACCATGAAACTTGTTTCGCCCGGCGAAGCCGCGGCCAATACCAACAATATGTCTGTCGAAGCCGGCGAGGAACTCGTGCGCATCGGCGAAATGGCGAAGAAATACGGCGTGACCCTGCGCACGCTGCGTTTCTATGAAGACAAGGGCCTGCTCAATCCGAAGCGTGACGGGGCAACGCGCCTCTACACGCGTCGTGACAAGGCGCGGCTGAAGCTGATCCTGCTCGGCCGCAAGGTCGGGTTCTCGCTGCGCGACGTCAAGCAGATGATGGATCTCTACGATCCGACCGGATCCAACACCAAGCAGCTGCGGCTGGCTCTCGACAAGTCGGAGAAGCAGCTTGCCCGCCTGCAGAAGCAGCGCGCGCTGATCGACGACGCCATCAACGAGCTGAGTGGCTCGATGTCGGCCGTGCGCCAGATGCTGTCCGAGCGTACCGCACCGGCCAGCGCCGCCAGCTGATTTCACGTCGCCGTCTTTCGGCACGAGCTTTGATCAAAGGGAGCCGCGCGGTCCATCCGCGCGGCTCCTTTGTTTTGCCATCCGCCAGGGTGGAACTCCCACGCATCGCTGGCGTCCGCCACGTCGCGCCGATAGGCTGGCACAAGGAAATTTTGTCGCGGCGATAAAATTGACGTTTACGCAAACGTCAATTTTTGCTATCCCGCTTTCAACATTGGTCCGCATGCTGCCCCGCCCCATGGTTGGGGCCCGATCTCGCGGCCAAAGACCCGCATGGTGGAGGAAACACATGCCGATCTACCGGGCTCCGGTCCAGGACACACTGTTCGTGCTCAATGAGGTGCTGGGCTACCAGCGCTACTCCAATCTTCCCGGATTTGCCGACGCGACGCCCGACGTGGTCGAGGCGATCCTCGCCGAAGGCGCCAAGCTCGCCGAAAACGTCATGCATCCGCTTAACCGCGTTGGCGACATGGAAGGCTGCGTGCGCCATGCCGACGGCTCGGTGACGACGCCGAAAGGCTTCAAGGAGGCCTACGACCAGTATCGCGAAGGCGGCTGGATGGGGCTGGCGGCACCGGTCGAATTCGGTGGCCAGGGCCTGCCCTATGCCGTGCACACCGCGGTTGCCGAATACATGGTCTCGGCCAACATGGCGCTGATGATGTATCCCGGCCTGACGCAGGGCGCGATCGCGGCCATCATCACCCACGGCACCGACGAGCAGAAAGCTACCTGGTTGCCGAAGCTGGTCGAGGGGTCCTGGACCGGCACGATGAACCTGACCGAGCCGCATTGCGGCACCGATCTCGGCCTGCTGCGCAGCAAGGCGGTGCCGAACGGCAATGGCACCTACAAGATTTCCGGGCAGAAGATCTTCATCTCGGCCGGCGAGCACGACATGTCGGACAACATCGTCCATCTGGTGCTGGCCCGCATCGAAGGTGCGCCGGCAGGCGTGAAGGGCATCTCGCTGTTCATCGTGCCGAAGCTCAAGCTCGATGCCTCGGGCGATCCGGCCGAGAAGAACACGCTTTCCTGCGGCTCCATCGAGGAGAAGATGGGCATCCACGGCAATTCGACCTGCGTCATGAATTATGACGAGGCCGAAGGCACGCTGCTCGGCGAGGAGAATGGCGGCCTGAAGGCGATGTTCACGATGATGAACGAGGCCCGCCTCGGCGTCGGCCTGCAGGGCCTGTCGCTGTCGGAAATCGCCTACCAGAACGCGGTCTCGTACGCCAAGGACCGGCTGCAGGGCCGTTCGCTGTCGGGCGCCAAGGCGCCGGACAAGAAGGCTGACCCGATCATCGTCCATCCCGACATCCGCCGCTCGCTGATGACCATGAAGGCCTTCAACGAGGCCGGTCGCGCGCTGGCGCTGTGGACGGCGATCAAGTCCGACATTGCCCACCGTTCCGCCGACGACAAGGACCGCCAGGCCGCCGACGACTATACCGGCCTGTTGACGCCGGTGATCAAGGGCGTGCTGACCGACAAGGGTTTTGATCACGCCGTCATGGCGCAGCAGGTGTTCGGTGGCCACGGCTATATCGAAGAGCACGGCATGAGCCAGTTCGTGCGCGATGCCCGCATCGCCATGATCTATGAAGGCGCCAACGGCATCCAGGCGCTCGACCTCGTCGGCCGCAAGCTCGGTCTGAACGGCGGCCGCGCCATTCAGGCGTTCTTTAGGGATGTCGGCGAATTCTGCGAGGAAAACCACTCCGACGAGAAGTTGGCGCCGTTCACCAAGGCGCTGAAGAAGGGCCTCAACGATCTGCAGGCGGCGACCATGTGGCTGGTGCAGAACGGCATGGCCAAGCCTGACAATGCCGGTGCAGCCTCGACCGACTACATGCATCTCTTCGGCCTGGTGGCGCTGGGCTACATGTGGGCGCAGATGGCCAAGGCCGCGCTAGGTAAGACCGGCGCCAACGGCACCCAATCCTTCTACGACAACAAGGTGGTGACGGCGCGCTTCTTCATGGAGCGGATCATGCCGGAGACGTCGGCACATCTCGCCCGCATTTCCAGTGGTGCGGACACGCTAATGGCGCTGCCTGCGGAAGCGTTCTAGGTTTGTCGGGCCGGCACTGCCGGCCCACATTGTCGGAACGCGGAGGAAATCGTGGCGACAAATCCAGCCGAAGTGCTCTCTTTGCCGAAGCCCGCCTGGGCGGCGGACGAGGTCGGCATGCTTTACGACATGGCGCATCGCTTCATGTCGGAAGAGATCGCGCCGCGCTACGACGAGTTCGAGAAGAACGAAATGGTCGACCGCGAGAGCTGGCGCAAGGCCGGTGCGGCCGGCCTGCTCTGCGCCTCCATGCCCGAGGAATATGGCGGCTCCGGCGGCACCTTCGCGCATGAGAGCGCCATCATCGAGGCGATCGGCCATGTCGGCGTCGACGGTTTCGGCATCGGCCTGCACAATGCGATCGTCGCTCCTTACATCCTTCACTACGGCTCGGACGAGCAGAAGAAGAAATGGCTGCCGAAGCTGGCGACCGGCGAGCTGATCGGCGCCATCGCCATGACTGAACCCGGCGCCGGCTCAGACCTGCAAGGCGTCAAGACGCGGGCCGAGAAGGACGGCAACCAGTACAAGATCAACGGCTCGAAAACCTTCATCACCAACGGCCAACTCGCCAATTTCATCATCGTCGTCACCAAGACCGATCCGGCCAAAGGCGCCAAGGGCACCTCGCTGATCGTCGTCGAGACCGACGAGGTCGAAGGGTTTCAGCGCGGCCGCAACCTCGACAAGATCGGCTTGAAGGCCAACGACACGTCGGAATTGTTCTTCAACGACATGCGCGTGCCGACCTCCAACCTGCTCGGCCACGAAGAGGGGCAGGGCTTCATCCAGCTGATGCAGCAATTGCCGCAGGAACGCCTGCAGATCGGCACCGGCGCCATTGCCATGATCGAGCGCGCGCTGGCGCTGACCATCGACTACGTCAAGGAGCGTAAGGCGTTCGGCAAGGCGATCATCGAGTTCCAGAACACCCAGTTCAAGCTGGCCGAATTGAAGACCGAGGCCACCATCGGCCGCGTCTTCTACAATGATTGTGTCACCCGCCACATCAATGGCGGCCTCGATCCGGTGACGGCATCGATGGCCAAGTACTGGCTCTCGGATCTGCAGGGAAAAGTCGTCGACGAATGCCTTCAATTGCATGGCGGCTATGGCTACATGAATGAATATCCGATCGCCCGCATGTTCCGCGACGCCCGCGTCCAGCGCATCTACGGCGGCACCAACGAGATCATGAAATTGCTGATCGGCCGCTCTCTCTGAGAGCCACGACCGGCAAAGCAAGGAGCAAGAAAATGGCCGA
The DNA here is from genome assembly GCF_056403695.1 of Mesorhizobium sp. P2_F7. Taxonomy (NCBI): domain Bacteria; kingdom Pseudomonadati; phylum Pseudomonadota; class Alphaproteobacteria; order Hyphomicrobiales; family Phyllobacteriaceae; genus Mesorhizobium; species Mesorhizobium sp. P2_F7. The sequence goes on along the minus strand of NZ_JBFUFA010000001.1, from coordinate 292,975 downwards.
AGCTTATGTCTATGACGCCGTGCGCACGCCGCGCGGCAAGGGCAAGAAGGATGGCTCGCTGCACGAAGTGCCGGCGGTGCGGCTTGCTGCAAAGACGCTTGAAGCGCTGCGCGACCGCAACGGGCTCGACACTGCAAACGTCGACGACATTATCTTCGGCTGCGTCGATCCGGTCGGCGAGGCCGGTTCGGTCATTCCGCGCGCCGCCGCCTTCGAGGCCGGCTACGACAACAAGGCGCCGGGCATGCAGATTTCGCGCTTCTGCGCTTCGGGCCTCGACGCCATCAATTTTGGCGCCGCCAAGATCGCGCAAGGGGCCGACGAGATCGTCATTGCCGGCGGTGTGGAATCGATGTCGCGCGTCGGCATGGGCGCATCCGGCGGCGCCTGGTTCATGGACCCGTCCGTCGGCCTGCCAGGCTGGTTCGTGCCGCAAGGCATCTCGGCCGATTTGATCGCCACCAAATACGGCTTCTCGCGCGACGACGTCGACGCCTATGCGGTCGAGAGCCAGAAGCGCGCCGGCAAGGCCTGGGCCGATGGCCGCTTCAAAAACTCCGTCATTCCGATCAAGGACCAGAACGGCCTGATCATTCTCGACCATGACGAGCATATGCGGCCGACGACCGACATGCAGTCGCTGGCCTCGCTCAACCCGTCCTTCGTCATGCCCGGAGAAATGGGCGGCTTCGACGCCGTTGCCGTTCAGAAGCATCCCGAAGTCGAAGAAGTGAACCACGTCCACCATGCCGGCAACTCGTCGGGCATCGTCGATGGCGCTGCCGCCGTGCTGCTCGGCTCGAAGAAGGCCGGCAAGACAATGGGGCTGAAGCCGCGCGCGCGCATCCGCGCCTTCGCCAATATAGGCTCCGAGCCGGTGCTGATGTTGACTGGTCCGGTCGACGTCACCGAGAAGCTTCTGAAGCGCGCCAAGATGAAGCTGTCGGATATCGACCTGTTCGAACTCAACGAGGCCTTCGCCTCGGTGGTGCTGCGCTACATGCAGGCCTTCGACATCCCGCACGACAAGATCAACGTCAATGGCGGCGCCATTGCCATGGGCCATCCGCTCGGCGCTACCGGCGCGATGATTCTGGGCACGGTGCTGGACGAGCTGGAGCGCCGCGACCTCAACACCGCGCTGGTGACGCTCTGCATCGGCGCCGGCATGGGCACCGCAACGATCATCGAACGCGTCTGATTTTCGGCCGGAAGGAGAGAGACATGACCTACACAAACTTCACGGTCGACACCGACGCTGACGGCATTGCGCTGGTCACCTGGAACATGCCGGACCGTTCGATGAACGTCTTCACCGAAGAGGTGATGAACGAGCTCGACAAGATCATCGACCAGGTCGTGGCCGACGCCGCCATCAAGGGCGCGGTCATCACCTCGGGCAAGGATAGCTTCTCCGGCGGCGCCGACCTGACCATGCTGCAGAAGATGCTGGCAGTCTTCGCCAAGGAGAAGAACAAGGATCCGGAGAAGGCGGCCAAGCTGCTGTCCGACAATGCCGGCCGCATGGGCGGCTTGTGGCGCAAGCTCGAAACCTCGGGCAAGCCCTGGGTTTCGGCGATCAACGGCACCTGCATGGGCGGCGCTTTCGAGCTGTCGCTGGCCTGCCATGGTCGCGTGGCCGCTGACTCCGACAAGGTCAAGATGGCCCTGCCGGAAGTCAAGGTCGGCATCTTCCCCGGCGCCGGCGGCACCCAGCGCGTGCCGCGCCTGACCGACCAGCAGCAGGCGTTGCAGATGCTGACCACCGGCCAGAACCTGTCGGCGCAAAAGGCGAAAGCCATGGGCCTGATCCACGAGGTCGCCGAACCCGCCAAGCTGATCGAGACCGCCAAGGCATTGATCAAGAACGGCCTGAAGGCCGTCCAGCCTTGGGACGAGAAGGGCTTCAAGCTGCCCGGCGGCCAGATCTATTCGCCCGCCGGCTTCAATCTGTGGCCGCCGGCCATCGCCATTTTGCGCCGCGAGACCTATGGCAATTATCCTGCTGCCGCTGCGATCCTGAAATGCGTCTATGAGGGCCTGCTGGTGCCGTTCGACACCGGTCTGCGGATCGAACAGCGCTATTTCACCGAGATCATGCAGTCCAAGGAAGCAGCGGCCATGATCCGCTCGCTGTTCGTCTCGCTGCAGGAGCTCAACAAGGGCGCCCGCCGCCCGGCCGGCGTGCCGGAAACCAAGTTCAAGAAGATCGGCATTCTCGGCGCCGGCTTCATGGGCGCCGGCATCGCCTTTGTCAGCGCCAAGGCCGGCATCCCGGTCGTACTGCTCGACCGCGACATAGCGTCGGCCGAAAAGGGCAAGGCGCATTCCGACAGCCTGATCTCGGATCAGGTCAAGAAGGGCCGCGCCAAGCCCGAGGAGAAGGACAAGCTGCTGTCGCTGATCACGCCGACGGCAGACTATGCCGACCTCGCCGGCTGCGATCTGGTGGTTGAGGCGGTGTTCGAGGATTCAGCCGTCAAGAAGGCTGCGACCGAACAGGCCGAAGCCGTGCTGAAATCGTCGGCGATCTTTGCCTCCAACACTTCGACCATCCCGATCACTGCGCTGGCCAAGAATTCGGCGCGGCCGAAGAATTTCGTCGGCATCCACTTTTTCTCGCCGGTCGACAAGATGATGCTGGTCGAGATCATCCTGGGCAAGAAGACTGGCGACAAGGCGCTTGCCACCGCGATCGACTTCGTGCGCGCCATCAAGAAGACGCCGATCGTCGTCAACGACACGCGCGGCTTCTACGTCAACCGCTGCGTGCTGCGCTACATGTCGGAAGCCTACAAGATGCTGATCGAAGGTGTTCCGGCGCCGATGATCGAGAACGCCGCCAAGGCTGCCGGCATGCCGGTCGGTCCGCTGGCGCTGACCGACGAGACGGCGATCGACCTTGCCCAGAAGATCATGAAGCAGACCATCAGGGATCTCGGCGACAAGGCCGTCGACCCCAGGCAGATGGCGCTGATCAACACGCTCGTCGACACCCATGGCCGCTTCGGTCGCAAGAATGGCAAGGGTTTTTACGACTATCCGGCAAAGCCGGCCAAGAAGAAGCTGTGGCCGGGCCTGAAGGACCTCTATCCGCAGCTGAAGGCCGAGATGGTCGACTATGAGGAGCTGCAGCAGCGCCTGCTGGTCACCATCGCGCTGGAAGCGGCGCGGGTGATGGAAGAGGGCATCGTCACCGATCCGCGCGAGGCCGATGTCGGCTCGATCCTCGCTTTCGGCTTTGCGCCGTTCACCGGCGGCGCGCTGTCCTATATCGACGGCATCGGCGCCAAGGAGTTCGTCAAAATCGCCAAGGGCCTGCAGAAGAAATACGGCGCCGAGTTCAAGGCGCCCAAGCTGCTGCTCGACCTGGCAGAGAAGGGCGAGACGTTCTACCAGCGCTTCGATCCCTATGCGAAGGGCGAGGTGAAGAAAGCCGCCTGATCTAGCGCCCGATGTACGTCTGGGGGCGCCTGGCGCGCATGATGGCCACGGCGTCGCGTCGTGGTCCCTATATGGTTGGCAGCGAAAGCCGCCTGGCTTTCCGCTGCCTGCCGACCGACATCGACTTCAACAGCCATCTCAACAATGCCCGCTATATGATGCTGGCCGATCTCGGCCGCATCGACATCTTCCTGCGCGTCGGCCTTATCGCGCTGGCGCGCAAGCGCGGTTGGGCGCCGATGATCGGCGGTTTGGAGTCGGTCTATGTGCGCGAGATCAGGCTGTGGCGTCGCTTTGAGGTGGCGTCCTCGATCGAAACCTGGGAGGGCACGCAGGTCATCGGCAAGCACCGCTTTGTCCTCGACAATGGCGAGACGGCCGCGTTGATCATGACGACGGGTGGTGTCTACGACCGTCCCGGCCGCCGCTTTGTCGATATAGACGAGGTTGTGGCAGCACTTGGCCGTTCCGTTCAACCGCGGCCGCTGACAGAGGCCGAGCGGATTTTCATGACCTCTCATCAGGGATTGCGCAGCCTGGCCAAAGGGGGTTGAGGCCGCAGGCGAAAGCTTCAATGCCAAAGCCCGGATTCAACCGCCCTTAAACAAATTCCGCTAAGGCTGAGCTGCCGGGCTGGCTTCGCGATGGGTCGCCGTCGCTCCCTGGCGCGGTTGGAGGGCCCGCGTGGACGGAATTGTCGACTACATCAATGGCATGCTCGTCGCCTGGCGCGGCCAGGCGAGCGATCCCGACAAGCAGTGCGTCTTTGCCTTTCTGTTGTTGCTGCTCGCCCTCGACATTGCCCGCAAGGGCTGGCGGGGTTCCTGGTCGCGGCGCGCAATCGAGAGCGTGGCGGCGACGCTGGCTATCTTCCACATCAACATCGTCCTGATCCCTGGGATCTGGCTGCTCTCCGGGCAGATCAAGACGCTGTACGGGCTGCTCGGCATCCCCAGCGTGCCCGGCGCCGTCTGGGAAAACCTGCCGGTCTGGGCGCTCAGCCTTGTCGCCATAGTGGCGTATGATTTCGCCAATTACTGGAACCATCGCCTCATGCACATGAAGTGGCTGTGGCCGGTGCATGCGATCCATCACTCCGATCCCGTCGTCAATGCACTGACGACCTACCGCGTCCACGTGCTGGAGATGCTGGTGATGTGGGGTTCCTACACCATCCTGCTGACCTGGCTCGGCCTGCCGGCGAACGCTATCGGCGCCGGTGCGCTCATCCTGCTGCTGCACAACATCTACGTCCACATCGATGTCGACTGGGATCACGGCCCGCTGCGCATGCTGGTCGCTTCGCCGCGCTTCCACCGCTGGCACCATGCCGATGTGCCCGAGGCCTACGGCAAGAACCTCGCCAATATATTCCCCTTCTTCGACTGGATGTTCGGCACCTACCGCGTGCCCGGCCCGTGCAATGCACCGATGGGTGCGGCCGGCGTGCCACGCAATGATGTCGTGCAGCTGACCCTGTGGCCGCTGCTGGAATGGTCGCAGATGGCGACGCGAGGGGGCCAGGCGCTGCGGGCTATGATTGCCGGCTGGGTGGCGCGCGACAATGGCGCGCGTGAGCCGCGGCCGCTCGACGTCAAGGCGCAATAGGGCGTGCAAAACTCCGTCATCCTGGCCTCTGCCGCTGGACAAGGCTGCCCTCCTCTCTTATGAAGGAAAGGTATTTTTTCCTGTTTTGAAGCATGATCCCAAAAAGTGGATACCGGTTTTTGGAAAAGATCATGCTCCATCTAAAGGGAGAGCGACTTGCTCTCGCATGACCGCGTTTGGGCCGCCATCGACGCTCTCGCCGAGCGTTATTCGCTGTCGGCCTCGGGCCTGGCCCGGCGCGCCGGCCTTGATTCGACTGCGTTCAACAAATCGAAGCGGCTGTCCTCGGATGGACGGCCGCGCTGGCCCTCGACCGAATCGCTGGCCAAGATCATCGAGGCGACGGGCGCCTCGCTCGACGAATTCACCGGGTTGGTCGAAGGCCGCGCCAATACTGGAGCCGCGACCGCACAGCGTTCAGCGGTGCCGCTGCTTGGCTTTGCCCAGGCCGGCGCCGGCGGCTTCTTCGACGATGCCGGCTATCCTTCCGGCCAGGGCTGGGATCTGGTCGAGCTTCCGGCGCGGGCAACGGAAACCTCCTATGCGCTGAAAGTGCAGGGCGATTCCATGCTGCCGCTCTACCGCAATGGCGATGTGCTGATCGTCGAGCCGGGCGCCACCACCCGCAAGGGCGACCGCGTCGTCGTCAAGACCAATGCCGGCGAGGTCATGGCCAAGGTGCTCGACCGTCAGACGGCGAAATCGATCGTGCTGATCTCGCTCAATCCCGACCATCCGGACCGCGACATCGCCATGCGCGATGTCGAATGGGTGGCGCGGATCGTCTGGGCAAGCCAGTAGTGCGGCTCTTACAACTGGTTCTGGCCGTGCTGGCGGTCCCAGTCATGGTCGCTCTGATCGTCCTTGGCGGCCGCGTCCTGCAGCCCGCGCAGAGCAGCGTCGTCGTCGACCAGATCGACCCGGGCACTGACGCCGTGCCCGAGGAGCCGGCAACATCGGCCATCCCCCAGATACAACCCGCCGAGCCTCCGATGCATTCGCCTCCGGTGCATTCGAGAGCGATCGATCCCGAGGCCATCGCGCCGCCGCCGCTTGCGCCGGACGAGCTCGAACGGGTCGAACCGCGCGCGCCGCTGAGCGATCTCGCGCTGGCCGGACCGCCCAAGCCGCGCCGGCCGAAAGCAGTTGACGACTGGGGCGGGACAAAACTGTTCCAGCCGGTCGCATCCGCCGCTGGCCGGATCGAGGCCAATGGCTATTCCGTGGCGGTGTCCGGCATCGACATCGTCAAGGAGGACGAGACCTGCAGCGAGGACGGCAAGTCCTGGGCTTGCGGGGCTCGCGCGCGCACCGCGTTCCGGTCTTTCCTGCGCGGCCGTGCCGTGGCGTGCAAGGTGCCGCAGGAGGCCGACCGCAGCCTGATCGCCGCCGAATGCCGCATCGGCAAGCTGGATGTTGGCCAGTGGCTGGTCGAAAACGGCTGGGCGCGCGCGGTCGCCGGCGGCCCTTACGTCGAAGCCGGCGACAAGGCGCGCACCGACAAGAAGGGCATCTTCGGTGCCGCGCCCGATCTTGGCGGCCTGCCACCGGCGCCAACGCCGGTTGCCGCGCCGACGGCCTCGCAACCGATCCTCGATGCCCCGGCGACAGACACGCAGCCGGCTGGGACGGACGCTACGCCGCCAGCTGACCAGCCAGCGCCCGCTCAATGAGCGCGCGCGTCTCGGCGATGCCGTAAAGAGCTGCGAACGAGCCGAAGCGCGGGCCGCGTTCCTGGCCGATCAGCACCTGGTAGATCATCTGGAAGAATGCGCCGGAAACGCCGGGGCCGCCGTCCGGACTCTGCTTGGAATGGTCCTGATAGCGTTCGATCTTGCGCGCGACGTTGAGCGAAGCGTTCTGGATCGCTTCGCCATCGGCTCCCGCGGGCAGGGCGCCAAGCGCGTTGGCAAGAGCTTCCAGCGCGACGCGTTCGACGTCGTCGGCCGGCCGGAACGTCTTCGTCGGCTTCACGAAATCGTCGAAGTAGCGGATTGCAAAGCCGACCAGCTGGTCGAGTTCGGGATGCGTTGCCGGCGTCACGCCTTGTGCATGGCGCGAGATGAAGCCCCACAGCACTTCCTTGTTCTGCGCATTGGAGGCGCTGACCAGGTTGAGCAGCAGCGAGAACGGCACCGGCAGGTCGATCGCCGGCGGCTTGCCGTCATGCATGTGCCAGACCGGATTGCCCAGCCTTTCCTTCCAGTCCTGGCGCGGATAGGCGCCGAGGAAGGTGTAGTACTCGTCGACGGCCCGCGGGATGACGTCGAAATAGAGTTTTTTCGCCTGCCTGGGGCGCTGATACATGTAAAGGCCGAGGCTTTCGGTCGGCGCATAGCGCAGCCACTCGTCGATGGTCAGTCCATTGCCCTTCGACTTCGAGATCTTCTGGCCGTTCTCGTCGAGGAACAGCTCGTAGACGAAATGCTCCGGCGCCCGTCCGCCGAGGATGTTGCAGATGCGGTCGTAGACCACCGCATTGGTCTGGTGGTCCTTGCCGAACATTTCGAAGTCGACGCCGAGCGCTGCCCAGCGCATGCCGAAATCCGGCTTCCACTGCAGTTTCACCTTGCCGCCGGTCACGGAAAGCGTGGTCTCGGTGCCGTCATCGTCGAAGGTGATGGTGCCGGCCTTGGCGTCGACATGCTTCATCGGCACATAGAGCACGCGGCCGCTCTTCGGCGAGATCGGCAGGAACGGGCTGTAGGTCGCCTGGCGCTCCGGCCCGAGCGTCGGCAGCATCACTTTCATGATCTGGTCGTAGCGTTCGGCGGCGCGCAGCAGCATCGCATCGAAGCGGCCGGCCTTGTAGTACTGCGTCGCGCTTGCGAACTCGTAATCGAAGCCGAACGTGTCGAGGAAGCGGCACAGCATCGCATTGTTGTGGTCGGCAAAGCTCGCATAGTCGCCGCCGAACGGATTGGGCACCGACGACAGCGGCATGTGCAGGTACGGCTCGAGCGCTGCGCGATCCGGCACATTGTCGGGGATCTTGCGCATGCCGTCCATGTCGTCGGAGAAGCACAGAAGCTTGGTCTTGACCTTGTTTTCGGTCAGTACGTGGAAGGCGTGCCGCACCATGGAGGTGCGCGCCACCTCGCCGAACGTGCCGATATGCGGCAAGCCCGACGGCCCGTAGCCGGTCTCGAACAGGACGGTCTCGGGAAAGTCGGCGCCCTTGTAGCGCTCGATGATCTTTTTGGCTTCCTCGAACGGCCACGCCTTGCTTTCGCCGGCTGCGGCAAGCATTTCGGGGTTGAGATCGGCGATGTTTGATCCCGTCATGTCAAAGTTCCAGTCATGGGCCGGCTGTGCGGCTGGTAAGATTTTTCAACCGGTCTCTAGAGCAATTCCAGGAAAAGTGTGAGCGGTTTTTCCGCGGGAATTGCGTCAAAAACCAAAGCGTGAGAGGCCGGAGCGTCAACGACAACAGCCGGTTTTCCTTGCAGCGACATCGTGGCGTCCCTACCTTCGACCCTCACCATCAAGGAGTTTTGAATGCCGTTGCCGTCCACGCATGAAGCCCTGATCTACCTGATGGTCATCACCTCGGCTTCCGACCGCGACATGACCGATATCGAACTGGCGCGCATCGGCGACGTCGTCCGCAGCTGGCCGGTGTTCGAGGATTTCAAGCAGGACAGGCTGATTGCCATCGCGCAGGACTGCCAGAAAATGCTGCACGAAAAGGATGGTTTGGAAGGCGTTCTCGAGCGTGTTGGCAAGGCATTGCCCGAGCGGCTGCACGACACTGCCTATGCCGCCGCCTTCGAGGTTGCTGCCGTCGATCTCGAAATGCGCATGGAGGAATTGCGGGTGCTGCAATTGATCCGCCGCCAGCTCGATCTCGACACGCTGACCGCCGCAGCCATCGCGCGGGGCGCGAAAGCGCGGCTGCGGACATTGACCTGAAAGTCTCGCCGGTAGCCGCTAGAAAAAGCTGACCAGGACCGGATCAGAAAAAACTGACCGGGAAATACCGCAGATAAAATTCGGCGAAGGTGCCTTTGACCGAGATTTCCTGCAGCGCGTAGTCCATGGCCGCTGCCAGCGCCGGATCGCCGGCCCTTGTGGCAATGGTCATGCCGGATCCGAGATATTCCGGGGCCAGGTACGGGCCACCGGCGAAGCGGCAACAGCCTGCCGCGTCCGTGCCGCCCAGCCAGAAGGAAAAGCGCATGCCGTCGCCGAAGGCGGCGTCGATCTTGCTGCTTTTCAAATCGCTGTAGAGGTCTTCCTGCCTGTCGAAGGGGACGATCTGCACGTTGCCGAAATAATCGCGCAGCATTTTTTCATGCGCCGAGCCGGCCAGCACGCCGACCCGCTTGCTGCGCAATTTGTCGAGGATAGGCTCGGCGAAAGCCTTGGCCTTCGGCATGATGAAGCGCGCCGGAAACTGCAGGTAGGAGCGCGAAAAACTGTATTTCGCCCGCGTTTCCGGCGTCGCGGCGATGCCGGCGATGATCGCTTCGCCTTCGCCCTTCTGCAACGCGTCGTCGAGTTCGGCCCAGGGCAGCGCCTGGATCTGGCATTTGTCGGCGATGTCGAGCTCGGCGCAAATCGCCCGCGCCAGGTCGATGTGAAAGCCGGACAGCCGCCCGGCGCCGTCGAGAAAGTTGAAGGGCGGGAAATCTGTTGTGGTGAGGAAACGAAGCCTCGGCAGTGCCGAGAGGTCCGGTTTAGGCAGCCGTTCCTTGGCGTCCCAAAGCACCGGCACCTGCGGCTCCGCCGCCCGTGCGACGCCGGCAAAAGGCTGCGCTCCGATCAGCAGCGACTGCAAGGCGATGGCTATCCAGCGAGATGTCACGAAAGAACTCCGCCCGTCTTGGCCGTTGGCTTTTGATACGAAAACGGCGCAGGCACAATTGTTTTTGATTTCAAAGAGCAAATTTCGGGATATGCTTTAGTGAGTTTGCAAATAGCCTCGCAGAGTCGGTCCGTGGTTGGCGGTCGCTGCGTTAGAAAAAATAAGCATGCGGCATTGCAATCCGGGGTTGATGGCGAAGTGCGGGCCAGGCACGTAGCATCAGTCTCAAGAGCGGTAGGCAACATAGGGTAGATGTTGCAATGGGTCATTTCGATCGCACACTGGAATATATTGATCAGGTGCAGCGAGCCGGCACCGCGGCTGCGGTGTGCGAGCGCCTGCTCAGTGTCACCTCGAATTTCGGATTGACGGCTCTGATAGCGGCGACGGTGCCGCAGCCCGGCACGCCAAGCAGCCAGACGAAGGACCACGTGCTGCTCTGCGACTGGCCTGTTGATTGGCTGGAGCGTTACCTGGCGCGCAACTATGTCGACCACGATCCGGTCGTCAGCCATTTGAAGCAATTGCGGGCGCCATTCCAATGGCGCGAGGCCGTCAAGAGCATACCCGCCGACAAAAGCAGCGATGAGGTGATGCAAGACGCCCGCGCATTCAAGCTGCGTGACGGCCTCGCCTTCCCGCTGGTGACGCTTGAAGGCCAGATCGCGCTGGTTTCGCTGGGCGGTGAGGCGGTTGAGCTGTCCGACACCGAATTTGCAATGGTCTCGCTGGCGTCCACCTATGCCATCGGCCGCGCCATGCAGCTTCAAACGAGCAGCAAGGTTATCGATCATATCGAATTGACGCCGCGCGAGCGCGAGTGCCTGCAATGGGCGGCGGTCGGCAAATCCGAGTGGGAGATTTCGCAGATACTCGGCATCTCGGAGCATACCTCGGAGAAACACCTTCTCAACGCCAAGAGCAAACTGGGCGCCGCCAATCGCGTGCAGGCAGTCGCCGAGGCAATCCGACACGGCTATATCAGCTAATGCATGTCGCGCAAAACTGACCTCGGTTTTGCGATAACGACATGCATTAAACAAAGACCTAAAGCGCGTCGTGCGACGCGCTTTAGCCCGGTTCTGGCGGCCCGCGTAATATCTTCAAAAAAGACCGCCCCTGTCGTCCTCGTGAGACGGCTAATGCTTTCTTAACGCCAAAAGCAGACTCGGCGTCGCCAACAGGGTGTACGCATCGCGGAGGCGATTAGGCGCGGCTATATTAGCCATGTCGGCTGTGGCAGCCTGGAAATCCTTGCCAACACCTTCGCGCAATTTTTTCGGGAAAGCCCGGCCGTATCTTCCTCTTAAGCCCAGGAGACGGCTATGTTATTTTCCCTTACCACTCAACAACTGATGGAGCGTCCCGACCTATGGGAGGCGGTCCATCGCCTGCGTTACAAGGTCTTCGTCGATGAGATGCGGTGGACCGATCTCGATCGCCCGGACGGCCTCGAAATCGATCAATTCGACCATGATGAGGCCGAACACCACCTTGTCATCCGCAATGGCGAGCTTGCCGGCTATCATCGGATGCTGCCGACCACACGGCCCCATCTCCTTAGCGATGTGATGCCGGAACTCTGCGAGGGAAAGCGCCCGTCGGGACCGAATGTCTGGGAACTCACCCGCTACGCAGTGGCGCCAGGCTTTCGCGATGGCAAGCGCGGCGTGTCTACGGTCGGCACCGAACTGATCGCCGGCTTCGTCGAATGGGGCCTTGCTCGCAATATCAATCAGGTCATTATCGAGGTCGAGCCGGTGTGGGTGCTGCGGACGCTGCAGTTGCACTTCCTGGCGACGCCGCTCGGTTACCAGCGCACCTACGGCAATCAGCAGGTCGTCGCCACGCTGCTGACCTTCAACGAGCATACGCTCGATGTCGTGCGTTCGCGCCGCAACCATCACGCCCCGGTGTTGGTCAGGGGCACCCCCGACATGCTCGGCATGCGGCAGGCGTCGTGAGACTGTCTTCACCCGACGCGCTTTAGACAATGGCCACAGAGCCCACCTCGGTGCGGGGTGGGCTCTGTATTTTCAAGCCAGCTTTTACTTCTCGAGGAATGAAGGCCCTTCGCCAATGATCTTCTTGTCTTGCTTGCCGATGGCGTCGAGATCGCGCCCGTCATAGGGCAGCGACAACAGGATGCGCCGCATGACGGCCAGCCGCGCGCGCCGCTTGTCGTTCGCCCGAACGATGATCCAAGGTGCAAATTCCTTGTGCGTGCGCTCGACCATCTGGTCGCGGGCCCTGGTGTAGTCGTCCCATTTGCTGATGCCGGCAATGTCGATCGGCGAGAACTTCCAGTTCTTCAGCGGAGACCAGCGGCGGTCGTGGAACCGTTCGAGCTGGGTTTCGCGGCCGATGTTGAGCCAGAATTTGAAGAAATAGATGCCCTCGTTGGAGATCATCCGCTCGAAATGCGGCGTCTCGTCGAGGAACTTCTCGTGCTGTTCCGGTGTGCAGAAGCCCATCACCGGCTCGACGCCGCCGCGATTGTACCAGGAGCGGTCGAAGGTGACGAATTCGCCCGATGTCGGGAAATGGTCGACATAGCGCTGGTAGTACCACTGCCCCACTTCGGTCGGCGTCGGCTTGGTCAGCGCCACGTTGCGCGCGGTTCGAGGGTTGAGATACTGGCGCAGCACGAAGATGGTGCCGCCCTTGCCTGCGGCATCGCGCCCTTCGAACAGCGACATCACCCGCTTGCCGGTCGCCTGCAGCCAGGCCTGCGCCTTGACCAGCTCGATCTGCAGCCGTTCAAGCGTCTCGTCATACTCGTCGCCCTTCATTTTCTTGTCGTAGGGATAGTCGCCGGCGGTCAGCTTGTGGTCCTCGATCCAATCCGGAAGCTCGGGATTTTCGATGTCGAACTCCCGCTCCTTGCCGCCGATCCTGATCTTCAGCGGACCTTTTGCCGGCTCTGCGGCAGGATTTTCCTTGGGTTTTTTCATCGAGACGAACCTTTCCAGCTTGCGGACTCATGCTATGGGGAGGCCACTACAGCGCCGCGCGTCCCGTTTGGACGCGCAAACGACGCTGTAGCATTTTTGATTTGCGCATGATCCTTTCCGAAAATCGATTCCGATTTTCGGGGTCATGCGGCAACCCGGTCCAGCGGAAGTTTCGGTCGACCGGTACAGGGGCACGAGACGCGCGAATGGCCGACATCGGCGCAGAGCGGATAACCACGACGCAGGCTGTAGCCGCCCGGCTGTGGAACAGCCGCTGGCTGCTCGCTGCCGGCATCGTGGCGGTTGCGGCCGTCTATGGCTATGCCGGCATGTCCGTCTATGTCGCCCTGCTCGCCTGCGCTGTGTTGTTGGCCGCAGCCATGCTGCCGACCGGCGGCGCCAGCCGGTCCACCGAAAGCATTGCTGCGATCGAGGCGAGCGGGCTGCAGCGGCTTTCCGGCGAATATCTTGCGGCGGCCGTTGCCGATCCGCTGATCATCTTCGACCGCACCGCCACCATCGTTCATGCCAACGCCGCCGCCTTCGCCGCCTTTGGCGGGATAGCGCCCGGCCTGTCGCTGTCGTTGAAATTCCGCGCCCCTGAGATGCAGGCACTGCTGGACAGCGTGCTGTCGGGAACGGTCGCCTCGGATGCCGTCGACTACATCGAGAAACTGCCGGTCGAACGGGCCTACCGGGTCAGCGCGTCCTCGGTCGGCCACGCCACCGATCTCTTTGTGCTCGTGTTCAAGGACCAGAGCGAGACGCGCCGCATCGACCGCATGCGTGCCGACTTTATCGCCAATGCCAGCCATGAGTTGCGCACCCCTCTTGCCTCGATCTCGGGCTTCATCGAGACGTTGCGCGGCCCGGCCCGCAACGATCCGGCGGCGCGCGAGCAGTTCCTGCAGATCATGCAGAACCAGACCGGCCGTATGGCGCGCCTGATCGACGATCTGCTGTCGCTGTCGCGGCTGGAAATGAAGCCCTATCTGAAGCCTGGAACCGAGGTCGATTTGCGCCAGACCATCGACAGCGTTATCGACTCGCTCGGGCCGCTCGCCAGGGAGAACAGCGTCGTCATCGAGCGCGACTATGCCGAAGGACCGCTCGAAGTGCCCGGAGACCGTGACGAGCTGTTCCAGGTGTTCGAGAACCTGTTGGAAAATGCCTGCAAATACGGTCAGCCGGGCGGACGCGTCACAGTGTCGATCGCCCGCAGCGAGGCCGGTCCCGAACCGGGCATCGACGTCACCATCAGGGACTACGGTCCAGGCATTCCCGAAGAGCACATTCCGCGCATCACCGAGCGCTTCTACCGCATCGATGTCGAGAGCAGCCGCACCCAGAAAGGCACCGGGCTTGGTCTGTCTATCGTCAAGCACATCTTGACGCGTCACAACGCCAGACTTTCGATCAAGTCGGAAGTTGGCAAGGGCGCGGCGTTCACCGTCCATTTGCCGGCGGGCTGAGGCAGTACTATTTGATAACGGCCGGTTTCTTCTTTCTGTCATCCGGCTGGCGTATCAGCACAGGGTTCGAGGAAACGACTCACAAGGCCAAAGAGTCCAGGAAGGCATTTCGTCCATGCAGTCCGTACACATCGTCAGCGCCTACGACGAAGAGCTGAAATATCTGTCGAAGCGCATCGCTGCGATGGGCGGCCACGCCGAGCGCATGGTCGAGCAGGCGATTCAGGCGCTGGTCAATGCCGATCCCGGCCTCGCCCAGAAGGTCATCCATGACGACATCGTGCTCGACGAGGGCCAGCGCGAAATCGACGACAAGGCCATCGTCATCATCGCCAAGCGCCAGCCGATGGCGACGGATTTGCGCGAAATCGTCGGCGCGATCCGTATTTCCGCCGACCTCGAACGAATCGGCGACCTCGGCAAGAATGTCGCCAAGCGAGTGGTGAGCGTCATCGACGGCCGCCAGCCGACCAGCCTGTTTCGCGGTCTCGAGGCTCTCGCCGAGCTGGCGCTGATTCAACTCAAGGAAGTGCTCGACGTCTATGCCTCGCGGTCGGTCGACAGGATAGGCTTCGTGCGCGATCGCGACGACCAGATCGACGCCATGTACACCTCGCTGTTTCGCGAGTTGCTGACCTACATGATGGAAGATCCGCGCAACATCACGCCGTGCACGCATCTCTTGTTCTGCGCCAAGAACATCGAGCGTATCGGCGACCATGCCACCAACATCGCCGAGACCATCTATTACATCGTCACCGGCGACCAGATGCCGGCCGAGCGGCCGAAAGGCGACAAGACCGACAAGGTTGCCCTTCCGGCGCCGCTGCCGGTGAAGTGATCGCGCGCCCCTCGAACGCTTAATCATATTGCGCTAAACTATCGCAGCGTTAAGCTTCTCAGGTTCTGTTTCCGGAGGCTGCGATGGAATATGTCCGAGAGTTCAAGCCGGCGCCGGCATCGTCCGGCATCATCGCCTCGAGCGTCTACACCGCCGGCAAGCGCATAGCCGACATCCCGATCGAAGAGGCAGGCGAATGGGCGAGGAAATCGGGCCATGTCGTCTGGATCGGCCTGCTCGAACCCGACCGCGAGCTGTTGCTGCGCGTCAAGGCACAGTTCCATCTGCATGAACTGGCGATCGAGGACGCCGAGCATCCGCACCAGAGGCCCAAGATCGAGCAATATGGCGATGCCCTGTTCATTGTCGCCCGCACCGCCCAGCTGATCGACGGCCGCGTCACCTTCGGCGAAACCCACCTATTCGTCGGCTCAGGCTATATCGTCAGCGTCAGGCATGGTCCCTCGACCTCCTATGCCGCCGTCCGTCAGCACTGGGAAAGCTGCCCGCATTCGCTGGCCAAGGGCGAGGACTTCGTCCTCTACGCCATTCTCGACTTCATCGTCGACAATTACATGCCGGTGCTTGAGCAGATCGAGGACGAGGTCGAGGCGATCGAGGACAGGGTTCTGCTGAAGCCGATGACGGGGCCCGACATCGAACGGCTCTATATGCTGCGACGCGATCTGTTGCGCCTGCGCAATGCCGCACTGCCGCTTGTCGAAGTCTGCCGCCGGCTGACCAGCGCCGACCTGCCGCAGATCCATACCGCCATGCATCCGCTGTTTCGCGATGTCACCGACCACATCCGCACCGTGCAGGAAAAGATCGACAGCCTGCGCGAGGTTCTGGCCTTCGCTTTCGAAGCCAGTCTGCTGGTCGGCCAGAGCCAGGAAACCGCAATCTCCAAGAAGCTGGCGTCGTGGGCCGCCATCCTGGCGGTGCCGACGGCCTTCGCTGGCATTTACGGCATGAATTTCAACGACATGCCGGAACTGAAGATGCAATACGGCTACCCCGCCGTACTGGTCTCGATCGCCTGCATCTGCTTGTTCTTGTACTGGCGGTTTCGCAAGAATGGCTGGCTGTAGGGCAGTAGGGCAGTAGGGCAGTAGGGCAGTAGGGCAGTAGGGCAGTAGGTAAAGACAGCGCTTCGCGAGCGCAGTTCAAGAACATACTGCCCTACTGCCGTACTGCCCTAATTACCGGCTCCTGCGCCGTTCCGAAGCCGGCTGGAACGCAACCCTTGCGTGGTACTTGCAGTAAGGTCCGGTTTCGGCGGCCTCGTTGCCGCAGAAGTTGAAGTCTTCCGACAGCGGATCGCCGTTCGGCCATTTGCAGGTACGCTCGGTGAGGTCGGTGAGCTGCAGATGGCGCGAGATCGGCACGACAACGTTTTCGACCGGGCGGATGTAGTGGCGAGCCACCGGCTCGGCGTCGAACTGCGCCTGCAGCGCGGTTGCCCCGATCGAGGTGGTGACGTGGCGCTGCGTGGTTGCGGCGCGCGACACCGACTTCTGGATCGAAGATCCCTGCGCCGTCTTCTTCTGGCGCGCCGGCGCTGCGGTCGAGCGTCCGCGGCCCGACAGCTTCAGCCTATGCACCTTGCCGATGACGGCGTTGCGGCTGACCCCGCCAAGTTGGGCGGCGATCTGGCTTGCGCTCAAGCCCTCCGACCACAGTTTTCTGAGAAGTTCGACCCGCTCGTCAGTCCAGTTCATGAGACCGCGCTCCTGCTAAGCGTGCGGCAGCCGGAATCCATTCCCGACCCGGCAACCTTTGCCGGGGCAGACACCACATATATTAGGTGATTAGGTCCGCCGCACGAAATCTAGTTATTTCCCGACTACAATTACCTCATGTGTTGACTCGGTGACAAGAGTCCCAGGTGCAACACGAATCGGTTTTTTCGGTTTTCCCCAACTTGCCCGGTCGCTTATGAGCCGGCGTCTCGTCGGGAGCTTGCCGCGCGCCTTTGCACGACGTTTTCGTTGACTTCATGGCCGAAAAACACGATAAGCCGCACAAGGCCGCCGCTTTGGCGGCTTTTTTGATTTTCCGGTACCGGAGACGCATATAATGAGCGGTTCGGCGCTTTACGAGACCTTTGCTCGCGCACCCCTGGCCTTCGACCATGGCGAAGGCACCTGGCTGGTTACCGACAAGGGCGAGCGATATCTCGATTTTGCTGGCGGCATCGCGGTCAATTCGTTGGGCCACAGCCATCCGCATCTGGTCGCGGCGCTGACCGAACAGGCGGCCAAGCTCTGGCACGTCTCCAATCTTTACGAGATCCCGGCTCAGACACGGTTGGGCGAGCGGCTGGTCGAGGCCACCTTCGCCGACAAGGTGTTCTTCACCAATTCCGGCGCCGAGGCGCTGGAATGCGCGATCAAGACGGCGCGGCGCTACCAGTTCGTCAAGGGCCATCCCGAGCGCTTCCACGTCATCACCTTCGAAGGCGCCTTCCATGGCCGCACGCTGGCGACCATCGCCGCCGGCGGCCAGTACAAATATCTCGAAGGTTTTGGGCCCAAGGTCGAAGGTTTCGACCAGGTCGGCTTCGACGACATCGACGCCGCCGAGAAGGCGATCACATCTGAGACCGCCGCGATCCTCATCGAGCCGGTGCAGGGCGAGGGCGGCATCCGCCCTGTGCCGACGCAATCGCTGAAGCGGCTGCGGCAGCTCTGCGACCAGCACGGGCTGCTGTTGATCTTCGACGAGGTCCAGTGCGGCATCGGCCGTACCGGCAAGCTGTTCGCGCATGAATGGACCGGCGTGACGCCCGACATCATGGCGATCGCCAAGGGCATTGGCGGCGGCTTCCCGATGGGCGCGTGCCTGGCCACCGACGAGGCTGTCGTCGGCATGACGGCAGGCGTGCATGGCACCACCTTCGGCGGCAATCCGCTGGCGATGGCTGTCGGCAATGCCGTACTCGACGTGGTGCTGGAGGACGGTTTCCTCGAAGACGTCCAGCGCAAGGCATTGCTGATGAAGCAGGGGCTGGCAGGTGTCGCCGACGAATTTCCCGATGTCATCGAAGGCATCCGAGGCACCGGCCTGATGCTCGGCCTGAAATGCGCCATGCCCAACACCAAGGTCAACATGGCGCTGCGCGACCAGCATCTGCTTGCGGTACCGGCCGGCGATAACGTTATTCGCCTGCTGCCGCCGCTTACCGTCACCGACGCAGAAATCGGCGAGGCGCTCGATCGCATCCGCGCCGGCGCCAAAGGCCTGGCCGACGCCATCACCGCGGCCGCCGCGAAGTAACCCCGGAACCATTCCTGATGTCACTTCGCCATTTCACCGATCTTTCCGCCGTTTCCGAAGGCGATCTGCGGTTCATGCTGGACGATGCGGTGGTGCGCAAGGCCCGCCTCAAGGCCGGCGAGCGCACCAGGCCGCTCGAAGGCAAGGTGCTGGCGATGATCTTCGACAAGCCGTCGACGCGTACGCGCGTGTCCTTCGATGTCGGCATGCGCCAGCTCGGCGGCGAGACCATCATGCTGACCGGCACCGAGATGCAGCTCGGCCGCTCCGAGACCATCGCCGACACCGCCAAGGTGCTGTCGCGCTATGTCGACGCCATCATGATCCGCACGACCTCGCATGAACGGCTGCTCGAACTGACCGAGAACGCCACCATCCCGGTCATCAACGGGCTGACCGATGACACCCATCCCTGCCAGCTGATGGCCGACATCATGACCTTCGAGGAGCATCGCGGTCCGGTTGCCGGCAAGACCATCGCCTGGACCGGCGACGGCAACAATGTGCTGCATTCGCTGCTCGAAGCCTCGGCGCGGTTCCGCTTCAACCTCAATGTCGCCGTTCCGGAAGGCAGCGAGCCGGCGCAGAAGCATATCGACTGGTCGAAGACCAATGGCGGCAAGCTGAGCTTTACCCGCTCGCCCGAGGAAGCCGTCGACCAGGCAGATTGCGTCGTCACCGATTGCTGGGTGTCGATGGGCCAGGAGCACCGCGCCCGCGGCCACAACGTCTTCTCGCCCTATCAGGTCAATGCGGCGCTGATGGCAAGGGCCAAGCCCGACGCCCTGTTCATGCACTGCCTGCCGGCGCATCGCGGCGAGGAGGTGACCGACGAGGTCATCGACGGGCCGCATTCGGTGGTCTTCGACGAGGCCGAGAACCGGCTCCACGCCCAGAAGGCCGTGCTCGCCTGGTGTCTTGGAGCGTGAAGTGCCTTGGTGCCTGACGTGCTTGGGCGCTTGATCTGGGGCGGCGCGATGCCTATCTGCGCCGCATCACGCAAATCAAGCGCGTTTGGACGCATGCACCCCTCCGGGCGGCATGGCCGCGCCCAGGAGCTTTGTCATGTTGGAAACGCATCAAGTGACTGAACATCACCCCAAACTCGGCGAGTTCGGCTATGCCGGCGACGATCACGTCGTACCGTTCGAGGTCGGCCCGCTCGACGTTCGCGGCCGCACCGTGCAGCTCGGGCCGATGCTCGACGCCATCCTCAGCCGCCACGACTATCCCGAGCCGGTTGCTCGCCTTTTGGCGGAAGCCTGTGTGCTGACGGTGCTGCTCGGCACCTCGTTGAAGTTCGAGGGCAAGTTCATCCTGCAGACCCGCACCGACGGGCCGGTCGACATGCTGGTCGCGGATTTCTCCACGCCCTCGGCATTGCGCGCGTATGCCCGTTTCGACGCTGATCGGCTTGAGGCCTTGGTGGCTGCCGGCGAGACCTCGCAACAGACGCTGCTGGGCAGCGGCGTGCTGGCGCTGACCATCGACCAGGGCGCGCACACGCAGCGCTATCAGGGCATCGTCCAGCTCGACGGCGAGACGCTGGAAGACGCCGCGCGCACCTATTTCCGCCAGTCGGAGCAGATCCCGACCGACCTCAGGCTTTCGGTGGCCAAGCTTCTGACACCCGGCCCCGGCGGCGCCCGCGAACAGTGGCGCGCCGGCGGCATCCTGGCGCAGTTCCTGCCGCAGTCGCCCGAGCGCATGCGCGTGCCCGACATTTCGGGCGGCGACGGCGATCCGCGCGACGTCACGCAAGAGCCGGCCGACAATTCGTGGCGTGAGCTGGTGGCCCTGCTCGGCACCATCGAGCCAACCGAACTGATCGACCCGACCATCGGCGCCGAGCGGTTGCTCTACCGGTTGTTCCATGAACATGGCGTGCGCGTCTTCGGCGGTGTGCCGGTGGCGGATCAGTGCTCGTGCTCGCGTGACAAGATCCGCGGCATCCTCGAAGGCTTCTCCGCGCAGGAGATCAAGGACTCGACCGAGGATGGCGGCATCCACGTCGCCTGCGAGTTCTGCTCGAAGCAGTACGACTTCGACCCGGCGGAATTCGCGGCCCAGTAAGGGTCAAACTCCGATTCCTCGCCCCACGAAGTGGGGAGAAGTGGCCCGGCGAAGCCGGGACGGAGAGGGGTCTTTGCTGCAGACGGGAATTCGCTGACGTTGCAGGTCTTGCGCCTGATCCTTACCGGATTCTGGCTTCGCGACGGTCGTCCCCCTCTCCGTCCCGGCTTCGCCGGGCCACCTCTCCCCCGCCTTGCGGGGGCGAGGAACCAAGCCCTCTCAATTCACCGTTCGCCGCGTCCCCGGCAGATCCAGCGAAAACGCGGGAATAGCGATGTCGAACGTCTCGCCCCTTTTGTTGCGCATTGTGTAGTGTCCGACCATGAAGCCCGACGGCGTCGAGAGCGGGCAGCCTGACGTGTATTGATAGCTGTCGCCGGGATTGAGCTCGGGCTGGTCGCCGACGACGCCGGCGCCGCGCACTTCCTCGACCCGGCCGCTGCCGTCGGTGATGTGCCAGTAGCGCGACATGAGCTGCACGAACTCGTCCGACTGGTTGTCGATCGTCACCTGATAGCCCCAGACATAACGGTTCTCCGACGGATCCGAACGATCCTCCAGGTAGAACGGTCTGACCTGCACTTCGATGTTGCGCGTGACGGCGCGGTACATAGGCTGCTCCAAACGACACCAACGGACCTGTCGGCGCTCTTGCCGTACACCCGCATTAGGCCTCATGCGCAGGTGCCGAACAACAATGTCATTTAAGTGACACATGACAATGATGGTGTGCATGAACCGTGTCGGGCGACTCAGCGCTCTGTCGAACTGTTGAAAACGGCCATTCCTGGCCGCTTTTTTCCGGAGTGACCAGATCTCGATGGAACTGACAGTCATAGCAGCGCTGCTTTCGACACTCCTGCTTCTCTCCAATCTCGCCAGCATTGTGCTCGCCTCGCTCAGCCTGAGGCGGCCGCGCCCGATTGCCCCGCCGGCGAGAAAGGCGCCGCCGGTCTCGATCGTCGTGCCATCGCGCGGGGTGGAGCCATTTACGCAGGAGACGCTGCAGCGCGCCTTCTCGCTCGGCTGGCCGCGCTACGAGCTGATCTTCTGCGTCGCTCATGCTGAAGACCCCGTGGTCAAGCTCATCAACGCCGCGATCGCCGGCCATCCCGAGATCCCGGCGCAGCTCCTCATCGGCGATGACCGGGTCAGCGCCAACCCGAAGCTCAACAACTGCGTCAAGGGCTGGCAGGCGGCGCAGTACAATTGGGTCATCCTGGCCGATTCCAACGTGCTGATGCCTGTCGACTACGTCCAGCATCTGATGGCGGCCTGGCGGCCGGACACCGGGCTTGTCTGTTCGACCCCGATCGGCTCGCGGCCGGATGGTTTCTGGGCCGAGGTCGAATGCGCTTTCCTCAACACGCTGCAGGCGCGCTGGCAATATGCCGGCGAGGCGCTGGGCCTCGGCTTTGCCCAGGGCAAGAGCATGCTGTGGAACAAGCCGATACTCGACGCCAATGGCGGCATCGAGGCGCTTGCTGCCGAGATCGCCGAGGATGCCGCCGCGACCAAGCTGGTTAATGGGCTCGGCCTGCGCGTCAATCTCGTTGCTTCGCCTTTCGAACAGCCGCTCGGCCAGCGCACGTTCGCCGAGATCTGGTCGCGCCAGACGCGCTGGTCGCGGCTGCGCCGCGTCACCTTCCCGCTGTTCTACACGCCCGAAATCCTGACCGGCGTGGCGGTGCCGCTGCTGCTGGCGCTGGTGGCGGCGGCAAGCGCCGGCGTCAGCCTGCCCACCACGGCTTTGGGCGTCCTGGCCTTTGCCTATGTGCCGGAATGCCTGCTTGCCTGGGCCAAGGGCTGGTATCTGTCGCCGCGCATCGTCACCGCAATGATCGTGCGCGATGTGATGCTTCCCGCCATCTGGTCGCGCGGTTGGCTCGGCGGCGCGGTCGAATGGCGCGGCAATGCCATGGTCATCCGCACCAAGGCGATGACGGAACTGGAAGAGGCCTCCTCGAGCGCCTGATCAACGCCCGGGCCTTTGCCTTGCTTCCGAAGCAGGCCGCTATTTCGCCGCCTTCAGCGCCTGCGCAACGTCCTCAAGCAGATCGTCCGAATCCTCCAGACCAACCGACAATCGGAGCGTGCCCGGTCCGATGCCGAGCTCGGCGCGTGCCTCGTCGCTGAGGTTCTTGTGCGTCGTCGTCGCCGGATGGGTGATCAGGCTCTTGGCGTCACCGAGATTGTTGGAGATCAGCACGATGTCGAGCGCGTTCTGCAAGGCGAAGGCCGCCTGCTTGCCGCCCTTGACGTCGAGGCAGATCAGCGTCGAGCCGCCCGCCATCTGCTTCTTGACGATGTCGGCCTGCGGATGGTCGGCGCGGCCGGGATAGATGACGCGGGCGATCTGCGACTGCCCGGCCAGGAAGTCGGCGATCTTGCCGGCACTTTCCGTCTGCTGGCGCACGCGCACCGGCAGCGTTTCCAGGCCCTTGAGCAGCGTCCAGGCGTTGAAGGGCGAGAGGCTCGGACCGGTGTGGCGGAAGTAGTCGTGCAAATTCTCGTCGATCCACTTCTTGTCCGACAGGATGATGCCGCCGAGACACCGTCCCTGGCCGTCAATGTGTTTGGTCGCGGAGTAGACGACGATGTGAGCGCCGAGCTGCAGCGGCTTCTGCTGCAAGGGCGTGGCAAAGACGTTGTCGACGATAAGCCTGGCGCCGATCGAGGTGGCCAGCGAGGCGACGGCGGCGATGTCGACCACTTCCAGCGTCGGGTTGGTCGGGCTTTCCAGGAAGAACAGTTTCGTGTTCGGCCTGACCGCCTTTTCCCAATTGGCGATGTCGGTGCCGTCGACCAGCGTCGCCTCGATGCCGTATTTCGGCGCCAGCGTCTCGACCACCCAGCGGCAGGAGCCGAACAACGCGCGCGCCGCCACGATATGATCGCCGGCCCTGGCGCTGCACAGCAGCGCCGCCGTCACCGCAGCCATGCCGGATGCCGTGGCGCGCGCGTCCTCGGCGCCTTCCAGCGCACACATGCGCTTTTCGAACATGTCGACGGTCGGGTTGGCGTAGCGCGAATAGATGAAGCCCGGCTCCTCGCCCTTGAAACGGGCCTCGGCGGCCTGTGCCGTCTCATAGACGTAGCCCTGGGTGAGGTACATCGCTTCCGACGTCTCGCCGAACTGGGAACGCAGCGTTCCCCCGTGCACGAGTGCGGTCTGAGGCTTCCAGTTACGCTTCTTGGTGCTCATCGCTTTTGTTCCAGACACAAAAAAACCGGCCGCGAAAGTCGCAACCGGTCCATACGGCCTTGCGGCCCGACGGTCCTTTAGCGACTTGTTTAACGTGGCTGCAAGCCGACCGGCCAAATCACCACGGGATAACGACCCTTTAGACCTCAGCCATGCTTGCGTCAATTGCCGGCTTCATTAAGAGGTTTGTACCAAGGCAGGTTCCGCAAAAGTGTCCTGCGGTTTTGCGGCAAGAACCTGCCTCATGTCACCGGCCTTGGAGTGGAGCCAGCCTTTGCGGCAGACAGGCATTCTTCCCGATCAGGACATTTCCGCGCTGTTCCAGTCCGGCGCGCTGAAGTCGCCGCGCGTGCTGGACGCCGATCAGGTCCAGCCGGCCAGCCTCGATCTCAGGCTCGGCGACAAGGCTTTTCGCGTGCGCGCGTCCTTCCTGCCAGGCCCCAACCACAAGGTGTCGGAAAAGCTTGACCGGCTGAAGCTGCACGAGATCAATCTCAGCGATGGCGCGGTGCTGGAAACCGGCTGCGTCTACATCGTGCCGCTGCTCGAAAGCCTGGCGCTGCCTGCAAACGTGTCCGCCTCGGCCAATCCGAAGAGTTCGACTGGGCGGCTCGATATCTTCACCCGGGTGATGACCGACCGCGGCCACGAGTTCGACAAGATCGCCGCCGGCTATCACGGGCCGCTCTATCTCGAAGTCAGCCCGCGCACCTTTCCGATCGTCGTGCGCGCCGGCTCGCGGCTGTCGCAGATCCGCTTCCGCACCGGCAATGCTTTGCTGTCGGAGGCAGAGCTGAACGAATTGCACCGGGCCGAAATGCTGGTGGCCACCGAGCCGCCCAACATTTCCGGCGGCGGCATTGCGCTGTCCATCGACCTCGATGGCGATCAGAACGGCCTGGTCGGCTATCGCGGCAAGCATCACACCGGCCTGGTCGACGTCGACAAGCGCGCCGCGCAGGATGCCGTCGATTTCTGGGAGCCGCTCTACAAGAGCGGCGCCGGCGAACTGGTGCTCGATCCCGACGAATTCTACATTCTGGTCAGCCGTGAGGCGGTGCACGTGCCGCCGCTCTACGCCGCCGAGATGACGCCCTTCGATCCGCTGGTCGGCGAATTCCGCGTCCACTATGCCGGCTTCTTCGACCCGGGTTTTGGCCATTCAGCCGTCGGCGGCACGGGCAGCCGGGCGGTGCTCGAAGTGCGCAGCCACGAAGTGCCGTTTATCCTCGACCATGGCCAGATCGTTGGCCGGCTGGTCTACGAACACATGCTGAAGCGGCCGCAGGCGCTCTACGGGACCGATCTCGGTTCCAACTACCAGGCGCAAGGCCTGAAACTCTCCAAGCATTTCCGCACCGCCGGCTGACCTCGATCACCGGCGGGCAAAATACTTGCCTGCATCGGCTCACCATGCTTGGCTGCCTTTCGGTGACCGGCAAGAGACCGGCGCGCAAGGGGAACCAAAAATGCAGATTTCAAGATGGATCATGTCGGCAGCGAGCGCTGCCATGCTGGTGATGGCGGCCGGATCGCTGGCGCAGGCGCAGGAGAAGTTGAAGATCGGCACCGAGGGCGCCTATCCGCCCTTCAACACCATTACGTCTGACGGCAAGGTCGAAGGCTTCGACATCGACATTGCCAATGCGCTGTGCGCGCAAATGAAGGTCGAGTGCGAGATCGTCACCCAGGACTGGGACGGCATCATCCCGGCGCTGCAGGCGAAGAAGTTCGACGCCATCATCGCGTCGATGAGCATCACCGAGGAGCGCAAGAAACAGGTCGCCTTCACCAACAAATACTACACCACGCCGCTGGCGCTGGTGGCGCCGAAGGACAGCGACCTCACCTCCACCGAACCGGCAGCCCTCGCCGGCAAGACGGTGGGCGCGCAGGCCTCGACGACCCAGGCCGACTACGCCCAGAATGCCTACGGCAAGGCCGGTGCGGAGGCAAAACTTTACCCGACCCAGGAAGAGGCGATCACCGACCTGCAGAATGGCCGCCTCGATGCGGTGATTTCGGACAAATTCGTGCTGATGGACTGGCTGAAGAAGGCGAGCGACGGCTGCTGCAAGCTGGTCGGCGACGTTAAGGGCACCGAGACGCAGGCCGGCATTGCCGTGCGCCTGGAAGACACGGCGCTACGCGACAAGCTCAACGCGGCGATCGACGCGATTGTTGCCGACGGCACGTACAAGAAGATCCAGGCGAAGTATTTCGATTTTGATATTTATTGAGGGGTGAAGCTGCCATCTCCCCCCTTGAGGGGGAGATGGCCGGCAGGCCAGAGGGGGTCGCTGCGCGTAGAACGCCAGCGCCCTCTGGGCCGCGGAAGACGTCGGCGCTTCACGCGCTATGACCCCCTCTGTCGCCTTCGGCGACATCTCCCCCGCAAGGGGGGAGATCACCCTTTCTACAACGCCTTCACCGCCACCTTCACCGGCTGCTCGATCTCCAGCGGGTTGCGCAGCGGCAGGCCGAAATCCCCGGCTTCGATCTCGAAGACATCGCCGGCCTGCGTCCTGATCCCATCGGCAAACGACAGCGTCGCCGTGCCGAACATGTGCACATGCACGTCGCCCGGCTGACGGAAGGCCGAGTATTTGAAGTGGTGGTGCTCGAGATTGGCGATGGTGTGCGACATGTTCGCTTCGCCCGACAGGAACGGCTTTTCCCACAAAAGATTGCTGTCGCGATAGATTCGCGATGAGCCCCTGATGTCGGCCGGCAGGTCGCCGATCAGGATCTCCGGCCCGAACGAGGCATTGCGAAGCTTGGAATGCGCCAGGAACAGGTAATTCACCCGCTCGGTGACGTGGTCGGAAAACTCGTTGGACAGCGTGAAGCCGACGCGGAACGGCGCGCCGTCGTCGCCGATGACATAGATGCCGGCGATCTCCGGCTCCTCGCCCGCGTCCTGCGCAAAGGCTGGCGACATCAGTGCGGCGCCGGGCGCCACCGCCATGGTGCCGTTGCCCTTGTAGAACCATTCCGGCTGCACGCCGGTCTGGCCCTTGGCCGGCTTGCCGCCCTCCAGCCCCATGCGGAACATCTTCATGGAATCGGTGAGCTGCTCCTCGCCGCCGTCGCTGAGCTTCTTGTGCATGGAATCGCGCGTTGCAGCCGAGCCGAGATGGGTCAGGCCGGTGCCGGTCAGATGCAGATGCGCGGGATCGGGATGGTTGATCGGCGACACCAGCCGACCCTTCTTGTAGGCGGCGTCGAGGTCCACGGCCTCACCGTATCCCTTGCGCTCGATCAGTGCGGCGAGACCGGTGCCGGTGCGCGCGGCTTCCATCGCCAGCGAATAGACGCTGCGGGCGCCGTTGATGACCCTGGTCTTGCCGCCGCCATTGCGGGCGACGACACGGATCGTCTCGGCGTCGTCGAGGATCTGGGAGATCAGCATGATGAAACCCTCTCTCATGTGCCTTGGCCCGGTTGCCTCTTGGCAAACCTTGACCTGCGCGGCTCGGACCACGCCGCGCCACGGGTTGAACTCTTCGTCGGGATTGCGCTCGCGGGCTCGGTCCCTCAGGGGACTTGCTGATGTCGGCAGGTTGCCGGCAACATCGCGATCTTGACCCGTATGCCTTCCTCGTTGCCTCGCCTAAGCCTGTTCAAGCCTTGTTCTTGTTGTAGACGTCGAAGATCACGGCGCCGAGCAGCACCAGCCCTTTGACCACCTGCTGCCAGTCGACATTGACGCCCATGATCGACATGCCGTTGTTCATCACGCCCATGATGAAACCGCCGACCACAGCGCCGATGACCTGGCCGACGCCGCCCATCGCCGAGGCGCCGCCGATGAAGACAGCGGCGATGACATCGAGCTCCGAGCCGAGACCCGCCGCAGGCACCGCCTGGCCAAGGCGAGCCGCGATGATCAGGCCGCCGAGCGCCGACAGCACGCCCATGTTGATGAACACCATCAGCGTCAGCCGCTCGGTGTTGATGCCCGACAGCTGCGCGGCCTTTGGGTTGCCGCCCATGGCGTAGATGCGCCGGCCAATGGTCATGCGCTTGGTGACGAAGACGAACAGCGTGATCAGCACGCCCATGACCAGCAGCACCACCGGCAGGCCCCTGTAGCTGGCGAACTCATAGACCAGGAACAGCGCCAGCGCGCTGGCGACCAGCGTCTTGACAATGAACAGGGGGAAGGGTTCGGCCTCATAGCCATGGCGCTCGCGCTTGCGCCGGGTGCGGACCCCGAAATAGGCATAGGCCAGCACGGCGATCAGCCCCAGCAGGACCGTCGTCATGTGCAGCGTCACGCCGCTGCCCAGGATGGTCTTGCCGGCCGCGTTCACTACTGGCGGGACGAGCGTCAGCGGGCCGATGACGTCTGGGATGAAGCCGGAGCTGAGCATCTTGAAGTCGTCCGGAAGCGGGCCGACCGAGGAGCCACCGCCGAGCAGCGCCTGGCAGATGCCGCGAAAGATCAGCATGCCCGCCAACGTCACGATGAAGCTCGGTATCCGGTGATAGGCGATCCAGTAGCCTTGCGTAGCGCCGATGAGGCCGCCGACGATCAGGCAGACTATCGAAACCACCAGCGGATTGCTGAGCGGTCCGAGCTGCCAGATGACCATCATGTTGGCCGCCAGCGCGCCGATGAAACCGGCGACCGATCCGACGCTGAGGTCGATATAGCCGGACACGATGACCAGCAGCATGCCTAGCGCCATCACGATGATGAAGGAGTTCTGCTGCACCAGATTGCTGAGGTTGACCGGCTTGAACAGCGTTCCCGAGGTGGTGAACTGGAAGAACAGCATGATGACGATCAGCGCGATGATCAGGCCGTATTCGCGCAGATTCGTCGTCAGCGCCGAGACGGCAATGCGTGGACGCTGTTCTTCGACGACGTTGCCCTGCGGGGCGGGGGCGCTTTCGGTGCTCATGCTGCTTTTCCTTCTCCCCGAACGATAGCGCGCATAATTTTTTCCTGGCTTGCTTCGGCCGCCGGCATTTCGCCGACGATGCGCCCTTCGTTCATGACGTAGATGCGGTCGGTAATGCCAAGCAATTCCGGCATTTCCGACGAGATGACCACGATCGCCTTACCCTCAGAGGCAAGACGCGCGATGATCGTGTAGATTTCGTATTTGGCGCCGACATCGATGCCGCGTGTCGGCTCGTCGAGGATCAGCACCTCAGGGTCGGCGAACAGCCATTTCGACAGCACAACCTTCTGCTGGTTGCCGCCGGAAAGATTGCCCGTCATCTGGTAGACGCTGGACGCGCGGATGTTGGTCTTCTTGCGATAGTCGTTGGCAACGGCGAGCTCACGCATGTCGTCGATCACGCTGTGGCGCGACACGCCGCCGAGATTGGCGAGTGTGATGTTGTGCTTGATGTGGTCGATGAGGTTGAGACCGTAGGTCTTGCGGTCCTCTGTGACATAGGCAATGCCGTGCTGGACAGCCTTGCTCACCGTGGTGACATCGACCGGCTTGCCCTTGAGCAGCACCTCGCCGGTGATACGACGGCCATAGGAGCGGCCAAACAGGCTCATGGCGAATTCGGTGCGGCCGGCGCCCATCAGCCCGGCAATGCCGACCACCTCGCCCTTGCGCACATTGATGTCGATGCCCTTGATCACCTGCCGTTCGGCATGGAGCGGGTGATAGACCGACCAGTTCTTCACCTCGAACACGACCTCGCCGATCTTGGGCTCGCGCGGCGGATAGCGGTCGTCCAGCGAGCGGCCGACCATCGAAGTGATGATGCGGTCTTCCGAGATATCCTTCTTGGCCAGCGTCTCGATGGTGCGGCCGTCGCGGATGACGGTGACCTTGTCGGCGACGCGGTTGATCTCGTTCAGCTTGTGCGAGATCAGGATCGAGGTCATGCCTTGCCGCTTGAATTCCAGCAAAAGGTCGAGCAGAGCCTGACTGTCTTTCTCGCTGAGCGACGCCGTCGGCTCGTCGAGGATCAAGAGCTTGACGTCCTTGCTCAGCGCCTTGGCGATCTCGACCAGTTGCTGCTTGCCGACGCCGATATTGGTGATCAGCGTCTTGGGGTCCTCCTTGAGGCCCACCTTCTTCAACAGGGCGCTGGTGCGTTTCTCATTGGCGTCCCAGTCGATGACGCCGTATTTGGCATTTTCGTTGCCGAGGAAAATGTTTTCGGTGATCGACAGCATCGGCACGAGCGCAAGCTCCTGGTGGATGATGACGATGCCCTTGTGTTCGCTGTCATGGATGCCCTTGAAATGGCATTCCTGGCCCTGGAAAATGATCTGGCCGTCATAGGTGCCTGCGGGATAGACGCCCGACAGAACCTTCATCAGCGTCGACTTGCCGGCGCCGTTCTCACCGACCACGGCATGGATCTCGCCTTCCTCGACACTGAGGTTGACGTTCGACAGCGCCTTCACGCCGGGGAACGTCTTGGTGATGTCGCGCATCTCCAAAATCGTCGAGGCCATGGGAACTACCGCTCCTTGAGAGGTCGGCAAACACTGCCGGCGAGGTCGGTAACAATACCGGGCCCGCTGGTGAACGAAAAGGGGCCCTGCGTTGCGCAGGACCCCTGATTTTACAACCGAATTTACTTCAGCTCGTCGGCCTTGATGTAGCCGGAGTCGACGACCAGCGCCTGGTAGTTCGACTTGTCGACCTCATGCGGCGTCAAAAGGATCGAGGGGACGACCTTGACGTCGTTGTTGTAGGTCTTTTCATCGAGGCCTTCCGGCTTGCCGCCCGAGAGCACCTTGTCGACGAGTTCGACGGTGGCCTTGGCCAGTTCGCGGGTGTCCTTGAAGACGGTCGAGTACTGCTCGCCGGTGATGATCAGCTTGACCGAGGCGGTCTCGGCGTCTTGGCCGGTCACGATCGGCCAAGGCTGAGCGTCGGTGCCGTAGCCGACAGCGCGCAGCGAGGCGGTGATGCCGCGCGACAGGCCGTCATAGGGCGACAGAACGCCATCGACGCGGCTGCCGTCCGAGTAGTTGGCCGACAGCAGGTTGTCCATGCGGGCCTGGGCGGTGGCGGCGAGCCAGCGCAGCGTGCCGACCTTGTCCATGCCGGTCTGGCCGGACTTGATCTTGATCGAACCGTCATCGATCAGCGGCTGCAGGACGGAGATGGCGCCGTTGTAGAAGAAGAAGGCGTTGTTGTCGTCCGGCGAGCCGCCGAACAGCTCGACGTTCCATGGCTTGGTGTTCGGGAAGCGCTCCTTGAGGCCCTTGACCAGCGAGTTCGCCTGGATCACGCCGACGCCGAAATTGTCGAAGGTGGTGTAGTAGTCGACATTGGCGGTCTTCTTGATCAGGCGGTCATAGGCGACGACGACGACGCCGGCGTCAGCGGCCTTCTGCAGCGCGTCCGACAGCGTGGTGCCGTCGATCGAGGCGATGATCAGCGCCTTCGGGCCCTTGGTGATTTCGTTTTCCAGCTGGCTGAGCTGGTTGGGGATGTCGTCCTGCGCGTATTGCAGGTCGACGGTGTAGCCGAGAGCTTCGAGCTGCGACTTGACGGCATCGCCGTCATTGATCCAGCGCTGCGAGGTCTTGGTCGGCATCAGCACGCCGACAAGACCCTTGTCGGCTGCGTGTGCCGAGTAGGTCATGGCAGCGATGCCAAGAGCCGCCACGGCGGCCAGTGTCTTGATGATTTTCACGTAAAACTCTCCCTGGTTGATGGACGCGACACCTCGGGGCTTCGCGGGCCGCGCAGTCGGGCGGATGCGCCAAAGCGCCGCCGCCGTCATATCGATCTCCGGTATCCTCCCAATCGGCCCTCAGTCGCCTGATTTCAATCGATACGATTTTGCTCGTCATCGACCGTCAAGTCTTGAGGACGCGCGAAGGGTGTGTCTCTTTGCCATAACTGTCAAATGCGATCTTCGGTGGTTGCTATACCGAAACCGGTATATGACTAGGAAGGGTCGGAACATTGGCGGGAGCGGACAAGAACATGGCGGCGTTACGGAATTCTCCGGGAATTTCAGGCAGTTACGATGAATTACCGGGCGATGGTGAAACACTTCTGCGCAGTGGTCTCAGCCTGCGCCACATGCGCATGATCGCCGCACTGGACGATCACGGTCGGGTGAGCGCGGCGGCTCAAGTGATGAACATCTCGCAGCCGGCGGCCTCGCGCATGATTTCCGAGATGGAAGCCGTGCTTGAAGTGAAGCTTTGCGAAAGGCTGCCGCGCGGCATCACGCTCACCCCTTACGGCAAGGCGCTGGCCAGGCGCGCGCGTTCGATCCTGCTCGAAATGCGCGAGGCCGACCGCGAGATTTCAGAACTCAAGGCCGGCAAGGGCGGCTCGGTATTCCTCGGCGCGGTGACGGCTCCGGCGATCGAATTGGCGGTGCCGGCGATCCGCGAAATCCGCCGCCTCTATCCGCGCATCGAGATCACCATGCAGGTCGAAACCTCCAACGTCTTGGCGCGCGAACTGATCGCCACGCGTCATGATTTCATCATCGCCCGCATCCCCGACGACCTCAATCCGCGGCTGTTCGAATCGCGCGTCATCGGCGTCGAGAAGGCCTGCCTGATCGTGCGCCGCGGCCATCCGCTGAGCAACGGCAAGGCGGTGCGGCTCGAGGATACGGCCGCCTATGATTGGGTCTTCCAGTCCGGCGGTTCGCCGCTGCGCCAGGCGATGGAAAGCAACTTTTTGAACCGCAACATCGCGCTGCCGGACCGCATCCTCAACACCTCCTCGCTGCTGCTTACCCTAGTCATGGTGGCGCAATCCGACGCCATCGCTCCGGTGTCGATCCAGGTAGCAAAATTCATCCAGAACCCCGACGGTCTCGCCGGCGCCATCGACGTCGTCCAGACAGAGTTCGACATCGAGGTCCGCCCCTACAGCCTGATCACGGTGAAGAACCGCGCGCTGTCGCCGGCCGCCAAAATGCTGCACGACTTCATCCTGCGCGAAGTGGGATAACGGCCGGGAGCTCCATCCTTGCGCGGAACAGGACTATAGGCGGACCTGGTGGGGCCACACGGATGGCGGCATTGGCGAACTCGCCAATGGGATCCTTTGCGGCCCCCAAGAAAATTGGACAACGGGTCACGCGCCCAGCCCTGCGCCGCAGGTTGGAGCGGGTGGAGGGGATCTCGCTCGCGCCAGTGTGACAGACTGATCGGAAGATTGATGAGCGTTGCCTAATGTTAACCATCTTGATGCTACCGTTGGCGTCGCGAAACAAACGCGAGACCACAGGATGCACACTGAACTGCCGCTTGCAAAGCTTGGATGGACGTTGAAGACCATGGCTATTGGGCTCTTCGCCGCCACCCTGATGACGGCGCTGCCTGCAAACGCGGAGACGGTGAGCCGCAATCCCGGTGGCCAGATCGTGACCTTCGCTTTGCACGTCGCCAAACTGCGCGCCGCCGACGAGCCAGTGCATTTTGACGGGGCATGCGACAGCGCCTGCACGCTCTATCTGTCCCTGCCCGTCGAGCAGCTTTGCGTTACCCCGCGAGCATCCTTCGGCTTCCATCTGCCGTACGGCGTAGGCGCCCGTGAGAATGCCGTCGCTGCCAACTACCTGCTCTCGCAATACCCCGATTGGGTGCGGCAGTGGATCGACGAGCACGGCGGCCTGTCGCACACCCTGATGCGGATGGAAGCCGATGAGGTGGCAATGCACCTTCCCATATGCGCCGAGGTGCAGGCATGAACAATGTCGCAATGCGCAGGCCTGCGGCAGGCGCCAGCAACTCCGTCTAAATCATTGATTCTTGCTGGAGCGGGTAGCGGGAATCGAACCCGCGCGTTCAGCTTGGGAAGCTGACAAGCTACCATTACATCATACCCGCGTCGGCCTCTCGATATCATGATGGGGCCGTCTCGGGCAATCGCCCTTGGACAGCTCTTCGGAAACGGCTGTTGGAAACCGATTGGCGAGCGCATCACTGCCGCACGGGAAGTTCCATGCGCACGCGCGCGCCGCGCCAGGAACCGTCCAGAATCCGGATCGTCCGTCATGCAGCCCGGCGATCTGGCGGGCGAGGTTGAGGCCGAGGCCGGCGAAGGACCAGCGGATGACCGCGGGTGACGATTGCGTCGGTCCGGCTGCCTTGATACGGGCGCAGCAAGTGCGTATTCGTGGGCCTGCAACCCGAATCCGGGGCACACGAATCTGGAGGCAGGCCCTTGTCCGCAGTGACGCGCTTTCTCGGTGACTCGCCCGCCCGGGTGATCGTCAAGCTGCTGGTCGTGTCGTTCCTCGTCGGCCTGGTGATGAACGCGTTTGGCTGGACGCCGATGGACGTCTTCTACCGCATCCAGGCCTTCTTCATCGATCTGTGGAATCTCGGTTTCAACGCCGTCTATCGCTTCTTCGGCTATATCGTGCTCGGCGCGGCGATCGTCGTGCCGGTCTTCATCCTGCTCAGGGTCGCCAACTTTCGGAAGTGAGGCGGAGCATGATCCCGAAAAGTGGAGACCGGTTTTCGGAAAAGATCATGCTCAAACTAAAGATTTCTCACGCGAAGCCTGCGGCCACCTCGAACAGGATGGCGTGGCGTGCTGCCAGTGATGCCACGTCCGTCGAATAGCCGCCGCCGATAACACCGCAGACCGGAATGCCCAGCGCGCGGAAATGGCCGATCACCATCGCGTCACGTGCGCGCAAGCCGGCATCGCTGAGCGACAGCCGGCCGAGCCGGTCCTCATCATGGATGTCGACGCCGGCATTGTAGAAGACGATGTTCCAGCGCGCCTTGGCTGAGAGCTCCGGCAGGATGCCGCCCAGCCGCTCAAGATAGGCCGCATCGCCGGTGCCGTCCGGCAGCGCGATGTCGAGATCGGAGGCGATCTTGCGCACGGGATAATTGCGCTCACCATGCATGGAGAATGTGAAGGCGCGTGGTTCGTCTTTCAGAATGTCCGCTGTGCCGTCACCCTGGTGCACGTCGAGATCGACGACCAGGATGTTTTGGGCGGCACCTTCGGCGAGCAGCACCAGCGAAGCGACGGCGACGTCGTTGAAGGTGCAGAACCCCGCGCCTTGCGCGCGCCGCGCATGATGGCTGCCGCCGGCGGTGTTGCAGGCGATGCCGTTAGCCAGCGCCAGCCGTGCCGCCAGCACCGTGCCGCCGGCTGCAAACTGCGCTCTGAGCGAAACGCGCGGCCCCACGGGAAAGCCGATCTCGCGCTCGATCTTTTCGGGCACTGAACACGTGATGACCTGGTCGACATAATCAGCCGCGTGGGCAAGCTTCAGCCAGGAGGCCGGCGCCGGCTCGGGCATCGACAGCGCCTCGGCCTGGATCAGACCCCTGATGTGTAAGGCCTGCATCAGCAGCGGATATTTGCTCATCGGAAAGCGATGATTGACGGCGAAGCCGGCATCGTAGTCGGGATGGTGGACGATCTGCAGGGACATAGACTTGATCCGGCGAACTCGCCAGACCGGATTTCGGTTGGCCGTCACGGCAAAGGTGATTGCGCGGTGGCTGGAAAATGGGGCACATCGTCTGCTCGATCAAGCCGCAATCAGCAAGGCAGAAATCCCTGGACACGGGTGCAACACCAGCCGGCGCGAAGCTCTTCGCCGTCACCAACCGTTCGGTGCTTGCTATCGCCGTGCCGATGACGCTCGCCTATCTGACGACGCCGCTGCTCGGCATCGTCGACACGGCAGTGGTCGGGCAGTTTGGCGACGCCGCCTTGCTCGGCGGCCTGGCGGCCGGCGCACTGGTCTTCGACGTTGTCTTCAACACCTTCAATTTTCTGCGCTCCGGCACCACCGGCCTCGTCGCCCAGGCCTTCGGAGCCGGCGACGAACTGGAGGAGCAGGCGGTGTTCTGGCGCGCCGTGCTGATCGCGGTCGCCGCCGGCATCGCGCTTGTCGCCCTTGCCCCGCTGATCGCCGTCGCCGGCCAGAAATTCATCGGCGGCGAACCGCGCGTCAGCGAGGCGATGGGCGTCTATATCAGGATCAGGATGCTCGCCGCGCCCTTCGCGCTGATCAACTACGCCATCCTCGGCTATGTGCTGGGGCGCGGCGAGGGTGGGCTTGGGCTGATGCTGCAGGCGGTGCTCAACGGCATCAACATCGTGCTCTGCATCTTGCTCGGCCTGAAGCTCGGCTGGGGCGTTTCCGGCGTCGCCTGGGCGACCGTCACCGGCGAGTTTCTGGCCATGCTGCTGGGCCTCGCCATCATCGTCTGGCGGTTTCGGGCCGCACCCAGCCTGCCGCGGCATCGCTTGCTCGACATGGCCGCCTTCCTGCGCATGCTGTCGCTCAATCGCGATATCATGATCCGCTCGTTCTCGCTGCTTGCCGCCTTCGCGCTGTTCACCCGCCAGGGCGCGCAGTTCGGCACGCTGATGCTGGCTGCCAATGCCGTGCTGATGAACTTCTTCCTTGTCGCCGGCTATTTTCTCGACGGTTTCGCCACGGCGGCCGAACAGTTGGCCGGACGCGCCATTGGCGCGCGCGCCGAAACCTCGTTCCGCCGGGCGGTGCGCCTGACCCTGTTCTGGGGTTTCGGCCTGGCGGGAACCGCGACGCTGATCTTCTGGCTCGGCGGCGCCGGCCTGGTCGCCCTGATTACCACGTCGCAGGACGTTCGCGATGTCGCGGATCTCTATCTGCCATGGGCGGCACTGACGCCGCTCAGCGGTGTACTGGCCTTCCAGATGGACGGCGTCTTCATAGGTGCGACCTGGTCGCGCGACATGCGCAACATGATGCTCGTGTCGTTCCTCGCTTTCAGCGCCGCGCTGCTCACGCTAGCGCCGGCCTTCGGCAATCACGGCCTGTGGGCGGCGCTGCATGTCTTTTTGCTGGTACGCGGCTTCAGCCTGCTGGCGATCTTGCGGCTGAGAATGCGCACGGCATTTTAGAGCGGCTTGGCAGCCCACTGATCGAGGCTGGCATCGCGTAGCGCGCGCAACGACTTCAGCCCGTCCTTGTCGGCAAACCGTACCATCCCGGCAAGGATGCGGCCCGGCAGCGCCGGTCCGGCATAGATCATGCCGGTGTAGAGCTGGACGAGATCGGCGCCGGCGCGGATCTTTTCCAGCGCCGTCTCGGCGGAATCGACGCCGCCGACGCCGATGATGGCGTGCTCCGGTCCGAGCAGTTTGCGCATCTTGGCCAGCACGATGGTCGAACGCTCGAACAGCGGTTTGCCCGAGAGACCACCGGTTTCGCCCGCTACGGTCGTGCTGCGCAATCCTGTTCGCGCCAGCGTCGTGTTGGAGACGATGACGCCGTCGATCTGCTTTTCGCTCACTTCGGCGGCGATGTCCTCCAGTTCGGCTTCGACCAGATCCGGCGCGATCTTGAGGAAGATTGGCGGCTGCCCCGAGGCTGCTGCACGCGCCGACATGACCCGCGACAACAGCTCGCCGAGTTGCTCACGCGCCTGCATGTTGCGCAGGCCCGGCGTGTTGGGCGACGAGATGTTGACCGTCAGATAGCTTGCATGTTTCGCGAACCGCGAGACGCCCAACTCATAGTCACTGACACGGTCGGCGCTGTCCTTGTTGGCGCCGATGTTGACGCCGACGATGCCGCCGCGCCCCTTGCGCGCGGCAAGGCGACTTTCCGCCGCCTCGTGGCCCTCATTGTTGAAGCCCAGCCGGTTGATCACCGCATCATCCGCGGTCAACCGGAAGATGCGGGGCTTCCGGTTGCCGGCCTGCGGCAGCGGCGTCACCGTGCCCACTTCGGCAAAGCCGAAGCCGAGGCCAAGCAGCGCGTCGGGCACTTCGGCGTTCTTGTCATAGCCGGCGGCCATGCCGAGCGGATTGGGAAAGGCGAGGCCGCAAAGGCTGACCTTCAGCCTGTCATCGCGAACCGGCCGCGCGCCGACCGGCAGGCCGCAGCGCAGCGCCGCGATCGACATGCCATGCGCCGTTTCCGGATCGAAGCTGAACAGCAGTTTCTGGCCGATGCGGTCGAGCACGCTCATTCGGCCTCCATCTGCGAAAACCGATGGACGCCGTCGGCGCCGAGCGGCAATGGTTTAACCCACAGCACGGCGCTCATGTCGAGCACGCCGTAGAGATGCGGAAACAGCGCGCCGCCCCGCGAGACCTCGTATTTCAGCGCATCACCAAGCCGCGCCCCGTCAATAGCGACTAGCACCAGATCCGTCTGGCCGGCGAAATGCTTTGCCGCCGTTTCCTTGGCCTGGCTGGCAGTGGAGAAATGGATGAAGCCGTCGGCGATATCGATCGGAGCGCCGGTGAAGCGGCCGTTTTTCTCGGCCTCGCGCCAAAGCGCTTGGGGCGCGATCTTGTAGATAATCTGAGACATTGTTGCGCTATAATCTGGATGGCTCGTGCGGGGAAGGGCAACTCTTCCGCATTTACGGCGCAAAGCTGTGATAGGTTCTCGTACACTGCCTCGTGGAGGATGGAACATGCGTCTGCAGCACATACTGATCCCCGCCGCTCTGGTCTCGCTGGTCGCGGCATCGGCCTGGTCCGAGGAGACCG
Source organism: Mesorhizobium sp. P2_F7 (assembly GCF_056403695.1). Classification (NCBI taxonomy): domain Bacteria; kingdom Pseudomonadati; phylum Pseudomonadota; class Alphaproteobacteria; order Hyphomicrobiales; family Phyllobacteriaceae; genus Mesorhizobium; species Mesorhizobium sp. P2_F7. The sequence continues at coordinate 254,854 of NZ_JBFUFA010000001.1, read as the reverse complement.
ATCGCTACCGGCTGGAAAAATCGGCCAACGGCTACGTCCGCATGGACACTCAGACCGGCGCCATGTCGATCTGCGAGGAGCGCTCCGGCCAGCTCGTCTGTAAAATGGCGGCCGATGAGCGCGCCGCCTTCCAGGATGAGGTCGACCGTTTGCAGGCCTCGATGAAGGCCATGGACGAGCGCGTCACCAAGTTGGAGAACTCGCTGTCCGCCCGCCTCGAATCGAAATTGCCGAGCGAGGAGGATTTCGACAAGACGATGACCTACATGGAGCGCATGCTGCGTGGCTTCATGGGCATCGTCAAGGAGATGGACAAGGATAGTGGCGACGGCACCAAGCTCAATTCGCAAAAGACCTGAACTGCCCCGGCGGGGAAATGCCTCGTCCGGCATTGCCGCTTGAAAACAGAACGCTTCGCCGCATAATCGTCCGGTCCCGTAGAAGCCGATAATCAACAACGGGATTTGGGGAGGAATATTTGCCGTCGGGCTACACCTTCGTCATCGCCGACGACCATCCGCTTTTCCGCGGCGCGCTGAAAGAGGCGCTTGCCGGCGTCGGCCATGTCGCCGCCATCCATGAGGCCGGCGATTTCGAAAGCGCCAAGGCGCTGGTTGTGGCCCATGAGGATGTCGATCTCGTGCTGCTCGATCTGTCGATGCCGGGCGCCAGCGGTCTGTCCGGCCTGATCTCGCTGCGCGGCATCCACCCGGCGGTGCCGCTGGTGGTGGTGTCGGCGCATGATGACCCGGTGACGATCAGGCGTGCGCTCGATCTCGGCGCCTCGGGCTTCATCTCCAAATCGGCCAGCATGGAAGAAATCCGCACGGCCGTGCAGTCGGTGCTGGCCGGCGACATCGCAGCACCCGTCGGCATCGATCTCGGCGTCGAGCGCGACCCCGAAATATCGGACCTGATCAAGCGGCTGCAGGCGCTGACGCCGCAGCAGACGCGCGTGCTCGGCATGCTGGCCGAAGGCCTGCTCAACAAGCAGATCGCCTATGAGCTCAGCGTCTCCGAAGCGACGGTCAAGGCGCATGTCTCGGCGATCCTGCAAAAACTCGGCGTCGACAGCCGCACCCAGGCGGTGATCCAGCTGTCCAAGATCGGCAGCGATCCGCTGCAGCCGGTGAGCTGAGTCGGCTCCGGCGAGCAGTTTCGCATAGGGCGCCGCCCCTCTCCGTCTCGGCTTCGCCGAGCCACCTCTCCCCCGCTGCCGCGGGGGCGAGGAAACGCTAATTGCATAGGTCGCAGCCTCTCCAAGCTTGGGTTCCTCGCCCCCACAAAGTGGGGGAGAGGTGGCCGCGCAGCGGACGGAGAGGGGGCCAGCGCTATCCTATACGATTGCCCTGGGCTGCTCGAGGTCCAAGGGATTGCGCGTTGTTGACGTAAACGCCTACGGCCTTAGCTCAACCGCACCGACAGTTCGACATCGTCGCCGAACGGTGTCGACATGTAGCCCGAGGCCGGGGAACGCACGCGTGCCAGATAGTCCGGGCTGAAATCGGCGTTGTCGGCGATCACCAGCGCGCCCGGCCTGAGCCGGCTTTCGACCAGGCTCAGTATCTCCGGGTAGATCGCCTTGGCGCCATCGAGCAGCAAGAGATCGATCGTCTCGGGAAGATCGGCGCTCAGCGTCTGCAGCGCATCGCCCTCGCGGACTTCCACCAGATCGATGAGGCCGCCCTCGGTCAGATTGGCCTTGGCCCGCATCACCTTGGATGGTTCGAACTCTGTGGTGATGAGACGGCCGCCGCCATTGTCCCTCAGCGCTGCCGCGAGATAGAGCGTCGAGATGCCGAAAGAGGTGCCGAATTCGATGATGACGCGGGCGCCGCTGCTGCGCGCCAGCATGTAGAGCAGCGTGCCGGTCTCCGGCGAAACCGCGAGCCAGAGGTCCTTCAGCCGTCCATAGAAGTCGACATATTCGGTCTTGCTGCGCAGCAGGCGTTCCCGCTCGTCAGCCGAGAAGCTGGCCGCTGCTGGGCTCGTCGCGGCTTCCGCCTCTTTGAACAAACGGGCGAGCAAGGGGGTAAGCGGGGTGAGGGTGGTCATCGATGTCTCCAGGCGAAAAATCATTGCGTTCTTGTGTCGTGCTGAAAATACGAATAATCCTTCAGGTTTCCAATTCGCATTGCCGGGAAGCGTCGTGACCGAACGCCCAAGCCCTTCTATTTCCTCGCGAAAACAGCCCAAGCAGGCGCGTGCGGTCGAGCTCATCTCGGCGATTTTGGAAGCTGCTGTTCAGGTTTTGGCGAGCGAAGGCGCGCAGCGTTTCACCACCACGCGCGTGGCCGAAAGGGCCGGCGTCAGCGTCGGCTCGCTCTACCAGTATTTCCCCAACAAGGCGGCCCTGCTGTTTCGGCTGCAAAGCGACGAATGGCAGCAGACGGGCGGCCTGCTGCGCACCATACTCGAGGACGGCGAGCGTCCGCCGCTCGAACGACTGCGCAGGCTGGTCCACGCCTTCATCCGGTCGGAGTGCGAGGAGGCTGCCGTGCGCGGGGCGCTCAGCGACGCCGCTCCGCTTTATCGCGACGCACCCGAGGCGCATGAGGCAAGGGACGCTGGCGAGCGCACCATTCAGAACTTCCTGCGTGAAGCCTTGCCTGAGGCCTCGGAAGCCGTTCGTACGCTGGCCGGGGGTCTGATCGGCGCGACGCTGAGCGCCGTGGGAAAGGATTTTTCAGGAAGCCCCCGCACCGATGCGGAGATCGAGGCCTATGCCGAGGCCATGGCCGATATGTTCTGCGCCTACATCGCCAGCCTTGGTCACCGCTGAGGCGCGATGGTGCGGCTATTCCGCCGCTGAAGCCAGCGGCCTGACCCTGGCCATCATCGAGCGCAGCACGGCTGGCTTCAGCGGCTTGTTGATCACCGGCACGTCGAGGGCGGCGGCGGCGGCGCGGACCTCGGTGGAGCGGTCGGCGGTGACCAGCACGGCGGGCAGGTCGCGGCCGTGGATCTTACGCAGCCTGGCGATCACGTCGAGGCCGCTCCGGCCGTCGAGGTGATAGTCGGCAAGCACGATGTCGGGGCGATGGATGTCGGCCCTGGCGAAATCCTCCGAGCCGGAAAACGTGCCGACGCTGCAGCCCCAGCCTTCGAGCAAAAGCCGCATGCCGTCGAGGATGCGGGCGTCGTTGTCGATGCACATGACACGCAGCCCGGCCAGCGAGTTCGCGGTGCGCGGAGGCACTTTGGGCTCGACCTCGCGCCGCGGCGCCTCAACCGCCGCAACCGGCAGGATGACGGAAAAGCGGGTGCCTTTGCCGGGGTTGGAAAAGATCCGGATTTCGAGGCGGAGAACGCGGGCGATGCGGTCGACGATAGAGAGGCCGAGGCCAAGGCCTTCGGCCTCGCGCACCCCTTCGTCGAGCCGGGTGAACTCGTTGAAGACCGTGTTCAGCTTGTCGCCGGCAATGCCGATGCCGGTGTCGATCACCTGGATCTCGGCAAGCTCTCCGCGCCGCCGTACGCCGACCAGGATGCGGCCATGGCGCGTGTATTTGATGGCGTTGGAGACCAGGTTCTGGATCAGCCGGCGCAAGAGATTGCGGTCGGTCATCACGCTGAGCGACGAGGCCATGATCGTCAGGTCGAGTTTCTTCTCGGCGGCGAGTGGCTGAAAATCGTTGCCGATCTGGCGTAGCAGCCCATCCAGGTGAAAGGCACTGTCATCCGGCTTCATGGCGCCGGCGTCGAGGCGAGAAATGTCGAGCACGGCGCCCAGGATCGTCTCGACCGATTCCAGCGAGGATTCGATGTTGACAGCGGCCTTGCCGGCCGGACCTTTGCCGGCCTTTTCGATCAGCGACGAACAGTAGAGACGGGCCGCGTTCAGCGGCTGCAGGATATCGTGGCCGGCAGCGGCGAGAAAGCGCGTCTTGCCCAGATTGGCCTCCTCGGCCAGCATCTGCGCCTGCGCCAGTTCCTCATTGACGCGCGTCAGTTCGATGGTGCGCGTCTTGACCCGCTGCTCCAGCGATTCATTGGCCCGCTTCAGCGCCAGATCCTGTTCGACCCGTCCCGAAATGTCGGCATAGGTGGCGACGATGCCACCGTCTGGCATCGGGTTGGAGCGCAATTCCAGGATGCGGCCGCTGGTCTTCAATTCCATCTGCCATGGGCTGACGAAACTGGTCAGACGGTTGAGCATCGCCACATGCTGGTCGGCCGGGATGTCGCCGCGCTCGGCGAGATGGCGCAGAATGCGGTCGAGCGAGACGCCGACTTGGCCCATTTCGTCGGGCAGGTCGAACAGCGCGCGATATTGTCTGTTCCAGCAGATCAGGCGGAAATCGCGGTCGAAGACGGTGATGCCCTGTTCCATCTGGTCGAGCGCGATCTGTAAGAGGTCGCGATTGTGCTGCAGCGCCTCGGTGGCGTCGTCGAGCAGGCGGAAGGCGTCCTTGGATTCGCGGTCGTTGCGGCGAAACAGAAGCGACAGGATCAGCCGCGCCGAAGACGAGCCGACGGCGCTCGCCAGCAGTTGCTCGGAAAAGCGGATGACATCCATGCTGGCCTGCTCATTGCCATGCAACGAGACGCCGGTGCTCTTTTCGAAGGATTGGAAGGAGCGCTCGGTGCGCTCGACGCCGAGATAGCGCGATATGGTGTCCTTCAGCAGGTTGACGGTGATGGCGGTGCGGAAGCGGCGCAGGCTGGGCATCGGGCTAGCCTCGCGCGGTACGAAGATCGACGCCTGGATGCGTTCGAGCGGCACCGACGCGCGTGACAGCGAGCCAAGCACGAAGAACAGCGTGTTGATCGACAGGCTCCACAGCACGCCGTGGTTCAACGGCTCGGCGACGGTGCCGAACAAAGCCTGCGGCCGTAGCGCCTCGAAGCCGAACAGGCCTTGCACGACGATGTCGGCGTCGGGCGCCGAGAGCGAGGGCAAAAGCAGCGTATAGCCCCAGACGAGGATGCCGGCGACCATGCCGAGTGCTGCACCGCGGCCATTGGCGCCGCGCCAGATCAGCCCGCCGATCAGCGCCGGCGCAAACTGGGCGATGGCCGCGAACGACATCAGGCCGATCGATGACAGCCGCGCCGCGTTGGTGCTCTCGCGGTAGTAGAGAAAGGCGATGAACAAAAGGATGAAGATGGCGCCGCGCCTGACATTGAGGATCAGCGTCGACCAGTCCTCATTTTCCGAGGTCGTGGTCTTGAGCAGGCGGCGCACGAACAGCGGGATGACGAGATCGTTGGAGATCATGATCGACAGCGCCACGCTTTCGACGATCACCATGGCGGTCGCCGCCGACAGGCCGCCGATGAAGGCCGCCATGGCCAGCACGTCATGGCCGCTGAACAGTGGCAGCGACAGCACGTAAAGGTCGCTGCTGGTCCTTGAGCCGACCAGCGCCAGGCCGGCGAAGGCAATCGGCAGCACGAACAGGTTGATCGCCACCAGATAGAGCGGAAACACCCAGGTCGCGGTGCGCAGTTCGGCTTCGCCGCGGTTCTCGACGATGGTGACGTAGAACTGGCGCGGCAGCATGATGATGGCAAAGCCGCTCAGACAGGTCAGCACCAGCCAGGTGGCGAGCGAGGTGTTGTAGCCCATCGCTTGCCGCACCTGGCTGTTCTCGGCCAGTTTGTCGATCATGTCGCCCGGGCCGCCGAAGATCAGGAAGGTGACCATCAGGCCGATCGCCAGGAAGGCGGCGAGCTTGACCACGGTTTCGACTGCCACCGCCAGCACCAGCCCGTCCTGATGTTCGGTGGCGTCGGCATGGCGGGTTCCGAACAGCACCGCAAACAGTGCCAGCAGCATGGCCACGACCAGCGAGATGTCGCTGACGAACGGATCGAAGGAGGGCGGCGATCCCGTATAGTGCTCGACCATCAGGCCGACCGAACCGGAAATAGCCTTCAGCTGCAGTGCAATGTACGGCACGGCGCCAATGGTGGCGATCAACGTGGCGATGGCCGAGACGGCAAAACTCTTGCCGTAGCGGGCGCCGAGGAAGTCGGCGATCGAGGTGATCTTCTCGCTCTTGGCCAGCCGCACGATGCGGGCGAGCAGTGGAAAGCCGAACACGAACACCAGCACCGGGCCGGTATAGATGCCCAAAAATTCGAGGCCGCGCTCGGAGGACAGGCCGACCGAGCCGAAGAAGGTCCAGGACGTGCAGTAGATGGCGAGGCTGAGCGCGTAGATGAAGGGCCGGGCACGACCGGGCCCGGAAGCCGTTGAACGCCGGTCGCCTAGGCTGGCGATGACGAACAGCAGCGTCACATAGGCGACGGCAATGATGACGATGAACCAGCCCTGCACGGTCCGAAAATCCCTCCGTGGCCGCTTTTATCCTTTGGCCGTCACGACGCAATCACAGCTTGAAGCCCGAGTCCATCGCGGCTTTCGGCTGATATGTCCTTGATGACGTTGCGTAAACACAAAGCGGTGCTTGGGCTCCTTTTCCGGTTTTGCAACCGGGGGTTTTTGTTATTGTGGGTCGGGGCCGGCGCCGTAGGACGGCGGCAGCGCGGCCTGCCATGACAAGGAGGGTCGAATGCTGAAAGAATTCCAGGAATTCATTTCCAAGGGCAATGTGATGGACTTGGCCGTCGGCGTCATCATCGGCGCTGCCTTTGGCAAGATTGTCACTTCGCTGGTCGACGATGTCATCATGCCGATCGTCGGCGCGATCTTTGGCGGACTGGATTTCAACAACTATTTCCTTGGACTTTCCTCGGCCGTCAACGCGCCGACACTGGATGCGGCCAAGGGGCAGGGCGCGGTCTTGGCCTATGGCAGCTTCGTCACCGCGACGCTGAACTTCCTCATCCTCGCTTTCATCATCTTCCTGATGGTCAAGGCCGTGAACAATCTGCGCAAGCGGCTTGAGCGCGAGAAGCCGGCTGCCCCGGCGGCTCCGCCGCCGGCCGATGTCGCGCTGCTCACCGAAATTCGCGACCTGCTCGCCAGGAAATAGCGCCGAGGCGGGCTCCTGGACCAAACCCCGGTCGTTCGCGGCCGGGGTTTTCTGTTGTCCTATCTGCTAAGAGCACTCGCTCGACATCAAACGGACCTATCCATGACCCTGATCGATAGCTTGCGCGCCGAAGCCGTCGCCGCCCCTGAAAGCGGCATTGTCGCCGTCGTCAATTACGGCCGTACGCGTGAGGGCATGATCCCGCTCTGGGCTGGTGAAGGCGACTTGCCGACGCCTGCCTTCATCTCCGAAGCCGCCACCAAGGGGCTCGCCAATGGCGAGACCTTCTACACCTGGCAGAAGGGCATTCCGGAGCTCAGGCAAGCGCTCTCCCGCTACTATGCCAGGCACTTCGGCAAGACTTTCGCCGAAGAGGAATTCATCGCCACCGGCTCCGGCATGCATGCCATCCAGCTGGCGTTGGCAGCAGTCGCCGGCAGTGGCGACGAGGTCGTCTATCTGTCGCCTGCCTGGCCGAATTTCGCTGCCGCCGCCGGTGTCTCCGGCGCCACCCCCGTAGCGGTCACGCTCGACCAGTCCGGCAACGGCTGGTCCTGCGATGTCGACAAGATAGCGGCCGCGGTCACGCCGCGCACCAAGGCGCTCTTCGTCAACACGCCCTCCAACCCGACCGGCTGGACCGCCGACAGGGAAACGCTGCAGGCGATCCTGAACCTCGCCCGCGAAAAGGGGCTGTGGATCATCGCCGACGAGATCTATGCGCTGTTCCATTACGGCCACGGCCGCGCGCCGTCCTTCCTCGACATTTCGACCGCGGAAGACCGCATCCTGTTCGTCAACTCCTTTTCCAAGAATTGGGCGATGACCGGCTGGCGCATCGGCTGGATCAAGACCCATCCCGACCTGCAGCAGGTGTTCGAGAACCTGATCCAGTATTCGACCTCGGGTGTCGCCCAGTTTATGCAGCGCGGCGCCGTCGCCGCCCTCGACCACGGCGATGGCTTCATCGTCGAGCAGGTGGAGCGCGCGCACGCGGCGCGCGACCTGGTCTGCGACATAATCGGCGCCACCGGCAAGGCGCGCTTCACCGTGCCGCAAGGTGCGTTCTATCTGTTCTTCACGGTCGACGGCCTCACCGATCCGCGCCGGGCCGCCTTCGACATCGTCGACAAGGCCAATGTCGGCCTGGCGCCGGGAACGGCCTTCGGCCCCGGCGGTGAAGCGTTTTTGCGGCTGTGTTTCCACCGCCGCCTCGATCAGCTCGAGGAAGCGGCACACCGGCTGGCGAAGTGGATGAAGACGGTTTGATCAGGCGGCGGCCCTTGGCCGCCCGCCATCAGCCGCCGGACTTGGGGACGAGGAGCGGAACGATCCGGTCGCTCTTGGCCACCGAGGGCCGGCCTGCCGAACCATAGGGTACGCCGAGCGCATCCCATGTCTCGACCAGCGCGTCCTGCAGTCCCGCAATCAGTGCATCGGTATGGAACGGCGTCGGCGTAATGCGCAGCCGCTCGGTGCCGCGCGGCACCGTCGGGTAGTTGATCGGCTGGATGTAGATGCCGTGCACGCCGAGCAGGCGGTCGCTGGCCATCTTGCAGAGTTCGGGGTCACCGACCAGCACTGGCACGATGTGGGTGGGCGACTCCATCACCGGCAGGCCGGCGGCGCTGAGGACTTCCTTGGTCCGCGACGCCTGGCGCTGCTGCGCATCGCGTTCGGCCTGTGAGCGCTTCAGGTGGCGGATCGAGGTGGTGGCGGCGGCGGCGATCGCCGGCGGCAGCGCCGTGGTGAAGATGAAGCCCGGCGCGTAGGAGCGCACCGCATCGATGATAGCGCTGTTGCCGGCGATATAACCGCCGAGCGTACCGAACGCCTTGGCCAGCGTGCCCTCGATGATGTCGATGCGATCGGCCAAGCCTTCACGCTCGGTGATGCCGCCACCGCGCGGCCCGTACATGCCGACGGCGTGGACCTCGTCGACATAGGTCATGGCATTGTAGCGTTCTGCCAGTTCGACGATCTGCTTGATCGGAGCAATGTCGCCGTCCATCGAATAGACGCTTTCGAAGACGATCAGCTTGGCGCGTTCGCGACCCGCCGCCTGCAACAGGCTTTCGAGATGCGCGACGTCATTGTGGCGGAAAATCTTCTTTTCGGCGCCCGAACGCCGCACGCCCTCGATCATCGAAGCGTGGTTCAACTCGTCCGAGATGATCAGGCAGTTGGGCAAAAGCCGCGCAATGGTCGAGATCGAGGCTTCGTTGGAGACGAAACCGGAGGTGAAGACCAGGGCCGCTTCCTTGTCGTGCAGGTCGGCCAGTTCCACTTCGAGTTCGACCAGCGGGTTGCTGGTGCCGGAAATGTTACGGGTGCCGCCGGCGCCCGAGCCCATCTTGCCGGCCGCGTTCTGAAACGCGGCGATGACATCGGGGTTCTGGCCCATGCCGAGATAGTCGTTGGAACACCAGACGGTGATTTCCTCGGCGCGGCCATTGGAACGCCAGATCGCGCGGGGAAATTTACCCACGATCCGCTCGAGATCGGCGAAGACACGGTAGCGCCGCTCGGCATGGAGCTGGTCGATCGCTTCCTCGAAGAACCGCTGATAGTTCATGTCGCCTTCCCAGTTTTGCGCCGGATCATAATCATTGGCCCATTCGTCGTCCACCGGGCCTGTTTGGTCAAAATGCCACGCCCCGCCACTGTTCCTAACGATCCTAGATCGTGCCCTATTCCCTTGATGTGCATCAACTTTGTTTCACTACGATGCCTTGGGCCGCTGGGACTGTTACGGACTTAACATACCGGTCTTGTATAGCCCTGCGGCGGTCTTTCCAGTAAGGCGGCATTTGAGACAGTTTCCGATAAATCTTGAATAGCGAGGATACGGAATGACAGTTTTGGTGACAGGCGGCGCCGGCTATATCGGCAGCCACATGGTCTGGGAACTGCTGGATGCCGGCGAGAGCGTCGTCGTGCTCGACCGGCTTTCCACCGGCTTCGAATGGGCCGTGGCGCCGGAAGCCAAGCTGGTTGTCGGCGATGTCGCCGACCGGGAACTGGTCGGCCAGATCATCCGAGACAATCATGTCGACGCGATCATCCATTTCGCCGGTTCCATCGTGGTTCCCGAATCGGTTGCCGATCCGCTCGCTTACTACGAGAACAACACCTCCAAGACCCGTACGCTGATCGAAACCGCGGTACGAGAGGGCGTGCCCAATTTCATCTTCTCCTCCACGGCAGCGGTCTATGGCGGCGCAGGCCTTGAGCCGGTGCGCGAAGATGCGCGCCTGGCCCCGGAATCGCCCTATGGCCTGTCCAAGCTGATGAGCGAATGGATGCTGCGCGATGCGTCGCTTGCGCATCCCTTGCGCTACACGGCATTGCGCTATTTCAACGTCGCCGGCGCCGATCCCAAGGGCCGCACCGGCCAGTCGACCCCGGGCGCCACGCATCTGATCAAGGTTGCTTGCGAGACCGCGCTCGGCAAGCGCCCTTTCATGCAGGTGTTCGGCACCGACTATCCGACGCCGGACGGCACCTGCATGCGCGATTACATCCACGTCAGCGATCTCGCCGCGGCGCATCGCCTGGCGCTGGAGCGGCTGCGCGCCGGCGGCGACAGCCTCGTCGCCAATTGCGGCTACAGCCATGGCTATTCGGTGCTCGAGGTCATCGAAAGCGTGCGCCGCGCCTTCGGCCGGGATTTCGAGGTCAAGATGGGCGACCGGCGTCCCGGCGATGCAGCCGCCATCGTCGCCAATTCGGATCTTGCGCGCGCCGAACTCGGCTGGACCCCGCAACGCGACGATCTTGACCAGATCGTCGCCGATGCACTCGCCTGGGAGCGGATCTTGACCAGCAAGAACTCCGCCCGGGGCTGAGCCGGGCACTCCCAGGGGCTCGCAAGGCGCGCGGCGAAGCGCTATTGAAGGCGTTCGTCGCAGAGCGTGGAGGCGCTGTGACGAAGAGCTTTGGGGGGTGGCATGAAGATAACGGTGCTTGGGGCCGGCGTTGTCGGTACGGCGGCTGCCTATTATCTGGCCGCCGACGGCCACGAGGTCACCGTGATCGAGCGCCATCCGGCGCCGGCGCGGGGCACCAGCCAGTCGAATGCCGGCCTGGTGTCGCCGGGCGACGCCACCGCCTGGGCCTCGCCGGCGGCGCTGAAGACTTTCCTGCGCGCGCTCTGGAACCACGATCTCGGCATCAAGGTCAGGCTGCGTTTCGATCCCTATTTCCTCGCGTGGAGCCTGCGCTTCCTGCGCCAGTGCACGGTGGCGCGCCTGCGCGCCAACAGCCGGGTCAAATTGCGCCTCGCGCTCTATTCGCGCGACTGCATCAACGCCATATCGGCCGACACCGGCATCCACTATGACGAACGCAAGAAGGGCATCCTCTATTTCTTCCGCTCGCAGCACAGCCTCGACACCGGCACCGACAATTACCGCTATCTCGCCGAACACGGCCTGCCGATCGAGATCGTCGGCCGAGACCGGCTGGTCGAGCTGGAACCGGGACTCGCCGGGGTCAAGGAAAAGATCGCCGGCGGGGTCTATTCGCCGATCGACCAGACCGGCGATTCCAGGCTGTTTGTCGACAGTCTCGCCGCCTATGCCAGCGAAAAACTCGGCGTCAAATTCCTGTTCGACACCGCGGTCGAAGGGCTCGACATCGACGGCGACCGGGTGCGCGCGGTGATGACCTCGGCCGGCCCGGTCACTGGCGATGCGGTGGTGATCTCGATGGGGCCGGAGAGCGGCCTGCTCGGCCGCCGCTACGGCATCGACCTGCCGGTCTATCCGGTGAAGGGCTATACCGCGACCATTCCGCTCGAGGACGAGAACAAGGGTCCGACCATGGGCGGCGCCGACGAGGACCAGCTGATGGCCTATTCGCGCCTTGGCAACCGCTTGCGGCTGGCCTCGACCGCGGAATTCACCGGCTTCGACCGCACCCACAAGCCCAGCGACTTTGCCACCATGTTCAGGACCGGCAAGGACCTGTTTCCCGGCGCCTTCGACGAGAAGAAGGCTGTGCTCTGGGCGGGACTGCGGCCGATGATGCCGAACTCCGTGCCGGTCATCGGCCAGGCGGGCTACAAGAACCTCTATCTCGACACCGGCCATGGCCATGTTGGCTGGACCATGGCCTGCGGCTCCGGCAAATTCCTGGCCGACCTCGTCGCCGGCCGCAAGCCGGAGATCGACCCGCAAGGGCTGGTCTACGGGGGCTGAGCGATGTCGGGACCGCAAGTCGCCATCGACCTTGGCCGCATCGAGCGCAACGCCCGCACCATCGTCGAACGCTGTGCGCTGTCCAGCATCAAGGTGTTCGGCGTCACCAAGGGCACCTGCGGCATGCCGCAAGTGGCGCGCGCCATGCTGCGCGGCGGCGTTTCAGGCATTGCCGAATCGCGCTTCGAAAACATCCGCCGGCTGCGCGACAGCGGCATCAATGCGCCGATCATGCTGCTGCGCAGCCCACCCATGGCGCGCGTCGAGGAGGTGGTGCGCACCGTCGACATCAGCCTGCAGTCGGAGCTGACCACGATCCGCGAGATATCGCGCATCGCCGAGCGCATGGGCCGCGTCCACGACATCATGCTGATGATCGACCTCGGCGATCTCAGGGAAGGCATCTGGCCGAGCGATCTGATCCCGACCGTCGAGCAGATCCTGGCGTTCAAGGGCGTGCGCATCGCCGGCATCGGCACCAATCTCGGCTGCTTCGGCGCCATCATGCCGACGCCGGAAAATCTCGGCCAGCTCGTCGCCCATGCCTACAAGACCGAGCGCCTTTCCGGCAAAAGCCTCGACTTCATTTCCGGTGGCGCCTCCTCGTCGCTGACGCTGCTGCTCGAAGGCAAGCTGCCGGCCGGCATCAACAATCTGCGCGTCGGTGAGGCGATCCTGCAAGGCGGCATCGAGACCTTCCGCGACGTGCCGTGGCCGGAACTTGAGCCCGATGCCTGCCGGCTGACCAGCGACATCATCGAGGTCAAGCTCAAGCCATCGCGACCCATAGGCGAGTCCGGCTACGACGCGTTCGGCAACCAGCCGGTCTTCCCCGATGAGGGCGACCGGCTGCGCGCCATCGCCAATATCGGCCGCGAAGACGTGCTGGTCGAAGGGCTGACGCCGATTGCCAAAGGGGTGCGTGTGCTCGGCGCCTCCAGCGACCATCTGCTGCTCGATGTGCAGGACGCCGATCCACGCCCGGCCGTCGGTGACCGCGTCGCCTTCCGCATGAACTACGGCGCCATGCTTTTGGCGATGACCTCGGAATATGTCGAGAAGGCACCGATGCACGATGTCGCGGATTTTTCCGGCCGCAAGATGGTGTCGATCTCGGCCGAGCGGGAAGCCGCCGGCATCCTCGCTCGCGAGGGAACCGGCGCGCGGCTGGAGGCGATGAATTTCGATGTGGTGGAACTCGCCGATGTCGAGCGCCCGCCCTCAGGCCTGATCCGTCTCGCCGCCGGCGCCGATCGCCGCATTGCCCACAAGGCGCTGACAGCGACGGCGCGCGCGACGCATTCCTTCGGCCTGATCTGGATCGATTCCATTGCTGCGCTGATGCCCGAGGACGAAGACGCCACCGCTATGCCGGAAGCCTCGGTTCTGGCGCGCACGCTCGGCCTCGATCACAAGGCGGGCGCGCTGCAGCCGCAGCTGTCGCCGGAAAATGTCGTCATCATCGGCCTGCGCCATGCCGATCCGGCGGAAGTGCGGGTGCTGAAGGATTCGCGCGTCTCGGCCTTCACCATGACCGACATCGACGCCATGGGTATGCGCGACCTGATGCATGAGGCGATCCGCATCGCCTCGTCGGGCACGCAAGGCTTTCATGTCAGTTATTCGCCGACGGCCACCGAATTCGCCGGATGGACGGCAGGCTCCGGCGGACTGACGGTGCGCGAGACGCACCAGGCGATGGAAGCGATCGCGCTGTCCGGCGGTCTACTGTCGATGGATGTTTCCGGGCTGACCGCGGAACTGGGGCCCAGGATCGCCACCGACGCCGTCAACTTCGTCATGTCGGCCTTCGGCAAGCGGATCCTTTGATCAGCTCCGCGCGTCGACGGCCGCGCGCCATGCGCTGACATAGCCGGCCCAGATAGGGTCGGTTTGCGGTTCTATTCTCTCGCCCTTGCCATGCACCGGCTTCTCCTGAGATGCCAGCAGTGCGGCGCCGATGCTGGTGCCTGTGGCGGCCTCGGAGGCGATGATGGTTCGTCCGGTCGCTGCGGCCAGCATGCCGACGAAGAGGCGGTTGCGGGCAAACGGTCCTTCGACTGTGGTCGGGCCGTCGGCACCGATCAGCTCAACGCAGGTCGCCGTCATCAACGCCAGATAGAACGAGATGGCGGCGAAGCGCTCGCTTTTGCTGATGCCGTCGGCATTGAGCCATGCCGCGGCCTGGTGCGGAAAAGGCCCAGATCCCCGCTGGGTCGAAGGCAACAGCAGCATTTTTTTCGTCAGAACAGCCGACACATCGCTGCCGCTGCAATCCTGCGGCTTATCCTTGGTCAGGAGAGAAAATTCACGCCCGCCCATGAAGCGGGCCGAAGGCACGGGAGCGCCCAGCGCGCTGACATTGACGAGCGTGTCGCGCGCCGCGTCGAGCACAATCTCTCTGCCGCCGACCGCCATCGACACCACCCAGGTGCCGGTCGAGACCACCGAGAAGGGCGGCGCGTCGGACAGGAGATGCGGCAGCAGTGAGGCGTTGGAATCGTGGAGGCCGCAGAACACCGGCGTCTGTGGATTGAGCCCGGTCCGTTTAGCGATCTCCGGCAGGATCGGGCCGAGGCGGTCCCTGGCCGGACGCACCGGCGCCATCAGCCTGCGCCATTTCACGCTGTCGACCATCGAGGAAAAATCCGCTTTCCACGGGTCCCACAGATCGGTGTGACAGCCGAGCGAGGTCACCTCATTGGCAGCGACGCCCGTCAGGCGCAGCGCCCAGTATTGCGGGTACATCAGCATCGCAGCGGCCTTGGCGAATTCGGCTGGAAAACGCTTTTGCTGCCAGAAGAACTGTGCGCCGAGATTGAGGCCGAGCGGCAGGCGCGGCGTGCCGGTTTCGGTGAAGGGCGGACGGAGCGCGTCATACTCCGAAGCCAGCCTGTCGGGTCCATCGAATTCATAGTCGAGCACCGGCAGCACCAATTCGCCCGCGGCATCGACCAGCGCGCCCGTCGCGCCATGGGTGGTGATCGAAATCGCGTCTATGTGTTGTTCGCGGTTGAGGCTGGCCAGGCTGTTGAGGATGAATGTCCACAGCGCCTCGACATCGTGATGCGGGTAGGGTGGCTGCCGCACCGGCGCGTTGGCCATGCGGCGCAGCGCCACCTCGCTCAGCGTCGTGAGATTGACGAGCGCTACCTTGGCGTTGGTCTTGCCGATGTCGATGACGGCGATGTGGCGAAGCGCACTCATGCCATATGGAACACGGTTTCCAACGGGATGGCCACCGGCTCGTTGTCCGGCTTCGTCTCCATGATGTCGGCCATATGGGCCCACCAGCGCTGCATCACCGGATGGCTCGGCAGGTCGGCCATGCCATGGTCGTCGCGCCGCCACAGCACGCCGAACAATATGTTGGTCTCTTCGTCGAGATGGATGGAATAGTCGGAGACGCCGGCCTCTCTCAGCAGCGCGACCAGCGACGGCCAGATCTCGTCGTGACGTTTTTTGTACTCGGCCTTCATGCCGGGTTTGAGCTGCATCTTGAAGGCGTATTTCTCTGGCATCAGCGGCTACCGCGCAGCCGGCGCCAGACGATCGGCAGCGCGATGACGACGATCAACAGCAGGCCGATGAAGATCGACATGACGATGCCGGGCACGTTGAGCAGGCCAAGCCCGAAGGTCACCAGCCCCATGATGAAGGCGGCGAGCACGACGCCTAAAATGCTGCCGGAGCCGCCCAGGATCGAGACGCCGCCGAGCACCACCATGGTGATGACTTCGAGCTCATAGCCCTGTGCGATCGACGGCCGCGTCGAGCCGAGGCGCGAGGTGATCAGCACCGAGGCGATGCCCGCCATCAGCCCGGTCAGGCAAAACAGGATGAATTTGGTGCGGCCGACGCGCACGCCGGAAAACTGCGCTGCCACCGGATTGTTGCCGATGGCAAAGACACGGCGGCCGAAACTGGTGCGATGCAGCAGGAACCAGTAGACGACGGCTGCTATGAGGAACAGCACCAGTTCGAACGACACCACCCACCAGACGTAGCCCTGGCCGAAGAAGGCGAAGCTTTCGGGATAGCCCTTGTAGGCCTGGTCGCCGAGGATGATGAAGGCGATGCCGCGAAACAGGCTCATCGTGCCGATGGTGACGACGATGGAGGGCAGGCCGAGCCTTGTCACCAAGAGCCCATTGAAGGCGCCGCAGCCAAGCCCGACTATGATGCCGATCGCCACCAGCACCGGCGTGTCGGCGCCGGCCTGCACCGCCATGCCCATGAGCGTCGAGGCGAGCGCAATGATGGCAGCGACGGACAGGTCGATCTCGCCGGAAATGATCAGCAGCGCCATCGCAAAGGCGATCAGACCCTTCTCGGTGAAATTGAAAGTCAGGTCCGACAGCGAATAGGCGTCGAGGAAATAGGGCGACGCGAAACTGTTGATGGCAAAGATGGCAACAGCCACCACGACCAGCAACGCTTCCCAGGAAAAGATCGCCGAGGAGAGCGGCTTGTCGAGCCGGTCGGGGATGTGGCGCGGTGCCGGAACGTCGCTCATGCCGCCTCCGCTTTCCGCAGGATGATACGGCCCTGCTGGCGTTCGCCGCGCGCGTTGAGCACGACGGCCAGGATAATGGCGCTGCCCGAAATCGCCATCTGCCAGAAGGGCGAGATGTTGATCACCGGCAGTGCATTGGAGATGATGCCGAGGAACAGCGCCCCTAACACCGCGCCGCCGACCGAGCCGATACCGCCCGCGATCGAGATGCCGCCGATGACACAGGCGGCGATGATGTTGAGCTCATAGCCATTGGCGACCTCGACCGAGGCGATGACATAGCGCGAGATCCAGAGATAGCCTGAGAGCCCACCGATCATGCCGGAGATGCAGAAGACGATGAATTTCGTCCGACCGACATCGATGCCGGCATAGACCGACGCCGTCGGGTTGACGCCGATGGCATAGATCGAACGGCCGAGCGCGGTGCGTGTCATCACGACGAAGAACAGGGCGATGACCAGGATGGCAATCCACGACAGGACCGGAATGCCGAGGAAGGCGGCGCGCTGGAAGCCGATGAAATCGGGGCTCATCTTGTCGGCATTGACCCAGGCGCCGCCGGACAGAACGAAGGTGGCGCCGCGATAGATGGTCAGCGTGCCCAGCGTCACCACGATCGATGGGATGTTGAGCCGCCACACCAACAGGCCATTGATGGCGCCGAGCACCAGCCCGACAACGAGTGCAATGACGATCAGCAGCGGGATCGGAATTGCCGGATGCGCGGCGTTCAGCATCGCAACCACCATGCCAGTGAAGCAGAGGTTGGACGCCATCGACAGGTCGATGGAGCGCGTCAGGATCACCACCATCTGCCCCAGCGCCAGGATCATCAGGATCGACGTGTCGTTGAACACCTGGGCCAGATTGCCGGGATCGGCAAAGGCCGGAAAGCGCGTCGAGATCAGAGCGATCAAAACGATGATGGCCGCCGCCAGCCAGATCTCGCGGTATTTCAGCAATGCCTTCATGCCGCGATCCCCGCTGCGGTGCGGACCAGCGTTTCGGCGTCGAGGTCTTTGTTGTCGTAGACCGCGGCGACGAGGCCTTCGCGCATGACCATGACGCGGTCGGACATGCCGAGAATCTCCGGCAGCTCCGACGACACCATGATCACCGACAGGCCTTGCGCCACCAACTCGGCCATGAAGCCGTGCACGGCGGCCTTGGAGCCGATGTCGATGCCCTTGGTCGGTTCGTCTAGGATGATTACCTTGGGGGCGGTCGCCAGCCATTTGGCGATCACGATCTTCTGCTGGTTGCCGCCCGACAGCGTGCCGACATCCTGGCTGAGCGAGGAGGCCCTGAGGTCGAGCCGCTCGGTGTAAGAGCGGGCGAGCGAGAACTCTTCCGCCAATCGCAGCAGGCCGGATTTGGAGGTGCGCTTCAGCGAAGGCAGCGAAACATTCTGGAAGATCGGCAGGCCGATCACCACGCCTTGCTTGCCGCGCTCCTCCGGCACGTAGACGATGCCGGCCTGGATCGAATCCGCTGCCGATTTCGGCGCGATCGTCTTGCCTTCCAAAGTGATCGTGCCGGCGCTCGTGCGGGTAATGCCTGAGATCGCCTGCATCACCTCGCTGCGCCCGGCGCCGACCAGACCGTAGAAGCCGAGGATCTCGCCTTTGTGCAGCTCGAAGCCGATGTCGTTGAACTCGGTCGGATGCGACAAGCCGGAGACGGAAAGCACCGGCGCGCCGATCTCGGCCTTGCGCTGCGGAAAAATGTGGTCGACGGAGCGGCCGACCATCATGCGCACGATCTGGCTCTGGCCGGCATCCTTGATCAACCCTTCGCCGACCATCTCGCCATCGCGGAACACCGTGTAGCGGTCGGCGATCCGATAAATTTCGTCGAACTTGTGGCTGATGAACAGGATCGCCTTGCCTTCCTCCTTGAGGAATTCGACGAGCAGGAAAAGCTCCTCGATCTCCTTCATCGAAAGGGCGGCGGTCGGCTCATCCATGATGACGATCTGCGCGTCGATCGACATCGCGCGAGCAACCGCTACAAGGTGCTTGTTGGCGATGCCGAGGTCTTTCAGCCGCGCATCTGCGTCGATATGGCCGGCGTGCATGGTGTCGAGCACTTCGCGCGCATTCGTGCGCATGGTGCGCCAGTCGATGGTGCCGAACCGCGTGCGCGGCGCATGGCCGAGAAAGATGTTTTCGGCGACGCTGAGATCGTCGAACAGCACGGTTTCCTGGTGGATGGCGGTGACGCCATGGCCGAAGGCGGCATGCGCGCTGGGCAAAGTGACGGCCTGACCGTCGATGCTGATCGTGCCCGCATCGGGCTGGTAGATGCCGGTCATGATCTTGACCAGCGTCGACTTGCCGGCGCCGTTCTCGCCGATCAGTGCGGTCACCTCACCGGGGTAAAGCGACAGGCTGACATTGTGCAGCGCGCGCACACCGGGAAAGCTCTTGGAGACGCCGGACAGTGTCAGGCGCGGGGCAGGAGCCGGGGGCTCCTCCTTCACCGTGCCGTGCTGGGCTGTCGTGTCCATATCCGTATCAAGCCCTGAAACAAGGTCCGTTTAAGGTCGCGGCGGGATTTTGGTCCCGCCGCGCTTGGTCGAGGAGTCCGAGATCAATAGATCTTGGAGAACTTTTCGATGTTGGTCTTGTCGAACTGGAAGGGCGGAGCCATCGCAGCCGAGTTCGTGTCGTCGAGCGTCACCTTGCCGACGCGGCCGATCGACAGCGTGGCGCCGGGCTTCGCCTCTTCCTTCTTCACCGCCAGGTCGTGGGCGAGGTAGACGGCGGAGTAGCCGAGGTCGATCGGGTTCCACAGTGCAACCGCCTGGCTGGAACCGTTGTCGATGAACTTCTTGAACTCCGACGGCAGCGCCAGACCCGTGACATTGACCTTGCCGATCAGGTTTGCGTCTGTGACGACCTGGGCGGCGGCGACGACGCCGACGGTGGTCGGCGCGATGATCGCCTTCAGGTTCGGATAGGATTTCAGCAGGCCCTTGGCTTCGTCGGTGCTCTTGGCCGAGTCGTCATCGCCATAGACGGTGGCGACGAGTTTGATCTTGGGGAACTTCTCCGGCAGGATTTTCTTGGCCGCATCGATCCAGGCATTCTGGTTAGTCGCGGTCGACGATGCCGACAAGATGGCGACTTCGCCGCCCTCCGGCAGATAGTCGGCGGCAAGCTTGATGATGGTCTCGCCGATCAGGCCGGTGTCGGACGGATTGAGGTGCAGTTGACGGCCTTCCTTGGCGACGCCCGAATCCCACGAGATGACGGTGATACCGCGCTCCATCGCCTTCTTCAGCACCGGCACCAGCGCGTCGGCGTCATTGGCGGAGATAGCGATGGCGTTGACCTTCTGTGCGATCAGCGAATTGACCACTTCGATCTGCGCTTCGGCGGTCGCCTTGGTCGGGCCGGTGTAGATGATGTCGACATCGCCGAGTTCCTTGGCCGCCTCTTCGGCGCCCTTGTTGGCGGCATCGAAGAAGCCGTTGCCGAGCGACTTCACCACCAGCGCGATCTTGACGTTCTCGGCATAGGCGGCGTTCACGAACATGGCGGCCGAGAACGCGGCCGTCACCATCAGTTTTTTCAAAAAGCTCATCTGATATTCCTCCCTTGAGTGTTGCATTCCATCGTCGCTGCGGGCGTGAGGTCGGCCTCAGGCCTGCAGCGAAGATTCTTCCTTTGCCGACTTGCGGGCGACGATCAGTGTCACACCCGCGGTCTCCAGCATGTTGGCTTCGCGGTCCTCGATGCCGTCATCGGTGATGACGGTGGCGATGCGCTTCAGCCCGCACAGGATCAGGCTGGAGCGCTGGCGGAATTTCGAGGAATCGACCAGCACCACCAGCTCGTCGGCCTGGTCGATCAGCTTCTGCTCCGCCTGGATCAAAAGCGGGTCGCCTTCCATCAGGCCGAGCGGGCCGAGCCCCTGCGCGCCCATGAACATGCGGCGCGCATAGAAATTGCGCGTCACGTCATTGTCGAAGGGCGACAGGATGATGTTCTGTTCGCGGTAGATCGTGCCGCCCGACAGCATCACCGTGTTCTTCGAATGCTTGAGCAGATGCTCGGCGATCGGGAACGAATTGGTGAAGATCGGCATGCGGCGACCGGTCAGGAAATGCACCATCTGGAAAGTCGTGGTGCCGCCGTTGATGATGATCGGCTCGCCGTCCTTGCACAGCTCCACCGCCTCGCGCGCAATCGCCCGCTTTTGCGAAGCATTGAGCGTTTCGTTGACAGAAAAGGGCCGGCCGGCGAGGCCGATGAATTGCGGTGGCGAGATCGCCTCGGCGCCGCCGCGCACCCGGCGCAGCCGCTTTTGCACATGGAGAGCCGCGATATCGCGCCGGATCGTCGCCTCGGACGAGTCCGTCAGGTCGACCATCTCCTGCACCGTCACCACAGGCTTTTCCTGGACGGCGGACAGAATGATCCTGTGGCGCTCTTTTTCGTGCATGGTTCCTCCCTGCACGCTCATGAGGCACTAGAAAACAACCAGTGTCAATCATTTCCGATCATATAATTTCATTGTGCAGTGCAATATGATCGATATTGATCGTTTGTGATTGACAACCGGCCGGCTTGCGTAGACATTCCCGGCAAAATGGACTGCGCCTTTTTGCGTCCCAGGGAGGATAATCATGCTCGACAAGCGCTCCGGCTCGCGCCTTGCCAATCTGTGGGACGACGCGAAGGCCAAGGGGCTGAGCGGGCCTGAGCTTCTGGTCTATCGCTCCAACACGCTCGGCTCCGACRAGCGCGTCACCAACTATGGCGGCGGCAACACCTCCTCGAAAATCTGGCAGAAAGACCCGCTCACCGGCGACGATGTCGAAGTGCTCTGGGTCAAGGGCTCGGGCGGCGACAGCGCCTCGATCAAGCTGGACGGTTTCGCTACCCTCTACATGGACAAGCTCAGGGCGCTGAAGGGCCTCTATCGCGGCGTCGCGCATGAGGACGAGATGGTGGGCTATCTGCCCCACTGCACCTTCGACCTCAACCCGCGTGCGGCGTCGATCGACACGCCGCTGCACGCCTATGTGCCGAAGCCTTTCGTCGACCACATGCATCCCGATGCCATCATCGCCATTGCCGCCGCGAAGGATTCGAAGGCGCTGACGAAAGAAATCTTCGGCGACGCCATCGGCTGGCTGCCATGGAAGCGGCCGGGCTTCGAACTCGGCCTGTGGCTGGAAAAATTCTGCGTCGAACATCCCGAGGCCAAAGGCGTCATCCTGGAAAGCCATGGCCTGTTCACTTGGGGCGACAGCGCGAAGGAATGCTACGAGACGACGATTTCGGTCATCAACCAGGCGATCGAATGGTTCGAGCGCCGCTCCGAGGGCCTCGCCATCTTCGGCGGCGACGTGGTGAAATCGCTCGACGCCGCCGCGCGACGCGCCATTGCGGCAAGACTGATGCCGAGGATCCGCGGCCTGATCTCGGAGAAGAGCCACAAGCTGGGCCATTTCGATGATTCCGCCGCCGTGCTTGAATTCGTCAATTCAAGGGATTTGCGCCCGCTGGCCGCCCTCGGCACCTCATGTCCCGACCATTTCCTGCGCACGAAAATCCGCCCGCTGGTGATCGAATTCGATCCGGCGAAGCCCGATGTCGATGCCGTCATCGCGCGCATGGCCGACGACATCGCCGAATATCGTGTCGGCTATCAAGCCTATTACGACGCTTGCAAGCATCCGGACTCGCCCGCCATCCGCGATCCCAATGCCGTCGTCTACCTGATGCCCGGCGTCGGCATGTTCACCTTTGCCGGCGACAAGGCGACGGCGCGCATCTCCGGCGAGTTCTACGTCAACGCCATCAACGTCATGCGCGGCGCCTCCACCGTCTCGTCCTATGTCGGTCTGCCGGTGCAGGAAGCCTTCGACATCGAATATTGGCTGCTCGAAGACCTGAAGCTGCAGCGCATGCCGAAACCGAAATCGCTCGCCGGCCAGATCGCGCTGGTCACCGGCGGTGCCGGCGGTATCGGCCGCGCCACTGCCAACCGCCTGCTGCGCGAAGGTGCCTGTGTGGTGCTGGCCGACATCGATGAGACAGCCCTTGCCGGCGCCAATGACGAACTGGCGAAAGCCTATGGCAAGGACTTCGTCCGGCCGGTTCTGATCAACGTCACTGCGGAGGAGCAGGTCGTCTCCGGCTTCGCCGAGACAGCGGTCGAGTTCGGCGGCATCGACATTCTGGTGTCCAATGCCGGTCTCGCGTCCTCGGCGCCGATCGAGGAGACCACGCTGGCGTTGTGGAACAAGAATATGGACATCTTGTCGACCGGCTATTTCCTGGTCTCGCGGGAAGCCTTCCGGCTGTTCCGCGCCCAGAAGATCGGCGGCAATGTCGTCTTCGTCGCCTCCAAGAACGGCCTTGCCGCATCGCCCAACGCCGCCGCCTACTGCACCGCCAAGGCGGCTGAAATTCATCTCGCCCGCTGTCTCGCGCTGGAGGGTGCCGAGGCGCAGATCCGGGTCAATGTCGTCAATCCGGACGCCGTGCTGCGCGGCTCGAAAATCTGGACCGGCGAGTGGAAGGAACAGCGCGCCGCCGCCTACAAGATGTCCACCGACGATCTCGAGGAACACTACCGTTCGCGCTCGATGCTGAAGCGCTCGGTCTTCCCGGAAGACATTGCCGAAGCGATCTATTTTTTCGCCTCTGACATGTCGGCCAAATCCACCGGCAACATCATCAACGTCGACGCCGGTAACGCGCAAAGCTTTACGCGCTGAGCTCTTTACCCTCCTCCTTGTGGGGAGGGTCGGCAGGCAGTCGCCGCGAAGCGGGGAATGCTTGCCGGGGTGGGGGGACCCGGCCCTACGGGCCACCCTCCCCACAAGGGGGAGGGTAAGGCTGCACCTTTGGGAGGAATTGCATTGTCCGAAACCATCATTTCTGCCGACGTCGTCGACAAGGATAACGCCCGGCGCAAAGCCGACCTCGAGCGCGACTACGCCTCGCTCGGCGAACGCCTCGACCGCCGCGGCATCGCTATCGACGCCATCCTCGCCAAGGTCGAAAGATTCGCCGTCGCCATTCCGTCCTGGGGCGTCGGCACTGGCGGCACCCGCTTTGCCCGTTTTCCCGGCGCCGGCGAACCGCGCGACATCTTCGACAAGATCGAGGACTGCGCCGTCATCAGCCAGCTGACGCAGGCGACACCGACGGTTTCGCTGCACATCCCCTGGGACAAGGCCGACCCGAACCGGCTGAAGCAGGCAGCCTCGCGCTTCGGCCTCGGCTTCGACGCCATGAATTCCAACACCTTCTCCGACGCGAAGGACCAGACGCTGTCCTACAAATTCGGCTCGCTCTCGCATGCCGATGCCGGCACCCGGCGGCAAGCGGTCGAGCACAATCTCGAATGCATCGAGATCGGCAGGACGCTGGCCTCCAAGGCGCTGACGGTGTGGATCGGCGACGGCTCGAATTTCCCCGGCCAGGTCAATTTCGCCAAAGCCTTCGAGCGCTATCTCGACGCCATGAAGGAAATCTATGCCGGGCTGCCGGCGGACTGGAAGCTGTTCACCGAACACAAGATGTACGAGCCGGCCTTTTATTCCACCGTCGTGCAGGACTGGGGCACCAACTACATGATCGCCAAGGAATTGGGCGACAAGGCGTTCTGCCTGGTCGACCTCGGCCACCATGCGCCCAACGTCAACATCGAGATGATCGTGTCGCGGCTCATCCAGTTCAAGAAACTCGGCGGTTTCCACTTCAACGATTCCAAATATGGCGACGACGATCTCGACGCCGGCTCGATCGACCCCTACCGGCTGTTCCTGGTCTTCAACGAACTGGTCGATGCCGAGCTCTCGGGCGCCGAAGGCTTCGACCCCGCCCACATGCTCGACCAGAGCCACAACGTCACGGACCCGATCGAAAGCCTGATGCTCTCGGCGGTCGAGGTGCAGCGCGCCTATGCCCAGGCGCTGCTGGTCGACCGCAAGGCGCTCGAAGGCTTTCAGGACGGCAATGATGCGCTGATGGCGACGCAGACGCTGAAGGCAGCCTACCGCACCGATGTCGAGCCAATCCTGGCCATGGCGCGGCTGAAGACCGGCGGCGCCATCGATCCGGTCGCAGCGTATCGTGCGGCGGGCTACCGGGCGAAGGTTGCGGCCGAACGCCCGGCGGTCTCCGGCGGCAGCGGCGGCATCGTCTGACAGGCAGACATCCTAATTGATCTGGTCCAGCGCCATTGGCGGTGGACTTGGCAGCTTTGAGGGTCTTTCCTAGGCGCACCCAACGCCAGGAGCACCGCCATGCCCTTGACCCGCCGGACGCTGATTGGCGTCACCCTTTCGCTCGCGCTTGCGTTCACACCATCCGCCACCGTCTTCGCCGCTTCTCCGCAACCCGTAAAGGGCGAGCACGGTATGGTGGTCACCGCCCAGCATCTCGCGTCGGAAGTCGGCGTCGAGGTGCTGAAGAAGGGCGGCAATGCTGTCGATGCGGCGGTCGCCGTGGGCTATGCGCTCGCGGTCCTCTACCCCAATGCCGGCAATATCGGCGGCGGCGGCTTCATGACCATCCGCTTCAAGGACGGCAAATCGACCTTCCTCGACTTTCGCGAGCGCGCGCCGCTGGCGGCAACCAAGACCATGTATCTCGACAAGGACGGCAAGCCGGTGAAGGGCGCCAGCCTCGATGGCTATCTCGCGGTCGGCGTGCCGGGTTCCGTGGCAGGTTTCGAGATGGCGCGCGAAAAATACGGCACGCTGCCACGCCAGGATTTGATGGCGCCGGCAATTGCCTATGCCAAGGATGGCTTCATTCTCGACCAGGGCGACGCTGCTTCATTCGCAAGCAATGCCGCTAGGCTGGCGAAGGACCCTGCCGCGGCCGCCATCTTCCTGAAGCCCGACGGCAAGCCCTATGGCGCCGGCGAGCGTCTCCTCCAGCCCGACCTTGCAGCCTCGCTCGCCGCCATTTCCGAAAAAGGAACTGAAGCCTTCTACAAAGGCGCGATCACCGATGCCATCGTCAAGGCGAGCGGCGCCAAGGGCGGCATTCTGGCCAAGGCCGATTTCGAGCAGTACGCCGTGCGCGAACTGAAGCCGGTGACCTGCACCTATCGCGGCTACGAGATCACATCCTCGCCGCCGCCGAGCTCCGGCGGCGTCATCATCTGCGAAATCCTCAATGTGCTGGAGGGCTATCCGCTGTCCTATCTCGGTGCTGGTTCGGCGGAGACGGTGCAGGTCATGGTTGAGGCGATGCGCCATGCCTATGTCGACCGCAACTCGGCCCTTGGCGATCCCGATTTCGTCGACAACCCGGTCTCGAAACTGCTCGACAAGGCCTACGCCAAGGACATCCGCGACAAGATCGACCCATTTCGCGCCGGCGTCTCGCAGGACCTGATGCCGAAGGGCTTTGGCGAGTCGAAGGAGACGACGCACTATTCGATCATCGACAATGACGGCAACGCGGTCGCAGTCACCTACACGCTGAACGGCTCGTTCGGCGCCGGCGTGGTCGCCGACGGCACCGGCATCCTGCTCAACAACGAGATGGACGATTTTACCCAGAAGCCCGGCGTGCCCAACCTCTATGGGCTTGTCCAGGGCGAGGCCAATGCGATCCAGCCGAAGAAGACGCCGCTGTCATCGATGAGCCCGACCATCGTGGCCAAGGACGGCAAGCCGTTCATGGTCATCGGCAGCCCCGGCGGCTCGCGCATCATCACCATCACGCTGGAAGCCATCGTCAACGTCATAGACCATGGCATGAACATCCAGGAGGCGATCGACGCGCCGCGCATCCACCACCAATGGCTGCCCGATACCGTCTATGTCGAACCGTTCGGCCTGTCGCCGGACACCGAAAAACTGCTGGCCGGCATGGGCTACCACCTCGATCTCGCTGATTCGACCTGGGGCCAGGCGGCAGGCATCCTGGTCGGCGGCAAGAGCCTGGCGGAAATCGAGAAGGGCGGCGGCGCCCGCTACAACGGCGCCATCGACAGCCGCGCCGCATCCGGCGAGGCTCTAGGATACTAGATCGTGATCAAACAAAGATCGATCAAAGGACAAGTGTGAGGGTAGATCCCACCAGCATCAGCGCCGCGATGCCAACGAACAGCGCGTAGATGCGCGGCCGATCGAGCAGCAGCGCATTGCCCGATATCCAGGCGGCGGTGGCGCCGCCAAGCGCGAACAGGAAGCCATTGCGGTGACCAAACGTCATCGCCGCGGCCATCAGCCCGCCGATGATCAGCGCACCGAAGACGATAATCACGGCGACGGCGTATTTCTCAAAATCATTGCCGCCGCCCATGCTGGGGCCGATCGCGTTCAAATTCGGTAGATCGTCCGGATCGAACGAATTGGTCGACCCATATTCATCTTGACCGACAGGTTCTCGCATCACTCATTCTCCGCTGACCGGCAACAAATCATCAACATCTGCCGAGCGCAACCGGATCGCGCCTTGCTGAAGGCGGCCGATGCGGTGTTCAACACCTTCTGATGCCGACTTGCCACGGTTTTTTCGAAGAGGGTCGCAAAATCCGCCACGCTTCGGGTTCACACCCCTGATTTACCTCGAAAAATCGCTGCGCACGATGCCGTGCCGCTGCAGCTTGTCGTAGAAGGTCTTGCGCGGGATGCCGAGCGCCTCGATCGTGCGCCGAACATCGCCGTCATTGCGGCCAAGTGTCTCGCGGATCACATCGGCCTCATAGCGTTCCAGCCGTTCCGGCAGCGAGCTGGCGTCATCCGACTCCACCGCGGCGGATGGCGACGCATGACCCACCTCCTCAAGTCCGAGCACGAAACGCTCGGCGAAATGCGCGAGTTCGCGGACATTGCCCGGCCAGTCATGCTGGCTGAGATAGCGGTGCACCGAAGCAGGCACGGCCGGCATTTGACGGCGGAAGCGGGCGGCGGCGCGCTCGGCGAAGTAGAAGAACAAAAGCGCCACGTCGTCGCGGCGTTCGCGCAGCGGCGGGATCGAGATCGTCACCACGTTGAGCCGGTAATAGAGGTCCTCGCGGAAGGCGCCGCGCTGGGCGGGATCGCCGAGATCGACCTTGGCGGCGGCGACGACGCGCAGATCGACCGGCCGGATTTCGTTGGTGCCGAGTGGCGTCACCTCGCGCATTTCCAGTACCCTGAGCATCTGCACCTGGGTCGAGGCCGGCATGCTTTCGATTTCGTCGAGGAACAAAGTGCCGCCGCTCGCATGCTCGATACGGCCAATGCGCTTCTTCTGCGCGCCGGTGAAGGCGCCGGCCTCGTGGCCGAACAATTCACTCTCGATCACCGTATCCGGCAGCGTGCCGCAATTCAGCGCCACGAAATTGCCTTTGGCGCGCCGGCTCCAGCGATGCAGCAGGCTGGCCACCACCTCCTTGCCCGAGCCGGTCTCGCCGGTCACCAGCACGTCGACATCGGTGTCGGCGATTTGCCGCAGTGTCCGGCGCAGCCGCTCAATGGCCGGCGTCTGGCCGATCAGCGGCAGCCCGTCCTGCGCCTGTTCGGCGCCTTCGCGCAAGGCCCGGTTCTCCATCACCAGTCGGCGCTTTTCCGCCGCCCGCGCCACACTTTGCGCCAGCCGGTCGGCGGCGAAAGGCTTGGTGATGAAATCGTAGGCGCCATCCTTGATCGCCTTGACCGCAACCGCGATGTCGCCATGCCCGGTGACCAGGATGACCGGAATATCGGGATCGAGCTGCAAGACGCGGTCGAAGAGTTGCAGACCGTCAATGCCGGGCATGCGGATGTCGGACACCACCACGCCGGGAAAATTGGTGTCGAGCTCGGCCAGCGCCTCGGCGGCAGTCGCAAAGGCCGACACCGAAAAACCGGCCAGTTCCAGCGTCTGCCGCGTGGCTCTCAACAATTCGCTATCGTCGTCGATCAGGATGACCGTGTCCATCATTGAGCCTTGGCGAGGTGAACGGTGAAACGCGTGCCGTCTCTGCCGCTCGCCACCTCGATGCGTCCACCATAATCGGCGACGATGTCCTGCGAGATGACGAGACCGAGGCCGAGGCCTTTTTCCTTCGAGGTGTTGAACGGCGTGAACAATGACTTGAGGATAGCTGGCGAAATGCCTGGTCCATTGTCGGCGACGCGGAGCGCCACGCCGTCCGCCGTCTCCTCCGCCGACACCTGCACCTTGGCGTCGTCACGGCCGTCCAGCGCCTCCAGCGCATTCTGGAAAAGATTGATCAGCACCTGCTCGAGCCGCAGCCGGTTGCCCATCACCTTGAGCGCCGGCGGCGGCAGGGTGATGTCAAGGGCGTCCAGCCGGCCGGCAAAGCGGCTCCTGAGCAGCACCACGGCGCCCTCGATGACGCCGCGCAATTCGACCGGTTCGGCTGCCGTGCGTCCCTTGCGGGCAAAGACCTTCAACTCCTCGGTGATGCCGCCGATACGCTCCGTCAGCGCGGCAATCGCGCCAAGGTTTTCTTCGGCCGAGGCGGTTTGCTTGCGCTCCAGGAACACACGCGCATTGTCGGCATAGGCGCGGATCGTCGCCACCGGCTGGTTGATCTCATGCGCGACGCCGGCGGCAACCTGGCCGAGGGTGGCAAGACGGTTCGCCTGCACCAGTTCCTGCTGCATGACCTGCAGCTTGGCCTCGGTGCTGCGGTGATCGGTGATCTCGGCCTCCAGCCGGTCGCGCGCCAGGCTCAAATCATGAGTTCGTTCGACGACTCGGCGTTCGAGTTCGATGCGCGCCGCCTGTTCGGCGGCAATGCGCATCTGCGCCGATTGCCGCCGCCACAGGAGATAGCCGGCCAGCGCCAGCAGCGGCACCATCACGCCAAGCGCCAAGAGCCGCATTTCACGCACCGCGGCCGCGATCGGCGCTTCGGCCGGGACGAGATAGTCGAGCCGCCATGGCGTCGATTGGACCAGTGTCGAAAGCCTCAGATATTCGGCATCACTGCCGCCAGGCGTTATCGCGTGGACCATCGATATGTCAGGACTCAATGCCTCGGGGCGGGTGATCGGCAACGGGATCAGCGGCGCGTTGCCGAATTGCTGGCTGCTCCGGATGGCGGCAGCCAAGGGGCCGGCCAGCGGCGCGGTGGTCATGAAGCGCCAGGACGGCACGCTGGTGATCAGCACGACGCCATGGTCGTCGCTGACATAGGCCGGGCGGTTGGCCTCGTGCCAGTCGGCCTCTAGCTGGTCGAACTCCATCTTGACGACGACGACGCCGAGCGGTGCGGCCGCATTGCCGACACGCCGCGAAATGTAGAGGCCTGGGCGCTTGCTGGTGTTGCCGAGGGCGAAATACTCGGCGGTCCCGGATTGCATGGCGCCGGAGAAATAGGCACGGAAGCCATAGTCGTTGCCGACGAAGCTGGTTGCCTCGCGCCAGTTGCTGGAAGCGATTGCGAACCCGTCGACGCCGGTGACGTAAAGCACGGAAGCCTTGGTGCCGGAGACCAGCCCCTCGAGTTTGCGGTTGAGCACGTCGATTGCGACTGCGCCTTTGTTCTGCAGGGCGTCATGGACCTGCTGGTCCTCCGACAAAAGCAGCGGCAGCGCCCGCGGGCTTTCCAGAACCGCGCGCAGCAGCGCCACCTTCAGATTGGCATCGGTGCGGCCTTGTGCCGCCAGCGTTGCGACCTCGGCACGGCGCGCATAGAGGCCGGCGCCGGTGAGCGCCGTCGCCACGATCACGAGCGCTATTGTCGCAAACAGCAGCCAGGCACGGCGCGCACGTTTGCCGAGTTGCTCGGGCGTCGGCGACAGGACCGCGGGAGGACGTTGCAGCATCGCCTATTTGTGCATGATTTCGCACAAAGCACAATTCGCTCATGCGGATGTCCGCACTTCCGCTCAGACGCTGTCGAGCTTAGTGTCGAAAAATAGTCAACAAAATCAATGGTGGTGGGCTTGTCGCTCAGTCTGGCACGGCAGTTGCAATGACCTGCCCAGCAGTCGCGAGGCTGCTGGAGGTCAAAACAACTTGCCCCGGGAGGTCGAGCTTTCGATCGGGGCGCCATGGAGGACGTCATGCAGCCAGCATTCGCTGCCGCCGAACCGCGCGGCAAGGTACCCTTTTACCGGCATCTCTACGTGCAGGTTCTGACGGCGATCGCCGCCGGCGTGCTGCTCGGCCATTTCTATCCCGAGCTAGGTGCTTCGCTGAAGCCGCTCGGCGATGCCTTCATCAAGCTGGTCAAGATGGTGATCGCGCCGGTCATCTTCCTGACGGTGACGACCGGCATTGCCGGGGTCTCCGACCTGAAAAAGGTCGGCCGCGTCGCCGGCAAGGCGATGATCTATTTCCTGGTGTTCTCGACCCTGGCGCTGATTGTCGGCCTGGTCGTTTCCAACGTCGTCCAGCCGGGCGCGGGCATGCACATCAATGCCGCGACGCTCGACCCGTCGAAGGTCGCGACCTTCACCGAGAAGGCGCATGACACCACCATCGTCGGCTTCCTCCTCAACATCATCCCCGACACCATCACCGGCGCTTTCGCGCAAGGCGACATCCTGCAGGTGCTGTTCTTCTCGGTGCTGTTCGGCATTTCGCTCGCCCTGGTCGGCGAGCGTGGCCGCCCGGTCGTCGATTTCCTGCAGGCGCTGACCTCGCCGATCTTCCGCCTGGTCGCCATTCTGATGAAGGCCGCCCCCATCGGCGCTTTCGGCGCCATGGCCTTCACCGTCGGCAAATACGGCATCGGCGCCATCGCCAACCTCGCCTTTCTGATCGGCACTTTCTACCTGACGTCGCTGCTCTTCGTGCTGGTCGTCCTTGGCGCTGTCGCCTGGTACAACGGCTTCTCGATCCTCGCTTTGATCCGCTACATCAAGGAAGAGCTGCTGCTCGTGCTCGGCACCTCGTCTTCGGAAGCGGCCTTGCCCGGCCTGATGGCCAAGATGGAGCGCGCCGGCTGCAACCGTTCGGTGGTCGGCCTGGTCATCCCGACCGGCTATTCTTTCAACCTCGACGGCACCAACATCTACATGACGCTGGCTGCCCTGTTCATCGCCCAGGCGACCGACACGCCGCTCACCTATGGCGACCAGATCCTGTTGCTGGCTGTCGCCATGCTGAGCTCCAAGGGTGCCGCCGGCATCACCGGCGCCGGCTTCATCACGCTGGCGGCGACGCTCTCGGTGGTGCCTACGGTGCCGGTCGCCGGCATGGCGCTGATCCTCGGCGTCGACCGCTTCATGTCGGAATGCCGGGCGCTCACCAACTTCGTCGGCAATGCGGTGGCGACCATCGTCGTTGCCCGCTGGGAAGGTGAGCTTGACCAGACCAAGTTCGCCGCCGCCATGGCCGGCACATTGTCCGAGGAAGCTGACCTCGCCCTGTCGGGCGACCTCCTGGCCGCCTGATCTCCCAAGGCGTTCGACCTCAAGGCCGCAGCCGGTTCGCCGGTTGCGGCCTTGTTTCGTCACAGCTGGTGCTCGGCGCGACTGGTGCAGGCTACGCCTTCCCGGCTAGGGTGTGGGTGTTTCTCCAAACCTGAAAGGCCGGTGCATGAGCAGTCCGTATCCCGAAATCTATCTGGTCCGTCACGGCGAGACCGAATGGAGCGCGTCGGGAAAACACACCGGCCGCACCGACATACCGTTGACCCCGAAGGGCGAGGCCGCCGCCCGCGGCGTCGCCGACCGGCTCAAGGGCCTGTCCTTCAAGGCTGTATGGTCGAGCCCGTCGCAGCGCGCCTTCAACACCTGCACGCTGGCCGGCTTCGGCGCTTCCGCCATGAAGAAGGACGACCTGCAGGAATGGGACTACGGCACCTATGAGGGCGTGAAGACCAAAGAGATTCTGGCCGAACGCCCCGGCTGGCAATTGTTCCGCGACGGCTGTCCCGGCGGCGAGGCTGCGGCGAATGTCGGCGCCAGGGCCGATACGATCATCGCCGGGCTGCGCGCCATCGAGGGCAACGTGCTGGTGTTTTCGAGCTCGCATTTCCTGCGTGTGCTGGCAGCGCGCTGGCTCGGCCTGCCGCCCGAAGGCGGCGCGCACTTCGTGCTCGACACCGCCAGCATCAGCATCCTCGGCTACGAACACGATTTGACTGAGCCGGTCCTGCGCAGGTGGAACCAGAAGTAGCTTTCTTCTTTCCGGCAGAGCCAAAGCCCCCTCATCCGACCGCTTCGCGGCCACCTTCTCCCGAGGGGAGAAGAGATCGCCAACGCTGGTGCCAGCCTCCTCTCCCCGCGGGGAGAGGTCGGATTGCCCCGAATTGCCCTTCGCAATTCGGTTGGCAATCCGGGTGAGGGGGCTAACGCACGCTCGTAGTCGTAAGCACAGCCAACTCCTCACCCGTCAAATGCCGCGCCTTGCCCTTGGCGAGTTCACCCAGCAGCAAGCCGCCGATCGCTACCCGAACCAGCCTCAGCACCTCGATATCGAAGGCGCCGAGCAGGCGGCGGATCTGGCGGTTGCGGCCCTCATCGAGCACGATCTCCAGCCAGGCTGTGCGGCCGCCGCTGCGCAGCATGTCGATCGAGCTTGCTGTCAGCAACTCGCCATCGACGACCGCGCCTTCGCGAAACCGCGCCAGCATCGCCTCATCGGGCGCAGCACCGATCTGCACGTGATAGGTCTTGGCGACATGCGAAGCCGGATCGAGCAGGCCATTCGCCCAGCGCGTGTCGTTGGTCATCAACAGCAGGCCTTCGCTGGCCTTGTCGAGACGCCCGACCGGTGACACGAAAGGCAGGTCGAGCCCGGTGAGGCAGTCATAGACGGTGCCGCGATCTTGCGGGTCGTCGCGGGTGGTGACCAGACCGCGCGGCTTGTTGATCATCAGGTAGACCTTGGCCTCGGCAACGACATTCTCGCCATCGACGCTGATGCGATCACGGTTGAGGTCGACGCGCAGCGACGGATCGCGCGCCACCTGGCCGCCGACACGCACGCGCCCCTCGGCGATCAACCGTTCGGCCTGCTTGCGCGAACACAGGCCAAGCTTGGAAAGCGCCCGGTTCAGGCTGACGCCTGCTCCCGGGGCCGGTTGTCGGGCATTGTTGGGCGACTGCGCCATAATCCTTTTTGCATCACAATGAGCGGCAGCGACAGATGCCACGCGGCGCGATGGTGGCGCAACATGCCGCTGCACAAACCAAGGGTTCGCCGGAGCGAAAGGTCAAAAGCGATGTGTCCGGGCGTCCGGCTCACCGGCCCGTCATGGAACGCGGCTTCGCGAAGGACGTTGTTGCCGGCGAGCGATCTGTCGCGAAAGGCACCGCCATGAAGAAAATCTATGAAAGACCGACGCTCGTGAAGCAAGGCAGGCTCACCAGCGTGACGGCCCAGATCGTCGCCTCCGGGATCATTCTGGGGCAGTAGCCCCAGAGCAATTCCAGTGAGCGGTTTTCGTGACGGCATCCCTGAGTGCGCAGCCTATGCGGCACGCACCGATTGCGCTGCCCGGTCCGGCGGCAATTCGAACACAGTGGCGCCGTTCTCCTGGCCGCTTTCGACATAACCGATGACGCGGAACCATTTGGCGACGTCGGCCCGCTGCAGCCAGCTGCGCGAGTGGATGGGAAGGTTGCCGGCGAGCGCCTGGATGTGGCGGATGTGATGACGACAGAAGCGGACCGTCGCGGCGCTGAAAAAACCATCCTGCGCGGCAAACAGCGTGTCGGCGGCGTCGCTGTTCTCATGCCAGGCGATGATCGCCACCGTCTTGTCGCCCTCGACCAGCGCGTGCGCGCGGCCTTCCTTCAAATTCATCATCAGATTGTCGTAGGCGGCCTTGCTGTCCTTGCCGGCCGCCACATACTCGTCCGACATCCGCCTGGACAAATCCCGGAAAACACCTTCGAGATCGCCGATCGTAGCTGCGCGTGCTCTCATTTCTCCTCCTGCAGCCCCGACAGGCAGTTTGCCCTAAGAAGAGGGGATCACCAAGCAAATCAAATCCGCCAAACGGCCGATGCGCGCAAAGTGATTTCGGCCCGCGGGACCCGGTGGAACCGAACTGGCTCCCCCGAATTGACTCGAGGTCACGTTCGGGAGGAAAAGCATGCAAGACCAGCATTTCGATGAGCCGGTTCGCGTCGCGTTCGGCAGGTCCAAAAACACCATCTACAAGGTGGAGCGTGTCGCCCAGGCCGCCGACATCCTCATGAACCGCTGGCCCGTGAAGACCGGCCGGTACCACGTCGCCGCCCGCAAAGCCTGCCTTGGCGCTCTCGAAGGCCTGAAAGAGGCGCACTATGCCCGCGCGGCCTTCGTCAATGCGGCGATCGAGGCCGATATCCTGGTTGAGCGCGACCGTCAGGGTTGAGCGCCCACCACTTTTCATCGCCTCTTCGTTTGCCGTAGACTGCCCGCCCGGCCTGGAGCCTTCCATGTGCAACGATTATGAGCAGCATATCCTCTGGGCTGAATATTGCCGGATGCTGGAGTCGCTGGCGCTCGAGATTCCGACCCACGAGACCGAACTTGACCTGCCGCAGGCAGACGACATCCACATCAATGATCCGGCCCCGATCATGCGCGCCGCCGGCGGCACCGGCGTTGTTGAACTCACGTCGATGACGTTCGGATTTCCACCGGCCGGACCAAAAGGCGGACCAGTGTTCAACTTCCGCTCCGAAGGCCGGCAATTCGCAAGCAGCAAACGCTGCCTCGTTCCGGCGTCCGCCTTCTTCGAGTTCACCGGCACCAAATATCCGAAGGCGAAGCATCGCTTCACCCTCAACGGCTCTCCGTTCATGGCCATCGCAGGGCTTTGGCGTGAAGCCGTCGGCAACAGGCCGCCAACCTTCACCATGCTGACGACCGAGCCTGGACCCGATATCGCGCCCTACCACAATCGCCAGGTGGTCGTGCTTCAGCCCGAGAACTGGTCCGCCTGGCTCAATTTGACGAAGTCCGAAGCCGAGTTGTTGCAGCCGCTGCCCGCAGGCTCGCTGGGCGTGGAGACAGTGCGCGCCGAAAGTTCCTGATTCAGTTGCGCAGTCGCACCGGAATATTCCACGGCCCAAGACCGGGAGCGCTCAACAACGAGGCATTATTGCTTCAACTCAGTAAGCGTTGCCATAGTGCCAAATTGTTTTCAAAAATTATGGTCCGCATCACAAAAAACGTTCCCCTGCCCTAAGGTTGAGTGACTGGCGGCCGCTGGTTGGTGACAATCGCGTCAGAGTTGTTCACAATAGAGAGACAAGCAGATGGACTGAGCGCCATGGCATGGTCGATTGAATCCCGCAAACTCAGCACCGCATTTGTGGCGGCTTGTTTGTCGCTCGGCTGGACCGGATCAGCACTTGCGCAGGCGCCGCAATCCTGGACCATCCAGGGCAAGCTGACAGGCAAGCCGAAAAATCTCGAGGGATCGGAGAGCAAGAATTCCAAGGATGTGAGCGGCATCGCCTGCGCGACGGAAAGTGGCTTCCCGCGGCTTTGCCTCATTGCCGATGACGAGACGCAAGGGGCACAGATCGTAATCCTGGAGGACGGCAAGCTGATCGCCGGGGATTTCGTGCGGCTGATCGACGACCGTTTCGCCGGCAAGCCTCTCGAACTGGACGCCGAGGGCGTGGCCTTCGCCGGCGGAGCCTTCTATGTCATAGGTTCGCATGGCCGGCCGCGCCATGAATCCGGCGTCGACGCCGCCGCCAAGGTCGAGGCGAGGGCCAAGGCGAGCAGTGAGATTTTCCGCATTCGCTTTGCGCCCGATTCGGTCGACATGACGACCGGCAAGCTCATGGCCGAGCCGGAAAAGACGCGATCGACGGAACTGCCGGCAATCGTGCGCGCCCAGCCCGAGCTTGCGCCCTTCGCCGAAAGCCCGCTTGAGGAAAACGGCCTCACCATAGAGGGCGTGGCGGTGCGCGACGGCGCCCTTTTGGCGGGACTGCGCGGGCCGGTTCTGGAGGGCAACCGGGCCGTCATCCTGTCGGCGCCGCTCGGCATACTGTTCGATCACGGGGCGGGCGACGCGACCCTGCTGAAGCTGGAACTCGGAGTCGACGGCGAGGGACATGCGCGCGGCGTGCGCGATCTTCTCGCCTATCAGGGAAAGCTGCTCGTGCTCGCCGGTCCCGTCAACGACCCGCCCGAAGGCCAGCCCATCAAGCTCGGCGACTACTCAGTGTTCTCCTATGGCGATCAGGCCGACAAGCTTCTCGATCTCGAAGGCTATGGTGCCGAGATCAAGCCGGAAGCGCTGCTGTCGCTCGGCGAGGCCGATGGCAGGCTGCGCGCGCTTCTGCTGTTCGATGGGCCGGCCGGCGGTCAGCCGACGCCGATCGAGTTCGGACTGAAATAGCCGGCGCAAATCGGCGCGGCGGCGTTCGGATGGCTGCAGGCGGAGTTCAACTCACTGGCGGCGCTGACACCGCGATGTGCAGCGCGGAGGCATTGCTCAGCTAGGGTGATGGTGCCCAGAGGCGGATTCGAACCACCGACACGCGGATTTTCAGTCAAACGTTGAGCAGCCAAAATCAAGGACTTGCGCGGAAACTTCCGTCAAACCCGGCTCTGGATATCAATCACTTAGCTCTCATTTGTCAAACTTGCCGGTCGGCGGAACGACCGGCGTTTGCCACCAGTCGAGCGCCGCAATCAACATCGCCGCCGCGTGGTATCGCGCCAACGTCGCGACCTGCGAACATCCAATCATTCCCGCTCTGCGGCATCGCTTCGGCCTGACACCGCTGCAGGCGATCGCCGTGTTGCGTGAGGCCGCACGGGCATGAGCATCAACTGCATGATCAAGGTGATCCAGCGCGCGCCGGTCGCGGGGAGCAAGTTCACCTGCATGCTCGTCATGGCCAACTGGTGCAACGACGACGGCGGCAGCCTCTATCCCTCGATGGACCTCCTTGCTGAAGCCATGCGGGTCAGCCGTTCCCAGGCAAAAAGGATCCTCCGCTCGCTCATGCCGGCGGGGCCTGCCGACGAAGCGGCCGGCAACTGGTGGTTCAAGGTCGTTGGAAACGACAAGGGCGGCGCTCCTGGCATGACGAGGCGCCACGAATTCAACGTCGCGCGGCTTGACACATTTCCGAAGCTTCCAGAGTTCGAAAAGGCTGATGCGCGGCGACAGAAAAAAGGTCTGACGGGGCGCATCCATGCACCCCCTGTCAACTATGAGACGGGGCGCACCCGTGCACCCTCACGGGGCGCACCCATGCGCCCCGATTCTTCAGAAGAATCATCAGTTGAGAAAGAGCGCGCCGTGGATCACTTCGATCAAACACTAAAGCGTTGGCCTGTGGTGGACAGCCCCAAGGCGGCTCGGAGAGCATGGGAAGCGCTGTCGCTCGACGATCGCATCGAGGCCGCGAACGAGATCGATAGGTTCGTCGCGATCAACCGGTCCGCCGGTCGAAAGCTGATCTGCAGCTTCGCCAAGTACCTCGCGGAAAGAATGTGGAGGGCGCTGCCAGAGCGCGCCACGATCCCCGCGGCCAGGGTGCAGTCATCAGCCGCGCCTACGCAGCCTACGCGGTTTCAGCGCGCAAATCCCCACCTATATCCCGAACTGTTTGGCCGCCCTTAATGTTCTGGTCTGGAACATTTGCGGTTGGGGAAAATCGACGGGTCCTCCCGCGCTCCAAACTGTATGCGGCTTGCGGATAGTGGTCGCAAGCGACTGATCTGACAGCTGTAGGCCAGAACCGGGGTGCCGCCGGGTCGGCTGCTGGTCCACAATCTGGGCTACCGATGGAAGTCCCTCTCACTGCATCTTGGCGTGCCAGAACCGGACCAGTCCTATCCCGATCGCAACAACGCCAAAGACTTCAGTCGGCTGTCGCACAGAACGAATCTGAGCATCTGCAATGGGACAGGTCGCGACGATGTTCGCGCGTCAACTTTTGACCCACAGGTGACCGTCGTCCCAACAATTTTTCAACGACGGGTTTGCGCCGCATCTTGGTCACTAAAGTTAACTGTGCCACTGCCTTAAAGCGGACATTACCGGCGACCGCGCTGGGCGTCGCGGTGCACCATTTGCCGACATCGAGGAGAGCCTCGGAAAGGCGCGTTGCCGCCAAGAGCGGACCGTCGCAAGCCGTGGATCAGCCGACCTCGATGTTCATCTCGGCGATCAGACGCTCACGCCCGGCTAGCGAGTTCAGCGCCTTGTCGCCGAGTTCCCGGGCGACAAGGTTGAGCAGCGCCTCGCAAAAAACGACATAAGCGCCCATGCTGTTCGAATAGAAGCTGCTGGCGTGAGGGATGAAAAAGGCATGCTCGGCTGGAGGAACGAGCGGTGAGGATCGGGAATCCGTGATCGCGATCACGGTCTGGCCATTCGCCGCCGCGATCCGGGCAACCTCTGCAACGCTGCGCGTATAGGGCGCACAGCTTGCGACGATGACGACGTCGCCCTGATCGAGCTGAGAAGGAAACTCGATTGTACCGCGGCTGTTGTCTTGTTGATGTGATATCGATAACATGCCTTTGCGTGAAGTTGATTCCAATGGGTGGTTCATGAGCGATGCCGGACGCCGCAGAGACCGTGTGCCGGAGCTAGGGCTTTCCTTGGGCAGACCGCAGCCGGCCGGTGGAGCGGCATGATGGCCAAGGCAGCCGCATGGAGGCCGGGCGATAGCCATACGCCGACGATGGTCGATGTGGCGCTGCGGGCCGGTGTGTCGACCATGACGGTCTCTCGCGCTCTGAAGGAAGGCGGCCGGGTTTCCAAGGCCACGCGCGAAAAGATCATGACCGCGGTCAACGACCTTGGCTACGTGCTCGACCAATCGGCCGGCAGCCTGTCCTCGCGCAAGACGGGGTTCGTCGCAGCGATCGTTCCTTCGATCAACAATTCCAACTTTGCCGACACCGCGCGCGGCATCACCGACGAACTTGAAAGCACCGGGCTGCAGCTCCTGCTCGGCTACACTGACTATACGGTCGAGAAGGAAGAGCAGCTGATCGAGGCGATGCTACGCCGGCGGCCGGAAGGCATCATCCTGACCGGTGGCGCGCATACCGACCGCGCCCGCCGCCTTCTGAAGAGTGCCGGCATTCCCGTGGTCGAAACCTGGGAGTTGCCGGCCAAGCCGATCGATCAGGTGGTTGGGTTCTCCAACGAAGAGGCGATGGGGCTGCTGGTCAAGACGCTCGCCAAAAAGGGTTACCGAAAGTTCGGTTACATCGGCGGCACGACCTCGCGCGACACGCGCGGCAGCCAGCGACGCGAAGGCTTCGTCAGGGCCATCGAGGAACTCGGCCTGCCGACCGGCCGGCTCGTTTCCTTCGGCGTGCCGCCAATATCCATCGAGCAAGGCGGCCAGGCCGTCGTCAGCATGCTGGAACGCTGGCCGGACACCGAAGCCGTGCTTTGCGTCTCGGATCTTTCGGCCTTCGGCGCGCTGATGGAATGCAAGCGCCGGGGCATGCTGGTGCCGCGGGACATCGCGATTGCCGGCTTCGGCAACTATGAGGTTGCCGCCTTTTGCCACCCCGGCATCACCACCGTGAATGTCGACTGCTACGGCATCGGGCAACAGGCAGCCCGAAGATTGATCCAGGTGATCCGCGGCGACGAGAAAAGACACGGCCAAGAAATCGTCCTGACCGGTTATCGCGTTGTCGAGCGCGAAAGCACTTGACGTTGCCGTGTCGGCTCAGAAAGCGATCTGGACCTTCATCGATTTGTTGCGGTCACTGGCGATCTCGAAAGCCGCAACCGCCTCGTCGAGAGGGTAAATGCCCGTCAGCAGCGGCTTGACATCCACCCGACGGCGATTGATCAGATCTACGGCGAGCGCGAATTCCTCGTGAAAACGGAAGCTGCCGCGCATCTCGATTTCCTTGGCTACGATCAGGTTCTGCGGAATCGACACGTCGCCGCCGAGGCCAAGCTGCATCAGCACGCCGCGCGGCTTCAGAACATCGAGGCCGGCCCGCAAGGCGCGTTCATTGCCGGACGCCTCGAACATCACGTCGAAACTGCCCTTGTCGACATTGTAGGCCGCGAGCTTTTCGCCGTCGGTCGCGACATTGATCGTGCGGTCGGCGCCGATCTCCAGGGCTTTTGCCAGCACGCCGTCCATGACATCCGTGGCGACGATTTCGCGCGCGCCGTGGGCTCTGGCGGTGAGGATGCAAAGCGCGCCGATCGGCCCGCAGCCGGTGATCAGAACGCGCTTGCCGAGCAGCGAGCCGGCGCGGTTCATGGCATGCAGCGTCACCGCAAAAGGCTCGGCGAAGGCGGCCTCGTTGATGGAGACTTGGTCGGCTATTCTGTGGCACTGCCACGCCTCGGCGACCAGGCGCTGGCGGAACGCGCCCTGGATGTGCGGCATCGGCATGGCGCTGCCGTAGAAGCGCATGTTGGGGCACTGGTTCTGCATGCCTTGAAGACAGTAACGGCAGGCATTGCAGGGGCGGCTGGGCGAGATGGCGACACGGTCGTGTATGGCGAGCGCGGAAACCCCGCCGCCCACGGCTTGCACCGTGCCGGCGACCTCATGGCCGAGGATCATCGGCTCGCGCAGGCGGATCGTACCGAAGCCGCCATGATTGTAGTAGTGCAGGTCCGAGCCGCAGATGCCGCCGGCTTCGACGGCGATTTCCACCTGTCCATCGCCAAGTACGCCCGGATCGGTCTCCTCGATCCTCAAATCTTTGGCGGCGTGGATGACGATCGACTTCATCAGGATGATCCTCTCTCAGACGACCGGCGTCAGCAAGGTCTGCCCGCCGAAATGGGCCGCGAGGTTATCGCGAACCAGCTGGCCCATGGCCTTGCGGGTCTCCACCGTGCCGCTGCCATGGTGCGGTTGCAGCACCACGTTGGACAGCTTCGCGAAGCGCTCGTCGATCTTCGGCTCGTTCCAGAACACGTCGAGTCCGGCGCCCTTGATCGCGCCGGATTCCAGCGCGGCGAGCAGCGCGGTCTCTTCGACGGTGCTGCCGCGCGCAATGTTGATCAGGATGCCGTCCGGCCCGAGCGCTGCCAGAATCTCTGCATTGACGATGTTCCGGGTGCCTTCGCCGCCGGCAAGCGTCACGATCAGGAACTCGCTCCGACGTGCCAGCTCGACCAGATCACCAATGAATTCATAAGGCAGGTCATGGTGTTTGCGGGTGCCGAAATAGGCGATCTCGCACTCGAACGCAGCCGCGCGCCGGGCCACCGCCTTGCCGATGCGGCCCATGCCGACAATGCCCAGCCTCTTGCCATAAACGCGCGTGACCAGCGGCATGTTGGCCTTGCGCCAGCTGCCATCGCGCACATAGACGTCGGCCTGCGGGATCTGGCGCGCCACGGCGAGCAGCAGCCCGATGCCGATATCGGCCACGTCCTCGGTCAGCACATCCGGCGTGTTGGTGACTCGGATGCGGTTTTCCTTCGCATAGGCAAGGTCGATGGCGTCGGTGCCCATGCCGTAACACGAGACGATTTCGAGCTTCGGCAGTTTCGCCATCAGCGCGGCACTGGCGCCAAGTTCGCCGCGCGTCGCGATGGCGCGGATGGCGCCTGCATGGCTTGATATCCACGCGTCCTTGTCGTCGGCCTGCCAAAGCTTGTGGACGCTATATTTCGCTTCGAGGTCCGCCATGTCCCAGTCCGGATAGGGGCCGGTCATCAATATGTCGGTCACGGCATCGTCTCCTCGCCAACTGCATTTTTCCCATTGACTATGTTATCGATAACATTCATGTCAATAGGCACAGGCGGCGGCGCGGTGGAAATCGTATCCGCTTCAGGGACTTTCCTCAGGAGGAGCGCATGGGCAGTTCGTTGTTCGATTTGAGCGGCATGCGGGCGCT
Organism: Mesorhizobium sp. P2_F7; assembly: GCF_056403695.1. Lineage (NCBI taxonomy): Bacteria > Pseudomonadati > Pseudomonadota > Alphaproteobacteria > Hyphomicrobiales > Phyllobacteriaceae > Mesorhizobium > Mesorhizobium sp. P2_F7. The sequence goes on along the minus strand of NZ_JBFUFA010000001.1, from coordinate 212,496 downwards.
GGTCACCGGTTCCGGGCAGGGGATCGGCCTGGCGCTGGCGGAGGGGCTGGCGCAGCACGGCGCCGAAATCGTGCTCAACGGGCGCAGCGCCGAAAAAGTCAAAGCAGCCGCGGATGCGCTGGCGGCGAAGGGGTACAAGGCCCATAGCGCCGTCTTCGACGTCACCGATCACGCCGCGGTGGCGAATGGCGTTGCCGAGATCGAGACGACGATCGGCGCCATCGACATCCTCATCAACAATGCCGGCATGCAGTTCCGCATGCCGCTCGAGGATTTTCCCGCTGGCAAATGGGACGAATTGCTGCGCACCAACATTTCCAGCGTGTTCTTTGTCGGTCAAGCGGTGGCGCGGCACATGATCCCGCGCAAGCGCGGCAAGATCATCAACATCGCTTCGGTGCAAAGCGAACTGGCGCGGACCAACATCGCGCCCTATACGGCCACGAAAGGCGCGGTGCGCAACCTGACGCGCGGCATGTGCGCCGACTGGGCCAAGCATGGATTGCAGGTCAATTCGGTCGCGCCAGGTTACTTCAAGACGCCGCTCAACCAGGCGCTGGTCGACAATCCCGAATTTTCGACCTGGCTGACCAATCGCACGCCGGCCGGGCGTTGGGGCGACGTCGGCGAACTGGTCGGTGCGGCGGTATTCCTGGCCGGACCAGCATCATCCTTTGTCAATGGACACACGCTCTATGTCGATGGCGGCATCACAACCTGCCTTTGAGGCGTCACTCATCGTCGTGATGGGTGTCAGCGGCTGCGGCAAGACCAAAGTTGGCGTCGAGATCGCCGCGCGGCTCAGCCTTGCCTTTGTCGAAGGCGATACGCTGCATCCGCGCGGCAATGTCGAAAAGATGTCGGTGGGCATCCCGCTTGCCGACGACGATCGCTGGCCCTGGCTGGACCTGGTCGGCACAGCCTTGCGCCAGGCGCGTGAGGAGGGCGCGGGCTCGTCGTCTCTTGCTCGGCGCTGAAAAAATCCTATCGCGATCGGCTTCGCCCTGCGGCGGGCGGGCCGCTGTTTTTCGTATTCCTGGAGGGGTCGCGCTCGCTGCTGCAAGCCAGGCTCGCCGCACGCCGCGACCACTTCTTCCCGCCGGCGCTGCTCGACAGTCAGTTCGCGGCGCTGGAACATCCCGGCGGCGAGAAGCTGGTGGTCACAGTGGACATAGACGCTCCGGTCGACAGCATCGCCGATGCGGCATTGCAGGGCCTGGGCGCCTTCGGGATCGCCCCCGCCAGGATCAAGGAAAGAGGCTCGTTGAGATGACGCAAGCTGCAAAAGTCGCCGTTGTCGGCGCCGGCATCATGGGATCAGCGATTGCCACCCGGTTGATCGAGGCGAAGCAGGCGGTCACCGTGTTCGATCTGGACAGGGCCAAGGTTGCTGCCCTGACCGCGAAGGGTGCGGCTGCCGCAGCTTCGGTCGCCGAGGCAACACGGGCGAGCGACTTTGTCATCCTCAGCCTCAACCATGCCGATATCGTGCGTTCGGTGGTGTTCGGCGATGCCGGTGTTGCGGCTGCGGCATCGCCTGAAAAGCTGCTGATCGACATGTCGTCGATCGACCCGGCCGACACCGCTGCGATGGCGAAGAAGCTCGCGGCCGAGACCGGCATGAAATGGCTCGACTGCCCGCTGTCGGGCGGCGTTCCCGGCGCATTGGCCGGCAGGTTGACCGTCATGGCCGGCGGCGAGACGACGGACTTCGAACAGGCGCGCACGGTGATGCAGCATCTCTGCGCCAACTACACGCTGATGGGGCCGAGCGGGGCAGGGCAGACGACCAAGCTGATCAACCAGCTGTTCTGCGCCGTGCTGTTCCAGGCCGTCGCCGAGGCCGTGAAACTTGCCGAAGCCGGCGGTGTCGATCCGAAGGCCATCCCGGCGGCGCTCAAGGGCGGACGCGCCGATTCCAGCATCATGCAGGAGTTCATGGCAAAGTTTGCCGCCCGCGATTTTTCGGCCACCGGCCGCATCGACAACATGCTCAAGGACCTGGATTCGCTGCAGGCCTTTGCGCTGAAGACCAAGACGCCGATGCCGATGACCGGGCAGGTGGTCGAGATCCACCGCCTGCTCTGCGCGGCCGGCCTGGGGCCCAGGGATTCGGCCGAAATGATGCGCCTGCTCGACGGCAAGACCAGCTAAGCAACGAGCCCTGATTTTGTCGCTTGACGCTCAGAAATGTTATCGATAACATCGTTTTGCGATCTTGGGAGGAACGCTTGTGTCTGAAGAAAAATTGATCGAGTTCAAGTCGATTTCCAAGGAGTTCGGCGGCACCCGCGCGCTCTCCGACGTGTCGCTCGATCTGCACAAGGGCGAGATCCTGGCACTGCTCGGCGAGAACGGCGCCGGCAAGTCGACGCTGATCAAGACGCTTGCCGGCATCTACCGTCCCGATGGCGGCAGCATCCTGTTTCGCGGCGAGCCCTATCATCATCGCCCGCCGCGGCCGAACCAGCGCCAGCCCGTCGCTTTCATTCACCAGGATCTCGGTCTGATCGAATGGATGACGGTCGGCGAGAATGTCGGCCTCGCGCAAGGATTTTCGTTGCGCTCGGGCCTGATCGACTGGCGCTCGACCGAACAGCGGGCGCATGAGGCCCTGAAGCTGGTCGGTTGCGATTTCGATCCGACGACGCGCGTCCAGGATTTGACGCGCACCGAGAAATCGCTGGTCGCCATCGCCCGCGCTCTCGCCACCGAGGCCGATGTGCTGGTGCTCGACGAGCCGACCGCCAGCCTTCCGGCCGACGAGGTCGACCGCCTGTTCGACGCCATCCGTCCGCTCAAGCAGCGCGGTGTCGGCATGATCTATGTCTCGCATCGCCTCGACGAGATTTTCCGCATCGCCGATCGCGTCGCCGTGCTGCGCGACGGCAGGCTGGTCGGCCAGAAGAAGGTCGCCGACACCAGGCCGGATGAGCTGGTCGAGATGATCGTCGGCCGTCCGGTCAGCCAGGTTTTCAGCAAGGCTCAGACGCAGGCTGGCGAGACGGTGTGCGCTGTTCGCGACCTGGTCTGCGCCGGCGCCGGCCCAGTGTCGTTCGACGTGCGCAAGGGCGAGCTGCTCGGCCTGGTCGGCCTGCGTGGCGCCGGGCAGGAACTGGTCGGCCGCACGCTGTTCGGCTGCCAGGCCTTTTCCGGCTCGGTGACGATCAATGGCGTTACGCCCGATCTGTCGAGCCCGATCGCGGCGATGGCGGCCGGCGTCGGCCTCATCGCCCGCGACCGGACGGAGGAATCCATCGCGGCCTCCTTGTCGATCCGCGAAAACAGTTTTCTCAATCCTGGCGCCGGCAAGCGCGGACTGTTCTCCTTCCTGGCGCCGCACAAGGAGGCCGCCTTGGCGCAATTGATCGGCGGCTCGGTCGGATTGCGCCCCAACGATCCGAACCTGCCGATCGAGGCGCTTTCCGGCGGCAATCAGCAAAAGGTGGTCGTCGGGCGCTGGCTCCACACCGGTCGCACATTGCTGATCGCTGAGGATCCGACGGCCGGCGTCGATGTCGGCGCCAAGGCCGAGATCTACCGGCTCATCGGCCGCGCCCTTGAAGCCGGCCTCGCCGTCGTCGTGGTGTCGACCGATTTCGAGGAGATCGCCCATATCTGCCATCGTGCCTTGGTGTTTTCGCGCGGACAAATCGTGCGCGAACTCACCGGCGAAGACTTGACCACATCCGCCGTGATCACCGCGGCATCGGCTTCCGAAGCCGCCTGATCTTTCTGGGAGCGAACTCATGCAATCGATCGAATCCAGCGCACTCGAACCGACTCGCGGCGAAATGGCGGGTTTGCCGTTGGGGCAGAAGATCATCCGGCTGCTGCCGGTCTACGGGCTGGTGATCCTGACGGCGCTGCTGATCCTTTTGTTTTCGATCCTGCTGCCGAATACATTTCCGACCCTGCTCAATTTGCGCTCGATCATCTCCGACAAGGCCATCATCGCGCTGCTGTCGCTGGCGGCGATGATCCCGATGGCGTCCGGTCGCATTGACCTCACCGTCGGCTACGGCATCGTGCTGTGGCACATCCTCGCCATCAGCCTGCAGACCATGTTCGGCGTTCCGTGGCCGCTGGCGGTGATCATCGTGCTGCTTCTCGGCGCTGCGACCGGCTTCCTCAACGGCCTGCTGGTGGAAGTCGCCCGCATCGACTCCTTCATCGCCACGCTCGGCACCGGCACCGTGCTTTATGCTCTCGCACTCTGGCACACTGGCGGCCGGCAAGTGGTTGGCGTGCTGCCGAACGGCTTCTACGCGCTCAACGGCACGATGGTGTTCGGGTTGCCGATCACCGGCCTCTATGTTCTGGCAATTGCCGTCGCGCTGTGGATCATCCTCGAATATCTGCCGATCGGCCGCTACGTCTATGCCATCGGCGCCAATCCGAAGGCCGCGGCGCTGAACGGCATTCCGGTGCGCCGCTTCGTCATCGGCGCCTTCATCTCGTCGGGCTTCCTGACGGCACTGACCGGCGTGCTGCTGGCGTCCAAGCTGCGCATCGGCCAGGCCAGCGTCGGGTTGGAATATCTGCTGCCGGCCCTCGTCGGCGCCTTTCTCGGCTCGACCACCATCAAGCCCGGACGCGTCAATGTCTGGGGCACGATGACCGGTGTCATCATCCTGGCGGTCGGCATTTCCGGCATCCAGCAGTTCGGCGGCTCGTTCTTCGTCGAACCGCTGTTCAACGGCGTGACGCTGCTCGTCGCCATCGGCATTGCCGGCTACGCCCAGCGCAAGCGCGGCGCCGCGCACAGAGCCAGGACCAAGACCGTGGCGCAGTCCTCGAAGTGACCAGCCGAACCCATCCGGGAATAATGGAATGAGCGACTACGAGATTCTGGACGATCGCTTCCGAAAGCTGACGATCGGGCATGCCAAGYTCGAACGGCTGTGGACCGGTAGCCGCTGGGCCGAGGGGCCGGTCTATGTTCCCTCAGCAAAGCATTTGCTGTGGTCGGACATCCCCAACGACCGCTTGCTGCGCTACGACGAAAGCGACGGTTCGGTCAGTGTCTTCGAAACCCCTTGCAACAACCAGAACGGTCACACGCTCGATGGCGAAGGCCGCGTCGTCATTTGCGAGCATCGCGGCCGGCGCATCTCCCGGCTCGAGCATGATGGGCGCTGGCTGCCGCTTGTCGAGGCGATCAATGGCAAGCGGTTCAATTCGCCGAACGATGTGGTGGTCAAATCCGATGGGACGATCTGGTTCACCGACCCGGTCTACGGCATCGACAGCCATTATGAAGGCATGATTGCCCGGCCAGAGATCGGCGCGTCTCATGTCTACCGGTTCGACGAAGCAACAGGCGAGGTGGCTGCGGTCATCACCGATATGGTGCAGCCGAACGGGCTGGCTTTTTCACCCGACGAGAAAATCCTTTACGTGTCGGACACCGGTGCAAGCCATGTGCAGGGCCTGCCGCGTGCGATCAAGACCTATGATGTCGCCGCGGACGGCCGCTCGCTGCGGCCGCGCGGCACGCTGGCCGAATGCGAGGCCGGGTTCTTCGATGGGTTCCGCGTCGATCGCGATGGCAACATCTGGGCCTCGAGCGCCGACGCGGTTCGCGTCTACGCGCCGGACGGGACGCTGATCGGGCGCATCCTGGTTCCCGAAATCGTCTCCAATTTGTGCTTCGGCGGTCCAAAGCGCAACCGCCTCTACATCACCGCCCAGACGTCGCTTTATTCCATCTATGTCAACGCGCATCCAGCCGGCTTGGGCCCGGTGGCTGGGCACATCAGCCAGTGACCTGGCGCCCGAAGTCGAGTTCCGGAAGACCAGATAATTTTTTGAAACCAAGGGAGGTACCAACATGCAACGCAGAACATTCCTGAAATCATCCGTCGCTTTGATGGCCATCACCATCGCAGCCCCGGTCCTGTTCGCCGGCCACGCACGGGCGGACGCGATGGCCGACGCCATGGCGGTGGTCGAAAAATATGCCCAGAAAGTCACCGCCTGGGACGGTCCGACCACCGGCCCGAAGGCGCAGCCGGGCAAGACGATCGTCGTGCTCGCCGGCGACCTCAAGAACGGCGGCATTCTGGGCGTCACCACTGGCGTCGAGGAAGCGGCCAAGGCGATCGGCTGGGAGGTCAAGGTGATCGATGGCGCCGGCTCGATCGGCGGCCGCACCGCCGCCTTCGGTCAGGCCATGGCGCTGAAGCCGAATGGCATCGTCATCAACGGCTTTGACGCCGTCGAGCAGGCGCCGGCGCTGGAACAGGCGAAGGCCGCCGGCATACCGCTGGTTTCCTGGCATGCCGGACCAGTGATCGGACCCGACGAAAAGAGCGGCGTCTTCGCCAATGTCTCGACCGATGCCATGCAGGTCTCCACAGCGGCGGCCGACTGGGCCTATGCCGATGCCAAGGGCAAACCCGGCGTCGTCATCTTCACCGATTCGACTTATGCCATCGCTATCGCCAAGGCCGACAAGATGAAGGCGGAGATCGAGCGGCTGGGAGGCAAGGTACTCGAATATGTCGACACGCCAATCGCCGAGACTTCGCAGCGCATGCCGCAGCTCACCACCTCGCTGCTGCAGAAATACGGCGATGCCTGGACGCATTCGCTGGCGATCAACGACCTCTATTTCGACTTCATGGGACCCTCGCTTGCCGCTGCCGGCAAGGCCGGCACCGACGCACCGATCAATGTCGCCGCCGGCGACGGTTCGGAATCGGCTTATCAGCGCATCCGCGCTGGCCAGTTCCAGAAGGTGACGGTCGCCGAACCGCTCAACCTGCAGGGCTGGCAACTGGTCGACGAACTGAACCGTGCCATCGCCGGTGAGAAATGGTCGGGCTATCTGTCGCCGTTGCATGTGGTGACGGCCGACAATGTTGAGTTCGACGGCGGTCCGAAGAATGCGTTCGACCCCGAAAATGGCTACCGCGACCAGTACAAGAAAATCTGGGGCAAATAGACACGCACGGAGGCGGGCGCATCACCCGATGCGCCCGCAAAACCGGCAGACGTCTCAAGCGCAAAAAGTCAGGAAAGCCTCGCCATGATCATTCGCTACGCCCTTTTTGAAGGTGAAATCCATCCCGGGCAAGAGAGCGAATTCCGTCGCTTCGTCAGGGACAGGCTGGTGCCGCTGTGGACACAGTTTCCCGGCGCCGAGGAAGTGCGCGTTCTCGACGGCACGGCGCGCGACAAAGGTGCACCCGCCTACGCGATGGCGCTGGCCATTCGCTACCCCGACATGGACGCCTGCAACCGGGCGCTTCAATCCGACGTAAGATTGCAAAGTCGGGAGGTGACCGGTGAACTGCTGAAGATGTTCACCGGCCGTGTGCATCACCATGTTTTCGAGGCAAATGAGTACGCACCGGTCTGATTGGGATCTTGATCGGCAACGCTCCCATTGCTGCGATCGGCGAATGCCGGTATCGGTGGTTGCGTACCTGCGGACCAGACGTTCGCCCATTGGCCGCGGAACCATACGGAACGATGCGGGACCAAGGCAACCGCATGGTCCGGTGCTGGTAACATCCAGCCTTAAGACTAACAGATTGTCGCACTGTCCGAGGGAATTTGCCGCAGCTCGCATTGCGTCTCAATTGGCGCCATCCCGAGCGACGCGGCGATTGTTGATGCCTGCTGGAGGTGAGTGTGGGCATCCTGCCAACGATCCTGCGCCATAGCGACATCGGCGATCAAGCAATGCGCCCAGGATTTGATGGACGCTTGTTGCGCCGAAGCTGGGCAAGCGCGGTCCTTACAAAGCAGATAGCCTACTAGGCGGTTACCGGCCCTTCATGGCGTCCTTGTGGACTATCGAGAGCGTCGGTGCATGGGCTTCTCGGATGATCTGGCGGCCTCGTCTCTAGTGATGCCGACCTTGCGGGCGTAGTAGGCTGCCTCCGCTTCCAGCCCACCCCTGACGGCGCATCAATCGCCTGCTTGGCCTTGTGCTTTGCCTTCTTCCCCATGAGGCGAATCAACACATCGCGCGGCTTAGCTGAACGGTCGCTTCTGAGGTGGTTAAAATTTCAAACTGAGACACTAGCGCCATCCACCAATCCTTGACGAGACAGCCGCCGATCTTGCCGGCAAACGAATCGACCAGAACTAGCCGAGGGTCCAGGCGCTCAGGCATCCCCGCCGCCGAGCGCCCTGCGACCCATCTCCAGTAGGTTTGAGCGTCTGTAATCTTCCTTGCAGAGCCAGAAGATGACATTCCGCTTCCGGCCAAAGTCGGCCATTGGCCACATCGCCATCCGCGAGCGTTAAAGCAACAACGTTCAATGATCCAACGTTGCTGGTGGGGGATTGCTGGCGCTTGTAATATCCCTTCAAATCTCCGGGATGCTCTCGCGAAAAATTACCTGCAGCCGTGGCTGGTGCAGTTCGTAGGACAAGCCCCTGACGGAATGGGAGAGGATGTTGAGCGCCTCGCGCGCCTCGACGCGCGGGTTCTGGTCGATGACCGCGTCGAGCGTGCCGTCGAGCAGCAGGTCCTTGGTGCCGTCCGTCACCTCATGGCCGAGAAAGACCGTCGAACGCTCGCGGCCGCGCTCCTTGAGCGCGCGGGCAATGCCGGTGTTGCCGGCGCCGACATTGTAGATCGCGGCGAGATCCGGGTGGCGCTCCAGCAAGGCTGACGCTTCCGAATAGGCTTTCTCGCGGTCGTCGAGCATTTCGCGCATCTCGACGATCTGCAAATTGGGCGATTCCTCCGTCAGTATGTGGCGGAAACCCATCTCGCGTTCCTCATGGCCGCGATAGGACAGCGAGCCGGCAAACAGCGCCACCTTGCCCGGCCGCCCGGTGCCCATGAAGCGGTTGAGCAGATAGCCGGCCAGGCGACCTGCGGCGCGGTTGTCGATGCCGATATAGGCGACCCTCGGCACATGCTGGATGTCGGAGGCGATGGTGACGACCTTGATGTCGTTGGCCGACAGCGAGCGGATGGCCTCGCGCACCGTTGGATGGTCAAGCGCGATGACGCCGACGCCTTGCGTCTGGCCGCGCAAGTCCTGTAGCAGGCGTGCGAGCCGGTCCGGATTGAATCCCTCAATGGTGGAGACATGGACGTCGAGATCGGGCCGCGCCTGCGCCTGTGCCTCGATGTGGCGATGCAGCATCTTGATGAAGGAATTGGTGCCGGCGGGCAGCGCGAAATCGAGCCGGATGACGTCGCCGGAAAAGACGCTGCGTGGCACCGGGCTGTTCGAATTCTCCGCGATGTAGCCAAGCCGCTGTGCGGTTTCGAGCACGACTTCGCGGGTGCGCGCCCGCACGCCAGCGCGGTTATTGAGCACACGGTCGACTGTGGCGGGAGAAACACCGGCTTCCCGGGCTATGTCTGTCAGCGTGGACCGCACTTTCGATCACCTCAGCAAAAGCATCAAAATCGCCCAACCGGACTCGGATGACGGTTCATCGCTATCCGCGATTCTGATGGGAAATGATGTAACCGGCCTTGGCCAATGCGCAAGCCATGGCGCCGAACCAAATCATGCGGCCAAGCCGCACGTACGACGTAAGCCGCATTTCCCATCAAACACCGGCATCGGGGCGAGTGATGGTGATCGATGCAAGGCATTTTCTATCCTGTTTGCGATGTTATGAGGTTTTTTGATTATTTATGATGTTGACAGCCTTTGCATAGTGCCGTCAATATCAATCATCGGAGCCATGGAGGAACAAGGCTCTGAGGGAGGAGTTTTCAATGTCTGATTTGATCCGCATGTCGCGGCGCCGTTTGCTGGCGTCCGGTGGAAAGGCGGCGGTCTTCGTGGCCGCGGCAGGTATCGCACCGCAATTCATTCGTCCCGGCCGCGCCTTTGCGGCCGACGCGCTGGCGCCGGGCATGATCGGTGGCCCGACCGGCTTCGACGGCGCCGAGCGCTATCAATATGGCGCCGACACGCCGGAAGGCCGCGCCATCGAGGCGGCCAAGGCGCTGAAGGGCGCCGGCAAGGCACCGGCCAAGATCGTGCTCGGCCTGTCGGATGGCTCGATCGGCCAGCTGACGCAGCCGTTCCCGGCCGGCGCGCCGTCGATCAAGGATCTCTGGGAAAAAGAGACCGGCATTCCGATCGAAATCGTCGGCCTGCCGAACGGCCAGGAATTCACCAAGACGATGCAGGACATCTCCACAAAGGGTGGGGCCTACGACATCTACTCGACGGAATGGAACCGCCTTGGCGATCTTGCCGAAACCGGTGGCATCGCCAAGCTCGACGACTTTGTCGCCCAGTACAAGCCGGAGTGGGACGATCCCAACACCGGCTATGTCGACGGCGCCAAGGGCGTTTCGCTGCTCAACAAATATCGTGGCTCGACCTATGGTGTGTCGCTGGATGGCGATTTCCAGACCTGGGTCTACCGCACTGACCTGTTTGGCGACGAAGCCGAGAAGAAGGCGTTCAAGGACAAGTACGGCTACGATCTGGCGCCGCCGAAAACCTGGAAACAGCATGGCGATATCGCCGCCTTCTTCCAGCGCCCGGACAAGGGCCTGTTCGGCTCGACCGACCTGCGCAACCAGGGCTGGGGCTACACCAACTGGTACCAGCGCTATGTCTCGATGGCGTCGCCCAACCAGTTCCTGTTTGGCGAAGACGGCAAGCCGCTGATCAATTCCGAGCAGGGCATCGCCGCCACCAGCGAATACATCGCCTCGCTGGCGCATCATTCGCCGGATGCGATCTCGTGGGGCTGGCCGGAGCAGTACGGCAATTTCGCCAAGGGCGGGGCGGCCATGACTTGCGCCTTCTCCAACCTGCCGAAATTCCTCGACAATGCCGGCAACAAGGACTCTCAGGTCACCGGCAAGATCGGTTCCATGCTGCCGCCCGGCCGCGAGGTCGGCGGCAAGTTAATCAGCCGTTCGGTGCTCTGGTTCTCACTGACCGGAATGGTCTCATCGCAGTCGAAAAACCAAGAGGTCGCGTATCTCCTGCTGCAATGGCTCGGCTCCGCGCGGATCTATGCCTGGATGACGGCCAATCCGGGCGGCTATTTCGATCCGTTCCGGCTGTCGGACTTCTCCGATCCGTTGGTTCGCCAGACCTATCACGCCTACCACATGGATGTGGTGCGCGAGACGGTGGCGCGTACCGTGCCGACCATCAACTATCCCGGCGCCACCGCCTTCCACAATGCGTTGGACGAGAACCTGATGGCATCGCTGACCAAGGCCAAGACCGCAGAGCAGGCGATGGCCGACACCGAGACCGAGTGGAAGAAGATTTCCCGCCGCATCGGCGAGGACAAGCTGCTCGAGGCCATCAAGACCAACAAGGAGGCCTGGCCGACCGTTCTCGATCCGATCAGCTGATTCTCCTCCTGGGATCAAAAGGGAGGGGAGGGGCCTGTCGCTCCTCCCCTCAGGTAAACGACGCCACCAGCAAAGCAGCCAGATGAAGCGTTCCGCTCCCTTCGAGATATTCCGCTATGCCGCGATTGCCGCGGCCATGGCGGTGACGTTGATCCCGATTCTGTGGATGGTGTCGATGGCGTTCAAGCCGATCGCCGAATGGTCGGCAACCGGCGCCGAGCTGACATGGTGGCCGAAAAACCCGACGCTCAGCAATTTTCGCTTCGTCTTCGGCGAGTCCACCAACAATCTGATCGTCGCGCTTGACCGCAACGCGCTGAAACCGATCCTGTCGTCGCTGCTGTCGGCCACGTTCGGAACAGCGATCGCCATGTCGGCCGGTACCGCAGCCGCCTACGGGCTGTCGCGCTTCGGCTCGGGCCAGAACCTGCCGCTGGCGCTGATCCAGCTCAGGCTGTTTCCGCCGATGGCGGTGATGACGCCTGTCATGATCATGTGGGCCTTCCTCAACTTCACCGACAGCTGGTGGGGGCTGTCGCTGATCTACGGCATCGTCACGCTGCCTTTCGCCTTCTGGCTGATGAAGACCTTTTTTGACGACATGCCGCGCGAGATCGAGGAAGCGGCGCTGGTCGAGGGTTGTTCGCGGTGGCGCGTCTTCACCCGCATCACGCTGCCGATGATGCGCGCGCCGCTGGCGAGTGCCGCGCTCTTCGTCTTCATCCTCAACTGGTCGGACTATCTGATCGCGCTGCTGTTGACGACGCGCGAATGGGTGACGATCCCCGTCTACATGGCCTCGCTGTCGTCCTCGATGACCGGACAGCTCTATGGCGCCAAGGCAGCGCTCGGCCTGATCGCCGCGGTGCCGCCTGTCATCATGGGCATTGCCATCCAGCGCCATCTGGTGCGCGGCCTGACCTTCGGGGCGCTCAAGCAATGAGCGCGGTGACTGCAACGATTTCGGAGGACGACATGAACGCCGTCCAGGCAAAGCCGGCCCAGCGGGACGATGGCGCAAAGCTCGGCTTCCGGCTGACGCTGCCGGCGCAGATTCTGGTGTTGTTCATCGCGGTCTTCCCGCTGCTGATGCAGCTCTACGTCAGCCTGACCGACTGGTCGCCGCTGTCCGGCCTCGGCTGGTGGAATGCCTGGTCGATGTGGAACAATTTCGCCAACTACGCGGACCTTGCATCCGATGCGCGGTTCTGGAGCGCGCTGAAGCGCACGGCCATCGTCATGATCATCTGCGTGCCGGTGGAATTCCTGCTCGGGCTGGCGCTGGCGACGCTGTTTGCCGACGAGTTTCCGGGCAAGCGCATCTTCTACTCGATCCTGCTGATGCCGATGATGGTGGTGCCTGCGGTGGCCGGCTACATGTTCTTCATGCTGTTCCAGTCCGGCGGCCCGGTGAATGACATCCTGTCGTCGCTCACCGGTTCCCCGGTGACCATCGCCTGGCTGTCGGATCCGACGCTGGCCATGTTCGCGGTCATGGTCGCCGACATCTGGCAGTGGACGCCGCTGATGTTCCTCATCCTGCTGGCCGGCCTGGTCGGCGTGCCCGAGGACCAGATCAAGGCTGCGACGCTGCTTGGCGCCAATCCCTGGCAGCGCTTCGTCACCATCGTGCTGCCTAAGATGAAGACGATCATCATCATCGCGATGGCGATCAGGGTGATCGAGAACTTCAAGATCTTCGACACGCTCTACATCATGACCGGCGGCGGTCCCGGCGTCGCCACCGAAACCATCTCCGTCTACATCTACAAGCTCACCACGCAGGACCTGATCTGGGGCTATGTCGCGGCGATCGCACTGGCCATATTGGTCGTGCTGTCGATCGCCGCTGTCTTTGCCATGAAGCGCATGGCGCGCACATCGGAGATACCGGCATGAGCGCCATCCATCTGCAGAACCTGGTCAAGAAATTCGGCGACTTCGCCGCGCTGAAGACCATGGACCTGGCCATCGCCGACGGCGAGTTCATGGCGCTGCTCGGTCCCTCGGGCTGCGGCAAGTCGACGACGATGAACATGATCGCCGGCATGGAGGAACCAACCGGCGGCAAGATCCTGTTTGGCGAGCGCGACATGGCCGGCGTCCCGATGGGCCGGCGCGGCGTCGGCTTCGTGTTCCAGAATTATGCCATCTTCACCCATATGACGGTGCGCCAGAACCTCGGCTATGGACCTAAGATGCGCGGTGCGGCCCGAGCCGAGATCGACCGCCGCGTTGGCGCCATTGCCGAGATGCTGCAGCTGACGCCGCTGCTCGACCGCAAGGCCGACCGGCTGTCCGTCAACATCCTGCAGCGTGTGGCCATCGGCCGCTCGGCGATCATGGAGCCGGCGATCTTCCTGCTCGACGAGCCGCTGTCCAACGTCGACGCCGCGTTCCGGGCTGTCATGCGCACCGAGTTGAAGCAGCTGCAGCGGCAGTTCAAGCAGACCATGGTCTATGTCACCCACGACCAGCTCGAAGCCATGACCATGGCCGACCGCATCGCCGTCATGGACCATGGCGTGCTGCAGCAGGTCGGCACGCCGCTCGAAGTCTACAACAATCCGGCCAACCTGTTCGTCGCCCGCTTCATCGGCGCGCCCGGCATGAACCTGCTCAAGGGTTTTCTGGCGGAAAGCGATCGCGGCCTGGTTGTCGATCTCGGCCCGCTTGGCGCGACGCCACCACTGCCGGACGATATCGCTGCCTCAGTGCGCCGAGCCAGTGGCGAAGTGTTTTACGGCTTTCGCCCGGAGCAGGTGACACTGGTGCAGCATGGCCCGGGCCTGTCGATGCCGGTGACGTTCGTCGAGCGGATCGGCGCCCGCACCATAGTTCATCTTGGCGAGGGTGAGAGCGCGGTGAAGGCGGTGTTCGACAATGATGTCGGCCTGGCGATCGGGCAAACCGCTATCCTCGCGCCGGCCGCGCAGTCGGTGCGCATCTTCGACGCCGCCACCGGCCGCGCCATGAAAGCAGACTGAGACCATGGCCGACATCGTCTTCCGCAATGTGACCAAGCGCTACGGCAAGACACTGGCCGTCGACGATGCCTCGTTCACGGTCAACGACAATGAATTCTTCTGCTTCTTCGGGCCGCCGTTGTCGGGCAAGTCTACAATCCTGCGGCTGGTGCTCGGGCTGGAAGCGCCTGATACGGGCGAGATCCTGATCGGCGGCAAGCCGGTCAACGCGGTGTCGCCTGCCGAGCGTAACGTCGCCATGGTGTTCCAGAATCTGGCGCTGTTCCCGCATATGAGCGCGGTCGACAATGTACGCTTCCCGCTGGTCGAACGCGGGGTTGCCGAGCTGCAGATCAAAAAGCGGGTCGCCGATGTCTCCGCCAAGCTGCATATCGGCCATATCCTGCACAAGCCGCCGGCGCAGCTTTCCGGTGGCGAGCGGCAGCGTGTGGCAATCGCCCGTGCACTGGTGCGCGACCCCAATGCCTATCTGATGGACGATCCGATCTCGGCGCTCGATGCGCGGCTGCGCGAGGAGACGCGGGTCGAGCTGAAGCGCATCCAGCGCGAGCTCGGCAAGACGCTGATCTATGTCACCCACGACCAGGAAGAGGCGATGTCGGTCGCCGACCGCATCGCCATCCTGGAGAATGGAAAGATCCGGCAGATCGGCGCGCCGTCCGAGATCTACGACCGGCCGGCGAGCACCTACGTGGCGAGGCTGCTCGGTTCGCCGATGATGAACATTTTGAAATCGGTGCACGGCGCCGGCGGCGTCGAGGCGGCGGAAGGCGCGATCCGCATTGCTGATACAAAGGCCCCTAGCGATGCAGTCGAGATCGGGCTCAGGCCGGAAGACATCAAGGTCGGGCCATGGTCGGATGGTGGGGCCGGCCGCCCGGCGCGGGTGTTCGAGGTCGAGCCGCTCGGCGGCTATACTGTGGTGACGCTGGCCGCCGGCCAGGCGCGCCTGCGGGCACTGCTGCGCGGTCAGCCCGACATCAGGCCGGACGCGATGGTGGCGATATCCTGCGAGCCGGCTCGCGTGCATTATTTCGGACAGAGCGGGGGAGCGCTGGCACGGTGACGGCGACGCTCAGAGAAGAATTTCGGGAGGACCAGATGACAAACAATGGCATTGAGCCGGACGTGAAGGTCCGCACGAAGGAGTACCGGATCGGCTGCGTCGGCGCCGGCATGATCATGGCCGAATGCCATCTGGCTGCCTACAAGGAGGCCGGCTTTCCTGTGGTGGCGATTGCCTCGCGCACCAAGGCCAGCGCCGAGAAAGTCGCCAAGCGCTGGAGCATTCCGACCGTCCACGACACGCCGGAACAGCTGATCGAGGACACAAATGTCGAGATCATCGACCTAGCCTTTCCGCCGGACCAGCAGCCGGCGCTGATCCGCCATGCGCTGAAGCAGAAGCACATCAAGGCGATCCTGGCGCAAAAGCCGCTGGCGCTGTCGCTCGAGGATGCGATCGAGTTGCGCGACGCGGCGGCCAAGGCCGGCAAGATCCTCTCGGTCAACCAGAACATGCGCTACGACCAGTCGATGCGTGTCCTGAAGCAGATCATGGACAGCGGCGCGCTGGGCGACATCGTCTTCGCGCAGATCGACATGCACGCCATCCCGCACTGGCAGACTTTTCTCGAGGACTATGACCGGCTGACGCTCGCCAATATGAGCGTGCACCATCTCGACGTGCTGCGTTTTCTGTTTGGCGATCCCGACGAGATCACCACTCTGACGCGCAAGGACCCGCGCACAAAATTCGACCATTCCGACGGCATCACCGTGTCGACGCTGCGCTTTCCCTCCGGCGTGCTCGCGGTGTCGCTGGAAGATGTCTGGTCCGGTCCGCGCCAGGATGGCTACAAGGACGACCAGCACATCAATTGGCGCGTCGACGGCACCAAGGGTGTCGCCAAGGGCACGATCGGCTGGCCGACAGGCTCCGCCTCGACGCTGACCTACGCCTCGACCGAAACCACCGACGGCAAATGGGTGACGCCCAGCTGGGACACGATGTGGTTCCCGCACGCCTTCATTGGCGTCATGGAGCAGCTGCAGCACGCGGTGAAGACCGGCACGCCGCCGGCGCTGTCGGTCGCCGACAACGTCAAGACCATGGCGCTGGTCGAAGCCGGCTACCGCTCGATCGACAAGGGCCGCACGGTCAGGCTTTCCGAAATCTCGACAAACTGAATCAACTGAATCGCTTACAGGGAGGACTTCACACCATGATGCAATCCGGAATCTTCACGGGATACTTTCCCTACGGGCTCGAAGAGACAGCGAAGAAAATTCGCGGCCACGGCTTCAACACCGTACAGCTCGACCTGCACTTCAAGGATATCGACCTGTCGGCCGGCCAGATCACCAAGGACAAGGCCAAGAAAGTCCGCGATACGTTTCGTGCCTACGACCTGCCGATCTGCTGCATCTCGGGCTACACCAACGTCATTCATCCCGACCTCGCGCACCGCAAGGCGAATGTCGATCGGCTGAAGGAAATCATCCGCAACGCCCGCCAACTCGGCTCGGCCTATGTGATCTCGGAAACCGGCACCTACAACACCGAGAGCGAGTGGATGAGCGATCCCAAGAACAAGTCCGAAGAGGGCTTTGAAATGTGCCGCAAGGTGATCGCCGAACTGGCGCAGGAAGCCTACGACCACGGCTCGATGTTCCTGCTCGAAACCTACGTCAACAACGTCGTCGGCTCGGTCGAAGAAACGGTGCGCATGTTCGCGCAGGTCGACCATCCCGGTCTCGGCCTGCTGATGGACCCGACCAACTACTTCGAGAGCCACAACATCGACCAGATGGACAAGGTGCTGAACCAGGTGTTCGACACGCTGGCCGACAAGGTCAAGATCGCGCACGCCAAGGATGTCGCGCGCGCTGGTGACGACAAAAGCGAGAAGCACGCCGATATCGGCGATGACGATGCGCTGGCCTCGCACACCTTCCGCGGCGTCGGCGAGATGGTGCTGAATGCGCCCGGTACGGGTTCGCTGAACTACGACCTCTATTTGCAGCGGCTTGCGCAGAAGAACCCGAACATTCCGGTGATCATCGAGCATCTGTCGGAAGACGACGTTCCGCGCGCCAAGAAATTCCTCGACGACAAGTTCCGCGCCAACGGGCTCTGAGACCGCAAGGCGCCGCCGGTTTGGGAGCGGCGCCTGCATTCGCAACGACACGCAGTGGAGGAAACGAGATGTTGAAGTTTGGATTCAAGCTGGCGGCCGCGGCGACCGTGCTTGCCGGCGTTGCCCTCGGCTCGGCCGCGCAAGCCGCGGACGGCCAGAAGACGTTCTACCTCTTGTCGCATGGCGGCCCGTCCGACGCGTTCTGGATCGACTGGAATGCCGGCGCGACCAAGGCCTGCGATCAGCTCAAGGTCACCTGCAAGATCTCCTTCAGCGGCGGCGACATGGCGGCGCAGAAGGAAGCCTTCAATTCGGCGCTCGCCGCCAAGCCCGATGGCATAGCCACCACCTCGGCGCAGCCTGGATTGTGGACCGAGGAAGTGAAGGCGGCGAAGGCCGCAGGCATTCCGATCGTGTTCTTCAACACCGACGATCCGGCGACCGGACGTCAGGCCTATGTCGGGGCAGACCTCAAGGAAGCCGGCGCCATCTGGGCGAAGTATCTCGTCGACCACAAGATGGTGAAGCAAGGCGACAAGGTGTTCCTGCCGGTAGAGGTTCCCGGCGCCAGCTACCAGCAACTCGAGACAGAAGGCATCGCCAGCGTCTTCGATCCACTCGGCATCAAGTACGACGTGGTCGACTGTGGTACCGATCCGGCGGGCATCATCGCCAAGATGACCGACTACATGGTCGCCAATAATCCACCGGCGATCATCGCGCTGGGCGACTCCGTGGCGGCCAGCGTCAAGCGGGTGTTCGACGGCGCTGGTATCCCGGGCGGCAAGATCCCAGTTATCGGCTGGGGCAATTCCAAGGAGACGGCGCAGGCGGTCAAGGACGGGTTCGTCAACGCCGCCGCCTGGCAGTATCCTTCGGCGCAAGGCTTCATGCCGGTCGCGCTGCTCGGTCTCGCGGCCTCGGGCGAGCCTATCGGCTACGACATCCACACATTCGGCCTGTACGACGCTTCAAGCGTCGAACCGATCCTCAAGCTCTACGACAAGAAGTGAGGAAGTCAGCGCCTGCCGCGCGCGGCTGGCGCTGTTCACAAAGCATGGTTCAACAAGTCATGGCTATCACCGTGGAAGACGGCGCAGGGCGCGCGAAAGGCAGGTCGAACCTGATGCGCTCGCCGCAATTCTCCTCCTTCGTCATCCTCATCGTGCTCCTGGCGGTGTTCGCGCTCGCCGACGGCAATTTCCTATCGCCGCTAAACATCTCCAACATGATGGCGTTCCTGCCGGAACTCGGCATCATCGCACTCGGCATGACGCTGCTGCTCACGGCCGGTGAGTTCGATCTGTCGGTCGGTGCGGTGTTCGGCCTGGCGCCGGTGGTGGTGATGCTCCTGGTGCAGAATGCCGGTGTAGATATAGGCGTGGCGCTGCTGGCGGGACTTTTGCTCTGCATCGCTATCGGCGCTATCAACGGCATGATCGTCACCAAGATCGGCATCTCGTCCTTCCTGGTGACGCTGTCGATGCTGCTCATCGTGCGCGGCGTTGCGCTATACATCACGCAGGGCTTTCCGCTGAAGTCATGGGACCAGCCGGGCTTTATCGTCACGCTGCTCGCCGGCAGCTTCAACATCGGCGCATTCCGATTCTACACTTCGCTCTGGTGGTTTGTCGGCCTTTCCCTGCTTGCGGTCTATGTGCTGCGCTACGCCAAGCTCGGCAACTGGATCAGCGCCATCGGCTCGAACCGCAACGCCGCGGTTGCGCGGGGGGTGCCGGCCGACGCCGTCAAAATCTGGTTGTTCATCCTGACCTCGGTGCTTGCCGGCCTCGCCGGCATGATCAGCGCTTTCCGCATCTCGGCGGCCTCGCCGGTGGCGGGAACCGGCTACGAACTGGAAGTGATTGCCATGGTCGTGGTCGGCGGCACGGCGCTGACCGGTGGCCGCGGAACGATCCTCGGCACCATCGTCGGCGCGCTGATGCTGCGCGCTATCCGCAACGGCATCGTGCTCGTCGGCGTGCCTGGGCTCGCCTACAACATCTTCGTCGGCGTCATCATCCTCGCTATGCTCATCCTGCACGCTCTGCTGCAGAAAAACGCCGCAAGGAGCCGATGATGATGCAGGAAGTGCTGCGGCTGCAGAATCTGCAAAAATCCTTCGGCAGCGTGCGCGCGCTGAAGAACGCGTCGCTGACGCTCAAGGAGGGCGAGGTGGTGGCGCTGCTCGGCGACAACGGCGCCGGCAAGTCGACGCTGATCAAGGCGATATCCGGCGTCTTCCCCATCGATCGCGGCGATATCTATGTGCGCGGCGAAAAGGTCTCCATCCGCTCGACGCGCGAGGCGATGGACCTCGGCATCGAAACCATCCACCAGGATACCTCGCTCGCGCCGGACCTCAGCATCGCGCGCAACCTGTTCCTCGGCCGCGAGCCGGTCAATCTCAAATGGCTCGGCGTCTTCGCGCCGCTCGATCTCGCCAAGTTGCGCAATGCTGCCTCAGCGCTGCTGAAGCGCGTCGGCATCTCGAAGAAGCTCGACGCCGACGCACTGGTCTTAACGCTTTCCGGTGGCGAGCGCCAGTCGATCGCGATCTCGCGCGCCATGCAGTTCGCCGCCAAGGTCATCATCCTCGACGAGCCGACCAACAATCTCGGCGTCGAGGAAACGCACGGCGTGCTGCGCTTCGTCAAAGAGATGCGCGCGGCCGGGCATTCGGTGCTCTTGATCACCCACAACATCCACCATGTGTTCGAGGTCGCCGACCGCATCATCGTCATGCGCCGCGGCGAGATCGTCGCCGAACAGACGGTCGCTGGCACCGACCTCCTTACGGTGGAAAGCCTGATAACCGGCGCCGACCTGTCGGCCCTGATGAAAAGAGCGCAGTGACGGCATGGTGAAGCTCTACGGTCAGACGCTTTCGCGCCGGCAGCTCGCCGAACGCTCCGGCATGCTGTCGCAATTTGCCGGCGTGCGGCTGATGACGCTCGGCGACGGGGTGGAGCGCGGCATTCGCATGCTGGAGTTCCGCACCGGCTCGGGCCTGCGCTTCACCGCGCTCGTCGACCGGGCGCTCGACATCGCCGATTGCGAATACAAGGGCCAGGCGATCGGTTGGCATTCGCCGAGCGGTTTTCGCCACCCGGGGCTGCATGACTATGAAGGCGAGGAGGGGTTTGCCTGGGGGCGGTCCTTCTCCGGGCTGCTGGTCACCTGCGGTCTCGACCACATTCTTGGCCGCTGCGAAGTTCCGGCCGAAAACTACAATTATCCTGGACGCAAGACCGTGACGCATTCGCTGCATGGGCGCATCGGCACTATCCCCGCGCGGCTCACCGGCTACGGGGAAAGCTGGGACGGCGACCGCTGCGTGCTGTGGGCGGAAGGGGTCGTCCAGCAGGCAAGCGTTTTCGGCGAGGATTTGCACCTCATCCGCCGCATCGAAGCCGATGTCGGCGGCAGCGAGATCCGGCTCTCGGACAGTGTCGTCAATCACGGGTTCCACCGAACGCCGCATATGTATTTCTACCACGTCAATGTCGGCCACCCCTTGCTCGACGAGGGCTCGCGTTATCTGTCACCGATCCGAGACGTGGTGTGGGCCGCGCATGCCGGCGAGCGCTACGAGGCGCAGAAGGTCGGCTACCGCACCATGCCTAAGCCACAGCTCGGCTTCAGCGAGCAGGTCTGGCAGCATGAGCTCGGCGCCGACGCCAGGGGCGAGGCGCCGGTGGCCGTCGTCAACGACCGCCTCGGCCTCGGCTTCGAGGTCGTCACCCGCAAGGACCAGTTCCCTTGTTGTTACGAGTGGCAGAATTTCCAGGCCGGGCAGTATGCGCTTGGCATCGAGCCCTCGACACACCATGTGCTCGGCAATCTTGCCGCGCGCGAGCGTGGTGAGATGATCTGGCTGGAGCACGACGAGACCCGTGCCTATGACGCGGTGTTCCGCGTCCTCGACGGTAAGGATGCGATTGCCGATGCGGAACGAAGGATCGTGGCCATCGCCCGCCAGCCCGAGCAGGATTATCCTCAGCCCTCCGGCAATTTCCCGAGACTGGCGGGCGGGGCATGAGCGTGACGAACATCCATAGCAAGCCCTCCGGCCGGCGGACCGGATTGCCAGCGCCGCTTGAAGATTGGAGGCCGATGTGACGATGGCAAAGAAGCGGGACTACAGCCTTGTCGGCGAAAGCACACGTACAGCGATCGAGACCGGGCTCGCCTCGGCGGACTGGTACCACACCGACGTGGCGCGCAAGACCATTAAGGAACTGATGCAGCGCTCCGACGGGCCGGCGATCCGCGACACCACCATCTGGATCGTCGCGATCCTGGGCTCGGCGGCCGGCATCGTCTGGTTATGGGGCACATGGTGGGTCGTGCCGTTCCTGTTCGTCTATGGCGTGCTCTACGGCTCGTCGAGCGACTCGCGCTGGCACGAATGCGGCCACGGCACGGCCTTCCGCACGCGCTGGATGAACGACGTCGTCTATCACATCGCCTCGTTCATGCTGATGCGCAATCCGGTGCAATGGCGCTGGAGCCATGCCCGCCATCACACCGACACCATCATCGTGGGCCGCGACGCCGAGATCGCGGTGATGCGGCCGCCTGACCTCATCAAGGCGGCACTGGCCTTTACCGGCATCCTCGACTTCCGCTATTCGCTGCCGACGCTGGTGCGCCAGGCCTTCGGCACATTGTCGGACGACGAGAAGAGCTACATACCGGAGATGGAGCAGCACAAGGCGGTGATCGCGGCGCGCTGGCATATGGTCGTGTATGCCGCGACGATCGCTGTCGCGATCGCGCTCAGATCATGGATACCGCTGGTCCTGATCGGCCTGCCGCGCCTTTACGGCACCTGGCACATGGTGACGACCGGCTTGCTGCAGCATATCGGGTTGGCCGACAACGTCACCGACCATCGGCTCAACACGCGCACCGTCTACATGAACCCGATCAGCCGCTTCATCTACTGGAACATGAACTTCCATGTGGAGCACCACATGTTCCCGATGGTGCCCTATCACGCGCTGCCGAAGCTGCATGAGCTGATCAAGCACGATCTGCCGCTGCCGAACCCGTCGATGTGGCACGCCTATCGCGAGGTCTGGCCCGTGTTGCTCAGGCAGCTCAAATACGAGGACTACTATCTTAAGCGCGAACTGCCGCCGACGGCCAAGCCCTATCGCGGCGAGTTCCACGATCTCGACATAACGGCCGCGGCCGCCGAATAGGCGTCGCGCGCCAATCCAGAGAGATGACCGGAGAAAGACATGGCGGAATGGGTTGAAGCATGCGCGGTCGACGACGTGGATGAGGAGGATGTGATCCGCTTCGACCATGGCGGTCGCACTTTCGCGATCTATCGCTCGCCGGACGACGCATTCTTCGCGACCGACGGTTTCTGCACGCATGAAAAGGCGCATCTCGCCGACGGGCTGGTAATGGATGACATCATCGAATGCCCCAAACACAATGGCCGCTTCAACTACAGGACCGGCCAGGCCAAGGGTGCGCCGGTCTGCGTCGACCTCAAGACCTATCCGGTCAAGGTCGAGGCCGGTAAGGTGATGATCGAGATCGGCTGAAACCCAATAGACAAGGATGTACCGATGAGCCGAAAGAGACCGACCGTTGCCGATCTGCGCGCCATGAAGGGCAAGCGGCAATTGACCATGCTGCGCGTGCTAACGCTGGAAGAAGCGGAGGCCGCTGAGCGCGTCGGCATCGACATCGTCTCGGTGCCGCCGGAGCTGGTGCTCAATCCGCAATATCGCGATGCCGCGCCGAGCCTCTTCACCATGCCGGGCGTCAACTTCTTCGAGATCGGCACGGCCGACGATTTCGTCCGCTGGTCGTTCCGGCTCTACAAGGCCGGCGCCGACGCCGTCTATTGCAGCGCCGGCTATGCCACGATCAAGCGCATGGCCGACGACGCGATACCTGTCATCGGCCATGTTGGGCTCATTCCGTCCCGCGCCACCTGGACCGGTGGCTTCAAGGCCGTCGGCAAGACCGCGGACACCGCCATGCAGGTGTTCGAGGCGGTCAAGCAGCTGGAGGCCGCCGGCGCCATCGGCGCCGAGATCGAGGTGGTGCCGGTAGAAGTGGCGAAAGCGATCTCCGAACGTACGCCGCTGATCATGCTGTCGATGGGCGCGGGCACGGGCTGCGACGCGCAGTATCTGTTTGCCGAGGATATACTCGGCACCAATCGAGGGCATATGCCGCGCCATTCAAAGGTCTACCGCAACTTCGCCGCCGAGTACGACCGGCTGCAACAGGAGCGCATCGCGGCGTTCTCGGAATATGTCGCCGACGTCAACAGCGGCGCCTATCCGGAAGACAGGCATATCGTGCACATGGATCCGGACGAGCTAACCCTGTTCTTTGAACACCTGAATAAGGCGAACTCTACCCTCTCCAATAGTCTGGCCTAGCGGCGCGCAACAAATTCGAATTCCCATGGTCGGCCGCCGAACGGCAGCTTTGCGCCGCATCTCGGTAGTTGAGCAGGCCATAGCGGCATCCCAAAAGTGGACATCCGAGCGAACAGGCAAGAAGGCGCGTTGCGCCAGAGGCGGCCATTGGTTGTACTTGCGGAACGACCGCATTCTCCCGGTTGCGGAGATTGCGAGATCGATCGGTGGCCGGGCTGCTTTGTGCCGACGGTTCGATGGGCCGCATCGTGCGAAAGAGACCAGCGTGCGTCGCTAGCTTGGCCGACCGATCCATCGCACGATTTCATAGGCCGGCATCGGGCGGCGAAAACCTTTCAGCGTCAGTTCGCCAACAAGAACGGACTCGACGATCGACTCGACAGCGCCGAGGACCCGTTGGCTAACGAGAATCTGGCGGGATTTGGCCTCCTCGCACAATCGGGCGGCATGGTTCGACACCGTGCCAATGACAGCATAGTCCGAGCGCTGATCAAAACCGATGCGCCCTATGGTTGCGTGGCCCCTGGCAATGCCGATCCCGAAGCCCAGCAAATAGTCCCGCTTGCGCCAGCGTTCTGAATGCTCATCAATCGCGTCGCGCATCGCAGCAGCCATCGAGACGGCTCTCTCGCTGTGGTCGGCGCATAGCAGTGGATCGTTGAAAACCACGACGATACCGTCGCCCACGAACCGCTCGAGAGTTCCCTCGTGGCGGACGATTTGTTCACCAAGACAGGAATGATACTCGGCAAGAACCGTCATGACTTCTTCGGGTTCTGCGGTCTCCGCGAAGGCCGTAAAGCCGCGCAAATCGCAAAAGACAACGGTCACCTCGCGACGGTGGCTCTGCAAAAGCGCGTCTCCATTGCCCGCCGCAACAATAAGGTCGGCGACCTGTTCGGGCAGGAACCGCCTGAGCCGCGCCATTCGCTCGAGCTCCGTCACCTGGTCGGCCACGGTTTGCTCGAGCGAGCGGTTCCAGTCGGAAAGTTGCGCGGCTTGATCCTCAAGGCGCTTGGCCTGGCTCGCGACAGTGTCGTGAAGCGCCTTCTGGCGCAGCATCGAGCGCACCCGCGCCAACAGCGCCTGGTGCTCGAAGGGCTTTGTCAAATAGTCGTCGCCACCGGCGTCCAGCCCCTCGACCACATCGCGCGTGTCGGCCTTCGCGGTGACGAGGATGACCGGAATCGCCTGCAGGGAGGTGTCCTGCTTGAGCATGCGTACCACACTAATGCCGTCGAGCTTCGGCATCATGATGTCGAGCAGGATCAGATCCGGCGTGAGTTCGCGGGCTTTCGCAAGCCCCTCTTCACCATCGGCGGCGGTTGCAACTTCGTAGCCGTTCGCCTCAAGGCGCATGCGCAGGATTTCGAGGTTTTCCGGAGTATCGTCGACCGCGAGAATGCGTGGCGGATCGTGCAAGGCGCTGCCTCCCTCAAGAAAGGAACCCGCGAATCTCGGAAAGCAGCTGGCGCGGACTGAATGGCTTGGCAATATAGCCATCGCACCCGGCAGCAAGGGCTTTCGCTTCGTCGCCCGACAACGCGTAGGAGGTGACGGCGATAATCGGAATGTGCCGCAGCGCCGGATCGGCCTTGATGCGGCGGGCAGCTTCATATCCGTCGATCACCGGCAGCTGAATGTCCATGAGGATCAGGTCTGGCCTGTGCGCTCCGGCCGCAGCGATGCCGGCGGCGCCGTCCGCCGCCTCGATCAGTTCGTACTCGGTGGTGGCAATGAGATCGCGGATGATCTGGCGGTTGTCCTCGGTGTCTTCCACCATCAGGATTCGTTTGCTCATGCGGCCCTCATGTCCTCATTCACCCGGATTGGTACCTTGAGACGGAATGTCGCCCCTGACCCGATCACGGACTCGACGTCTATGGTTCCGCCATGCATTTCGACGATGCGCTTCGAGATCGCCAAGCCAAGACCTGTGCCACCCTTCTGCCTGGTGCTGCTATTGTCGACCTGTTGGAATTCTTCGAAGATGAGAGCCTGGTCCTTGGACGCGATGCCGGGACCGGTGTCTCGGACGGTGATCTCGAAGTGCCCGTCGACCGCATCGGCAAGAATGTCGACCGCACCCGTTTCGGTGAACTTGACGGCATTGCCTGCGAGATTGAGCAGGACCTGCGTCAAACGGCGTTCGTCCCCGCGGCCTATCGGAAGTTTCTCGGCAACAGTGGTTGAAAGCTCAAGACCCTTCGCTCGCGCCAGCGGCTCGACAGCCGCAACGGTCGATCGAACAATCTGCGCGACGGAGTAGTCCTCGATCGCCAGCGAGAGCTGGCCGGCTTCGATCTTGGAAAGGTCGAGTACGTCGTTGATCAGCCCGAGGAGGTGACGGCCGTTTGCCTGCACGCGCGCGACGGTCGTCTTTGCCCTGTCCGGGAGTTCGCCGTAGATGCCGTCGACCAGCAGTTCTGTGAAGCCCAAGACCGAATTGAGCGGTGTCCTGAGCTCGTGGCTCATATTCGCGAGGAACTGGGACTTATGGCGGCTAGCTGCCTCCAACTCCCGGCCTTTCTCCTCGATCTCGCGGAACAGCTTGGCATTCTGGATCGCGAGCACCGATTGGGCTGCGAAGGTCTCCAGCAGGTGGACAACTTGCTCATGGAAGGCACCTGGCTTGTGGCGCCTGACGACCAGTGCACCGACGATCTTGTTGGGCCTCAGCAGCGGAACGATCAGGATACCGCGATATCCGGCTTCGACGATCGTCTTTCTTACAAGGAAGGATGAGGTCTCCTGGCTGAGGTCAGGAAACTGCACCGGCATGCAGCGCCCGGGTGCGTCGCCGATCCCCATGTCGGCCAGCCCGATCGTCTGGTGTGAGACTGCGGCAATAAGCTCATCGCTCATACCGAAGTTCGCGCGCGGAAGGAATTGCTGCCGCGTGCTGCTGAACACGTAGATGGTGCCAGCATCCGTTTCTGACAACTGGACCGCTTTGGCGACGATCGTTTTCAGCACCGTGTCGAGATCCAGCGTCGAATTGACCGCCTTGCTCACCTCACCAAGCGCCTCGAGCTCACCGACAGACGCGGCAAGCTCGCGCGTCCGTGACTGCACCGCCTCGAAGAGCCGCGCATTCTCGATGGCGATCACGGCCTGGTCGGCGAATGTCTCGACAAGTGCGATCTCCTTGGGATTGAAGGGTTGCGGCTCAACCCTCGTCATGACGAATACGCCAATGAGATCACCTTCCCGCAAGAGCGGGGCAGCGAGGACGGTGCGGAATCCGCCTGCCTCAGCGATCAAAGCAACGCGGTAGTCCGGATCAGCGGTCACGTCTTCGATTTGCACGATCCGCCGTTCTTCGATTACGCGCCCTACGGCGGAGCCTCGGCCTGCGGCAAGCGCTGGAAATGGATTTGCGTCGACATAAGCACGGAAACTGGGGGGGTAGCCATGCGTCGATACATAGCGGAATACGCCATCCAGCAACTGCACGATACCACCCTTGTCGGCACGGCAGAGCCTGACAGCCGATTCCACCAACGTATCGAGCACGACCTGCAGATCGAAGGTAGAGCGGCTGATCACCTTCAGAACGTCTGCAGTGGCTGTCTGCTGCTGAAGTGCTTCGTCGAGCTGCTGGGTGCGCGTCTCAATCTCCTGATACAGGCGCCCCAGCTGGTCGGAGGTGTGGTTGACGTTAGCGGCGAGCACTCCAAGTTCGTCGCGATTGGCGACGGCAACGTGTTGGGCGAAGTCACCGGCCGCTATCTGGCTGAGACGCGTCTCGATCTTCTTGACCGGTTCGATCAACGACCAGGAGATGATGTAGCCGAGCCCCAGCGCCAGCAGAATGCTGCCCACCGCAAACGAGAACACGATCAGTCTGGACGTGCCGTACGCACCCTCGGTCGTTTCTATGGCTGCCACCATGTCGGCTTCGGCGATGTTGACCAGCTGGTTTGTCAGCCGTTCGAGGCGATCGGCCGACGGTATGATTTCATCAAGCTGAACCTTGCGCGCCTCCTCAGTGCGGCCGGCGTGGACGAGTTCGGCTACGTGCGTCACCCCGGCTGTCAGCCGTTCGTACTCTTGCCTGACCTGGCCAAGTACTTCCACCTCGGCTTTGGCGACGAACTCCATGCGGTCGAGGTCGTAGCCGAACTGATTGAGCTGGCGCAGCGCAGCATCCAGCATCCGGTCGTCCTGAAGCAACAGGGCGGTGGAGATGCCGTAGAGCTGGGTGGTCGTATCGTGCTGTACCTGGCGGTAGGCCGCGATCCTGCGCTGCAGCTTGATCAGTTCGTTGGTCTGATCATTGACCCCACTCAGCACCTGCAACCCGACGGCCCCGAGCACGATCAGCAGGCCGACGATCGACAGGAACGCGATCAAGAGCTTGGTCTGGACGCGCGCCGGCAGCCGGGCAACCCAGCCAACGAGCCGGTTCGCTATGCTATTTGGATTCGTCCAAGAGGCTGACAAGGTCATCCCGGAACTCCTCCAAGTCGAACCGGACGCCAAGATACTGTACTCGCAAGATGCCATTGGGGTCTACGAGCGACGTCAACAAGGTATGGTCGACCTCTCCGTTCGCCGCCTTCGTCGCGATGACCCCGTATTTCCGTCCCACCTCATGGACGACCGCCGGATCACCGGTAAGAAACGACCAGCCGTTATGATCGGCCCCAAAATTCTGCGCATATTCCTTCAAGACATCGGGCGTATCGCGCTCCGGGTCGACAGTGATCGAAACGAAGTCGATCTTCGATCCGAACGTAGAGCCCAGCTTCTCCTGCACGCTGGCCATATGGGCGGTCAGCATGGGGCAGACGTCGGTACAGTACGTATAGATGAAGGCGATGGCGACCACCTTGCCGCGGAAGTCGTGCAGCGACACGCGCTTGTGGTCCTGCGATATCAGCGTGAAATCCGGTGCAGCGCCCATCATCGGCAGGCGCTCGCTGTCTCCGGCGTGCGCTGACGCTTCGTGCGCAGAGGTGTGCGCAGGCTCAGCGACGAGGGCGAGGAGCAGCAACGCGCGCGTCGGCCAGCGGCTCACGTTTTCATCTCGCGCTTGAGCTCTTTAAGGAAACGCCAGTCGGTGCCGCGGTCCAGGACCTCCTGTGGCTCGGTGGCCGCATACATCGGCGATTGGCAGACCGAGACCTTAGTGAACACCTGCAACCGGACTTTCGTCGTCTCTGGCGCCGGCTCGGCGAGCGCCAGCCTCGGGGCTGCGACTAATCCCGCGGCACCCGCCGCGATGCCGGCCATGAAGCGGCGGCGATTCTGGATGATGTGCACGACGTTCTCCCCTTCAGCGGTCCTTCGCGCTGCGCCTTTCACGTCTTCAGTTCGCGCTTGATCTCTTCGAAGAAGCGGAAATCCGTCCCTTTGGCGATGATCTCCTGCGGGCTTGACTTGATCATGCCCGTCTCCAGGAGGCGCAGCGCGTAGAAGCGCACCGAGTCTTCAGCATCGTATTCCCGCCACTTGTCGTGCCCGGTGTTCTGCAGAGTGGTCAGCGCAACGTCGTAGCTCGGCAGAAAGCCTCGATCGACCACCGCGCGGGCGGCCGATTTCGGGTTCGACACGCAGAATTCGACAGCCTGGAGGATGGCCCGCAGCACGCGCTTGGTGGCGACCGGATACCTATCGACATAGTCGGTCCGGCCGGCGAGCATGCAACAAAAATACTGTGACCAGGGACGGTCGATAAGATTGCTGAAGACCGTGTGACCTACCTTCTTGTTCCGAACCTCGGAGTATTGGCTGGTGTCTACCAGGAAGGCATCGACCTTGCCGTCGATGAATTTCTGCATGAGCGAGCCGTTCTCCTGGACGCCTACTACCCACTCAACATCGTGGTTGGGATCGAGCCCGACATAGTTGATCAGCAGTTGGAGAAACACCTGCGGGTGGTCGTTCATCGCCCAGACCCCCACCCGCTTGCCCCTTAGGTCGGCAACGCTGTTGACGCGATCGTTCGCCCGCAACTCCCAGCAGCCGGAATGCACGCCGGCCAGGATCTTGACGGGCACCCCGGCCTCGACGCTGCGGATGTGCATCGGCGGCATGTTGAAGTCGAAGTCCGTCTCACCCGCTGCAATCCATTGGCTGTTGTCGAAGTACTTTTGATCACCTTGCACGTACTGCACGTCGGTCATGCCTCCGGCGCGGAGCAGTTCGCCAGCTAGGTAGAGCGACTCCCAGCAGTAGGCGCCTCCGACCCACCGCCCCAGCCGGACACTGGTCGTCTCGGGCTCCGGCTCGGCAAACGCCAATCTCGGGGTTGCGACAATACCCACGGTGCCGGCTGCCAGGCCGGCCATGAAGCCGCGGCGGTTCTGGATAATTGGCATGGGGTCACTCCTCCTTGTCAGCCTTTCAATACCCGCTTTCGCAAAGGGCGCGGAACGTCCTTGGCAGACGCACTGTCGTGGTCACCGGTGCCGGCTCGGCATGAGCCGATGTCGGCACGCTGACGAGGCCTGCGGCGCAGACCGCCGCTGGGCCGGCCATGAAACGGCGTCGATTCTGGATGCTCCGCATGTCACGCTTCCTCCCTGGGACAAAGCAGGCTCAGATTTTCAACTCACGCTTCAACTCCTCGATGAAGCGCCAGTCCGTTCCATCGGCGATGATCTGCTGTGGGCTCGACTTGATCATGCCCGTCTCGTGCATGCGCAGCGCGTAGAAGCGCATCGAGGCTTCAGCATCGTAGTCCCGCCAGACGTCGTACCGCGTGTCGCTCAGCGTTTGCAGCGCGATTTCGTAGCTGGGGACGAAACCTCGATCGACCATCTGCGCTGCACTCCATGCGGGATCCGAAATGCATAGGTCGGCGCCCTTGACGATGGCCCTTAGCACGCGCTTGGTCGCCACCGGGTATCTGTCCACGTAGTCCGCGGCGGCCGAAGTCATGCAGCAGAAGTACTGCGACCAAGGGCGGTCGAGGGTCGTGTTGAGGATCGTATGGCCGATTTTCTTGGCGCGCAGTTGCTGCGTCTCCGGCGGCGTGAAGAGATATGCATCGAACTTCCCGTCGGCGAAGGCTTCCACCGGCTTGCTTTCCTGGACCCAATCGATGTCGTTGACGGGGTCCAGTCCGATATAGGCGGCCATCAGGGCGACCAGCACGCGCGACGGCGCATCGATGTCGTGCATGCCCACCCGCTTGCCCTTGAGGTCCGGGATGCCTTGGATGCTGTCGTTGGCGATCAGCTCGAGGCACCCGGAGTGCAAGCCGCCAAGCACCCTGATTGGCACGCCGGCGTCGATCGACGCGACATGGACCGGCGCGTAATTCATGCTGAAATCCGTGTCGCCGCGTGCAATCCACACCGCCTGATCGACTTTCTCGTCGCCCTGCACGTAGCGGACGTCGGTGAAGCCCTCCGCTTTGAGGAGCTCTCCGGCCAGGTACATCCCCGCCCAGCAGTAGGCACCATCGATCCACCGCGGCAAGCGGACGGAGGTCGTTTCGGGGGGTGCCTCGGCCCAAGCGTCAGTCGTTGCGCCGATGAGACCTGCAGCGCCTGCTGCCGCAGCACCGGCCAGGAAGCGACGGCGGTTCTGGATGATCTGCATAAGCCTCTCCTTCCTCGATAGGGCGCGCGGCGTGTCGGCGATTGCCTACGTCTTCAACTCGTTCTTCAGTTCGTTGAGGAAACGCCAGTCGGTGCCCTGGGCCAAGAGCTTCTGGGGGGTACTCTTGAGCATCCCGACCTCGTGGAGGCGCAAGGCGTAGAAGCGCAGGGTGTCCTCAGCGCTATACTCACGCCAACCGTAGGGGATCGCCTTCATGACCTGGAGGGCATGGTCATAGCGCCTGGTATAGCCCTGCTCCACCAAGAACTGGGCGGATTGCTCCGGCTCGCTGGCGCAAAAATCCGCCGCTTTCAACATGGCGCGGAGGGCGCGTTTGGTGGCCACCGGATTCGTGCGGACGAACTCCCGGTTCCCAGCCAGCATGCAGCAGAAGTATTGCGACCAGGGCCGGTCCACGGTGCTGCTAATCACTACATGGCCGATCTGCTGCTCCCGCATCTCCTGCGGTTCGGGGGGAAAGCCCAGGTAGGCGTCGATCTTCCCCTCACTGAGGAGCCGGATGGACTCGGGGCCCGGATGCGTGACGAAGTGTATGTCCTTATGGAGGTCCAGGCCCACATACGCCGTCATAGCGGCGAGAAAGACGTATCGGGCGGAATCCAGCGACGGCACAGCCACCGTCTTCCCCTTGAGGTCGCGGATCGATTGCACGCCATCGGTGCTGAACAGCTCAAAGCAGCCGACGTGGAGTCCAGCCAGGATGACGGTGGGATCCCCAGCCTCCAGGTGGAGAAGGAGCGGGGCGGCGAAATGCGCACTGAGGTCGGCTTCACCAGAGGCGAGGGCCGGCGCGATGTCTGCGGTCCCCCTCTTTTGGAGGTAGTGCACCTCGGTGAACCCTTCGCTGCGCAGCAGTTCTTCGGCTACATACTGGGGGGCCTGACAGATGCTGGGAAGCCGGATGAGCCGGATCCGCGTCGTCTCTGGCGGTGGCTCTGCGGAGAGCGATTGCCGGACCCCAACGAGGCTCGCGGCGCCGGCTGCCGAAAGGCCGGCCAGGAAGCGCCGGCGGCTCTGGATGATTTGCATCTCCACGTCTCCCCTTGAGAAAAATGGGATCAGGTTTTCAGCTCATGCTTCAACTCGTCGAGAAAGCGCCAGTCCGTTCCGTTGGCGATGATCTGTTGCGGGCTCGATTTGATCATGCCCGTCTCCTGCATGCGCAGTGCGTAGAACCGCAAGGAGTCTTCTGGATCGAATTCCCGCCAGCGGTCGTACCGAATGTCCTTCAGAGTTTGGAGCGCGTAGTCATAGCTGGTCTCGAAATCGCGATCGACCATCTGCCGCGCCACCCCTTCCGGATCCGACACGCAGAGGTCGGCGGCCTTGAGGATGGATCGCAAGACCCGCTTGGTCGCCACCGGGTATCTTGTCACGTAGTCCGTCGTGGCCGAGATCATGCAGCAGAAATACTGTGACCATGGGCGGTCGACGGCATTGTTGAGGATTGTGTGGCCGATCTTCTTGGCGCGCAGCTCCTGCGGCTGGGGCGGCGTCCCGAGGAACGCGTCGATCTTCCCTTCGACGAAGAGTTCCGTCGGCTTGACGTCGTTAGTCAAGACCCATTGGATATCGTTCACTGGATCGAGCCCGACATAGGCGGACATGAGGGACAGCCACACGTGCCGCGAGTTGTTGAAACCGTTCACGCCCACTCTCTTGCCCCGCAGATCCGTGACGCTGCGAATGCTCTCCTTGGCGATCAGTTCGAGGCATCCGGAGTGCAACCCGGTCAGCACCTTGATCGGCGCGCCGGCGGCGATCGACGCGACCTGGTTCGGCGCAAAGTTCACGGAGAAATCGGTCTCACCGCGTGCGATCCACACCGATTGGTTGACGCTTTTGTCGCCTTCTACGTAGCGGACATCGGTAAGACCCTCGGCGCGCATCAGTTCTCCGGCGATGTACGCACCTGCCCAACAGTAGGAACTACCGACCCACAGCGGCAGACGAACCGTGGTCGTTTCCAACGGGGGTTCCGCGTGGAGTGACCCTGGAAGACCGACGATACCGGCAGCGCCTGCCATTGCAGCGCCGGCCAGGAATCGGCGGCGGGTATGCATGATCTGCATCCGTACGCTCCACTTCCGAATCGCAAACGGCACTTCTGGCCGGAACCGAGCAAAAGAGGTTTCGGCGGAGGCAGATGGTCCATGGGCGCAACTAGTAGTTGTGGAACCTAGCGCGCCTAATCCAATGCGAGAGTCTTGCGCTCTCAGTCGCTGGCTCATGTATTAGCAACAGACGATATGCCACGATACGCCCAATTTGCGTAGGTAGCGAGCGCAAAACGTTCCGCCAGCACCTCGCTGTCAGGGGAGACTGTTTGCGCGGTTGCGAATGGTCACTTCGATTGCGGCTATTCCGAATGATCGACGCAAAGGTCTGCATCGGGTCAGCTTCAGAGCATGATCCCACCGGCGGAACGTCCGCTATCGTTCTTCGGACGCCAAAAGCCGTCATTCCGCTTCCGGCCCAAAGCTGTCGGTCAGCGATGCTCTCTCATGTCGGACATTGAGACCAGCGTCGCTGTGCGCTCAAAAACGGACCCTCGCGCCGGACTCCGGAACGCAAATCGAAAACGTGCCCCAGGCTGGCTCGCTGAATTTAGCTATTTGTTTTCTGTATTCTTAAGCTTGTTGGCGCAGACTTACGGCGGGAGGTCGGTATCGATGCACCCAAGAAGCGTCATTTTTGTCGCCGTGGGACTTGGATTACTCGGTACCGCGGTCCCGATAGCAGGCGCGGTCTATCTCTCGTGGCAAGCAGCCGTGGCAGATGACACGGAACGGCTGAGCCAACTCGCCGATCAGGCGATCGATAGAACCGTTTTCATGTTCAATCAGGCGACCCAGGTGCTTCGTACCATAAGTGCCTCCGGATACATTCCGTGCTCCTCCGACCACATCGCCGAGATGCGCCGCCTTACCA
Organism: Mesorhizobium sp. P2_F7; assembly: GCF_056403695.1. NCBI lineage: Bacteria > Pseudomonadati > Pseudomonadota > Alphaproteobacteria > Hyphomicrobiales > Phyllobacteriaceae > Mesorhizobium > Mesorhizobium sp. P2_F7. The sequence continues at coordinate 178,130 of NZ_JBFUFA010000001.1, read as the reverse complement.
TGAACGCACGAGCCGTCGACGAAATCGGATATTTCGAAGCGGGCAAACTTCGCTGCACGTCCTGGGGGCCGACGACTGTCGACGTCGCCCTGGAGCCAGGAACCTTCAGAACCAAAGGTGATATCGAGGTCACGACAGACATGAGTCCACGTGTCACCCGTGGCAAACGGATGATGGCTGTCCAACTCGGCAGCTACAACGTGCTGGTCGACCCGATGCGCATGTTCGATGTCATCGGCGACCCACAGGTCAAGCTGGCCGTGGCTCATGAGAGCGGAAACCTTGTTGTTGCTGATGATGACGCGGGTAGGAACCTTTTCGATCAGGCGCGCCAATCTTCATTCGGCGATGACTTTATCGTAGCCTACGCAAAGCACGGCGAATGGCAGGCTGCAGCGGCGCTGCCCCGCGCCCAGACGCGCCGGCATCTCTGGCGCGAACTCCTGTTTATGCTGCCCATCGGTGCAGGAATGGCGGCGATCATAGTGGGGATTGTCGTCTATTTCTCACGCAAGCGTTTGTCCCCTGAAGGTGAACTTGCACTCGCAGTCGCGAATAGGGAGTTTGTGGTCCAATACCAGCCAATTCTGGAGCTCAAGACTGGTGCCTGCACCGGAGCCGAAGCATTGGTGCGGTGGCGACGTCCCGACGGCTCAATGGTGCGGCCAGACCTGTTCATTCCACTCGCCGAAGAAACAGGTCTGATTCTTCCGATCACAGATCAGGTCATCGCCAGTGTCATCGCCGATTTTGGCGTCGCACTGATAGAGAACCGTGACCTCCATATCGCAATCAACTTTGCCGCTGTGGACATGAAGACGGGGCGCGTTCTTGATGTGCTGCAGTCGGCAATGACTGGGACAGGTATCGAACCGTCGCAGATTTGGCTTGAGGCAACCGAGAGGGGATGCCTCGATTTGGAGCCTACCGTTCATACGATCACTCGAGCCAGAGCGCTTGGTCACGCAGTCGCGATCGACGATTTCGGCACGGGGTATTCGAGCCTCCAGTACCTTGCCAAGCTTCCCCTCGACGCCCTTAAGATCGACAAATCGTTCGTTGATACGATCGGCAAAGACACGGCTACGAGCGCAGTCACGCTACACATTATCGAAATGGCGAAAGCGCTCAACCTGCTGATTGTGGCCGAGGGCATAGAGACGAAGGAGCAACTCGACTACCTGGTCGAGCACGAGGTTGGTTACGGACAGGGCTGGCTCTTCTCGAAACCGGTCTCTGCCCTCGATTTTATAGACTATTTCAACCGCAGGAAGCCGCGTCGCACCCCTATTCCAACCTTGGTCCACTCAGCAGCCTAGATTGAAGGCCGCGCTCGCAGGAGCGCCCATGATCAGCAGGCGCCTGATTTTGGCCGACGGCTTGGTGATGCAAGACTTGAACGCATCGCGTGATCCAGACATAAAGCGAGGGCGAGACGAGGGGCTTGCGGGCAGGATCTTGTCGGACTTTTCCAAAATGGCATGAACGACGAGACTATGCTGCTCATCGCGTCGGCGTGCCGAAATAGCCTGTCATGATTGTTTGTTCTCTCCGAAGGGTTCAACCTACCCAGAGGGAAATAATTTAAGCGATATCGTCATGTGGAAGGCCTGCCCGAGAGGCCAAAGCCGCCAGCGCCGAGACCAGCAGCGCCTGCCTTGCCAGTTGATCGTCACCGCTTGAGCGCAAGCACGGATGGCAACCGACCGCGAGGTAAAGCAATGAGGGGGGCGGGTCAAAAGTCGGAAAGGCCGGTCGCGCCCGGACCCGCATCCCCCTCATTCAGGGATTTTTTAATCAGCGGACCGATTTTTGGAGCCGATTTCGCCGTAGCCATCGGTGGCAGCCATGAGTAAATCGATAGAAAACAATGGCTTATCGGTTTCATTTGGCGATGAAACCACTCAAAACGCACCATTTTTGACCCTTACCGAACGAATACTTTTATCTAGCCCGGAACTGCCCGGGATGCCCGAACCGGCAACAGAGGAATTTCCGCTTTTATCGGGTCCGCAAATTTGCAGACCCACCCCCTGCCGGTATATCGGCAGGGGGTATTAGTGAGTAACGCACAGTCGAAAATTGACATTGGCGGATTAATGAGCGATACACAGTCGGAACCATCGAGTGACCTGTGCAAATGGCCGCAACCCTGACCGAATTGACCGACTGCCTCGCTGCGACCCTCAACTACCCATTGCCAACCGCCAGGCTGATATCCCGCCTTGGAAGAGAGCAGGAAATTCTCACCCACGGAGGCCGTGGCCGGAGTGTGCCAAAGGCTACTTCGGTCGATGCTGCGAATCTGCTCATAGCGCTGATGGTATGCCCGACGCCGGCGCGCGCGCCGGAATTCATGCGGGATTTCGGATCGCTGCAGCTCGGTGTGCCGATGATGACCTTCGGCAAGAAGGCAGGGACTGCCGTCAGGAAGAGATTTCAGGAAGGAATGACATTTCGAGACGCGATCGGCGCCGCGCTGGATCTCCTTGGTTCGCCCGACTTTGCGGCTGACTTTCAGCTGGAGGAATGGGTTGGCAAAGAGCGGCCCGGCGACGATCCCAAAATTGCGCCCGTCATAGACGTCACGATCATAGACACGTTTGTGGAGGCCGAGATTTCCATAGACGACAGTCATTTCCATTTCGTGCAGCCGTGGTTGATGACGGCACATAGCATCATAGGAGCTGGGGAGGAGGGGCAGGAAGTATCGACGCAAGCAGCTCGCGATAATCTCCTGGAAGCATCAACTGCAACTCAGCGATATCAAAGCCCGATCCGGTCGACGAGGACAGTAGAGGTCGGGCCGCTGCTACCAGTGGCCGAATTGCTCCATGGCCACAGTTTCGTGTCGTTACTGAATGAGCGGTTCGACCGGGAGGTGGCTTCCTGATGGCAAGCGCAACGCTCAACATCAAGGTTTCCCCGCGACGCATGCTCGGCGCGCGAGAGGCCGCCGAGTACTGCGGAATTGCGCCAAAGCGATTCCCTGCCGAGTGCGGCGTCACGCCCGTTGCCATGCCTAGCGGCGAGCGGCGCTATGACATGCGTGACCTTGACGCTTGGCTGGACAGCCTGAAATCCGGCGACACAAGCGGTGATGACGAACTAATCGGAAAGCTCGACTAATGGCAATCGTCCGCGTCAAGGGTTTTGCCATCTGGCGCGACCGCAAGCCGCCATTCAAATGGCGCTGCCGGCATCGCAAGAGCGGCACCATGATCGACATCGACAAGTTCCCGATCGGAACGCTTTCATTCATGGCCGAATGCGCGCGCATTGTCGCGCTCGGCAACAAGGGCGATGATCCAAAGCCAGGGACGCTCGGCCAGCTGATCGCGCGCTATCGTGCCAGCGTTTTTTTTACTGACCTTATGGCACGCACAAGGGCCGACTATCAGCGCTGCTTCGACTACCTGCAGCCGATTGCCGATACGATGCTCGACCGCTTCACGCCGCCGCTGGTCGTGAAGATCCGCGACAAGGCTGCAGCGAAGCATGGCCGCCGATTTGGCAACTACGTCAAGACGGTGCTGGCTCTGACCTTCGCCTGGGGCGTAGAGCGCGGCTATCTCAAGATCAACCCGGCAATGAAGATCAAGGGCATCCGCCGGCCGCGCGACATGGCCGACGCGAACAGGCCTTGGACAGACGCCGAACGCGATGCCGTCGCCGCCGCGCTGCCGGCGCATATGCGGCTGCCGGTGGCTCTGATGATGTTCTGTGGTCTCGATCCGCAGGACGCGCTTAAGATTCCGCCGACGGCCGTCGCTGACGGCATGATCGACGCCAAGCGCGGCAAGACCGGCGAGGCGATGTGGTTTCCGCTTCCGGCCCCGGTCGTCGACGCGCTGGCGGTGGCGCCGAAGCATGACACCATGACGCTGTGCGCCAACAGCAGGGGCAGGCCGTGGACGCCATCGGGCTTCCGGGCATCGTGGCGGCCGATTCGGCAAGAGCTGGAACGGGCCAGCGCAATTAAGCCTGGGCTCACACTAAAAGGCCTGCGGCACACCGTGGCGACGATCCTGGCCGAGATGGGCTACGACGAGCGCACGATTGCCGACATGCTCGGCCAGATGACGATCGAGATGGCGCGGCACTACTCCAAGCGCCGATAAGAGCCGGAAGATGTCGGCGGTTGTCACCAGTTTCGACGCCGAAGTGAACAGGCGGAGAACGAAAACTGTCAAACCCGCCTGAGAAAAACGTCAAACCGGATTGCGCCGACACCATGACTAGAGCCGAAAAACTAAATGAAAACAATCGGGTAGGATGGTGCCCAGAGGCGGATTCGAACCACCGACACGCGGATTTTCAGTCCGCTGCTCTACCAACTGAGCTATCTGGGCCTCGCCGGCAAACGAAATATCGTTGGCCGGATTTCAGGAAGGCGCCGTGGGCGCCCCTTGAAAGCGGGTGGGTTATAGCACGGGAATCCGGCCTGTCCAGCGCCTAAGCACCGATTTTCCGGGGCAATTGTCGCGGATACATGACGGGGTTCGATCGGCGTCGGCAAAGCAGCAATTGCGCCGGTCGGCAAAGTGAAATTGTCGCGGTCGGCGCCGACCTGCATCCGCCTGCCGGCCGCAATGCCGCCGCCCAAATCCCTATTTCGGCTCGTCGCTGTCGTCCTCGTCATCCCTTGCGGTGATGACATAGGCGCCTTTCAGCCAGCGGTTGAGGTCGATGTCTTTGCAGCGCTTCGAGCAGAAGGGATAGGTCTCGCGCGCCGATGGCTTGCCGCATTCGGGGCAGGGGCGCTTCGGGCGCAGCGGCGTGACCTTGTCGTCCAGGCTCATGGCCGCGCGGTGTGCCAGTTGGTGTGGATCTTGAAGCCTTCGCCCGAAAGCAGCGCCACCGTCTCGTAGAGCGGCAGGCCGACGATGTTGGTGTAGGAGCCGACCAGCTTGACGACGAAGGAGCCGGCGAGACCCTGTACGGCATAGCCGCCGGCCTTGCCACGCCATTCGCCCGACGCGACATAGGCGTCGATCTCCTCGCGCGGCAGCCGCTTGAAGCGAACCCGGCTCTCCACCAGCCTTTGGCGCAGTTTGCCGCCCGGTGTGATCAGGCAGATGCCGGAATAGACCCGGTGCGAACGGCCGGACAGGAGCCCAAGGCAATTTGCGGCATCGTCCAGCGTCTCGGCTTTGGGCAGGATGCGGCGCCCGACGGCAACCACCGTATCGGCGGCCAGCACGAAGCCCGGCGCATAGTCTTCCTCGCTCTTCAGCGAGGCGAACGCTTTCTCGGCTTTTTCCTTCGACAGCCGCTTGGCCAGCGAGCGCGGATGTTCGGCGCGCAGTGGCGTCTCGTCGACATCGGCCGGCAAGATGCGATCGGGCTCGATGCCGGCCTGTTGCAGCAATTCGATCCGGCGCGGCGAACCCGAGGCAAGCACCAGCTTCTGCAAACTGCTCATCTCTGGTTCCGGCAGGCTGTTACTTGAAACGGTAGGTGATGCGGCCCTTGGTCAGGTCATAGGGCGTCATCTCGACCAGGACCTTGTCGCCGGTCAAAACGCGGATGCGGTTCTTGCGCATGCGGCCGGCCGTATGGGCGATGATCTCGTGTTCGTTTTCGAGCTTCACCCGGAACATCGCGTTGGGCAACAATTCCGTCACGATACCCGGAAACTCGAGGACTTCTTCCTTCGGCATTCGATACCTTTGCTTGGATTGCAGTTCCGGCGTCCTGGAGCGCCCAGGCCGGAATTTCGGCGGAACCTATATGATAATCGTGCGCTTGTGAACACGCTTAGATCGCGTCATATGCGACGCGATCTAAGCTTTTGTTTATGCATGTCGTTGTCTCAAAACCGAGACCACATTTGAGCGACATGCATTAATCCGCCGCGTTTTTTGCTTCTGGAAGCAAAAAACGTCTCGATATCCGCGCTTTCAGCCGTTCGCGCACGTCGCGATAGCTTGCCATGATCTGCTCGCGCCGGCCGCCGGCGTCGGTCGGGTCGGGCATCGGCCAGTATTCGACCTCGACGGCAAGCGAGCGGGTGAGTTCGAGCGCGGCATGGTGGGCTTCGGGCGCCAGCGTGACGATCAGGTCGAAATAGTCGTCCTCGAGATCGTCCATGGCGCGCGGCTGGCGCTCGCCCAGCGTCAGCCCTTCTTCGGCCAGCACCGCATCGACGAACGGGTCGCGCTCGCCTTTGTGCACGCCGGCCGAGGCGACGAAGGTGGCCGGCGGCAGCATGCGCCGCGCCAGTTGTTCGGCCATCGGCGAGCGCACGGCGTTCATACCGCACAAAAACAGGATCGAATGCGGCGCCGAAGCCAGGTCTAACCCCGCCAGTGCAGCACGCAGACCAGCGTGAACAGCCGCCGCGCCGTGTCGAAGTCAATGTCGATCTTGCCGGCCAGCCGGTCCATCAGCGTCTGCGAGCCTTCATTGTGCAGGCCGCGCCGGCCCATGTCGATCGCCTCGATATGGCTCGGCGTCGAGGAGCGGATGGCGTCGTAGTAGCTTTCGCAGATCAGATAGTAGTCCTTGACGATGCGCCTGAGCGGCGTCAGCGACAGGATGTGGGTGACGACGGCCGCACCATCCTCGCGGGCGACCGCAAACACCAGCCGGGATTCGGCCAGCGACAGCTTCAGCCGGTAAGGCCCAATGCCGTCATCATTGACCGGCTGAAAACTGTTTTCCTCGATCAGGTCGAAGATCGCCACCGCGCGCTCATGTTCGACGTCGGGCGTCGAACGGCCGATCGATTCGTCGAGTTCGACGTCGATCAGTCTTGCGCGGGTTGGATCGCCGTCCGCCATCGCCGCCTACATGTTCAGCCGGATGGTGACGGAGCGACCATGCGCGTCGAGCCCTTCCGCCTTGGCCAGCGCGATCGCCGCCGGCGCAAGTGCTCTCAGCTGCTCCGGCCCGAGCTTCAGGATCGAGGTGCGCTTGACGAAATCGAGCACCGACAGGCCCGACGAGAAACGCGCGGAGCGCGCCGTCGGCAGCACATGGTTGGAGCCGCCGACATAGTCGCCGATGACTTCGGGCGTATGCCGTCCGAGAAATACCGCGCCTGCATTGCGCATCCTGGCCAGGAAACCCTCGGCGTCGTCGATTGCCAACTCGACATGCTCGGCGGCGATGCGGTCGACCAGCGGCAGCGAGGCGTCGATTGTGTCCACCAGGATCACCGCACCGAAATCGCGCCAGCTGGCTGCAGCCGTCTCAGCACGAGGCAAGCTCTGCAACTGCCGCTCGACCGCCTGTTCGACGGCTTTGCCAAACGCGGGATCGTCGGTGATCAGGATCGATTGCGCCGACACGTCATGCTCGGCCTGGGCGAGCAGGTCGGCGGCGATCCAGTCGGGATCGTTGCTCCCGTCCGCCACCACCAGCACTTCCGACGGGCCGGCGATCATGTCGATGCCGACCGTGCCGAACACCTGGCGCTTGGCCGCGGCAACATAGGCATTGCCTGGCCCGACGATCTTGGCGACCGGCTTTATTGTTTCGGTGCCATGGGCAAGCGCTGCGATCGCCTGTGCGCCGCCGACACGGTAGATTTCCGAGACCCCAGCCATGTCGGCCGCCACCAGCACCAGCGGGTTGATGATGCCGCCCGGCGCCGGCACCACGATGACGATGCGCTCGACGCCGGCCACCTTCGCCGGGACGGCATTCATCAGCACCGAGCTTGGATAGCTTGCCGTGCCGCCTGGCACATAGAGCCCGACCGCCTCGATCGCCGTCCAGCGTGATCCCAATTCGACGCCGGCGGCATCTGTATAGCGATCGTCCTTGGGCATTTGCCGTTCGTGATGGGATCGGATGCGGTCACGAGCGAATTTCAGCGCCTCGACCGTCTGCGGATCGGCTTGCTTGTAGGCCTGCGCGATGTCGTCCTTCGACACGGCGATACCGAGGGTATTGAGGTCGGCCTTGTCGAATTTCAGCGTATAGTCGATCAGTGCCGCGTCGCCTTCGGCGCGCACCCGCGCAATGATGGCGCGCACGGCGGTGTCGACGTCCTCCGAGACTTCCCGCTTGGTGGTCAGGAAGGCGGCGAAGCGCTGCTCGAAACCGGCATCGGACTGGCGGAGCGTGATGGCCATCGGCAGCGTCTAGCCCCTGTGCACCGGACGCGACGTGGCTTCCCAGGCGCCGCCTATGTCGGCAAGCCGCGCCTCGATGCACTCGACGTCGAGCATGATCGTGCCGCCGCCTGAAAAGACCAGCTCGACGATGCCGGCCGGCTTGCTGATCTCGACAAAGCTGACCGCCAAGAGCGAGAGCACCTCGGCCGGCCGGTCCCGGGCGATGCCGTTGGTCTTGGCGCCGAGCACGCGGTCGAAATGCAGCACTGCCTGGCGCCGCTCATTGTGCTGGCTGAACAGCCCGGACTTCGCCTCCCAGACGAAACGGTTCATGGTCAGCAGGAACCGCTTGGCCGATGGCAAATATTCGAGGTCGGAGACCTTCATCACGGCGTCCTGGACGTGGGCCGAGACAATGCTCAGATCCTGATCGTCGAGCGCGATGAGTTTGAGGGCTGCCATGCGGATTTTGTGCCTAAGGTTGGTTTGAAGCCTTCTGTTAGGCGGTCTTGGCGATCCGTGCAACCGTTGGCGAAGCTGCTGATCTCCCCCCTTGCGGGGGAGATGCCCGGCAGGGCAGAGGGGGGTGGGAAGGATCGCCAACGTTTCGAGTTAGCCTGTTCCGCAGGAGAACTCGCGCGAGGGCGCTGCACCGACTGGCGACAGGCCGGCGGGACAGCACCCCCCTCTGTCCTGCCGGACATCTCCCCCGCAAGGGGGGAGATTAGCCGTCACCACAGAAGCAATCCTTAAGCCGAAATCCGCTCGATCACCGCGCCGCAGTTGGACAGCTTTTCTTCCAGCCGCTCAAAACCGCGGTCGAGGTGGTAGACGCGGTTGACCGTGGTCTCGCCTTCGGCCGCGAGACCGGCGATCACCAGCGACACCGAGGCGCGCAGGTCGGTCGCCATGACAGGTGCGCCCTTCAGCCTGGCGACGCCGTCGACGATCGCCGTCTGGCCGGAAAGCGTGATGTGGGCGCCGAGCCGGGCCAGTTCCTGCACATGCATGAAGCGGTTTTCAAAAATGGTCTCGGTGATGCGCGACTTGCCCTTGGCCATGGTCATCAGCCCCATGAACTGCGCCTGCAGGTCGGTCGGGAAGGCCGGGAAGGGCGCCGTCGTCACGTCGACCGGCGCAATGCCGGCGCCGTTGCGGCGTACACGAATGCCGGAATTGGTCGGGGTGATCTCGGCGCCGGTCTGGGCAATGACGTCAAGCGCGGTCTGCAGCAGCTCGGGGCGAGCGCCTTCCAGCACCACGTCGCCACCGGTCATGGCGACAGCCATGGCGTAGGTGCCGGTCTCGATGCGGTCGGGAATGACGCGCACGCGCGCGCCCGACAGCGATTCGACACCATCGATGGTGATGGTCGGCGTGCCGGCGCCGGAGATCTTGGCGCCCATGGCGTTGAGGCAGTCGGCGAGGTTGACGATTTCGGGCTCGCAGGCAGCGTTCTCCAGCACCGTCTCGCCCTTGGCCAGCGACGCCGCCATCATCAAGACATGGGTGGCGCCGACCGAGACTTTCGGGAAGATATAGCGGTTGCCGACAAGGCGGCCATTCCTGGTCTTGGCCAGCACATAGCCGGTGTCGACATCGATGTCGGCGCCCAGCGCCTGCAGGCCTTCGAGGAACAGATCGACCGGCCGCGTGCCGATGGCGCAACCGCCGGGCAGCGACACTTTGGCTTCGCCCATGCGGGCCAGCAGCGGGCCGATCACCCAGAACGACGCCCGCATCTTCGACACCAGCTCGTAAGGCGCTGTCGTGTCGACGATGTTGCGGGCCGAGAAATTGATGGTGCGCGAATAGCCCTCATTCTGCTTTTCGCGACGGCCGTTGACCGAATAGTCGACGCCGTGATTGCCTAGGATGCGGATCAGCTGCTCGACATCGGCCAGATGCGGCACGTTTTCCAGCGTCAGCGTGTCGTCGGTGAGCAGCGATGCGATCATCAGCGGCAGGGCCGCGTTTTTCGCGCCCGAAATCGGAATGCTTCCGGCGAGCTTGTTGCCGCCGACAATTCTGATGCGATCCATGAGAGAATGTCCCCTCGGCCCGAAAGGCCGGTTTTCGTCCGTTTGCGTATCGGCCCGTCTAGACCATTGGCCGGCTTGGTTCAAGAAATAGGATTTCTTGCCCCTTTGGCCAAGGTGGAGGGCCAGTGTGGCTGCTTTCGGTCAGTCCTTGTGCATTTTTTCAGCAGCCGCCAGGCCTTCCGGCCGCTGGTCAGGGTCACCGTTGCGCCGCGACCGCGCCTGCGCCTTGCGCCTCATCAGATTGGCGCGCAACTGCTCGGCCAGCCGGTCTTTGCGGTCCGTGCCGCCTTTTGTTGCCGGATCGGCCTTTTTCGGTGGAATTGTCTTGTCGTTCATCGTCCCGTCCCGCCCGCGACTGGCGGGTCTGCCGTTCCAAGGGGATAGCTAGCACTGTGGAGCCGCCATGTCAGCGAAACTTGTCCGGCAAAAGGCTTTCACAGATGCCTTGCGCTTACCGGTTCGATATGGCAGAAGCCCCGCCATCAGCGGCTGCGGTAGCTCAGTGGTAGAGCACTCCCTTGGTAAGGGAGAGGTCGAGAGTTCAATCCTCTCTCGCAGCACCAGCCTATCTCCTTGAAGTCATTGAAGCCCTTGATTTGCAAGGCATCGCCTTCCTTGCCCAAGTGGTTCGCGCACCTAACTCATGGTATCGTAATACCGGGAGACGGCGGACGCGCCGTGAGTGCCCGCCCGTTCCCACCATGGGAGGAACAAATGGCCTACTACGTATTGCTGTCAAATTTCACAGATCAAGGTATCAAGGGCATAAAGGATACGCAGAAGCGTGCTGAGGCCTTCAAGGCGATGGCCAGCAAGAGCGGCATCAAGGTTCACACCCTGTTGTGGACGCTTGGTCAACATGATGTTGTGGCGATTGCCGAAGCCGACGACGACATTGCTGCGACCGCACTAGCCTTGTCGATCGCATCGCTGGGCAACATCAGAACTCAGACACTGAGAGCGTTCGACGCGGCGGATATGGCCAAGATAATGGCAAAGATGGCCTGACCGCCCCTGTACTGCCTTGCGCAGACGATTGAAGCCGACCGCTGAGCCGAACGGCGGCAGGCCGGTCTGTTTTCCATCAAGCGAAACCCCGGCACAGCCGGGGTTTCTTGGGAGACGATCAACTCGACGCATGGGGCCGCACACTTCCGGCCCGATCTACGACATCATGACCTCGTGATCTACTTCCCGAGACCAAGCTGGTTCATCAGGTCCTCGTTGTCCCAGAACAGCCATTCGTGATCCATCGTGCCGTCCTTCCAGTGGCCGATGGTCACCATGCCGAGCGCATAGCGTTTGCCGGTGGGCTGAATGGCGCCGCCATCGGGCGTCGGCATCGGCTTGGTGAAGGTGCCGGTCATCACGCCTTGCGCGCTGGTCCAGGTTCCCGAGCCGAAGCGGATCGGATGCTCGTGGATCGCGGTATCGGGCGCCCATACGAACAGGGTCTTGAGGTCGGCTATGTGCTTGTCGATGCCTTTGGTCTCATGGCCATCGGGCCATGTCACCACGATGTCCTTGGAATGGCTTTCGCCCAGGCGATCCCATTTCTGGTTCGAGAACACATCGAAATCGAGCGTATCGAAAATCTTGAGGTTGTTCTCGACCTCGGGCGCCTGCACTTCCGGCGCAGGAGCCGGCGTAGCCGGGTTTTCCCAAAGTGTATCTGCGAATGCGCCGGTGGCGAGAAGGCCGGTCACGGCAAGGGCGAGAGCGGATTTGACGATGAAGTTGTTCATGGTGGTTCTCCCTGCTGGTTCGCGGTGAGGGTCAGGCGGCGGCGACGAAGGTCGGCGAAATCGCCGTGCCTAGGCCCGCGCCATAGGCCAGGTAGATGTTGAGGCCAGCCAGCGGCTCGAGGTAGCGAGCGTTTTTCAACGGACCGGCATCGACCACCGAGAAGCCCATGGATGTCGCGAGCTTGGTGACGGTGGTCTTGGCATCCGCGTCGTCCGAGGCCAGGAAAACGGTAGCCTTGCCGCCGTTGGGAAGAGCAGCCCCGGCATCGAGCAGCTGCGCGAAGATCGTGTTGAAGCCCTTGACCAGCCGCACGCCGGGAACCGCTGTGGCGATTTCTTCGGCGCTCGACGTCGAATGGCCGATGGTCAGGCCCATATAGTCCGATGTCAGCGGGTTGGTGATGTCGACGACGATCTTGCCGTCGAGCTTGCCGGCGGCCTTGAGGGCGGCAACGGCGTCGCCGGCCCCGGTTGCCAGGATGATCACCTCGGCGTCGCCGAGTTTGGCTGGGTCGACCGCAGCCGCGCCATACGTCTTGGCAAGGGTCTCGGCCGAGGCCGCATTGCGGCTGGAAACAGTGATGGAATGGCCCGCTTTGGCAAGCTGCTTGACGAAGGACGAGCCCATATTGCCCGATCCGATAACCGCGACTTTCATGATGACGTCTCTCAATCTGAGTGTTGAACCGGCGCCACCAATGGCGCCTGGGTGATGTGGTATTCAACTTGAAGATCGAGATAAATGGCGATAAATTAAGTAGATTGTTACAATATATGGAACAATGGTGCGATGGATCTGATCCGGGCGATGCAGGTCTACGTGGCTGTGGTGGAGGCACGAAGCCTCGTCGCCGCCGCCGCCAAGCTGGACACCTCGAACGCCGCCGTCTCCCGCCATGTCGCCGCCCTGGAAGACCATCTCGGCACAAGGCTGCTGAACCGCACGACGCGCCGCCTGTCCATGACCGATGCCGGCCAGGAGTTCTTCGGCCGGGCGCAGCAAATCCTGAGCGATGTCGCCGAAGCCGAAGCGATCGCCGGCGAAAGCGCTACGTCACCGTCCGGCCTGTTGCGGATCAGCGCGCCGCTTTCCTTCGGCATCATCACGCTTTCGAAATGGCTGCCGGGGTTCATTGTCCGCCACCCGGATCTGCGCCTCGACGTCGACCTGACCGACCGGATGGTCGATCTCGCCACCGAGGGCGTCGACGTCGCCCTGCGCATCGGGCTGCAAYCGGCAACGACCAATGTCATCTCCAGGCGGCTGGCAGCCGTTGCCATGGTGATTTGTGCTTCCCCGGACTATCTCAAGCGGCACGGCTGCCCCGCTGTGCCTTCCGATCTCACGCACCACCAAACGCTTAGCTACTCCTATCTGTCGACGGGTGAGAGCTGGAACCTGGTCGACCGGCAAGGCCAGGCAACATCGGTGCGCATCAATCCAATCGTTCGCGCCAACAACGGCGATGTCCTGCGAGAGCTTGCCGTTCAGGGCCTCGCCATCGTCCTGGGCCCGGCATTCATCGTCGAGGATGATATTGCCACCGGCCGACTGGTGCCGATCCTGGAGGGCTGGAGCATGACGGGCTTCAGCCTCTACGCAATCTATCTCAGCCGGAAATTCCTGCCTGCGAAGGTCCGGATCTTTATCAATTACCTGGAAGAGGTTTCGCGCCCCGAACATCCCCGCCATCAAGGCGACGAAACCGGCTGAGGCTCGCGTAATTCTTGCGCGGACCCTTGACCCGCCAGGCCTCGGCCCATTCGTCGCGGCTGCGAAACCAGAAGCGCCCAGCATAGCTATCGGCGCCGCAAAGATGATGGACGATCTGTGTTGCCTTCGGCTCGAGTTCGATGAAGTCGCTGCCGTCGGCACGAAGAATCGCGATCGAATGCTCGCGCAACTCGAGCCGGTATGTCCTGCTCGCCGGCATGGCGTGAGCGCCGGTTTGCATGATGCCGCGCTCGGCGAATGCATCACCGGTCACGACGGCGTTGCCGGTGAAACTGTATGTCGCACCGGCAAGGAAATCGATCATCGTGCGGCGGACCGTCCAGTCGCCGGCAAGGCCGTCGGCGATGCTCAGCCACGGCCCGGCTGCATCTTCGGTCAAATAGATGCGATCCACATTATACCCGCAACAATACAGCGCTTCGCTTCGTGTCATGGATAACATTAAAGGCCCGACAGCGTCGGGGCAAAAGCCATTCGACCGTGGCACCTATCAGGGCCATAAAACTGGCGGCTGGCTTGGTTTCATGACGTGCGTTCGCTCGTGTCTTCTCTCCAGACCGTGCGGCCGAAAAGTTCTTGCTCTGAAGTGAACAAATTCACAGTGTTGAAGCAACATTTCTGTGTAGCAATCGCGATCGGCAAAACATCATTGCCGATGCTCTCGAATTTATTGATGTCTTGCGCAACGATCTTAAAGGGACAGGGAGGGTGGAATGGCTAAGAATTGGGAGTTGAGAATTACGCGTACCGGTGAGCAGACCAGAGGCGTGAAGCGCAGAACAGTCGGCAAATACGAAGTCTTTCATGACGGCGTCAAAGTCGCCGGTCTTTCCGGCGTGACTGCCGAAACGAAAGGCCCGGGCGACAACGGCACTGCCGGCAACAATCGTTGTGTCGAGGCCGGCACCTACAATCTGTTCACGCAAGCCGGCGCCAAATATGTGACGATCGGCTATACGTCGAATGTCAATCCGGCTGCGCTGAAGCGTCCCGGCCTGCTGCTGCTGCCGACCGGCAAACGGGTCGGCATCCTGATGCATCCGGGCCGTGGCTTCCTGTCTTCGATCGGCTGCATCAACCCGGCGACCAAGCTTGCGATCGCTACGGACGACATCAACTTCGTCGACAGCCGCAAACGCGTCATTGCCATCATCGACGACATGAAGGCGTTTCTTGGCGCGTCCTTCCCGGGCAGCAACGGCGTCAAGATCCCGAACGCCACGATCGTGATCAAGTAGGAACACCGCGCCGGCGAGGCCGCCGGCGGAGGTGCGATCATGTCCGAGCTCCGGCATTTCCGACCTCGGGCGCGTCGCGCCGGAGGCCATTGCAAGCCGAGACGAGCGGCCCAACGGCCTCGGCGACGCGTGGCCATTTCACCATCCTGACAAAAACGCGCAGACCGCCGTGTTACGGTGCTGATGGTGCTTGCCGCACCACATTGCGTGAAGAGGAGATAGTGTCACGTCCAGGATCAATCGCCGCGCCTTGCTGTTTCAATCCGGTGGCGCCGTTGTCACGTCGACCATTGTGGCGAGAGCCGCCGTCGCAAAGCCATCGCCACAGCAATCGTCCAGCCACCTGCAAGGGCTGATCGAAACACACCAGGCCGCTTACGTCACGTTCGGCAAGGTCGTTCGCGACGTGCGCGCTGGCCGCTCCGACCACGAAAGAGCGAGCCGGGATGAGGAGAAGGCCTTGCTGGCCATCTGCGCTTATCCCGCGGTTGAAGGAGGCGACCGCCTGGCCAAGGCTCGATATCTCCTGGAGATAGAGGCACGCGGCGAACTTGACCTTCCGGTTCATATGCAGACGCTTCTGCGTTCGACGATGCCGAAGAGATAGAGCCGGAGCGAAAGCCACTTGCCACCTGTGGGTCTGGCCGTATTCGCCAATGGCGCCATCCATTTCGGCCGGCACACTGGACGCTCACGCCACCGACCAGCCCCCATCGACCAGTATGTTGGCGCCGGTGATCAGCGACGCCGCCGGCGAGGCCAGGAACACCACGGTTCCGGTGACATCGATCGGGTCGCCGATACGGCCGAGCGGGATGTGGCCCAGCACGTGCGCGTGGAACTCCGGCTCGGCCAGCGAGGGCCGCGTGCCGTCGGTCCAGATGAAGGTCGGCGCCACGCTGTTGACGGCGATGCCGTGCTGCGCCCATTCGGCGGCCAGGCAGCGGGTCAGATGGTTTATCGCCGCCTTGCTCATACAGTAGATGGCTTCGCCCTTCAGCGTCACCGTGCCGGCCTGCGAACTGATGTTGATGATGCGCCCGCCTTTCTGCGCGATCATCAGCTTGGCCACCGCCTGGGTGGTGAAGAACGTGCCCTTGAGGTTGACGTTGACCGTCAGGTCGAAATCGTCCTCGGTGACGTTCTCGGCCAGGTTTTCCGGCCCGAGCCCGACATTGTTGACCAGAACGTCAATGCGGCCGAAGGCGGCGTGCGCCTCCGCGACACCAGCCCGCACCGTGGCGAGATCGGTCGCATCCATATGCACGGCCAGCGCCCGCCGGCCGATGCGCTCGATCTCGGCGACAAGCTCTGCCCCGTCGGCCTTGCTGCGCACGCCGACAATCATGTCGGCGCCGGAGCCGGCGCAGGCGAGTGCGCAGGCGCGCCCGATGCCGCGCGAGGCGCCGGTGACCAGCGCCACCTTGCCGGCCAGATCGAATTTCGGCGTGTAATCCGTTGTCATCGCAAACCTCCCTTAAGAACCGCCGGGCCGGAATTGCGCTACCCGGTGGCCATGCTGAACAGTACCGGGTCGTAAGCCGAAAGCCAGCCAGCGCCGTGCGCATCAAACCCACGACAAGAACACGGTCCGCCCAAGGACTTGCCATCGACCGGCCATCATGATGCCATCTCGCCTTCGGAAGATATCGCCGGGTTTTGGGCTAGACGATGCTTTTTGGGCGAACAGCAGGTGCGACGGGGCGCATGTGCGCGGCGATTGCCGCGGCACTGCTGCTGTGCCTGTGCACGCTTGTCTCCGCTTCTGCTGAAGAACCGAAAGCGCTGAAGGGCGTGGCACTGGTCATCGGCCAGTCCGACTACCAGCACGTCTCCAAATTGCCCAATCCAGAAAATGATGCCCGCGCCATCGAGGAGATGTTCGACAAGCTCGGTTTCGAGACCGATGTCGCCACCAATCGCGACGCCCGCAAATTGCGCCGAGACCTCGAAGGCTTCGTCGAAGATGCGGAAGGCGCCGACGTCGCCATCATCTATTATTCGGGCCACGGCATCGAGGCCGGTGGCGAGAATTATCTGGTGCCGGTCGATGCAGACGTCTCATCGCTGGGCGATGCCGGCGAAAAGCTGGTCGCGCTTTCCGCCATCGTTGCCGAGCTGAAATCCAAGGTGCCGGTCACCATCGTGCTGCTCGACGCCTGCCGCAACGACCCGTTCCCGCCCGGCACGCTGCTGAAGCGTTCGCCCGATGATGAGGGCAAGCCGATCAGCGCCGGTGGCCTCGGCGAAACGCGCGGCGTGGTGTCCCTTAAAGGCAACGCCGAGGCCAAGGGATCGGTCGACGACAGCCTCGGCCAGGTCATCAGCTTTGCCGCCGAACCCGGCAAGGTGGCGCTTGACGGTCCGGCCGACGGCAACAGCCCCTATGCGGCGGCCGTCCTGCGCCACATCGACACGATGGGCGGCGAGGAGTTCGGCACCGTGCTGCGCATGATCGGCGAGGAGGTGTATCTCAAGACCAACGGCCAGCAGCGGCCCTGGGTCAACGAAAGCCTGCGCCGGCTGCTCTATTTCGGCACCCCCGCCGAGGCGCCGAAAGGCGATGAGGGCGAAATCCTGCGAGAACGTCGCCAGCTTCTGCTGACCATCTCGACGCTGCCCGATCCGGAACGCCGCCAGATCGAATCGGTCTCGCGCGACGGCGGCGTGCCAATGGATGCGCTCTACGCCATGCTGAAGACGCTCGGTGCCGATACGCCAAAGGATCCGGCCGAACTCGACAAATTGCTGCGCGGCCAGACCGAGCGGCTGAAGCAGGTGCTGGCCGAGCAGGCGGCGTTGAAGAGCCAGGACCCGGAAATCGTCAGGTTGACCGGGCTCGCCGAACAGGCGGTGCGGGAAGGCGCGCTCGATGCCGCCAGGAAATTTCACGAGCAGGCCAAGGCTCGCGTCGGCGAAATGTCGAAGACGGTCGACCAGGCGGAAGCCGAGCTCAAGGCGCGCCGGATCGAGTTTGCGGAGGTCTTTGGCAACAGCGCCGAAACCTACGAAATCGCCTTCAACTTCCAGGCTGCGGCGCAAGACTACGCCAAAGCCTATGAGCAGGTCGAGAAATGGGACGACCGCGAAGCCTGGTTCTACAAGATAGCCGAGGCCAGGGCGATTTCCGAGTACGGCACTTTCTCAGGCGACAATGCTGTCCTTCTGCAGGCCGTCGCTGCTTATGAAAAGAGCCTGACTTTTGTGTCGCGCGAAAGGAGCCCGTTGTCGTGGGCTGCCACCCAAAATGACGTCGCAGCTACCCTATCGATCTTGGGTGAACGCGAGGCCAGTCGCGACAATCTCGACAAGGCAGCCACTGCCTTCGAGCAAGCGCTGAGTGTCTACACGCGCGAGGCTTACCCGGATCATTGGGCGTCTACCTATGGCAATCTCGGCACTATCTACTGGCGGCTCGGCCAACGCGAGAACGGCACCACGTTGCTCGACAAAGCGGTCGCCGCCTTTCGATTGGCGCTTGAGGTTCAAGGGTCGAAGAAGGTGCCGCTCGAATTGGCTGCAACGCAGAATAATCTTGGTGTCGTTCTCTCCGACCTCGGCGAGCGTGAGACGACTAGCGATAGCTTTCGCGCGGCAATCGACGCGCATCGCGCAGCCTTGACCGAGTATCGCCGGGACCGCCTGCCACTTGACTGGGCATTGAGCCAAATCAATCTGGGTAATGCGCTGTATCGCCTTGGCCGGCGCGAAAACGATATCGCGACCATGCAGCAGGCGATCGCAGCATATCAGGCGGCGGCTGGGGAAATGACCAGGGAGCGCGCCCCAGCACAATGGGCGTCAATCCAGAACAACATGAGCTCGGCGTGGGAATCAATCGGCCAGATCAATGGCGATATCCGAACGCTGCAGCGCGCACGAGAGGCGGCAGAGGCTGCGCTTTCGGTCCGAACGCGCGAACACGCACCGGCTGAGTGGGCAGAAGGCCAGATGACGCTCGGCAATGCCTTGCAACGTCTGGGCGTGAAGCGGAACAGCAAGGATTTGTTGTTGCAGGCGATAGCTGCGTATCAGGCCGCCCTGTCCGAATATCCGCGCGAAAAGTCACCGCTCGATTGGGCCTCACTGCATCAGAATCTGGGATGGGTTTACGGCCTGCTGGGCAATCGAGAGACTGGGACTGACTATCTGCAGAAGTCGGCGGCTGCCTATCACCTGGCGCTGGAGGTCTCAACAGCCACCGCCGCTCCGATCGATTTCGCCTCCATCGAGGACGATCTCGGCGTTACGCTGTCGACCTGGGGTGACCGTGCCCGCGACAAGGCGATCCTCGAACAGGCGGTCGCCGCTTTTGATGCTGCGCTCACCGTGCGGACCAGACAGAACGATCCGAAGAAATGGGCGAAGACACAATATCGCCTGGGCATTGCCTTTTCCCAGCTGGGTAAAACTGATGGCGATCCGGTCGAGGCGTTCGAACGAGCGGTGACGGCCTACCATGCGGCGCTGGAAGTGCAGACCCGTGACAGAGACCCAGAAAACTGGGCGGCAACGCAATGGGGCTTGGGCCAGGTGCTTTTGCTTCTGGGCGACCGCACGCAGAACGGCGACGATTTCAGCCAATCGGTAGCAGCGTTCGAAGCGGCGCTGCCCCTCTATGATCATGCAACAGCGCCCGACGATTACGCCCAGCTGCAGAACGAGCTCGGCACCGCTTACTACTATCTTGCCGGCGCCAGCAAAGACCCGTCTCTCTACCAGAAGGCGGCGACCGCGCATGAGGCGGCCCTGGCGGTCTATGCGACACTGCCCGACCGAACACTCTGGGCTTCGGTCGAAGGCGATCTCGGCAACACCCAGATGATGCAGGCCAGTGCCACTTCCGATCCGGATACGATGGCGAAATCGGTGCAGGCCTATGAGGCGGCGTTGACTGTGACGACCCGAGACAAGGACGATGACGGGTGGCTTCGCAATCAGTCCAATCTGGCAAGCGCTTTGTCGACGCTGGGCTACTGGCGCAACGATATCGCGCTGATGAAACGCTCGGCCGGCATCTACCGCAGCATACTGGGCGTGCGTACGCGCGACCGCGACCCCGAACGTTGGGCTACGACCCAGGCGAGCCTGGCGCAGGTGCTCAGCATGATCGGCGGAAAGGAGCCTTCGGCCGAACTGTATGAAGAGGCTGTCACCGTCAACCGGGCGCTGGCCGAGCAGATCGGCCGCGAGCGCGATCCCGAACGCTGGGCCAATGCCCGCAACGAGATGGGCTATGCCCTGACCATGGCTGGCCGCGCCGAAAACAACGTCGCGCATTTCGAGGAGGCGGTGCTGGTCCTGCGCGAAGCGATCGATGTGCAAAAGAAGATCAACGCGGTGCCGGCTGTGGCCTTCACGCAGGATAGCCTGTGCGACGTGCTGGTCGATCTGGGCGCCGCCCACAAGGACAAGGCGCTTGCCCAGGAAGCCATCGCCGCCTGCCAGGAGGCGCTCGTCATCTTCCGCGACAAGAAGATGGACGACCTCGCCGCGGGTTCGGAAAAGAATCTCGCGGAAGCACAGGCGCTGCTCGCGGAATTGCACTGAAACGGCGACGCCGGCGTTCACACTGCCGCGCAAGCAAATGTCATCGGCCTGCCATGGCATGACAGGGAGGCGATGTGGCAGTATCGGCAGCGCGCCGGTAGCCGCCGCCATCCAGAGCGCCAACACAGCCGCATTTCAGTTGGAGCTTTCTATGACAGTACTCACCCGCCGCAGGCTTCTAAAAACGGCCGCGGTTGCCGGCGTCGGCGGGGTCGGCCTTGCCGCTATGGCCAGGCTCGGCGGCTGGGCCGCCGCCACTCCTGAACCAGTGGTGCTCAAGACGGCAAAAATCCAGGCGAAGTTCATGGACGTGGGCGAGACCAGGGATGTGCTGACCTATGGTCAATCAGGCATGCCGCCGGTGCTCAGGATTAAAAAGGGTGAGCCCTTTGCCGCGCGTCTCGTCAACGGCATCGACGATCCGACGACGATCCACTGGCACGGCATTCGCGTGCCCAACAAGATGGACGGCGTCCCTTTCCTGGTTCAGCCCTATGTCTACACCGGCGATCAGTTCGACTACGCCTTCGCGCCGCCCGACGCCGGCACATTCTGGTATCACCCGCATTGCAACACGCTGGAGCAGATGGGGCATGGCCTGACCGGCGTCATCGTTGTCGAAAACCCTAACGATCCGAAGTTCGACGCCGAGGCGGTCGTCAATCTTCGCGACTGGCGGCTTGGCGACGACGCCCAGTTCATCCAGCAATTCCGCCCGCGCGATGCCGCGAAAACCGGCACCTATGGCACGGTGCGCACCGCCAACTGGCTCGACCAGCCACAATTCGACGCGCCGGCCGGCGGGTTGGTGCGGCTGCGGGTTGCCATCACCGATGTCACCCGCATCTACGCCTTTCGCGTCGAAGGCGCGGAAGCCGCCGTCATCGCGCTCGACGGCAATCCGGTGCCGCAGCGTTTTGCCCCCGATGCCTTGCTGCTTGGTCCGGGCCAGCGCATGGATCTCGCCATCCGCATGCCCGACCAGGAGGGCGCCATCGTCAACCTCGGCGATGTCAGGGGCACCAAGCCCAAGACGCTCGGCACGTTGCGCTCCGCCGGAACCTCGCTCAAGCGGGACCTGCGCGACCTCGCGCCGCTGGAAGCCAATCCGGTGCATGAGGTGGACCTCGCCAGCGCCCGGCACATTGCGCTGTCGCTCAGCGCCACAGCGGAAAACGTGCCGAGCGACAGCATATGCGGCACGCTCGGTTACTCTTTCTGGGCCATCAACAAGGTTCCGTGGCCGGGCGACACGCCGGACCCGACCGCACCTCTGGCCGAACTGAAGCTCGGCAAAAGCTATGTCATCGACATGGAGAATCTGACGCCGCAATCGCATCCGATCCATCTGCACGGCATGAGCTTCAAGGTGCTGTCGTCCTCGACCCGCCAAGTGCAGCCGCTGATTTCCGACACCTATCTCGTCCAGCCCAATGAGAAGGTGCAGCTCGGCTTCGTCGCCGACAATCCAGGCGACTGGCTGCTGCACTGCCACATCATCGAGCACCAAAAAACCGGCATGACGAGCTACGTCAGGGTGGTTTGAAGCAGCATTCGGTCAATCGGTTTCTTGACGGGGTTAACCTGGCCGGCCGGGCTTATTGTCCGAGAAATTGCCGCAGTCCGCCGGTTTCGTTGGCAAAGCAGGGCCGTTCCCTGCTATTCCCGCCTGCAAATCAAGAAGCCGTGGACACGCTTGCATGACCAATGTCGCCCTGACCGGACTCGCCCGCGATCTCGCGAAGCGTGCTGCCGAAGGCAAGCCGGTGCGCATCGGCGTCATCGGCTCCGGCGAAATGGGCACCGATCTGGTCACACAAGGGATGCTGATGCCGGGCATCGAGGTCTGCGCCATCTCGACGCGCCGCCCGCACACCGCGCGTGACGCCATCCGCATCGCCTATGGCGATGAGGCGATGGCAGTCGAGGCCGACACGGCATCGAAAGTCACCACAGCGATCGAGTCGAGGAAAATCGCCATCACCTCGAACGAGATGCTGGTCACCAATCCGCTGATCGACGTCGTCATCGACGCCACCGGCAAACCCGGCGTCGCCGCCGATTTCGACTTGAAGGCGATGGAGCACGGCAAGCATCTGGTGATGATGAATGTCGAGGCCGACGTCACCATCGGCTGCTATCTCAAGCAGCAGGCCGATCGGCTTGGCGTCGTCTATTCGGTCGGCGCCGGCGACGAGCCGTCGAGCTGCATGGAGCTGATCGAGTTTGCCTCCGCGCTCGGCTACACCATCGTCTCGGCCGGCAAGGGCAAGAACAACCCGCTCAACCACGATGCCGTGCCGGACGACTATCGCGAGGAAGCGATCCGCCGCAACATGAACCCGCGCATGCTGGTCGAGTTCGTCGACGGCTCGAAAACCATGGTCGAGATGTGCGCCATCGCCAACGCCACCGGCCTGGTGCCCGATGTTCCCGGCATGCATGGCCCCAAGGCCGACCGCGACGAACTGGCCAAGGTGCTGATCCCGCGCGCCGATGGCGGCATCCTGTCAAAGAAGGGCGTGGTCGACTACACGATCGGCAAGGGCGTGGCGCCCGGCGTCTTCGTCATCGTCGAGGCGACGCATCCGCGCATTGTCGAGCGCATGGACGATCTTCATATCGGCCACGGTCCCTATTACAGCTTCTTCCGGCCTTATCATCTGACCTCGCTGGAAGTGCCGCTGACGGCGGCGCGCATCATGCTCTACGGCCGGCCCGACATGGTGCCGCTGCCGAAGCCGGTCGCCGAGGTCTGCGCCGTGGCCAAGCGCGATCTCGCCGCTGGTGAGACGTTCGATGCCATTGGCGAGACCTGCTACCGCTCCTGGACCATGACCGCTGAGGAGGCCCGCGGCCATCGGGCGGTGCCAGTCGGACTGCTCGAGGGTGGCAAGGTGCTGAAATCGGCCAGGAAGGGCGAACTGCTGACCACGGACAATGCCACGCCTGATCAGACGACAAGGCTCTACGCCCTGCGCAAGCTGCAGGACGAGATGCTGTACGGGGCGTAGGCTTTCGGGTGAAGTGACGGGGCAATCGCATAGGGCGCTCCCCCTCTCCGTCTCGGCTTCGCCGAGCCACCTCTCCCCCGCTCTCGCGGGGGCGAGGAAACGCTAACCTCAAAGGCTGCGGCCTTCACAAGCTTGGGTTCCTCGCCCCTGCCAAAGGCGGGGGAGAGGTGGCTCGGGCGAAGCCCGAGACGGAGAGGGGGCTAGCCGTGCCTCATGCGCCGGCCACCATTGTCTGATCCATTCAGACACTCTGTCTTTTTGATCCGTATTTTTCAAACGATGCCGAGATGCCAATCTCCGGTCGATCAGTTGAAACCCATTGAGGATTGAGATGTTGCAGACCGTTTGGACAAGACGCGACACGATGAAAACCCTTCTGGCCGTGGGCACGGCTGCCGTGCTGCCGCCGCTGACCTTTGCCGCCAGGGCTGCCGGCAAGCTGGCATGGACCTATTTTCAGGCCGACGAGAATGGCTTTCGCCGCACGCCGGTGCTGCTGACCGGCGAGAAGGAAGCCATCCTGCTCGACGGCGGATTTACGCTTTCCGATGGCCGGGCGGTCGCGGATGCGATCAAGGCGACGGGCAAGACCCTGACCACGATCTATGTCAGTTGCAGCGACCCTGACTATTATTTCGGTCTGCGTCCCATCGCGGATGCCTTTCCCGGCGCCAAGATCATCGGGGCCGGCGCGACGGTGGCGGCGATCAAGGCCAATGTACAGGGCAAGCTCGATGTCTGGGGGCCGCAGCTCAAGGACAACGGTCCGAAGGTTCTGGCGGATGTCGTCATTCCCGAGGTCTCCGATGTCGCCGCGCTTGAAATCGAGGGCAACGCGATCGAGATCGTCACCATCGCCGACCTGAAAGACCGCCGCTATCTCTGGGTGCCCAGCCTTGAAGCCGTGTTCGGTGGCGTGCTGATCTC
The DNA here is from genome assembly GCF_056403695.1 of Mesorhizobium sp. P2_F7. Lineage (NCBI taxonomy): Bacteria > Pseudomonadati > Pseudomonadota > Alphaproteobacteria > Hyphomicrobiales > Phyllobacteriaceae > Mesorhizobium > Mesorhizobium sp. P2_F7. The sequence goes on along the minus strand of NZ_JBFUFA010000001.1, from coordinate 153,813 downwards.
GTCGGGCGTGCATGTTTGGGTTGCCGATGAGCCAACCATTGACGAGCGCAAGAAATGGATTGCCGCGCTGGGTGAAATCGCGGCGCGCAAGCCTCAAATCGTGGTGCCGTCGCATCAGGTCGCCGGTGCGCCGGACGGCCTGGCGGCGGTGGAATTCACCCGCGCCTATCTCGAAGCGTTCAATGAGGAAGCCGACAAGGCGAAATCCAGCGTCGAGCTGATTGCGGCGATGAAGCGGCGCTATCCCGATCTGCTCGACGTCTCGTCGCTGGAGCTGGGCGCAAAGGTCGCCAAGGGTGAAATGAAGTGGGGCTGATGCGGCCTGGCTCGGGTCAGGGCTGCACACAGCCCTGACGCCCCGCAGGTGTTACTTCCCGAGCTCAATCGAGCGCAACCGCGCGGCTTCCACCGCCTCGGTCAGCAGCTTCGTCAGCCGGTCTTCGCCCATCAGCACCGCAAGTGCTGCGGCTGTCGTGCCGTTGGGGCTGGTGACCTGCTGGCGCAACACGCCGGGCTCCTCGCCGCTTTCGGCGGCGAGTGCTGCGGCGCCATAGACGGTCTGCATGGCCAGCAGCCTGGCGGTGTCGGTCGGCAGCCCGGCCTTCTCTGCGGCAACCGTCAACGCTTCGATGAAGTGGAAGATGTAGGCCGGACCGGACCCCGAAACCGCCGTCACCGCATCCATCAGGTTCTCGTCGTCGATCGTGGTCACCACACCGCTCGCCGACAGCAGCTCGGCGACGAAACGCCTGACATCGTCGGTCACCAGCGGGTTCGAATAGACCACCATCATGCCCTTGCCGATCGCCGCCGGCGTGTTCGGCATGCAGCGGATGATCGGCGCGAGATGGCCGAGGATATGCTCGAACGTGGCGACCGGCGTGCCGGCAGCGATGCTGACGAAGGTGGTCCTGCCATCGGCGAAACGCTTGTAGCCAACGGTGACGTCTCGGATGACCTGCGGTTTCACGGCGATGACGACGAGGTCGGGTTCAGCATCGGCCGGGATGCCGCTCGCATCCGCGGCGACACCGCAGCCAAGATGCTCGGCGCGCTTGCGCAGGTCTGCATTGGGCTCGACCACGAACACGGCTTGCGGCGCAAGCCTGCCGGATTTCAGCCAGCCCGCAAGCATGGCGTAACCCATATTGCCGCAGCCGGCGAGAACAAGCCTGATCGTCATTGAGAACCCTCCGAGAAAGGCTTCTCCTTAAACGCTCACCGACGGGCGGGGAAGACCCTCAAGGCTGGCTGGATCAGGCCAGCCGGTCAAGGTCGCCGGCGCACCGCGATCGGCCGCAGCGACACTTGCCGCAGGCCAAGCACGCCGAGCACGAAGAACAGCCAGACCGGGTCGCCGCGGTGGAAGAAGAAGCTTTCGAGGAAAGCGTTCAGCGCCGTGAACAGCACCACCATCATGAAGAAGTCGCCGAGATAGATGTTCTCCTTGCGCGGCGGGATGCGCATGTAGTCGCGCAGCGGCGCGATCAGGAATGTGTAGACGGCAACGCACAGCGCCGGGATGCCCATCAGCACCGCAATGTCGAGATAGCCGTCATGGCCGTGCACGATTGTCCTGATGTCCCAGGGTCGGTCGAAAGGCTGGTCCTGGCTGAGCAGCAGCGGCGTGCCCCAGAAACTTTCATAGCCGTAGCCGGTCCACGGCTTCTTCGCCAGCATCTCGCCGGAGAACTCCCACAGCGTCGTGCGCCCGGTATAGGTAAGGTCGGGGAAATAGGTCGCCGCCAGCTCCTTGACCGGCGGGATGAAGACGATGCCGAGCGTGCCGACCGCCGTGGCAATCATTGCCAGCGCAAACAGGATCGGCGTGCCGAACCGCATGCCGATCAGGCCCGGCAGCACCACGATCAGGATCGAAAACGGCACCAGGCCTGCCGTCGTCTTGGAACCGGTGTGCAGCATGAAGACCATCGCCGCGCCGAAGATAGCGACCCCCCAGAATTTTTGCCCACGCCGAAAGAGATAGAGCCCGGCGAAGCTGAAGCAGGCCATGACAGGCCCGGCTATGTTCTTGTGAGCGAAGACGCCGCGCCACAGGCCGGCATGTTCAGGTTCCTGCGAGTCTGCCGTGTGCAGCGCCTCGTGCGGAAAGACGACGAGGCCGATATAGGACAGGCCGATGACGACGATGGCGGTGAAGATGATGACTTTCGAAAAGCTGTCGGCGTCGCGCGGCAGCACCAGGATCGTCGCTATCGTCAAAATGCCGAGCAGCGTGAAGAAAGCCGCGCGCATCGCCGAGGACGGATCGGTCGCGTTGATGACCGAAAGCATGAAGAAGCCGAGCATCAGGATCCAGGACGGGCTAAGCAGCGAGCGCACCACCTTGGGGTCGGCGAAGGTCAGCAGCGAGAAGATCGAAATGGCGCCGAGCGAACTGAAGCCGAGCTGGTTGACGATGTCGCCGCCGTCGCCGGTCAGTTCCGCACCGGCCGGCTGAAACGGCCGGAACGACACGATGATGACGGCAAACAACAGCGCGGCAATCGCCGTCGCCACGCCGTCGCGGGTGACGATGCCGCCCAGCAGCAGCTCGTCAGTTCTTCTCAGGCTGCCGGTATTGCTCATTGGCGTATCCGAATTCGGCAAGGACGCGGCCGAGCGCGACATAGACGGGATAAAGCGCCGTCGACAGGGAGCCTGTCCGCGCCAGCTTGATCGCACCGCGCAGCGGCGAGGCGGCAAGCAGCGCCAGACTTTTAGCAAACACCTTGACGCCGGCCAACGGTGTGCCGGCGCGTTTCTTCTTCTCGACCAGGGTCGAGATCACGCCGTTGCGCAAGGATCGGGCGCGGATCCAGTCGGCCTCGACACGCCTGGCCGGAACGCCTTCGCGCACCCTGGCCTCGGCGCACCAGCCAAGCACGAAACCTTTCTGCGCCGAGCGCGAGAGGAAGTCGGAATCGCCACCGCCCATGAAGTTGAAGCGCAAGTCGAGGAAGGGCGGCCCCATGGCGGTCAGCACGTTGCGCCCGACCAGAAGGTTGCCCGAGGAATAGAGTGCGGCCACGCGCCCGGTCTCGCGATAGGGTGGCGCAAAGACGGGGTGCTCGGCCCATTTCGCGTGAGCCGGATCGGCAAACACCGGCACTTGCGGCCCGCCGACAATGTCGGCGCCGAGCGTCTCCGCCGCCTTGCACATGCGCTCCAGCCAATCGGCCTCGGCGATCTCGTCATCGTCGATGACGAGGAGATGGCGGAAGCCAGGAAAATGCAGGATCGCCGTCTGCCAGCCGGCATTGTAGGCGCTGCAATTGCCGCGCTCATGCGCGATGATGACCATGCCCGTCATATCGCCGCGCGCAAACAGCGGCAGCGCCGCCTTGGCGCCCTCGCGCGCCTCGACTTCGTTCTCGATGACGATGACGGCGAAACGCCTCGCGGTCATTTGCGCCTTCAGCGAGGCCAGCGTTTCCAGGAGCAGCTCTGGCCGCTTGAAAGTCGGCAGCGTGACGACGGCTTCTATGGTCTCGGCGGCAAGCCCCGGAGAGCGTCCCGCGATCGATACCGAACCATCCGATGGCAAAGGGATCATCCGCTTCCAGCCGCAAGTATTAAATCTGGTTTTCGATAGCACTGCGGTGATAACGTTTGGTTAATCATCTTTCGCAGCGGCGCCGGCCGATTTTCGCCTTTCCACCGTTGCGTTGTGTGACTTAATCAAGGGTTCACCCAGCTTTGCTAGTGGCTGGCGCCTGGATAGGTGAGATGCATCTGCTGTTCGCCACATCGATCGTGCCCGACGGCGCACTCGCCTCGGGCTATGAGATCGCCAATGCTGCGATCATCGCCGCCTTGCGGCGCGCGGGCGTGCGCGTCACCGTCATCGGTTTCATCTGGCCGGGCAAGGCGCCCAGCGACCCCGAAAACACCATCGTGCTCGGCGCTGTCGACGTGCGCACGGAAAGCGCCTCGGCGCGGCAGAAGCTCGCCTGGCTTGGCAAGGCGATGCTGTCAGGGCTCACCTTCGCTTCCGTCAAGTTGCGCGCGGTTTCCGACAGTGACGTCAGTGCTGCGATTGAGCGCGCCGGTCCCGTCGACGGCTATGTCCTGAATTCCGTGCAGTTCGCCGGCGCCTTCGAAAAACTGTTTGCCGACCGCCCGTCGATCTTCGTCGCCCACAATGTCGAACATGCATCGGCCAGGGAGAATGCGGCGGCTGCAAACAGTCGCTTCCAGCGCCTGCTGTTTGCCCGCGAGGCGAGGCTGCTCAAGATCATGGAGGAGCGGCTCTGCCGCCAGGCTCGCTTCGTCTTCACGCTGGCCGAGGAAGACCGCGCCGCACTCGGTGTTGCCTCCGATGACCGTTCGGCAGTGCTGCCGCTGGTGACCACGGCCACGGCGTCGAAGCCGGTAAAGCCGCGCATCATCGATTGCGACGCAGCGCTGATCGGCACCTGGACCTGGCAGCCTAATCGCATCGGCCTCGACTGGTTCCTGGAAAAGGTCGTGCCGCATCTTCGCCGGAGTTTTCGCATCAGGATCGCCGGCAACATGCCGTCCGACGTCAGCTCTGCGCATCCCGGTGTCGAATTCGTCGGCCGCGTGCCCGACGCACAGGCTTTTGTGCGCGGCGCCGCCGTCATTCCGCTGATCAGCACCGCCGGCAGCGGCGTGCAGCTCAAGACCATCGAAACCTTCGAGCTTGGCCTGCCGTCGGTCGCCACCAGCCGCTCGCTGCGCGGCATCGACCATCGCCCGTCCAATTGCGTGGTGTCGGATGATCCGGCCGCCTTCGCCGACGCGCTGGAAGCGGCGGCGGCCGATGTCAGGGATGTCGACGGAAGCGCCTTCCATAGCCGGCAGATCAACGAACTGGACGCTGCCATCAGGCTCGGCCTGGAAAGGCTCGGATCGGTCGGCAAGGAGGTGTTTGCATGAACATGCACACCGCCCGCGCCGCCTTGGGGCTCGATACACTGAAGACGATCCTCGGCATTTCGGTCGTCGCCATCCCCTGGGATGACGCGATCGCGCTGCTGGCCCGGCTGATTGCCGAGCGGCGCTTCACCAAGGTCAGTTTTCTCAACGCTCACAATGCCAACATCGCCTATACCGATCCGGTCTTTGCCGAAGCACTCGACGATTTCCTCATCCTGCCCGACGGCGTCGGCGTCGATCTGGCGGCAAAGCTGCTCTACGGCGCGCCATTCCCGGACAATCTCAACGGCACGGATTTCATTCCGGCCTTTCTGCAGGCATCGGCAAGGCCGTTGACCGTCGGGCTGCTTGGCGCCACCCGCGCCAACGCCGAGGCGGCGTCGATCAAACTGGCTGCGCTGGCCGTCCAGCACAAATTCGTCGTCATCCATGACGGCTATTTCTCGCCCGCCGAAGAGCAGGCGATCGTCGACCGCATCGAGGCGTTGCGGCCCGACGTGCTGCTTGTCGCTATGGGCGTGCCGCGCCAGGAATTGTGGATCGCGCGCCATATCGATGCTCGCCACTGCACGCTGCCGATCGCAGTCGGCGCGCTGCTCGATTTCCTTTCCGGGTCCGTGCCGCGGGCGCCGCTGTGGATGCGCCAGCTGAGGCTGGAATGGCTGTTCCGCCTGTGCATCGAGCCGGGCCGGCTGTGGCGTCGCTACGTCGTCGGCAATCCAGTGTTTCTGTGGCGTGCCATCAGGCAGAAATTCTCGCATCGGCCCAAGCCTGCCGGAGAGCCGCGGTGAACAGCCGCTTCGTGCCGAGCCCTGCCATGGACACGGGTGTCCTGCCGCAGACGCCGACAGCGGCGGTGGTGACCGCCAGCTATGCGCCGGATTTCGAACGCTGCCGTCTGCTGTGCGAAACCCTCGACCGCCATGTCTCCGGCGTGGCGCATCACTACATACTGGTCGAGCATCGCGACGTGGCACTGTTTCGCCAATTGGAAAACAGCCGGCGAAGCATCATCGACGAACGCGACCTGCTGCCGCGCTGGCTACGTGTGTTCGATGATCCGATGAGCCTGTTTCGCCGCCGCATCTGGCTAAGCTTCAAGACCCAGCCGCTGCGCGGTTGGCATGTGCAGCAGCTGCGCCGCATCGCCATCGCTGCGCATGCGGGGGAAGACGTGCTGGTCTTCTGCGATTCCGACGTCGCCTTCGTCAAACCGTTCGATCTCAGCGCCTTCTGGCGCGACGGCAAGGTGCGGCTGTTTCGCCGCGACGGCGTGCTGTCGAACGACGGACACGACGAGCATCGCATCTGGTCAAGCAATGCTGCCTCGGCGCTTGGCATAGATGCATCCGAGGTTTCGACCCACGATTATATTTCGACGCTGATCGCCTGGCGCCGGCAGACGGTGATGGCGATGTGCGCCGAGATCGAGAAGGTCCACGGCCGGGGCTGGGTCGAGGTCATCGGCTCGGCGCGCCGCTTCTCCGAATGCATGATCTACGGCCGCTATGTCGACGATGTGCTGAAAGGCGCCGGCCATTTCCACGGCGCGGAAGAATTCTGCCGCGTGCACTGGACCGGCGAGGCGCTGTCGGATGACGAATTCCGCAACTTCGTCGCCGCCATGGCGCCGGGGCAGGTGGCGATCGGCATGCAGTCCTTTATCGGCACCGATATTGGCCGCATCCGCCGCCTGATCGGGCTGGATTAGATCGCCTTCGCCGGCTTGCGCATCGCCGAGTAGGTCAGCAGTGCCGAGGCGAGATAGAGCAGCAGGAACACGACATTGAGCGACAGCACCAGCGTGGGCGTGTCGGCAATCGTGGTCAGCACATAGGTCAACAGCACCGCCTTCAGCCCGGCCAGCAGGCCGAGATTGAGTGCGCGGATCGCGGTCTGCCCGCGCGCGAACAAAAGCTCGGCCTGGTATTCGACCAGGTTGCGCAGTCCCGGCACGCCGATCGCCAATGCCACCAGCGGTGCTGCCTCGGCGACGTTCCGGCCCAGCGCATTGGGGAAGAAATGCAGCACGATGCCGAGTGCCGCCAGCGCCAGTGTCGAGACCAGGAACACACCGGCTTCGATTCCGCTCTTGACCCGCAGTCGCGACAACAGTTCCGGCGCCCGCATCATCCGCTGCACCAGCATCATCGAGAAGGTGCGGATCGGGATTGCCGTCAGGTCGACCAGCCGCATGATGATGGCGTAGATGCCGGCCAGATGCGGCCCGCCGATCGCCAGCACAAGCAGCTTGTCGAATTCCGACTGCAGGTAGAACAGCACTTCGGCGCCGGCGACATAGATCGAATCGGCGAGGCGCCTGAGATAGAGCTCGGTGCGCAGCCTGAGCCGCTGGCGCGGATAGTAGAAGCCGAAGGCGAGCAGCAGCGAGGCGGCGTTGGCGCCGATATAGAACAACGACCATACCCAGACGCTGTGCTGCCCCGACAGCATGAACAGCACCGCGCCCAGCGCGCGGAACGCCGTGGTCACGATCGACAGCACGGCGGCGCGGCCGAATTTGCCGAGCCCATTGTTGACGATCAGCACCACCTCGACCGGCCGCCACAAAAGCGCTTCGGCAAAGACGATTGCGGCAAAGACGGCCAGGGGCACGGTGCTGGCGAAGAAGATCAGGTAGACACCCCAGGAGGCCGCCGCCAGCAGCGGCAAGGACACGGCGCCAAGCAGCAGGAAGCCGGCGGTGAAGGTGCCGATCAGTTTGGGGCGGATGGTGGCGGTACGGTAGAGCGCCGAGATGAAGCCGAAGGCGAGGATCCGCGACAGCATGACGCCGGCCGCCGACGCGGTGGCGAACATGCCGAACTCGGCGATCGACAGCGTGTTGGCGAGTGCGATGAAATACGCGAGCGAGAACACCAGCCGCCCGCCGGCGCCGCTGATCGCTGAGAGATAGTCGCGGACCAGCCCCCGTCGTTCGGCCACGAAGGTACCGATCCGGGCGAGTGTCCGCCTTTGCGGTGTGTCGCTGGCCTGCATCATGTCGAGGAAGGCATAGGCCGGAAAGTTTAACGTGCGGTTCTGACCACCGTTTTGCGCCCTCGACAATGTGCGGCAGAAGCGAGAAACTTCGGCTTCGGGTCAATGAAATTAACCTTTTGTTTCCCATGCCTGTTTAGCGTGGCTTAACGATTGGCCGACCGCCGCTCCCAAGCCGCCAAGGGTAAGTTTCAAGACAATGGTCGACAGGGAAAACCGTGAAGACTGGAGGCGCGAGCGCTCCCTCCTGGCGCTCGGCAGGGCTGTGCGCGGCGACGAGGCGGCGGATGCATCGCCGGTTTCGATCGGCGACCGGGCCGATCCGTCATGGCGCCAGGACGCCGCCACGCGTCACCGGATCGCCCGCTCGCAGCGCGAGGCGCAGTCGAACGCCGCACGCGAAGCGGCGCCCGAGCCGCCGCGAGCCGACCGCGGACCCGTTTTGGGCGAACCGTGGTCGTCGGCAGACGATGCCGTTCGCTACCAGCAGGCCACGCCATCTGAGGCGTCTGGCGTCAGACCGCGTGACGAGGCGGCCCGTTTCGAAGCCTATCGCTCGCAATCCGCTTACGAGCCCCGCTATGCCGACGAGCAGCGGCGGGACCGCGACGATGACGACGATCAGCAATGGAAGCCGCTGATCGACCCGCTGCAGGTCGTCCGCGGCATCACCCGGTCCAAGCTGCTGATTGTCTCGACGACGATACTTGGAACGGTGCTCGGCGTCGCCGTCGCCGTTTCGACGCCGAAGAAGTACGAAGCCACCACCCAGGTGGTCATTGAGCCAGGTGACCTGAAGCTTTCCGACAACGATCTCACCCAACCGGTCGGGCAGCCCGATGCGGCGCTGGCCGTTGTCGAAACCCGCATCAAGATGGTGACGTCCGGCAAGGTCCTCGACAAGGTCGTCGCCGATCTCAATCTCGTCGCCGATCCGGAATTCAACGGACAGGGTTCCGGCGGCCTCGGGGTCATGTCACTGATCCGCTCGATCCTGTCGCGCCAGGATGGACCTGGCGGTGCCGGTGAAGCGCGCCGCCAGGCGCTGGCGGTTGGCAATCTGGCCAAGAGCCTGTCGGTGGAGCGCAGCGGCAAGAGCTTTGTCGTTTCCATCGGCGCCACCACCCAAAGTGCCGACAAGTCGGCGGAGATCGCCAACACGACGAGGGACGTTTTCCAGCAGGAGGCGGCCCAATACCAGTTCGGGATGGCCGGACGCGCGACGGACCAGCTGACGGCCAAGCTCGATGACCTGCGCAAGGATGTCGAGACGGCCGAGCGCAAGGTCGAGGATTTCAGGGCCACGCATGATCTCGTTGACGCGCAGGGCCACCTGATCAGCGACGACCAGATGCTGAAGCTCAACGAACAGCTCTCCGCCACCCGGGCCCGCACGCTGGAACTCAATGCCCGCGCCGCGTCGGCGCGTTCGTTGGACGTCAATTCGGTTATCAACGGCACCTTGCCGGAAGAAATCAATTCCAACACGATGAGCGAACTGCGCGCGCAATATGCGGCGTTGAAGCAGGAGGCCGACCGCGCCGCCGTGCGTCTGGGGCCGCGTCATCCAGAATACCAGGCGCTCAACGCCCAGCTTGACGGCTCACGCGAGCGGATCGCCGGGGAACTGCGCCGCATCGCCTCGTCGCTGCAGGTCGACTTGAAGCGCTCGGTCCAGCTCGAGCAGGATCTCGCTTCCCGCCTGGCCCAGGCAAAGGTCCAGAGCGGCGACGTCAACAGCGATCTGGTCAGCCTGCGCGAACTGGAGCGTGATGCTACCGCCAAGCGCTCCGTCTACGAACAGTATCTTCTGCGCGCCAAGGAGACCGGCGAACAGCAGAACATCAACACCACCAACATCAACGTGCTGACCAAAGCGCAACCGCCACTCGAACCCAACGGGCCGTCGCGGGCTGTAATCGCGCTTGCCGGCCTGCTGCTTGGCCTTGCTTCCGGCATCGGTCTCGGTGCGATGCGCGGCGCCTTCGCAAGCTTGCGCGACGCCACTGGCTCGCGTTCGCGCGGTCGGATGGACGAGCGCCGGCCACCCGTCGAAGACAAGGTCTATCGCGCGCCGCTGCCTGTGGCGCCGCCACCTGTAGCGCCTCCGGTGTTGCCGACCGGGACCGCACCCGCCCGCGGCCCAGGTCTGTTCGGCGGACTGTTTTCGGCGATGCGCAGAGCCATGCCAGGCAGCGATGCGCCGCCAGAAAAGCCAGCGGCAACGGTCTGGACCCAACCAGCAGCGCCGGCCGAGCGCACAAGGTCGATGCAGGAGCCTGCCGGCTATCATCAGCAGGACTTTCGGCAAGAAGTTCCGGATGCCTATGCCTATGGGCAGCAGCCTGGTTACACGCAGCCCTGTCGACCGGCAGACTATGCCTATTCGCAGGCCCAGCCGACGCGCGCAGTGTCCGAGCAGTGGTCTTCTCCGCAGCCGGCCGAGGCGGCGCCGGACGATCAGCAGGCGCAAATCGACGATATCCGCGCCGGCCTGCGCGAATTTCGCGAAGCGGTCCGCGAGCTGACCGAAAACCGTTCGCGCCGCCGCTATTTCTGAGCCCGCCGGCACGGAATAAAAGCTGCCGGTTTCGAGTTAGCGGCATCTGACGGCGCTTTGACGGGATTGCCCAAGCGAAATTTCGTGAAAATGCCGCGCAGCATGGCGCTCAAAAAGTGTTGCCGTCGGGCTGACCCGAACGCGCGGAACGTTTGGAACAACGACATGCACGAAACAACGTTCAAGGCGCGCGCCGCGCCTTGGCTGGAATGATGTTGAGGATGGTTCATGGCCGAAGTGATTGACGGAAAGAGCGTCGCCGGAGACGTGGTTCAGAAGGTCAAGGCCTTGACCGCGGATCTGGTCGCCAAGGGCAAGGCCAAGCCTGGCCTGGCTGTGGTCATCGTCGGCGAGGATCCGGCAAGCCAGGTCTATGTCGCCTCCAAGTCGCGCACCGCCAAGGAATGCGGCTTCCATTCGCTCCAGCACACGCTGCCGGCCGACACGTCCGAAGAGGCACTGCTGAAGATCATCGGCGAGCTCAACGCCGATCCGGCCGTCAACGGCATCCTGGTGCAACTGCCGCTTCCCGCCCATATCGATGCCGGCAAGATCATCCAGGCCATCGCGCCGCAAAAGGATGTCGACGGCTTCCACTTCATCAATGTCGGCAAGCTCGGCACCGGCGAACTCGAAACCGCCTTCGTGCCCTGCACGCCGGCCGGCTCCATGCTTCTGATCGAACGCGTGCGCGGCAAGGATCTCTCAGGCCTCAATGCCGTGGTCGTCGGTCGCTCCAACATCGTCGGCAAGCCGATGGCCAATCTGCTGCTTGCCGCCAATTGCACCGTCACCATCGCCCACAGCCGCACCAGGGACTTGCCGGCGCTGGCCCGTACTGCCGACATATTGGTGGCTGCCGTCGGCCGGCCTGAAATGGTCAAAGGCGACTGGGTCAAGCCGGGTGCCACAGTGATCGATGTCGGGATCAACCGCATTCCGGCACCCGAGAAGGGCGAAGGCAAAACCCGCCTCGTCGGCGACGTCGCCTATGCCGAGGCGGCAAAGGCCGCCGGCGCCATCACGCCGGTGCCCGGCGGTGTCGGGCCGATGACCATTGCCATGCTGATGGCCAATACGTTAGCCTCAGCCTACCTTGCGGCCGGCTTGAAGCGGCCCTCCTTCTGACCCAGAAAGCAGCTTCTTTGCCGAACCCCACTATTCCCTCTGAACGGCCGGTCATGGATGATCTCGTTCAAGGCGGCCGGCAATTCGCGTTCCTGCTGGTCGACAAGTTTTCGATGTTTTCGCTGGCAGCGGCGATCGACACTTTCCGCTCGGCCAACCGCTTGCTCGGCCGCGATTTCTACGGCTGGACCACGGTCTCAGCCGACGGCGATCCGGTCATGGCCTCCAACGGCCTGCCGCTCAAGATCGACTATGCCGTGGCCGACCTGCCGCCGGTCGACATCCTGTTCGTGTCGGTGGGCCTGTCGATCGAGTTCCCCGGCAAGAGCAAGGTGCTGGCGGCGCTGCGCAGCTGGGGCCGGCGTGGCAACGCGCTCGGCGCGCTGTCGGTCGGTTCTTATCTCCTGGCCGAAGCCGGTCAACTCGAAGGCTATCGCTGTACCATCCATTGGGAGAACCGCGCCGGCTTCGTCGAGCGCTTTCCCGATATCAACTGCACCGGCAACGTCTTCGAGATCGACCGCAAGCGCTACACCTGCGCCGGCGGCACCACCTCGATCGACCTGATGCTGGAGATCGTGCGCGGCGATTTCGGCTCCAACCTCGCCAATGGCGTCGCCAACCAGTTCCAGCACGAGCGCATCCGCTCCGCCGGCGACCGCCAGCGTGTCGGGCCCGAACGCGACCTGACCGGCAAGTCGGAGAAGCTCAGGCGCATCGTCGAACTGATGGCCGACCATCTCGACGAGCCGCTATCGGCGGTGCAGCTCGCCAAGTCGGCAGGCCTGTCGGTGCGCCAGGTCGAGCGCCTGTTCCTGCGCCATTTGAGCGTCACGCCCGGTCGCTACTACATGCGGCTCAGGCTCGAGCGGGCGCGCGAATTGCTGCGCCAGACCAACATGCCGATCCTCGACGTGGCCATCGCCACCGGCTTCACCTCGCACTCCTATTTCGCGCAGAGCTACCGGCTGCAGTTCGGCCGTCCGCCCTCCGAGGAGCGGCGCACCACCTACTGATGGGGTGCTGAGCCAGCCCTCGCGACAGGCCTTGGTCGCCGCCGGTCCTGTTACATTGCAACGGTTCGTGAGCCGCTCCGGGCTTGTGCTCGAACGCGCCGTCAAATAGCTTCCGGCGCGGATCAGAGGGCGGCCTCAAGGAGATTCCAATGGCGGGACTTTTGCGGAGCGTCGCTGCGGCGCTGCTCCTTTTGTCGATGACGTCGCTCGGCTTTGCGGCAAACAAAGTCATCATCATTCTTGATGCTTCAGGCTCGATGTGGGCCCAGATCGACGGCAAGCCGAAGCTCGAAATCGCCCGTGAATCGCTCAGGACCGTGCTGCAGTCGGTCCCGGCCGACGACGAGATCGGCTTCATGGCCTATGGCCATCGCGAGAAGGGCAGCTGCGAGGACATCGAGCTGATCGTGCCGCCGCAGGCGGGCTCTGCCAGTGCCATCTCGGCTGCTGCCGACAGCCTGAAATTCCTCGGCAAGACGCCGCTGACCGCTGCCGTCAAGCAGGCAGCCGAGGCCTTGAAATACACCGAGGACAAGGCGACCGTCGTTCTCATCACCGACGGGCTTGAAACCTGCGGCGGCGATCCTTGCGCGCTGGGCAAGGAGCTGGAAGCCTCGGGCGTCGACTTCACCGCCGACGTCGTCGGTTTCGGCCTGACCGCCGACGAGGGCAAGCAGATCGCCTGCCTTGCCGACAACACCGGCGGCAAATACATCCAGGCTTCGGACGAGAAGGCGCTGCAGGAAGCGCTGGTTGAAACCGTCGCCGCCCCGGCCCCGGCACCCGAGCCTGAACCCGCTCCGGCTCCTGCCCCGGCCCCCGAACCGGCCAAGCCCGAGTTCAATTTCATCCCCAGCGTGGTCATGGCCGAAGGCGGCGATCCGATCACCGACGGCAATGCCTGGGAGGTCTACAAGGCCAAGTCCGACGGCACGCGCGGCGAGTCCGTCACCACCCAGTACAACAGCTACGAGGCCAATCTAGAACCGGGCGACTATCTCGTCGTCGCGCGCGCCGACGAGGCTCAGGTGGAACAGAAGGTCAAGATCGAGGCCGGCCAGGTCTACAAGCCGCTCTTCACCTTGAACGCCGGCACCATGCTCATCCATCCGAAGGCGTACCAGGGCGCTGATATCAGCGACGAAGCCCATGTCGACTTCGCCTTCCCGGGCGGTAGCACCACTCACTATGGTGATACCAAGATCATCGTGCCGGCGGGTGAGCAGAAGGTGAAGGTCGAGATCGGCAGCGGCTCGGTAAGCGAGACCATCCAGCTCGCCGCCGGCCAGACGGTCGAAAAGGACATCGTCGTCGGCGTCGGCCACGCCGTCGTCAACGCCTACTACACTGCGGGCGGCGACAAGGCCGACTCCTCAGGCATCAGCATCCAGATCGTCAAGGCCAAGAAAAAGATCGACGGCTCTCGCGAAGACGTCGCCCATAGCTATGGTCCTGACAGCAAGTTCTGGCTGCCGCCGGATGACTATGTCGCGGTCACCGCGCTCGACCTCGCGACCGTCGAGCAGCCTTTCAGCATCAAGGCCGGCGACAGTCAGGACGTCAAGGTGACCCTCGATGCCGGCGTGCTGGCGATGTCGGCGCCTGGTGCCTATTCGATCGAGGTGCTGTCGCCGAAGAAGGACATCCAGGGCAACCGCAAGGCGCTTGGCCTGAGCTATGGCGACACCTGGCAGCAGACCATTCCGGCCGGCGACTATGTTGTCGTCCGCCACATGTCCGGTGAAGGCCAGGACAAGGAAATGCCGGTGACGGTCAAGGCCGGCGAACGGAGCGAGGTTACGGTCCAGCCGTAATTGACGTTTCATCCCAAACGACAAAGGGCGGCCTTGAGCCGCCCTTTTTATGTCGTGTGGAATGATGGTTCAGGCCGTGCCGAAGGCGCTGGCGCCATGGTCGGCGCGGCCGACCAGCTGGCGGAAGCCGGCGAACAGCTCACGGCCGAAGCCGAACTCGTTGCCGATGAGATCGATGTCCGCCGTGCGGCGCAGCGCAAGCTCAGGCCCCGGCACCAGCACTTCCAGCGTGCCGGCGTCGGCGTCGAGACGGATGATGTCGCCGTCATGGATGCGGGCGATCGGCCCTTCCTCGACCGCTTCCGGCGTCACATGGATCGCCGCAGGCACCTTGCCGGACGCGCCCGACATGCGCCCGTCGGTGACCAGCGCGACGCGCTGGCCGCGATCCTGCAGGATGCCGAGCACGGTGGTCAGCTTGTGCAGTTCCGGCATGCCGTTGGCCTTCGGCCCCTGGAAACGGATGACGGCGATGAAGTCGCCGGTGAGCGTGCCGGCCTTGAAGGCTTCGTTGAGGCCTTGCTGGCTGTCGAACACCTTGGCCGGCGCCTCGATGACGCGGCGTTCCGGCTTCACAGCCGACGTCTTGATGACGGCGTGGCCGAGATTGCCGGCGAGCACTTTCAGGCCGCCGGTCGGCTGGAAGGCCTTCTTGAAAGGCGCCAGCACCTTCTCGTCGCCGCTCTCAAGCGGCGAGGCCTCGCGCACCACGCTGCCGTCTTCGCCGAGCCGCGCCTCGACCGCATAGGGCCGCAGGCCTTCGCCCCACACTGTCTGCACATCCTCATGCAGGATGCCTTCGTCGAGCAGTTCGCGGATCAGGAAGCCAAGCCCGCCGGCGGCGTGGAAATGGTTCACGTCGGCAAGCCCGTTCGGATAGACGCGGGCGAGAAGCGGCACGGCTTCCGACAGGTCGGAAATGTCCTGCCAGGTCAGCGTGATGCCGGCCGCCGCCGCCATGGCGATCAGGTGGATGGTGTGGTTGGTCGAGCCGCCGGTGGCGTGCAGGCCGACCACGCCGTTGACGAAAGAGCGTTCGTCGATCATGCGCCCGACTGGTGTGTAGGCGTTGCCCAGCGCGGTGATCGCCAGCGCCCGCTTCGTTGCCTCACGCGTCAGCGCGTCGCGCAGCGGCGTGCCCGGATTGACGAAGGAGGCGCCCGGCGTGTGCAGGCCCATGATCTCCATCAGCATCTGGTTGGAATTGGCGGTGCCATAGAAAGTGCAGGTGCCCGGCCCGTGATAGGATTTGGACTCGGCCTCGAGCAGTTCGGCCCGACCGGCCTTGCCCTCGGCGTAGAGCTGGCGAACCTTCGCCTTCTCGTCATTGGGCAGGCCCGTCGTCATCGGCCCGGCCGGGATGAACACCGCAGGCAGATGGCCGAAGGTGAGGGCCGCGATCACCAGCCCCGGCACGATCTTGTCGCAGACGCCGAGATAGACGGCGGCGTCGAACATGTTGTGCGACAGGCCGACCGCGGCCGCCATGGCAATGATGTCGCGTGAAAACAGCGACAGCTCCATGCCGGTCTGTCCCTGGGTGACGCCGTCACACATGGCCGGCACGCCGCCTGCAACTTGCGCGATGCCGCCAACTTCGCGCGCGGCATCCTTGATCAGTGCCGGAAACGTCTCGAACGGCTGATGCGCCGACAGCATGTCGTTGTAGGAGGTAATGATGCCGAGGTTCGGCACCTTGTCGGCGCCGAGAGCCAGCTTTTCCGACGGGCTGCAGACGGCAAAGCCATGCGCGAGGTTGCCGCAGGACAGCACCGAACGGTTGGCGGTGCGGTTGGAGGCCTCGGCGATGCGGCCGAGATAGCGCTCGCGCCCGGCTTTCGAGCGCTGGCGGATGCGTTCCGTGATGGCTTCGATGTCGCGTCTGGCTGTCATGGTCGGTCCTTTCGAGCCCCGGAAGAACGTCCTCCACCGTCTGCCGGGACTGTGGCAGTTGAAATCAGGGCGCCCAGAACACCTCTACGGGCTTTGGCGAGGCGTCGATCACGGCGCGGATAGGCTTGTGCTTTCCCGGTCCCATCGCATTCTCGAAGGCGGTAAGCTTGTCCTCGCCTTCGATATGCAGTGCGATGAAGCCGGCGGCGATGATGCGCGCCATCGATAGGGTCAGCCGCGGCTCGCCGCCGCTCGGTGCATGCACCGGCAGCACGATCCTCTGCGAGGCGGGATCGAGCAAGGCGGGGAGATTGTCGGCATCGGGAAAGAACGACGCGGTGTGGCCGTCGCCGCCCATGCCGAGGACGACGACGTCGAGCGGCCAAGGCAATGCCTTGAGTGCCGTGTCGTCGGACGCTGCGGCAGTCTCGATGCTTGCGGCCTCGTGATACATCGGTACGAAATGCGCGGCGGCCGCCGCGTTCTGCAGCAAGTTGGCGGCAACCAGCCCGGCATTCGAGCGTGGCGAGGAGGCCGGCACGAACCGTTCGTCGACCAGCGTCACCGTCACCTTGTTCCAGGCGATCGGAATGGTCGAAAGTGCTGCAAAGAACTTCGCCGGCGTGGTGCCGCCGGAGACGGCAAGCAGGCCGCCGCCGCGCTCGTCGATGGCCTTGGTCAGCCGCGCCGCGACATTGCCGGCAAGGGCTGCCGCCAGGTCCTGGCGCCCGGCAAAGCCGTTCCAGTTATAGGAGGGCTCGCTCAATTGCTCTCGTGCCATGTCCGCCCGTCGCGTTCGATCAGCGCAATCGAGGCCGAAGGGCCCCAGGTGCCGGCCGTATAGCCTTGCGCCTCCTGCCTGGCGCTTTCCCAGGCGTTCTGGATCGGATCGATCCACTTCCATGCCGCCTCGACTTCGTCGCGGCGCATGAACAGCGTCTGGTTGCCGCGCACGACATCCATGATCAGCCGTTCGTAGGCATCGGGCGCGCGACCGTCGAACGACGTTGCGAAGCTCATGTCGAGTGGGATCTGGCGCAGCCGCATGCCGCCCGGACCCGGATCCTTAATCATGATGAATTGCTTGACGCCCTCGTCGGGCTGCAGCCGGATGACCAGTTGGTTGGCGAAGATCGGTCCCGCGCTCTCATCGAAGATCGAAAAGGGGATCGGCTTGAACTCGATGACGATTTCCGAAACCCGACTTGCCAGCCTTTTGCCGGTCCTGAGATAGAACGGCACGCCGGCCCAGCGCCAGTTGCCGATCTCCGCCTTAATGGCGACGAAGGTCTCGGTGTTGCTGTCCTTGCCAAGCTCCTCGACATAACCCTTCACCGCGCCGCCGGCCGACGCGCCGGCACGGTACTGACCACGCACCGTGTGCTTGGGCGCCTCGTTGCCGTTGATGCGCTTGAGCGCGCGCAGCACCTTGAGCTTCTCGTCGCGCACGGCATCCGCGTCCATCGACGACGGCGTTTCCATGGCGACCAGGCACAGAAGCTGCAGCATGTGGTTCTGCACCATGTCGCGCAGCGCGCCAGCCTTGTCGTAATAGGTGACGCGGTCTTCGAGACCGACGGTTTCGGCAACCGTGATCTGCACATGGTCGATATGCGCCGAATTCCACAGCGGCTGGTAGAGCGCGTTGGCAAAGCGCAGCGCCATCAGGTTCTGCACAGTCTCCTTGCCGAGATAGTGGTCGATGCGGAAGATCTGGCTTTCGTGGAAATCGTCACCGACGGCATCGTTAAGCGCGCGCGCCGAGGCAAGGTCGCGGCCGATCGGCTTTTCCAGCACGATGCGCGAATTCGGCGTGATCAGCTTGTGCTGCTTGAGCTGGTGCGAAATATCGCCGAACAGCGCCGGCGCCACCGCCAGATAGAAGGCGCGGATGCGGTCGCTGTCGCCGATCGCCTTCTTCAATTTGTCGAAGCCGGCGCCGGTCGTAGCGTCGGCCGGGATGTAGGACAACCGGGCAAGGAAAGTCTTCAGCTCCTTGGCGTCGATATCGGCCGGCTTGACATGATCGGAAATCGCCTGGTTGGCGAAAGCCTGGAATTCGGCGTCGGTCATCTTCGAGCGCGACGTGCCGATGATGCGGGTGGGCTCGGAAAACTGATGGTCGCGCTGGCGATGGTAGAGCGACGGCAGGAGCTTGCGTTCCGACAGGTCGCCGGTGCCGCCGAAGATGATGAAGTCGAAAGGATCGACGGGGATGATCTGGCTGGTCATGGTCTGTCCGCTTTGACGCCGCTCGCTGTGACGCGGCTGATATAATCTAATCGATTTAAATTATCCAGTGCCATGGTGTCACATCAAGGACCAATCACTCCATATTGATCCGGTCCAAATGTGCCTTGACACTGGCTGCCACCCGGAGGCTTGTCACTATCAGAGGGTCCCGGGGAGCTTTCGCGCCTGCAACATAGAGCGGGAATGTGACGAAAGCTAAGGGCAAAATGCGGTTGCGGAGTGATCCTGGAATGAGCGGGAAAAGCATGCGTCTGGAAAACAAGGTCGCCGTCATCACCGGTGCTGCGGCGGGCTTCGGCGAAGGCATGGCCAGACGCTTTGCCGAAGAGGGTGCTAAGGTCGTCGTCGCCGACCTCAACGCCAGGGGCGCGGAGCGTGTCGCCGCCGAGATCGGCGAGGCCGCGATCTGGACGCAGACCGACGTTTCGCAGCGCTCCGAATTCGACGAGATGGTCTATGCTGCCAAAAGCGCCTTCGGCCGCATCGACATCATGGTCAACAATGCCGGCTATACCCATCGCAATGGAGACATGCTCGACGTCGACGAGGCGACCTTCGACCTGATCACATCCGTCAACATGAAGGCGATCTACCATGCCGCACTTGCCGTGGTGCCGATCATGGAACGGCAGGGTGGCGGCGTCATCTTGACCACGGCTTCGACCGCAGGTCTGCGGCCGCGGCCGGGCCTCACCTGGTACAATGCCTCGAAAGGCTGGGCGATCACCGCCACCAAGTCGATGGCGGTCGAACTCGCGCCCAAGAACATCCGCGTCAACTGCCTCTGTCCGGTCGCCGGCGAGACCGCCATGCTGGAGAAATTCATGGGCGCCGATACGCCCGAAATTCGCGAAAAATTCCGCGCCTCGATCCCGCTCGGCCGGCTGTCGACGCCGCTCGATATCGCCAACGCCGCGCTCTGGCTCGCTTCCGACGAAGCCGCCTTCATCACCGGCGTGGCGCTGGAGGTCGACGGCGGACGCTGCATCTGAGCCATTCAGGGGAAGTAGGTCTCTGTTCGCAGGCATGGTAGGCAGAGCAACGTTGGGAAGAGTTCGCATCGGTTTGCCGGCCTGCCAAGGAACGAACAGTTGACGTCGTCACGCCACGTCCCAGTTTGACTTCACGATCCACGGAAAGGCATAACGGATCGGCGATTGGTGTCGACGGGAATGAAGATCAAGCAGCCGAAGTCACGCAACGATCTGGGCTGGCGGCTGCGGCTTTACCTGGCCAGGCGTGCGCGGGCGCGAAGCCAGGCGACGTTCATCGGCATTACCGGAAGTTCCGGCAAGACGACGGCGGGGAGCCTGCTTGGACATATCCTGGCGGGCCACGGTTCGGTCCATACACAGGTTTTGGCCAACACGATGAAGCTGTTGGTCTCGACGCTATCCAGGCGAATGGGAAAGGGCGGCAAAGCCGACTACGTCGTCTTCGAGGCTGGCGCGTCCGGTCCGGACACAATCAGGCCGATAGCCGAGTTGCTTCGCCCTGACGTGGCTGTCGTCACGATGGTTCGGCTGGAGCATCGCGCCAGTTTCAAGACCCTGGAAAACGTTGCGCATGAAAAGAGCGCACTGGTCGCTGCGCTGGAGCCGGGCGGCTTCGCGATGCTCAATGCCGATGACGCGCATGTGCTGGGCATGGCCTCGGTGAGCGATTGCCGCGCCGTCACATTCGGCACATCGGAGCAGGCGGATTATCGCGTCAGCGATATCGAGGCCGCCTATCCCAAGCCGTTGCGATTCTCCCTCCATTGGCGCGGCGGTGTGCTCGACATCGAGACGCCGTTCCCCGGCGCGCATTTCTGGCTGCCGACGGTCGCGGCCGCGGCAACCGCTCTGGAACTGGGAGTGCCTGCGCAGATCGTAAAGGAGRGGATCGCGACGTTCCAGCCCCTGGCGAACCGCGGTCAGGTGCTCGCCCCCGCCGGCGGCCCCCACTTCATCGTGGATGCCGCAAAGGCGCCATGGCATTCGCTGCCCCTTGCCTTCGACATGGTAGCCAGATCGACGTTCGCACGAAAACGCATCGTTCTTGGCCAGTTATCCGATTTTGCCGGCTCGAACAGAAAGTATGCCGACGCCTACAGGAGCGCGTGCGAGATCGCAGACCAGGTGATCTATGCCGGCGATCACGCTCATCGCTCCAAGGCGAACCAGTCCGACCGCGATAGCGGGCGTTTCGTCGAACTGCGCACGGCAAAGGAAGTGTCGGACTATGTCGCACAAACCGCGCAGCCGGACGACCTGATCCTGATCAAGAGCTCATCCAGCCTTCACCTCGAACGTGTTGCGCTTGCCTGGACCCACAACGTCCAGTGCTGGGTTCCGGTATGCGGCAAAACCGAGGGATGTGAGCAATGCGGCCTCTATGAAGTGCCGTTTGAGCAGCACCGCGAATTTGTGGCGCAGAGAAAAGCGAAGCGCCGCAAGCTGAGACTGCTGCGGCTTCTCGGTCGCTAAAGTTTTGGCCCAGGCCCGCCAGCACCCCGTTTGACTCGGCAAATTGGCACGACGCATATAAGGCTGTGCTAAAAACCGGTGGGTTGTGAAACTGGAATTCCGAAAAATTCGCAAGGACCTCGGGTGGGCGCTGCGACGGCCGCAGGCGCGCTGGGTGCGAGCGCGTAGCAAGGCGACATTCATCGGCATTACCGGCAGCTCCGGCAAATCCACATCCACCAGCCTGCTTGCACATTTACTGGGCGCCCAAGGCAAGGTGCATCTCCAGGCCCAGGCCAACACGATGCCTGCGCTCATTCGAACGCTTTACAAGCGCCTGAGGAAGGCTGGCAAAGTCGACTACGTCGTTTTCGAAGCCGGCGCTTCCGACTTCGGCTCGATCGGCGCCATGGCGCGAATGCTGAAGCCAAGCGTGGCGGTGGTTACGATGGTCCGGCTGGAGCACTTCGGCAAATTCAGGACTCTGGACGCGGTGGCGGCAGAGAAGCGGGCGCTGGTCGAGGCAATCCAACCCGATGGACTTGCGGTTCTCAATTGCGATGACCCACTGGTGCTCGGTATGGCGTCTGGCGCGAAATGCCGGATTGTGACCTTTGGCCAATCCGAGAAGTCAGACTACCGCGTGAGTGAGGTCTATGCCGCGTACCCGGAATTGCTGCGGTTCACCCTTCATTGGCGCGGTGGCAGCCTGGCCATTCAGGCGCCTTTTCCCGGCGAGCAATTCTGGCTGCCGACTGCAGCGGCTGCGGCCACCGCCTTGGAACTTGGCGTCCCGCCGGAGACGGTTGCGGCGCGAACGGCATCGTTTGAACCGTTACCCAACCGCTCCACCGTGGAAGTGGTACAGGCAGGTCCGCAATTCCTGGTCGATACGGCCAAAGCGCCTTGGCACTCGCTCAACATCGCCCTCGAGATGATTGCAAAGGCCAAGGCCACTCGGAAGCGCATTGTGCTTGGGCAGATATCCGACTACGCCGGCTCGTCGAGAAAGTACGGCACGACCTACAAGGTCGCGCGCGAAATCGCCGATCAGGTCATCTACACCGGCGACAACGCGCATCGCTCGCGCGCCAGCCAGGCCGACCGCGACGGCGGCCGTTTCGTTGAGCTTCGCAGCGCCAAGGAGGTTTCGGATCATATCAAACAGACGGCAGTCCCAGGAGAACTGATTCTGCTGAAAAGTTCGTCCAACCTTCATCTGGAAAGGATCGCGCTCGCCTGGACGCACGATGTGAAATGTTGGGTCCCGGTATGCGGCAAGCCATCAAGCTGCCAAACGTGCGGCCTCTATGAGGTGCCGTTCGAGGAACACCGGGACTTCGTAGCGAAGCGCAGACTTGCTCGCAGAAGACACCGTTTCAGGTGGCTGCTCGGCGGCTGACCAGAAACTGGCAGCCTCGACGACGTCGTTATCTCAAGCTCCGGTCTTGATGTAGCTCTTGTAAATCCAGCCGCGCTTGCCGTTGTAGACGATCTGGCACCATTTCTTGCAGCTCATCACCTGCACTGACGCCTTGGCGGGCACGGTACCCATGGCGGCGGCATTCTTCTTCGGTCCGGTGCGCATTGTCACCGTCCTGAGAATACGTCCGGTGCCGGCGGCAGCGGCCAGCGTCTGTGGCTTGGTCTTGGCCTCGTCCGTTGCGGCGGAAGATTGCGCGTCCGGCAGTTGCGGCTTTGGCGTCGGGATGGCGGCGGTTTCGGCGCCGTCGGTGTGACCGTCCTTCGCAGCGGGGTCTGGTGCGGCAACCTTGGACAGTTGCGTGGTGGCATCGCTCTGCGCCGACGGTTCCTCATAAGCCGCAGCATCTGACGGTTTGGCTGCTGCCTGCTCGGCCGCGGCCTGATCGGACGGCGTGGCTGCGGGGTCGGTGTTCGATTGCGGTGCTGTCCAGCGCGGATCGTTGGCCGCCAGCGCCGGTATCGCGGCCGCCCCGGCCGCCACCGTCGTTGAAACCGCGTCGCCCTTGCGCGCGGCTGGCGGCGCAGCTGCCACGGCAACTGTCGTTGCGGGCGTGACCGGGGCGATCTTGGTCGTCTTGACCGGAATGGTCGGAACGTTCTGCTGTGTGCTGGCGACCGCTTGCCGGTCGTTGGCCGGCAACGCCAGCCAAAGCGCGATACCCGCCACGCCAAGCAGCGCTGCGGTGCCGACGGCGGCGATCACCAGATGCGAATTCGTGCGCACGCCCTGCCAGAAGGAGGGCCGCATGTCATAACCGAATTGCATGGCAAAGCGCCGACGTTCCGGCGCGCCGAAACTGAAGGGCTCGTTCACTCTTGCCACCTCCAAAAGGCGGGCCGGTGTTCTTTCGATCAGCGCCAGTAGTGCGGCATCCGATCGGCATCGGTCCCAACAACAAAGCGGGCAAGCCCGCAGAAATCCCCGTTCAATCGCCCAGAACCGGCATCCTTTGCCCTTGATTGTGGCATCAGTGCGCCCTTGGGAGGAATTCTGCGCCCTTGTTAAGGATTCCGCAACGTCTCGCTACGGCAACCAACATCTCAATAGAATCAGCTCGGTATCAACCAGGCCGATATGAGATACTTTCCCTATATTCGATCCCTCAGGGCAAACCAGTTGAGCGCCAGGAACAACAATGGCGTTCTGAAGCGCCGGCCGCCGGGGAAGGCCGGGATTTTCAGGTCCTCGATCAGCTTCAGCCGGTCGCGATTGCCGGCGACGGTCTCGGCATAGAGCTTGCCGAAGAAGTTCGACAGCATAACGCCGTGGCCGGAATAGCCGCCGGCCGAGATCACATTGGGCATCACCTCGCGCACGAACGGCTTTCTGGGCACGGTGATGCCGACATAGCCGCCCCAGCCATGGGTGATCTCGACATCCCGGAGGTCCGGATAAAGTTCCGCGATCTGCCGGCGGATATGGATGTGGATGTCCTTCGGATCGTTGACACCATAGACCTCGCGACCGCCGAACAGCAGCCTTCCATCCCTGGATTTGCGGAAATAGCGCACGACGAAACGCGAATCGTCGACCGCCTCGCCGCCCGGCAGCACCTTCGAATCGACGCCCAATGGCACCGTCGCGCCGATGAAGGAGCCGATCGGCATGATGTGCACGGCACTCACCGGCTCGAGCGTGCCGCCATAGGCGTTGACGCCGATCAGGCATTTCTGCGCCGTGATGGTGCCTCTCGGCGTCGTAACCTTCACCGTGCCGCCGCTGGACGTGATTCCGGTCGACGCCGTCTGTTCGAACAGATGGGCACCCGCCGCTGCCGCCACCTTTGCAGTGCCGATCACCAGCTTCATCGGGTGGATGTGCCCGGTGCCGGTGTCGCGGGTACCGCCGAAGTAGCGTGTGGAGCCCAGTCGCTCGGCCGTTTCCCTGGCATCCATGAAGGCGATGTGCGGATAGTTGAAGCGGCTCGCCATGATCTCGGCATGCGCCTTGTAGTCGTCGACATAGCGCTGCTTGTGCGCCACCGACAATTGACCGGGCATATAGTCGATGTCGATCTGGTTGACGGCGGCGAACTCGAGCAGATGCGCCTTGGCTTCCTCGGCAAGGTCGAACAAGGCCTTGGCGCGGGAAAAACCGTATTCGGCCTCCAGCTCCTCGGCCCAGGCCCGCTGGCCGGTGCCAAGCTGGCCGCCATTGCGCCCCGAGGCGCCGTCGCCGAAGCGATACGCCTCGATCAGCGCGACGTCCGCGCCGGCCTTGGCCAGATGCGCCGCCGCGGAAAGGCCGGTAAACCCACCGCCGACTATGACAACGTCGCAGTTACGGTCGCCGTCCAGCGCTGGGTATTCGGGTCTAGGTCCAGCCGTATCCTCGTACCAGGAGCGGCCGGGGGAGATTGGGGATTGGTAAGGCATGATCCTCGCTAGGGCAGTAGGGAAGTAGGGCAGTAGGGCAGTAGGGCAGTAGGGCAGTAGGGCAGTAGGGCAGTAGGGGGGCGCTATTCGGGAGATAATTTGCGGATCAGAAGCCGCAGGAGCGTCCCTACGCTCTCGCTGCTGCTCATCAGGGGGTTGATTGCCTCGTGCGAGGCGATGCCGACACGTTGCGCAATCATGAGATGCGTCTCCAGTTCCTTGAGAGACCCTTGGGCGATCCTGAGAAACTGTTGATAGGAGGCCCGGCTTTCTCGACCGTATCCCTCGGCAATGTTGGCAGGAACGGACGTGGCCGCACGGCGTATCTGAGCTGTCAGCCCGTAGCGCTCCTCCTTTGGCCATGCTCTAGTTGCGTCGTAGATTGAAACCGCCAGATCCATAGCTTGCTGCCAGACGATCAAATCCCTGTACGATTCAATCTTGGCCGCCATCTCGCCCTACTGCCCTACTGCCTTACTTCCCTATTCTCCTAAACGTTCAGCAGCAGATACTCCCGCTCCCACGGGCTGATCACTTCCATGAAGGTCTCGAACTCCGCCCGCTTGATCGCTGCATAGGTGGCGGCGAACGACTTGCCCAAAAGGGCGCAGAGTTCCTCGTCGCCTTCGAACAGGTCGACGGCCTCGAGCAGGCCGCGTGGCAGGTCGATCTCGTCGGCGTTGGCGGTAGTCAGCACCGGTGGCTCGGCCTTGACCTTGTTGGTCATGCCGATCAGCCCGCAGGCAAGCGACGCCGCCAGCGCCAGATAGGGGTTGGCGTCGGAAGACGGGATGCGGTTTTCGACACGCCGCGCCGCCGGGTCCGAGCGCGGCACGCGAAACGCCGTGGTGCGGTTGTCGTAGCCCCATTTGTTGTTGACCGGGGCCGAGGCCGACTGCGTCAGCCGGCGGTAGGAATTGACATAGGGCGCAAACATCACCAGCGCGTTCGGCACATGCTTCTGCATGCCGCCGATGAAGTGAAAGAAGTCGTCGGTTTCCGAACCATCCTCGGCCGAAAAAATGTTCTGGCCGGTCTTTTTGTCGATGATCGACTGGTGGATGTGCATGGCAGAGCCCGGCTGACCCTGGATGGGCTTCGCCATGAACGTGGCGTAGATCTCGTGCTTCAGTGCTGCCTCGCGGATGGTGCGCTTGAACATGAACACCTGGTCGGCAAGCTCGATCGGATCGCCGTGGCGCAGATTGATCTCGAGCTGGCCGGCGCCCTCCTCATGGATCAGCGTGTCGATCTCCAGGCCCTGGCTTTCCGAGAAATGGTAGATGTCGTCGATCAGTTCGTCGAACTCGTTGACGCCGGCGATCGAATAGCCGGCGCCGCCGCCGATGGCCCGCCCCGAACGCCCGACCGGGGGCGTCAGCGGATAGTCCGGATCGGGGTTCTTGCGCACCAGGTAGAATTCGATCTCGGGCGCAACCACAGGCTTCAGCCCACGCTTGTCATAGGCGGCCAGCACGCGTTTCAGCACGTTGCGCGGCGTGAACTCCACCGAGCGGCCGTCCTGGTGGACGAGATCGCAGATGACGGCGGCCGTCGGGTCTTCTTCCCAAGGCACCACGGTCAGGGTCGACAGATCCGGCATCAGTTTCAGGTCGCCATCGTCTTCCGGATAGTGGAAACCGTTGCCATCTTCGGGATAGCCGCCCGAAATTGTCGTCATGAACACCGCCGAAGGCAGTGCGAGCGAGGTGTTGGAAGTGAATTTCTTCGACGGCATCATCTTGCCGCGCGCGACGCCCGCCTGGTCGGGCGTGATGCATTCTATGTCTTCGATGCCGCGCCATTCCAGCCAGGCGCTGACTTCCTTCCAGTTCTTGACGCCGCGTTGGTTTTTCACGAAGGCAGGCGTGCGGGCGCGTCCTCCGCGGCTCGACGGACGGACTTCCTTTTTTGCAGGCGGCATCATTCACCAGTTTGGGTTGCGGATTTCGCAGTATAGCCGGGGCGGGTGATGGAAGGGAAGGGGAGCCCACCTGAGTTCGCCTTCCTGGTTGAAAATCGCTCCGTCCAGATTAGGGTCGGGCTCCCGCAGATCGAGCAGCAGAAGACACCACATGCCAGGCAAATTGACCACAATCGGCTTCGATGCCGACGACACGCTGTGGCAGAACGAACAGTTCTTCCGCACGACCGAAAAGCGCTTTGCCGCACTCTTGGCCGACCATGGCGACGCGGAACAGATTTCGGCGCGACTGCTCGAAGCCGAAAAGCGCAACCTTGCCGTCTACGGCTTCGGCATCAAGGGATTTACCTTGTCGATGATCGAAACGGCGATCGATGTAACCGAGGGACGTGTGCCGGCCTCGACCATCGCCGAAATCCTTGCAGCCGGGCGCGACATGCTGGGACATCCGGTCGAGGCGCTGCCGCATGCGCGCGAGACCGTGGAAAAGCTCGCCGGCGCGTATCATTTGGTGCTGATCACCAAGGGCGATCTCTTCGACCAGGAACGCAAGCTGGAAGCCTCCGGCCTCGGCGACCTGTTCGATGCCGTCGAGATTGTCAGCGACAAGAGCGCCGCCACCTATGCCAGGATCTTTGGCCGCCACGGCAGCCCGCAGGACAGCATGATGGTCGGCAATTCGCTCAAGTCGGACGTGGTGCCGGCCATCGAGGCCGGCAGCTGGGGCGTCTACATCCCGCACGAACTGACCTGGGTGCTGGAACATGTCGAGCCACCGGTCTCGGCACCGCGCTTTCGGCAGATTGTTGATCTGGGCGAACTGCCGGCTTTGATCGAAAGCATCGACAGCAAAGGCTGACCGCCTTACCTCGTTTCAGACAGTGAGGCGCGGAGTGCGGTCAGCCGCGCCCGAGACCGATCAGCCGGTCGATCACCGGCTGCAGCCTTTCGGTGGTGATCGGCTTGGTGACCACCACGTCGATCACGCTGGACAGGCCGAGGCTTTCGGGCGTGCCGGTCTTGGTTGAAAGCAGGATCACCGAGGGCAGCGACCGGCCCGACGCGCGCCGCAATGCGCCGATGGCCGACATCAGCGCGTCGCAGTCCTTGTTGTCGGCGCCGCCGTCGAGAACGACTGCGCCTGGAATAAGGGTTCGCAATGCCTTGGTCGCCATCTCGGGCGACTCGGAGATCGGCTTCAGCCCCGACTTCTCGACGATCTTCGACACCACCACCCGGCTGATCGGCGATTTTCCGACCACCAGCACCTGGGAGAAATCCGTGAGCATTTCGGAATTCGCATCCCCGTTTTTCGAATTCAGATGTTTGGCGGTGTCGGTCTCGCGATTCACAGGACACATGGGCGGGGCGGGCACTCGGCGCTGCTTCAATGCAGGGTTGAA
Organism: Mesorhizobium sp. P2_F7; assembly: GCF_056403695.1. Lineage (NCBI taxonomy): Bacteria > Pseudomonadati > Pseudomonadota > Alphaproteobacteria > Hyphomicrobiales > Phyllobacteriaceae > Mesorhizobium > Mesorhizobium sp. P2_F7. The sequence continues at coordinate 125,612 of NZ_JBFUFA010000001.1, read as the reverse complement.
ATACGAGAGCCAAATGGCGCGAGATCGCGCGCCATGTCAAGCTGAAATGGCGGAGCTGGGAAATATAGCCAGAAATATTAAACCTCGAAACCAAGGTCTGTCTTCAAACTGTAGTTAAGGGAATGCGCAAAAGCGAAAGTCACCCGCGCTGAAAGCGCGCGGGTGACGTTGAAAAACGGCCAGTGCACGACCGTGTTAGAAGATTCCGTAAGCACAAAGCTTCCGTAAGGTAAGATCAGCCGTGGCTCTGCTGGGTGACGATGACCGGGATCAACAGGTCGCCCCAATTGCCGTCGCCGCCATGGTGCCGGGCTGAGCGCACCAGTTCCACCGAGACGCCCGCCTCGACTGCCTTCATCACCGATTGATTGAGCCGGTGCAGGTCGTTGGCCAGCATGCGGATGGTCGCCTGCTGGTCGACGCTCATCGTGGTGGACTGCTCTTCTGCACGTTCCTTGACGCGGCTTATCGATGCCATTTTTCTTCTCCTATGTCCCTTGCCCTTTTGGGCGTTTCCTCTGTTGGTTGCTGCTATTCCGCTGCCGGTTTGAACTGGGCGTGCTCGGTCGATTCATGCATGGCGGTGGTCGAGGACTGGCCGCCGCTGATTGCCATCGACACCGCGTCGAAATAGCCGGTGCCGACCTCGCGCTGGTGTTGGGTCGCGGTGTAGCCGTGGACTTCGGCCGCGAACTCGGCTTCCTGCAGCTCGGAATAGGCCGACATCTGCCGCGCCTTGTAGCCGCGCGCCAGTTCGAACATGCCGAAGTTGAGCTGATGGAACCCGGCCAGCGTGATGAACTGGAACTTGTAGCCCATGGCGCCGAGCTCGCGCTGGAACTTGGCGATCGTCGCGTCGTCGAGGTTTTTCTTCCAGTTGAACGACGGCGAGCAATTATAGGCGAGCAGCTTTCCGGGATGATGCCTGCGCACGCCTTCGGCGAACTTCTTGGCCTGCGCCAGATCGGGCTTGGAGGTTTCGCACCAGATCAGGTCGGCATGCGGCGCATAGGCAATGGCGCGCGCGATGCACGGCTCGATGCCGTTCCTGACTTGGTAGAAACCTTCGACCGTGCGGCCGGCGTCATAGTCGACAAAGGGCTGGTCGCGCTCGTCGATGTCCGAGGTCAACAGCTTTGCCGCTTCGGCATCGGTGCGCGCCACGACCAGCGTCGGCGTGCCCATCACGTCGGCCGCAAGGCGTGCCGCATTGAGGTTGCGGATATGCGCCGCGGTCGGGATCAGCACCTTGCCACCGAGATGGCCGCACTTCTTTTCCGAGGCCAGCTGGTCCTCATAGTGGACGCCGGCGGCGCCCGCCTCGATGAATGCCTTCATGATCTCGAAGGCGTTGAGCGGGCCGCCGAACCCGGCCTCCGCGTCGGCGACGATCGGCGCGAACCAGGTATCGACCGACGGGCCGTTGCCTTCCGAGGTCTCGATCTGGTCGGCGCGCTGCAGCGTGCGGTTGATGCGCTTGACCAGTTCCGGCGCCGCATTGGCCGGGTAGAGCGACTGGTCCGGATACATTGATGACGCGGTGTTGGCGTCGGCGGCAACTTGCCAGCCTGAGAGGTAGATTGCCTTCAGGCCCGCGCGCACCTGCTGCATGGCCTGGTTGCCCGACATGGCGCCGAGCGCGTTCACGAAGTCTTCCTCGTGAATGAGTTTCCACAGCCGGTTGGCGCCCATTTCGGCAAGGCTCTGACGGATCTGGACCGAGCCGCGCAGCCGCTTCACATCGTCCGGCGAGTAGGGCCGTTCAATTCCGTCGAAGCGGCCTTCGGGCGCCGAGGGGACGAGGTTGTAAAAATCGGTCATTGCTCACTCCAGATCAATCGATGTCAGTATCTTGCAACGTCGCGCTTCGGGGATTTTGCGTCGTTGGTGTGTGACATCGTTTACATTGCACCGCGAAAAAGGCGAGGAAAACCGCCGTATCCGGCCAAAAATAAGAGAAAACCTGTGTTGTGTTTGACTGGATGGCACTGTAAATTTGTCACGATTGTAAAAGGCGAATGCGCCTCCGTCGCGCGCCAGCCGTGTAAATTCCTGTCAAGGACAGCCGATGGCCGATCAGAAGATTTTCGCCGGGCCGCGCATCCGCCGCATCCGCATCGCCAAGGGCCTTACCCAGACGGCGATGGCCGAGGGCCTCGGCATCTCGCCCTCCTATCTCAACCTGATCGAGCGCAACCAGCGACCGCTGACGGTGCAGCTGATCCTGAAGCTGGCCTCGGTCTACAAGGTCGATCCGCATGAACTGCAGGGCGAGGCGCGGGGGTCGATCTCGGCTTTGAAGGAAGTGTTCGGCGACCCGCTGCTTGCCGGCGAATTGCCGGGCGACCAGGAGCTGATCGAACTCGCGGAGGCGGCGCCCAACGCGTCGGCGGCGATGATCAAACTGTTTCGTGCCTATCGTGAGCAGGCCGAGCGGCTGTCCGATCTCAACGAACTTCTGGCGCGCGAGGGCCGGGCCACCGCGCTTTCCGGCGCACGGCTGCCGATCGACGAGGTGCACGAGATTTTCGAGCGCCGGCCCAACCATTTTGGCACACTCGAAGAAGAAGCCGAGGCTTTCACCTCCGTGCTCGACCCGGGCGACGATCTGTTCGGCGCGTTAAAAGCCTGGCTGAAGCGCGAATACGGCATCGTCGTCAAGGTGTTGCCGGTCGCCACCATGCCGAACTGGCGCCGCCGCTACGACCGTCATTCGCAGCGCCTGTTCCTGTCCGAACGGCTGTCGCCTTTCGACCAGTTGCGCGAAGTCGCCATGGAGGCCTGCCTGATCCGCATGACGGTCGCGGTCGCCGGCGAGATCCAGGCGCTGAAGCTCGGCACCGATGAAGCCCGCCGGCTCGCTCGCTTCGAACTCGGCCGCTACGCCGCCCATGCCTTGATGATGCCCTACCAGGCCTTTCATGCCGCCGCTGTCCGCGCCCGCTACGACATTGACGTGCTGCGCTCACGCTTCGGCGTTTCGTTCGAGCAAGCGGCAAACCGGCTGACCATGCTGCAGCGTCCGGGTGCCTCCGGCGTGCCGTTCTTCATGCTTGAGGTCGACAATGCCGGCAACCGCTTCCGCAAGGCGGGCGGCCAGGGCTTTCCGCAGAGCCGCTTTGGCGGCGGCTGTCCGAAACTGCCTGTCCATGCCGCCTTCGCGCTGCCCGGCCAGATCCTGGTCGAGGCGGTCGAAATGCCTGACGGCGCCGAGTTCCTCTGCATCGCCCGGACGCTCGAGGGGCCGCAAGGTTCGTTCTCCGAGCGTCCGCGCCGCACCGCGCTGTTGTTGGGCTGCGATATCGGCTTTCGCGACGAGGTCGTCTATGGCGCGGGGCTGCCGGCGTCGGCAAAGACCGGACAGGGCGCCGCCACGGCGATTGGCCCGGCTTGTCGGTTGTGCGAACGCATCGGCTGTCTCGCCCGCGCCGAGCCGCCGGTGACCCGTCCGCTCGGCCTCGACGAGATGGTGACGGGCTTAAGCGCCTTCGATTTCCAGTGATGCTTGTTGGATCTTGCCATCCGCACTTTAGCGGCGAGAAATATATCCCCTCTCCGAACCAGAACGCTCGAAATATTGATTAAGCATCGGCGCTGCGCTATCGAAAGACCAGATGCATGGCTGCCAAGGGGGGATGGCTTATGGACAGGAAAGCTTTGTGGCTTGGCGTGGCGCTTGCCTTTTCGGCAGGGCCTGCACAGGCGGAAAAATCCTCGGAATTCTTCAAGGATTACGAACAGTATAATGACAAAGGCAAAGCGTTCCTGGACAAGATCGAGCCGAAGACCGGCGCGGTCGACCTGCCCGAAGGCATCCATCTCGATCTCAAGGACAAATTCTATTTTCTGGACAAGAAGGACACCGGTTCGGTCCTGACCGAAGCCTGGGGCAATCCGCCGGATAACGCCTTAGAGGCGCTCGGTATGATCTTCCCGGTCAAAAATAGCCCGATCGGTGACAACAATTGGGGCATCGAGCTGCGCTATGAAAAGATCGGCCATGTCGATGACGGCGACGCCGCCTCCATCGACTACGCCGAACTGCTGAGCAGCATGCAGGCGGACACTTTGTCGGCCAACGATCAACGCGTGAAGGACGGCTATCAGCCGATCAAGCTGATCGGCTGGGCTTCGCCCCCTGTCTATGATTTCGTCCACAAGCGGTTGCACTGGGCAAAGGAGTTGCAGTTCGGTGACGACGCCGTCCATACGCTCAACTACGATGTCCGTTTCCTCGGCCGGGAAGGCGTCTTCGTGATGAGCTACATCGCCACCGTGGAGCAATTGCCGGAGATCAAGCAGAGCCTGGACGAAGTGCTCAGCGTTGCCGACTTCAACACCGGCAGCAAATACACCGACTTCCTGCCCGGTACCGACACCGTGGCCGCGGTCGGCATTGGCGGCCTCATCGCTGGAAAGCTGGCGGCCAAGGCAGGGCTCATTGCGGTCGCGCTGATCGCGCTGAAGAAGTTCGGCATTCTCCTCTTGGTTCCGCTCGCCGGTCTCTGGCGCTTCATCCGCGGCAACAAGACCACATCATAGGCTGACGACATCCCGATACAGACCTGAGTGCCGCCGCTGGCGGCGGGCCTGCCAGCTATTGGCCGGACTGCAGGCTCTTGCGCAAAAGATCCGCATGCCCCTGATGCCTGAAAGGGTTGTCGCCGGCTGTCTAAACCAAAGCAGAAAGTCTATGAAATGGATCACAGATAAATTTCGAGATATACATATGAACTACAAGAATATATAAAGTAATTGGTTAATAATAATCCATAAGTTGAAAGTTCAATTGAAGGTTGTATTTTGTATATGTGACGCCTCTAACATAACTAATTGGCCAATACTGTTACTCGATACTGGTCTGCGGATTTTTTAACCCGCAGCTGAAACCAGAGGAGATTGCAGCCATGAAGTCGCCTGAAAAGCCGGCCGCACACAAGGCCGAACTCACCCCTGACAAACGCATCATCACCAGACTTCAGGCCGAGCGGCTTGCCGCGCTGGCCGAGGTTGATGCCAAGGAACTCATCGGCCACAGCGTTGCCGACCTCGCCGAGCGGTTGAAATGGCGTATCGATCCCGAACTGTTCTTCTTCCGGCGCATCTGCGGGCGCGTCGTCAAGAAAGATCCGGTCACCGGCGTCGAATACCCCGTTCCGTTCGCCACCGTCGAAGTGCAGGACACCGACTGCAACCTGGTCAGCTATTTCCCGGCCAACTGGCGCTGGGGATGGTTCTATCCATTCCACTGTCGGCGCGAGGTCATTGCCACCGTCAAGACCGACAAATGCGGACGCTTCTGCGTCTATGTCCCGCGCTTCGATATCGACTGGATTCTCCGCTGGCGCCGTCGGCGGATCTGCTTCCCGTATATTTTCGTCAGGCCTTCGATCAAGGATCTGGTGGCCATACCGGAACTGGATCTGCCGGTGCCACCGCGTCCAGGCCCGGTGGAGAAATTGCCGGGGTTGAAGCGCCATATCGAGGCAGCGCTTGGCGCCATGTCGAATGCAGCAAGCCTCAGTCTGGAAGCGAGCTCGCAGAGCGGGCGGGAGACATTGGCGGCCGAGCTTGAGGGAGCGCGCGCTTTCCCGACGGAAATGCAGGCGCCTCTTCCGATGGAATTCCAGAAGATGCTGAGCGGCGATGACGACATCGTCGGCAAAAAGCCGTCCGACCCCAGCGAGGCCATCCGCGCCGCGGTCGCCAAGCAATTGGGCGTGCATCATGCGGAAATCGACGGGTTCGACCTCAACCGCTACATCGGTCCGTTCCTGCGCTGCTTCGATATTTTCCTGCCGGAGTGGCAGCGCATCGTGGATGTGCCGGATATCACCTTCCGGGTCACCCAGGACACCAATGGCGACGGCATCGAGGAAGTCATCTATTCCGAAGGCTATTTCGACGTCCGCTTGAATGCCGGTGTCATTCCTCCGGTCACGCTTGTCGCTTCCAGCCGGGCGCGTGTATCGCGTGTCTGCGAAACGCCCGTCGTGCCCTGCAAGGACGTGCCGGAAATCCTGTTCGCCGGTCTGATGCCGCTCAACAATGCCTCCTACTTCAATGCCGTCACCGGCTATGCCGTGCGTCCGAACCGTCCAAAACCGCCAATAGGGCCTCGTCCACTGGCGCGGACACCGTTCCACGGCACTTTGCAGCTCTATGGCTGCGTCAATGTACCGAAAGCGCAGTTCTACCGGGTGCTCGCCAGCACCGACAATGGCGTGACCTTCAACGCCATCACCGGGCTGTCCTGGAACATCTATCCGATACCGTCGGGATCGCCGCACCTTGTTACTCCGGACGCCAATGGCTGGTATCCGGTGCTGCCCAATCCGACGGCGTTCCATCCGGACAATCTCGTGCTTGAATGGCCGACGCCGACACTGCAGAGGACACTCCTCAAGATCGAGGTCGGAGGGCCAGCGAAAAATCACCTGATGTATTCCGGTGTCGTCGCAATACAGACGGACAACACCGCCCCAACGGTGCATTTCGACATGTTGGCCTGGAAATTCGCTTCGGAACCCGACGGCGCATTCGGTCTGCCCGGGCGCAACCTGCTGGTGCCATGCCCGACCATCCGGCGCGGCGTCGTGCCCCAAGACATCGACGTGCGCATCGTCGTGTCTGTCACTGCGCATCATTTGCGCAATGCTGTCCTGACGTCGCATGGCTGCGGCAGCGGGTCCTTCTCGCTGCAGACGTCGCTGGCCGATACGTCTCATTGGCATGAGACGACCAGCGACAACTCTTGCCTCCTGTCCGGCACTTATCGCTTGGACTCGAGTGCGCTCGAGGGCTCCTATGGCCTCGGCTGCAGCGCGTTCGCCCGCGCAATGAACCCTGCCGGCGCAGACAATGGGCATCTGTCCGACTGGAACTATGATCCGATCGATATCCGGGTGGATCCCGACGTGGATATCGCCGTCATCAACGGATGAAATCGTCTCTCGCGCGGCGGCGTCTTTCCGCCGCGCGAGAGCTTCTCATGGGGATCAGATGTCAAGCGAACTCGTTTTCATCCTCATCAGCCTTGCCACCTGGCGGATCGCGCATTTCGTTGCCGCCGAGGACGGACCCTTTGACATCGTCGTCAAGGTCAGGGCCAGGGCCGGCGATCATGTGCTGGGGCATCTTATGGACTGTTTCTATTGCCTGAGCCTGTGGCCATCGGCGTTGTTCGCGCCACTCGTCAGCCACGGCTGGATTGAGTTTGTGCTGGTCTGGCTCGCCGCTTCGGGAGCCGCCTGCTTGCTTGAGCAAGCGACCGGGTCGAAGACGACATAACAACAGGAGATGATGATGGGATGCTGTGGTCAAAATCGCCAGATGTGGCAGTCGCCGCCGCGTCGAACCCGGATATCAGGACCGCCGCAGCCGCCGGCGCTGACCGGCATTGTCGCGATCGAGTATCGCGGCGACACGTCGATCGTCGTCGCCGCGCCGGCATCGGGCTTTACCTACGTCTTCCCCAAGGCTGGAGAACATCTCGAGGTCGATGGCCGCGACGTTGCCTGGCTTCTTTCCCAGGGAGACTTTGTCATTGCCGGAGGCTAGAGCATGATCCCGAAAAGTGGAATCCGGTTTTCTCGGACAAACGGGAACCGCTTTGTCCAGATATCATGCTGAAATAAAGAGATGGAACCCATCCTGATCGCATCGGGATGGAACAGGCTCTAGGTGCCCTAAGCGGAACACCATGCTGGACCACGCCCGGTCGTCCACTTTGCGCTAGGCGAATGCGGCACGTTTCTGTCGTCCATTGTGCATCATGCCTTCCCGAGATAGCCGACAGTCGCAGCCCATGACCGATACCGCATCTTCTCCGACAACCATTTCGCCGACCGTGTCGCCGCGCGAGGAGCGCGTCGGCTTTCTGCTGGTGTTCCTGTCGGCGCTGATGTGGAGCTTTGGCGGCACCATTGCCCGCTTCATCGACACCACTGACAGCTGGACGGTCGTGTTCTGGCGCTCGCTCTGGGCGGCAGCCTTCCTGATCTGCTTCATGGCCTGGCGCGACGGCTGGCGCGGCATGCTCAGATTGTTCCGCGACATGGGCCTGCCCGGCCTTGCCGTGGCGGTGTGTTTTGCCACCGCCTCGACATGCTTCGTCGTCGCACTCGCCTACACCACCGTCGCCAACATCCTGCTGATGCAGGCCGGTGTGCCGCTGCTGGCGGCTTTGCTTGCCTGGGTGCTGTTTCGCGAACGCGTCGCCATCGCGACCTGGGTGGCGATTGCCGCCGTCATCGCCGGCGTCGCCATCATGGTGTCGGAATCGCTCGACGGCGCGGTATCGCCGATCGGCGACGGGCTGGCGCTGCTGATCGCCGTGATGTTCTCGATTGCCACCGTCATCACTCGGCGCTTCGCCCATGTCCGCATGACCCCGGCGACATGTCTCGGCACGCTGCTGGCAGCGGCGTTCGCCGCCTCGCAAGCCACGCAATTCGCCGTCTCCACCCACGACATGGCTTTCCTGTTTGCCTTCGGCGTCATCAATCTTGGCCTTGGCCTTGCCTTTTTCGCCACCGGCGCCCGGCTGGTTCCGGCGGCCATCGCTGCCCTGCTCGGCACGTTCGAGCCGATCCTCGGCCCGATCTGGGTCTGGCTCGTCCATGGCGAGGTGCCCTCGGTGCGCACCATCATTGGCGGCGCCGTTGTGGTCGCAGCGCTGCTTGTCCATATCGGGCTTGAATTCAAGCGCCAGGCGCGGCCAGCGCGGCCAGGTATCACCGGCCTGCCATCCCCTAATTGACGCGGCACACACCTTATTGACGGGCGTCCCCCGCGCGGGCCATTGACAACCTCGCTGCGGCACGGGCAGGCTGGGGACACGGCAACAACAAGACAGGCTTATCTTGCCAAGTGTCCCCGCCGGTCGGACCAAGACCGGATCACAGTGTCGTATCCCTGCCCGCGCCACGGCGAAAGCCTTTGACGGCGGCAGCGTACCCCTCAGACGGGGACACAGAGCCATCATCCGCCGCCTGTCGAACTGCCCGCATGCAGCCGGCAGTTGGCGCTTGTGGCTGCCCGGAAAGCTCAATACTCTGAAGCAAATGCCCAATCGCGCTGAAACTGCGACGAATTGGCGAAGGAACACTCATCAAAGGAGAACAGCATGATCCGCAAAGCGCTCTGGCTTTCGGCAACCTCGGCATTTCTGACGCTTTTCACCGTCGGCGGCCACGCCGAGGACCGCGTCGTCAATGTCTTCAACTGGTCGGATTATATCGATAGCTCGATCATCGAGGACTTCACCAAGGAAACCGGCATCAAGGTCGTTTATGACACCTTCGATTCCAACGAGATCCTCGAGACCAAGCTTCTTGCCGGCGGCAGCGGCTATGACGTCGTCGTGCCCAGCGGCAACTTCCTGGCGCGCCAGATCCAGGCCGGCGTGTTCCAGAAGCTCGACAAGTCGAAGCTGCCGAACATTTCCAACATGTGGGACACCGTTCTGGAACGGACCGCCAAATACGATCCGGGCAATGAATATTCGATCAACTACATGTGGGGCACGGTCGGCATCGGCTACAACATCAAGAAGGTGCAGGCCGCCCTCGGCACCGACAAGATCGACAGCTGGGATGTGTTCTTCAATCCCGACAGCCTGGCCAAGCTGAAGGACTGCGGCGTCTATGTGCTGGACTCGCCGGCCGACATCATCCCGGCGGCACTGAAATATCTCGGCCTCGACCCCAACAGCACCTCGCCCGACGACATCGCCAAGGCCGAGGAAACATTGCTGAAGGTGCGGCCGTATATCCGCAAATTCCATTCGTCCGAATACATCAACGCACTCGCCAATGGCGATATCTGCCTGGCGGTCGGCTGGTCGGGTGACGTCTTCCAGGCGCGCAACCGGGCCGTGGAGGCCAAGCAGGGCGTCGAGATCGGCTATTCCGTGCCGAAGGAAGGCGCGCAGATGTGGTTCGACCAGATGGCGATCCCGGCCGATGCGCCGCATGTCGCCGAGGCACTCGAATTCCTCAACTACATGATGAAGCCGGAAGTCATCGCCAAGTCGTCCAACTATGTGCTGTACGCCAACGGCAACAAGGCTTCGCAGCAGTTCGTCGACAAGGCTCTGCTGGATGATCCGGCGGTCTATCCGGACGCCGAGACCTTGAAAAAACTCTATACGGTCCAGCCTTACGATCCCAAGACGCAGCGCCTGATCACGCGCAGCTGGACCAAGATCGTCACCGGCCAGTAAGCAATGCGACATGGCCCCGTCAGTCACCTGCCGGGGCCATTCTTCTCTGGGGCAAGAAGCAAAAAAACAGGACGGAGTGGGACATGAAATCGCTTGGCAGCATCCGCAGGGATTTCGCGCCATGGAACGACCCGAACGCCAAGCCATACATTCAATTCGAGAACGTCACCAAGAAGTTCGGCGACTTCACCGCCGTCAACAATCTGTCGCTGACCATTTTCGAGCGCGAGTTCTTCGCCCTGCTCGGCGCTTCCGGCTGCGGAAAGTCGACGCTGCTGCGCATGCTCGCCGGCTTCGAGGAGCCGACCGCCGGCCGCATCCTGCTCGACGGTCAGGATTTGCGCGGCATCCCGCCCTATCGTCGCCCGGTCAACATGATGTTCCAATCCTATGCGCTGTTCCCGCATATGACGGTGGAAAAGAACATCGCCTTCGGCCTCAAGCAGGAAGGCATGCCGGCGCCGGAGATCGACAAGCGCGTCGCCGAGATGCTGAAGCTGGTCAAGCTCGAGCAGTTCGCCAAGCGCAAGCCGCACCAATTGTCCGGCGGCCAGCGCCAGCGCGTGGCGCTCGCCCGCTCGGTTGCCAAGCGGCCGAAAGTGTTGCTGCTCGACGAGCCGCTCGGCGCACTCGACAAGAAGCTGCGCGAGGAAACGCAGTTCGAGCTGATGGATATGCAGCAGACGCTGGGGCTCACCTTTGTCGTCGTTACCCACGACCAGGAGGAGGCCATGACCATGGCCGACCGCATCGCCATCCTTGAAAAGGGCGAGGTGATGCAGGTCGCCACGCCCGCCGAAGTCTATGAGGCGCCCAGCTCGCGCTTCGTCGCGCACTTTGTTGGCAATGTGAACATGTTCGAAGGCAAGGTCGCCGAGCGCGCGGGGAACACGACGCGCATCACCGGAGCGACCGGAGCCCAGATCGTCGTCGAAAACAGCGCCGATGCCGTCGCTGGTTCCAACATCGTCTTCGCCATCAGGCCGGAGAAGATCAAGGTGTCGTCCAAAAAGCCGGCCGATGGCGCCAATGTGCTCGAAGGGGAGGTTTATGACGTCGCATATCTCGGCGACATGACCGTCTATCATATCAGGCTTGACGACGGGCAGATGGTGCGGGCAAGCGCCCTGAACGCAGCGCGTGTGACCGAGGATCCGCTGACCTGGAACGACCGCGCCTGGGTCTCCTTCAGGCCGGATGCCGGCGTCGTGCTGACACGGTAGGGGGCGGCTATGTCCAACATCGCCATTACGGACGGCGGCCCATCAACAGCGGCCAAACCATTGCTGACGCGGCTCGGCGCCGGCTTAGTCAGTCGCCTCGTCATCATCGTTCCCTATCTCTGGCTGCTGTTCTTCTTCTTCATCCCGTTCATCATCGTCTTCAAGATTTCGCTGTCGCAGTCGGCAATCGCCATGCCGCCCTACACGCCGGTGCTGGATTTCACGAACGGTATTTCCGGCTTCTTCGCCGGTTTCCGCGAACTCAGCTTCGACAACTATGTCTGGCTGACGCAGGATGCGCTTTACTTCAAGGCCTATATCACCAGCGTCATCATCGCCGCAGTCTCGACGGTCCTGACCTTGATCGTCGGCTTCCCCATCGCCTACGGCATGGCGCGCGCGCCGGCGACGATTCGCCCGACCTTGCTGATGCTGGTGATCCTGCCGTTCTGGACCTCGTTCCTGATCCGCGTCTACGCTTGGATCGGTATCCTCAAGCCCGAAGGGTTGCTCAATCAGCTTCTGCTGTCGCTGCACATCATCGATCAGCCGCTGATCATTCTCAACACCTACACGGCGATCTTCATCGGTATCGTCTATTCCTACCTGCCATTCATGGTGCTGCCGCTCTATTCGTCGCTGGAAAAGATGGACTATACGCTGATCGAGGCAGCCAAGGACCTCGGCTGTCCGCCGACTGCCGCCTTCTGGAAGATCACCTTCCCGCTGTCGCTGCCCGGCGTCATCGCCGGCTGCCTGCTGGTATTCATCCCGGCCGTTGGCGAGTTCGTCATTCCCGACCTGCTCGGCGGCTCGCAGACGCTGATGATCGGCAAGACCTTGTGGAACGAGTTTTTCGCCAACCGTGATTGGCCGGTGTCGTCGGCCGTCGCTGTCATCCTGCTGCTACTCTTGATCGTGCCGATCATGCTGTTCCAGCAGGCCCAGGCACGCGCCCAGGAGCAGGACAAATGAACGCCACCTGGAGCCGCTTCAACGTCACCTCGGTCGTGCTGGGCTTTGCCTTCCTCTATCTGCCGATCGTGCTGCTCGTCGTCTTCTCTTTCAACGAATCGAAGCTGGTTACCGTCTGGGGCGGCTTCTCGACCAAATGGTATGTCTCGCTGTTCCACAATCAGGGGCTGATGGACGCCACCTGGGTAACCGCGCGCGTCGGCGTCATCTCCGCCACGGTGGCGACCGTGCTCGGCACGCTGGCGGCCCTGACCTTGACCCGCTACACCCGCTTCCGGGGCCGCATCCTGTTTTCCGGCATGGTGTTTGCGCCGCTGGTCATGCCCGAAGTCATCACCGGCCTGTCGCTGTTGCTGTTGTTCGTTGCCGTCGGTCTCGACCGCGGTTTCTTCACCGTCACGCTTGCCCACATCACTTTGACCATGTGCTTTGTGGCCGTTGTCGTGCAGTCGCGGCTGGTCTCGTTCGACCGGTCGCTGGAAGAGGCCGCGATGGATCTTGGCGCAACACCGGTCAAGACCTTCTTCCAGATCACACTGCCGGTCATCATGCCGGCAATCGTCTCCGGATGGATGCTCGCCTTTACGCTCTCGCTCGACGATCTGGTCATCGCCAGTTTCACCTCTGGCCCCGGCGCCACCACGCTGCCAATGAAGATCTACAGCCAGGTGCGTCTTGGCGTCACGCCGGAGATCAATGCCGCCTGCACCATCCTGATCGCTGTTGTTGCGGTCGGCGTCATTATCGCCTCGGTCGCCAACAAGCGGCGTGAGGTGCAGCGTCAGCTCGACGAACAGGCCGCGCAGCGCGGCTGATCTTAAAAGGACGGCAGCCCCAGGGGAGAGGCTGCTTATTCACCTGAAATGCCGCGACTGATCGGCGAAATGAACGGTGTGCTCCAGGTGCCACCGACAAAGAATGACGATTGGTTGTTGGGGCCTTGCTGACTATTGGCGGGCGCTACCGCCGGATCGGCCTGGGTAACACCGCCCGACAGCGCCAGCCCGCGTCCGCCATAGGACGCGATGCCGGACAGCCAGATCTTGTATTTCGCCGAATTGGCCTCGGCCTTGTCCAACCGCGCCACGCCCTTCGAGATGGTGGCCTTGAGCTCGGCGCCGTCGATCGGCAGCGTCCCGTCCGAGACATCGTCAAGCGCGAAGAAGCCGCCCTGTTCGGTGTGCTTCAGAAACGCCGGCAAATTGAGCCCGCTCAACGCGCCCGGCCCAAACGTCGCCGAGACCGAGCCGTCGGCGTTCTCGAAGATCGAGTCCCAGGACTTGCCGGGACCTTTGAGAATGACCGAGACCGTACCGGTGCTGGCCGGCACCAGTCGCGTCATGCCGGCAGCCGTGCCGAAAGCGGCGCCGTCAATGTCGGAGGCGAGCAGCCGGATCTCGACCTGCGAACCCTCCGGCTTGCGGTCGAAGCGCAGGCTGCTCTGGACGTTGCCGCCGAAGGCCGACGCATCGGAGATATCGAAGACAGCAAGCCCGTTCTTGACCTGCGCGGTGGCGGCGACGTCGGCAAGCTGGACCGCGCCCGCCGAGGCATGCGCCGCCGACAGTCTGAGATCGAGATTGATGCGGTCGGCAAAGCTGGTGTCGATTTCCCCGGGCCCCGTTTCACCGGTGGGCGCCAGCGGCGTGAAGGCGGAGAACAGCGACCTGAGGTCGAGCGTATCGAAGGCAAGCGTGCCGGAAATCACCGGCAAGGCGTCGCCGAACGAGAAGTCCAGCGCCCCCATGCCCGGGTTGTTGTCGAGCGCGACTGCGGTGTTTTCGAATTTGACGCGGCCGGCCGTCGCCGTGATCTTGCTCGAAATCGACACCGAGCCGATTGCGGCGCCCGGTGCAATGCCGGCCTGCGCCCATTCAAGCACGCGCCGCAGCGACGGTGCGGCGAATTTCGCCTGGCCGTCGAAATAGGCGTTTTGCGACATGCCGGCCGTGCCTTCGAACGAGAAGCTGGCAGGGGCCGCCTTGAACGAAAAGGTGATCGGCGCAGCACCGCCTGCAAACAGCACCAGCGGCTTGGCCGAAGACGCCTCGACGGTGACGCTTTCGCCGCGCCAGATACCGGTCGCCGACAAGGTCGCATTGCTGTTCATCGCCGCCCAGTTCGCCTGGCCGCTGAGGCTGGTCAGCAATTCGACGTCCTTGCCGCCGATGGAGGCAACCATGCGACCGTCCCTGAACTCCACCGTACCGAAAGGATCGGTCGGCAGCTTGCTCAGATCAGGTTTGGACGGATCCGCACTGACCACGCCGCGCGCGGTGTCGATCGAGCGCGTGATGCGGCCTCCCGTGGGTACGGCGGGCAGGAACATGCCGTTTGCACTGCGCTGAACCCGGATCGTCGGCCGCACCAGCCGCGCCGTCGAAAACACCACATCGCCCTGCAGCGCCGCCATGGCCGAAAGGTCGACCTCGACCCGTTCGGCTTCGATCACCGGCGGTGCGTCGGTCTCGGTCCATTGCGACAGCGTGACGTCGCTCAGTATGGCGCGGAACGTCGGCCACACCTCGATGCGCGGCGAACCCTCTATGGTGACCCTGAAACCGCTCCACGCGCTCATCTCCCAGGCGATGCGGTCGCGCACGATCCGGGTCGATGCAATCAGCGGCAGAGCGGCGACGACCAGCGCGATGACGAGCACGGCAACGCCGATCGCCCATATTCCGCGCCGGATCAAAGGTGATGGCATATAGCCCCGTATGCTTTCATTCCGATAAAAAATCGCCCGACGGGTGTAACCCAGCGCTGACGCATTTCAAGTCTTTATGGCCCGGCGATGGCAATTGCGCACACTTGGCCGAGTTTAGCTGAACAAAATCTTGCTCTGCTGCATGGCGATAGGCATAAGCGATGCAGCTTCAGCTTGCTACGAGGCGCGGCGTTTTTGGGACAGCGGCGCCTGCAAAGCAGGGGCTAATGCATGTCGCGCGGAAGTGTGCAGCGGTTCCGCGACAACGACATGCATAGAAACAAAAGCATATCAGTCTTGCGACGCGACGGGCTTCAAGGAGGATCGATCATGGCTGCCGAAGCACCGCTGTGGACCCCGACGCAAGACCGGATCGATGCGGCGCCGCTGACCGCCTTCATGAAGGCCGCGGCGGCAAAAGCCGGCACATCGTTCGCCTCCTATGCCGAGTTGCACCGCTGGTCGGTCGAGGATCGCGAAGGCTTCTGGAGCCTGCTGTGGGATTTTTGCGGCATCGTCGGCGACAAGGGTGAGACCGTGCTGGTCGATGGCGACAAGATGCCCGGCGCCGCTTTCTTCCCCGATGCGACACTGAATTTCGCCGAGAACCTGCTGAAAAAGACCGGTTCTGCTGACGCAATCGTCTTTCGCGGCGAGGACAAGATCGAGCGGCGGCTGTCGTGGAAGGAACTGCACCAGCTGACCTCGCGCTTCCAGCAGCTTTTCCTGTCGCTCAAGGTGAAGAAGGGCGACCGCATCGCCGCGATGATGCCCAACATGCCGGAGACCGTGGCTGCCATGCTGGCGGCGGCCTCGATCGGTGGGGTCTGGTCGTCCTGCTCTCCTGATTTCGGCGAACAGGGCGTGCTCGATCGGTTCGGCCAGATCGAGCCGGTCGTCTTCATCGCCCCGGACGGCTATTGGTACAATGGCAAGGCGATCGAAGTCGCCGACAAGATTGCTGCCGTGGCCACGAAGCTCGAAACCGTCCGCAAGGTTCTGGTCGTCGATTATCTCGGCTCCTCAAGGGATGTCGCAGCGGTCATCGACAAGGCGGAGGCGCTGGAAGAAGCGCTGTCGCCTTTCGCCACCAAACCTGTGACGTTCGAGCGGCTGCCGTTTGCGCATCCGCTCTACATCCTGTTTTCGTCGGGAACGACCGGCATTCCCAAATGCATCGTCCATTCGGCCGGTGGCACGCTGATCCAGCATGTCAAGGAACACCGGCTGCATGCCGGCCTCGTCGAAGGCGACCGCTTCTTCTACTTCACCACCTGCGGCTGGATGATGTGGAACTGGCTGGTGTCGGGCCTGGCGTCAGGCGCGACACTGCTGCTCTATGACGGCTCGCCCTTCTACCCCGACGGCAATGTCCTGTTCAGCTTCGCCGATGCCGAGAAGATGACCTTCTTCGGCACCTCGGCCAAATTCATCGATTCCGTGCGCAAGGCCGGCCTCAAGCCGATCCGCAGCCATGATCTGTCGACCGTGCGGGCGATCTCCTCCACCGGCTCGCCGCTGTCGCCGGAGGACTTTCGCTTTGTCTATGACGGGATCAAGGAAGACGTGCACCTTGCCTCGGTCTCCGGCGGCACCGACATCGTCTCCTGTTTCGTTCTCGGCGTCCCGACGCAAGCTGTCTGGACCGGCGAGATCCAGGGACCCGGCCTCGGCCTTGCCGTCGATGTCTGGGATGATGACGGCCAGCCGATTCGCGAGGAGAAAGGCGAACTGGTCTGCACAAAAGCGTTTCCGTCGATGCCGATCGGATTCTGGAACGACCCTGACGGCAAGAAATACCAGGCCGCCTATTTCGAGCGCTTCGACAACGTCTGGTGCCATGGCGACTTCGCCGAATGGACGGCGCATGGCGGCATGATCATCCATGGCCGCTCCGACGCGACGCTCAATCCGGGCGGCGTACGCATCGGCACGGCGGAGATCTACAACCAGGTCGAGCAGATGCCGGAAATCCTCGAAGCGCTGTGCATCGGCCAGGATTTCGACAATGACGTGCGCGTCGTGCTGTTCGTGCGGCTGGCCGCCGGCGTGACGCTGGACGAGGATTTGGAAAAGCGCATCCGGGCGAAGATCCGCACGGGCGCCAGCCCGCGCCACGTGCCGGCAAAGATCGTTGCCGTCTCAGACATTCCGCGCACCAAATCTGGCAAGATCACCGAGCTTGCGGTGCGCGACGTGGTCCACGGCCGCGCCATCAAGAACAAGGAGGCGCTGGCCAATCCGGAAGCGCTGGAGCTGTTCAGGAACGTGCCGCAGCTGGCGGAGTGACCGCCGCCGGCATGGTTAACGAGATATGTCGGTCGAATTTACCTAGATTTCACGAGTGGTACACATTCGTAAATTTTTTGGGCGGCCGGTAAGGAGTTGTTAAGGCCCGGCGTCGATAGTCGCACGTAACTTGAGGGAGAAATCCCGTTCCTCGTCCCCTGAGGATCAGATTCGCTCAAGCCCCCGTTGTGACAGCAAAATCCCTTTAAGGCGTCCTGTTGGACGCCTTTTCTTTGTGCCGGTTCTGGATGGAGCGGCTCTATTCCGCCAGAACACGCGTCGACGGGAAGGCGACCTCGACCAGCGTGCCTTCGCCCGGCGTCGAGGTGATGGTGAAGCGGGCGCGGTTCGCCTCCACCATCGCCTTGGTCAGCGGCAGGCCGAGGCCAGTGCCGTCACCGCGTCCGCGCTTCAGTGCGTTGATCTGCTTGAACGGCTTCAGCGCCTGCTCGATCTCGGCATGGCTCATGCCGATGCCGGTGTCGCGCACCCGCATGACGACATCGCCGGAGGTTTCATAGGCGGTCGACACGATCACCTGGCCGCCGGCCTGCGTATAGCGGATGGCGTTGGACAGGATGTTGAGCGCGATCTGGCGCACGCTTCTGAGGTCGGCGACCACTTCCGGCAGCCGCGAAGCAAAGCTGGAGCGAATGATGACGCGCTCGCGATTGGCCTGCGGCTGCATCATCGCCACCGTCTCGCCCAGCGTATCGTTGAGCGACACCGCCTCGTAGTCCATCTCCTGCTGGCCGGCCTCGATCTTCGAGATGTCGAGCAGGTCGTTGACGAGGTCGAGCACATGATTGCCCGAGCGGTTGATGTCGCGCAGATAGTCGCGGTAGCGATCATTGGCGACCGGGCCGAACTTCTCATCCACCATCAGCTCGGAGAAGCCGATAATGGCGTTGAGCGGCGTGCGGATTTCGTGGCTGATGCGCGCGAGAAAATCGGTCTTCTGCGAGGAGGCGCGCTCGGCCACCGCGCGCGCCTGGGTCAGGTCCTCTTCGGCGCGCTTCCACTGCGTGATGTCGCGCACCACGGCGCAGAAGCCGCTGTCGTTGGGCAGCCTGCCTATGGTCATGAACAGCGGAATGAAGCGCCCCTGCGCCTCGCGCCCGATCACCTCGCGGCCATCATTCATGACGCTCGCCACGCCGGGCTCGGACAGGCCGTTGAGATAGTCGCGCGCCACACGCTGGCTTTCGATGGCAAACAGCGAAGCGAACGGCTTGCCGGTCACCTCGTCGCTGTCGAAGCCGAACAGCGCCTCGGCCGGCCGGCTGATCGAGCGGATGTCGCCGTCACGGCCGATCAGCACCACGCCATCGGTCGCGGTGTCGATGATGGTGCGCATTTCGGCAATGCGCGATTTGAGCTCGGGCACGTCGGGCTGCGTCTGCTCTTCGGTCGCGACATGCGCAGCCACCGGCGCCTCGTCCTCGCCGGTGCGCCGCACCACCAGCATCAGCGCCTTGCCCGCGCGCCACGGCACCGAACGCAAAATGGCCTCGATCGGAAATTCCTGGCCTTCCCGCGTCTTCAGCCGCAGAGCGTGGTCGCTTTCATCAACCGCCTCGGAGTAGGGGTCGGCAAACAGCGCGCCGAGGCCGCCGGCATCGCTCAAATCCTCGAGCGTGTCATAACCGGTGAGGCCGAGGAATTCGTCGTTGGCGTAGTGAAGCTCGTCGCCGGAATGGATGAGCAGCGGCACCGGCAATTTGCCGAGGATCGACGTATCCGGCGCCTTGTGTTCATCTCCGGCCGAAAATGCCGAAGGCACAAACCCGTCAAGTTTGAGCGGCGGCACTTTCAGGCGCGGCGGTTCTACCGGCGCGGTGTCCGCATCGCCGGCCCTGTCCCCGTCCTGCACGGCCGACCCGGCCTGGCCGGCCGGGGCCCAGTCCTCATTGTCCTCGGCATCGCGGAAGTCGGCGGACGTCATGCTGTCGTCTTCACCGGCATCGGCCGGCGTCTCGGCAACAGCCGGCTGCGGCTCCGCGCTCTCGACGATCTCTTGTGCGCTGGTCTCATCCGGCTCGGAAGCCGGCGCCGGTTCGTTGTTGGAAGACGTCGCTTCGGTGCTTTCTCCGCTGACGGAGCCTGGTTCGGGATCGACATAGTCGAGCAGCGAGCGTGAGACTATCGGCGCCTTCGCCTCGCTTGCTTGGCTGTCCGCAGTAACGTCGCCCGGCGGCGCGCCGTCGAGCCGCGCCAGATCCTTTTCGTCCTCGGCATCGCTTTCCGGCGGCTCGGCCTCAGCGGTTTCGCTGTCGGCCACCGATGGGTTCACCGCAGCAACCGGGACGGCCTCGTCCAGAGTGGAGGCTTCGGCGGGTTGTTGGGCTTGCGCGGCCGTTTCAGCCTGGTCCGCCTCGACATGATCCGGCTTGGGCTGATCTGGCTTGGCCTGGTCCGGCTCGGTCTGGCCAGGCGTTGCCTGATCCTTGATGACCGGTTTGGCCTGCTTGGCAGTCTCCGGCTGCTCCGGCGGAGGATTGTCCTTCTTCAGCCGCTCGCCGATTTCACGGAAAGCGCTGCGTTCCAGCGTCGACAGGCCCTTGTCGTTGGCGGGCTGCCTATGCTCGGCCAGCCGGATGACCTTGTCGGCGAAACGCCGTTCCTGCTTCGGCACGATGGTCAGCGCCGGCACTTCGCCCTCAAACGGATCGGCCGCCTTGGGAACTTCCGCCACGATCTGTTCGGAGACTGGCTCGGCCGCTGCTGGTGGCACGCCATTGGGGATCAGCGCCATGCCGATCGCTTCGTGATCGACCACCGCATCGCTGGCGCGGGCGACACCGAAGCCGCGGAACCCTTCGAAGGCGCGGCTGCGGCCATAGACGGGCAGTGCGGCCAGATCGACCGGTATCTTCAGGTCAGAGCCGGCAACCGGCCACAGCACCGAGCGGCCCGACCAGGTGTCGCGGCGTTCGAGCAGGCCGGCTATCTCGCCCGAGGCATCGAGGCCGAAAATTGTCGCAACGTCCTTGAAGCGGCGGCCGATCACGTCGGCGGCAGGCTTGCCGACGATGTCGGCGAACTCCGGCGAGAGCGCGCTGAATTTGCCCTCGGCATCGGTGCGCCAGACGAAACGCAGCGGCGCCGCCGTGCGGTCGATCTCGCGGGCGGCGGATGGCGCAGCCGGTGGGGTTGCGTTGGAGGGCAGGGTGGGAGAGGTGGCAACAGGATTGTCCGGCTGCGGGTTCACGGCCGGGACAACCGATTCCGGCTCGGCTTGTGCAGGGCTGTCCGGCTCGCTCGCCCGCGGTTCTTCGCCGGCATGGAAGTACCAATGATCATGTTGCGCAGGCGCACTGTCGTTGGCGGCCTGCTCGCGGCCGGTCGTCTGCTCGCGATCGTCTGCTTGTGTAACGGCTGACGCCGAAGCCTCATGCTCAGTCGGAGCGGCCTCGGCGACATCAGCCGCTACCGCGAGCGGAGCGCCCTGATCGCTGCTTGCTGCGGGTTGGTCAGCCACCGCATCCGCCGTTACAGCTGCCGCGTCCTCTGGGGCGGCTTGCGTCGGGCCCGCATCCTGCTGCGCTACGACAGGTTCGGCATCCAGCTCACCGACGGGATTTTCTTCCCCGAGCTGGTCCTCGTCGATGACCACCAGCAGATGCCTGGCATCGGTCAGTCGGGCAAAGCCCGCCGGATAGGACGTCGTGCCGCCGGGGACCAGCCGCTTGACGATGCGGTCGTCCTGGCTCGCCACATCGGCGACAAGGGCAGCCAGCGTCTCGGGCCGGATGGCGAGCGCGGCAAAACCGTCCGAAGCCGCCTCGACAGTGCCGGCGGCGTCGACAAAGGCGATGAAGTGGCCGTCTTCGTTAAAGCCGCTGATGGCGCGGGCCGCAATGTCGGCAGCACTGCGTGAACCGGTCTGCGCTGCCGGAACCGCCAGCATGATAGCGCTTTCGCCGTCAGGCATGGTCACCGCGCTGGCCAGGAAGCCGACGGCGCGGCTGGTCATGCCGGTCGCCAGCCGCACTGTGATGGCGCGGTCGCTGCCGATCCTGGGGAAGCCGGCGGTCGCCATGATCTGCCGCCTGGCGATCAGCGGCAGCTGTGCCGAGGCGCCGATGATGGCTTCGATATCGGGATAGCCGAACACCGCCGCGCCCGGCCCGTTGGCCCAGATCACCTGTTCGAGGTCGGCCGACAGGATGGCGATCGCGTCGCCGGCGGCGAAGCGCTGGCGGACCGCGTCGAGCACGGCGACATCGAGGAAAGAGTAGTTCTCGGAAGGCATGCGCTTGGCGGACCCTTTCGGTGAAACCTCTTGGCGAACCTACAAGGCGGGCAATTTGCAGTTAACGCTTTGTTAATAAAAGCCCGCGCGGCGAAGGTCCACAAGCCATGGCGGAAAGCGGATGGAATCTCTGGCCATTTGGTTAACGGCCCGTCGGGAAACGCCCGGGGTAACGTCGCGGAAGAATTTTATGGTGCACTGCAACAAACATGTTGCATCGCACAAAAAAACCGCTATATTGCCATCATACATGAACGAGACGGCTTTTTGTCAAAGCCGCTACCCCCGAAAGGATGGAAAAATGACCAAGGCCAAGACCGCTGAGACCATCGAAAACGTTGAATTCCCGAGCTTCGACGCCTCCAAGGCGACCGACCAGATCCGCGCTTTCGCCGAAAAGGGCGTTGAGCAGTCGAAGGAAGCTTACTCCAAGCTGAAGACCGGCGCCGAAGAGACCCAGAAAGTTCTGGAATCGACATTCGAGACCGCCAAGACCGTTTCCAGCGACCTGTCGCTCAAGACCATCGCGGCCCTGCGCGCCAATGCCGAAGCCGGCTTCTCGCATCTCGAAGCCCTGATCGGCGCCAAGTCGCTGTCGGAAGTCGTCGAGCTGCAGACCGCGTTCCTGCGCAAGCGCGTCGAGTCGACCGTCGAGCAGGCCAAGGAATTCCAGGCCGTTGCCTCGAAGGCTGCCGAAGACGTCTCCAAGCCGGTCAAGACCGCTTTCGAGAAGGCCCTGAAGGACATCAAGGCCGCCTAATAATTACGCACAACTCTACGATGCATCAAAACGTCGCATTTCGTCAGACAAATAGATGTGCGATAGAGTTGCCAGTGAATACCCGGCGAGTGGAACCTCCTCCCTCTGCTCCCCGGGGTGACCAGCCAGCACCTCCTCCCGCTGGCTCGTAACAGGAAAAGGCCGGCACCTCCTCCCGCCGGCCTTTTCTTTTGCCTGCTGAAAAGCGGTGCCCATTAGAGGAACCGGGCTTTGCCTAATCAAAGGCCTTGAATTAGACTCTGATAGACCGTATTGGACGCATCGCCGAACGACAGAGCGGATCTCGGAGAATGAATTTTTCACCACGATCTGGCTCAGGCGAACGTGCCGTTGTAGCTCAGATGGTTAGAGCGCCGGATTGTGGATCCGGAGGTCGCTGGTTCGATCCCAGCCAACGGTACCACTCAATCAAACAATCAGAACGTGCTCCTTGAACCCTTCCCTTCCTTCGGCTCCTCGGACCTCGGACAAGTTCAACTTGCCCGGCGAAGCCGACTCGGTTCGAATGGCAGCATGCATCCTTTACCGGGTGCGGACGTTTACGATTACCAACCGGCATAGCCGCCAGGGAAAAGCAGTATGAGTGAACATGCGATCGAGTTTTTGCGCGGGTGGATCGGTGAAAAGGTCCACTGCCAGCACTCGCCGGTAAAGATCGAGAAGCAGGCCGAGACCCTCGCCAAGGAATGCGCCGCCAAGGCGGCCGAGGTCGGCATCCCGCTGGAGGATATCCAGGAAGAAGTCGGCGACATCCAGGAACTGATCGCCTCGCGGCTCGAAGAAGCGGCCGAGGCCGACCAGGGCAACGCGAATCCGGGCAAGCCTGCCGAATAAATGTCAGGCCAGGCCGCCAGAGCCGGGCGCTCCCATCTATCCAAACCGATCCTTCAGCCACGCTTTCGGCAGCGCCGGCACGAAATTGCCGTCGCGCCCGCTCATATCCTCATTGGCGACCATCGCATTGAGGATCGCTTCCTCCACACCCTGCACCACCGCATCGAAGAACGGGTCGATATCGACGTCCGGGATGAAATCGGCGTTTGCCTTTTGTCCTGATGGCGCAAGTGCGGCATGCGGATTGGCGGTCGAGAAGGCGAGAAAAATGTCGCCCGAACTGTGGTAGCCGAAGCCGCCGGTCATGGCGATGCCGAGCGGCACGCGCCTTGCCAGCCGCTTCATCTGGTGCGGCAGGAAGGGCGCATCGGTAGCGACGATGGCAATGATCGAGCCCTTCTCGGCGCGCTGCGTGCCTTCGCGGATCGCCGGCTCGACGAGATCAGGCCCAACGCGCGCGCCGCGCAACGTGAAATTGCGCCGTTTGCCGAAATTCGCCTGCACGAACACGCCGACCGTATGCCTGACGCCTTGCCATTCGACGAGGCGCGAGGCCGTGCCGGAGCCGGCCTTGAAGCCGAAGGCGATCATGCCGGTGCCGCCGCCGACGCTGCCTTCTTCGATCGCGCCGCCCGCAGCCCCGTAGCGCGCGGCTTCGACATGCTCGAAGCCGACATGGTGACCGTTGATGTCGTTCAGGAAGCCGTCAAAGGTTTCCGCCGCCACCGGCAGCCCCCAGCCGCTGTCGAGTGCCGCCGGCAGCACGCGTTGCATCCAGCGCAGAGTGCCGTCGCGGGTGACGCCGCAGGAATGGGTGTTGGTGATGGTGACCGGCAGGTTGAAGGCGCCGACCTCCTCGATGATATGCGAGCCTGTCAGCTCGCCATTGCCGTTCTGGCTGAACACGCCGGCGAACACCGGGGTGGCGAGCTCAGCCAGCGGCCGCGGCAGGATGGCGGTGACGCCGGTGCGCACCGGTCCTGTGCCGACATCGAGCGGTCCATCGCCGGAGATCAGCGTCGCATAGCCGACGCTCACGCCGGCCACGTCGGTGATGGCATTGAAGCGGCCCGGCGTGCCGTCGAAGGCAATGCCGAACGCGCGGGCGCGCGGCTTGCCGGCCGGCGTTTGAAGATGCGGGTCGTGTCCGCTCATGCCGTCCTCCAGAGCAATTCCAGGAAAAGTGTTAGACGGTTTTCCGTTTCCTCGAAACGATGAACCGCTCTAGAAAAGCGAGCCCTGATTGCCCGGTTCTTTGGGTTTGCTGGGGGCAGGCTTGGCAGGCCCGGGCTTGCTGGCAGGCGGCACCGCCGCTGGTTTGGCAACTGCCTCCTGCTGCCCTGTCCCGCCGGTCGCAACGGCGTCCGTGGCACCGTCGGCGAACTCGATTTGCAAGGATGCGCCCGGCGCAACATCCGCCGCCAGCTTGATCACCGCACCTTCGGCGTCCTTGACCAGCGCGAAGCCACGCGCCAGCACCGCCTTGTGAGATAGCGTTGCGAGCAAGCGGTCGGCCTGGGTCAATTGTCCGCGCAGCCGATCCAGCCGTCGCGACACTGCCTGATCCTGACGGCGCGTCAGTGCCGCCAACGCATCCGCCTGCAATTTCTGCCGCCTGGCGATCGGCGCCGGCGACAGTCTAGTCGCGGTGCGGGCAAAGCGCGCTCTGCGCTCGCGCACGATGCCGAAAAATGCCGCTTGCGCCCGCGCCAGATCGCGGCCGGTCAGCGTGCGGGCCTCATTGATGCGTCGTGACAGCGTGGCCGGCGTCAGCCGCTGCCCCTGAAGCTTGGTCCGCTTGCGCTCGATGCTGACCGACAGTGCCCGGCCGAGCCGGCTGGTCGCCTCGTCCAGGCGACGGCGCGGCAGCGCCAGCAACTGGTCGGGCGAGGGGAGCGCGCGGGCGGCTGCACGCGAGGCCTGCCGCTTGCGTTCGAAATTGCGCAACACCGCCGCTTTGAGCCGCGCACCGAGACTGGCAAGCGTCGCTTCGAGATCGGCTTTCACCGGCACCGCGATCTCCGCTGCACCGGTCGGCGTCGGCGCCCGCATGTCGGCGACGAGATCGATCAAGGTCCAGTCGGTCTCGTGGCCGACGGCCGAAATCACCGGGATGCGCGAGGCGGCGACGGCGCGCGCCAGGCCTTCATCGTTGAACCCCCAGAGATCCTCGAGGCTGCCGCCGCCGCGCGCCACGATCAGCAGGTCGGGCTGGGCGATGGCGCCATCCCAGGCCAGCGCGTTGAAGCCGTTGACGGCGGCGGTCACTTCGGCTCCCGCTGTCTCGCCCTGAACGCGCACCGGCCAGACCAGCACATGCAACGGAAAGCGATCCTTGATGCGGTGGATGATGTCGCGGATCACCGAACCGGTCGGCGAGGTGACGACGCCGATGGTGCGCGGCATGAACGGCAGCCGCCGTTTGCGGCCGGCGTCGAACAGCCCTTCGGCCTGCAGCCGACGCTTGCGCTCTTCCAAAAGCGCCATCAGCGCGCCGGCGCCGGCCGGCTCAAGATTGTCGATGACGATCTGGTAGTTGGATTTGCCGGGATAGGTGGTGAGCTTGCCGGTGGCGATCACCTCCATCCCCTCTTCGGGGCGGAATTTCAGCCGGCTCATCGTGCCTTTCCAGACCACGGCATCGAGCCGCGCGCGGTCGTCCTTCAGCGTGAAATAGGCATGGCCGGAAGAGTGCGGCCCGCGATAGCCGGAGATTTCGCCGCGCACCCGCACATGGCCGAAGACATCCTCGACCGTGCGCTTCAGCGCGCCGGAAATCTCGCTCACCGTGTATTCGGTGGCGTTGGTGCGTGATTCGGATGCTGCGTCGCTCATGGTTCGATTGGGGAGCGCTTATCGGCCTGCGTCAAGGCGGCGCTCCATCGTCGCTAATATAATAACGCGATCTTAAGCCCGATTTGTTTTGAGTGTAGGTCACTCAAATGGCCAAGGACGCATGAGCGCACGCCCGAACAGCAGCCCGTTGACGCACCAGGTCACGCTGACCGTGCTGATGCTCGCCGCCTTTGCTTTGGCGATGGTCGTCGGCTTTGGCATATACGCGACCGCGCAAGCCGATCATGTCTCGCTCGAACGGCAGAAGATCTTCCTCGCCAATGGGCTGAAGGATCAGATCGCGGCGGTCGCGCGCGAGCAGGAAAGCGTTACCGTCTGGGACGATTCCGTGATCAATACCAAGGCCGGCAATCAGACCTGGATAGAGGAAAATCTCAGCGTCTGGATGTACTCCTACTACGGTCACAACCGGGTCTACATACTCGACGCCGCGAACCATCCGGTCCACGCCATGCGGGAGGGCAAGGTGCTCGACCCGTCCGTCTATGGCGAGGACGAGCCCGCGATGCAGCCCACCATCGAAAAACTGCGCGGCATGATCAGCCGGCCACCGAAGGCTGATGCTTCCGGGGCGCCGGCGAAGATGGTCGCCGAGGATCTGGTGTCGCTCGGTGGCAAGCCTGCAATCCTCAGCATCATGCCCCTAGTGCCCAGTTCGGATCGCGTCAGCCAGGCGCCCGGAAGCGAGTATCTGCATGTATCGGCCGAGTTCCTCAACGATGCGGTTATCGCCAAGATTGCTGAAAAATACCTGCTGGATGGCGCCCATCTGCTGACGCTGTCGCAGCCGACCGGCTCTGCCGCCATTCCGCTGCTCGATTCGCGCGGCGTCATCCTCGGCTATATCGGCTGGGACCAGGAGCGCCCAGGCCTGACGCTGGTACGCAAGGCGGCCCCGGCCTTGATCATCGGCCTGCTGCTCGCGGCAAGCGTGCTCGCCTTCCTGCTCCGGCGTCTGCGCCGTGCATCATGGGCGCTGCAAACCAGCCAGGACCAAGCGCAGTATCTCGCCTTCCACGACATGCTCACCGGCCTGCCCAACCGGGCATTGTTCGAGGACCGGCTGCGGCGCGCCTTGCTCAGCTCCGGCACCGATGCCGGCAAGGTGGCGCTGCTTTACCTCGACCTCGATCGTTTCAAGCATGTCAACGACACGCTTGGCCATCCGGCCGGCGACGAGCTCGTTCGCCAGACCGCCGCCAGGCTGCAGCATACGGTTCGCGACGTCGACACGGTGGCAAGGCTGGGCGGCGACGAATTTGCGGTGATCCTGCTCGATGTCCGCGACATCAGGAGCGCCGAGGACATTTCGGACCGGGTGCTGCAAAAATTGCAGGAGCCGTTCAAACTGATCGACGATCAGGTCTTTGTCGGCGCCAGCATCGGTATTGCCTTGTCGACGGGGCCAGATGCCGATGCCGACGACCTGCTGCGCAAGGCCGACATCGCACTTTACGAAGCCAAGAGGAATGGCCGCGGCCGTTACCAGGTCTTCGCCGGCGACATGGACGACCTTCTGCTGCGCAAGCGCAAGGTCGAGAGCGAGCTGCGCAACGCGCTGAACGGCGGCACCGGCATCAAGCTCGCCTACCAGCCGGTCTTTGCCAGCAACGGCAGGACCATTGTCGGCGCGGAGGCGCTGATCCGCTGGGCACACGATGTCCATGGCGCATTGCCGGCGGCGCAGTTTATCGCCATCGCCGAAGAACGCGGCATGATCGGCCAGCTCGGCAAATGGGTGTTGCTGGAAGCCTGCCGCTTCGCCGTCCGCACCGAATTGCCCTGGCTGGCCGTCAACGTGTCGCCGCTGCAATTGCGCGACGCCGGCTTTGCCGAAGAGGTTGCCTCGATCCTCGCCGAGACCGGGCTGGCGCCGGGGCGCCTGCAGCTCGAGATCACCGAAAACGTGCTTTTGGAAAACAGCGACGCGACCAGAACGGCGCTCGCCAATCTGCGCCAATCGGGCGTCGGCATCGTGCTCGATGATTTCGGCACCGGCTATTCGTCGCTGAGCTATCTACGCCGCCATGCCATCGACAAGCTCAAGATCGACCGCTCCTTCGTGCGGCTTCTCGATGGCGACGGCAATTCGGGCGCCATCGTCAAGGCGCTGATCGATCTTGCCGGCGCCCTCGAGGTCGAGGTCACCGCCGAAGGTGTCGAGACCGAAGCGCAGAAGGGGCTGCTGGTCGCCATGGGCTGCAAGCAGCTGCAGGGTTATCTCCTGTCGCCGCCGCTGGAACCGGCGCAATTGCTGGCGTTGCCCGGCCTGTCGTCGGCCAACGCAACGACAGAGGAGGCCGCGTCGGCCTGATCGTCCTACCAGCCCGGCAGAATCTGGTTCGGCTTGCTCCGCTTCATCTTGGCGAAGGCAAGTGCCGCGAAATCGAAGCTTCCCGTCTCTTCGCCGAGCGGCACGGAAATGTTGTCGAGGCTTTCGGAGATATGCCGCGCCAGCGCATCGACGATTTCGGGCCGCGAGGTCTGGCCGCGCATGATGCCGATGCGGCAGTCGGGCAGGGCGCCGAAGCCGTCGGCTTCGCCCAGCACGCGCATGCCGGGCCGCAGCGCGCATTCCGGCAGCACCGAGATCGCCAGCCCTGACAGCACCGCAGCGGTAATGACGGTTGCCGAGAAGCTGGTGAACAGGATGCGATAGTCGCGGTTCTGCCGGTCGAGCACATCGACGGCGGCGCGCCGCCAGATGCAGTTCGGCCGGCCGAAGGCCATTGGCAGCACTTCCTGTTCGTGCGTGGCATGGTTGGCCGACGTCACCCACAGAAGCGATTCACGCCGCACCACTTCCGACTGGCCGCGCGTGTCGTTGTGCGTCACCAGCGCCAAATCGAGATTGCCGCGCTTGATATGCTCGACCAGTCCGGGCGTCGGCTCGCAGATGACCGTCAGCTCGACACGCGGGTTGGAGCGCGTGAAGCGCGCCATGATCTCGGGCAGGAAACGGTCGGCATAATCGTCGGGCGTGCCGATGCGGATAGTGCCTTCGAGCCGCCGGTCGTCGAAGGCGGCCAGCGTCTCGCGGTTGAGATAGAGCAGGCGCCGCGCATAGGACAGCAGCTTGTCGCCTTCCTCGGTCAGCCTGTTGGTGCGGCCGTCCTTTTCGAACAGCGGCTTGCCGATCCGCTCTTCCAGCCGGCGCATCTGCATCGACACCGCCGACTGGGTTCGAAGCACTTCCTCAGCGGCGCGAGTGAAGCTGCCGGTATCGGCAATCGAGATGAAGGTCTGCAACTGGTCGAGATCGAGTGGCGCTTTCATCGGGTCCAATCCATCACTAGCGTTGATGCTAAAGATTAGAAACATTCGTTGGATTAATCAATCGCGTCGTGGCAAATTCCCTGACATCCACATGAAGCCACTGCATGTCGCCCAAAAGTAGGCCCCGGTTTTGGGGCAACGACATGCACCACTTTAAGTGAATCGAGACCGGAACGGCGCTCTTCCCAGGCACCGTTTGCCCGGCTTCGTCCGCTCGACTCCGAAGGAGACTGACATGACCACGATCGATTTCGCCACCGAGACCTCGCGCATCACCTCGCGTCCGGCCGTTGCGACGCGCGTGGGCAACGCTCTTCTCAACGCCTTCCAGGCCTGGAAAAATCGCCGCGCCTTCTATCGCCTTGGCGAGATGTCGGACGCCGAACTCGCCGATATCGGCCTGACGCGCGCCGACCTCCATGTCGCTATCGATGTGCCGTTTGGCGCCGATCCGACCGTGAAGCTGCGTGCGATCGCCAGCGATCGAGCCGACACGATCGAAGATCTCGCCCGTAAGGTAGCGTGATATCAGGCGCTTTGTTTCGGTCGCCGTGAACCATTCTGCGGCTCGCGGCGACAAAAAAGAAGTATCGCAGGCGTCCCCACTCCCTGCCGGGTCCCCGCCGGCCAGCCTGCACATTGGCCCGGTCCTCCTCCAGGACCGGGCTTTTCTTTTAGGGTCATCACCTTTGACGAACCTAATTCAAGCCTAGCGGCGAAGATCTGATTGGTGCAGGATGCCGGGATCGCCAATCCGGCAGCACCATCTCACATGTGGAAAGGAGCGGGTGTACTTGTTCCGGATCACGATGCCCTCGGCCACCAAGTTATCTGGCTGACCATTGTCCCCAACATCGTCGGAATAGATGGCGATCGGGAGGCCTTCAACCAAATTCACGTCGGTTCCATGCACATCCTTTTTGACATCAGTTTGCGATAGCAAAACTACGTCAATTTCCATCAGTTCGTTGAAATCGACGTAGAATAGCGGGCGCTCTGCCATCGTCTATTGTCCTTCGACGCAGCCTTCTCCAGCCGCAGCGAGTGTCAGACTACCGCCGGTCCATGTCCCGCTTGAACTGATCGAAGATCGTTTCCACGCCCTTCTGATATTCGTCGCGCTGCTGGGCGCCGGTCTCGAACATCTTGCCGAAAATATCGTCGAACGGGTTGCGTGGCCTGCCGCTCGGATTGGTCTGCGGTTGCGGCGCCTGGCGCTGTTGCGGCGGCTGCCGCGGCTGAGGTGCTTGCGGCTGCTGTGGCGCCGGCTGGCCACCGGGCAAGCCGAAGCCGCCGCCACCACCTTGCCGCAGCATCTCTTCGAAAATCTTGCCCAGCGGGTTGTCGCCGTAAGGGCTCTGCGACTGTTGCGGCTGCGCCCGACCCTTCGGCTGTTGCGCTGCGCCGCCGCCGAACATGTCTTGCAGCACCTTGCCGAGTGGATTGTCGCCATAGGGGTTGGGCGCCTGCTGCGGCTGGTTTTGCGGCTGTTGCGCGCCGCCGCCGAACATGTCCTG
Source organism: Mesorhizobium sp. P2_F7 (assembly GCF_056403695.1). Classification (NCBI taxonomy): domain Bacteria; kingdom Pseudomonadati; phylum Pseudomonadota; class Alphaproteobacteria; order Hyphomicrobiales; family Phyllobacteriaceae; genus Mesorhizobium; species Mesorhizobium sp. P2_F7. The sequence goes on along the minus strand of NZ_JBFUFA010000001.1, from coordinate 94,674 downwards.
CAGCACCTTGCCGAGCGGGTTCTCGCCATAAGGGTTGGGTGTCTGCTGCGGCGCCGGCTGTGCGCCGCCGCCGGCCTGCCGCATCATCTCTCCGATGATGTCGCCGAGCGGATTGTTGCTGCCGCCGAAGCCACCGGCGGCCTGCATCTGGTTTGTAGTTTGCTTGAACAGTCCGCCCATCACCATCGAGGCGATGGCCGGCAGCATCTGCTGCAGGATCTGCTGGCTGACGCCGGTCGCCTGCGCCGCCTGGCTGGCCACGGCGCGCGATAGCTCCTTGGAGCCGAACAGATGCCCCAGAATGTCATTGCCCTCATTGACGCCTTGCGGCGAGAAAGCCCTGGTCGCGTCCTCGAAATATTTGGCGTGCTGGCCACTTGCCATCGCCGTCATGAAGGCGCCGAGCCCGTAGGGGTCGGCCGTGTTGCGCTGCAACCCTTGCGAAAAGGCCGGCAGCAATGCAGCAACCGCAGCCTGCGTCTGCTGCATCGAAAGCCCGTATTGCTGGGCAAGCGCCTGCATGCCGTTGCCGTTCTGGGCCTGCGCCAATATGTCGAACAAGGTAGGCATAGGGTTCTCCTCCGGGAAATCCTCGAGGGAGAGCCTAGTTCGTTTCGATGTTCGATTGAAGCGGCTTTTGCCGCTGCTCAAGCCGCGCCGTTAATACGCATATTCCATGAACACCGGCTCGATCGAACCACCCCAGCGCGTGTGGTAGGCCGACAGCATTTCCTCGGCGCTGGTGGTGCCCCGCGCCACGACTTCGTCGAGCGTATTGAGGAACGAGGTCTCGTCATAGCCGTCGCGGTTTTTCTTGCCGCGGTTCTTCAGGCCCATGCGCGAAATGACCAGCACGTCGCGGGCGATGTCGCGCAGCGTCGTGTTGCGGAAGGGCGCCGAAATGCCTTGTTCCGGCACTGCATTGCGCATCGCCAGCGTCTCTTCATAGGTCCAGCTCGCGGTCAGCGCCTCGGCGGCGTCGAGAGCGGCCTCATCGTAAAGCAGTCCGACCCAGAAGGCCGGCAGCGCGCAGATGCGCCGCCACGGTCCGCCATCGGCGCCGCGCATTTCAAGGAAGCGCTTCAGCCGCACATCCGGAAACAGCGTCGACAGATGGTTCGCCCAGTCGCCCATCGTCGGCAGCCCGTCCGGCACCTCATTGCGGGCAGCACCGGCCATGAACTGGCGGAAGGTGATGTGCGTCATGTCGTGATAGTGGCCGTCGCGGATGACGAAATACATCGGCACGTCGAGCGCCCATTCGACATAGTCGGCAAAGCCGAATTCGGGCGAGAAGCAGAATTCGAGCAGGCCCGAACGCTGGTTGTCGGTGTCGCGCCAGATGTCGCCGCGCCAGCTCTGCAGCCCATTCGGCCGGCTGTCGGTGAAGGGCGAGTTGGCAAACAGCGCCGTCGACAGCGGCTGCAGCTTCAGCGACACCTGCATCTTGCGGCGCATGTCGGCTTCGCTTTCGAAGTCGAGGTTCACCTGGATGGTGCAGGTGCGATACATCATGTCGAGACCCTTGGTGCCGACCTTGGGCATGTAGCGGGTCATGATCTCGTAGCGCGATTTCGGCATTTTCGGCGTCTCGGCCAGCGACCATTTCGGGCTGCCGCCGAGGCCGAGGAAGCGGATGCCCATCGGCTCGGCGATCTCGCGCACCTGCGCCAGATGCGCATTGCCCTCGCGGCAGGTCTGGTGGATCGACTCCAGCGGCGCGCCGGAGAGCTCGAACTGGCCGCCCGGTTCCAGCGAGATGGCGCCCTGGCCGGTCGGCTCGACCAGGCCGATGATGCGGCCGTCGTCGATGATCGGATCCCAGCCGAGCTTGTGCTGCATGCCTTCGAGGATGGCGCGGATGCCGCGCTCGCCGCCATAGGGCACCGGCGCGTTGCCATCGACATAGAAGGGGAACTTCTCGTGCTCGGTGCCGATACGCCACTTGTCGCGCGGCTTGTTGCCTTCAGCCAGATGCTCGACGAGTTCGTCGATGCCTTCGATCGGCCGGAAATCGGTAGTGTCGCGCGCCATTTGGGGCCCCCTCTGCGGTTCTCGAAAGACCGCCGGCGCTAGATGGACGAAATGTCAGTAGTCGATCAAGCAAAAAATCCTGAGCCACAGGTCAACAGGAATTGAACGTTACCGCCCCGCCCGTCTCTTGCAATAGCCGACGTCTCACCAGTCTCCGATGGTTGCTTGCATCACGGCAAACGCGGCGACCGCCGCCGTGTCGGCGCGCAGAATGCGCGGCCCGAGCGGAATGGCGGTGACGAAGGGGAGCGCTCGCAGCATCCTGCGCTCCTCATCGGAAAAGCCGCCTTCCGGTCCGACCAGCAGCGCCAGTCTCTTCTCCTTCAACCCCTGCAGCGCCGGCAAAGGATTGTTGGTCGAGGCGTCCTCGTCGCAGAAGATCAGCCGCCGTTCCTTATCCCAGCCGGAGAGCAGGCGCTCGAACTTTTCGGCCTCGCGCACTTCTGGCACAGCCAGGATGCCGCATTGTTCGGCTGCTTCGACGACATTGGCGCGCAGCCGGTCGATGGACGGCTTTGCCACTTGCGTGTGCTGGGTGATCACTGGCTGCAGTATGCCGGCGCCCATCTCGACCGCCTTCTGCACGAGATAGTCGAGGCGCCCCTGCTTTAGCGGCGCGAAGCAGTAGACGAGGTCGGGCAGCGGCGGCTGCCGCCGTTGCAAGGCCAGCACTTTCAGCCGCACCGCCTTCTTCGACTTGGCGGCGATCGCCGCCGACCACTCGCCGTCGCGGCCGTTGAAGACAAGGATTTCAGCGCCTTCGCCGAGCCGCAGCACATGCATGAGATAATGGCTCTGCTGCTGGCCGGCATCGAATTCGATGTCGGCTCCGAGATCGTCCGGCACGAAAAGCCGTTGCATCTTGTAATTGGCGCGCATCGCCGAGGAATGGGCGAGGCGGCTCCCGACGTCAAGCCTCGGCCGAAGGGTGCCACACCGGTTCAAAGCCCTGCCGCAGCACCGAAATGGTTGTGGCCGGCGTGAGCAGGCGCAGTGATCGGTCGGCAAGGCTCTCCAATGCCGCCGCATTGCCATAACCGGCGAACGACCAGGGCAGTGCCTTGCCGCCGCGCAGCGCATAGGCGGTGCCGCCATCGGTGATCATTGCCCCGTCGGGCAATCCGGCAAGCTCCCCTACGGCAATAGGCAGCGGTTGCCCGCCTGAAGCCAGCCGCTCCTTGTGCAGGCGCTTGTCGACCATCGGCGCGCGCGGCTCGGTTACGCCGAAGGCTTTGCCGAAACGGCCGACAAAATCCGTGGCGCGCTCACGCCGGCAGTAGAAACAGGGACGGTGCCCGGCCGCCAGCGCCGTCACCTCGTCGAGGAAAAACAGCTCCGTCCAGCCGGCCTTGCCTCCCGGCCTGTTTCGCCCCATCGGCTCGCGGCGCACACTGCGGAACTTGCAGACGCAGATGATCCAGGCCGGCAAAGCCCAGCGCTTCTTAAGGAGCGTCTTGGTCCGCGGGTCGTGGATAATGCCGCGATTGCCGGTAAACAGGCCGCGCTCTGATACCGCATGGATGGCGCCGAACGGATCGACCCGGTTTTGCAGTGGCATAGCTCTCTCCTGGAACGCGTATCTTGGCTGCGATGCTGACGACATGATATCGCTCGTCGCGTCATTTCATGTCAGCAGGGTTTTTCGATGCGGGTGCTGGTAGTCCAGAACTACGACAATACCGGTCTCGGCCAGGTCGGCGCGGCACTAGCCGAAGCCGGCGCCGACCTCGACCTGCGCCGGCCCTACAAGGGCGATCCCCTGCCTGACGACGCGACCGGACACGATGCCATGGTGGTGCTCGGCGGCGGTCAGAACGCGCTGGCCGACGATGACTATCCCTATTTTCCCGCTTTGCTGGAATTGACCCGCGATTTCGCGCAAAAAGATCGCTCCGTGCTCGGCATCTGCCTCGGCGGCCAACTGGTTGCCCGGACTTTCGGCGGTAAGAACCAGGTCGGCGGTGCCACGGAATTCGGCTGGCACAAAGTGTCGCTGACGCCGGAGGCCAAGGCCGATCCGGTGCTTGGTGCGCTCCCCCAGGATTTCCCCATCTTCGAATGGCACGACGACACCTTCGCGCTGCCTGCAAATGCGGTGCGGCTTGCCGGCAGCGAAATTGCCGAGAACCAGGCGTTTCGCATCGGCCGCGCTGTCTACGGCTTCCAGTTCCACTTCGAAGCCGACCGGCCGATGGTGAAGGACTGGAGCACATCCTTCGCACCGCTCATTGCGGAGCGCCATCCCGACTGGCACGACCGGCTCGATGGCGAAATGGCTCGCAACGGAGCGGACGCCGATGCCGCCGGCCTCACCATTGCCCGCGCCTGGGTGGCGACGATCTGAGCCCAGCGGGCGCGGCCGTTGCATAATTGGCACGCGGCGGGGAATCCGCCGGGGACAACCTCTTTCATCCTTGGTTTGTGGCCGAACGCTATCCTACAAGGCGCGCGCTCTGCATCGGCAATGCAACCGCGATGAACCTTCTGTGTGCTCCGCGCGACACACCGCCGATACAGAATCGACCTACAAGCGCGAAATCGTCGAAACTTTGAGACGAATTCTCCGTTTCAACGCATTGGTAACCGCCTCGTGCCCAGATGCAGGAAGTTCAACTAGAGATGACGTCCGTGAAAGCAGCGCTTCTGTCCTTTGTCATGCTCTCTGCCATCGTGCTGTGCGGTCTCGGCATTTATTCCGCCGATGCAGCCAACAACCATCAGGCCGTCGACGGCTACGGCGTCACCGCCGCGCTTCGCTAAAACGCCTTTCCTTCCACAGTCAGGATACGCTTGTCCGCGCCGTCTACGGCGAGCGCGCTGAGCATGCCCGACTGCCAGGCGAGCGTGTCGACATTGACGCGGTTGGGCATCGCCTCGGCCTCTGGCACGGGGGTGTGGCCGTGCACGATCACCTTCGGGTAAAGCCCCGGATGGTTGTGGAAGACGTCGCGTATCCAGATCAGATCCTGCGGGTTCTGGCTCTCCAGCGGCACATCCGGCCTGATGCCGGCATGGCAGAAGAAGAAATCACCGAAGCTTATTGAAAACGTCAGCGACCGCAGGAAGTCGAGATGGGCCTGCGGCACGGCCTTGACCAGCGCGGCGTGTCCCCGCCGCACCGTTTCTGCCTTGCCGAACCAGCTGATATCTCCAATCAGGTCGACGCCATAGGATCGTGCCGTCTGCACGCCGCCATAGCGCATGAACAGCCCGTCCGGGTCGGGTTCGTCGAGAAAATCGAGGAAGCCGATATCGTGGTTGCCGGCGAGCATCAGATGCCGTGGATCGCGTTTTTGCGCCGCGATCAGGAAATCGAGGACGCCTTTGGACTCGAGGCCGCGGTCGACATAGTCGCCGAGGTGGATGACGCGCCAGTCGGCGGTCGGCTTATATTCGAGCTCACTCTCGATCCGGCGGTGCATGGCGGCGAGCAGGTCGTGCCGGCCATGCACGTCGCCGATCGCATAAAGGCGCATGCCGTCCGGCGCGCGTGCGTCGAGATAATGGATGCCGGTCTCGGTCAAGGCTGGCGCCGTCTCCGTGATCCCAGCGAGGCTAGGGCCAATCGGTGAACAAGGTCCTAGCGCCGCAACTGATCCTTGCCCATGTCGGTTACCAGGCGTTTGCCGCACAGCGCCAGCGTGATGTCCATCTCCTTGCGGATGATCTCCAGTGCCAGGGTGACCCCTTCCTTGCCCATGGCGCCGAGCCCGTAGAGGAACGGCCGGCCGATATAGGTCCCCTTGGCGCCGAGGCACAGCGCCTTCAGCACGTCCTGGCCCGAACGGATGCCGCCATCCATATGCACCTCGATCTCGTCGCCGACGGCATCGGCGATTTCTTCCAGCGCCATGATCGACGACGACGCCCCGTCGAGCTGGCGACCGCCATGGTTGGAAACGACGATGGCGTCAGCGCCGGTCTTGACTGCCATCAGCGCATCCTCCTTGTCGAGAATGCCTTTCAGGATCAGCTTGCCGCCCCAGCGCTCCTTGATCCAGGCGACGTCCTTCCACGACAGCTGCGGGTCGAACTGTTCGTTCGTCCACGAGCCCAGCGAGGAGACGTCTCCGACGCCCTTGGCATGGCCGACAATGTTGCGGAAGGTGCGTCGTTTGGTGCCGGCAATGCCCATCAGCCAGCGCGGCCGCATGGCGATGTTGGCAATGTTGGCGAGCGTCATCTTGGGCGGCGCCGACAGACCGTTGCGGATATCCTTGTGGCGCTGTCCCAGGATCTGCAGGTCGAGCGTCAGCACCAGCGCCGAGCATTTCGCCGCCTTCGCCCGGTCGATCAGGTTGAGCACGAAATCCTTGTCGCGCAGCACATAGAGCTGGAACCAGAACGGCTTTTTGGTCACCGAGGCGACATCCTCGATCGAGCAGATGCTCATCGTCGACAGCGTGAACGGCACGCCGAATTCTTCCGCCGCCTGCGCCGCCAGCATCTCGCCATCGGCATGTTGCATGCCGGTCAGCCCCGTCGGCGCCAGTGCCACCGGCATCGCCACTGTCTGGCCGATCATGGTCGATTCCAGCGAGCGGTTGCTCATGTCGACCAGCACGCGTTGGCGGAATTTTATCTTGTGAAAGTCTTCTTCGTTGGCGCGGTAGGTGCTTTCCGTCCAGGCGCCGGAATCGGCATAGTCGAAGAACATTTTCGGCACCCGCCGGCGCGCCAGATCCTTGAGGTCTGCAATGGTGAGGATGTCGCTCATAGTAGTCCCTAACCTGTTGTCTTCATGCCGTCGCCGGCGTCGGAGCGTTGCTTGAGCCTGAGCCGCGACACGCGCTGCCAGTCGCCGCTGCGCTCGGCCTCGAGCATCGAGCGCTCGACATAGGAGATGTGGTCCATCGCCGCCTGGCGGGCGGCAGCCGGGTCGCCGGCCTTCACCGCTTTGTAGATCGCACGGTGCTGGGCCAGCAGCGCCTCGCGCGCGCCGGGCACGGTGAACACCAGCAGCCGGTTCTGGAAAACGCCTTCCGACAGCAGCCGGTAGCAAGAGCGCAACGTGTGCAACAGAATGATGTTGTGCGCGCATTCGCAGACCGCATGATGGAATTCGACGTCGATCTCCGCCTCGTCGTCGAAATCGCCGGTGCGGTGCGCCTCGTCCATGCGCGCCATGATGCGGTCGAGCAGCGCAATGTCGTCCACTGTCGCACGCCGCGCTGCATATTCGGCCGCGACGCCCTCGATCTCGCGGCGGTATTCCAGATAGTCGGTCACCGCCTTGCGGTGCATGGAGATGAGGTCGGTCACCGGCTTGGTGAAAAGCTGGCCGATGACATCGGCGACATGGGTGCCGCCGCCGGCCTTGGTGGTCAAAAGTCCGCGCCCTTCCAGCGCCTTCAGCGCGTCGCGCAGGATCGGCCGCGACACGTCGAACTGGCGCGCCAGTTCGCGTTCGCCCGGCAGCCGGTCGCCGGTGCGCAGCACGCCTTCGAGGATCAGACTTTCGATCTGCTGCACCACCTCGTCGGCGGTGCGCGAATGCTCGATCCTGGAAAAAATATCGCTCAACGGGGGCGCCTGGGAAATCCTGCTGGTATCGAGCAAACTAAGGCCAGTGTCGCCAACTGGTCAAATTATTTATCCAATTCGCTAGGCCCGGTCGCTTTCCGTGCCGTGCCGGCGAAATCGCTTCGGCTAAACTTTGCTGTTTACGCGCCTCTTCCGATGTCCCAAGACGACGCGACAACACGAAGGGTCGAGAACAGGGGGACCAGCCGTGTCGGACGAGACGTCCAATCTCGAATTCCAGCCGCGCGCCCAAGGCAGCGTGATGGGCTTTCCCGCGCATGAGGGACGGCCCGGCGCGCTTGGCGAGGTCCACGCCCGGCCGCATCCGCTGATCGACAAGCCGCGCATGCTTGTCCAGCTTGCCTTCATGACCGAAGGCGGCTCCGGCGTCGACATGGCCGTGCTCTCCGAACTGTCGCGGCGCCTCGGCATCGCGGCGCCCGACCGCCATGCCCGCCACCACGCCATGAAATGGGGCAAGGGCACGCTGCGTTGGGAGCGGCACACCGAATTTTCGACCTATCTGTGGGAAGGACCGCTTGCCGAAAACAGCAGGGCGCAGGAAGACTCGCCCTTTGGCAACGGCTTTTCGCCGCCGGGAACCGTCATCTCCGGCATCCGGCTCGAAATCCGCAAATGGACGCAGGCGAGCGAGAAGCTGATCGCGGCCTTTGACCCGACGAGCCTGTGCTATTCGCTGGTCGAGCGCGGCAATGCGGCCATCATCACCGATTTTCGCCAGGATGGCGACGGCATGACGCGCATCCTGGTGCTCGACCGCGGCCTGACGCCGGCGAGGACCGGCGCGCTGTCGCAGCGGCTGATCGACATCGAGACCTACCGCACACTTGCCATGCTCGGCCTGCCGCTGGCGCTGACGCTGTCGGGCCGCGCCCGCCGCATTGAGGATCGGCTGGCGCAGACCACACTGGAAATGAAGGTCACTGAAACCCGCGACAGCCAGACGCTGCTCGCCGACCTGACCGAGCTTGCCGCGGAACTGGAAGCCGATGCCGCTTCCAGCCTCTATCGCTTCGGCGCCAGCCGCGCCTATGACGGCATCGTCGTCGAGCGGCTGGAAGCGCTGGAGGAGGAGGCGGTGCCCGGCTACGACACCTGGGGTGGCTTCCTGCAGCGGCGCGTCGCACCCGCCATGCGCACCTGCCGTTCGGTCGAGGAGCGCCAGGCCAACCTGTCGCGCAAACTGACCCGCGCCACCACGCTGCTGCGCACCTGGGTGGATGTCGAAGTCGAAAAGCAGAACCGCGATTTGCTGGCCTCGATGAACAATCGCGCCCGCCTGCAACTGCGCCTGCAGCAGACGGTCGAGGGTCTCTCGGTGGCGGCCGTCTCCTACTATGTCGTCGGCCTGATCTCCTATCTTGCCAAGGGCGCCTCGATCTTCGGCCATGCCTTTGCGCCTGAGGTCGTCACCGCCGCTGCGGTGCCGGTCGCCATCCTGCTGGTCTGGTGGGGCGTGCGGCGGGTGAGGCGCATGCATTCAGAGCCGACGAAACATCCCGGCGAGTAGGCGCGCACTTTACCCTCCCCCTTGTGGGGAGGGTCGGCTCATGATCGCAGCGAAGCGAAGATCGTGAGACGGGGTGGGGGTGCTCGTAGAGCACTTTCGTCGCGCCGACCCCCACCCGCTCACTGCGTTCGCGACCCTCCCCACAAGGGGGAGGGTCAAGAGCGCCAGCGGCAGATTGCCGCTGCGGAAGCCCCTTCTTCGCAGCCCCGACCAAAGCAGTGTTTGCAACAGCTTCGCTCCGCTGGTAAAAGATTTTTACCAGTCAAGCAGAGGACGCTGCCGATGTCCGGCCTTGCCATGCCCAAGCCAGACGACGCCACGATGCGCCGGCGCGGCGAGATTGTTGCCGACATGCGCATCATCGTGCCGGGCGAGGGGGTTGTCGACGCCACCAACGAAATGCGTGCCTTCGAAAGCGACGGCCTCACCGCCTATCGGCAGTTGCCGCTGGTCGTGGTGTTGCCGGAAACGGTGGCGCAGGTGTCGCGCATCCTGAAATATTGCAACGACCGCAACATCCGCGTCGTGCCGCGCGGCTCCGGCACCTCGCTCTCCGGCGGCGCGCTGCCGCTCGAAGATGCCGTGCTGTTGGTCATGAGCCGCTTCAACCGCATCCTCGCCATCGACTATCCCGACCGCGTTGTTGTCGCCCAGCCGGGCGTCACCAATCTCGGCATCACCACCGCCGTCGAGCAGGAGGGCTTCTATTACGCCCCTGATCCGTCCTCCCAGATCGCCTGCTCGATCGGCGGCAATGTCGCGGAAAATTCGGGCGGCGTGCACTGCCTGAAATACGGCCTGACCGCCAACAATGTGCTGGGCATCGAAATGGTGCTGATGAATGGTGAGGTGGTGCGGCTCGGCGGCAATCATCTCGACAGTGAAGGCTACGACCTGCTCGGCGTCATGACCGGGTCGGAAGGCCTGCTTGGCGTCGTCACCGAGGTCACCGTGCGTATCCTGAAGAAGCCGGAGACAGCGCGCGCGCTGCTGATCGGTTTTCCGACCAGCGAGCAGGGCGGCCAGTGCGTCGCCGACATCATCGGCGCCGGCATCATTCCGGGCGGCATGGAGATGATGGACCGCCCGGCGATCCATGCGGCGGAAGATTTCGTCCATGCCGGATACCCCTTGGATGTCGAGGCGCTGCTGATCGTCGAACTCGACGGGCCTGGCGTCGAGGTCGATCATTTGATCGGCCTGGTTGAGGCGATCGCCTACAGGAACGGCTCGACCACCTGCCGCATCTCGCAATCCGAACAGGAGCGGCTGAGTTTCTGGGCCGGCCGCAAGGCGGCCTTCCCCGCGGTCGGCCGCATCTCGCCCGACTATTACTGCATGGACGGCACCATCCCGCGCAAGGAACTGCCGAAGGTGCTCGCCGGCATGCGCGAACTGTCAGAGAAATACGGGCTCGGCGTCGCCAATGTCTTCCATGCCGGCGACGGCAATCTGCACCCGCTGATCCTCTACGACGCGAATGTGCCGGGCGAACTCGACAAGGCGGAAAGCTTTGGCGCCGACATCTTGCGGCTCTGCGTCAAGGTCGGCGGCGTCCTGACCGGCGAGCACGGCGTCGGCGTCGAGAAGCGCGACCTGATGCCGGAAATGTTCAACCAGATCGACCTCGACCAGCAAATGCGCGTCAAATGCGCCTTCGACCCAAACCACCTGCTCAACCCGGGAAAGGTGTTTCCGCAACTGCGCCGCTGCGCCGAGCTAGGGCGCATGCATGTGCACCGTGGGCAGGTGGCCTTTCCGGATATTCCGAGGTTTTGATGGGGGCCTCTCAAAACTTGGGTTCCTCGCCCCCGCAAAGCGGGGGAGAGGTGGCTCGGGCGAAGCCCGAGACGGAGAGGGGGACGCCCGATGCGCCGAGCCGCCGCTCGCCTGAAAAGATCGCCCGTGCACGCGAACTTCGCCAAGGCGATAATCAGGCCGAGGCCGCCCTCTGGAACGAGCTGAAAGCCAAGAGACTGGGTGGATACAAGTTCGTGCGCCAGATGCCCATCGGTCCGTATTTCGCGGATTTTGCTTGTCGAAGCCAAAAGCTGATTGTGGAGTTGGACGGCAGCCAGCACGCTGAAAGCAGTTACGACAGGCGACGCGATGAATTCATGCGAGACCAAGGTTTCTCCGTTCTGCGTTTCTGGAATCATGATGGGCTGAAGAACACGAGGAGTGTTTGCGCAACGATCCTTGCGGTGCTGGAAGGGCGGATTGCTGAAGACATAGTTGCTGCGGACCTCAGGTTCGTTTTTGCCAGGAAGACGGGAGATAGCGCTCTATGATGGCCCCCTCTCCGTCCCCCGCCTTGCGGGGGCGAGGAACCCAAGTTCTGTCGAGGCCTGACGTGTTGTTCAAGCAAGCCTCGCTGGACAAGATCGCGCGCCATAAGGTGACGCTCGCCTTCCGCCGCTGGAAGCGGCCGACGGTCAAGGCCGGCGGGCGGGTGAGGACGGCATTGGGCGTGGTGCGGATCGGTGGCATTACCATCGTGGAGATGACCGAACTGATCGAGAAGGATGCGATCTCCGCGGGCTTCGCCACGCTTGCGGCCCTCCGGCAGATGCTTGGCCCGGATGACGGCACCCCGGTCTACCGCATCGAGCTCAACGGCATCGAAGCCGACGAGCGCGTCGCTCTGCGCGACGAGGTGCTGCTGTCCGATGCGGACTGGCATGCGCTGACCACGCGCTTCGCGCGCTGGGACAAAACGGCGCCCGGCTATTTCCCGTCGATCCTGCAGGCAATCGCCGCGCATCCGGAAGTGCGGGCGGCGACCCTGGCTGCCAATGCCGGCGTCGAGACGCTGAAATTCAAACAGGACGTTCGCAAGCTCAAGGAACTCGGCCTGACCGAGAGTCTTGAGGTCGGCTACCGTCTGTCGCCAAGAGGCGAGGCGGTGCTCGAAAAACTGCGGGAACACAGGCTTTGACCACTTTCACGCCCACCACATCGGCCGAAGTTCTCGCCACCGTGCAATGGGCGGCGGCGGAGGTGACGCCGCTGGAAACCATCGGTCACGGCTCCAAGCGTGGCATTGGCCGGCCGCAGCAGCAGAGCGAGCACACACTCGACCTTTCGAAACTCACCGGCGTGACGCTTTACGAGCCGGCCGAACTGGTGCTGTCGGCAAAGGCCGGCACGCCGCTTGCCGAGATCGAAAAGCTGCTCGCCGAAAGCGGCCAGCAGCTTGCGTTCGAACCGATGGACTACGGCCCGCTGCTCGGCGGTATCCAGGGCAAAGGCACCATCGGCGGCGTGCTTGCCGCGAACCTGTCGGGACCGCGCCGGCTGAAAGCGGGCGCCGCGCGCGACCACATCCTCGGCATCAACGCCGTTGCCGGCCGCGGCGAGGCCTTCAAGTCCGGCGGCCGCGTCGTCAAGAATGTCACTGGCTACGATTTGTCGAAGCTGATGGCCAACAGCTGGGGCACGCTCGCCGTGTTCACCGACGTCACCTTCAAGGTGCTGCCGGCGGCCGAGACCGAGGTCACGCTTGCCGTCCGCGGCCTGCTCGACGATGCAGCGGCTAGCGCCATGGCGCTGGCGCTCGGCTCCAGCGCCGAAGTGTCGAGCGCCGCCCATCTGCCCGAGCGCATCGCTGCGCGCGTTGCCGGCGGCGCGCTCGGTGCCGACGCCGCGACGCTGCTGCGTGTCGAAGGGTTCGGTCCGTCGGTCGCCTATCGCATCGAAGCGCTGAAGACCCTTTTGAAAAATGCCGGCCCGTTGCAGGAGATCGCGGGCGAAGCCTCGCATGCCGTCTGGCGTGACATCAGGGATTGCGCGCCCTTCGTCGATGGCAGCGAAAAGCCGGTCTGGCGTGTCTCCATGGCACCCTCCCAGGCCCATCAGATGGTGCTGACATTGCGCATGCAGATCGGCGTCAGCGCCTTCTACGACTGGCAGGGCGGACTGGTCTGGCTGCGCATGGAGGAGGGCGACCCCGAGGCCGGCCTGCTGCGCGGGCTGATCAGAAAACATGGCGGCGGCCACGCGACACTGGTGCGTGCCGCCCCGTCGCATCGCGCCGCCGTGCCGGTGTTCGAGCCGCAGGCGCCGCATCTGGCGGCCCTGTCGGCCAGGCTCAAGGCCGAGTTCGATCCCGAGGCCATCCTCAATCCCGGCCGCATGGCCTAGGACACGAAAGCGATGCAGACCAACTTTTCCCTTGCCCAGCTAGCTGATCCCCACGTCGCGGAATCGGAAAAGATCCTGCGCAAATGCGTGCATTGCGGCTTCTGCACCGCCACCTGCCCGACCTATGTCACACTCGGCAACGAACTCGATTCACCACGCGGGCGCATTTACCTGATCAAGGACATGCTGGAGAACGGCCGCCCCGCCGACAAGGAGATCGTCACCCATATCGACCGCTGCCTGTCCTGCCTTGCCTGCATGACCACCTGCCCGTCGGGCGTCAACTACATGCATCTGGTCGACCATGCCCGCGCTCACATCGAGGAGACTTACAGGCGGCCGCTGCTCGATCGGCTGACCCGCGCCATGCTGGCCTTCGTGCTGCCCTATCCCGCGCGCTTTCGTGCCGCGCTGAAACTGGCGAGACTGGGCAAGCCGTTCATAGGCCTGTTCGAAAAGCTGCCGGCCCTGAAACCACTCGCTGCGATGCTGAAACTGGCGCCGGCCTCGATTCCCGCCGCGTCGCCAATGGCCTCTCCCGGAATCCATGCCGGACAGGGGATCAGGAAAGGCCGCGTCGCCATCCTCACCGGCTGCGCCCAAACGGTGCTCGATCCCGCCATCAACGAGACGACGATTGCGCTGCTGACGCGGCTTGGCGTCGAGGTCGTGGTGCCTGAGGGCGAGGCCTGCTGCGGTGCGCTGGTGCATCATATGGGGCGCGAGGCAGCCGCCCTTGCCTCGGCACGGCAGAATGTCGATGCCTGGACGCGTGCCATCGACCAGGGCGGGCTCGACGCCATCGTCATCACCGCGTCGGGTTGCGGCACCACCATCAAGGATTACGGCTTCATGCTGCGCCTCGATCCGGCCTATGCTGAGAAGGCCGCGCGCGTCTCGGCACTGGCCAAGGACATCACCGAATATCTCTCGAGCCTCGACCTGCCGGAGCCGGTGCGCAAGCCCGGCACGGTCGTCGCCTATCATTCCGCCTGCTCGATGCAGCACGGCCAGAAGATCACCCGTCAGCCGAAGGAGCTGCTGGCCAAGGCCGGCTTCGTCGTGCGCGAGCCGCGCGAGGGGCATCTGTGCTGCGGCTCGGCCGGCACCTACAACATCCTGCAGCCGGAGATCTCGGCAAAACTACGGGACCGCAAGGTGAAAAACATCGAGGCGACCGGCGCCGAGATCGTCGCCACCGGCAACATCGGCTGCATCACCCAGATCGCGTCGGCCGCAAAGCTGCCGGTGGTGCACACGATCAAGCTGCTTGATTGGGCCTATGGTGGAGAGCCGCCAAGAATGATTTGATTGCCGGGCGCTCGCTCGTAACAATAGTGCGATGACCGATTTAGAAACGCTGGAAATTGAAACCGTCGTTCGGCTCCTGTCGATGACGCCGCGCCTGACTTTGCAGGCACGCTATGAAGATTGCACGGCGATCGTCGCCAAGCATCTGAAGGGCGGGTCCGAGTTCCTTTTGGCGCTGACAAAGGCAGCCGTCAAAGCCGGCGTTCACCAGACCACTCTGATCGACGACGTGGTGTCGTTTCTCGACGATGCAGATCTGGCCCGGTTGGCATTTTTCCTACAAGGGGAAGTCAAACGCGGAAACGACATCGAGGATCTACTGGCTCACGTGGCCCTGCAGGCGCCGGAACTGTTTCCGGACAGCACCTTAAGCGACATTCCCGATTTCACGGATTGGCTGACGCATGCCGATCCGCGCTCGCCGCCGGCCTGTCACCATCTTGTCTTTGAAGGGGGCACGCCAAGCGACCTGTCCTTTCCGACGCACCGCAATCATCCCACCTGGCATCTGGCGACCGCAGGGCGACCATTCACGATTGGCGGTGAGGGGAGGGCAATATGCACGGGTTGCGGCAGCAGACTGGTCCATCTCGTTACCTTGGACGACTCCGGCGTTGACATAATGCCATCGCTTCCTCGGCTCCGCATCGAGACGTGCGAGGGTTCTCTTGAACCAACCTACTATTCCCATGACGCCGCCGGAGTGCCGACACAGATAGCGCCGTTCCATTCCGACATTGATGTGCCAACCGAGCCGGCCACAAAGGAGAGCATCGTCCGTCTTGCGCCCACACCCTCGCGCTGGCTCAGGCAGTCATGGGGGATAAGCAATTCGCGGCAAAATCTCTTCCGGCTTGGCGGCCTGCCGTCCTGGGTTCAGGGGCCTGAGTTTCCGCTTGTTCCCGGAACAAATCGAAAGATGCAATTTCTTCTGCAGTTCGATTCACTGGCCGGCTTCTTCTGGGGCAGCGGTGGCATGCTTTACGTCTTCTGGGACGAAGAAAGCCGGATCACCTGCCACGTGCCGCAATTTACGTGACGACGGCGCTTACTCCGCCGCCAGCCTGTCCACCACGCCGTAGGTCGCTTGGTAGCGCGCGCGCTGGCGGCTGAGCGCGACCATGGTGTTGCGCAGCAGGATCGCCACGGTGATCGGGCCGACGCCGCCCGGCACCGGTGTGATCCAGGACGCGACGTGCCTGACACTCTCTGTATCGACGTCGCCGACGATGCGGCTTTGCCCGTCCGGGCCGATCTCGGAATTGATGCCGATGTCGATGACGGCCGCGCCGGGCTTGACCATATCGGCCTTGATCAGCCGCGGCTTGCCGACAGCAACGAACAGCGCATCGGCGCGGCGCGCATGCGCGGCCACCGAACGCGTCATGTGATGGCACACCGTCACCGTCGCGCCTTCGCTCATCAACAGAAAGGCGATCGGCTTGCCGACGATTTCGGAATGGCCGACGACGACGACTTCGAGCCCCTTGAGATCGAGGCCGGTTTCCTTCAGCAACTCGACCGAGGCCGCCGCCGTACAGGGCGCGAGGTCGAGCTGGTTGTAGACGATGTTGCCGATCGAGGCCGGATGCATGCCTTCGACGTCTTTGAGCGGATGCACCGCCGCCTGCAGCGTCTTGATCGGTATATGCGCCGGCACCGGCCGCTGGATGATGATGCCGGTGACGCGCGGATCGGCGTTGAGCCCGTGGATCGCCGCCTCGAGTTCGCCGGCGGTTATGTCGGCGGGGAACCGTCGCTCCTCGAAGGAGATGCCGGCAAGCGCGGCCTTGGCGCGCTGGTTGCGCACATAGACATCGACTGCATCGGTATCGCCGACGGTGATCGACACCAGCTTTGGCGGAAAACCTTCGGCGGTGGCGATCGCGGCATCCTCGCGCACGGCGGCGATGATGCGCTGGGCGACCGGGCCGCCCCGGAGATAGCGGCTGTCGTCTGGCTGAGACATGGCTGGACCTTTGCAGGGGAGTTTGGTCGCCCCTATAGCAGGGCAAATGTGGCAAGGGCAGCGTGAAAGCGAACCGTCATCCCCCTGCCGCGACGTTCTGGCGCAGCTTGGCTCGCCTGCCATCGGTCTCTCGACAAAGAGAAAGGGCAGCGCGGTTTCCCGTGCTGCCCTTTCCTGACTGGCCGCATCCCCACACGGCCCGTCCCCCGTAAACCCTCGCCGATCCCTGAAGACCTAGCCTTCTGGATCAGATGATTCGGTAGCCGACTATATCACGACCACGGTCGTTCCAACATTGACCCTCTCGTAAAGGTCAACCACGTCCTCGTTGCGCATGCGGATGCAGCCGGAGGACACCGCGCCGCCGATCGTCCATGGTTGGTTGGTGCCGTGAATTCGATATTCCGTGGTGCCGAGATAGAGCGCGCGGGCGCCGAGCGGGTTCTCTTCGCCGCCGGCCAGATAGGTCGGCAGGTAGCGGCCCTTGGCGGCCTCGCGCCTGATCATCTCCGCCGGCGGGCGCCAGTCCGGCCAGACGCGCTTGTTGGTGATCTTGTGCGTGCCCGACCATTCGAAGCCCGGCTTGCCGGTGCCGACGCCATAGCGCCGCGCCTTGCCGTTGTTCTCGACCAGGAACAGGAAATTCTGCGTCGTATCGATGACGATCGTGCCCGGCTTCTGCGGGCCGTCATAGGCGACTTCCTGCGGCAGATAGAGCGGATTGATCTGCGGCCGCATCACCATGCGCTTGGCCGGCGCCTGCACGGAAGCGGTGCGCACCCGGTCGGGTTGCGCCGGCTGCGCATAGCGCAAGCGTGGCTGTTGGACCACCTGACGGCTCTGGCGCACGATGCCGGGCGCCCGGCCAAGCTGCAGCACCCAGGGAGCGGAAAGGTCGGGGCTCACCATCACCGGCGGCCTGTCGGCATAGCGGTCGTTGGCGGCGGACGAGGCAGCGCCGGCGGCCAGAATGGCCACGGCGCCGAGCACGGAACGCAAAAAGATCTTCATCGGAACGCACCTTGATCGTCGAACGGACGGAGGCGGAACGTGCCCCCGGTTGCGCGATCCTTGGCGCGAAGCCGCAACCGAAACATGAATCGGAATGCGTAAAATGCCGCTTTGTCAGTAAACCTTTTGGTGTGGTTACCGCGGCGTTCAGGAATCTGGTAAAGCCGCGGTAAATGCGGCGCGACAGCGCATTAACGAATGGATTGGCCATGGCACAAGACAATACCGGCCTGCTGACCGGCGACGACGGCATCACGCGCTGCTTCTGGCATGGCAATCTGCCGGACTATCTGCACTACCACGACCATGAATGGGGTAGGCCGGTGGCCGACGACCGCAGGCTGTTCGAAAAGATCTGCCTCGAAGGCTTTCAGTCAGGCCTCTCCTGGCTGACCATCTTGCGCAAGCGGGAGAATTTCCGCGAGGCCTTCGCCGGCTTCGATTTCGACAAGGTTGCCGCCTTCACCGATGAGGATGTCGAGCGCCTCGTCGGCAACGCCGGCATCATCCGCCATCGCGGCAAGATCGTCTCGACCATCAACAACGCCAAACGCGCCCGCGAAATGGTCGATGAGTTCGGCTCGCTCGCCGCCTGGTTCTGGAAGTTCGAGCCGGGGCCGGACGAGCGGCCGGCGGTCGTCGACCTCACGCATTTGCGCGCCAATCCGACGACGGCGGTCTCGGTCCGGATTTCGAAGGAACTGAAGAAGCGCGGCTGGAGCTTTGTCGGCCCGACGACGGTCTACGCCTTCATGCAGGCGATGGGCCTGGTCAACGACCACCTCGAAGGCTGTGTGTGCCGGGAGCAGGTGGAGAAGGACAGGAAGGCGTTCAAGCGGCCGAAGTAGCGCCGCCCCTTACCTCCCCCTTGTGTGGAGGTCGCGCCGTAGGCGCGGGTGGGGGGTCCCTTGGTGCCGCACCCCCACCCCGACGCTGCGCGTCGACCCTCCCCACAAGGGGGAGGGTAAAGAAACTCACGTCCCGCTGGCGCCGGTCAGGAACAGCCCTGCGACAATCGCCGCCAGCGCCGCAAAAGCCGGATAGATCACCAGCAGTCCGGTCATCAGCGCCTCGCGCATCGTCGAGCCTTTGCGCTCGTCGGCAGTGATCTCGAACGGACCGAGGCTCGCCGTCACCGGCGCACGGCTCTCGGCCGGCCGCAGTCGAACTTCATGCAAGCCGTCGTCTCTAATATCGAACTTCCGTGCCGCGGTCATGGCCCCAACCCCTTGTTTCGGCGCGCTTATCGGCTCCGATTGTGTCGGCACGATGCCGCACCGATGGCGGAATTGTTTCCTTTTTTGGTGCGTTTTGTTTCGGACCATGGCTGCCTTTACCTTCTCCCCTTGTGGGAGAAGGTGGCCGAGCGAAGCTCGGTCGGATGAGGGGTGCTCCAGCTTGGCATCGACGGCGATCCGTCCAACACCCCTCAAACGTCTCGGCGCTGCGCGCCGATCCACCTTCTCCCACAGGGGGAGAAGGAAGAGCGCTAACCCTTGCCGCTCCCGGCTGCATCGGTTAGGACACGCGCGCCGTGGAAAGCGGTAATTTGCCCACGAAACGCCGAGTACATCCCATGGCCGACAAATCGGAAAAGACGAAAGCGCGGCTGCCGCGCGGCTTTGCCGACCGCAGTGCGGACGATATCCGCGCCGTCGAGAAGATGATGGCGACGATCCGTTCGGTCTATGAGCTCTATGGTTTCGAGCCGGCCGACCAGCCGCTGATCGAATACACCGACGCGCTGGGCAAGTTCCTGCCTGACCAGGACCGGCCGAACGAGGGCGTATTCTCGTTCCAGGATGACGACGAGCAGTGGCTGTCGCTGCGCTATGATCTGACCGCGCCGACGGCGCGTTACGTCGCCGAGAATTTCGAGAAGCTGCCAAAACCCTATCGCAGCTACCGCTCCGGCTGGGTGTTCCGCAACGAAAAGCCCGGCCCCGGCCGCTTCCGCCAGTTCATGCAGTTCGATGCCGACACCATCGGCACGCCGGGCGTCGCCGCCGACGCCGAGATGGCGATGATGATGGCCGATGTGATGGAGGCTCTGGGCATCAAGCGCGGCGACTACGTCATCCGCGTCAACAACCGGAAGGTTCTCGACGGCGTGCTGGAGGCGATCGGCCTTGGCGGCGACGAGAATGCTGGGCGCCGGCTGACCGTGCTGCGCGCCATCGACAAGCTGGACAAGCTCGGGCCGGAAGGCGTGAGACTGCTGCTTGGTCCGGGGCGCTGGGATGGCGGCAAGGAAGGCGAGGGTGACTTTGCCAAGGGCGCCGGACTGAATGAGGTGCAAGCCGAGGCCGTCCTTCTCGCGACAGCGAGGGAACAGGCTCGCCAGGATTCCAATGTCAGTGCGAACGCGATCTATCAGGAAGGCGTTGGCGAGCTATCGACCATTGAAGCCTTGGTCAGGGCGGCAGGGTACGGCGAAGATCGTATTGCCATGGACCGCTCGGTCGTCCGCGGCCTCGAATATTACACCGGCCCGGTCTTCGAGGCCGAGCTTCTGGCCGAGATTCCGAATGAGGATGGCCAGATCGTGCGCTTCGGCTCGGTCGGCGGCGGCGGCCGTTATGACGGGCTGGTGTCGCGCTTCCGCGGCGAGCCGGTGCCGGCGACCGGCTTCTCCATCGGCGTGTCGCGGCTGATGACGGCGCTGAAGAACCTCGGCAAGCTGGACACCACCGATGTCATCGCCCCGGTCGTCGTGCTGGTGATGGACAAGGACACCGAAAGCCTCGGCCGCTACCAGAAAATGGTGGCCGAGCTGCGTGCCGCCGGCATCCGTTCCGAGATGTATCTTGGCGGTGCCGGCATGAAGGCGCAGCTGAAATATGCCGACCGCCGCGGCAGCCCGGTCGCCATCATCCAAGGCGGCGACGAGCGCGCCAAGGGCGAGCTGCAGATCAAGGATCTGATCGAGGGCGCCCGCATGTCGGCCGAAATCACCGACAACGCCGAATGGCGCGCCGCACGGCCCGCGCAGGTGACGGTGGCGGAGAGCGAACTGGTCGCCGAGGTGAAGAAGATCTTGGCGGCGCAGGCGGCTGACCGTGCGAAGGGTGGCGCTTGAACACCCCCCTCTGGCCTGCCGGCCATCTCCCCCTCAAGGGGGGAGATTGGATGTCGTGCATGCTTTCGCCAATCTCCGGCGTTGAAGAAGAGGCGCTGCGCGTCAAGCTGCTGATCTCCCCCCTTGAGGGGGAGATGGCCGGCAGGCCAGAGGGGGGTGCCTCGCGCTGCCCATGACCTCCCGCCCCGCCATCGCATCCGAAATCACCAGCCTCTTCGCCACCCGCAACACCCATGCGGTGGAGGTGGCCGTGCTGCAGCCGGCCGATCCGTTCCTCGACATGGCCGGCGAAGACCTGCGCCGCCGCATTTTCTTGACCGAAAGCGAGACCGGCAAGACGCTGTGCCTGCGGCCGGAATTCACCATCCCCGTCTGCCTCGACCACATCGCCTCGCAGGCCGGCACGCCGCGCCGCTATTCCTATCTCGGCGAAGTGTTCCGCCAGCGCCGCGAGGGCGGCAACGAGTTTTTCCAGGCTGGCATCGAGGATCTCGGCGACCGCGATACGGCTGAGGCTGACGCCCGTTCGCTGGCGGATGCGCATGCGCTGCTGCAGCTCGTGCTGCCGGCCCAGACGCTCGCGATCACGCTTGGCGACCAGACCATTTTCGAGGCGGTGCTGGCAGCGCTCGGCCTGCCGCGCGGCTGGCGCATGCGGCTGGCGCGGGCCTTCGGCTCGGCGCCGATGCTGGCGGCAGCGCTCGCCGATCTCGCCAACCCGCCGCGCAACAGCCAGCTTGACGGCGACGTCGCTGCCCTGGTGCTCGACGGCGATCTCGAAGCGCTGTCCGCTCACATCGCCGGCGGCATGGAAGAGGCTGGCCTTTTGGCGTCAGGCGGACGCGCGCCGGCCGACATTGCCCGCCGGCTGATCGAAAAGGCCGAACTGCGCAGCGTGCGGCTGTCCAACGCAGCCTTCGCCGCTCTGAAGGATTTTCTCGCCATCGACGTACCACTCGACGGCGCGCCCCAGGCGCTCGAAAGCTTCGCTGCTTCTGCCGGGCTTGGGCTGGGCGCGGCGCTGGAAAAATTCGCTGCGCGCGCCAAGGCGATCGAGGCGCACGGCCTGCCGATGCGAACAATTCGCTACGATGCCGCCTTTGGCCGACCGCTCGATTATTACACCGGCATCGTCTTCGAGATCGCAGCACTTGGCGGCGAGCGGCCGCTGGCCGGCGGCGGACGCTACGACCGGCTGCTGACGCTGCTTGGCGCCAAAACGCCGATCCCCGGTGTCGGCTTCTCCGTCTGGCTCGACCGCATCGAAGCGCTGCGGGGGGAGCCACAATGATCACGCTGGCGATTCCCTCAAAGGGCCGGCTCAAGGAGCAGGCGCTGGAGGTTCTGGCCAAGGCCGGGCTTGCCGTCAGCCTGCCCGGCGACGAGCGCCAATACCGCGCCCGCATAGACGGCGCTGAAGGCATCGAGGTGGCGTTCCTGTCGGCGTCCGAAATCGCCGGCGAGATCGGCCAGGGCTCGGTCGACCTCGGCATCACCGGCGAAGACCTGCTGCGCGAAAACCTCGCCGATTGGGAGGCGCGCGCCGAAATCGTTGCGCGTCTCGGTTTCGGCCATGCCGATGTCGTCGTCGCCGTGCCCGGCATCTGGCTCGACGTCGACACCATGGCCGATCTCGACGATGTCGCTGCCGATTTCCGCCAGCGCCACGGCAGGCGGCTTCGCATCGCCACCAAATACTGGCGGCTGACGCAGCAATTCTTTTCGCAAAAGCACGGCATCCAGGTCTACCGCATCGTCGAGAGCCTCGGCGCCACCGAAGGCGCGCCGGCGGCAGGCCTTGCCGACGTCATCGTCGACATCACCACCACCGGCTCAACGCTACGCGCCAACCACCTCAAGGTGCTGGCCGACGGCGTCGTGCTGAACTCGCAAGCTTGCCTGGTGGCTTCGCGGAAGGCTCGTGATGCTGCCGATGAGGCGCTCGTGCGCAGCGTCGCGGCCAAGACAGCTTCCATAGTCGCGTAGCAGCGACGCAGTCCCCCCTCTCCGACCGCTTCGCGGCCAGAGAGGGGGATGACGCTGCCATATGCGATAGTTCCCGCTACCATCGACGGGATTTCCACCGCCGCATCAGGCTGATAGGCTCGCCTCATCCCGGGAGGAGACGGCGATGGCGATCAATCTCGACGAACTGAAGAACGCCACCAATCTGCGCGGGCGCGGCAAAGGCGCGACCTTCATTGCTCCGCTCGACGGCCGGGCACATGTCTCCGGCGAGCGCACCCCGCCTTTGCTCGACAAGACCATCCCCGAGCTGTTTTCCGACACGGTCAGCAAATACGCCACGCAGGATGCTGCCGTCTTCGTCGGCCAGGACAAGCGCTTCACCTGGAGCGAACTGTCGGACACGGTCGATACGCTGGCCGCCGGCTTCCTGGCGCTCGGCCTCGAAAAAGGCGACCGCGTCGGCATCTGGTCGCCCAACCGCTGGGAATGGCTGGTGACGCAATTCGCCACCGCCCGCATCGGCCTGATCCTGGTCAACATCAACCCGGCCTACCGGCTGACCGAGCTCGAATATGCCCTCAACAAAGTCGGCTGCAAGGCGCTGGTCACCGCCGCCAGCTTCAAGACCTCCGACTACCTCGGCATGATCGAGACGCTGGCGCCGGAGCTTAGCAAAGCCATCCCCGGCAAGCTCAAGGCGCAGAAATTGCCGACGCTGAAGATCGTCATCCGCATGGGCGACGACAACTCGCCCGGCATGTTCAATTTCGCCGACGTGCTGTCGATGGCCGGCCGCGACGAGCATGACAGCCTCGACCGTATCTCCGAGGGATTGAAGCCCGGCGAGGCCATCAACATCCAGTTCACCTCAGGCACGACAGGCGCGCCCAAGGGAGCAACGCTGACCCATACCAACATTGTCAACAACGGCAATTTCGTCACCGCGGCGATCAAGCTCACCGTCGACGACCGGCTCTGCATTCCGGTGCCGCTCTATCACTGCTTCGGCATGTCGATGGGCACGATGGGCTGTGTCACCAAGGGCGCGACGATGGTGTTCCCGGGCGAGGGGTTTGACGCCGGCGCGACACTGAACGCGGTGGCGCAGGAAGGCTGCACCGGCCTCTACGGTGTGCCGACCATGTTCGTCGCCATGCTCGACCACGCCGACTTCGCCTCTTTCGATCTCTCCAGCCTGCGCACCGGCATCATGGCGGGTTCACCTTGCCCGATCGAGGTTATGAAGAAGGTGGTCTCGCTGATGCACATGCAAGAGGTGACCATCGCTTATGGCATGACCGAGACCAGCCCGGTCTCGTTCCAGAGCAGCGTCGACGACCCGTTGGAGAAACGCGTCTCCACCGTCGGCCGCATCCACCCGCATGTCGAGGTCAAGGCCATCGATACCGATGGCGCCACCGTCGCCGTCGGCGCGCCGGGCGAACTGTGCACGCGCGGCTATTCCGTGATGAAGGGCTATTGGGACGACGTGGAAAAAACCCGCGAGGCGATCGACGCCGATGGCTGGATGCACACCGGCGACCTCGCCACCATAGACGCCGAGGGCTATTGCAACATCGTCGGCCGGGTCAAGGACATGGTCATCCGCGGCGGCGAAAACGTCTATCCCAGAGAGGTCGAGGAATTCCTCTACCGCCATCCCAAGGTCAAGGAGGTGCAGGTCTTCGGCATTCCCGACGCCAAATATGGCGAGGAGCTGTGCGCCTGGATCGTGCTGAAACCCAACCAGATCGCCACCGAGCAGGAGATCAAGAACTTCTGCGCCGGCCAGATCGCCCACTACAAAATCCCCCGCTACATCCGCTTCCGCACCGAACTGCCGATGACGGTCACCGGCAAGCCGCAGAAGTTCCTGATGCGCGAGGCGATGGTGGAGGAGCTGGGGCTGGTGGTGCAGAAGACGGCGTAAAGCGGTTACTTAGCTGCAGTTCGCACCGGGAGGCATCTTGCCTTACCGTACAGGCTTGGCCGGATAGCCTTGTGTGGACGCGGCCACTAGTTTGCGGCAGTGAGTTCGATCTGCTCGACCCCCGCCGCGATGTTGATGCCAGTTTCACCCTCGACTGCGAGCGGTTGAAGTGCAAAGGCCTTCTCAGTTCCACCAAGCAGGACATCGGCGCCAAGTCCAAGGCCCGCGGCCGCTTCCGCATCGACGCCATCATACTTTCCGGTTAGCAGGCCATTGTCCTTTGCAGCCGAACCGCTCACGACGGCCCATATGAGATGGCCCTCCTTCACGTCGCCGAGTTCAATGCCGAATTCGTTGATGGAGCCGGTGTAATTTTCTTTCGTGCCGTCACTCCTGGTGAATACGCAGGTCATTGTCTGTTTGCGCGTAATGATTTCGCCGATGCCAGTCGAGGTGTCGCATTTCAGGATACCGACCTGGGCGTTCACTGCCCAGGCTGGCGCCGTCGGGACAAGCAGAAATGAAGCGCTCGCAAGAGCGAAGAGACGGATGAGGGAGTGGAAAAGCATGTCAGATTTTCCTTGGCTAAGTTGCGATGCATCCCGATAGCAGGCAAATCTCCTTGGTAGTCGTTGGACGCGGCTCTCTTGCCGTGCCTAGCCGGGAAGCGTGGACGTGACCTCCCGCTTCCCTTTGCGCTCGGCGCGCCATTCCTCAAACCGCTGCAAGATCACGAAGAAGGCAGGCACGAAGAGAACAGCAAGGCAGGTGGAGGCGATCATGCCGGAGAAGACCGTGATGCCGATCGATTTGCGCGCACTGGCTCCAGCACCCGTCGCCAGCACCAGCGGCGCGACGCCGAGAATGAAGGCGAAGGACGTCATCAAGATGGGGCGGAAGCGGGCGCGCGCGGCCTCGATCGCCGCCTCGACGATCGGCTTGCCGGCCGCGCGCAATTCGCGCGCGACCTCGACGATCAAAATGGCGTTCTTGGCCGACAGCGCAATCAGCAGGATCAGGCCGATCTGGACATAGAGGTTGTTATCGATACCGAGCCCGGTGAGGACCAGCACCGGGCCGACCAGCGAAAGCGGCGCGGCGAGCAATATCGAGATCGGCGCCAGCCAGCTCTCATACTGGCCCGCCAGCACCAGATAGACCAACAGCAGTGCCATGCCGAACACCACGTAGATTTGGCTGCCGACGAGCTTTTCCTGGAAGGAGAGCGCAGTCCACTCGTAGTCGGTTCCGGGCGGCAGCGTGTCGGCCGCGGCCGCTTCCATCAGCTTGATCGCATCACCTGATGAGAAACCCTGCGCCTGCACGCCAAGGACCGATGCGGAGGGATAGAGGTTATAGAGGCTGATCAGCGAGGGGCCGACGCTTGGCGTGACCGTCAGCACCGTGCCAAGGGGGATCATATCGCCGTTCTGGTTGCGCACCGTCAAGCGGCCGATGTCCTCGGGCGACAGTCGGAACTGAGAATCGCCCTGCACATAGATCTGGAAGACCCGTCCGAACTTGTTGAACTGGCTGACATAGGTGGAGCCTAGATAGCCGGCGAGCGTCTGAAACACCTGGTCGGTGGTCAGCCCGAGCGCCTGTACCTTCTCCCGGTCGAACTCGACCTGGTATTGCGGGACGTTGGATCGGAACGTTGCCGATACGCGCTGGATGCCGGACTGCGTCGCTGCTGCCCTGGTCAGCGCGCTGGTCGCGCCCTGCAACTTAGCAAGGTCGAAACTGCCGTCACGCAACTCGACCTGCATGGTGAAACCGGCGGCGTTGCCGATGCCCTGGATCGGCGGCGGTGGCAGCACCAGGACATTGCCGTCCGCCATGTCTGACAGGTTCTTGTTCAGCGTCGCATAAAGCGAGGCGAGATCCTCACCCTTGCTCCGCACGCTCCAGTCCTTGAGGATGATGTAGGCAACGCCGGCATTTGCCAATGTCGAGTTGTTGTCGAGGGCCGACAGGCCGGCGATCGTCACCACCTGGTCTACGCCCGGCGTTGCCTTGGCGATCTTCGAAATCTGCTGCAGCGTCACTTGCGTACGGCCGAGGGACGCGCCGTCAGGCAGTTGCACCGAAGCGAGCAGATAGCCTTGGTCCTCGATCGGAATGAAACCGGTGGCCACGCGCGACATGCCGTAGCCAGCCGCGCCAATGATAAGTAACGCGATTATGCCCATCACCGTGCTGTGACGTACCATGGATCTGATCAGGCGGGCGTAGCCGTTTTCCGCGCGCTGATAGACGGCATTGAAGCCGCGGAAGAAGGCGTTTCGCTTGTCCAGCGGCACCGGCTGTCTCAGCCAGGTCGCGCATTGCGTGGGCTTCAGCGTTGCCGCGTTGACGGCGCTGATCAAGGCCGTTGCCGCAATCACCAGGGCGAATTGCGCATACATCTGCCCGGTAAGGCCGGGCAGGAACGCGGCCGGCAGGAACACCGCCATCAGCACCAGCGTGATGCCGATGATCGGCCCGAACAGCGCATTCATGGCCGCGACCGCCGCATCGTGGCCGGACATGCCGCGCTCCATGTTGTGCGCGGCCCCCTCGACCACAACTATGGCGTCATCGACGACGATACCGATGGCAAGCACGATGGCGAACAGGGTCGACAGGTTGACGGTAAAGCCAAGCGCGAGCATCGCCGCGAAGGCCCCGATGATGGTCACCGGCACGGTCGTTGCCGGCACCAGCATCGCCCGCCAGTCCTGCAGGAAAAGCAGGATGACGATCAGCACCAGCACCGCGGCCTCAAGCAGCGTCTTGTAGACTTCGTCGATCGCTTGGCTGACGAAGATCGTGGTGTTGAACGGGATCGAGTAAGCAAGGCCTTGCGGGAACTCGCCAGACAGTTCCTTCATCCTGGCCTCGACTTTGCCGGCCACTTCGAGCGCGTTGGCGCCTGGCGACAGGAAGATGGCCAGGCCAGCCGCCTGCTGGCCGTCGAGATTGAAGAATTGCCCATAGGTCTGGGCGCCGAGCTCGACCCGGCCGACGTCGCGCACGCGGGTCAGGTCGCCGTTGGCGCCGGTCTTGACGATCACCGCGCCGAACTGATCGGGGTCGTCAAGGCGGCTGGACACTTCGATCGTATATTGGAAGGACTGTCCGTCGGGCGCCGGCGGCGCGCCAACCTGGCCCGCGGTGACCTGCTCGCTTTGCTGCTGCAGGGCCTGGACGACGTCCTGGGTGGTAAGGCCGCGCACCTGCATCTTCTGCGGGTCGAGCCAGACGCGCATCGAATACTGCCCGGCGCCGAACACGTTCACGTTGCCGACACCTGGTATCCGGGAGAGCTCGTCCTTCAGCCGAATGGTTGCGTAGTTGGCGAGATAAAGGCTGTCGTATTGTTTGTCCGGCGACGTCAGCGTGACGATCTCGAGGATGGAGGTCGATTTCTTCTGGACGTTGACGCCTTGCACCTGCACTGCCTGCGGCAGCGATGCGAGCGCAGTGGACACCCGGTTCTGGACACGCACCTGCGCCTGGTCGAGGTCCGTGCCGATCTGGAAAGTGACGGTCAGATTGTAGCTGCCATCCGACGCGGAGAAGGACTGCATGTAGAGCATGCCCTCGACGCCGTTGACCTGCTGCTCGATCGGAAGCGCCACCGTGTCGATCACCGAGCGCGCGCTGGCACCAGGATAGCGGGTGGTCACCGAAACGGTCGGCGGCACCACGTCGGGATATTGCGCCACCGGCAGGCCGAAGAGCGAGACCAGGCCGATGACGACCATGAGGATGGCGATTGCATTGGCCAGGACCGGCCGCTCGATGAAGAATTTGGAGATCATTGGGCAGCGCCGTCGGCCGCAGCCGCTTCCAGCGTTTTCACCTGCGGCTCGATCTTCTGGCCGGGCACGGCCGTCAGCAAGCCGGAGACCAGGACGCGGTCTTCCGCGGTGATCCCCTTGTTGATCACGCGCAAGGCACCGACAAGCTGGCCGATCTCGACCGGACGCTCCTCGACGACGTCGTCCTTTCCTGCAACGAGCAGGTAGCGACCCCTCTGGTCGCTTCCGATCGCTCGGTCCGGAACCAGCAGCATGTCCGGTTCTTCGCCCAGCGGCACGCGCACGCGCACGAAGTAACCCGGAAGCAATGCCCGATCGTCGTTGGGCAGCACGGCGCGCACTGCGAGCGTGCCGGTGGTGGCCGTAACGTCAGGGGAGGCGTAGTCCAGCATTCCCTTGTGCGGATAGCCTGTCTCGTTCTGCAGGCCGACTTCGGCGGGTACCTTCTTGAGGTCCTGGCCGGTCAGGCCCCGTTTGGCCATGGCGGCGCGAATGCGCAGCACGTCCTGCTCCGAGATGTTGAAGTTGACATAGATTGGCGCGAGCTGGACGATGGTCGCCAGCGTCGTCGCGCTGCCGGCGCCAACCAGTTGCCCGATCGACACCTGGCGGGCGCCGACGATGCCGGCAAACGGCGCCTTGACCTCGGTGTAGCTCAAATTGAGCTGGGCCTGCTGGACGTCGACGGCGCTCTGCTTCTGCTTGGCGGCGTCGACATCCGCCGCGGCGGCGGACTGATCGAGGGTCGATTGCGAGATGATCTTCTGTGATAGCAACTCCTGCTGCCGCTTGAGGTCGGCTCCGGACTGCTTGGCGGAGGCGTCGGCGGAACCCTGCCCGGCCTGGGCCTGTTCGAGTGCCAATTGGTAGGTATCCTGTTCGATCAGGAACAGCCGGGTACCAGCCTTGACCTCATCTCCGTCCTTATAGTCGATTTCCTGGATGAAGCCGGAGACACGCGCAACCAGCGGCGTCGTGTTCACCGCCGCGGCGCTGCCTGTGGCCTCGAGATAGGGGGTTACAGTCTGCTTGACCGGAAGCGCTACATCTATCTTGGGCGGCGGGGGCGGCGCGTAACTGTTTTCGTTGCTGCAGGCGCTTAATAAAATTGCTGCAAGTGCGAATGAACCAGCCGTCGGCGCGGCTCTCCTCCATGAGAAAACCATTTTGCCCCTCTGAATACTTCGGTATACATATCGTATTGCTGTGAAACTGGGGTGAAGCTAGCTTTTTTTGGGGAGTTTGTCATGCGGATTGCGTTAAGCGTGCTTTTTCTAGCAACTCAGGTGACGGCCAATGTCGCATTTGCGCAGACTGCGGCCGAGCGCGAAGCCTGCAAGTCTGACTACGAGAAATTCTGCAAGGGGGTGGAGCAGGGCGGAGGCCGCATCATCGCGTGCCTGAACGAACATCTGGGTGAGCTGACGCCGCAATGCCAGCAGGTCGTCAAGGCGAATACGCCCCAATAGGGCCACCAAGGCAATTCCAGCAAAAGTGCGCAGTGATTTTGCCTCCGGAATTGGGATAGAGTGCTCTAGGGCTCGGCCTATCCGACGACTGAGCGGGATCAGCGAACGTCGGCCGGCAAGGCCCGCTGATCTCGTGGAATGTTGGCTGGATGCTTGAAGACAGGCCTACGCAAACGCCCAAGGTTGCAACATCCAAGGCCGCATCGGTCGGTTTCGGGCGATCGGTGGTGTCTTGGGCGATGCCTTTGGGTGCCTTGGCCATGGCTCTCGCGGTGAGGGCCAGCGGCCTTTCGGTCGACGAAGGATCGCTGAACCTCAGGATCCTCGTTGGCGCGCTGTCGAGCGCGATCATGTTCACCACCATTTTCGTGGTGCTCGAGCATGCCGAGGCAGTCGCCCGGCGCGTGGGGGAGCCCTATGGAACCTTGGTGCTGACTTTTGCGGTGACGGCGATCGAAGTGTCGATCATCGTTTCAATGATGTTGCACGGAGAAAATAATCCGACGCTGGCGCGCGAGTCCGTTTTCTCGACGGTGATGATCACCTCCACCGGCGTCGTCGGCATCTGTCTCACGCTTGGCGGCTGGCGCCATCGCAAGCAGGCAATCGTCCGGCAGGGAACCAGTGCCTATCTGGCGGTTCTGATCGCGCTGACCGTCATGACGCTTGTTCTGCCGACCTACACCCAGACCACGGGTCCCGGCACGTTTTCGGCAGCTCAACTTGGTTTCGTCAGTGCCCTTTCAGTACTGCTCTATGCAAGCTTCGTGTTCGCGCAGACCGTCCGGCACCGGGAAGACTTTGTCGAGGGACAAGAACACCACATTTCGGTGCGAATGGCCTCTGACGAGAACATCTTTGTCAGCGCTGTGCTGCTGGTGGCCGGGCTGATCGGAATTGTCATGCTTGCCGAGCAGGTCGCCGCAAGCGTTGAAGATACGCTCGTTGCCTACCAGGTGACCCAGGCCGACAGCATTGTCGGGGCAATGATTGCAGGGCTGGTGCTGATGCCGGAGGCCATTTCGGCAATTCGCGCTTCGCTCAACAACGAGCTGCAGCGCGGCTTGAATGTCGCGATGGGTTCGGCCTGCGCCACGATCGGCCTGACAATACCGGGAGTAGCAGCCGCCAGCCTGCTGACGGGGAGGGGGTTGACCCTGGGGCTGCCGGCGGCTGACGCCGTCCTCTTGGTCCTGGCGCTTTTCACATGCGCCGTAAGCTTCAGTACCGAAAGAACGACGTTCCTGACCGGCATGGTCCATATCGTGGTGTTTTTTACGTATGTGTTTCTGATCTTTGTGCCGTGAAATTGTTGCCGGCCATCGACGATCTGGCCGCGCTTCAATGGAACGGAATCAATCGATCTGTTGAGGCTTTCGCTCGCTGATGCTACATTAGAGAGGCTGCAGGTTAAGGAGAGGGGAAACCTATGGTCAGACGTGGTTTGTTTGCGCGTACATTTGCCATTGGAGCTTTGCTCGCGATTTCGTCGATGGCAGGCGCCTCTGGATTCGGTTTCATCGCATCAGCGGAAGCAAAGACGGTCTTCATCCAGAAGACCACCATCTACATTACGACACTTCCAACGGGCTGCGTGAAGACCACCTATAGCGGTGGGATCGTGGTCTGGAAGTGCGGCACGAAATACTACCAGCCCTACAAAAACAGGTACGTGCTCGTCTATATCAAATAGTCGAGACAGTATGGTGTGAGGCATAAAGCCTGTTACGGCCCTACGGCACGATCTTGAGATCTGGCAGGCGCTGGCCGGCTTCGTAGCCTTTTCGGGAATAAGCGCGGACGAGAAGCTAAGCCCCGCCCTACGATGTTGTTGCCGCCGCGCAGAATGACGCGGCCGGCAACATCCCATGGCCGACAGGGGCTGCCGGTCTTCGATTAGATTACCTCTTCCGATAGATGCTGATGTGGCGCCAGCTGCGGGCATCGAAGGGTTCGCGCTTCCAGCCGCCGTATCGCTGGTCGAGCTGCAGGCCGGCGCAACGTGCCATCAGGTCGAATTCGGGAGGATTTGCCAGCCGCAATCTGAGCGGGACCATGCGGAC
The DNA here is from genome assembly GCF_056403695.1 of Mesorhizobium sp. P2_F7. Classification (NCBI taxonomy): domain Bacteria; kingdom Pseudomonadati; phylum Pseudomonadota; class Alphaproteobacteria; order Hyphomicrobiales; family Phyllobacteriaceae; genus Mesorhizobium; species Mesorhizobium sp. P2_F7. The sequence continues at coordinate 62,837 of NZ_JBFUFA010000001.1, read as the reverse complement.
ACTGTCATTGCCAATATCGATATGTGACAGATCGAGCACCTGACTGACCGGATCATACCTGCACGCCGCGATGTGCAATAATACAACCCCTCACGCCGCCAGCACCGCCTGATCCAACCCACGAATGATCTTGGCCAGCTCCACGCACTCGTCATGCCGCACCTTGTTGCGGCGCCAGGCCAGGCAGATCGTGCGCTGCGGCATCGGTTCCTGGAACGGGACGATCTTCAAATCCGGGATGGCGCCGGCCGGACCTGCCGCCATTTCCGGAATGAGCGTAACGCCGAGCCCATGCGCCACCATCTGCAGGAGCGTCGTCAGGCTGGTGGCGCCATAGCTTGCCATCGCCACCGGGCGCACGCTGCCGCACAGGGCCAGCGCCTGTTCGCGCAGGCAATGGCCTTCCTCCAAAAGCATCAGCCGCTCCAGCGCCGGGCTCTCCGGCGGCACCGGCGGCGAGGCGAAGGCGGGGTCGCCTGACGGCACGGCGAGGAAGAAGCGGTCGGCGAACAGTTCTTCGGTGACCAGGCCCGGCTGGTCGAGCGGCAAGGCGGCGATGAAGGCGTCGAGCCGGCCCGTCGCCGTGTCCTCGACCAGCGATGCGGTGACTGCTTCGCGCAGTTCAAGCTGCAGGGACGGAAAATGCCGCTTCAGCTCCGGGAGAACATGCGGCAGCAGATAGGGCGCCACCGTCGGGATGATGCCCAGCCGGAAGCGGCCTTCCATCGCCGGGCGGCTACGCCGCGCCGTCGTCTCGACCTCGCTGATATCGCGCAGAATGCGCTCGATGCGCGGCAACAGCGCCTGCGCTTCCTCCGTCATCCGCACCGTCTTGCCGCCGCGTTCGAACAGCCGGCAGCTCAGCCTTTGTTCCATCTCGGCGATCTGTGCGGACAGCGCCGGCTGGCTGACGCCGGCGAGCTTTGCGGCGCGGCCGAAATGCAGCGTTTGCGCCAAAGCCTCGAAATATTGCATCTGCCGGACGGTGAGACCAATCATAAGAAAAACCTATCGCAATAAACAGGAAAGGCAATTTGTTTTTATCGAAGAGACGGCCTAGTCTGGAATTGTTCCAGAGTGGCGCGGCTCCCGGCCGGCCCGGAAAACCAACACAGAAAATCAGCAATTCGGAGGCTAAGATGGACGCGAACACCGACGACAACAGCGCCGGCAAATGCCCGGTCGCGCATGGAACCTCCGGCAGGACCAATCGCGACTGGTGGCCGAACCAGCTCGACATCAGCGTTCTCCACCAGCAGTCGAACCTTTCGGACCCGATGGGCGAAGCGTTCGACTATACCGAGGAGTTCAAGACCCTCGACCTCGATGCGGTGATCAAGGACCTGCACAAGGTGATGACGGATTCGCAGGATTGGTGGCCGGCCGATTTCGGCCATTACGGGCCGCTGTTCATTCGCATGGCCTGGCACAGCGCCGGCACCTATCGCATCGGCGACGGCCGCGGTGGCGCCGGCGCCGGCCAGCAGCGTTTCGCGCCGCTGAACAGCTGGCCGGACAATGCCAATCTCGACAAGGCGCGCCGGCTGCTGTGGCCGATCAAGCAGAAATACGGCCGCAAGATCTCCTGGGCCGATCTGCTGATCCTCACCGGCAACGTCGCGCTGGAATCGATGGGCTTCAAGACTTTTGGCTTTGCCGGCGGCCGCGCCGATGTCTGGGAGCCCGAGCAGGACGTCAACTGGGGTTCCGAAACCAAGTGGCTGGACGACAAGCGCTACTCCGGTGACCGCGAACTGCACGGCCATCTCGGCGCGGTGCAGATGGGCCTGATCTACGTCAACCCGGAAGGGCCGAACGGCAAGCCCGATCCGCTGGCCTCGGCGCGCGATATCCGCGAGACCTTCGGGCGCATGGCGATGAACGACGAAGAGACGGTGGCGCTTATCGCCGGCGGCCACACCTTCGGCAAGACCCACGGCGCCGGTGATGCAGCCCTTGTCGGCGCCGAGCCGGAAGGCGCCGGCATCGAGGCACAAGGCCTCGGCTGGTCGAGCAAGCATGCGTCAGGCATTGCCGGCGATGCGATCACGTCGGGCCTCGAAGTGACCTGGACGACGACGCCGACCAAGTGGAGCAACAACTTCTTCGACAATCTGTTCAACTTCGAGTGGGAACTGACCAAGAGCCCCGCCGGCGCCCATCAGTGGACGCCGAAAGGCGGCTCCGGCGCGGTGACGGTGCCGGACGCCCACAATCCGGGCAAGCGTCATGCGCCGGCCATGCTGACCACCGACCTCGCGCTGCGCGCCGACCCTGCCTATGTGAAGATCTCACGGCGTTTCCATCAGCATCCCGCTGAGTTCGCCGATGCCTTCGCCCGCGCCTGGTTCAAGCTCACTCACCGCGACATGGGCCCGGTCGTCCGTTATCTTGGCCCGTTGGTGCCGAAGGAAGAGCTGATCTGGCAGGATCCGGTGCCGGCCATCGACCATGAATTGGTCAGCGACCAGGATATCGCCGCGCTGAAGGCCAAGATCCTTGCTTCGGGCCTCACCGTTTCGCAGCTGGTTTCGACTGCCTGGGCCTCGGCCTCGACCTTCCGCAACTCCGACAAGCGCGGCGGCGCCAATGGCGCGCGCATTCGTTTGGCGCCGCAGAAGGACTGGGAGGTCAACCAGCCGGCTGAACTCGCCAAGGTGCTGGCGACGCTCGAAGCCATCCAGAAGGAGTTCAGCGTAGGCGGCAAGAAGGTGTCGCTGGCCGATCTCATCGTGCTCGGCGGTGTCGCCGCGGTCGAGAAGGCGGCGACGGATGGCGGCAACGCGGTGAAGGTTCCGTTCACGCCGGGCCGCACCGACGCCTCGCAGGCGCAGACCGACGTTCATTCCTTCGCTGCGCTCGAGCCGAAAGTCGATGGCTTCCGCAACTATGTCGGCGGCAAGCTGCCGATGTCGGTCGAAGCGTTGCTGGTCGACCGCGCGCAATTGCTCAACCTGACGGCGCCGGAGATGACGGTGCTGGTCGCCGGCCTGCGCGTGCTCGGCGCCAATGCCGGCGGCTCGAAGCATGGCGTGTTGACCGACAGGCCGGGCACGCTGACGAACGACTTCTTCGTCAACCTGCTGTCGATGAACACCATCTGGGACCCGGCCTCCGAGCCGGGCTCGCACGAGGTCTACGAGGCGCGCGACCGCAAGACCAAGGCGGTCAAGTGGACCGCCACCCGCGCCGACCTGATCTTCGGTTCGCACGCGCAGTTGCGCGCTCTGGCCGAAGTCTACGGGTCGGCGGACGCCGGGCCGAAATTCGTCGGCGATTTTGTCAAGGCGTGGACCAAGGTGATGAACGCCGACCGCTTCGATATCGTCGGTTGATCGCATCCCTCCCAACAAAAAGGCGCGGGCCACGGCCCGCGCCTTTTTGTTTATGCAGGTTTCGAAAATCAGTCCTTTTCGAAGATGCGGGCCTTTGCGACGACGCCGGCAATCGCGCCGCCGATCAGCGGGGCGACGATGAACAGCCAGAGCTGGCTGAGCGCCGCGCCACCGGTAAACAGCGCCGGGCCGATCGAACGGGCCGGATTGACCGAGGTGCCGGTCACCGGGATCATGGCGAAGTGCAGCCCCGCCAGCGTCAGGCCGATGACCAGGCCGGCGAATGCCGTCGAGTGCTTTTCCGCGGTGACGCCGAGGATGACGGTGACGAAGGTGAAGGTGCCGATCAGCTCCCACAGGAAGGCCGAACTCATCCCCCATTTCGCCACGTCCCAGCCATTGGCGCCGAAGCCGGTTGTGTGTCCGCCGGTCTGGCCGGAGACGATGATCCACAGCGCCAGCGAGGCCAGGATGGCGCCGATGACCTGCGCGATCCAGTAAGGGATGACATCCTTGGCCGGCAGCCGGCCGGCAAGGAAGACGCCGAGCGTGACGGCCGGATTGAGATGCGCACCGGAAATCGGTCCGACCGCATAGGCCGCCGCAATCAGGCCGATGCCGAACGCCAGGCCGATGGCCTCCTGGCCGAGCGGCAGGTCGGCGAGAAAGCCGCCCGTCGCCACCGATGCCGTGCCGATGAACACCAACAGAAATGTCCCTAGAACTTCCGCGAGATACGTTTTCATTGCCCTCTCCTCGTATCGATCCGCGGGTTCGCGTTTTCTGCGCCGCGAATCATGGAGCAGAGAGTATTCCCAACGCAAAAGCTTGGAAAGCAGAGCAGTTGCGCCACAGGCCATGCTTGCGGCAGCCAGTTAACAACATTAGAGACCCTGCATCTATTAGGGATTTATTGTCGCCGGCGGGCGGACATTTGCCGGCCGGGGAAACTCGCCGATCGCGATCGGAATGGCCTCGTCGCCACGAAATTCAAGCGGGGTTCAATCTCGACGTGAAAGGCTCTAAGAGCAGGCCGGAAGATCCTGTGCTCGATTGATGGAATGACGAATGCGACTGGGCGGACGGCTGGCGGCAGCCATCGAAGTGCTGGAAGACATTGGCCGGCGCCACCGTCCGGTGGCCGATGCGCTGAAGGATTGGGGCCTGTCGCATCGCTTCGCCGGCGGCGGCGACCGCGCAGCGATCGGCAACATCGTCTACGACGCGCTGCGCCACAAGCGTTCCGCCGGCTGGCTGCTGGGCGAGGATACGCCGCGCGCCATCGGCTTCGGCGCGCTACTCATCGAATGGGGGCAGACGGCGCAATCGCTCAACCAGGCGCTCGACGGCGACAAGTTCGCGCCGCCATTGCTCAGCGCCGCCGAGTTGCAGGCGCTGGCCGAGCGCCGGCCTGATGACGCGCCGGAGGCCGTGCGGGCGGACGTGCCCGACTGGTGCGCGCCGCTGTTCGAACGAGCCTTCGGTACAGACTGGGTCGCGGAAGGCGCAGCGCTTGCCACCCGCCCGCCGCTCGACATCAGGGTCAACACGCTTCAGGCCGACCGCGCCAAAGTGCTGGCGGAACTCGCCGACACCGGCGCCAAACCGGCCGCAATCGCGCTGCAAGGCATTCGCATTCCGCCGATCGACGGCGATGGCCGGCACCCGAACGTGCAGGCCGAGCCCGCCTTCCAGAAGGGCTGGTTCGAGGTCCAGGACGAGGGCTCGCAGATCGTCGCCGCACTCGCCGGGGCGCAATCTGGCATGCAGGTGCTCGACTTCTGCGCCGGCGCCGGCGGCAAGACGCTGGCGCTGTCGGCGGCGATGGCCAACAAGGGCCAGGTTTTCGCCCACGACGCCGAAAAGGCGCGGCTGGCGCCGATCTTCGACCGCATCCGCCGCTCGGAAAACCGCAACGTGCAGGTGGTCACCAAGCCGGCCGAACTCAGCCCGCTCGCGGGCCATATGGACATTGTGCTGGTCGATGCGCCGTGCACCGGCAGCGGCACCTGGCGGCGCCGTCCCGACGCCAAATGGCGGCTGACACAGAGACAACTCGACGCCCGCAAGGGCGAGCAGTCGGCGATCCTCGATGCCGCCAAAGCCTACGTCAAACCAGGCGGGCTGCTGGTCTACATCACCTGTTCGGTGTTCGACGAGGAGAATGGCGAGCAGATCGCCGCCTTCCGCGAGCGGCACGAAGGCTTTGTTCCGGTCGACCATCGCACACTCTGGGACGTCCATTTTCCCGGCCACGCGGCGGCCGCGCGGATCGGCAAGACAAGCGACATCTCGCTGTCGCCGGCGCTCAGCGGCACCGACGGTTTCTACTTCTGCGCGCTTCGCCGGGCGAATTGACGCTGCCGTTGACTGGCGGCGCCAGCGCCCCAGTTGCAGATGCTCAGTCTCGCTCAAGCCGCCGGGGACAATCGTGCAAAGATATGCGTCGCTTCTGCTCTTTCTTGTTCTGGTGCTCGGCGGCGGCCTGCTGATCGGCTACGCGACGCTCCCAGGCGCCTGGTATGCATCTCTTATCAAGCCGCCCTTCAACCCGCCCAATTGGGTCTTCGCACCGGCCTGGACGCTCCTCTATGTCCTGATCGCGGTGGCCGGCTGGCGGACTTGGTTGCGGGAACCGGCCGGCGCGGCGATGAAGATCTGGGTCGTCCAGCTCGTGTTGAACTTCGGCTGGTCGCCGACCTTCTTTGGCGCCAAACTGATGGGGCCGGCGCTTATGGTGATCCTGGCTCTTCTCGCCAGCATCGTGCTGTTCATCGCCACGGTGTGGAACCGCGATCGGATTTCCGGCTGGCTGTTTGCCCCTTACGCGGCATGGGTCGCCTTCGCCACCTTGCTCAATGCGTCGCTTCTGCTGCTGAACTGAGGCGCTTTTGTTGCAGTGCAGCAAAAGCATTTGCCTGATCTTGCGGCGTCTGCGATAAGCTTTTCGCAGAAAAATCAGGGCGATGGCCATGGCAGCAAAGATCGTACCGGCTCCCGACTATGAGGATCGCGTCAGGGCGTCGTTCGCGCGCCAGCAGGCGATGGCGACGATCGGCGCCGAGCTGACGCTGGTGACGCCGGGCATCATCGAGATCGAAATGCCTTATTCGGCCGCACTCACCCAGCAGCATGGTTTCCTGCATGCCGGGGTGATTTCGACGGCGCTGGACTCGGCCTGTGGCTATGCAGCCTTCTCGCTGATGCCGGAAAATTCCGGCGTGCTGACCATCGAGTTCAAGGTCAATCTGCTGGCGCCGGGCAGAGGCGAGCGTTTTCTGTTCCGCGGCTCGGTGACCAAGCCCGGCCGCACCATCATCGTCGCCGACGGCCAGGCCTATGCCTTCGCCGCCGACGGTGAGGCGAAGCTGATTGCGACGATGACGGGGACGATGATGACGGTGGTCGGGCGGGATGGCATTGCGGGCTGATACGATGGTCAAAGTTACGCGCATTGGCGGCAAGAATGTCCTCTTCGTCATGGCGGCGCAGGCAGAATACGGTCCGCATCTGCAAAAGCTGTTCACGCCGCTGATGACGGGTGTCGGCCCGGTCGAAGCAGGTGTACGGCTCGGCGCCGAACTGTCCCGGCTGAAGTCTGAAAAGACGCTGCCCGATCTCGTCGTCTCGCTCGGCTCCGCCGGCAGCCGCACGCTGGAGCAGACCGAAATCTACCAGGCGGTCTCGGTCAGCTATCGCGACATCGACGCCTCGCCGCTCGGCTTCGAGAAGGGCGCGACGCCGTTTCTCGACCTGCCGGTCACCGTGCCGCTGCCGTTAAAGATTCCGGGTATCAGGCAAGCGTCGCTGTCGACCGGCGGCGCCATCATCACCGGCGCCGCCTACGACGCAATCGCCGCCGACATGGTCGACATGGAGACCTTCGCCTGCCTGCGCGCCTGCCAGCTGTTCGATATCCCGTTGATTGGCCTGCGCGGCATTTCCGACGGCGCCGCTGACCTGCGGCATGTCGGCGACTGGACCGAATATCTGCATGTCATCGACGAGAAGCTGGCCTACGCGGTCGGGCGGCTCGAACACGCGATAAGCGACGGTTTGGTGGGCGCCTGACTGTACCGGTCAAGCCGCCAAGCCCGCAGGGTCGCCGAAATCGATGCGCGAGATGCGCCCGCGCACCGTGCCGGTTGCATCGAGATAGTCGATTGCGCCGGTCGTGTGCTCGAGTTTCCAGGAACCTGCGGGGCCATCCGCCCATTCGACCTTGTAGCCGTCGTCCAGCAGGTCCCATTGTCCATGGAAGCGGGTGCCGTCCGGCAGCAGCATGTGTGCCTTTTCAGTGGTTTCGTAGTGGATGAAGGCGCTCTTGCCGCCCATGTCGATGACATGCGTCGTGCCGATCATGATAATGGCCAGCGTGTCCTTGTTCAGAATTGTCATGGTCCGAGGTCCCAGATTTGAGTTCGAAAGCGCTCGACGCGATGGATATCGTCAAGTATCTTGACTATATGGAGTGTCGATAAGATGGTCAAGGAGATTGACGAAAAAAGCAAAGCACTGCCCGATCACGTCGGCTGGCGGCTGTGGCAGGCAAGCCGGGCCTGGCAGGCCGAATTCGCCGCCGCGATGCGCGCCGCCGGCCATGGCTGGTTCACGGAAGCACGCGCCGGGCTGCTGGGGCACATCTCTCGCGACGGGATTCGCCAGGTTGCTCTGATCGATCGCTCCGGGATTTCCAAGCAGGCAGTCCAGCAATTGCTCGACGGGCTGGAGGCAGAAGGCGTGGTGCAGCGCCTGCCCGATCCGCGAGACGGGCGCGGCAAGCTTGTCGGCTACACAAGCAAGGGCCTGGACGCCTTGCGCGACGGTGACCGCATCAAGCTTGAGATCGAGCGGCGCTATGTCGAGCGCATAGGCAAGCAGCGCTTCGCGGCACTGATGGATGCGTTGCGAGCCCTCGATGCAGACTCCTCGAATGCCGGTGACAAAGACGCCGAAGTTCCGTAGCGGTGCGGCCTCGCAACCCATTGCGTCGACTCATTTCTTTCTCTAAAGGCTCGCCATGACGACAGCCAATCATCCCGACACCGTCCTGATTGTCGATTTCGGCAGCCAGTTTACGCAGCTCATCGCCCGGCGCATCCGCGAGGCTGGCGTGTTTTCCGAGATCGTGCCGTTCCAATCGGCCGAAGCTGCCTTCAAGCGCATCAATCCTAAAGCCGTGATCCTGTCGGGCGGTCCTGCCTCGACCACCGACATTGGCAGCCCACGCGCGCCGCAGATCGTTTTCGATGCCGGCGTGCCGGTGCTCGGCATCTGCTACGGCCAGATGGCCATGTGCGTGCAGATGGGCGGCGTCGCCGAAAGCTCCGACCATCGCGAATTCGGCCGCGCCTTCGTCGAGATCGAAAAGGACAGTCCGCTGTTCGAAGGCCTGTGGGCGCCCGGCCAGCGCCACCAGGTGTGGATGAGCCATGGCGACCGCGTCATCTCGCTGCCCAAGGGTTTCGAGGTTTTCGGCAAGTCGGAAGGCTCGCCCTTCGCCATCTTCGGCAATGTCGCGCGCAAGATGTACGGCATCATGTTCCACCCCGAAGTGGTGCATACGCCTGATGGTGCCAGGTTGCTCCGGAACTTCGTCCACAACATTGCCGGCATTGAAGGCGACTGGACGATGCGCGCCTACCGCGAGCACGCGGTCGAGGCGATCCGCAAGCAGGTCGGCAAGGGCAAGGTGATCTGCGCACTGTCGGGTGGCGTGGATTCCTCGGTCGCAGCACTTTTGATCCACGAGGCGGTCGGCGACCAGCTGACCTGCATCCTCGTCGACCATGGCCTGATGCGCAAGGACGAGGCTGCGGGCGTGGTGGCGATGTTCCGCCAGCACTACAATCTGCCGCTGATCCTGGTCGATGCCTCGGAAAAATTCATCTCCGCGCTGGAAGGCGAGTCGGACCCGGAGAAAAAGCGCAAGACCATCGGTCGCTTGTTCATCGAAGTCTTCGAGGAAGAGGCGAAAAAGCTCGGCGGCGCCGATTTCCTGGCGCAGGGCACGCTCTATCCCGACGTCATCGAAAGCGTCTCCTTCACCGGCGGCCCGTCGGTGACCATCAAGTCGCACCACAATGTCGGCGGCCTGCCGGCGCGCATGAACATGCAGCTGGTCGAGCCGCTGCGCGAACTGTTCAAGGATGAGGTGAGGGCGCTAGGCAAAGAGCTCGGCCTGCCCGAAAGTTTCATTGGCCGCCATCCGTTCCCCGGTCCGGGCCTAGCGATCCGCTGCCCAGGCGGCATCACCCGCGAAAAGCTGGAGATCCTGCGCGAGGCCGACGCCATCTATCTCGACGAGATCCGCAAGGCCGGCCTCTACGACGCCATCTGGCAGGCTTTTGCCGTGCTGCTTCCAGTGCAGACCGTTGGCGTGATGGGCGACGGCCGCACCTATGAATTCGTCTGCGCGCTGCGCGCCGTGACCTCGGTCGACGGCATGACGGCGGATTTCTACCACTACGACATGGCCTTCCTCGGCGCCGCCGCCACCCGTATCATCAACGAGGTCCGCGGCATCAACCGCGTCGTTTATGACGTGACGTCGAAACCGCCAGGGACGATCGAGTGGGAATGATTCAGGCTCATCCGAACGCCGCCGAAATTACGCCAATCTCCGACGTAACCATTTGATAAAAATATAAATCCTTTCAGAGACAATCGGCGACAATCGGCACGCAGAGATTGGCTGTGACGGACCCGCTAACGGGTCGCATACATATTGCCCACCCGAAATTTTCTGAGTACCGTCACAGTCAATGAGGCTAGTGACGGTACTTTTTTGTCCCATAAGGCATTGAAGAGAAAAGGAATTTTCTGCCAAAAAGCCTCAAAATTGTACTGACGGTACTTTTTCAGGAGGCAGTAGGCATGCTGACGGATGCCGCCCTTAAGGCGCTGAAACCAAAACAGAAAATCTACAAGATTGCGGACCGTGACGGCATGTACGTCCGCGTCATGCCCAGTGGCGCGATCTCGTTTCGGCTCGATTACAGGCTCAACGGGCGTCGCGAGACGGTCTATCTAGGCAGGTATGGGCGGGACGGAATCTCGCTCGCCTTGGCTCGAGAGAAGTGCATCGATGCGAAGCGCGCTATTCGCGAGGGACGATCGCCGGCCATCGAGAAGCAGCGCGAGAAGCGCCGCTTGAAGGAGGCCAAGAGTTTTGGCGAGTTCGGGGAGAAGTGGCTCACAGCCGCGCCGATGGCCGACAGCACGCGTGCCATGCGGCGCTCGATCTTCGAGCGGGAGCTTCTTCCGGCCTGGCGCAATCGCCTCCTGACAGAAATCACCCCGGACGATCTGAGAGCCCACTGCGGTAGCATCGTCGAACGTGGTGCTCCGGCGACCGCTATCCACGTGAGAGACATCCTGAAGCAAATCTACGGCTTCGCGATTTTGCACGGGGAGAAGGTGGCCAATCCTGCTGACGAAGTTGGGCCCGCGTCAATTGCTACTTTCGTGCCGAAGGACCGCTCGCTTTCGCCCTCAGAAATTCGCGTGATGCTGAAGCAGCTGGAGCACGTCGCCACAATTCCCACGATCCGTTTGGGAATGCGGCTTTATCTGCTCACCATGGTGCGCAAGAGCGAGCTGCAGGACGCGGTGTGGGACGAGGTCGATTTCGAGAATGCGGTCTGGACGATCCCGAAGGAGCGGATGAAGCGCTCGAAGGCGCATAACGTCTACCTATCGCGTCAGGCCCTCGACATCATGATTGCCCTGAAGACTTGTGCGGGAAATTCCAGATACCTTCTTCCATCGCGGTACGATGCGGACGCCCCGATGTCGCGTGCCACGTTTAATCGGATCACCTACGCAGTCGTCGAACGGGCGAAGGCGAACGGACTGCCTCTGGAACCGTTTACGGTTCATGACCTACGGCGAACGGGCTCGACCCTGTTGAATGAGCTTGGCTTCAACAGCGATTGGATCGAGAAATGCTTGGCCCACGAGGACGGGCGCTCATCGCGAGGTGTCTACAACAAGGCAGAGTATGAGCTACAGCGCCGCCATATGATGCAAGAGTGGTCAGACATTGTCGATGCATGGGTAAACGGTAAGAAGCACATCCCGGCGCTCATCCCGCCGTCGATGCCGCTCTTTGAACCTGATCCAGGACTTTGACGGGGCGGGTTTGGCGTTGGGTCACGTTGGGACCGGCAGCGCGCAGAATTGGCGTCGAGCGACGGGCCGCCAACCAGGCCTGAACCTCGCTCAGATCCCAAACGACGCATCGCGGAGTCAAGGCGAAGCGTCGAGGAAATTCCCCCCGCTGCTCCATCTCGTAGATTGTGCTGTCGGCCAGAGGCACGATGTTCCGCAATTCCTTACGCCGAATCGTCCGACTCATTGTCGTGTCTTTCTTTGAAATCATGAAAACCTCCTGTCCGAGCGTTCGAAGAGTCTGGATTCAATCGATCATCAAGAAAAGGCGCATTTGGGAGGCGTCGTGGAAACGGCGAAAATTGAGTACAGACAGGACATACACGCGTCACCGAGCACTCCGCTGCGTCCTCTTCCTGCTTGTCGAAATGCATGGACTGGCCGCGCATTATTGCCAATGTCAGGCGTTTGCCGGAGCGGACCGCCGCGGTCGGGGACAGTCGGTCCCGCGTCCCGGCCTGCGGCCGTCGCTATGCTGACGCTCCTACGGCTGTCCCGTTAACCGCCCGCGGCGGGGGCGAATTTCCTCCCTCCAACGCGCGACAATTGTCCGCTATTGCGGACGCGCGCAGGACTGCGGTTTATACGCCGTTTTTTCATTGGGCGCCGACTGTCGTCGGCGCGGATCGCAAGACAACGCTGGTCGGTCGCCGGCGCATATCAGTGCATTTTGAGCAGGTCGCAGACAAATGCCTGACGCGGCGACACCCACATGGTGCCATTGACTCTTTGCCGGGAAGAGAACAAATGAGGAACATACCACAACCATTTCGCGTTCAAGGACAGATGAGTGCATTGGCGCCAATTGCTGCGATTTCAACCTTCGAGATCGCATTGCGGGCCTGAAGGCGGAAATCCGCGCGAGCGAGCGGTACTCCCTTTCGGCATAGCCTTGATCGATAGACATTTACCCAGGGGGTGGCGTGGCGCTTTGCACGAGGTTGCCGCCGGCGGCAACGAGGCGATCGACGGTGCCGCCGCCTCATTGTTTGCCGCCGGAATTGCGGCCAGGACGCAAGGCAAGGTGCTATGGTGCGTGACGCGCCAGGATCTCTTTGCGCCGGCAATCGCCCACGCCGGTAGGCAGGACTATTGAGCGATCGTTGGGTCCATCAGTAGATCCGCGAAAGCGCGAGACGGCAGAAGATGATGGCATGAATTTCCCTGAAGGGGTCGGGCAACGCCTACGCGACCGGCGCCGGGCACCGAATGAACGTGTCCGTCTTATCTCTCAGAAACAGGCCCTCTACGTGGTGGCCGGATCCTTCGACAAGACTGCGCGCGTTCAACGGGAGCTCGCGAAGGGACCGGCGAGTGTCGTCGAGCTCAATCCGGGGTATCCGTTTCAGGCGGGTCAATACGAACGACGTTGTTCTTCCCGATAAGGAGGTAAGCTTGGCCAAGTGCGTTTTTAGACTGAGCACGAGCCCCATGAAGGGTCGGACTAAGCAATGCGTGCCGCCGTTTCGGCTTCGCCTCCACGGTGATTGCGGCCCTCGGCCGGACAGCTCTTCGTGGTACTCTTCGCCATAAGGTGAAAGATAGCGATCTTTTGTGCCCGTCGCCACCCTCAAAACCGCGAAATCGCTTCGTGGACGGCATCCATTCCATCTTGAAAACACCGCGAGACAGGATCGCGAGAACCCTACGGCTATCATCGTGGAGGGCAGCAATAGTCGGGGGGTGGCGCGACTAAGCTTGATATCGGTATCCGGCCTGGTTGGAGTCACTAATGATCGGCGACATCAGCAAAGCACGCCTGAGACCGGTCAAGCACCGGCACGCTCATTGGCGGGCGATCGGTAATGCGAGAATGCGAGCCAGAGGCAGAGCATGATCTCGTCGACCGTGACAAGGTTGGGCTGCGGGCTGCCGTTCTCCTCGAACGATTCCTGTCGTGGCGAGCACACCGAAGCGGTCTCATCGATGGGTGTTTCTGGTCTGAAGAACGGCTTCGCCTCGGTCGCCTGTGACGCAACGGCGCTTCGCGACTTTCTTCCCCTGCCGGCTGCGCCGTCATTCCTCGCGTTACAACAAAGTCTCTCCCGCGCCATCCTCCGCCTCGCTTCGGCCCATGGGTGCGCCGGCGATCGCCTCCGACCTCTAGACCACCATCGAGCCCGCAATGGTGCGGCTCGAAACAATCAGGATCAAGGAGAACTATCATGGCTACCATCGGCACCTTCAAGAAGTCCGGCAACGAAGAATTCACTGGTGAAATCGTCACGCTCAGTGTCCAGGCCCGCGGTGTTCGCATCATCCCCGAAACCCGCGCCAGCGGCGAGAACGCCCCCAGCCACCGCGTCTTCGTCGGCCGAGCAGAGATCGGCGCCGCCTGGGCCAAGCAGTCCAACGAAGGCCGCAACTATCTGGGTCTCAAGCTCGACGATCCGAGTTTCACCGCCCCGATCTTCGCCAACCTCTTCGACGACGAAGACGGCGAGGGTTATAGCCTGATCTGGTCTCGCCCGAGCCGGCGCAACGCTGAATAACACCGACGGCCAAGCCCCGCCCGATCCATTCGGGCGGGGCTTTCATGATCCAGCCGGCCGCAGCTTTCCGCATCGCCCGAATAGACTGAGCGATGCCGAGATGGCATCGCGCAATGCTCCCAGCGCCCCTCCGCCGGCAAGATTCCGCCTATAAGATTACCCTTCACGTCTCGTCTATCGAGGGTCAGGGCAGCCGATGATTGAGCCATTTGACGACACCGCACCGGCTGGCGACGATCTCACCGACTACGATCGAAGCCACGTCAAGCTCTACATGCGTCTGTTCGACGCCGACGCCGATGGCGCCGATTGGCGCGAAGTGGTCAAGGTCCTGTTTGGGATCGATCCGACAAGGGAACCCCAGCGCGCTCGACAGGTCCACGACAGCCACCTGGCGAGGGCCCGCTGGATGACGCGCACCGGCTATCGCCAACTTCTGCGCCAGACTGATACCTAGCCAATCTTATCCCTCCAGTGATGCCGAAAAGGCATCAGGCACTGCCTCGCAGTGGCCTTCCGCCAATCGCCGGAAGCCGGAATCGATTCGAGCAAGACTTACCTTTCGCAGGGAGCTGCCCGATGAAGCCGAACACGTCGCGTTGGCGGGACAACAACAGTTACGAGTTCTTTGACAGCCTGCCAGTCGAGGGCCTTGCCTGGGAATGCTTGCGCCGCTCAAAGTCTTATCAACGGCATTTTCTGGCGCTCGTTCGTTCGGGGAGTGAAAAAAATCCCCTGCCAAGAGACGCCCAGCAACTCTGGGGGCTGCGATTTCCCGGCCCGACCCGATTTGTCCGCTTTATCGCAAGACGTACTCTGGTCGCCTCTTGCCGATCCAGCGGTGCTCACTATCGTGCCGTCACCGGATTTCTTGTCAATCGAGCCTTCTGCAGCGTTCGTGGGACTCGGCCCGCTTCATGATAGTCCGGAGGGTTCTCATGCCGTCCATGGAAATGGGATCGCTACACAGCTTCTCCTCCATCCCGGCAGCGAAACGGAAGGTCCTCTCGCGGCTCTGATCCCGCTGGATTCCCAAACGCTCGGTCGGATCGAGGCTCTCGTGCGTTTCTGGCGTGGCTATCACAAACGGCCGGTGCCGCGCGACACGCGGGTGACAACGCAGCAACGGCGTCGCTTGCGCCTGATGATGCAGGCCACCGATGGCCGCGCCAATGGCGCGAGCTACCGCGAAATCGCGACCGCCTTTTACGGGACAGCGCGTGTTGGCGCCGCTCCGTGGAAAACCTCGTCGCTGCGCGCGGCCGTCATTGGTCTCGTCAAGGGCGGAGCCGCCATGATTAGCGGCGGCTATTTGCAGCTGCTGCGCCACCGCACGCGTCCCTCGCGCCTGGGGTGGTGATATCACGCCCCCCAATCTTCCTCATCCCTGCGAAGCCGCCTTTCCGCCACCGTGATCGCTGTTCGCCGCTGAACGCCGGCGGCTCGCTTCAGCTCCACGGAGGCCCGATACATGCAACCAGATCTCGCCGCTCTGCCGCCGCGCTTTCTTCGCACCAAGGAGGCCGCCGAATTCCTCAGCCTGTCATCGCGCACGCTTGAGAAGCATCGCACCTATGGCACAGGCCCTGTTTACCGCAAACTGGGCGGTCGCGTCGTCTACGCCATTGACGAATTGCAGGCCTGGGCCGGGCGCGGGACCGTAACCTCGACCACCGATCCCCGTGGCTCCGTGCTTCCCGCAAAGCGCCATCTGGTCGCGCCTTCGGTCCAGACTGGACGGCATGGGCGCTGACCTCGCGACGGCCGCAGCGAGATCGCGCTGTACCGCCGTTTGCTCCGCTGGCCAGGCTTGGGTCCGAAAATCAGGAGACAGACGATGACCGATACCGGGGAAGTTCTTCCGGGTGAACCAGCGCACGTCGCGTTGCAGAACAACAATCTTACTCGTGTCGAGCTGACATGGGTGGCGAAGAAAATCGAGTTCTGGATTCGCTTCGGACCGGTCAATCGAGAGGAGATTCTTGATCGCCGCCGCCGCGTCGTTTGGTTTCGGCCCGGCGCTGCATTTGCTTTCGTGCGCTGGGCATCGAACGGCGTTGGCACGGTCATCTCGCGGATCGATATCGTGCGCGCAGTCGCCTCGGGACAAGCCTATCAGACTCTGCCTTTCGTCCGGCCGGGTGGCGACGTCCTGCTCACGATGCAAGGTTGGCAAAATGTCGAGCGTGTTTTGCAGACGATCGACGCGATCGAGCGTCTCGGGATCGATCCCGCGGCAGTCTCGCCGGCTCATTGGCAGCATGTCCACCACCGGATGACTGCCGGCCAGCAGCCTCGTCCCTATACGACCGATCTGCATCGCGCCTTTCTGCTGCGGCAGCGGGTCCGGCCATGAGGCGATCCGCAATTCTCCTCGCGATGGCATTGGCCAACATGGCTGTGCTGCTTCCAGGTCTCACGGCTGTGCCTTCGAAGCTTGTCTGGAATGCGTCGGCCAGCGTGCCGATCGGCTTCTACTGGATCAACAGCGACCGAGTCTTTTCGACAGGCGATCTCGTCGCCGCTAGGCCGCCCGAGCCGCTGGCAACGTTCCTTGCTGATCGCGCCTATTTGCCGAAGAGCGTGCTGTTGCTGAAGCGCATTCTGGCAGTGTCCGGTCAAACCGTTTGCCGACAAGGCCGGCGCATTGCCGTCGATGGCGTCGAGGTCGGCACAGCCCTTGAGCGCGATCGCGCCGGCCGCGAATTGCAGCATTGGCAGGGCTGCCGACCCATCCCAGTCGGCACTGTTTTCCTGATGAACAGGTCGGTCAGGGACAGTCTCGACGGTCGCTACTTCGGCCTCATCTCGACCGACCGGATTATCGGCCGCGCCGTCCCGCTGTGGACAGACGAGCAAGGCGACGGCCGCTTTGAATGGCGCGCGCGAGCGCGGTGAGCGCGCCGCGGCGGCCCTTTCGGGCCGTCCCGACATCACCGCCGAACAACTGCGAAAGGAGACAGGACATGCCACAGATCGGACAATTCATGCGCAACCAGACCGGCTATTTTGGGCGCATCAGGACACTGAGCCTCGAGGCCGATGTCGCGATCGTCGAAGCCGATGCAAGCGATGCGGAGAACGCGCCTGATTATCGCGTGCATGCTGGCAGCGAAGACGGGCCCGCGATCGGCGCCGGGTGGAAACGCTCCGGTGAAAAGGCCGGCGAGTTCGTGTCGCTTCAGATAGACGACCCGACCTTCACACAGCCGATCCGCGCCAATCTGTTCCAGAACGGCGACGACAAGAGGACCTGGTCGCTGCAGTGGTCGCGTCCGCGCGAGCGCACCGAGAAGGACTGAGTGATGTCCGCGCGCCGTCGGTTGACGAACCATCTGGAGCCACTCGCATGGCTTCGCGTTGGTCGACGCAACGCGTTCGTTCGGCTCGCCGGGCTGTGCGTCTTCTGCATCGTTCCCGCGTTTGCACTGGCGCAGACCCCGACGATCGTCACCCCGTCGGTGCGCAACGACCAGGCCCACATTGCGGAGGCTGCGAAGCGCTTCCGGCTTCCGCCTGCCTGGATCCGTGCCGTTCTTGGCGCCGAGAGCGCCGGCGATCGACACGCCATCTCGCGAAAAGGCGCCATGGGCCTGATGCAGATTATGCCGAAAACCTGGTTCGAACTGCGCGCCCGCTACCGGCTCGGCAGCGACCCGTATGATCCGCACGACAACATCATCGCGGGCTCGGCTTATATTCGCGAGCTGTTCGACCGGTTCGGATCGCCAGGCTGGATCGCGGCCTATAATGCGGGTCCCACGCGCTATGAGGCGTCGCTGCGGGGGCGCCGGCTGCCGCGGGAAACCCGCGCCTATGTTTCCGCCGTTGCATCCGCCATCAGCAGCGGCGGCACGGTGAAAACCAACAGCCCGGCGTCCCCTGCGTCGCTTGGCTGGCGAAAAGCGCCGCTCTTCGTTGCGCAACCGGTCGGCCCACCCGCCGCTGATTCCAAGCCTGTCGAACCTTCGCGTGATGGCGCTCGGAGCGCGTCGGCCGGACGCGTAGCATCCGACGTCGCACCTCGGTCGACCGGCCTGTTTGTCGCGAAAGCAAGCGACGAGACCGAGCCATGAGCCGGTTCAGCACTTTTCGGGTGATTGTTGGCTCCTGCGTGCCATGGCGTGCGCAAGGGATGGTGACAGGGAACACGACCGAAGGATGGCAGGATAAAAGGGCGCACATTGCGCGGCGGTCGGGTGGTTGTTCTTGCTTGAGTTTCTGGTGCATTTCGCACATTGCCGGCCACTGGCGCAATGTGTATGAATCAGTCAAGCTATTGTATTTGTTTTTCTTTTTCCACATTGCGGTGCCGCGCCATGGCCGATGAGCGCGAGTTTCGCATTCGACCTGGGCGCATCCGCTCCACGCGCGCCCAGCAGGCCAGGCCCTTTATCGCGCAGGTGTTGGCCGCGGCGAAAAAGGCCGGCGGCGGTATTTCGCGCTCAGGCCGGATTGGACAGGCAAACCGCTCGCGCTTTGGTCACGGTCAGCGCGCCAGCATCCAGGCCAACCGCCTCATCACCTCGCGGTCGCGTGGCACCGTCGTCAAGGCGCGGGTCGTCCGCCATTCCGTGCGCACCGCCCCACTTGGCACCCACCTCAACTATCTGAGGCGCGAAGGTGTCAGCCGGGACGGGGAGAAGGGGCGGTTGTTTGGGCCGGGGACGGAGAGCGCCGATGGCGCGGACTTCGCCGCGCGCGCCAAGGACGATCGTCACCATTTCCGCTTCATCGTCTCGCCGGACGACGCTCTCGATATGGCGGACCTCAATTCCTTTACCCGCGATCTGGTTGGACAGATGGAGAAGGACCTCGCCACCCGGCTCGACTGGGTGGCGGTCGATCACTGGAACACCGAGCATCCCCACATTCACCTGATCGTGCGTGGGGTTCGCGAAGACGGCCAGGATCTGGTTATCGCGCGCGACTACATCAAGGAAGGCATGCGCGACCGGGCTCGCGATCTGGTCACACAAGAACTGGGTCGGCGCACCGATCTCGATATCCGCCACACGCTCGAAAGCCAGATCCAGTCCGAGCGGTGGACGCAACTCGATCGGCAGTTGCTTCGCGACAGCCGTGACAGCGGGATCATCGATCTCGCGCCATCTCCCCAAGGGCAACCGGACGAGTATCGCGCTTTGAAGATCGGCCGCCTGCGCAAGCTCGAGACCCTTGGTCTTGCCCAACAGGCGGGGCCTGGCCAATGGGCAATCGACGAACGGGCCGAAGCGACACTGCGCGAGCTTGGCGAGCGCGGCGACATCATCAAGCGCATCCACCGCGCGATGAGTGCGGCTGGCATCGAGCGTGGCTCAGCCAATTATGTCCTGGCCGCGGAGAGCCTGGAGACGCCGGTTTTCGGCCGGCTGGTCGAGCGTGGGCTCGATGACGAACTGATCGGCACGGCCTATGCCGTGGTTGACGGCGTCGACGGACGCACCCATCACATCAAGCTCTCCGATCTGGAGGCGGCCGGCGACAGCGCACCGGGATCGATCGTCGAGCTGCGCAAATTCGATGACGCGCGCGGTCAACGCCGGGCCGCACTCGCCGTGCGTTCCGACCTTGCTGTGGATCAGCAGATTACGGCGTCGGGTGCGACGTGGCTCGACCGTCAGGCAATCGCGCGCGAACCTGCCGCCCTGGCCGAGGCCGGCTTCGGCGTCGAGGTTCGCGACGCCCTCGACCGGCGCGCCGAACATCTGGTCAAACAGGGGCTCGCGGAGCGGCAAGGCAGACACATCACCTTCACCCGAAGCCTGCTCGATACACTGCGGCGGGCAGAACTGGGAACGCTTGGCGACAGGCTAGCGGCCGACACTGGGAAGCCTTTCAAGCGCGCCACCAGCGGAGAGTTTGTTGCTGGCGCCTATCGCCAGCGCTTGTCACTCGCCTCCGGCCGTTTCGCCATGATCGACGACGGGCTCGGCTTTCACCTCGTCCCCTGGACGCCCTCACTTGAAAAGCATCTTGGCCAGCACGTCTCCGGTGTCGCGCGTGGCGATGGCGGAATCGAGTGGAGTTTTGGCCGCAAGAAGGGGCTCGGCCTCTGAAAACCAGATGAAAGGAGTACGCCATGTCAGCCACGAAAATCCTGTGGGGCCAGATACTCACGGTCTTCCTGATCGTCCTGGCGACGACCTGGGCGGCGACGCAATGGACCGCATGGCAACTCGGTTTCCAGACCGGTCTCGGTCCACCCTGGTTCGAGATCGCTGGGCTACCTGTCTACTATCCGCCCGCTTTGTTCTGGTGGTGGTATTTCTACGATGCGTACGCCCCTTCTCTCTTCGTCGAAGGCGGCTTGATCGCCGTGTCCGGTGGCTTCCTGTCAATCATCGTTGCCATCGGCATGTCGGTGTGGCGGGCCCGAGAAGCCAAGAATGTCCAGACCTACGGGTCGGCGCGCTGGGCCGAGAAGCGAGAGGTGGAGGCTGCCGGCCTGATCGATAACGATGGTGTGGTACTCGGGCGTTACGATCGCCATTATCTGCGTCACGATGGGCCAGAACACGTGTTGTGCTTCGCCCCGACGAGATCCGGCAAAGGCGTCGGTCTGGTGGTGCCTTCGCTTCTGACCTGGCCGGGCTCGGCGATCGTCCACGACATCAAGGGCGAGAACTGGCAGCTCACTGCTGGCTTCCGCGCTCTGCACGGACGTGTGCTGCTTTTCGATCCGACCAATTCGAAATCGTCAGCCTACAATCCTCTTCTGGAAGTCCGCCGTGGAGAATGGGAGGTCCGCGACGTCCAGAACATCGCCGACATTCTCGTCGATCCGGAAGGGAGCCTGGAAAAGCGCAACCATTGGGAAAAGACCAGTCACGCGTTGCTGGTCGGCGCGATCCTCCATGTTCTCTACGCCGAGCCGGACAAGACGCTTGCCGGCGTCGCCGCCTTCCTCTCCGATCCGAAGCGCCCGATAGAATCGACGCTTGCCGCGATGATGAAGACCGCGCATCTCGGCGACGCTGGCCCGCATCCGGTTGTCGCCAGCGCTGCCCGCGAGCTGCTCAACAAATCCGACAATGAACGCTCGGGCGTGCTGTCCACCGCGATGTCCTTCCTCGGTCTCTACCGCGATCCGGTTGTCGCCGGGGTGACCCGGCGCTGTGACTGGCGGATTTCCGACATCGTCGGTGGGAGGCAACCGGCAACGCTCTATCTCGTCGTGCCGCCTTCGGACATCAACCGGACCAAACCGCTCATCCGCCTCATCCTCAATCAGATCGGTCGCCGCCTCACCGAGGACCTGCATACCAAGACAACCCGCCACCGGTTGCTTCTCATGTTGGACGAGTTCCCGGCGCTGGGCCGCCTCGACTTCTTCGAGAGCGCGTTGGCTTTCATGGCGGGCTATGGGCTGAAGAGCTTTCTCATCGCGCAGTCGCTGAACCAGATCGAGAAGGCCTACGGTCCCAACAACTCGGTCCTCGACAACTGTCATGTCCGCGTCAGCTTCGCCACGAACGATGAGCGGACTGCCAAACGCGTGTCCGACGCACTCGGCACGGCAACCGAAATGCGGGCGATGAAGAACTATGCCGGTCACCGGCTCTCGCCCTGGCTCGGACATCTCATGGTGTCGCGGCAGGAGACTGCCCGTCAGTTGCTGACCCCTGGCGAGGTCATGCAGCTTCCGCCGACCGACGAGATCGTCATGGTGGCAGGTGCCCCGCCGATCAGGGCCAAGAAGGCGCGCTATTACGAGGATGCCGGTTTTCGGGAGCGCCTGTTGCCGCCACCCGAATTGGCGCGATCCGGAGAGGCCAGCCCTGACGATTGGAGCCAGTTGCCGGTCCTGGCTCACTCTGAGGTCACGCAAGCTTCCGGCATGCTGCAGCAGGACGATGGAGATCCGACGGGATCTGAGCGCCGCCTGCAAGCCGAACTCAATCGGGCACAGGCGGTCGAGAAGGCAGCGCCCATTGACAATGAATTCGAGCTGGAACCGGCCGACGATGCCGACGATGATGATGCCATCCGCAACCGGCGCCTCGCGCGCCTCATGCAGGGTGTTGCGCGGCAGGTCTCCCTCGACCCCGATGACGGCATGGAGTTGTAGGCGCCATGACGGCGCGCAAAAGGAAAGTGCAGATTTCCGTCTATCTCGATCAGAGCATCATGACGATGCTTGGCGATTATGCGGCAAGGCGCGGTCAACCCCAATCCATGATTGCAGAGGCAGCACTCGCTTCGTTCCTGTCGCCGGATGCCGATGAACGCCGCGAGGCCGCTATCGCCAAACGCCTCGACCAGGTCGATCGCCGCCTGGCCAGGCAGGAGCGCGATATCGGCATTGCGGTCGAGACACTGGCGGTGTTCGTCCGCTTTTGGCTCGCGACAACGCCGGCGTTGCCCGAGCCTGCCGCCCAGGCCGCACGCGCCAAGGCGGCCGCACGCTATGAAGCCTTCGTCACGGCCCTGGGAAGGCGTCTGGCGAAGGGGCCGAAACTGCGGCAGGAGATTTCCGAGGATATCAATCCGATGGACAACAGCGAAAGCCCGCCCTGACGGATCGCAGGCCAATCATCGGCTAGCTCTGATGGGCATGTTCATCATGATGATGACAATATTCGACGCCTCTGGCGGTCACGCGATGACAATGTTGGCGGACCGATGACGACGATGATGATCAGCCGCGGCAACAGGATGGGCGAGCAAGTCCTTGATCAATCGATGGCATCAGCCTTGTTATCGGCGAGGAGAGCCGTCCGCTTGCCGATGGCTGACTTCAACGAGTCGACGAGCTGTTCAGGAAAACCGCGGGGCAGCGAGATGATCACCTCGTCGGCCTGCTTCTCTACGTTTTCAGCAATGTCATCGAAAATTCTGCGCATGACTGGGGTACCCACACCGGCAATGTCAGCGGTCTGCAGGAAGTGGCGTGGCATGATGTCAGGCACCGAATAGTGCCTGTTCTTGCCGACCGACATTGCCAATTTGAATTTTTTGCGCGGGATCTGTCCGGTATCAAGGCTGGGCTGCGCGGTCAGCACGTCGTAAAGCGGCGTCATGCGGAATCGTCCGCCAGGGCTGAGAAAAATACTGAAATTCTTGGCGTGGCCGTCGGTAGCGCCAATCAGCCAGAACAAGATGCAGGTGCGCAAGAAGGTGGCAATGTCTTCATCGGGCGTATCGCTACCCTTCAAGAGCTCGACAATCTCCCGCATGCCTGGACCGTCATCCGACTGGTACTTACGCGTCGGCGGCACCGACAGCGCTTGACATATATCCTCCTGCGGCAGGCGCAGGAGGCGGCCGTCGCGGGCCCACAGCCGGTCGAAGCGCTCTACGATAAGGGTACGGCGCTCACCGAAGTCAGCGATCTTCGCCTTGGCGGCGGGAACGCCAAACGCTTGCAACAGCTTGAGGCACAGATACTCATTCTCGACGCTGTTGGAGAGATCGATGCCGTTTGGTAGCCGGCCGATCTGGGGCTTCAGGATATGGGTTGTCGCTGCCGTGCCGATCGGTTTGAACCAGCCCCCGTCCTTGCGCAGCAGCGCGGTCTTTTCCTGAGCGCCGGCAATCGAGATGCGAAAGTCCTCATCCTCGCCCAGGCCTAGCGGAGCGGCAGCAAGGTTCTCGATTATTTCGGCGACGTCCTCGTCGCTGACCGGCTTGCCTTCGACACTGCCGGGAGCGCCCGGATCCATGCCATCGGGCAGGAATTGCAGCGCGCCGACGCAGTCATGACCCAGCGCAGCCAGCATGCTGTAGGCGTCCGTGCCGTCGGCGCCGACGCGTTCGGCAACACGCCTGCGTATGGCGTCATTGTCCGGAAGCAGGTTATCGAAGACGTTGGTCACTGGCGTGCCGATATAGCGGTCTTCCCGCAAGGGAAGCGAGAGCGAGATCGGGAAGGTGCCGCGCCAGTCCAGCCATTCGCGCGCGTATTGGAAGTCGATGGCGCCCGTCGATTCCCTGCGCAGTACACCCACCAGGCGCCCGTTCAGGTAGACATTCAAGGGGATGTGAGCCCGGCGCCGTGCCATCAGAACAGGTCCTCGATATCAGCAGAGCTGCCTTTGCTGCGCGCGCGCACGACGAGTTCAAGGTCGAGGGCGGATAGGGCGGCCATCAAGGTGCGGAGTTGCATCGCGGGCTCGCCGGCCTCGAGGCGGGAGACCGTACCCTGGCGCAGGTGGATCTGGTTGCTGAGCGAGCCTTGCGTGAGCCCAGCGTTCTTGCGGGCGCGGCGCAGAATGGCCCCGAGTTGTTTTTCGTTGCGAGCGATCTGGTCTGTCATGATGGGTCTCCAACGTCTGCAATATACGCGATCGCGTATTAACAGTCAATATACGGATGCGCGTATAAAAGAGAGGGATATACGCGATCGCGTATACAGAAGAGATATACGCGATCGCGTATAATGCCGACGCGTCAGCTGGCAAGCGTCAGTCTGGTGCTCCAGGCATGTGATTTGGATCGAGCCAGCCCCCTGCCGAGACTCACGGTCGATCCAGAAAGCGTCCTGATCCGAACGAAGGCAACAGCGAAACCGCCGTTCACCTGTATTTGCACGCCACGCTACGATGAGATCTGAAAGCTGTTGAATCAGCCTGCTTTCTGGCTCTTTTGATCTTCCCCGAGCGGGGACCGACTGGGTGTTCCCGAGCGACACGGGAACATGATGATGGCTTCGCATAACAACACCGAAGGGCGCGCACGCAGTTCGCGCATGCTGCGCACTGCGCTTGGGGTCGCCATCACCCGGTTCCTGGACGATCCGGCCATCATTGAAGTGATGCTTAACCCTGACGGTCGGATCTGGGTCGACCGGTTGAGGGAAGGTCTGGCCGAGACAGGGGAGAGCCTCCCGGCGGCTGATGGCGAGCGCATCATACGCCTGGTCGCCCATCATGTCGGCGCCGAGGTGCATTCGCGCCTGCCGCGTGTTTCGGCCGAGTTGCCCGAGACCGGGGAACGTTTCGAAGGGCTGCTGCCGCCGGTCGTTACCGCGCCGGCGTTCGCCATCCGCAAGCCCGCCGTCGCTGTATTCTCGCTCGAAGATTATGTCGCGGCAGGCATCGCGACCGCCAGCCAGGCGGCGACGCTGCGCGCTGCTGTCGCCGCCCGCACCAACATCCTTGTCGCCGGAGGCACATCCACCGGCAAGACCACGCTGACCAACGCCCTGCTTGCCGAGGTCGCCAAAGGCGAGGATCGCGTTGTCATCATCGAGGACACGCGCGAGCTGCAGTGCGCGGCGCCCAACCTTGTCGCCATGCGCACCAAGGACGGCGTCGCGACGCTCTCCGATCTGGTTCGCTCCTCACTGCGCCTGCGGCCCGACCGCATCCCGATCGGCGAGGTCCGTGGCGCCGAAGCGCTCGACCTCTTGAAGGCATGGGGAACCGGACATCCAGGCGGCATCGGCACGATCCACGCCGGCTCCGCAATCGGCGCTTTGCGCCGGATGGAGCAACTCATCCAGGAAGCGGTCGTCACTGTCCCCCGGGCACTGATTGCCGAAACCATAAACCTCGTCGCGGTGCTCGCCGGGCGCGGCGCGGGGCGGCGGCTTGTCGAACTCGCGCGCGTCGAAGGGCTTGGCTCCGACGGCGATTACCGCATTACCCAAGCCAACCCGAACGAAACAGGAGACCTGTCATGAGCCGGATGCTCTCTCGTATCAGCCGCCACCTTGCCAACGCCGCCACGACGCTTGTTATCAGCCTGATGTTGGCCCCGGCCGGGCATGCGGCCGGCTCGTCGATGCCATGGGAGCAGCCGCTCGAGAAGATCCTTCAGTCGATCGAAGGTCCGGTTTCAAAGATCATCGCCGTCATCATCATTATCGTCACGGGTTTGACGCTTGCCTTTGGCGATACGTCGGGAGGTTTCCGGCGGCTGATCCAGATTGTCTTCGGCCTCTCGATCGCCTTCGCGGCTTCGAGCTTCTTCCTGTCGTTCTTCTCGTTCGGCGGCGGGGCGTTGATCTGATGTCAAACGCTTTCGAACAGCTCGACACGGTCCCCGGGTGGTCGGTCCCGGTTCACAGGGCGCTTACCGAGCACATTCTGCTCGGCGGCGCACCGCGCTCGATCGCCATTCTGAACGGCACACTTGCAGGCGCGGTAGGCCTTGGCCTGCGGCTCTGGCTGGTGGGCATCATCATCTGGGCGCTCGGGCATTTCATGGCGGTGTGGGCGGCCAGACGCGATCCGCTCTTCTTTGAAGTGGGCCGCCGGCATCTGCGCATTCCATCTCATCTGTCGGTTTGAGGAGGCGGCCATGATGAACCTTGCCGAATATCGCCGCACGACCAGCCGCCTTGCCGACTATCTGCCATGGGTTGCCCTCGCTGCGACAGGCGTTGTGATCAACAAGGACGGCAGCTTTCAACGCACCGCGCAGTTTCGCGGGCCAGATCTCGATTCCGCGGTCGCGGCCGAACTGGTCGCCGTGGCATCGCGCATCAACAACGCCTTCCGTCGGTTGGGCTCAGGCTGGAGCATCTTCGTCGAGGCGCAGCGGCACGAGGCGGCGAGCTATCCTCAGAGCCTGTTTCCCGATCCGGCATCTGCTCTGGTCGATGCCGAGCGCAGGGCCGACTTCGGGGAGGAGGGGGCCCACTTCGTATCGAGCTACTATCTCACATTCCTCTATCTGCCACCGTCCGAGGAAGCCGCCCGCACCGAAGGTTGGCTTTACGAGGGGCGCGACCGCTCCGGCGTAGACCCGCATGAGATCCTGCGCGCCTTTGCAGACCGCACGCAGCGTGTGCTGTCCCTGCTCGATGGCTTCATGCCGGAATGTATTTGGCTCGGTGACGAAGACACTCTGACCTATCTGCACTCAACGATTTCGACCAACCGCCATCGCGTGCGCGTTCCCGAGACGCCGGTCTACCTCGATGCGCTGCTGGCGGACCAGCCGCTGACCGCCGGGCTGGAGCCACGCCTTGGCAGCCAGCACCTTCGTGTCCTCACCATTGTCGGTTTCCCGACCGCGACGACGCCTGGCCTGCTCGACGACCTCAATCGGCTCGCCTTTCCCTATCGCTGGTCGACACGCGCGATCCTGCTCGACAAGACCGGCGCCACGAAGCTGGTGACCAAGATCCGTCGGCAGTGGTTTGCCAAACGAAAGAGCATCGCCGCGATCCTTAAAGAGGTGATGACGAACGAAGCGTCGGTGCTTGTCGACACCGACGCCGCCAACAAAGCGGCCGATGCCGATATCGCCTTGCAGGAACTCGGCGCTGACGCATCCGGCATGGCCTATGTCACCGCCACCGTCGTCGTCTGGGACGCTGACCCGCGGGTTGCCGACGAGAAACTGCGCCTTGCCGAGAAAGTCATCCAGGGCCGGGATTTCACGGCCATGATCGAAACCGTCAACACCGTCGATGCCTGGCTGGGCTCATTGCCTGGGCACGCCTACGCCAACGTGCGCCAGCCACCGGTATCGACGATCAATCTCGCCCACATGATCCCCCTCTCTGCCATGTGGGCGGGGCCGGAACGGGACGAGCATTTCGGTGGCCCCCCCTTGCTCTATGGCAAGACCGATGGCTCGACCCCGTTCCGGTTGTCATTGCATGTCGGTGATGTCGGCCACACCCTCGTCGTCGGCCCCACAGGCGCCGGCAAGTCCGTGCTGCTCGCGCTGATGGCCTTGCAGTTTCGCCGCTATGCGCGTTCGCAGGTTTTCGCCTTTGACTTCGGCGGGTCGATCCGCGCATCGGCCCTTGCCATGGGCGGCGACTGGCATGACCTGGGCGGCGGCCTCACCGACGGCGCGCAGGCCTCGGTCTCGCTTCAGCCGCTTGCCCGTATCCACGACACCTACGAGCGCGCGTGGGCGGCGGACTGGGTGGTTGCACTCCTTCTGCGGGAACGCGTTCCAATTAACCCGGATGCCAAGGAGCTTATCTGGACCGCTTTGACGTCGCTGGCTTCGGCACCCATCACCGAGCGGACTATTACTGGCCTCAGCGTGCTGCTGCAGGCGAACGATCTGAAGCAGGCGCTGCGGCCCTATTGTGTCGGCGGCCCCTACGGCCGGTTACTCGATGCCGAGGCCGAGCATCTGGGCGTCGCTTCTGTTCAGGCCTTCGAGATCGAGGGTCTCGTTGGGACCGGCGCCGCGCCAGCCGTTCTGTCATACCTGTTTCATCGCATCGCCGACCGCCTCGACGGGCGGCCGACGCTGCTCATCATCGACGAAGGCTGGCTCGCCCTTGACGACGAGGGTTTCGCAGGCCAGCTGCGCGAGTGGCTGAAGACGCTGCGCAAGAAGAACGCCAGTGTGGTCTTCGCCACCCAGTCGCTTTCCGACATCGACGGTTCGCCCATTGCGCCGGCGATCGTCGAAAGTTGCCTGACACGGCTGCTGCTGCCAAACGAACGCGCGATCGAGCCACAGATCACGGCCATCTATCGCCGCTTCGGCCTCAATGATCGCCAGATCGAGATCCTGGCGCGGGCGACACCCAAGCGCGACTACTACAGCCAGTCCCGGCGCGGCAATCGGCTCTTCGAGCTTGGCCTGTCCGAGATCGGCCTCGCGCTTTGCGCCGCATCTTCCAAGACCGACCAGGCGCTCATCGGCAGTGTCTTTGCAGAACATGGCCGCGACGGTTTCCTCGCCGCCTGGCTGCAGGCGCGCAATGCAGGCTGGGCCGCTGACCTCATTCCCAACCTTCCCATCATCCCTCAAGCTGAAAAGGAGCCTCAATCATGAACACGTTTCGACGCCGCTCACGTGCCCTTCTGCTCGCCGCCGCCATGCTCGCCCCGCCGCTCGTGTTCTCGCCATTGGTGGCAACCCCTGCGCTGGCGTTGATCGTCTTTGATCCCTCGAACTATGCGCAAAATGTGCTGACGGCCGCGCGTTCGCTGGCGCAGGTCACCAATCAGATCACCTCACTTCAGAACGAGGCGCAGATGCTGATCAACCAGGCCCGCAACCTCGCGAGCCTGCCCTTCTCCTCCCTCCAGCAGTTGCAGCAATCGGTGCAGCGTACGCAGCAGCTGCTCGGCCAGGCGCAGAATATCGCCTTCGACGTCGGGAAGATCGACCAGGCATTCCAGCAGCAATATGGCGCCGTCTCGCTCTCAGCGTCGGACCAACAGCTCGTCACCGATGCACGCTCGCGCTGGAGCAACACCGTCGGTGGTCTTCAGGACGCCATGCGCGTGCAGGCCGGCGTTGTCGGAAACATCGATACCAGTCGCTTGCAAATATCGGCGCTGGTCGGTGTCAGCCAGTCCGCGACAGGGGCTCTGCAGGCGACGCAAGCCGGCAACCAGCTTCTTGCGCTTCAGGCCCAGCAACTTGCCGACCTCACAGCTGTTGTCGCCGCCAACGGTCGCGCGCAGGCATTGACCGAAGCCGAACGTGCCGCCGCCGCCGAGCAGGGCCGCGAACAGCGCCGCCGCTTCCTTGCCCCTGGATCCGGATATCAGGCGGGCAATGCCACGATGTTCAACCGGTGAGGAGCAAGGCTATGGACGGCAAGATTCTTGCCCGCATCGTTGCCGTCATCCTCGTCGCGGTCGCCATCACGGCGACCGCGATCGGGATGACCCGGAAGGAAGACAGCGCAGGGAGTTCGGCGCCCGGCGAGTCAGCGGTCTCTGTTCCGAATCCCGATCGCGAGGCGCTTCGTCGCTGCCAAGGTCTCGGCGCAGCGGCCTTGCGTGACAATGATTGCCTGCTGCTGTGGACGCGACAGCGCGATCGCTTTCTTGGCCTTGACGCGCCATCGATGCGTCCGTCTTCCGGGCCTGTTGTACCGCAGTCGCCGGCGATGCCGGAGGCCCGATAGACATGGGCAATACAGGCGTCATCGACCAGTTCCTCGCCACCTTCACCCGCTACATCGACAGCGGCTTTGGCCTGCTTGGCGGTGAGGTGACTTTCGTCGCCACCACGTTGATCGTCATTGACGTGACGCTTGCCGCGCTCTTCTGGAGCTGGGGCGCCGATGACGACATCCTCGCGCGGTTGGTCAAGAAGACGCTGTTCGTCGGCGTATTCGCTTATCTAATCTCCAATTGGAACGGTCTTGCCCGCATCGTCTTCGAAAGCTTCTCCGGTCTTGGGCTGAAGGCGAGCGGTACCGGCTTTTCGGTCCAGGATCTGCTGCGTCCCGGCAAGGTGGCACAAACCGGGCTCGACGCAGGACGACCGCTGCTCGAATCCATCTCCGGCCTGATGGGCTGGGTCTCCTTCTTCGAAAACTTCATCCAGATTGTCTGCCTGCTCTTCGCCTGGGCCCTGGTCCTGCTGGCCTTCTTCATCCTGGCCGTGCAGCTCTTCGTTACGCTGATCGAGTTCAAGCTGTCGACGCTCGCCGGCTTCGTGCTGATCCCGTTTGGCCTCTTCGGCAAGACAGCCTTCATGGCTGAGCGCGTGCTCGGCAACGTCATCTCGTCCGGCATCAAAGTTCTCGTGCTTGCGGTGGTCATCGGCATCGGCTCGACACTCTTTGGCGAGTTCACCCAAGGCTTCGGCGGTGAGAATCCTACGATTGATCAGGCAATGGCCATCGTGCTGGCTGCGCTGTCGCTCCTTGGTCTCGGCATCTTCGGCCCCGGCATGGCCAACGGCATCGTCTCCGGAGGGCCGCAGCTCGGCGCGGGTGCCGCCGTTGGCACAGGTCTCGCCGCCGGCGGTGCCGTGGTCGCCGGTGGTGGGGCTGCGGGTCTTGCAGCGCGGGGCGGAGGGAGCGCATTCTCCGCAGCGGCTTCCGCGACAAGGAGCGGCTCGTCTTTTGCAGGCGATGCGTCGAGTTCTCATGCCCTTGGCTCCGCTGGCCATACAGTTGCGGCCACTGCCGCTCCCGGTCTGAACGCTACTGCCTCAGGAGCGACCTCGCCGCTCAGGCGCGAATCCGCAAGAGTTGATCCATCTCCGAAGTCGAACTCCGCATCGGGCGCCAACCCTGCGGGCGAGAATGGCAGCGGCTCCGGCGCGGCCGGAGGCGCCGCCGCGCCTGGCAACGATCCATCATTCGGCCCTGCCGGCAAACGCGGCGACGCGATTGAAAGCCCGCCTCAGTGGGCCAAACGGATGCAGCGATCTCAGCGTCTGTCGCACGGCGTCCAGACCGCTGCCCACGCGGTGCGCGCCGGCGATGCGCACGGCAGCGGAACCTCCATCTCTCTTTCGGAAGGCAAGTGATCCATGAACATCTTTCGACGGCCCGCCGTCCACTACGGCAAGACACCGCAACCGGAGACCCCCTATCAGAAGGCATCGCAGATCTGGGATGAGCGTATCGGCTCTGCTCGCGTCCAGGCGAGAAACTGGCGCGCCATGGCCTTTGGATCGCTCATCCTGTCGACCGGCCTTGCCGCTGCTCTTGTCTGGCAATCAGCCCGCGGGACCGTCGTGCCCTGGGTGGTGCAGGTCGACAATCTAGGGCAGGCACAGGCGCTTGCGCCTGCGACAGCGGACTATAAACCGACAGATCCGCAAGTGGCGTGGCATCTCGCCCGGTTCATCGAGCAGGTCCGCTCGATCCCGTCCGATGCGATCATCGTGCGTCAGAACTGGCTGCGCGCCTATGAATGGACCACCGACCAGGGCGCCGCGGCCCTCAACGACTATGCCCGTGTCAACGAACCCTTCGCCAAGGTCGGCAAGCAGGAGGTCGCGGTCGACGTGTCCTCGGTCATCCGCGCCTCTGCGGATTCGTTCCGCGTCGCCTGGACGGAGCGTCACTATGAAAGCGGCCAACTGTCCACCACCGAGCGTTGGACCGCGATCCTCACAATCGTGATCCAGCCGCCGCGAGATGCCGAGCGGCTCAAGGCCAACCCACTCGGCATCTATGTCAACGCAATCAACTGGTCACGGGAGATGAGCCAATGAGCCCCGCAATGCGTGGTACTGCCACGCCAGCTTTTCGAACATCCACGCTCGTGGCCGTGTTGCTTTCGGGATCACTGCTTGCCGGTTGCGCCACGCCCAGGAGGCCGCCGCAGATCGCTTATGACGCCTACGTGCCGCCCTTGCCCGCCGCTCCGGCTGCTGCTCGTGATGAGAAGCCCAAACCGCTCCATGTACCACCGGGATGGGTCACGGCACGTGGTGGCGAAGCCGGCGACACGCCGACGGCGCGCGTCGAGAACGCCAATGCGGCGGCCCGAATCCAGCCGCGGCGCGAAGGCTATTACAACGCCATCCAGATCTATCCCTGGAGCGAGGGGGCGCTCTACCAGATCTACGCAGCGCCGGGACAGATCACAGACATCGCGCTTGAAGCCGGAGAGAGCCTGACGGGTGAAGGCCCGATCGCAGCGGGTGATACCGCGCGCTGGATCATCGGCGACACGGAAAGCGGCTCCGGCATCACCCGCCGTGTCCACGTGCTGGTAAAGCCTTCGCGCGCCGACATCAGCACCAATCTCGTCATCACCACCGACAAGCGCAGTTATCTCATCGAACTGCGGTCGGGCGAGAAGCCTTATATGCCTGCGGTGGCTTGGGCGTACCCAGCCCTGCGGGCAGGGCGGCAGCAAACGATCCCCGCCGCGCCGGCGATGCCGGATGTCGCCGCGCGCAACTATCGTTACAGTCTCCCCGGCGACGCGCCTTGGAAACCCGTGGCCGTCTATGACGACGGCCGGCGCGTCTATGTCGAGTTCCCACGCGGCATCGTGCAGGGCGATATGCCGCCCCTCTTTGTCATCGGGTCGGACGGCGAGGCGCAGATCGCCAACAGCCGTGTCTACCAGAACACCCTGATCGTCGACCGTCTCTTCGGGGCGGCCGAATTGCGCCTTGGCGGCGGCAAGCGCCAACAAACCATAAGGATCATCCGCACCGATGGGCAGAGGAGGGGCCCGTGGATGTCAAGTTTTAGCGCGGGGTCGAACTCGACCGACACAAGGCGGCAAAGAGGAGGGGAACAGTCATGAACGACACCGAAATCGCTGCCGCGCCGATGCGGCTTCGCGCCGACCCGCCCCGCGTCACACGGCTGTCCCGCAAGGTGATCGCTGGCATCGGCTTCGCCGCGTCGGTCGGCATAGGTGGCGCGCTGATATACGCTCTTCAGGTGAGCAACAAAGGCACGCGGAGCCAGGAGCTATACTCGACCTCCAACAGGCAGCCCGCAGATGGCTTGGCCAGCCTGCCGCGCGACTACGCCGGCCCGGTTCTTGGGCCGCCGCTTCCTGGCGATCTCGGCCGGCCGATTCTCGACGCCCAGAACAAGGGGCAGCCAGTCGTGCCGCCACCGATCGCCACACCCATGGTCGATGAGGCTGAGCAACGCCGGCGGGCCGAGGACGAGGCGGCCAGAACCTCGCGCGTTTTCTTCCAGACGGGCCAGGCACAAGCGGCGCTGGCCGAAATGCCTGCTGGACTTGCCCCGCAGAGCCTCGCCGGTTCCGACCTTGCGGGTCAGATCGGCCAGCCGAACGTGCAGGATCGGCAGGTTGCTTTCCTGAATGCGGCCGCTGATCGCCGCACTGTGGCACCGGATCGCGTCATGCCGCCGGCGTCGCCCTATGTCTTGCAGGCGGGCGCCGTCATCCCGGCTGCGCTGATCACCGGCATCCGTTCCGACCTGCCTGGCCAGATCTCCGCGCAGGTGACCGAGAATGTCTACGACAGTCCGACTGGCCGCGCGCTGCTGATCCCGCAAGGCACACGCATCGTGGGGCAATACGACAACGACGTTGGTTTTGGTCAAAGGCGGGTTCTGCTTGCCTGGAACAGGCTGATCTTTCCCAATGGACGGTCGATCGTTCTGGAGCGCCAGCCCGGCGCCGATGCTCAAGGCTATGCCGGCGTCGAGGATGGCGTCGATTACCATTGGATGGAGTTGTTCAAGGCAGCGGCGCTGTCGACCATTCTCAGCGTCGGAGCGGAGGCTGGCTCGTCGGGCCAGGAGAGCGACATCGTGCGCGCACTTCGACAAGGTGCGTCGGAGAGTGTCAGCCAGACCGGGCAACAGATCGTCCAGCGCCAGCTCAACATCGCACCGACACTGACCATACGGCCGGGTTTCACCTTGCGTGTCGTCGTTACGCGCGATCTCGTGCTCGAGCCCTATTGAGACTGAAAATGGCCAAGCTGAAGCTCAGTCCGATTGCCGACGACAAGCCCGTCAAGGTCACGGTGGAACTGCCGGCGCCACTGCACCGCGATCTGTCGAGATATGCCGAGATCCTAGGACGCGAGTCGGGGCAAGGCGCCACCGATCCTGTGCGCTTGATCGTGCCCATGCTGGAGCGTTTCATCGCGACGGATCGCGGCTTTTCCAAAGCCAAGCAGGAGCGGAAGGCTTAGATCGAGCGATCGTGGAGCGGGGCGATCTACACCGCCGCCAGCGCAATGTTGCACCACAGGCAGTGGCCTTTGATTGTTACGCGGCGGCGGACATTGTCGGCTCAAAGGCAGACACGATCGCCTCGAGTGAAACATGCAAGGCGTTTGAGAATGTCCTGCCTTTCTGCCAAACCGCCACGTAATGATAGAGCGCGGAGGGTTCCACTGGTTTTATGCCAAGGTTAAACGCTGCATATTCACGCGCGATAATCTCGTTCGTGATTGCGATGCCCAGCCCTGCGGAAACGTAGCCCGCTTCGTGCCCGTTGCAGTCGAATTCCACCAGTATGTTTGGCTCAACACCCTCGAAGCGCAAGGCGTTGAAGTTCATTTGATGGGAGGCGAATTGAGGATCGATGTCGACTATCGTTTCTCCGGCGAGGTCATGAGCCTCAATGCGTGACCGTTTTGAGAAGCGATGGTCCGGATGAAAGATGCATACGTTGCGCGCCGAACCCAGGGCCGCCCATTCGAACAGCTGGGGATCAAGAGGCAGCCTTGAGATTCCAAGATCTGCCCGTCCGGCGAGGATGTGCTCTCCGATCTGGTCGTGGCTCCCCGAGATCGATCGGACATTCGAAGCGGTTTTTGAATGAATAGTTGCCACAACCCTGGGCAAAGTCACGAAACCGAAGACCGAAGGCGCGGCAATCGCGATCCGATGTCTTTCCTCGTTCTTCATGGCGAAGATCGACGTTTCCAGCCGATCGAGCGACGTCAAAGCAAGTTCGACGTTTCGTAGTAACTCCCACGCTTCCTGCAACGGAACGATGCGGTTCGACGACCTCTTAAAAAGTGTGATGCCAAGCGTAATCTCGAGCTGCTTAACATGTTGGCTGACTGCCGGTTGGCTGATCCCCAGCGACCGTGCGGCCTTGCGCGTGGAACCGGCCCGCAGCACCTCGCGAAAAACCTGCAGTTGTCGGAGCTTCAAGCCGCTTTGCAGCAACTCCATTCTCTTGCATTCCTTTCCTGCTCCGTGACGAGGCGACCGTCGATTGGTTGTCTCAGGCCGCGATGGTTCGAGACCAATGATCCGGATCATCACGCAAGGATTGAATCCACTATAATATGGTCATTATAGTGACTGGTAAAGCGGGTCGTTTGCTTATCGCTATGCGCGCATGCGTCTGGCGGAGATTTTTGGAGCGAACGTTCGCAGGGTCCGCCTGAAACGCGGCATGACCCTGGAATCCTTGGCTACGGAAGCAAGGCTCGCGTACAGCTATATGGGCGGCATAGAACGAGGGCAAAGAAACCCTAGCCTCGACGTAGCCGAGAGGATCGCAAAGGTATTGGACACTGATCCGGTGACGTTGTTCAGCTCAACTTCGTCAGGGCAGCAGCTTGCGAAATAGCAGCAGAACAGGGCTGGCGTCGGGATCCAGTTTGACCCCCTGTATGCCAACGATCTGCGTCGATCGCGGTTCGATCCTATAACGGTCAGTTATAGGGCAAATCTTAAAAATTATAGATTGATCGAGTGACTGTAGGGTCTATTTTGACTCGAAGCGCAAATGACCTTTAGGGCGCTGCTAAAACAATTTGCCACTCTAAGTAATCATCAGAATTAACACCGCTGAAAAATCCACGCGCTGCTCGAATTGCTGGCTGAAAAGGTGCGCCATGAACGGTTTTGCTGCTCAGTTTCTTATCGCATTCACGGTCACGCTCAGCCTTGCGCTTGTCAGCGGGTCTGTGGTGTTCGGGCTGTTGCTGGCCATTTTCAAAAGCGCGGCCGCGCCACGGCTAAGACGGGTCGTGACGGCCTACACGACTGTGGTTCGTGGTGTGCCAGAACTTATCATTATCCTGCTCATTTATTTCGGAGGAACCACGTTCGCCAGCATGGTCGCTGGCCGTTACGTCGAGGTGAACGCGTTCACCGCAGGGGTGATCGCGCTCTCGGTCGTATTCAGCGGATATGCGACCGAAGTGTTTCGGGGTGCGATTGCCGCCGTGCCAACGGCGCAAACGGAAGCGGCCAAGTCGCTTGGGTTGAATGCCTGGCAGCGCTGGGCCTTCATTGTCGGTCCGCAGATGCTGCGGTTGGCGCTGCCAGCCTACGGCAATCTTTGGATCTCGCTCTTCAAGGATACCGCCTTGGTGTCGATCGTCGGCCTGACCGACATCATGCGCGTTGCTTTTGTCGGCGCCGGATCCCTACGCGCGCCGTTGGCGTTCTATCTCGCGGCCTCTGCCCTCTATCTCGCTCTTACAACGATAACGCTGCTGTCGATCCGGTTGGCAGAGCGTCGCTACCCCGCATTCGGTCAATAGGAGGAATTGTTGATGAATCTCCAATTGATGCTCGATGCGGTGGTGCTGCTATCCTCAGGAGTTGGGCTCACCCTGACGCTCACGGTGCTGTCGTTGATGACGGGATTTCTACTATCGGTGCCGCTGGCATTCATTCGCGCATTTGCACGCCCGAGCCTTTCAATGGCGGTGTTGGGCTACACCTATATCGTCCGCGGCACGCCCATGCTGGTGCAGCTTTTCTTGCTGTATTATGGCCTCAGCCAGTTTGAAGCTGTGCGGGCGAGCGTCTTTTGGGTCTTGCTTCGCGACCCGTTTTGGTGCGCCTTGCTGACGTTCTCGCTGAACAGCGCGGCGCATACGACCGAGATCCTATGTCGGGGTCTTCAATCCGTGCCGAAGGGCCTTATTGAGGCTGCCAAGGCCCTCGGTTTGAAACGCCTGCAAACCGCCCGCCTTGTCACCTTTCCGATCGCTTTCAGAATCTCGCTTCCGGCCTATGGGAACGAAGTCGTGGGCATGATCAAGGGTTCATCCCTGGCGAGCACCGTGACGCTTCTTGAGGTCACCGGCATGGCGAGACAGATGGTGTCGACTACATTCGCCCCCTTCGAAATCTTCATCGTCGCCGGCGCGATCTATCTGTCGCTCACGACCTTCGCTGTGAAAGCAACTCAGTTCCTTGAGTGGCGGCTCTCAACCGACGGTCCTCCCCGTGGAAGACGCAGGCTGCGGCCGAAGCCGGCGCTCTGCGAACCAGAGATCACGACACTCACGCCGTGACCTTGCAGCCTTCCGGCCGCATCCCATCAAAACCAATGAAAGAGGTGCTCCATGCGCATACCCTTGGCTGTTGCTATTTCTGTCGCGTCAATGATTTCGATCCTGCCGGTTCGAGCCGAAAGCGAGCGAGCGATATCGATCGCGACGGAAGGCGCCTCGCCCCCATGGGACGGCACCGACGCCAATGGCGAACTATACGGCTACGACGTCGATGTAGGGCGCGAACTGTGCCGCCGCATCGCTATCAAATGCAGCTTCGTGGCGCAGGATTGGGACGGGATCATCCCGGCGCTGGTCGTTGGCAAGTTCGACATCATCATGTCCGGCATGGCGATCACCGAGAAACGCAAGCAATCGATCGCGTTCTCGGTCCCCTACGCCGGCGGCTTCAACCAGTTCGTGGTGCGCAAGGAACTGGGGCTCGAGCCCGGCGACACCAAACAGAGGGTCAACCTCTCGGCGGTCGGGGACAAGGAAAAGGCAGCCATCGACCACGTCAGGACCGCGCTCACCGGCAAGGCCATTGGCGTACTGCGCTCATCGAATTCGGAGGCTGTCCTGAAGGATCTCCTTGGCGATGTGGTGAGCATTCGCAGCTATGACAGCCTGGACAATCTGAAGCTCGATCTTGCCGCAGGGCGCGTCGACGGCGGGCTTGCCGACTACTTCACATGGCGGGACTTCCTGGAGACTCCTTCCGGTTCGATCGCGGCGTTTTTTGGTCCGGAACTGAAGGGCGGCCTCTGGGGGCCGGGCGTCGGTGCCGGCATGCGCAAGGACGATGCGGAGTTGATCGCAAAGTTCAACGCCGCCATCGATGCGGCCACCAAGGATGGGACGCTCTCCGCCCTGAGTGTGAAATGGTTCAAGACCGATATCGCGCCTGCCGTATCGAAGTAGCGACGCCGCCGACATCGACATGGCGCTGGCCGAGGCCGGCCAGACTTATCATCCCCTGAGGCGAGTACTATGAAAGACCACTTTTGCGCGGTCGTAACCGGCCAATCTCTGATCACCCATGACATCCGCACTATTCAAGATGAACGGTTCGGTGACGTGGTCCGCTTCCTGCAGCAAGGCGACCTCGTCTTCACAAACTTCGAGTCGACGATCCTCGGCAAGCAGGGGGGTTGGCCGACAAAGGGCAAGTACTTCGGCTACTCCACGGCTGCGGTGCTGGACGCTTTGAAGGCGCTCGGCTTCAACGCACTTGCCCTCGCAAACAACCACGCCTTCGATCTTGGTCCTCAGGGCGTCCTGGCAACCCTGGAGGAGGTGGAAGCGCGCGGGTTCCTTCATGCCGGGCTGGGTATCGACGAGGCGGATGCCACGAGACCCGGCTGTCGCCATTTTGGAGCGCGCCAGGTGTCGCTTCTAGCCCTCGACGCGGGTCCCGGCCCCGCCAACATGTATGCCGAAAATGGCACGTCGTTCCGCCCCGCTCGCCCTGGCGTCAACCGGCTGAAGGCTGTTCGCAAGATCGGCGTGCCTGACGGGCATCTTCGGAGATTGGAAAGGCTCGGCAACCATCTGCAAAGCTCTCCTTTCGATCTGGCAAACTATGCCCAGCCGGAGGATCCGCCGGAGGTCGCGAGAGGCAACGAACTCAATTTCTACGGTACCGTGTTCGCGCAAGCCGCCAACTTTGGTTGCCTGATCGAGGTCGATTCTCGAAGCGCGAACGTCCATTTGTCGGCTATCCGCTACGCTGCTGCGCAAGGCGATTTCGTCGTGGCCTACCTGCATCATCACCATTGGGAACCAGGTTGGCAGGATGTGCCGCGCTGGGTGCAGACATTCGCTCGATCGTGCATCGACGCCGGCGCGGACCTCTTCGTCAGCCACGGCGCACCCGTGCTTCAGGCGGTGGAAATCTACAATGGTTCGCCAATCTTCTACGGCCTCGGAAACTTTCTCTTTCATGTGCACCCCGATGAAAACGAATGGGATCCTCCGGAAGTGTGGCAAAGCATCGTCGCCGCGTGCCGATACGGGGCGAATGGATGCCTTGAGCGCATAGATCTTCTGCCGGTGGTTATCGGCGCAGCAGCTCAGTCCCCTGGATCGTCTTCGGGCAGACTGGTTCCAGTGCCGGCCACTGGAAACGTCGCGCGAGATATCCTGGGAGGCTTCGCGGCCCGCTCGCGGGCGTTTGATGTCGAGATCGATGTGTCCTCGTCGTCTGGCCGCATCGCTGTGCCTGCCGCCAGAAAGTTCGGCTGACACGCGTCCGGACAAACTCTCTATCGGTGGGACTTGTAGATGCAGCATCGAAATGCCGTGTCGGAATCGAAGCGACAAAGTGTCCCGCGGGTACAGGCAAAGGCTGGAACTCAGACCAGTTCTCATCCCGCCGATCTTCATGTCGGCCGACAGGTTGCAGTGGTACGTGTGCAGTCAGACGTATCGCAGGCGCGGCTTGCCCGATCGATAGGCATCAGCGTTCACCAGCTCCAGAAATACGAGAGCGCTAAGAACCGCGTGAGCGCCTCTATGCTCTACGAGATAGCCGTAGCGCTTGAAGTTCCCGCCGGCCGATTCTTCGAAGGCCTCCCAGGCAATCAAACCAGCCCTGACGCTCTGGCTTGTCCAGTTGATGAGTGCATGGATTTCATTGCCAAGGCCGAAGGCCGACGTTTGGTTGAAGGGCTGATGCAATTGCATCCGTTGGTGCGCGGCCGAATCTCGGCACTGATTGCAGTCTTGGGACAGGAATTGCCACTCCTCGACGCGAGCAAGGATGGCTAGCAGGTCTGCGATTTGCGCAGACACCCAATACCGCGCAATAAGCGCAGCCGGGGCAGGTGAGGTGTATGCGAGAGGCGTCCGCCGCTTTGCGCCTCATGTCGGTCATTGAGCAGACCATAGCCGCATCACAAAAGCTGACATCCTAGCGAACAGGTGAGATGGCACGGTTGCGCTGCTTTTCTGCCTTCGAGGATTTCACAGGCGTTTAAAGACCGCGCCCGCAGGCTTCATATCAATTCTAGCACCCTAGGCGACGCGCTCCGGCAGGACTGTGGTTCCGGTTCGCGCAACACTCTGAGCGCTCCAGCGCATACATTGGCGCGGCCTGCCTGTTTCGGTTCGAATCGTAAACTCCCCCAGCCTTGATGTCGATCAAGGGGGCTCGCGACCTTCTTGGCTATCAAACTGTAATGATCGAGAACCCAGATTCCCAACGTGGCGCTGCGTGGGCGAACCCTACTGGTCGCGACCGGTTGTCGAGGTGGTGCAGGAATGCCGCTCTCGCACTGCCGGTTGACTTCGACCGAGGCGCGCAACGGGGTTTCGCGCCGCGGGCCAAACGCGTTCGCCGATCATCGGCGAGAACAAGCGCCGGCGGTCCCGTTACTGCCGCAGTTTTGCAATCCTCCGGTTCTGTTCCTGATCGTCGCGTCTCGCGGGCTTCACCGACAACGGCGCGCAAGGCATTAGCGACAGTCGGGGCCCGGTTGAGAATGCGCGTTCAGATGGTCACTCACAGGGTGAGTTGCCCTTAGCGGCTGGACTGGAATTGGAGGCGACGGAGGGCTACCGAAGGTGAGCAGAATTTTCGCGACAATTGCAGGGCGCTTCACCCCGTTTGAGCCGATGGCCGACGCGATGCGCCCTGGCGAGAAGTTTACCAGTTTTGTCCGGCGCGCAAGCGGCAAGCATCAGGTCTATATCAGCGTGATCGCAATTTCGGTTGCCCTGGCCAACTTTATCCCCATCGACCTGCAGAGAAGGGTCGTCGATGTGGCGATTGCCGACAGGGACGTACGAGCACTTCTGATGCTCGGCGGCCTGTATCTTACGGCTATACTGCTGCATGCGGGGCTGAAATACGCAATGATCGTCTATCAGGGCTGGGTCGGAGAGAGCGTGGTGAAGACGGCCCGCGACCAACTCGCTCTCGTCGCCACGCAAAGGTCCGCGCGAGACCACGCAAGGAGTGGTCAGACCGCCAGCATTATCGGCAACGAGATCGACTATGTTGGCGGATTTGTCGGCACCAGCATCTCCGAATGCGTAGTCAACGTCACGATCATGATCTCCGTCGTATCTTACATGATCTACATGCAGCCGGTGATCGCTCTGGTCAGCGGCATGTCACTCCTGCCGCAGATCCTGCTTGCGCTTTACATGCAGAAGGACCTGAACACACTCGTGGAGCGGCAGGTCGCGCTGGTCCGAAAGCTTGGCACAAGCAGTCAATTCCTTCGCCAGCCACTCGCCGAAGCGGCGAGTAGCCTTTCGCACCATACGCACGATCTTCAGCAATCGCATTGAATCCTATTTGTTGAGATTTGGGCTAAAGACGTTGCTGAATATAGCCAACGCGGTGGGGTCCCTGATGGTCCTGATCGTTGGCGGCTACCTTGTGATCCGCGGGCAGACGACGATCGGCACGGTGGTCGCCTTCATTTCGGGCTTCCAACGATTGTCGGAACCCACAGGAGAACTTCTGGACTTCTATCGCACGTATTCGGAAGCGAAAGTGCAATTCCGGATGATCGTTCAGTGGGTTGACGGCGATCATCCCGCGCAAACCGGACATTCCACGCACAGCCAGAATTGATCGATGTCTTGCCAGCCAGCTCATTCGCGACTTAGCCAGCAATGGCGGAGCATGCTTCGGCTTAGCTAAAAGCCCATTCCGCATCGGTCGGCGCTATCATCCCTCGCAGCAGCCGCTTGCGAAGATCCTGCCACGACGGGTCCGTCACGAAGCTGCTCATGTTTCCACATGCATTGGTGAAGGGGACAGAAGCGAAGCGGTCGATGATGCTTCTGGTGCCGCTGTTCCTGCCATCTAGGAATAGCTTGAAGGGATCATCGGAACACTCGATGACCCGGTGTCCCCAGGCTCCCGGCAAGTCGTCCGCTACAAGAGCCTGGCGAAGATCCTCGTCGACGCCCGCCGTCTGTAGAGCCTGGCAGACGACATAACGCATCAGGGGAAAATAGATCGGCTGATAACTGCCTCCAAGGGCGCGCATGCCAGGCAGGATCGACGAGACCAGGAACATCAGCAGCAGATTGGGGATCAGGCTGCGGTCTGCCAGGCGCTCGATTATGTCGCTGGCCTTGAAGCGGGCTACCTTTGTGCCGGTCGCCGGATGAACGAGGTCTCCGTCAATCAGACGCAGCGGAAGGCGTTTGCCGTTCTCATAGAACCAAAAGAAATCAGTGCCGCGCGTGAGCCAGCCATTCCAGGGGCCGGCGGCCAGACTGTCGAGCCCGGCAACAATATCGGATGCAAGCGTCGGGTGTTCCAGCAGGCGCGTCCGCAGCCAGGAGTCATCGTCGCACAGATGGTCCGCCACCAGGTCTGCTATGTCCTCGTCGTCAATCTGCAGGAAGGCAAAGCTGCCCCCGAACAGTTTTGGCCAGAGCATGAGATTGGCGGCCTTGATGGCATGCGCCGGTCGCTTGAACGGCGTCTGAGGCAGAAGGCTGCGAAGCTCGGTGAGGGTGTCTTCCCTGGTGTTTGGCTCCGCCGGCACCAGCTCAAACCGATAGGATCCCGGCCCGCTCAGAAGGCTGTATCCGATCATCCGGCTTCGGCTGAGGCCAAACACGTTGATCGGCTTCCCGTCGACGGTGAACCAGCCAGGCCCCTTGCGCGGCTTTTCAACAAGGCTCACCGTCGAAACGGCATAGGAGACGTAGGTCGAGCAGTTGTGTGCTGACAGGCCAAGCAGGCTCAGGATGTGCGTATAATACGCTTCCGGTTCCAGGAGGAGAAACAGATGCGGGCCTGTCTGAAGGACCCGGCGCTCTTCGAGGTCCCAGCAGATTTGTGAGACGGCGTTGACAGGCAATCCGTTTCGCTTTCCCGCGTTCCTGATCGTGTCGAGCAACTTCGTGAGGGCGCGACAGCGTATCTCCGGCTCGGCTTTCTGAAGCGGCGCCTCGAACAGGCGGCACGCATAGTCTCGGACCGGGCGGGAATAATAGGGCCGCATCCACGGGTAGAGCGTCGCTAGGGACCCGAGGATTGCCTGTTTCGTGTCTGCGTCTGCAGCTAGCTCGTCCACCTCACGATTTACCCTCGCTGTGCCATCCCGATGCTCAATGTGGGAATGCTGATGAGAAGCAACACTCCGAAGCTGAAGAAGACCGTCGACGGAAATACACTGTCGCCTAAAACGGTCGCAGTGCTGAAAATGAGCAATCCGAGTGCGACCGCAAGGCTGTGCATGGCGCCCTTGGCTCTGCCCAATACACTATCGACGACACGCGACTGTAATGTGACCTCAATGCTCACCCGACCCAGATTGTAGAGACATCCAAGCGCGACGAAGACAACCAACGTCCAGGGCGCGCGCAAAGCAATCAACGACATCAGCGCGAGCGCAGTTGAGCCCAGAAGCATGAGATGAAGTATAGGCGCACCTACGGCTCGTGTCAGGCTGACGACGAGAAGCGCTCCGATCAGCGAACCTGCAGACCACGCTGCCTCAAGCCGGCCGAAGTCCGCGGCCGTGCCATTTTGTTCTTCGAGGATGAAGCTTGATCCCAGGACCGTGACCAGCACCGCTCCTCCATAGAGAAGTGCATACGCGGCAAAGAGACGACGAAGGCGTGGATCAATGGTGAGCGCCAAGCTTTTTGGCCTGGCGGCGTCTTGCGGGATCGGGTCTAACCGCATCGCGGAGAGCGAGCCCGCTGAAACCAGGAAGAACAGCGCAG
Organism: Mesorhizobium sp. P2_F7; assembly: GCF_056403695.1. NCBI lineage: Bacteria > Pseudomonadati > Pseudomonadota > Alphaproteobacteria > Hyphomicrobiales > Phyllobacteriaceae > Mesorhizobium > Mesorhizobium sp. P2_F7. Next base: position 18,811 of record NZ_JBFUFA010000001.1, on the reverse strand, counting down.
GCGTGGCGAATGCAGGGGCAGGGGAGAGCTGACTCAGCAGAGGCCCGGCAAGCAATGCTGCCCCGAGACTGCCAAGCTGCATGACGAAGAAAACGCTCGAATTTGAGGTCGCGCGATTGGCACCGCCCGTCGCGAGCGGGATCGTGGCCTGCGCGGCGGTAAGAGCCACACGATCGCAAATCGAAAACGCGACCGCCGACATGCACAGTGTCGGGAGTATCTCCAGGTGGAGGAGCGAAAGGGCTGTGGCAATCACGGCGGCGAAGCGCCCGACATCTGCCACGATGTTCAGTCTTCTTCGATCGAACCGATCTGCCATTGAGCCGGCCAGAGGGCTTGCGACGAGTTCGACGACGCTGACGATAGAAAGCAGAGTCGCCACGCCGGCGCTGCCGCTTCCTGCTTTGACGAGAACCCAGGCGCAGGCGATGTAGTAGCCGTTTCGTCCGATCGAGGCCGACAATGTGCTCGCTAGAAACCAAGGCAAAGGGCGTGGCTGTGCGGCCGGCTGTTTGTCACAGTTGATGCGGATTGTGTTTGGCACGGGCGGGGGATCCAATTGCCGCTCTTCCTACATTCTGTCCGGGATCTCGCTTAACAATCATCTGTGGTTTTTCAGATACTTGCTGAAATCGGCAAACGTTCTGATTCAAATTCTGCACCGGCGACGAAACTCTGTCGGGTTCACCCCGTAGGCCCGCTTGAAGGCCGTCGTGAGATGGCTTGAGCTGCTGAAGCCGCATTCCATCGCGATCTCGGTCGCCGACTTGTTGGTCGATCGAAGCATATCGGCAGAGCGCTCAAGACGACGCTGCGCGATGAACGCATGCGGTGTCATGCCCATCGACTGCTTGAAAGCTCGGCTGAAATGGAAGCGGCTCACACCAACCTCTTTTGCCAGTTCGGCCAAAGTGGGCATGTCGTCCGGTGACGATTCTATCATGGTGATCGCGCGTTTGAGATCGAAGGAGGAAAGCCCCCCTTTCGCCGGCTCATGATGGGTGCCGTTGAGCCTGATCATTTGAACAAGCAGCTGCATGGCCTGGCTCTCGACCATCGTTACGCTGATTGGGTCGGGCTGCTTGAGCTCAGCGACGATCCGCTGCAAGGCCATTTCCACGGTTGTGTCGCGAAATCCGATCGAAGCGGGCAGGTCGCCCGAGCGATGGCGCACAACTCCCCCAAACGCTTCGTCGGGGAACCCCTTTTCAATGGATACGAGCAGGTAGGCGGCTGTCGGGTCTCCCTCATCCCACCCGGACCAATCCCTGCCTGCAGGCATATGGATTACCGAACCGGCGTGCCGCGGGGAGAAGGAGATCCGACGCCCATCGACGAAGTCTTCACCGCGGCTCGCGGCGCCCTTCAGGTTCATCAGGAATATATGGCCGGGGAAGGAGACGCCCGTTTCCTGGCGGGCCAGACCAGTCCTCTTGATCAAGTCTGCCCGCACGTTTCCCCAACACTCATGTTGGTGCGCAAACGTCTGATGCCGTGAGCGGCGCAACTCGTTGGGGTCGAGGCATAGATTATCCACGCGGAGAGCAACCTTCGTGCCAACAGCAGCCCGCCCTCCCATGGTTGTGCATAACCGTGGGTTGCTAGACAAATCAATAATAACTCAGGATTGGCAGAAGATGTCACTTTAGTAAAAAAACGGCAATCGAATGAAAGCCGCTGGTATTGTGCCAGCCTACCAGTGCCTCGCCGAAGACTCGAACAAGGCTGAAACATTAGGTCACTCTTAAATTAGTGGCGTTTCCCCATCGAGTTCTTGGCATCTCACCGAAGCAACGGTGTGGGAGGCATATTGCGATGCGTGGTCTCGACGATTTCCTGGCCGAGTGTAATCAGGGGCCGCGGATCAATGAACTCGCCGGCTTTTTCGCGGAGACCGCCGCTGGCAGAAGCGGTATGCCCGTCCGCAAGCCCGTGGTGGACGCCCGTCTCCTTCCTGCCGACGAATTGCTGCGCGACCTCATTCGCCTCCAGGCCGCACGGCAAGGTTTTTTCGACCAGCACTACCACGGCAGCATTCCTTACAGACTGGAAGAGGAGTGCCGGATGGCCTACGCAATTCTGAAATATGCCCGGCACTGCAGCGCTCCGATATCGTTGTACAGCCTTGGAACAGCGGAAGGCACCATGGCCAGAACGTTGTCGGAATTCTCCGGCGGCCAGATCTTGTCGCTCTCGTGCAGTCCGAACCCGGAGAACTACAAATCCTTCATGGCCTATGGTGAGCCCCCTCACGCCGAGTTCTTCGTCGGACCCTTCCACTGGTTGACCAGGGACGCTCTCGCATCAGATCGCAAGCTGGCGAAGTTCACGCAAGGCTTCGATCTGATCCTGGAGGACACCACCTTCCAAATGTACTCGCCGAACAGACCCAAGCAAATCGAATTCGTGAGCCAAAAGCTGAAGGAGGGGGGTATTTTCGTGTTCGTCGAAAAGTTTCGGGCGGTGGACGAAGACGACTACCAGCGGCGCGAGAACCAGAAGGACTACGGTTTCAAAGCGCGGTACTTCCCGCATGAGGAAATCGAAAGAAAGAAGCGAGCCGTCCTCGGGACGATGTTCAACAACGAAGTGACGGTGCAAGAGATGGCCCGCGCAGTGGGCGGGCATTTCAACCACTGCATCATGACGTGGAATAGCGGCAATTTCTGCAGCCTTGCGGCGAGCAACAGCAAGGAGAATCTCGAGCTCTACATCTCACAAATGCCAGCCCCAGCCATTCCGCATGAGTATGTCTATGAGCCCGGCCTGTCCACCATCGCGACGACGGAAGGTCCGCTGTGACGCTTCGATGTTGTGCATCAAATGAGCGCGCCCATTTTCCGATGACGATCCGGGCGCAATGAGGTGAAGGCGGGATCATCCGTGGTTATGTTGAAAAGGCTCAGGTGACATGACGCGCAACGGCAACGCTGTGCAATTGCTGACCTATGCCTTCGCGGCAATGGACCACGGCAGCCTGCGCCGGGCAGCAAGGGCGCTGCGGGTCCAGGAATCTTCTGTCAGTCGAAACGTGGTCAAGCTCGAACAGCTTCTCGAGATGCAACTCTTCGACCGCAACGTGCGCGGCGTTCGCTTGACAGACACCGGTCGCGCCTGGATCGAAGTTGTGCGCGCTCACTACGAGGGGCTGCTGGAGGCCTTCGCCGAGCGAGTCCGCGACAACAACGATGCAAAGACGCTGCGAATTGGGTTGTGCTGGGTGACGGGAGGCGCGTTCCTGAAGGGCCTCATCGATCGTTTCGGCGAGAAGTACCCGGACGTCAGCCTGACCATTGAAGATCTCCCATCCGGGCAGTGTCTGGCAGCCATACGCCGCAGGCACTTCGACATCGTCTTCACGCACGATATCGGCGACACCAGATCCTGCAGCAGCGAAGTGTTTTGGCGCGAACGTCTCTTCGTCCTCCTGCCGTCGTCTCATGCCCTTGTCGAGAAGGCCTTCCTCACCTGGGCCGACCTTGTCGATGTGTGCCTGCTGGTCCCGGTCGGATTGGAAGGAGCGCCCCTGGATTTGCGCTTGCTCGAACGCATCGCGGCCGACGGCGGCCCGGCCGTTCAAACTTGCCGCGCCAACCAGGCCACCGTCATCTTTCAGGTGCAATTGGGGCAAGGCGTCACTTTGGCCGAGGCGAGCTATGCCAGGACCGTCGCGATCGATTCCGCTGTCTGGAAACCGATTGGCGGGAAAAACAGCGTCAGTTCGATCAGGGGCGTCTGGCTTGAGTCGAACCCCAAGCGCGCCGTCCTGCGCCTGCTGGGGCTTGCCAGAAACATGGCGGCGGCAAGTCGACCACGGGACACGCGGCGCCCCAAGGCGCCACAGCGCTCTTGACAAATTATGCTCGAAGGCGCCCGCCATCGGGCTCATCTCCGCCGCTCGCCCCCACCACGTTGGCAACATCACGTCAGATCGACGTGACAGCGGCGACCCCCTTGATGATCGCTCACGCTTGCGGGCGCACTAGCATGAACCGGCGGCGGCCTCCTGCTGATCAAGCGAACACGTCCTCCATCAATATCGATATCGGTCGTCAGCATCCGCCGCTTGAAATCCGTTGGACCGGTCATCGGCTTTGGAAATCAGGAATGTAGAAGATGACGGCGATAGAGCAAATGCGCGTCGGTTCTCCCCTGTGCGCCGTGTCGTGAGAGCGCATCAACCGCCGCTGATCGTCGAAAATGCCATTCCCGAACCTCAGGCTTTCGAGATGATGTCAGAGAGATTCCCAACTCAACGACAGCAAAAACCGACGCGCTCAAGGCAGCTTCACCGCCATAATGCGGCTCCAGGCGGGCTCTGTCGTCAAATGCACGGCTGCCTTGTGTTGCGCCGCCCTGACGTAGGCAGAGACAACTTCTGCTGTTAAGGGCATCAATGCGAAGCGACGGCGACTGGAAGCCGAAAAGTGGAATTGACGGAACATTCGCTACCTCTAATAGTTGAACCGTGCGGCAATTGGTGCCCTCCACCAGTGGCCGAAGATCGGGCCTCCGGTCGGCCCGCGGCTCTTGGCGGAGAGCGCGGGTTTTCAAACTTGCTCTGGAGTTCGAATGACTGACAAGCCGACCGTAGTAGGCCTTTACCGATGTCCAGGAAATCCGCCGTTTGCCTGTATTGTGCAGGGCGCTAAAGGCAGTTTCGTCACCCAGGACAGCTATCGCGCAGCCAAGCACAAGCCCGACTTTGACGCGTTGCCGTGGGAGGCAGAGTTCAGGGCAGCCAGTCACAAGTCCTAAGTCAACCGCGAGCCGGCAGAATCAGCACCGCGGCGCCGAGCGCGGCCAGCAGGACGCAAGCGGCCACGCGCCCAACATATCGCGCTGCCGGTAGCGCGCGGCGCCAGCAGGAATTAAGGCCTTGCTGGGCTCCGACGTTGCCAAGTCACGATTAGCCCGGCATCGATCAAATGAGGACAGCTCGTCACTCGGCTTCTGGATTGTTTTGCTTTCGAACGCACCAAGTGCGCCTTTTTCGTGACACTCGAACCAAGATGCTTGAGTGGCTTGCCGATGTGGCAAAAGTGACGCCGGCCTGATTGGGGGTCTCTTTGCGGTCTGGGCCATTACCCAATATGCCGAAGTCCTTTGGCTCGGTGCCGGCCGTGCAGGTTAAAGCGAGGCGGCACGGCAACTCCCGAACCGCTACAGCACGGCTTGGGAAATGCCCGCCGCATTGCTCAGGGATTGTTGACGGTATCGTCAACGGCGTTCGCCGTCGACTTGACGTCCCTCCCGACACCTCGAACGGTATTGGCGCAAGCGGAAAGAGCCAGGGCGCAGGCAAGAATGGCGATGGGGGCAAGGTGTAACAGCTTCATTGCGACGTCTCCTCTTAGTGACGTAACCCCCAGATCCGCATCAAGTTCCAATCAAGTAGGAGAACTAGTCAAAAGGCTTAGGGCAGGGCCCAACGCCTAGACGAGCAAGCTTATCAGAGAAAGCACGAGCAATCRCCACCCCACATGTACGACTCGTTTGGCGTGGAGGATCTCGTCCGCCTCTTGATCTTGGTGGTCAACCCGCGCTTTGCAACAGGGGCGGCGGCCATTCAGAGCTAAGCGGCCTCATAGGAAGGTATGGGTGCCGGAAGGGTCCGATGGTGACACCCTTCATGGTGGCGCCGCCCGGATCGGCCGGGTTGTCTACCCAGCCGGCCTCGTATTGGAGCGTCGCCGTAAACGCAGCTGCAAAATTGCTGTACATCGCCTTGCGCCTTCCGTCTTCGATCGGTGAGGACCATACGGACGGGCGGCTGGGCGCCGCAAAGCACAGGTTGTGGCAACTGAGGTTGTGGAGCTGATCAATCGCCGCTAGAACGCGGCCAAATATTGGATTGCGGCATGAACAGCGAAAATGCAGGGCGAAAGACCCAAACTGCCGCGCAGGCGGAACTGCCGCGGCTTCATGGATACCGCAGTGAAATAGACGGCCTGCGAACCATCGCCGTCCTCAACTGAGGGCACTCGATATGCGATTATTGATGAGATGGAGATTCTCGCCTAAACGAGATTGAAGTCATCATCCGGGGCCCAAAGTGGCCCCTTTTTCATGTCAAAAGTTGGAGAACCATCCCGATGCTCAAGGGCATTGCGGGCTGGCTCGACGTGGCGACTGCGATCGCGATCGTCCGCCTCATTATTGATCTCGTGAATCTGTTCCGTTCGGCTCGCGCTAAAAAGGCGCCCGCCGGACCGCGTGCGAGATTCAGGCGGACGCGCAAGCGCCATCGGCGTCGTGGCTGAGCGCCCACTTCCTCGCAACAAGTCCAGATTTCGATAACTCGGCGCAGATGGGCCGTTCAAGCGCAGCAACGGCTTACATTTCCTCGATCGCATGAGCCTCATCGAGAGCCTGCTTCACTGGACGGCCTCCTATCTGTTTCGGATTGCCGGCCTGGTGATCCCGATCCTCTACCTGCTCTTCGACGTCCAGGCCGTGAATGTTGGAACCGCCGACGGCATCGCGCACTTCGTTCCTTACTATCTTGCCCAGGTCGGCGTGATGGCATGGCTCTCGGGACAACGGGTGCTTCCGGTGATGTCCGACGTGTCACAGCTCCTTGCCGCGCGTGAGGTCCTGTCGGCAGCCGCGATCGGGCTCTTCCGTCCGAAGGGGCAAAGATTCAAGGTCACAGCCAAGGGAGGAGATCGAAGCGAGACGGTGATCCAATGGCGGATGCTAATCCCATTCAGTGTGCTGCTCTGCCTGACCATCCTCGGTATTCTTGTTTCCTTCGGCGGCGACGGACCACTGCAGGATTCCAGCGTCGTTGCACTCTATTGGTGCTGGTACAATATGCTCATCCTTATCTCCACCATTGCCGTCTGCATCGAGCGACCGCGACTGCGGCGCAACGAGCGGCTTCGCAGTGCACTGCCCGTTATCGTGACGATCGGTGCCCGGTCTCATGTGTATCAGACTGCGGACATTTCGCTGGGTGGAATGCGGCTGGTGGGCATGGTGCACGCACCGATTGGTACGGAAGTAGGGGTTCAGATTGGTGGTGCTCGGCTCAATGGACGCATCGTCAGGAGCTCTGGCCACGACTTCGCGGTCGAGGTCGAACGAAGCATCGGTGCTCGCGCCGCAATGGTCCGGCAAGTCTATTCGGGAGGCTTCGTTTCGAGCGTGGGCCGTGTGCGACCGCGTCAGGTCGCCGGCAAGGTTCAGGCGCGACTTTTCAAGTGAGACGCGCTTGCGGCATTTAGCTCTCGCTATCATGGATTTGCTCGACGCTGATGACCCCGCCAACACGCATCCCGGGATTCCGAGCAGGATTCAGTTTTACTGAATTTGCCGCGACCGCCAAGTGCCACAGCATTTGCTCGGCCTCTGCAACGGCTAGGTAACTATTAACAAATATAAATGGCAACTATTAGCCGTGTAGACCGTTGAAGATTCGGGAATTCGGCAAATAAATCTCATCGAAATCTGGCGAGAGGGTTAGTGGATCAATGTCCCAGTTCACATCGGTGCGTGGGCGATTGACTTCGTATTATTTGCTGTCAGTCGCGCTGCTGATCGGCATCAGTGTGTACGCACTTGTCCAGATGGCGGCGCTCGATCAACTTACGAAATCGCTTGATCGCAGGTGGGTGGTGGGCACCCGCGTCCTCGGAGAGATGGCGGATCTCCTCTCTGAGACCCGTCTGGCTGAAACGTTTCTCGCACTCGCCACGGATCAGGAGCAGACAGACCGTGCATTGGCCGCGGCCGATGGGTACATGCGTTCGATAGGCTACCAAAGAGCCGCATATGGCATGTTGGACAAGACCGACGAGGAGTTAAGCCTCCTGAAAACCTTCGATCAGGAATGGGGCACTTGGGCGGCCGAACATCGCGCATGGATAGCGCTCGGTCATGACCGACGCCTCGCCGCTTCGCCGGCCTTTCAGCTTCGTGCGCATGCATATTACAGGATCGCTGACGACGCTGTTGACGCGCTCAGTGATGTCAATGCGGCGGGAGCGGCCGCCGCCGGCACGCGCGCCGACAACATTGTCAACACCTCCGCCGTGTACTTCGCGATCGTCGTCGCCTGCGCTCTTCTCCTGGCGAGTTGGGTGACCTGGGTTATCCACGCCGGAATATCCCGGCCTCTCGCCTCCATCACGAAGGCCCTTTCCGATCTCGCCGCCGGAAATCGCGACATCATCCTTCCGCAAGTCAATCGCCAGGACGAGATCGGCAGCTTGGCTGCGGCCTTCGAAGTTTTCCGAACCAGCGCCGTCGCCCTGGACTTTGCGGAGCAGGAGGCTCGCAAGCTCGCATGGCACGATACGCTGACTGGTTTGCCGAACGTTCGTAACTTCCAGGAAAGGCTCGACGAATGTCTGCGTGCCACCAGCGCCGCTGATCAAGCGGCTGTGCTCCTCCTTGACCTAGATGGCTTTCAAACCGTCAACGATACATACGGCCATAGCATCGGAGACAAGACGCTCGGTGAGTTTGCCCGCCGGGTCTCAAAGGTTATGCGTACCGATACCCACTTTGCCAGGATTGGCGGGGACGAATTCGCAATCATCAAGCCAAAAATCGCATCCATCGAAGACCCCGCCAATCTGGCACGTCGTATTGCAGCAGCTATCGACGAACCCTTTTCAATTGACAATGCAAGCATCGAAATAAGCGTTGGAATTGGTATTGCTATCGCGCCAGTGGACGGCGTTCGTTCCGACGAATTGTTGCGGCACGCCAATCGTGCCCTTAATCGCGCGAAGGCCGCTGGCAGATCCAGTGTTAAGTTTTTTGAGCCCGAGATGGACGTGCACTTCGAGCGTCGTATCTTGCTTGAGCGAGAACTCAAGGCCGCAATCGCAGCCGACGCCCTTAGGCCATACTATCAGCCGTTGGTCTCGCTCGCCGATGATCGCATTGTCGGGTTCGAGGCTCTGGCGCGTTGGGAAAGCGGGCCGTTGGGGCACGTTCAGCCTGCCGAGTTTATTTCGATAGCGGAAGACACCGGTCTCATCGTAGCACTTGGAAATCAGCTTTTTCGCCGCGCATGCTTGGATGCCAAAGCCTGGCCCGAAACGCTGACGCTTGCTTTCAATGTCTCGCCGGTCCAATTGCATGACCCCACGCTCGGACTGCGAATTCTATCTACCCTGTTGGAAACTGGATTCAGTCCATGGCGTCTGGAGATAGAAATTACCGAAAGCGCGCTGATCGAAAGTAACGGAGTCGCGCAGGCCGTGGTTGACGAGCTACGTCAGGCTGGGGTCCGCATCGCGCTGGATGATTTCGGAACAGGGTATGCCACTCTGAGCCAGCTACTGTCCTTCAACCTTGACAAGATCAAAATTGACCGGAGCTTCGTATCGCGGATTGGCCAAGGCAACGACGGCCAGGTGATCGCTGACGCGGTTCTCGGCATCGCAAAGGGATTTGGTTTGACGACCACTGCCGAGGGCGTCGAAAACGCGACGCAGCTGGCATATCTGAAAGCCAAAGGATGCAGTCAGGGACAGGGTTATCTGTTCGGCAAAGCCGTCCCGGCTGCCGACATCGCGAAATTGCTTAGCCAAGACAAGTTCACGTCTGCCGCAGTTCGAGGGGGGGTGCCGCGTCGTGGCCTTCGAATTCAAACGTCTGCTCTTTGACATTAACAACGCTACCCGAATGATCTGATGCGACGGCCAAACCCGTTATAGGCGCCGCAAGGAGGTTCCGAATGGAAGTGCCAGTTCTTCAAACCCCCGGCTTCGCCGCTGCGGTGATCGACGCCCTAGCATCGCATATCTGTATCATCGATCAGAATGCCACGATCATTGCGGTGAATCGGGCTTGGCGCAATTTCGGTGCGGCGAACTCGCCAGCGTCATACGCTTCAGATATTGGCAGCCAGTATCTTGAGATCTGTAAAGGGGCAAAAGGCGCCGGATCCGAAGAGGCGGAAGGTTTCGCCGTGGGGGTTCAGTCAGTTCTCAAAGGCGACACTGAATTGTTCCAGATGGAGTATCCGTGCCATTCGCCTGCAGAATTGAGGTGGTTTCTGGGGCGGGTAACCCGGCTGGATGTCGCGCAAAGGGGCGCTGTGATTTCCCACTTGAACATCACCGACCGCAAGTTCCTGGAGATTGATCTCGCGAGACTTGCCGCCACGGATCCACTAACCGGGCTGCCGAACCGTCGCCACTTCCTAGAGGCGGCCAACATCGAGGTTGAGCGCGTCCGACGGTTCGGTGCATCAGCGTACGTCTTGATGATAGACCTCGACCACTTCAAGGCCGTGAACGACACATATGGACATACGGCTGGTGATCAGGCCTTACGCAGTCTCACACAAGCCTGCAACGAAGGGGTCCGAAAGATCGACCTCCTTGCTCGAATTGGCGGAGAGGAATTCGCCGTCTTGCTCCCAGGGACCGTGTTGTCGGGCGCAGCGAGCGTCGCGGAGAAGCTCCGTCGATTGGTATCGGAGACTCCTGTGGAGTGCGAGAACCACATCATCCATCTCACCGCCAGCTTCGGCTTCGCGCAAGTGTGGGCAAGCGACGACGGGATCGGCGATGCCCTGGCGCGCGCGGACTCGGCACTATATGAGGCGAAGCGGTCTGGCAGGAATTGCGTCAAGGGCTTTGCCGTCGTTCACTAGGTCTTGCCAGGCGCAAACGCGCGCAGCAGTGGCAGCCTCCGCCCTTTGAGGTTCAAGCGCCCATCCCCGCCTGGCTGCCTCGCCACCATCCCTTCACTGAGAACCCTCCTCAGGGCCCCGGGGCGTCATCCATGCAACCCGCCTCAACCTCCGCTAAGGCCGTCTGCCGAATGGCAGCTATCCGCCGAGTTCGCGCCGACAGCGGACCGACGGGTTCCGATCCCATTTCGGCCATTCGCTAGTCCAAGCGACTAGCGGCTACTGTCTCTCGAAGCCAATGACTAATCTCGTTCATTGTCTTTGGGTTCGCCAGACCATACGAGAGAATACGAAGGAAAGGGTTGGCGAACCATCCGCTAACGTATTGATTTCCTGTAGAAAACGTTGACCCTCAGCGACTAACATAAGCGTTATTTATCAATATGTTACGAACCGGCTCGCCGAGTCGATTCAAGATGCCATTCTGGCCACCTCTGGTCCGTCATTTGCGCAATGATCTGAAGGCTGCGCGTACCTCTTCTGAGAACAGCTTCGGCTCCTCCCAGGCGGCGAAATGTCCGCCACGTTCGACTTCGCTGAAGTAGGCGAGGCCGGGGTACATAATCTCGACCCAACTTCGGGGCGCAGCAAAAATTTCGCCCGGGAACGTGGTAAATCCCACGGGAACCGTGACCGCCGGAGGAGACTTGCCTGCCGCGCGGGCTGCCGCCTGTCCGGCCTCCCAGTACCACCGTGCGGCCGAGGTCCCTGTGCCCGTCAGGCAGTACAGCGTGATGTTGTCGAGGATACTGTCCCGGGTGAGATTGCCTGCGGGCTTACCCTCCACGAACGCTCGGGAAATCTTGTAGTAGCTGTCCGTGTCATGGTCGAGCATCCAGCTCGCGAGCCCCAGGGGTGAATTCAGCAAGGAGTAGCCGATCGTCTGTGGCCGCGTCGACTGCTCCAGGAAGTAGCCGAAGCCAGTCGCCCTGAACGTCGCGGCCGCCTTCTGCGCCGCTCGTTCCTTCTCAGATTCTGCCGGCAGCTTGTCGGACATGGCCGCCACACCCGCGAGCAAGTTGACGTGGATCCCGAGAAGCCCCTTGGGTGCCTGGCGCCCCATTGCATCCGTTACTGCCGCCCCTACGTCGCCACCCTGGGCGACATAGCGCATGTAGCCGAGGCGACCCATCAGCACCGCCCACGCACGCGCAATGCGGGCGGCGTCCCAGCCGAGTTCGGTCGGCTCACCCGAGAAGCCGTAGCCAGGCAAGGACGGCAGCACCAGGTGGAATGCATCGTCGGGAGTGCCACCATACTTGGTCGGGTCGGTCAGGGGACCGACGGTATCGAGGAGTTCGATGACCGAACCAGGCCAGCCGTGCGTCATGATGAGGGGCAGCGCGTTCTCATGCCGGGACTTGACGTGAATGAAATGGATCTTCACCCCGTCGATCTCGGTCGTGAACTGTGGCAGCGCGTTCAGCCGTGCCTCGCACTTGCGCCAGTCGTACTCAGTCGACCAGTAGCCGCCGAGCGCCCGCATCGTCGCCAGCTGCACACCCTGCGACCGATCCTCGACGAGTTCCTTGGTGGGCCAGCGTGCCGCCGCGAGGCGCCGGCGGAGATCGACGAGTTGCTCCTCCGGGATTTCGACTTTGAAGGGCCGGATGTCATCCCGGGTCGCCGCTAATGCCGAATTTGTGGGAAGCCAACTGGCCGCACCGGCAAGGGCAATCCCCGTGGCGGTTGTCTTCAGAAGACGACGACGATCGACGTCGAGGGTTTCAAGCGGATTAGTCTTGACCATGAGACCTCTCCCGTATCAGCCAAATCCAAACCGGATCGGACGGGACACACAGATCAACCGCCGGCCGGGGCAAATCTATTGCACTATGGTATGGAGCATACCATGGTTTTGGTGGGTTACGGAACTCCATGACAGTCTGCGGAATTTTAGTCGTGCGTCTCACGGAACGGCTTGGCACACAACAAGTTGTACCAACGGAGTGGCGCGAAGCGCTGGTCAACCTCCCGAGGGCGCACGACTAGCAGGGTGAGGATCGCACCTCGGATGTATCAAAGCTGGATCGGCTCGAAACGTTGATGCACTTTAGCGCCTTCGAGCTGGTCTAGCGGCACGTCTCTTTGGACGCTTGGGCTTTCATCTGCCTGTGGGACCTTTGGCGACCTTGCTGGCACCATACTACCGGAGTTCGACCTGCAGGGTGTCGCCCGTCGTCCAACGCCAATAGACGTCTCTGTTGTCGATTCCGGTCAGTGGCTGTGTCCGAAAGGGTGCCCGTTCCATACGTCGGCATAATAGCGCCCCGGACTTGCTCTGTTGTTGGCTTGCCATCGAAGCAATTTCAGAACGGTCTCCGGGAGACAACCATGCGAGAACATACGTCCTCCCAATTCAGTCACGACGGTCCAGATGGGCCCGTTCCTCCTGATGCGCGGATGGACACATGGCCGTTGTCATCGATCGTCCATGATTTCAACAACCTGCTCACGCCTGTTGTAGTCGTCCTGGAAGACTTGCAGCGCCGCCGCGCCGGTACGTCGAGAGAACTCGGAAAGATCGATGCTGCGATCTACTGCGCGTTTCGTGCGAAAGTCCTCGCACGGGAACTTCTCGAACTTGCGGACGCGCGACCGGCTCGGCCTGAGCCGACCGATGTTCGCCAGCTGCTCGAGGAGTTCCAAGTCGTACTTGCCAACGTCCTCTCGCCAAATATCACGTTGACTCTGCACGTCGCAGGCAGCCTCTCATTGGCCTTCATCGACCGGGAGCTGGTTGAACGTGCACTCCTCAATCTCGTCCTAAATGCACGCGATGCAATGCCCGGTGGCGGCGATATCTCTATTGCCGCCGCTCTAGAGTTTCCGCCTTCGAGCAAAAGGGTTCGACCAAAACGGATGATCCGCCTGTCCGTCTCTGACAACGGTGCCGGGATGGATGACGCGACACTCAAAATGGCAGGTCACAGGAATTTCTCGACAAAGGCGAACGGCAGCGGTCTTGGCCTGGAGATCGTCAGACGTTTATGACCATCGAAGCGAGGGATGGTAGGACAGTCTAGGACGCCACGCGCGGTCGTATGGCGATCTCAAGGACCCCAACAAAGCCGCCGACCCTGCAGAAGGCGGCGCGGACCTGGCCGGGATTTTCCTGAGGAACCGGAGCACTGGCCGGCAATTGCATTCCTTGTAAGGGTGGCCCATCGTCGCCATTGCCCTAAAATTGCGGGCGGCAACGGCTGCGAAGCTGTGAAGAACTGTGGGCGCGCGCGCCTATACCAGTCACATGATCGGGCCACATTGACCGGAGCCGACGGAGTCGAGAGATTACGGCTTTCGCGCGCCGCCCTGTGCTTCCAGGGCGCTGAAACCTGTCCACGATGGCCACCGCCGGTGTCCAGTTGTTCCGGCTTCGAATCGGCATAGTTGGCTGCCAATGCCCTGAGTGTGAAAGTCGCACCTCAGATTCTCGGAAAGTTCGAGGGAATTTTGACTTCTGCTTTTGGGAACTTGCATAACGATCCGCAATGACTGACATGAGGCGCTTAGCGGACCTAAGGCTAACCACGGCTGGACGACTGCTTTGCGCCGCGTTTCGGTCGTTGATCAATCCAAAGCCGCATCCCAAAAGCGGAGATCCGAGCAAGCAGGCGAGACGGCATATTTGTGTGCCAAGAATAGACGTTCCTATCCTTCGGGCAAGCCAAGCTTGAAAATCGTCAACGTTTGGCTGGCTTGCGGCGTTTTGCCGGGCGACATTGGCCTAAGCGAACATATTCGGACCGATCTCGCCACCAATTTCAATGATCGCATCTACGGGGATGTTGTTGCGTCGTGCCGCAGACCGAATAGCCTCCGGGTTAGGCGCCTCGTAAAGGCAATAGCTCTTTTTCTTGTCGGCGCTAAGGAAGGAGAAAATCCACTGCACGCCTTCCTGATCGTTGATCAAATTGACATTCTCAATGCCCTCCTTTGTGAGGTTGAGTTGTTCCGCGAACTCCCTTTCGATGACGTAGCGTGGCATGAGCATGCTCCTTCTCAACCGTGGTGATCCAGCGAGGCATGAGAGCCTACCTAGTGAAGCGTTGTCTCCAGCCTCTTCTGCAAACGGACCATACCAAGTTCAGCCGCGGTCACCGAGGCTTGCTCCGAAAGTGACATTGCCCTCTCAATCGCTTTCTTGCTACCTCTTTTTATAAGCAAGTTCGCATATTCAGCCTGCGAATGCGCCAGCCAAGGCCGTGATTCGCTGGCTGCGTTCATATCCATCGCATGCTCGAAGTGCTCGGCGGCTTTCCCAAAATCGCCCAGCGATGCCGACAACATCCCCAGATAGCGACTTGCCGCTCCAAAGCAGACAGTTGCGACTCCTGCCGTGATCGTCATATCCTTGTAGGCGAGCATAAGGTTGTAGATTGTCCGTGCCGCCTCCGTGTCGCCCAAGCTAACAGCAACTTCAGCCACGAATGAGAGCGATGCGCTTCGCTTTCCATCCGGCGGCATTGCGAAATGAGCACGCGCTAGTTCATTCAACCTGCGTTGCGCTGCATCCCGATATCCCAAATCGGCCGCGACCAGCGCAAACCCTGGCAACCATGTGGTGTCATCCGGACTTTCATCGATAAGATTCTTCATCACCGGAGCCACCTCTGACAGGCGATTCTGTTCGCGTCGGATCGTGAACATCTGCATGCCATAGACCCCTTCGACTTCCGCGCCATGCGTCTGTCTGCCCAGGGTCAACGCTTCTCCAGCCAGCTTCTCGGCGGTGATGAACCGTCCATCGAGGATGGCCATCATCGCCCTCGCGTTCCACGCAAGCCATAGAATGTTGAGCCGTTGGCGCAACGTTCCCAAGTCTTCCAGCCCGGCCACGGCTTGATCGGCGCGCGCGCGGTCGCCAAGCTCAGTCGAGACGTAGACGTCAAGCGCGAGAGCGCGGCCGCGCAGATCATCGTCGTTGATGCCAGCCGCGAGGCGCTTTATCTCATCAACACGCGCAACTAGTTGAGTTGCCTCTGCCGCGGACTTCACTGTTCTGGGCGTCAAGAAAGGCAGGACAGACAGTTCAAAGAGCGAAGCTTGGTCGCCTAGTTGCCGAGCCAATTTGACCCCTTCTGCGTGACATTTGGCGCTGTTCTTGCTGTCGCTGAGGTAAAAATATGCACGCGTGAGGCGGCTGAGGAGCTGGCTGCGCGACCTCTGATCATCGGGCTCGAGCATACCCATTGCTTCAGTGAGCAGCTGGAGCGATTCGTCTAGTCGCTTCGAAGACAGGAACTGGGCGCCGTCAAAACCAAGAGCAGAACGAACGAACGCCTTGGTGTCATGGGTCTCGCGAGCCAAGTGCGCGGTCAGCTTGTATTTTGCCACCGAGTCCGACAAGCGGCCTGCGGCACTCAGTGCCTCGCCGAGCTTTAGGGTCGCCTCGAGAACTTCCTTTTGCCGGGCCGGTCCTCCCGGTAGGTGCTCGGCGATGGAGACAGCGTTCTGAAAGTGATCGACCGCCTCATAGTTGGCTGACTGCCCTAGCGCCCGTTCGCCGGCCTTCATCCAGTATGGCAGCGCGAGCGCACCTTGCTGTGCCTTGACATAATGCTGGGCGATGAGCTCGGGTTGGGTGACGATGAGATCCGGATATGCATCGATCAGCGCATTAGCGATGGCTTCATGATATTGGCGGCGCCTTTTGCTGAGCAGCGATTGGTATGCCGTATCCTGAATGAGCGCATGTCGGAATACCAGCGCGTCTCGCACCACACCGCCGACGACAACGAGTTGGGTAGACATGAGCTCATTGAGCGCTTCGCCGAGAGTTGGGTCATCGAGACCGGCAACCTTGGAAAGTAGGCCGCGGTCAAATTCCCGGCCTATGACAGAAGCGATTTGCGCCACCTCTTTGGCTGCCGCTGTCAAACGGTCAAGTCGGGCCATGAGGGATCCCTGCAGACTGTCCGGAATCTCAACATTGAGAGACGCCGCCTTTCCGCTTTCCAGAATCGAACGTGTCAATTCTTCCACGAATAGCGGCACACCGTCAGTCCGCTCTACGATCCTGTCGGCAAGCTGATCCGGAACGTCTGCGAGCATCGAGTCGATCAGCTCGCGCATCTGTTGCTTCGTCAGCCGACCAATGGCCAGCGTCGTCACGTGCTCTAACCCCGTGGCCCAGGTCGGCGCCCATTCGGGCCGGTGCGTTACTACGACAAGAACGGCCGCGCCATGCATGCGACGGACGACCTCTGTGAGAAACTCATTGGTCGACGGATCGATCCAGTGAGCATCCTCAACAACAAACAGAACGGGCGCCATCTTTGCCGCAAGCAGCACCCGGTTCGCCAGTGTGCGTACGATGAGTTCTTTGCGCTGTTGGGCGGAGAGATCGAGCGGAGTGAATTCACTGGCTAGGTCCAGCGAGAGCAACTCGGCATATATCGAGCCTACTTCTGAGGGATCTTCGCCGTACCGTTGAACAATTGCGCGCAGCTTCTCGGCTCGCATCAGAGGTTCGTCGGCAGCTGAAAGACCTGCCAGCCGGCTCAGGCGCTGAATGATGGGATAGAAGGCCGAGGTGGAGTGATAGGGCGAACATTGCAGTCGTATTAACTCGGGCTGGTTCTCCTGCAACCGTTCCTCAAGCGCATCGACGAGGCGAGATTTCCCGATTCCCGCCTCTCCCGATACAAAGACCGCTTGGCCTTGGCCGTTTTTAGCTAATTCCCAGCGATCCAGCAGCATTCCAATTTCACTGCTGCGGCCAACGAATTTTGAGAGCGCACTGGTTTGCGCGGCATCGAAACGACTTTCCACTTCTCGTTCACCGTGGACCGCAAACAAGGCAATAGGCAATCGAAAGCCTTTCAATTCCTGCGCGCCGAGACTCTCGATCTCGAAGGATTGCCCAGCGAGCCGCCGCGTAGCGTCTGCCACCACGATCTGACCAGGCGCAGCAGCAGCTTGCAGGCGAGCTGCGAGATTCGGAGTATCTCCTGCGATTGAGGCCCGCTCATTCGCGCTGCTGCCGGCGATATCGCCGACGACCACGTGCCCCGATGCAATGCCGATCCGCGCCTTCAATTGCTCGCCGCTGGGGGACTGGAAGGCCTCGACTGCAGCGAGGGCCTCGATGCCTGCGCGAATGGCGCGCTCAGCATGGTCCTCGTAAGCCATGGGCCATCCAAAGTATGCAAGCACGCCGTCCCCTAGATATTTCGCGACGTAGCCTCCAAAGCGCGTGATCGCGCCTGCAACACTATCCTGATAGCGCCGCGTAAGCTCATGCATGTCTTCGGGGTCGAGTTGGGCAGATAGCGCAGTCGACCCGACCAAATCACAGAAGAGCACACTAAGCAGACGCCGGTCTGCGGTCGGTTCCTGAGGGAGGTCGCTGGCCTGAAGTTCCGAACCCGCAGGAGAAGGTGAGGGGACCAGGGACCCGGTCAGATTTGGCTGAGCAAGCCCGGTGACAGCAGCCAGGATAATTTTGCGATGCCCCAGTGAGACACCAAGCTCCTGGAGGTCGCGTTCAGTGACATGAGGGAGCGCTCGCAGGTCGACGTCGTTTTGGACGAACGCCTCCAGGTATTTGCCGAGGCCGAGCTGGCTCAGCCAGTCTTCGATCGTCTGCATCGAGCGTTTGCCCATGTCACCATGCTAAACTAGCGCGAAGGTAGCCGTAGCACCATGCCGCACTAAGGATCAGCTTAGTGCGATGAGGCCTCATTTCACGAATTCCCTTGGACCAAGCGCTAATTTTCGGGCAAACTAGGCGTTATTCGTGAGCGACGGGTGCCGGTCAACATTGTCAGCTAGGCGGGCCGTGCAGGGGGCGCGCAATGATCGCCGCTCAGAAGCGTCCGCTAAGCGCCTCAAGTCGGTCATAGAGATGAACTTGTCTCCGCCCAGAAGGAGACGTCATGGATGGCCATGCTGTAGGTCGTGGTCGCGCCACCAGCGGACATTCGCCGCTTGTGGCAACGATATAGGACCTAGGCACGAGCGAGTTATCTCGCGTCCAGTTGACCAGTAATGAAGCTACGCCAAACCCGCGCGACGGGCGCCTTCTCTGATCGCAGCAATGGCGACAGGATTGGTAACCGGATAGGTGCTGATAAACACTTCGGGTGTGAAGTCCGGGAACTCGGACTTCAGTCGCGAATTGATCCTGGCGACCTGAGGCGTTTCATTGAG